>JBNJIT010000003.1:0-468308 GCA_051749645.1 Pseudomonadota bacterium
AGGCCCCGACAACCCGCGGGATTACCTCACCATCGTCGAAGCCGGCGCTCCCGAAGGCAGCCATCTCGACTACACCCGCACCCAGCGCGGCTCGCCGCTGTCGCTCACCGCCCCGGACGCACTGGGCAACTACGAGATTCGCTACGTCATCCAGCAGTCAGGCCGCACCCTGGCCAGCCAGCCGATCACCCTGACCCCGATCACGGCCACCCTGGAAGTCGGGGATCCCATCGTGCCGGGTGGCGAATTTCAGGTTCACTGGGAGGGGCCGGACAATCCACGAGATTACATCACCATCGTCGAGGCAGGTGCCGAAAAAGGGAGTCACACGGATTATGTCCGCACCCAGCGCGGCTCGCCCGTGACACTCGAGGCACCGCAAGAGCCCGGGGACTACGAAGTACGCTACGTGGTGCAGCAATCGGGTCGCACGCTTGCTAGCGTACCGGTGGCCGTCGAAACCGGTGATGTCAGCCTTTCCATCGAGGGATCGCCGGAGACCGGCGGCGTCGTCACGGTGAACTGGCAAGGTCCGGGACGCTACGAAGACCTGATCCAGATAGTGGAGGCTGACAGTCCCGACGATGCCCCAGCCATTCACGAGGCCAGGGCCTCCCAAGGCAGTCCCTTGCAGCTATACGCTCCCGCGTCCTCCGGAGAGTATGAACTACGCTATAAAGCCTCCGACAGTGGTGACGTATTGGCCAGCGTTCCGTTGACCCTGGAATGAACCGACTTGTTGCCCGTCGCAAGGGGGATTGTTCGGCCACGATACCCAATGACACTTCGATGTACGGTGAACGACAAACCGTTCGGTCGCCGAAAAAGAGGATATCGGATCGTAGCAACGACTGACTGACGGGCTCATTCTTGCTCTGTAGGCAAACTCTTACAGGCTTTGTCAGCTTTGAATGACATCCTTTCAGGCAGCTGGACGACGCGGTGTTTCCTGCCATGATTCGATTTGAGAGACGGCCATTGTCATCGGCGCAGACCGCGGATGACGCCGAAGCCGTTACGAAAACTGAAGGGAAGGCAGCGGCCGACGCGGACCGCCGCCCTCAAGGATGGTGGCAGATGGCATCAGGCGTGTCCGACGTTAAGGCAAACACGCGGCTCAACTGGTACTCCGAATTCCGCGAGCCGACCCTGGAGGCGCTATTCCAGCGCACTATGCAGGCCCACCATGCCTGCCAGCTACGCTATGCGCTGTGGTCGGCTGCCGGACTCTTTCTCGCCTTCAGCCTTGCGGATTACACCCTGCTCGGCCTGGGCGAGACGTACAGCTGGTTGCTGGCGATGCGCGTGGCCGTGGCGCTGAGCTGCGTATCCCTGGCCATGGCGACGCTCAAACGCCCGGCGCTCGCCCAACGCCCACTACCGGTCAATTTCATCTGCCTGATTTGCCTCACCGGACTGATGGCCACCATTCCCTTGCGCCCGGATCAGATCGGCATTCACCTCGCCTCGATGATCTTCGCCAGCATGGTGCTCTACCTGTTCGTGCCCAACCGCTTCCCCTGGATCCTGATTTGGAACGTCTACCTGGCCACCGGTGTCGTCACGGCGATGTTGATATGGTCGACCCTGGCCCCTGGACTGATGTTCACCAGCCTGCTGTTGCTGGGTTTCGTCAATCTGCTCGGCAGCCTGACGCTGACGCGTCTCGATCGCCTGCAGCGCAACCAGTTCGCCTCGCTGCTCGAAGAGCGCGAAGTCAACCGCCAGCTGCACAACGAGATCGAGGAACGTCGTCTGCTCGAGGAACGACTGCGCCACATGGCAACCACCGACGAGCTGACCGGCATCGCCAACCGCCGCCACTTCTTCGAGCTGGCCAATCGCGAGCTCAGCCGTGCACTGCGCGAGCAGACCCCGCTGGCGATGTGCATGGTGGACATCGACCACTTCAAGCGCCTCAACGACCGACTCGGTCACGCCACGGGCGATCGCGTGCTGGCCGCTGTGGCCGACTGCTGCCAATCCGTGCTGCGCGAAACCGACATCATCGGTCGCTACGGCGGCGAAGAGTTCGTGCTGGCGTTTCCCAACGCCAATCTGCACACTGCCGCCTCCATTGGCGAACGCCTGCGCGAAAAGGTCACCCAACTAACGCTCCCCAACATGGACGTCCTCGGCCCGCTCTCGGTCACGGTGGGCATCAGCCGTCTCGAAGCGAACGAAACCCATCTCGATGGCGCTCTGCTACGCGCCGACCAGGCGCTCTACGCCGGCAAGACACGCGGGCGCAACCGAGTCGTGGTGGCCGATCCTCACATATCGTTCCTGGCCGACGTGAAAGCCTCAGCGAAGCATTGAAGCGGTGAACAGTGCCCACGTTCGACGGGACTGGTATCGTACGGGAACCCTTCGTCTTCCACCGCTTCGGCCAGTTGAAATGCCCCACCCCGACCCGCGTATTCTCCTGCGTTTGATCCGTTCGTTGCGTCCGTACCGCGTGCGCCTGGTCGTGGCGGCGCTGGCGCTGTTGATAGCGGCTGCCAGCGTGCTGCTGCTGGGCCAGGGACTGCGGCTGATGATCGACCAGGGCTTTCTCGCTCGGGACCGAGGCGGGCTTGCCCAAACCCTGTCGCTCATGCTCGGGGTGGTGGGCCTGCTCGCCGGCGCCTCGGCGCTGCGCTACTACCTGGTCACCTGGATCGGTGAGCGTCTCGCCGCCGATCTGCGTCGACGGGTCTTCGATCACCTGCTCGAGCTCGAGCCCGGCTTCTTCGAGCACGCCAGCGTCTCGGCCCAGGGGCCCGGGGAGATCGCCTCGCGCCTCACCGCCGACACCAGCGTGCTGCAAACGCTGTTCGGCTCATCGATCTCGCTGGCGCTACGCAACCTGGTGATGCTCATGGGCGCTTCGGCACTGATGCTCATCACCCAACCCTGGCTCTCGACACTGGTGTTGCTGGGCATCCCGGTGACCGTACTACCGATTCTGTGGTTCGGTCGCCGCGTACGCCGGCTGTCGCGCTCGAGCCAAGACCGCGTGGCCGAACTCGGCCGCTACGCCGGCGAGGCGCTCACTGGCATACGCACCGTGCAGGCGTTCACGCATGAAAGCGAAGACCGCCACGACTACGGTGCCCGGGTCGAGGAAGCCTTCAATACGGCCGTGGCGCGCACCCGTCAGCGGGCCTGGCTCACCGGCATCGCCATGCTCGCGGTATTCCTCGCCGTGGGGGTGATGCTGTGGCAAGGCGGCGAGGCAGTGCTTGCCGGCCGCATGACAGCCGGCGAACTGTCGGCCTTCATCTTCTACGCCGTACTCGCCGCCGGTGCCGTGGCCACCTTGGCCGAAGTGGCCGGCGACGTGCAGCGTGCCGCCGGTGCAGCTGAGCGCCTGTTCGAGCTGCTCGACGTCCAGCCTGACATCGTCGCTCCACCCAACCCCATGGCCCTCCCATCGCCGTTGGCCGGAAAGATCGTTTTCGAGTCGGTGAGTTACACCTATCCGAGCCGTGAAGAACCGGCCCTGGAAACCTTCGACCTGAGCATCCAGCCGGGGGAGCGGGTAGCTCTGGTGGGCCCTTCGGGCGCCGGCAAGAGCACGCTGCTCGCCCTGCTGCTGCGTTTTTACGATCCGGACTGCGGTCGCATTCGCCTGGACGATATCGACCTGCGCGACCTCGACCCGCGCGCCCTGCGCAAATCCATGGGCCTGGTCGCACAGGAGCCGATGCTGTTCACCGGCACCGTGGCCGAGAATCTACGCTACGGCAATCCCCAGGCGATGCCAGGCGACTTGCGAAAAGCAGCCCGCGATGCCAATGCCCTTTCCTTCATCGATGCCCTCCCCCGTGGCCTGGACAGCCCGCTCGGCCCCGGCGGCGTACAGCTTTCCGGCGGCCAGAGACAACGGCTCGCCATCGCCCGCGCCCTGCTCAAGAACCCCCGTGTGCTGCTGCTCGACGAAGCCACCAGCGCGCTGGATGCCGAAAGCGAGCGTCAGGTCCAGCAAGCGCTCGACCGCCTGATGAGCGGCCGTACCAGTCTGGTGATCGCCCACCGCCTGGCCACCGTCATGGCAGCCGACCGGCTGATCGTGCTCGACCAGGGACGTCTCGTTGCCAGCGGCAGCCATACGGAACTCCTCGAGCGCAGCCCCCTCTACCGCCACTTTGCCGAGCTGCAGTTCGGCCCGCACGCGGCTTCCCAGTCGGCGGCATCGACGCCCATTTGAGTAGCGCACCGACCAAGGTCGCATTGTCTCTCTCACCGCTGTGAACGAGGCTGCTCCCTGTACGACACATAAAAAAGGTCCCCCGAAGGGGACCAGTAGGAGCACGCCAGCTCACTCGGTATATCGCCACCCGGTGGCGATGTAGGTCAGGAGGCGATTCGCCTCCCACCGCTTGTTCGCTTACCAAGAACAAAGCGATATTCAGGCCAAAAACAGAACAATCCTTTTGATTCAAAGCCTTGAACAACAACTAGCGCCAAGGCTTTGCTGTTGCTTTCTATCCTACCACGCTGCACCGCACCATCAATCGGCATTTTTCCGATGGATGCACTACCTTGGCGCAAAAGACTGCCGCACCGACGCCACCCTGCCCGCCTCGTCACGGAAGCCCCCATGTGCAGGTTGCCTTGCTCGGCGGCATACGCCCGCAGTACCCCGAAGAATGCGGCAACTTGCTGGAAAACCCTTCCATCGCGCATGCTGAGGTTTTCCACCGTTGCTGGAGACTTCCCATGACGACCCCTCGCCTCGGTTTCATCGGTATCGGTTTGATGGGCGATCCCATGAACCGCTGCCTGCTGTCCGCCAATTTCGACGTGACCGTGTGGAATCGCTCGCCCGAGAAGACCGAAGCGCTACGCGAGGCGGGAGCCAAGGTGGCAGGCTCCATCGGCGAGCTGGTGGAAAACGTCGACGTGGTGATGCTGTGCCTGGCCAATACCGCCGCGGTGGAGTCGGTGGTGTTCGGCGAAGGCGGCGTGGCGCAGTACGGCCGGAGCGGGCAGCGGCTGATCGACTTCTCCAGCAGCGACCCGGCCGCCACCCGCGACTACGCCGAATGGCTGGCGAGCGAATGCGGCATGCGCTGGGTCGACTGCCCCGTCTCCGGCGGCGTGGCAGGGGCCGAGAGCGGCACGCTGGTGATGATGGCCGGCGGCGATACGGAGGATATCGACGCCATCCGGGCCCTGGTCGAGCCGATGTCTGCACGGCTGACGCACATGGGCCCGGTGGGCAGCGGCCAGGTGACCAAGGTGTGCAACCAGATGATCGTCGGCTGCCAGGCGGCGGTGATCGCCGAGATGGTGGCGCTCGCCGAGGTCAGCGGCGTGGATGCCGGGCGGCTCACCGAGGCGCTCTCCGGCGGCCATGCCGACTCCAGGCCTTTCCAGATCCTGGCTCCCCGCATGGCGGCGAGCGACTTCGAAAAGCCTCCCTGGCACCTGCGCACCCTGCTCAAAGATCTCGACATGGCGGTGGCCCAGAGCCAGCGAGCCGGCAGCGCCACGCCCATGAGCGGGCTGGCGGCCCAGTTGATGCGCGCCCACGCCAGCCATGGCCACGCCGAGCACGACCCGGCCACCCTGGTGGAGGCCTACCGCCCCCCTCAGGAGTAGTGCACCGCCAGCCAGACGGTCGCCTGCTGCGGGGCCGTCCACGCGACGCGATGCCGGCAGTGCGCCGGGATGGTCAGGTGATCGCCCGGCGCGAGCGCCACGTCGTCACCCTGCTCGAAGGCGAGCACCGCCCGCCCCTGCAGCACCACCACCCACTCGTGCTGCGGCTGGTCGTACCAACCCTGCGCCGGTGAGGCGTGGCCGTACGAGACGATGCGCTCGATGCGCACGTCCTGGCCGCCCACCAGCTCATCGAACTGCTCCGCCGCCTGGGAGAGGGGAATCGACGCGAAGAGGTTTTGCACCACAGCTTTTTCCTTCCAGTCATCAAGTCGACATCAAGACTCTCCGTGGCTAGTGTATCTGTCTACTTGTCACCGGGCCGAATTTGTCCCCACCCCCGCCCTTCCGTACACTCGTTTGATTGCGAACCTTTCCCGACGATTCAGGGAAACGCTGAACAAATCGGCGAGCGGGATGAAGCGCAAGGCGCCCGCAGCGCAGACACCGGAGCCTATGCGGTACTAGGTGAGAATGTCGAGCAGCGCGCAACGAAGCGATTCGCCCGCGCAGACATTTGTGCAGTGTTTCCCCAGCCGAGGCACGACCCCATGGCATTTACTTCCACTTCCACCTACGTGGCCACCGAGGCCCTGAAGCAGGCGGTGAACGCCGCCGTGACGCTGGAACGCCCGCTGCTGATCAAGGGCGAGCCGGGCACCGGCAAGACGCTGCTCGCCGAGGAGTTGGCTGGCTCGCTCGGCACCCGCTTGATCACCTGGCACATCAAGTCCTCCACCAAGGCGGCCCAGGGGCTCTACGAGTACGATGCGGTGAGCCGCCTGCGCGACTCCCAGCTCGGCATCGAGGGCGTGGAGAACGTCGCCAACTACATCAGGCCCGGCAAGCTGTGGGAGGCTTTCACTACCGATGAGCGCGTGGTGCTCTTGATCGACGAGATCGACAAGGCGGACATCGAATTCCCCAACGACCTGCTCCAGGAGCTGGATCGCATGGAGTTCCATGTCTACGAGACCGGCGAGACCGTCCGCGCCCGCCATCGGCCGATCATCGTCATCACCTCCAACAACGAGAAGGAGCTGCCCGACGCCTTCCTGCGCCGCTGCTTCTTCCACTACATCGAGTTCCCCGACCGCGAGACGATGCAGGCCATCGTCGACGTGCACTTCCCTGAGATCGCGCCCAAGCTCGTCGGCGAGGCGCTGGAAGTGTTCTTCGACCTGCGCCAGGCCCCCGGCCTCAAGAAGAAGCCCTCCACCTCGGAGCTGGTCGACTGGCTGAAGCTGTTGATGGCCGACGACCTGGCCCGAGAGGCGCTCTACCAGCGCGACCCGGCGAAGGCGATTCCGCCGCTGGCCGGCGCCCTGGTGAAGAACGAACAGGACACCCAGTTGCTCGAGCGGCTGGCGTTCATGATGCGTAGGAAAAGCAGATAAGCCATGTTCATCGGCCTGTTCGAGACCCTTAAGCGCCATGGCGTGCCGGTATCGCTGCGCGAACTGCTCGACCTCCACGCCGTAGTGGATCGCGGCGTGGTCTTCGCCGACATGGAGGCGTTCTACCGGATCGCCCGTACCGTGATGGTCAAGGACGAGCGCCACTTCGATCGCTTCGATCGCGCCTTCGCCGCCTGGTTCGAGGGGCTGGAAAGCCTCGACGCCGCCATCGAGGCACTGATCCCCGATGACTGGCTGCGCCGCGAGTTCGAGAAGCAGCTCTCTGATGAAGAGAAAGCGCAGATCGAATCCCTGGGCGGACTCGAGAAACTGATCGACACCTTCAAGCAGCGCCTCGAGGAGCAGAAGAAGCGCCACGCTGGCGGCAACAAGTGGATCGGCACCGGCGGCACCAGTCCCTTCGGCGCCTACGGCTACAACCCCGAGGGCATCCGCATTGGCCAGGAGGGCTCTCGACACCGCCGTGCGGTGAAGGTGTGGGACGAACGCCGCTTCCGCGACTACGACGACAGCCTCGAGCTCGGCACGCGCAACATCAAAATGGCTCTGCGCCGGCTCCGCAAGTTCGCCCGTCAGGGGGCGGCGGAGGAGTTCGACGTCGACGCCACCATCCGCGAGACGGCCCGCGACGCCGGGCTGCTCAACGTGCAGATGCGCCCCGAGCGCCACAACGCCGTGAAGGTGCTGCTGCTGCTCGACGTGGGCGGCTCCATGGACGACCACATCCGCACCTGCGAAGAGCTCTTCTCGGCGGCGCGGGCGGAGTTCAAGCACCTGGAACCCTACTACTTCCACAACTGCCTCTATGAGGGGCTGTGGCGCGACAACGCTCGCCGCTACCAGGAGCGCATTCCGACTCTGGACGTGCTGCATACCTACGGCGCCGACTACCAGGTGGTGATCGTCGGCGACGCTGCCATGTCACCCTATGAGATCACCCACCCCGGCGGCAGCGTCGAACACTTCAACGACGAGGCCGGCGCCGTGTGGCTGAAACGGCTGGTCGACACCTTCCCGCGGCTGGCCTGGCTCAACCCCATGCCACCGCGCGCCTGGGAGTTCACCCACTCCACCCAGCTGATCCGGCAGTTGATCGACGACCGCATGTATCCGATGAACCTCGAAGGTCTCGAGAGGGCCATGAGCGAGCTTGCCAAATAGCTCTTTCCGGCAATATTGATTTTTTATAGCCCTTAAAGGCTATTTACTGGAAAAATAGCTTGAAATGGCTATGCTGAGAGGCTCTCGCTAACGGAGCCTGCGACCGCCATGCCTCAACGAATTGCCGTGCTGACGGGCGATGTGATCGACTCCCGCCAGGTGCAGGAACGCCCCCGTCTCTACCGTCTGTTGGACGATACGCTGGCAGCGCTGGCTACCCTCCACGGCGGCCGTGCCGAACGCTTCCGCGGCGACGCCTTCCAACTGGCCCTGCCCGACGCGCGCCCGGCCATGACGGTGGCCATTGCCCTGCGCGCCGCCCTGATCGAGCACTCCGATCCCGAGCAGCGCTGGGACGCACGCCTTGCCGTGGCGGTGGGCGCATCGCGCTGGAACGGCGAACGGCGCCTCACCAACGCCGACGACGCCCCCTTCGTGCACTCCGGGCAGGGCCTTGATGCGCTGGCCGAGGGAGCGGCGCGAATGTCGCTGACACTGCTCGACGAGCCCGACGACGGCTGCCTGGAACTGCTCGTCCGCTACCTCGACGACCTCGTGGCGGGCTGGTCCACCTATTCGGCGGAGGTGGTGCGGCTGAGCCTGGAGCGGGAGTACTCACAGCAGGCGCTGGCCGAACGCCTCGGCATCCGCCAGCCCAGCGTGCACAAGCGGTTGCGCGCGGCACGCTGGCCGCTGCTCGCCGATACTCTCGCTTACCTGAACCAACGCCTCGCCGACCGGGAGGGCCGCTCATGAATGCCGACGATCTCTCCGTACTGCTGGCGCTGCTGCTCGCCCACCTGGCCGGCGACTTCCTGCTGCAACCGCTCGCCTGGGTCGAGGATCGCCAGCACCATCGGCATCGCTCGCGCCATCTCGTCCATCACGTGCTGGTGCATGGTGCACTGACCCTCAGCGTACTTGCCGTCGCCGGCCTGGCCATGGCCCACGCGCCCGGCCTGCTCGCGGCGCTGAGTGGCGCCATGGCGGTGATCGTCAGCCACTGGCTGATCGACCTGGCCAAGGCGCACCTGCCCGCAGGCCGCCTAGGCTGGTTCCTGCTGGACCAGGCGCTGCACTGGCTGGTGCTGGTAGGGGTATGGCTAGCCTGGCTGGGCAGCGCTCGACCACTCTTCGCCGCCACCGACTGGCTCGTCTCGCCCGAGGTGCTGGGAATAACGACGGCCTACCTCCTCGTGACCCGCCCCGCTGCCTTCGCCATCGCGCTGGCGATGGGACGCTGGAGCGGACAGCTCGCCGCACCGGGCACCCTGGCCCAGGCGGGGGCGCGCATCGGCATGCTGGAGCGCGCCCTGGTGCTGACCCTGGCGCTGCTCGACCAGCTCGCCGCGGTAGGGTTTCTGCTCGTCGCCAAGTCGGTGCTACGCTTCGGCGACCTTCGCGAGGCACAGGACCGCAAACTCACCGAGTACGTGCTGCTGGGCACTCTACTCAGCGTCACCTGCGCCCTGCTGCTGGGGCTGGCACTGCGGCGGCTGCTGGCCTACTGACCGTCACTCCGAAGCATCGGGGTCACAGGCGCCGGCGGGACGACTCCGTGGCACTCCCGGCTTTTGCCGCGCCCTGCGCTTGGCCGTACAATGCGGGGTCATTGCGGCCGACTCGCGGCCCCTCCCGTTCGAAGAGCTCAAGGAACCGCCGGACCCATGCGCGCCACTCAACTGCTGATCGCCACTCTCAAGGAAACGCCCGCCGACGCCGAAATCGTCAGCCACCAGCTGATGCTGCGCGCCGGGATGATCCGCCGCCTCACCTCCGGGTTATACACCTGGCTGCCGGTGG
Source organism: Pseudomonadota bacterium (assembly GCA_051749645.1). Classification (GTDB taxonomy): domain Bacteria; phylum Pseudomonadota; class Gammaproteobacteria; order Pseudomonadales; family Halomonadaceae; genus Halomonas. The sequence goes on from JBNJIT010000003.1 coordinate 10,032, forward strand.
GCCTGAAGACCCTGCGCAAGGTGGAGCGCATCGTGCGCGAGGAGATGGACCGTGCCGGCGCCCAGGAGGTGCTGATGCCGGCGGTGCAGCCCGCCGAGCTGTGGCAGGAATCCGGTCGCTGGGACCAGTACGGCAACCTGCTGCTGCGCCTCAAGGACCGCCACGAGCGCGACTACTGCGTCGGTCCCACCCACGAGGAAGTGATCACCGACCTGGTGCGCAACGAGATTCGCTCCTATAAGCAGCTGCCGTCCAACTTCTACCAGATCCAGACCAAGTTCCGCGACGAGACCCGCCCGCGTTTCGGCGTGATGCGCGCGCGCGAATTCATCATGAAGGACGCCTACTCGTTCGATGTCGACCAGGCCGGGCTGCAGCGCTCGTACCAGACGATGTATGACGCCTACATGCGCATATTCACCCGCCTGGGCCTCGACTTTCGCGCCGTCGAAGCCGACAACGGCGACATCGGCGGTACCGGCTCCCACGAATTTCAGGTGCTGGCCGATTCCGGCGAGGACGCCATCGTCTTCTCCACGGAGTCCGACTACGCCGCCAACATCGAGAAGGCCGAGGCACTGCCCGCGCCGCTCGATGCCACGCCCCAGCGCCCTGCACCAAGCGAAGAGCTGCGCCTGGTCGACACGCCCAACGCCCGCACCATCGCCACCCTGGTGGAGCAGCACGGTCTGCCCATCGAGAAGACCCTCAAGACGCTGATGGTACATGGCGCCGAAGGTGGCTTGATCGCCCTGCTGGTACGCGGCGACCACGAGCTCAACGAGATCAAGGCCGAGAACCAGCCCGAGGTGGCCGCGCCGCTGACCATGGCCAGCGAAGAGGAGATCCGCGCGGCGGTCGGCGCCGGCCCCGGCTCACTGGGTCCGGTGAACCTCGACATGCCGCTCGTCATCGACCGCAGCGTGGCGCTGATGAGCGATTTCGGCGCTGGCGCCAACGTCGACGGCAAGCACTACTTCGGCATCAACTGGGAGCGCGACGTGCCGCTGCCCAGGGTGGCCGACCTGCGCAACGTGGTGGAGGGCGACCCCTCGCCGGACGGCAAGGGCACGCTTTCCATCAAGCGCGGCATCGAGGTGGGCCACGTCTTCCAACTGGGCAAGAAGTACTCCGAGGCGATGAATGCCTCCGTACTGGGCGACGAGGGGCGCGCCGTGCATCCCTGGATGGGTTGCTACGGCATCGGCGTGAGCCGTGTGGTGGCCGCCGCCATCGAGCAGAACCACGACGACGCCGGCATCATCTGGCCCGACGCCATCGCGCCCTTCCATATCGCCCTGGTGCCGATGAACGCCCACAAGTCGCAGCGCGTGCGCGAGGAATCCGAAGCGCTCTACCGGAGACTGACCCAGGCCGGCTACGAGGTGCTTCTCGACGACCGCGACCTGCGCCCGGGCGTGAAGTTCGCCGACCAGGAACTGATGGGCATTCCCCACCGCCTGGTAGTGGGCGATCGCAGCCTCGACAAAGGCGAGCTGGAATACAAGGGGCGTCGTGACAGCGACGCCACCATGGTGCCGGCCGAGCAGATCCTTGAGTTCCTTGGCGAGACGATCAAGCGGTGATGTCAGGCAGGTCATCGCCCTGGTAACGATGGCCTGCCTGCCGCTGCCCGCCGGCGCCGAGACGGTGGGCCAGCTCTCCGCACCCGCTGAGACCCTCGCCGCTGCGGAACGTCCGGCGTTGCTGCGCGAGACCCTGGACGATCTGCAACGTGCGGGGCCTGCCCCGCTGGAAATCTGGGCCGCCCGACAGTGGATCAGTGCCATGGAACCGCGCCTGGCACGCTTCATCGCCGATGGCGAGCAGCGTCGCGAGCTGCTCCAGCGACTCTACCAGGAAGCCAGGCTTGCCGGCCTGGCGCCGGAACTGGTGCTGGCGGTGATCGAGGTCGAGAGCGCCTTTCGTGCCGATGCCGTCTCTTCGGCCGGCGCCGTGGGGCTGATGCAGATCATGCCGTTCTGGATCCGTGAACTGGGCCTGCCGGCCGACGACCTCAAACACTCTTGGCGCAACCTGCGCTACGGGTGCACGATTCTCGCCCACTATCTGGCCGTGGAGCGCGGCGATCTCACCCGGGCGCTGGCCCGCTACAACGGCAGCCTGGGCGAAACCTGGTATCCCGAACGAGTGCTGAGCGCCTGGCAGCGCCACTGGCGTGTGGCCAGTTCCGTTAACCAAGTGACCGTGCGCTGAGCACGGCCAATCAGGCCTGACTCTCGTCGACCCGGTTGGCCACGGTTGCCTCGCCCTCAATCGCCTCCCAGCCGTTGCGGCCGTGCTCCTTGACGCGATAGAGCGCGCGGTCGGCCGCTGCATAGCCAGCGGTGAACCCGGCTTCTCCCGCGATGAAGCAGGCCGCACCGATGCTGAGGGTCACGTAGCGGTTTTCGGGGTGCCCCGGATGTGCAATCGCCGCCTCACGCAGGCGTTCGGTGATCTCCTCGCATCGCCGGGCCAGACCGCAGCTATCCTGGCAAGGCAAAAGCGCCGCAAATTCGTCGCCTCCCATGCGATAGAGGCGCGCCTGTCCCGCCAGCGACTCATCGATGAGCAGCGCCAGGCGACGCAATAACTGGTCGCCATCGGGGTGGCCGAGCGTATCGTTGTACTGCTTGAAGTAGTCGATATCGATCAGCATCAGACTCATGGCCTGGCCGGCCTTGGCAAGTACGTCTTCTTGCAAGGCGCTGCGGTTACCGACACCGGTCAGCGGATCGCGCAGGGCACGCCCCATCCAGCGCAGGCTCTCGCGGGTCGCACGTTCGGCATGGCGCCGCTGGCGTTCGTGCATCCACCAGAAGACCAGCCCCATGAGAAAGATCACCAGGCTGCCGCCCAGCACCACTCCCTGGTGGCGTCGCGTGTCTTCGACGAAGGCGCTGGTCACCGCACTGCGCCGGTCGAGCTGATCCATCTCGATCTCGGTGAGGCACCCGATCGGCCCCAGCAGATGGCGGTTGAGCTCAGCGCTCGTCAGAACGTCGCCGTCGGACAGCCGGTTGCTCAGCGTCTCCAGAGAGCTCAAGCTCGGTTCGGTGCAGGCGTACTCCCGACGATAGAGACCGATATCGAAGAGGCTGTAGGCCAGGTCCACGCGGAAGGCGGCCTGTTCGCGTGCCGCTTCATCGTCAGGGGCTTCCAGCAACACGCCAAGCCCCTCCTGCAGGTAACCGCGTGAACGAGTGGCAAGCTGCTGCCCGGTAAGATTCCCGGTCTGGCTGAAGTACGCATGAATTTCAGGGTAGACCCAGCGCGTCTCGTAGGTGATGAGGATCAACAGCGTGGTGAAGCTCATCAGACTGAGCCACAGCCAGCCGGCATGACGCCGCCAGGGTCGAGGCATTGTCACGGAACCGCCTCGATGCTGCGGATCATCCAAATCCAATCGTTGAAGGCACGCAGGTTCTCGGGATCGCGATCGCCATAGTCACGTTCCACCAGACGAAGCGGGCCGCGGTCTCGCAGCGTCAAGGGCTCACCGTTCTGATGGGTGACCAGTACCCAATCGGGATCGTCCCAGCCCTCGAGAGTCACCCGATACTCGTCCCACGCCTCGAAAGCGAGCGCCTCGGGCACTTCACCGAAGTGCTCGACGAGAAAGTCGCGAAATGCCACGCCGCGCATCGTGACGTCTTCGGCTTCGAAAGGGTCGTAAAGGGTGAAGCTCTCGTCGGCCTGGTCGCGCAGCGCTGAGATGGATAGCCGGGTTTCTTGGCCATCCTGGCGCAATATCAACTCATCGGGACCGGCCACCGCAACGGATGTCATCGACATCATCCCGACGAGAACCAGCCCCGCCAGGGCAGTGCAACGCAATATCGACCATGCCAGCATGAGTGAGGGTTCCTTGCGTCGTGGATCGTTATGACGTTTTGCGACGAGTCTATACCAGCAAGAAAAAAAAGCCGACCCAAATGGGTCGGCTACACTGGGGGGAAAATCCCCCCTCCCCTGACGACTTGGTGTGCTGCTGGATTCAGTGGCGCTTCTTGCGCTGGTGGTCACGAATCACGAAGCCAATCCAGCCAGCCATGAAAGCGATCATCATTCCGACGGTGACCAAACCAAAGATTACGGCGTCATCCCAGTACATGGTGCGGTTCCCCCGTCTCGCGATGTGTTGAGGGAACTGTAGCCCGGCAGCGCGGGAAGAAAACTGACCTGAGTCAATTCAGTGGGTCCACACATTGGCTGCTAGCCGCAAACTTGATACAGGTCAGTTTTCAAGGCATTGCGGCCTCAGGGCGCCTTGCGGTCCTCGACCTGGGATGGCTCGACATCGGGGGGAAGGGGATGGCCCTGGGCAAGCTCGGCACGAGTGGCTCCACGTACGTCGAGCACCTCGAGACGATAGTGCAGGGACTGGCCGGCCAGCGGGTGGTTGGTATCGATGCGTATCCGCTCGTCGAAGACGTCGAGTACGGTGACGACCTCGGGGCCGTCGTCTCCTGGCGTCTGGAAGCGCATACCGGGCGTTAGATCCTCGACCGGAAAGGCATCACGACCGACCTCGCGCACCAGCGCCTCATCACGCTCACCATACGCCTCGGCAGGGGAAAGGATCACATCGACCGAGGCCCCTATCTCCTTGCCGTTCAGCGCACGCTCCAGCCCGGGCAGGATGTTGTCGTGGCCATGCAGATACTCCAGAGGCTGCTGGCGGCGTTGTGAATCGTCGAGCACGTGGCCATGGCTATCGCTGAGTACGTAGTGCAGGCTGACGACCCGCTGTGGGGCGATCATCATGAAAATTCTCCGGTCGCGAGTGGGCATGAGGAGCGAGTCGCATCACTCCTGACGGCGTAGATGGGATACGGGCATCTCCAGGCGCTGCCGGCGGTGCAGCAGGTCGAGCAGCACGATGGCGCGCGCCTCACCCCGGTGAGTGGCAAAAACGGCACTCAGATCCTTGAACGGTCCTTCGGTGATCTCGACCGTCTCGCCGGCCCGGAAGTAGACGTTGGCCGAAGCATCCTGGGCCGCACTGGCATGATCGCGCAATGTCTCGACCAGCGCCTCATCCACCGGCAGCGGCTGGTTGCCGAAACTGACGATCTTGAGCACCCCACGAGTGGAACGAATCGGCCGCCAGTTGCTGGCCACCCGATCGAGCCGAATGAAGAGATAGTAAGGAAACAGCGGTTCGCACACCCACTGGAGCTTGCCGCGTCGCTTCTTCTGAACTTCGAACACCGGATGAAAGATCTCGAAGCCCTGATTGACCAGATGCTCGCTGGCGCGGAAGGACTCTCCGCCCTTGCACTGAATCGCATACCAGTGCGGCACGGCCGCGGCGTGTGAATCGTCAGGGTCGCTCATGGCTATCCTTTCGGCTGGTATCACTCGCGGCGCTCTGCAACAATCCGTCGCTGCAGTTCTCTGCCGCGCGCGATGGATGTCGGTTCCAGGCGCGGCGACAGTCTACCATCGATGATAGGCAGCGGGTGGCTGCTGTCGCCACCCGCTGCCGGGAGCCTTGCCCCGACATGACCTCTCCCATCGCCCAGCGCAGCTGGCGAGCCGCTCTGGCCATCTACCTGCGTGCCCCTGTCATTACCATGCTGTTCCTGGGCTTCTCGGCAGGCCTGCCCTTCCTGCTGGTGTTTTCGACCCTTTCCGCCTGGCTACGCAGCGATGGGGTGGAGGTGGCCGCCATCGGTTTCTTCTCGTGGATCGGCATTCTCTACTCGATCAAGTTCTTCTGGGCACCCGTGGTGGACCGACTGGCACTGCCGCTGCTCACTCGCGCCCTCGGCCAACGACGCGGCTGGATGCTGCTGGCCCAGGTGATGATCGCTGCCGGCCTGGTGGGACTGGCGAGCATCGACCCCGCTGGCCACCTGCCGCTGGTCGCTCTGTGCGCTCTGCTGGTGGCTTTCGGCTCGGCGACCCAGGACATCGCCATCGACGCCTTTCGCATCGAGTCGGCGCCGGATGATGTCCAGGCGGCGATGGCCTCGACCTATATCATCGGCTACCGGGGCGGGCTGCTGGCGGCCGGCGCGGGGGCGCTCTACGTGGCCTCGTGGCTCTCCTGGGAAGCGGCCTACCTGACCATGGCCGCACTGGTTGGGGTGGGCATGATCACGGCGCTGGTACGCCCCGAACCCCCGCGGCTGTCGTTGACCACTCAGTTGATCCATGAGCCGCGTGTGCGCGCCTTCGTGCGGAAAAGCCGCGGCCGGCCCAAGCCATTGCGCCGACTGGGAGCCTGGCTGATCGGTGCGGTGGTGTGCCCTTTCACCGACTTCTTCACCCGCCACCGCCAGAAGGCGCTGTGGCTGCTGCTGTTCATTGCGGTATTCCGCATCAGCGACCTGGCCATGGCCTCCATGGCCAATCCGCTCTACATCGATCTGGGTTTTTCACTGGCTACCATTGCCAACGTCACCAACGTGTTCGGCATCGCCATGAGCATCGGCGGCGGCATCCTCGGCGGGCTGCTGGTGGCACGCTACGGTATCGGGCCCATCCTGGTGCTGGGCGCCATCGCGGCCACGCTCACCAACCTGCTGTTCACCGCTCTGGCGCTGGCCGGCGAGAGCCTGCCCTTCCTGGTGGCGACGATCATCGGGGACAACCTGGCCAACGGCCTGGCCAGCGCCGTGTTCATCGCTTTTCTGTCGAGCCTCACCTCGCGGGCCTACACCGCCACTCAATACGCGCTCTTCTCGTCGCTGATGACGCTGCCGGGCAAGTTCCTGAGCGGATTCGGCGGCCTGGTGGTGGCGGCAGAAGGGTATGCGCTGTTCTTCCTGGTCGCTTCCGCCCTGGGGATCCCCGCCATCTTGCTGGCAGTCTGGGTCAGCCGTGACCCCGCGCTGGTACCGCGCCCCACGCCGCACACGGCCTGAGCCGCTCATCGATCGAGGTGATCGCGCAGCCAGGCAAGCGCCTCCGGCGTGGTGCGCCACTGGTCGCGCATCAGGGTGCGGTACTGCCAAGCCTCGGCACGACTGCCGGGTTCGGCAGCCCCATCCGGGCCGGCGGCCACCGATCGGGGCTTGTCGGCACACAGCATTCCCAAGGCATGCGCATTGTGGCGTTCCACCTCGGCCAGCGCCTCGGCCGCCTCGTCGCGGCGCCCCAGGCGAAACAGCGCCAGTACGCGCCCCATAAGCAGGCCGAGTACCGGGGCCGAATCGCGATAGCGCTCGGTCATGGCCAGCGCCTCCCGATCACGCCCTTCGCGCAACAACTGGTCGAGCACCAGCTCCTGCAATCCCAGGCTATCCTGGTCATCCAACGCCAACAGCTGTTCGGCCAGTTGGCGGGAGCGCTCGCGGGCGCCGCGCTCCATCCCCACCACCAACGCCAGACCGGTGCGCAGCAGCACGGCATTGTCGGCACGCTCCCACAGGAAGGGACCATCGCCGGCCTCACGGGCCTGAGCCAGCCAATGTTCCAGACGATCGGCCAGCGGTTCGAAAAGGCTCGGAGACATCCACGGCAGGCTGCCGAAACGGCTGGTCAGCGCCAGCGCCAGGGACTGCACCACACGCGGGGCGTCCAGCCACTCGGGGTGAGCGCACAGTTCTAGCAGCCAGTCGCCGGCCTGGGGCCATGGATCGGCTTCGAAGCCCATGGCGCTCTCCTCATCCACGGCCACCATGAAATGCGCCTGCCAGGCAGCGAACAGCGTGTCCTCTCGAGCGCTGGTGTGGTACTCGAGTTCGCCCTCGTCATTGACGCGCACATCAATCGCCGGTGCCGGCGGCAACTCGCCGAGCAACCCCTGCAATGCCGCTAGCGGCTCGGCAAGATCTTCCTCGGCATTGAGCAGTTGATCGGCGAGCGTCGCACCGGGGTTGTCGGCCAGATCGGAAAGAAACTGCATCTGATCCAGGTCGAGGTCGCCCTGACGTGCCAGACGACGGAACCAGAAGCGCGCACGTTCGCTGGCCTCTTTTTCATGTCCCTCGTGAAGCAGCAGCATCGCTTCGATGTAGGCCAGGGTCGGCGAATCGGGCAGCGCCTGCTGGGCACGCACGAAGGCGGCACGGGCACTGTCCAGGTCATCATCGTCCAGATGCATCAGGCACAGCCGCTCCAACGCCACCCCGCGCAGAAACAGTGGCCCGCGATCGAGCACCTCATCGAGCAGCGCCTGGCGCTTGCGGGTGAATCCTCGCTCCTGGTAGAGGTCGATGAGCAGCTCGAAGGCCGGCTCGGCCTGCTCGGGCAGTCGCGACCAGTCGGCACGCTGAAAGAGGGCTTCGAGAATCTGCTGGGCGCGGCCACGCTGGCCGGTTTCGGCAGCGATCAGCCCGGCTTCGAGCAGCGCCTGGGCCGGCGCACGACCGCTGGCCAGCGCCGCCTTGAACGTAGGGCCGGTCCAGTCGCGAAGGGAAAGCATCCACATCAGTTGCTCGGGCACCTCACCGGGCAGGGTCACCGCGCCACAGCAGTTCTTGGTCTTGCGCCCGGAATCGCACCAGCAGGGCTCGTTGGGTTCCGGGCGGGCCAGCGGCTCACAGGCAAACCCCAGGCGCTCGAGAGGAGTTTGGGACCACAGCTCCGGCGCCAGTGCCTGAGCCAGGGGCAGATCACCGCCCAACTGGGCAGCACCCTGGCGGCGCGCCCAGGCCATCAGCGTCGGGTAGTGCTCATCCTCGCGAATCGCCGTCAGGGCACCCGTGGCAAAGCCCAGCAGCTGTTCCACCCATACCGCCAGCATCGCACTCTCCGCCATCCAAAAACGGCACAGTCTAACAGCCCGGCGCGATGCTGGGCAGGTTCAAGCATCCTGCTGGCGCCGTGCCCAGCTCAGCAAGGGTCGACTGCGCGCGTGCATGTCGAGGCGGGCACCGAGGCGCACCAGGTTCCAGTAGTGGCCGTTGAGGGTACGTGACAACAGCAGAGTGTCCACTGGCGGCTGCAGGCGGTCCATGGCAGCCCATACCTTGGGACTCAGATCACGCAGGCGACGATGCACCCGCACGTCGCCGAAATCCTGCTCACCGGGAGCAAAGAGCGGTGCCACAGCATCGGCGGCCTCACGGTAGAGTGCCAGCGGCGCCCCCTGACCCTGTCGTCCTCCCAGGCTGAGCAGGGCACTGTCCATGGCCATGGGGTCGCCATCCAGGGTGGCTTCGAGCAGGCGTAGCATTGCGACCAGACTAGCCTCGGGAACGGCAATCACCGCTCCCAGGTCGTAGACCACCAGGCGTCCCCGATCGTCGGCGGCGAAATTGCCGGCATGCGGGTCGACATGCAATTCGCCGTGGGTGAAGAGCTCTTCGGTGAGCCAGTCGGCGAGCGTCGTGGCCAGGCGCTGACGCAAGGTATCGTCGGCCGTTTCCAGTTCGCGCAGTGGCATCCCCGCCACGTAGCGCATGGCGAGCACACCCTCAGTGCAGTACTCGAGTAGCGGCTCGGGAATCACCAGGTTCTCGAAGCGAGCGTAGCGCTGACGATAACGCGCCAGGGCTTGCGCTTCGGCACGGTAGTCGAGCTCGCCACGCAGGCTCGTCGCCAACTCCTCGAAGAGCGCATCGAGACGTGCCTGGGATACCTTGAACCAGCGTCCCAGACGCATCAGCCGACGCACCTGGACCAGGTCGCTCTCGAGCACCTCGGCCAGGCCCGGGTACTGCACCTTGAGCACCAGCGTCTCGCCGTCACGGGTCACCGCACGGTGCACCTGACCCATGGAAGCGCTGGCGAAGGGGCGCTCCTCGATCTCGCGGAAACGCGCATCGAGATCGCTGTAGGCCTCGACAAGGGTACGTCGGATCCCCGACCAGGGCATCGGTTCGGCCTGTCGCTGCAGGCGCGACAACTCATCGGCCAGGTCCTCTGGCAGCAAATCGTCCCACTGCGCCATGATCTGAGCGAGTTTCATGGCCGGCCCCTTGAGCTCGGAGAGCCCCTCGAACAGCGCTTCCCCGAGAGTGCGCCAGTCGGCCTCTCCGCCCAGTCGCGTCCGCACCAGGGCACCGCCGGTTCGGGCACCGAGACCTAACAGCCGTCGGGTCCTGCCACGCTCACGCATTGCGCTTTCCATCATTAATGATACAAGGATTGTACATTACATCGAAAAGCATACACCTGGCAGCAGGATGGGAATACTGGAAGAATGTACAAGTCTCCGTCGAAGAATTCGCCATGCGCCTGATCATCGCCGAGAAGCCCAGCCTGGCCCGCGCCATCGCCGCCGCGCTGCCCGACTCGCCCCGCCAACAGGAGGGTGCGCTGGCCGTGGGCGACACCACCGTGACCTGGTGTCTGGGCCATCTTCTGGAACAGGCTCCCCCGGACAGTTATGACCCTGCGCTCAAGCAGTGGCGGCTCGACACCCTGCCTATCCTGCCCGACCGCTGGCGCCTCGTGCCGCGCCCCAAGGCACGCGGCCAGTTGGCGGTGATCCGCCGCTTGCTCAAGACGGCCCGCGAAGTGGTTCATGCTGGCGACCCGGACCGCGAAGGCCAGTTGCTGGTGCAGGAGGTGATCGAATATCTCGGCTGGAAGGGCCCCGTGTCGCGGCTGCTGATCAGCGATCTGAACCGCCCGGCAGTGCAGCGCTCGCTCGCCCGGCTAGAGGACAACGCCCGCTATCAGCCGCTCTACCGCGCTGCCGAATCGCGTGCGCGGGCCGACTGGCTCTACGGCATCAATCTGACCCGGGCCTGGACGCTCACTGGCCGCCAGGCCGGCCACGACGGCGTGCTCTCGGTAGGCCGCGTGCAGACACCCGTACTGGGGCTGGTGGTACGCCGCGATGCCGAGATCCGCGACTTCGAACCCTACCCCTTCTACACGCTGTGGGTAGACCTCAGCGTGGCGAACGGCGAGTTGCGCGCCTGGTGGCAGCCAGGTGAGACCCACCCGTTGGACGAACAGGGCCGCCTGCTGGTGCGCGAACCAGCCGCCGCTCTGGCCGAGCGACTGCCTGGCGCCGCGGGACGGCTGACCTCGCTCGAGTCTCGTGAGCGGCGCCAGGCCGCCCCGCTGCCCTACTCGCTTTCGGCGCTGCAGGTCGATGCCGCCCGGCGCTTCGGGCTCTCCGCCCAGGCCGTGCTCGACATCTGCCAGCGCCTCTACGAGCGCCACCAGTTGATCACCTACCCACGCTCGGACTGCCGCTATCTGCCCGAGGAGCATTTTGCCATCGCCAGCACCACGCTGGCAGGTGCCTGCCGCCATGACGACACCCTCCGCCGATGGTTGGCCGGTGCCGATTTCACGCGGCGCTCCAAGGCCTGGAACGACAAGCAGGTGGGTGCCCACCACGCCCTGGCCCCCACCGGAAAGCCGGCCGATACCGCACGCCTCGCCAAGGCCGAAGCCGACGTCTTCCGCTTGATCGCGCGCAACGTGCTCGCCCAGTTCTACCCGGCGCTCGCCGTGCGCGAGGTGAAGGCCGAGTTCACCGTCCTGGGAGAACGCTTCCGCGCCAAGGGACAGGAGATACTCGAACCCGGCTGGAAGCCGCTCTTCACCACTCGCGACGAAGCTCCGCCCCTGCCACCGCTGACCGAGGGCGAGGCATGCCGAGTCAGCCAGGCGGGCGTGGAGGATCGCGAGACTCGACCGCCGGAGCCCTTCACCGACGCCAGCCTGATCAAGGCGATGATGAACATCGCCCGCTACGTGGAAGACCCGGCAGTGAAGCGCACCCTGCGCGAGCGCGACGGCCTGGGCACCGAAGCGACCCGCGCCGGCATCATCGAGACCCTGGTGGCCCGCGGTTACCTGGTCCGTCGCAGCAAGGCACTGCGCGCCACGCGACTCGGCAGCGCGCTAATCGCCTCCCTGCCCGATGCAGTGGGTCGCCCCGAACGCACGGCACTGTGGGAACAGCGACTCGTCGACATCGCCGAGCAGGATGCCGATCCGACACCCTTTCTCACCGCCCTGGTCGAGGATCTACGTGCCCTGCTGGCCGCCGCCGACGCCGGTCGTCTACAGCAGGCGCTGCACAGCGCAAGCGGCGAGGCCGCTCCTCAGGGGGCGCCGCCACGTCGTCGCCGAGGCTCGCCTTCACGGCGCGCTGGCAAGGGTGGCTCCCGCCGGTCGAGCCGCCGGAGCAAGCCATGAGGGAACCGGACCACCACTGGGATGCCAGCCACTGGAATGCCAGCCACTGGATCGTCGGCCCCGGCGCCCTGGGGCGACTGATCGGACTGCGGCTGGCCGAGACGACGCCGGTGATCCTGATCGGTCGCCGCCCCCTGCCCGGGCGCCAGACCCTGATCACGCCGGAAGACAACACTCTGACGAGCCAACTGGCCACCGCCAGGCTGGATGCCCTGCCCATGGGAACGCCTTCTATGGTGCACCTAACCACCAAGGCCTACGCCGCCGAGGCGGTCCATCGAGCCCTGGTACCGCACCTGCCAACCGGCACCCCTCTGGTACTGTGGCAGAACGGTTTCGCCTGCCAGCCACGGCTCAGCGAGCTCCATGCCGGCCCGGTGCTATGCGCCACCACCACCGAAGGAGCCTATGTACAGAGTGACGAGCAGGCGATTCATGCCGGCCACGGCCACACCTTCCTCGGCACCCTCGACGGCCGCCACGGGAAGCTGGCCGAAGCACTGGCAAGCCGCCTCGATGCCGCCGGCTTGCCGGCCAAGGCGGTGGACGACATCCGCATACGGCTATGGCATAAACTCGCCGTGAACGCTGCCATCAATCCCCTGGTGGCTCGCTTTCGCATCCGCAACGGCCAACTGCGCGACTGCCCCTTCCGCCCGCTGGTGGAATCCGTGATCACGGAGATCAGCGCGGTCATGGCCGCCGAGCGAATTCCTTCACCGCCCGAAGGCTGGAGCGACCTGGTGTGGCGGGTCGTCTCAGCCACGGCCCGCAATCGTGCCTCCATGCTTCAGGACGTGCTGGCCGGCCGCCCCATCGAACGCGCGGCGATCCTCGGCCCATTGCTCGATGCTGCGCGCCGCCATGGTATCTCGATACCCCATCTCGTCGAACTCGACGACGCGCTGAGCCGCCTCGGCTGATTGGCCGCTTCATTGACCGCGGGACTGGCGAGGCCAATATCGGCTTGCTAAGCTGTACGAGATAATGACGAAAACGAAAACGGGCAGGCGGCGGCAAGGCTAATCCGCCTGTTCGAGGTCAGGGATATGAAAACGGGTTTTTCTGCCGCCACAGCGCTGGCACTTGCCTTGCTATCGCCAATGGCTGCTGCAGGTGATGCATCACCTGCGTTGTCGTTGACGCCCATCGTCAAGGAGCCTGTCTATGCCAGTGAGGACATGGCGCGTCTCGCACAACTCGGCAATGGCGTCGTCGTGCAGGGTACGGACCTGAACACCGCTGATGGTTACACGTCGGGATTTCGGCTCACCGCCGGCTACTCACCCTATCGCCTGCCGCACTTCGACCTGGGCGCGGAGCTGACCTATCGCGCCAGCGACGAGGTGCCCCTCGCCATGGCAGGAGAAAACCTGCTGATGAACACCACCAGCGTCGGCGGTAGCCTGGTGGCCGGCGTGCGCCTCGGTCACCTCGGCCTCTACGCCAAGACCGGCTTCGCCGAATGGGACGGCGACCCGCTCGAGCGCGGCGAGTCAGCGAGCCTGGCCACTGCCGGCACCTCGCGCGTGCACGGTTTCGGCGCCCGCCTCGATTTCGCGAGCATCAGCGGCCGAGTGGAGTTCGAGGAGATCGAGGCGCAGAGCATGGAGCATTTGAACCAGTTGACCGCCTCGCTGCACATCCCTTTCTAGATACCTTTTCAAGAAGGAAGAGAGGCCTCTTCCTTCTTGGTTCTTCCTTCTTACCTCTTGCTCGGCTCAGCCGGTATTGCGCAGACCCGCAGCGATCCCTGCCATGGTCACCATCAAGGCGCGCGTGAGCTCGCCACTGATCGCGCCGTCAGCATCGCGGTTGCGCTGCAACAGCTCAGCCTGCAGGCCGTGCAACGGATCGATGTAGGGGTTGCGCACTTCGATGGCCTGACGAATCAGCGGGGTCTGCTCGAGCAGCACTTCTTGGTCGAGAATGTCCAGCACCACCCCCTCCAGACGCGTGAATCGCTCGCGTAGCGATTCTCCCAGCGCCTTCAGGGCCGGCTCGTCGACCAGACGCCGCTCGTAATAGGCGGCGATGCCCACGTCGGCCTTGGCCAGCAACATCTCGAGCATGTCCAGATAGGTGCCGAAGAAAGGCCAGCGGTCACGCATCTCGCGCAGTACCTCGAGTCCGCCTTCTTCGGCGACGCGCGTGGTAAATGCCTCGCCGCTACCCAGCCAGGCCGGCAGCATCAGGCGAATCTGCGTCCAGGCAAAGATCCAGGGAATGGCACGCAGCGTCTCCACACCGCCGTCCTGGCGCCGTTTGGTGGGCCGCGAACCCAGCGGCAACCGCCCCAGCGCCCCTTCCGGCGTAACGGCGCGGAAATAGGGCACGAAGTCCGGATCCTCGCGCACCACGCCCACGTAGGCGCGATGGGCGATCTCGGCCAGGCGATCCATCTCCTCGCGCCAGTGCGGTTCGGGGGCCGGCGGCGGCAGGAGCGTCGCCTCCAGCACCGCACAGGCATAGATCTCCATGGAGCGCAGAGCGATGTCGGGCTGGCCGAACTTGAAGCGGATCATCTCGCCCTGCTCGGTGACCCGCAGGCTGCCGTTCACCGAGCCCGGCGGCTGGGAGAGGATGGCCGCGTGGGCCGGGCCACCGCCGCGCCCCACGGCTCCGCCGCGGCCGTGGAACAGCGTCAGCCCCACGCCGTGCTGATGGCATACGTCAACCAGCCGTTCCTGGGCGCGGTATTGTGCCCAGGCGGCGGCCAGCTGGCCGGCATCCTTGGCCGAATCCGAGTAGCCGATCATCACCTCCTGGCGATCGCCAGCCAGGGTTCGATAGCCGGGCAGCGCCAGCAGCCGGTCGATGACGTCGGCGGCTCGGTTGAGATCGTCGAGGGTTTCGAAGAGCGGCGCGATGGGCAGCGTCACCCCGCCACCCACTTCCTTCATCAGCAGCGCCACGGCGAGCACGTCCGAGGGCTGGGCGGCCATGGAGATCACATAGGTGCCCAGCGCCTCGCAGTGCTCGCCGGCGATGACACGGAAGGTGTCGAGCACCTCGCGCGTCTCCGCCGAGCATTCCCAGCGCCGCGGAATCAGCGGGCGGCGCGACTCCAGTTCGGCGAGCAGGAAGGCCTGTCGCTGCTCCTCGCTCCATTCGCAGTAGCGCCCGAGATCCAGGGCATCGGTGAGCTCGTCCATTACCTGGGCGTGGCGACTCGCTTCCTGACGAATATCGAGCTTGGTCAGGCTCACTCCGAATACCGCCACGCGACGCAGGGTGTCGAGCAGCACGCCGTTGGCGATGGTATCCAGACCCACGTCGCACAGCGACCGGTAGCAGGCCAGCAGTGGCGCATACAGTTGATCGCGGGTCTCGATGATCGGACCGCCTTCGAAGGGGTTGCCGTCGAGTTCGGCCTTGGCCCAGTCGCGGGTCGCCTCGACACGACTCAGCAAGCGCTTGAGCAGCTCACGGTAGGGCTCGGCAACGTCGCCCGCCTCTGCCTTGAGCGCACTGTTGGCCTTCCACATGGAGAGTTCGGCCTTGAGTTGCTCGAGGTCGCGCAGGTAGAGATCGGCCGCCATCCAGCGCCCCAGCAGCAGCACTTCCCGGGTGACCTTTGCGGTGACGTTGGGATTGCCGTCGCGATCGCCGCCCATCCAGGACGCGAAGACGATCGGCGAGGCATCCAGCGGCAGACGTTCGCCGGCCATCTCCAGAAGCAGGTTGTCGAGATCGCGATGGAAGGCCGGCACCGCTTGCCACAGAGAGTTCTCGATCACCGCGAAGCCCCACTTGGCCTCATCCACCGGCGTGGGACGCTCGTGGCGGATTTCGTCGGTATGCCAGGCTTGGCTGATCAGCTCTTCGAGGCGCCCGCGGGCACGGCTGGCCCGCTCCGGATAGTCGGCGGAGGACTCGATGACCGACAGGCACTCGTCGATGGCATCGTATTTCTGGATCAGAGTGCGCCGAATGACCTCGGTGGGATGAGCGGTGAGCACCAGCTCGACGCGCATGGTGGCCAGCGTCTCCACCAGCTTGCGCGGAGGGTGACCTGCCCGGCGTACGCGCTCGAGCAGCTCGCCGAGTACCGGCTGACTGCCGGGCCGGTAATCCTCTACGCGACGAAAGCGTGCACGGTAGTGCTGCTCGGCGATGTTGGCCAGGTTGAGGAACTGGTTGAAGGCACGGGTCACCGGCAACAGGTCGCGGTCGGGCAGCTTGCGCAGGTAGTCGATCAGCTCACGGCTGCTCTGGGCATCGCTCTGACGGCCCTGCTTGGCCAGCCCACGAATGGTCTCGATACGGTCGACGAAGCCGGAACCCAGGTCGTCGGCAATGGTGCGCCCCAGGCTGTCGCCCAGGATGCGCACGTTGTCGCGCAGCGATTCGTGCAGGTCGTCGCTCATGGCCGTTCTCCTCGCGAGGGTGTCGCAGTCGGGATGTCGAATTGCTTGGCCTGCTGCCAGTATCTTTCCATGGTGTCCAGGTCGACGTCCTGGAGCCGTACGCCGCATTCACCGAGAGCGGTTTCCACGTAGCGGAAGCGGCGCTCGAACTTGGCGTTGGTGGCACGCAAACGTTGTTCGGGGTCGGCCTTGAGAGACCGTGCCAGGTTGGTCACGGCAAACAGCAGGTCGCCCACCTCTTCGGCGGCGTGGTCGGCATCGCCATCGACGAGGGCCTCCTCCACCTCGTCCAGTTCCTCACGGATCTTGGCGATCACCCCGCGAGCATCGGGCCAGTCGAACCCGACCCGAGCCGCGCGCTTGGAGAGCTTGGCGGCCCGCGACAGCGCCGGCAGGGTGGTCGGCACATCATCCAGCACCGACGCTGCGGTAACGTCATGCCGTGAATCATCGGCGGCATCGCTGGCACGCTCGGCACGCTCTGTGGCCTTGAGCGCCTCCCAGCGTGAATGCACCTGACGGGTCTCGACCTGCTCGGCGTTCACGCCGGGCGGACGACGCGAGGCCAGGGTGCCGTCGGGAAAGACGTGGGGATGGCGACGCAACATCTTGGCAGTCAGCGTGTGCACCACGTCGTGGAAGTCGAAGCGCCCCTCTTCGGCGGCGAACTGACTGTAGTAGACCACCTGGAAGAGCAGGTCGCCAAGCTCGCCGGGCAACTCGTCGAAGGCGCGCCGCTCGATGGCATCGGCCACCTCGTAGGCCTCTTCGAGGGTATGCGGCACGATGGAATCCCAATCCTGAGCAAGATCCCAGGGGCACCCCTGCTCGGCGTCGCGCAGTACAGCCATCAGGCTCAGCAGGCTCTGCAGGTCGTGGCGCGTCTCGCTCATGCCTTCTTCCTCTTGCGCTTACCGCCCTTGGCGCCACTTCTCAGGCGCTTGACGTCGATGACATTGGGTAATTGCTGGATGCGCGAGAACAGACGCCCCAGGGTTTCCAGGCCGTCGACCTCCACGGTGATGCGCATCCTGGCAATGCCGTCGCGGGTGTCGGTGAGAGTGTTCACCGACAGGACGTTGACCCGGTCGTGGCTGAGCACGCCGGTGACGTCGCGCAACAGGCCGGAGCGATCCCAGGCTTGAATCTCGACGTCCACCGGGTACTGGGTCAGGGCGCGCTCGCCCCACTCCACCTCGATGATGCGCTGCGGCTCGTCGACGCGCAGCTGCAGGATGTTGGGACAGTCCTGACGATGCACGGTCACCCCGCGCCCCTGGGTGATGAAGCCGACGATGGCATCCCCGGGCACCGGATGGCAGCAGTTGGCCATGCTGGTCTTGAGGTTGCCCACGCCCAGCACCGTGATGTCGCTGGCCTTGGCCTTGCCGCCATCCCGACGGGGCTTGGCCAGCAGGCGATCGAGCTGCTCCTGGTCGTCGCTCTCGCCGAACAGCTGCTGGGCCTGGTGCAGCACCTGGCCAATGCGTAGATCGCCGGCCCCCAAGGCCGCATACATGTCGTCGGCGGAAGCGTAGTTGACCTTGCGCGCCAGCGTTTCGAGGTCCATGTCCTCGACATCGAGGCGCTTCATCTCGCGCTCGAAGAGTGCCTTGCCCTCTTCCAGATTCTGCTCACGCGCCTGGTGCTTGAACCAGGCCTGAATCTTGGCCCGTGCCCGCGAGGTGCGCACATAGCCGAGGTTGGGGTTGAGCCAATCCCGACTGGGGCCGCCCTTGGTGGCAGTGAGGATCTCCACCTGCTGGCCGGTCTTGAGACGGTAGGTGAGCGGCACGATGCGGCCGTTGACCTTGGCGCCACGGCAACGATGTCCCACCTCGGTATGCACGCGGTAGGCGAAATCGATGGGCGTGGCGATGCGCGGCATGTCGATGACGTGGCCGTCCGGGGTGAAAACGTAGATGCGATCCGGTGCCACGTCGCTGGAGAGCCCTTCACGCAGGTCGCCGAAGTCGCCCACTTCCTCCTGCCATTCGAGCACCTGGCGCAACCAGGCGATCTTCTCCTCGTAGCTGGAGCTCTTGGCCTTGGTGTCGTGCCCCTTGTAGCGCCAGTGGGCGCACACGCCCAGCTCGGCTTCCTCGTGCATGGCGAAGGTACGGATCTGAATTTCCAGTACCTTGTTCTCGGGGCCGAGCACCGCCGTGTGCAACGACTGATAACCGTTCTTCTTGGGGTTGGCGATGTAGTCGTCGAACTCGTTGGGTACGTGATGCCAGCGCGAGTGCACGAGCCCCAGCACGGTATAGCAGTCGGCCACCTCGGGCACCAGGATGCGCACCGCACGCACGTCATTGACCTGGGAGAAGTCGATGCGCTTGCGCTTCATCTTGCGCCAGATCGAATAGATGTGCTTGGCGCGGCCATTGACGTCGAAGCGCGGTATGCCCTGGGCGCCCAGCATTCCCTGAAGGGTCTCGACCACGTCGTGGATGTAGCGGTCGCGGTCGACGCGTTTCTCGGCCAACTGCCGGGCGATGGTCTTGTACTCCTCCTCGTGGAGATAGCGGAAGGAGAGATCCTCGAGTTCCCACTTGAGCTGGCCGATCCCCAGACGATGCGCCAGGGGGGCGTAGATGTCGAACACCTCGCGGGCGACGTGTTGCTGCTTCTCTCGCGGAGCGTCCTTCACCTGGCGCAAGGCACAGGTACGTTCGGCGATCTTGATCAGCGCCACCCGTACGTCATCGACCATGTTGACCAGCATCTTGCGCAGGTTGTCCTGCTGATCGTGCTGCACCAGGCCCTGGCTGGGCGTCTGGGCGTTGCTGATGGCAGCCATCTGCAACACGCCGTCGATCAGGCCGGCCACCTCGCGTCCGAAACGCTTGGTCACCGCCTCGAGCGACAGCAGCCCCTCCCGCACCGCACGGTATAGCACCGCGGCCTCCAGCGCCGGTTGATCGAGCTTGAGTTCACCGAGAATGTCGGCCATCTCCAGCCCCATGCGATAGCTGGTCTCGGCGGGTAGCCACGGCTTGTGGGGCTTCTCGGCCTCACGGGCGAGACGCAGAGCCAGCTCACAGGCTTGGCGCAGCTCCTCGCGGTCCCGCAGTTTGACGTCTTCCTCCAAGCGGGCGAGCCAGTGGTCGATGTCGACCTCGCCGCTTAACGTGAGCGGCTGATCGTCGCGCACTTTGACCATGTCGTCAGGTTCCTTGCGATGGCGGCTGCCGCTCGGGGTGCTCGAACAGCAGCACGGATTCCAGGTGCGACGTGTGCACGAACATGTCGGCGACCGCCGCACGTACGATACGGTATCCACCATGCACGAGACGTGCCGCATCGCGTGCCAGCGTTGCCGGATCGCAGGCGATATAGACCACGCATGGTACCGGATGTGCCGTCAGCGCCTGACAGACTGCCTCGGCACCCTCGCGCGGTGGATCGAGCAACACGGCCCGGGGAGCGTGCGCGTCGAGCAGCGCCGAAACCGCGGCGACCTCGGCCAGGTCGGCCTGCTCGGCGGCCAGCGTCAGGCCGTTGTCGCGGGCATTGTCGGCCAGGCGGCTCACCATGGCCGGATGCCCTTCGATGGCCGTGACCTGGGCGCCGTCGGCGGCCAGCGGCAGACTGAAGTTGCCGATGCCGGCATAGAGATCGAGCACGAACTGCCCGGCGTACGGTGCCAGCCAGTCGCGCACCGTAGCCACCAGGTGTCGGTTCACGGCGGCGTTGACCTGGACGAAATCTCCGGGTGCGAAGCCTAGCCGCAATGGTGCATCGCTCGAGCCTCCGGGCAGCGCATAGTGCAACGACGGCGACGTTGTCAGCCAGGCGAACGTCGGACTCTCGCGCCCTAGCCAGTGACCGACGGCAACGCCATGGGCTTCGCCGAAGGCCTGCCAGCGTTCGCGATCCGTCACCGACTCACGCAGCTGGCGGACCACCACTGCCGCACCGCCGTCGCTGTCGATCAGCTCCACATGGCCGACGCATCGCGGCGCCTCGAGGCTCTCGAGATGCTCGCGCAGTGGGCCAAGCAGCGCGTCGAGTCGCGGCACCAAAACGGGGCAGGCATCGATATCCACCAGGCGGCTGGCATGGCGTTCGCGAAAGCCCAAGCGAAGCCGGCCTTCGCCGTCCACCTTGACGCCCAGCCGGGCCCGCCGACGATAGGCAGTGACCGGCTCGGCCAGTAGCGCTGGCGCCTCATCCAGAGGCACGCCCTCGCGTGCCAGCAGGTCGCAGAGCACCGCCTGCTTGTGCGCACGCTGTCCTTCCACCGAGAGATGCTGAAGATCGCAACCACCGCAGCGTGCGTAATGAGGACAGGGAGGCGCGGCGCGCTGGGGCGAGGCTTCGAACAACGTTCGGACATGCCCCTCGTCGTAGCGCTTGCGAGTACGATGCACGGCCACCTCGACCCGCTCGCCGGGCAAGGCACCCGCAACGAACAATGCCTTGCCATCCGCGGCATGAGCCAGCCCGCGTCCATCATGGGCGAGGCGTTCGATGACCACTGCGGCGCCGTCCTCGCCGACCGCAGGCGGTGGCGTCGCTTGACGTTGCAGACCGGAAACGCCGCTGCGCCGCCGATTCGGGCGGCGCTTGCCGAGCATGGCCACGTCAGGCCTCCGGGGCGAACAGGCCGGTGGAGAGGTAACGGTCGCCGCGATCGCAGACGATGAACACGATGACCGCATTCTCGACCTCCTCGGCGACGCGCAGCGCGCCGGCGAGAGCGCCGCCGGAGGAAACGCCGGCCAGGATGCCCTCCTCCCGGGCCAGTCGACGCATGTGTTCTTCGGCCTCTTGCTGGCCGATGTCGAGCACCCGATCGACCCGCGGCGGCTCGTAGATATGCGGCAGGTACGCGTCGGGCCAGCGCCGAATGCCGGCGATGCTGGCACCGTCTTCCGGCTGCAGGCCGACGATCTCGACGGCGGGATTGCGCTCCTTGAGGTAGCGCGACACGCCCATGATGGTACCGGTGGTGCCCATCGAACTGACGAAATGCGTGATTCGCCCTGCGGTCTGTTCCCATATCTCCGGCCCGGTACCCTGGTAGTGGGCCAGCGGATTGTCGGGGTTGGCGAACTGGTCGAGCCGCTTGCCATCGCCGCGGGCAATCATCGCCTCGGCCAGGTCGCGCGCTTCCTCCATGCCCCCCTCCTTGCTGACACTGACCAGTTGAGCTCCGTAGGCCGCCATGGCCTGCTTGCGCTCGCTCGAGGCGCTCTCGGGCATGATCAGCACCATGCGATACCCCTTGATCGCGGCGGCCATGGCAAGCGCAATGCCGGTATTGCCGGAGGTCGCCTCGACCAGAGTATCGCCCGGGGCGATGTCGCCGCGAGCTTCGGCCTGTTCGAGCATGGAGAGCGCCGGCCGATCTTTCACCGACCCGGCGGGATTGTTGCCCTCGAGTTTGGCCAGCAGGGTATTGTCGCGCCCGGCCGAGATGCGCTTGAGCCGTACCAGCGGCGTATGGCCGATGACTGTCTCGATGGTGGGGAAAGACATGCAACCGTCCTTAGGAAAAGGTCATTCCTTCATTATATCCGTGGGGCCAGCCACTGGACAGGCTAGCCGCTTGGCTGTGGCATACTGAGTCGAATCACCCACGTCCCGACCAAGGAAGCAGCGATGTCGCTCGGCAACCGTCTCGCCCTGTGGATTCTGTGCCTACCCCTGGCGGTACTGACGCTGGCGGCGGTACTCGCCCTGCATCAAGACACCCAATGGCGCAAGTCGGCCTTGAAAGAGCGACTCAGCACGGCAGCCGAGCTGCAGGCACCGCGCTTCGGCGAGGCGCTGGAAGCGGACGACGATACGCGTCTGGAGAGGCTTGGCCATCAGTTGCTGGAGCTCGAAGAGACCCGGCATATCGGCATCCACGATCCCACGGGCGCTCCCGTGATGACGCTGGGTTCGCGGGGCGAGCCTTTCAGCCCACCGCCATCGATGCAACGCCAGCTTGACGGCGAGGGCGACATCTGGCGCCTCGTCCTGCCACTCGTCGGCACTTCCGACCGGAGCGGCGCGAGCCCGATCGGCTGGCTGTCGCTGGACATCGACACGCAACGCCTGACCCTCGCCTTCTATCGTCACCTGGCCAGTGCCGGGCTGGGCCTGCTGGTGATCGGCCTGCTGCTGTTCGTGCTCGGCGCCACTCTGGGTCGACGTCTCGATGGCCGCCTGCAGGACGCCAGCGAAGCGCTGCATCGGCTCGCCAAGGGCAACCACCACCCCCGCCTCGACACCGACCAGGGTCCACCCGAGCTCGACCGCCTGGCCCGGCGCATCAACGCCCTGGGCACGACCCTGGAGCAGTCCCGCGATGACATGCAGCGCCAGATCGAGCAGACCACCTCCGAACTACAAGAGTCGATGGAAACCATCGAGGTCAAGAACATCGAGCTCGACCTGGCCCACCGCCAGGCTCTGGAGGCAAGCCGCGTCAAGTCGGAGTTCCTGGCCAGCATGAGTCACGAGATCCGCACGCCGCTCAACGGCATCGTCGGTTTCTGTCGCCTGCTGGGCCGCTCACGTCTGGATCCCCGCCAGCGGGAATGGCTCGACCAGGTACAAGTGGCCTGCGACAACCTGCTCGCCCTGGTCAACGACGTACTGGACTTCTCGCGCCTCGAATCGGGGCGATTGGAGCTGGAGCGTGCCGACATCGACATGGTGACGCTGGTCGACGAGGTGCTGGGACTGCAGGCACCGCTCGCTCACCAGAAACACCTGGAACTGCTCGGTCTGGTCTATGACGACGTGCCCCGCTCACTGCGCGGTGACCCGCTGCGCATTCGCCAGGTGCTCACCAACCTGGTGCACAACGCCCTGAAGTTCACCGAACGCGGCGAGGTCATCGTGCGAGCGATGGTCGAGGCGCAAACGCCCAACGGCCAGACCACGCTGCATATCAGCGTCAGCGACACCGGCATCGGCCTGACGCGCAACCAGCAACGCGAACTCTTCCAGGCCTTTCGTCAGGCGACCCCAGGGCATACCCGGCAATATGGCGGTTCAGGCCTGGGCCTGGCCATCAGCCGCCAGCTGGTCGAGCAGATGGGCGGCGAGATGCAGGTAGAGAGCAAACCCGAGCAAGGCAGCACATTCACCTTCACTCTGCCACTGGAAAACCTTGGCGATGACGCTCCGGCGCCAGAACGCCTGTTCACCGGGGAGCGCATTGCCCTACTCGAGCCCCATGCACCGACCCGCTTTGCCCTGCACCATTTACTGAGCGCTTGGGGAGCCCAGGTCGTCGAGACATCCCACCTTGGCGACGACGAGTCTCCGCCGGCCCTGGCGGTCGCCGCGCTGCCGTCACCGTTGACGCCGACAGCCCAGCGGCAGTGGCAAGCCCAGTTGGCGGCCTGTCGCCATCCGGTGCTGCTGCTGGTCAATGCCAGTCCCCTGGAGCTCCCCGAGCTCAACCTTCCCGAGCGCAGCGAAATGCTATGCAAGCCTCTGGCTAGACACCACCTCGCCGCAGCCCTCAGACGCCTGGTTGAAGACACCGTACCAACGGCCCGGGTCGGACGGTCTCCTCGCCTGCTGGTGGTTGACGACAACGCCAGCAACCGCCGCCTGCTGCGCGAAATGCTGACTCGCCCAGGCCTGATCGTGGAAGAAGCCGCCAGCGGCGAGGAGGCCCTGGCCCTGGCCGAGGGCGAGCGCTTCGACCTGGTGCTGATGGATATTCGCATGCCGGGGATGGACGGTATCGAAACCACCCAGGCCCTGCGGCGCCTGGGAGGCGGCTGGTCGCAATGCCCCGTGATCGCCGTCACCGCCCATGCTCTCGAACCGGACCGCCAACGCCTGCGTGATGCCGGCCTGCAGGACGTGCTCATCAAGCCGGTCGACAGCTTCCAGCTGGAAACGCTGCTGCGCCGCCACTTGTCGACATTGCCGCCAAGCGAAAACCGGGAAAGCGACGTCGTTCCGTCCGAAGCCCCCGCCAGCGAATCGCTCGACGTGGTGGACCTGGCACTCGGCACGCGGCTCGCCAACGGCAGCGAAAGCCTGGCCCGCGAACTGTTGGACGAGCTGGTCCACTCACTACCGGAAAGCAAACGGGCAATGAGCGACGCCCTGGCCAGTGGCGACGAGGAAGCCTTGCTCGATACCGTGCACGCCCTCAACGGTGCTTGCCGCTACTGCGGTGCGCCCGAGTTGGCACTGATCGCCGAGACCCTGGAAACGCGCTTGCGCTCGCGGGGGATGGCCGCCATCGATGGCCTGGTCACGTCACTGTTCGACGCCATGGGGCGCCTGCTCGACTGGCACGCTGCCGAACGCGGCGCTCAGCCCTCGAGCACCACCATGGCCAGCGCCAGCTCGGCCTCGTCGGAGAGCGACAGATGAATCGTCTTGATTCCGGCCGCCTGGGCGAGCTCGTGGGCCTTGCCCGAGAGCACCAGTGAGGGTCGACCCAAGGCATCGTTGACCACCTGGACTTCGCTCCAGCGCATGCCGCGCCGCATCCCCGTACCCAGCGCCTTGACGAAGGCCTCCTTGGCGGCAAAGCGCTTGGCCAGATAACCGGCGGCCTGGGGGTGACCGTTGTAACGATCGAACTCGGCCTCGCTGAGCAACCGCCGCGCGAAGCGCGGGCCATGGCGTACCATGCCTGCCTGGAAGCGTGCCACTCGGGCGATGTCGGTACCGATACCGATGATCATGGTCAGTGGTCGTGCTCGTCATCATGGGCTTCGATGGCAGCCACCAGTCCCGCTTCCTGGCCGGCAACGATCAGCCGTTTCATCTCTGCCACCGCTTCCTTGAGACCTACGAACAGCGCTCGGGCGATGATCGCGTGCCCGATGTTGAGTTCGTTGATGCCGGGAACGGCAGCCACGGCCTCGACGTTATGATAGTGCAAACCATGCCCGGCGTTGACGATGAGGCCCAGCGCCAGCGCTTGTTCGGCGGCGCGACACAACCGCGCGTATTCATGCCGTGCCGTCTCGCCCGCCGCCTCGGCATAGGCGCCGGTGTGCAGCTCGATCGCCGGCGCCCCCGCCTTCACCGCCGCCTCGATCTGTGCCGGCTCCGGGTCGATGAACAGCGACACCTCGCAACCCACTGCGGCCAGCCGCCGACAGGCATCGGACACAGCACCGAGACCGCCGGCGACGTCGAGCCCCCCTTCGGTGGTCAGCTCCTCGCGCTTCTCGGGTACCAGGCAAACATGTGCCGGGCGAACCTGCTCGGCCAGCGCGACCATCTCTTCGGTGACCGCCATTTCCAGATTCATGCGAGTATTGAGCGTCTCCGCCAACAGGCGGACGTCGCGCTCTTGAATATGGCGACGATCCTCGCGCAGATGAATGGTGATGCCATCGGCACCGGCTTCCTCGGCCAGCAGCGCGCCCTGGACCGGATCGGGATAGCGCGTGCCACGGGCCTGGCGCAGCGTGGCGATATGATCGATATTGACGCCGAGCAGGATGCGAGGGGGATGCATGGAGTTCTCCAGAATACGAAGGGCAAGGAATCGAGGAACAAGGGTAAAGCTGGAAGCGCCGCTCTTCGAGCTTCAAGCTCCCGACCGGCGAAGTCGCGAAGCCGCGAGACGCTGCATCAGCTCGCGGGAGCGCAATGGTCGGGTACCCAGCAGCGGAGCAAGCGCTGCCCGCGTCACCGCCTTGGCCGGGCCGGCAAGCCCTGGCTCATCCCAGCCGCCGCTCGCCAGCAAGCGCAAGGTCCGGCCGTCGAGCCCCGGTTGACCAGCCACGAAAGCACGGGTGGTGGCATCGAAACGGTAGCAGCCCTGCAAATCGAGCTCGCCGCCCTGCGGATCGGTGAAATGCGGTGCGGCATCCAGCGCTTCGAGAAGCGCCATTTCCAGACGGCGCAGCCCCGGCGCCCGGGCCTCGGGCCGAGGCAACGCTTCCAGCAATGCCGTGTAATGGGCAAAGACCTCAGCCACCGGCAACTCCAGAGGCAACGCCCGGGTCAGCAGCTCATTGGCATAGAGCCCGCAAAGCAGGCCTTCGCCGGCCAGCATCGCCGCCGCCCCGCCGCTCTCCATCAACCGCAGCCGCTTGAGCTCGCTCTCGCCCACCCAGGTGACGTGCAACGGAGCGAATGGCTGTAGCCGGCCTCGGGAGCGACTCCCCGGGCGCTGCACGCCCTGGGCCACGGCCCGTATACGGCCATGGTTCAGCGTGACCAGGTCCACCAGAGCGCTGGTTTCTCGATAGGGACGCTTGTGCAGCAGAAAGGCGGGTTCGGGCGTCATCAGGAGCCGTCCATTGCGACGAGGGCGAAGCTCGAAGCTCGAAGCTCGAAGCTCGAAGCTCGAAGCTCGAAGCTCGAAACCGCTAGTCTAGGTCATACCCCAGACTCTTCAATGCCCGCTCATTGTCCGACCAGCCGCGCTTCACCTTGACCCACAGGTTGAGCATCACCTTGGCATCGAGCAGGCGCTCCATCTCGAGGCGTGCCTCGCGACCGATGCTCTTGATGCGCTCGCCGCTATCGCCGATGAGGATCTTCTTCTGGCCGGCACGCTCGACCAGGATCAGGGCGCTGATGTGCACGACCTTCCCCTCGTCGCGAAACTCCTCGATCTCGACCGTCATCTGGTAAGGCAGTTCGTCGCCGAGCTGGCGCATGATTTTTTCGCGTACCAGTTCAGCGGCCAGGAAGCGCTGGCTCTTGTCGGTGATCTGGTCGTCCGGGAAATGGTGCGGGCTCTCGGGCAGACGTTTCGCCACCTCTGCCTCGAGTTCGGGCACGTTGGTACCGTGCTTGGCCGAAATGGGAACGATGGCGGCAAAGTCGCGCCGCGCACCCACACTGTCGAGCCAGGGCAGCAGGGCGCGCTTGTCCTGCAGGCGATCGACCTTGTTGACGGCCAGGATCACCGGCGCCTCGACGTGCTCGAGACGCTCGAGCACCACCTGGTCCTCATCGCTCCAGCGGGTGCGGTCGACGATGAACACCACGCAGTCGACGTCACGCAGCGCCTGACTCGCCGCCTGGTTCATGAAGCGATTGATCGCCTTGTTGCGATCGCGGGTCTGAATGTGGATGCCCGGGGTATCGACGTAGACGAACTGCGCCTCACCCTCGGTCTTGATGCCCATGACCTGGTGGCGCGTGGTCTGAGGCCGGCGCGAGGTGATCGACACCTTCTGGCCGAGGATGCGATTCATCAGGGTCGACTTGCCCACGTTGGGCCGGCCGACGATGGCTACGAAACCGCAGGTCTGACTCATGAAGGCCGCCCTCCGCGGGGGTCGAGACTCGCCAGCGCCTTGCCGGCAGCCTGCTGCTCGGCGTGTCGCCGGCTGGGCCCGGTCCCCAGGGTGCAGTCCTGGAGCAGCTCCACCTGACACTCGACGGTAAAGGTCTGGTCGTGCGCCTCTCCTTCGACGGACACCACCTCGTAGCGCGGCAGAGCCGCCTGACGCGACTGCAGGAACTCCTGCAACCGGGTCTTAGGATCCTTCTGAGTGTCCTGAAGATCGATGGATTCCAGCCGCTCGGCGTACCAGGCCAGCACTCGGGCCCGGGCGGTGTCCATGCCGGCATCCAGGTAGATGGCACCGATCACGCCTTCGACTGCATCCGCGAGGATGGAGTCGCGACGGTGGCCACCGCTCTTCATCTCGCCGGAGCCGAGACGCAGGCACTCGCCGAAGGCCATCTCTCGCGCCAGTTCGGCCAGCGTCTGTCCGCGCACCAGGCGCGCGCGAAGTCGCGACAGCTGGCCTTCCCGCGCCTGGGGAAAGCGCTGATAGAGGGCCTCGGCAATGACGAAATTGACGATGGAATCACCCAGAAACTCGAGTCGTTCATTGTTCTGGCCGCCGAAACTGCGATGGGTCAGGGCCAGCTCCAGCAGCGAGATGTCGCTGAAGTCATGGCCGATCCGTCGGCTGAAGGGAATGAGAGAATGGCTCACGAAGCTCCTGCTGTCTGCTGTTGATACGGCGTAATGCCATGTTGCTGATGCCGCACTGGCCCGAGGTCAATGAATCCGCCGTATGCTGGTGAAGCTGGGGAGCCCACCGTCCCAGTGCATCCACACGGCAAAGGCACGTCCCACGATGTTCTCTTCAGGCACGAATCCCCAGTAACGACTGTCGTTGGAATGATCGCGATTGTCGCCCATGGTGAAGTAGTGTCCCTCGGGCACCTCCACTTCGCGCACCCGCGGACCGGGGGCTCGTGGATTATTGTAGATACGGTGACTGACCTCGCCCAGTTGCTCTTCCAGCAGCCACTCATCGGGCTCCCCCGCCGGCGCCGCATCCAGCATCTCCTTCGGCACCGGCTCGCCGTTGATGAAGAGCTGCTTGTCCTCATAGCGCACCACGTCACCGGGCAGACCCACCACGCGCTTGATGAAATTGACGGACGGCTCCTCGGGGAAGCGGAACACCATGACATCGCCCCGCTCGGGCTCGCCAACCTCGAGAAAGCGGGTATTGGTCACCGGCAGGCGCAGCCCGTAGGCATACTTGTTGACCAGGATGAAGTCGCCCACTTCCAGCGTAGGACGCATCGACCCGGAGGGAATCTGGAACGGTTCGACGAGAAAGCTTCTCAGCAGAAGCACCACCAGCAGCACCGGAAAGAAGGAGCGAGCGTAATCCACCGGCCAGGGCTCCTTGAGGGCCTTGGCACGGGCCGCCTCGCTGAGGCCCTCGGTGGTGCCGGCCCCGGCGGACTCCAGCCGACGCTGCCGAGCCGGGCGCCACCATACCCGGTCGAGCCCCCAGATCACCCCGGTGACGACGACCGCTACCACCAGCAGAAGAGAAAAATCCATGTTGCGTCAGTTCCTAGTCATTGACCTTGAGCACGGCGAGGAAGGCGTCCTGGGGGATCTCTACCCGACCGACCTGCTTCATGCGCTTCTTGCCTGCCTTCTGCTTCTCGAGCAGCTTCTTCTTGCGCGTCACGTCACCGCCGTAGCACTTGGCAGTGACGTTCTTGCGCAGCGCCTTGACCGTGGAGCGAGCCACCACCTGACCGCCGATGGCCGCCTGGATCGCCACATCGAACATCTGGCGCGGAATCAGCTCTTTCATCTTGTCGACCAGCGCCCGGCCACGAGAATGGGCATGATCGCGATGAATGATCACCGCCAGGGCATCGACGCGATCGCCGTTGATCAGCACGTCCAGGCGCACCAGCTTGGCCGCCTGGAAACGTTCGAAGTTGTACTCCAGCGACGCATACCCTTTGGAAATCGACTTCAGGCGGTCGAAGAAGTCCATCACCACCTCGGACATCGGCAGCTCGTAGGTAAGCTGGATCTGGCTACCCAGGAACAGCATGTCGAGCTGGGTGCCACGCCGTTGCTCGCACTCGGTGATGACGTTGCCGACGAACTCCTGGGGAACCAGGATGCTGGCCCGCACGATGGGTTCGCGCATCTCCTCCACGTCGGCCATGTCGGGCAGTTTGGAGGGGTTGGCGACGTAGATGACCTCGCCGTTGTTCATCGCCAGCTCGTAGACCACGGTGGGCGCGGTGGTGAGCAGGTCCAGGTCGTACTCGCGCTCGAGCCGTTCCTGGATGATCTCCATGTGTAGCGTACCCAGAAAGCCGACGCGAAAACCGAAACCCAAAGCATCGGAGTTTTCCGGCTCGTAGTCGAGGGAGGCATCGTTGAGCGCCAGCTTCTCCAGGGCGTCGCGGAAGTCTTCGTAGTCGTCGGCACTGACCGGGAACATTCCGGCATAGACCTGCGGCTTGACCTTCTGGAAGCCGGGCAGGCGCGGCACGTCCGGCGTCTTGGCGTGGGTGATGGTATCCCCTACCGGCGCGCCATGGATATCCTTGATGCCGGCCACCACGAAGCCCACCTCGCCAGCGCGCAGGAGACCGGTTTCACGGCGCAGCGGCGTGAAAATGCCCACCTCGTTGGCTTGCCAGTCACGGCCGGTGGATTTGATGCGAATCTTGTCGCCCTTCTTCAGCGTGCCGTCGAACAGCCGCACCAGGGAGACCACGCCCAGGTAGTTGTCGAACCAGGAATCGATGATCAATGCCTGCAGCGGCGCCCCGGGATCGCCCTTGGGCGACGGGATGTCGCGCACCAGGCGTTCGAGCAGAGCATCGATGCCCAGGCCGCTCTTGGCCGACACCTGGCAGGCATCGGTGGCGTCCAGGCCAATGATCTCTTCGATCTCGTGCGAGACCTTGTCGGGGTCGGCCTGAGGTAGATCCATCTTGTTGAGCACCGGCAGAACCTCGAGGCCCTGTTCGATCGCCGTGTAGCAGTTGGCCACCGACTGCGCCTCGACGCCCTGGCCGGCGTCGACCACCAGCAGCGCGCCCTCGCAGGCATACAGCGAGCGGGAGACCTCATAGGAGAAATCGACGTGGCCGGGAGTATCGATGAAGTTGAGCTGGTAGACGTTGCCATCCTGCGCGTGATAATCGAGGGTCACCGACTGCGCCTTGATGGTGATGCCGCGCTCGCGCTCGAGATCCATCGAATCGAGCACCTGCTCCTTGAGCTCGCGCTCGGTCAGCCCACCGCAGGTCTGAATCAGGCGATCAGCCAGGGTGGACTTGCCATGATCGATGTGGGCGATGATCGAGAAATTCCGTATGTGCTTCAGCTTGTCGTGGGTCTTTTCGTTGCTCATCTAGCCCGGTCCGATGTTCGGTACGCGCGCGTCACCGGCGGCCTGTCCACCACCGTACGCGTATCATGAGTTCGATGGCCGGTATTGTACCGGCATGGCACCGGGTTGGACAGCGCAGCCGGCCGATGCACACATAGCAACGCCTCGCCGGCTCAGCGGCGAGGCGTTGCTGTAACGCGGTCGACTGTACGGATCAGTTCATTCCTGCCCCACCCGCAAGGCAACGAACATCGAGCGACCGTCGCGGTAGAGGCGTACCGGCACGGCCCGGTCCGAGGGCAGCGAACTCACCATCTCGGCAAGCTGCTCGGGCCCTTCCACCCTACGGTGGTCGAGACCGACGATGACGTCTCCCGGGCGGATTCCAGCGGCCGCGGCGGCGCCACGCGGATCGACGTCGCTCACCAGAACGCCGGCTTCGACACCCAACTGCTCGCGCTCGTCATCGCTCAGTGCGTCCACGGCGATACCCAGACGCGCCTGAGCGCTGGGTTCGCTGCGGCTGTTGGACGCCGTGGTTTCGTTTTCGGGCCAGTCGCCGATAGTGATCCGCTCGGTGATCTCGCGGCCGTCGCGCATCACGGTCAGCTCCACCTCGTCGCCCGGGTTGATGCGACCGATCAAGCGCGGCAGGGTGCTCGAGCGATCGACTTCCTCACCGTCCACCTCGAGGATGACATCGCCGGCCTCAAGGCCATCCCGCGCCGCCGGCCCTTCCGGGTCGAGATCGGCGATCAGCGCCCCACTGGCGCGCTCCATGCCGAAGGACTCGGCCAGATCGCGCGACACCGGCTGAATCATCACTCCCAGCCAGCCGCGGCTGACTCGCCCGTCGTCGCGCAGTTGGTCGGCCACATCCATGGCCACGTTGATGGGAATGGCGAATGAAAGCCCCATGAACCCGCCGCTGCGGGTGAATATCTGCGAATTGATGCCGACCACTTCGCCATCGAGGTTGAACAACGGCCCCCCCGAATTGCCGGGGTTGATCGCCACGTCGGTCTGAATGAAGGGGACGTAGGCATCGCGCGGCAGAGTCCGGTTGATGGCACTGATGATGCCCGCCGTGACCGAGTGGTCGAAACCGAACGGCGAACCGATGGCGGCCACCCATTGGCCGACCTCGAGTTGCTCGGAGTCGCCGGTACGCAGCGTCGGCAGGTCCGACGCATCGACCTTGAGCACTGCCACGTCCGTTCGCTCGTCGGCACCGACCAGCTCGGCCTCCAGTTCGCGGCGGTCGTTGAGGCGCACCAGGATCTCGTCGGCTTCCTTGACCACATGGGCATTGGTCATGATGTAGCCGTCTTCACTGATGATGAAGCCCGAACCGAGCGACTGGCGCTCCTCGCTGTGGCCAGGGCCGCTGCCGCCCGGCGGCATGGGAAAACGGTCGCCGAAGAAATGGCGGAAGATCTCGGGAATCTCCTGTCCCCCAAAACCCTGGAAGGGGTCGCGGCGCTCGATGGTCCGCGACGTGGATATGTTGACCACCCCGGGGGCGGCCTCTTCCACCAGTTCAGTGAAATCCGGCAATCCCTCGCGTGCCATGGCCGACTGCCAACCCAGCAGCAGCGTGGCCAGCAAGAACCACAGGGAAAGGTGTCGCATCATAGGCTTCATGAAAAGCTCCTGCGTCAGCTCGTTCTATTGGCAAGCAGGCCAGTGATTGCAAACCGGCCTTGTCAGCCCGTCGGTTTTAACGCCAATCCACTTTCTCGCAACGATCCGTCGAATCCGACAGATTGCTCGACAGAAATAACCATCTGCATCGAAAAAGGTTCACGCCACGGCCAACAATTCCGGCCAGCAGTGACGAACCTGTCCTTCTCGACTCGCTGCCCCCCTTCGCGGTTCCTTCATTCGGCGTTTTCGATCTCTTCCCAGGTCAGGTTCTCGGCCACGCGAACCAGCACCCGAACCGGCAGCTCTCCCATCACCACCACCTGCAGGGGTTGCCCCGCCCGCTCCAGGTGGCGTACCACGGCCATCGAGATTCCAAGGCGATGCAGACCGGGCATCAGCCGCTTGCCCGTCTCGCCGAGGGGCTCGACGAACAGGCTAAGAGTCGATAATCCATCGCTGTAGATACGGTGCCCGACCCGTGCTCCATGACGCTGGCTGCGCGTATCGACCGGCTGGGCGATGAACCCCTGCGGAAGCCAGCCTGGATGCCACTCCAGGGTCGGAGAGGACCGCCGACGATCCATGATCACGATGCCGTCATGGAGCTTCGGCCGCTGAAGTTCGGTGAACTGGAAGGTCTCGACCACCCGCCCCTGCTCATCGAGCAGTTGCTGCTTGAGCGGCAGGGCGGTGTCACGATCGAGCCAGAACCGATGACCATAGCGGTAATCGTCCAACGGCTCGATGTCGAGTCGCACCACGCGTCGATTGGCAATGCGCTCTTCGTCGCCCAGGCTGAGTCGATAGAAGCGTTCCAGGTGACGGGCAATGCCGGTGGGTGACGCCGGCACCTCGGCTCCATCTTCGGTCCAGGTGAGCCGGCCGATGCGCCCACGCCGCTCGAAGATCATGGGTGGGCCATCCAGAAAACGGGCCACCTCACGCTCCACGCCATCCTGTACGTCATGGGAAAGCGCCACGGTACGCACGCCGTCGACGCTGATGCGCACGGCCCGCGCCTGGAACACGTAGCAATGGTTGGCCCAGAGACTGCGCTCGAACCACTCCATGGGCGAATCGGGAGCGTCCCATTCAGCCACTGCAGCACAGTCGAAGGTGTCAGCTTCGGTCTCTTCCTCGCCCGCCATCGCTCCCAGGGAGACCAGTACCAGGCTCCCGAGCAGCGCCAGGCGCCACGCAGTGCGCCCGGACCGCATCAGCGCGTACCCAGTGTCTCGCTACCGGATGCACGCAGTAACGGCATCCAGGCATCGCCACTGCGATACGCGGCTCCTTCCGAATGACGGTCGAGGTAGGTCTGGAGCAAGCGCGCCTGCTCCAGATCGCCACTCGCCGACTGGCGCAGGCTAGGAGACGCGTCCAGCGGACGGTCGAAGCCAACGTCTGCCTGAGACAGGAACGAGGAGGCATTGCCACTGGAGGGAACGTTGCCGAAGAGCGACATGCCCACTTGCTCTGCCTGGCCGGACAGGGCGGGGAGCGAAAAGCTGCGCTCCCCGGACACTGTCTCGACCGAAGCCGGCGCTTCGGAAGCGGTATCGGCCAGATCGGCCTGCCCGCCACCGAAGCCGCTGCCGTTATAGAACTGTACGCCGCTGATGACCATCAAGGTCACCGCCGCGGCGACGCCAGCACCGCGTGCCAGCGGTATCGAACGGCGCGATGATGGAGCATGAGCCTGTCGCGCGGGAACCGGCTCCTCCTCGAGACGAGCAAGGATGCCCGCCGAGAGATCCATGCTGACGTCGATGTCATGATCCCGTCGCAGCAGGCTACGCATCAAGTGATAGCGTCGCCAGGCTTCCGCTGCATCCGGCTCGTCCTCCAGGGACTTCAGTGCCCGGCGCAGCTCGAGATCATCACCTTCGCTGTCCATCAGGGCAGAAAGCGATTCCCGTGCATTCTGACTCATTCTTCACATCCTCACATCACAAGGCCGCTGCCTTGGCTTCGATGAATTCCCCGCATTCCCTGCACAGCGGGCATGTCACCATTCAAGGAATAGCGGAAAACCGACCCGCTTCTCCTACCGATCACAGCTTCTGACGTCAAAGGCACGCAACAGTTCAGCAACCGTGCAAAAACATTGCACTGGATCATCAATCGGCCACCGACTCGCGGGTCCGGGACGTGGTGACCAAAGGCTGAATGTGCTGATCCACCGCCTCACGGGCGCGAAAGATGCGTGAGCGAACCGTACCCACCGGGCACTGCATGATATTGGCGATGTCCTCATAAGAGAGACCATCCAGCTCCCGCAGGGTGATGGCCGTACGCAAATCGTCGGGCAACTTCTCGATCGCCTCGAACACCGCCGCCTCGAGCTGGTCGCGGGCGATGGCGGCTTCCGGCGTCTCGATGTCGGCCAGCCGTCCGCTATGGTCGACGATTTCGGCATCCGCGATGTCCATGTCACTGCCCGGCGGGCGGCGCCCCTTGGAGACGAGATGATTCTTGGCCGTATTGATGGCAATACGATACATCCAGGTATAGAAGGCGCTCTCGGCACGGAATTTGCCAAGCGCCCGGTACGCCTTGATGAAGGCTTCTTGGGCCACGTCCTGAACTTCGGCATGGTCCTGCACGTAACGGCCGATCAGGCCGATGATCTTGTGCTGATATTTCTTCACCAGCAGATCGAAGGCACGGGTATCCCCCTGCTGAGCACGCTCCACGAGCTGCTGGTCGGTTTCACGATTTCCCATTCACACCCTCCCCAACCGGGAGAGATCCTGGCGCGGCGTAAAGGCGCAGCGGGGCGTCGCAACGAAATCTGCATGCATGGTATCAACCTGGTGCCTGGCGGCAGCTCATGTCCCTGAATGTCACCGTTCGTCGAAACGGCAAGTGTTCCTGTTTCTCGCTCGCGCATCAAGCCGACTTGCCTTCGTCAGCACCGGCGCTGTGACCCGGCGCGGCGCCTTACGGTTCCCCATCCGATTGATTTTTGCCTCTTCGGCAGGCGATAGTAGGTGAATGACAGGCCATCAACGCATTATGACACGATACAGGTAGCACTCATGTCCGATCAGCAGGTCAACAACCTCAATGTTCTTTCCCAGGACGTTCTGGTCACCCCCGAGGCTCTCAAGCAGGAGATCCCCCTGAGCGAGACCGCCGAGCGGACGGTCATCGAAGGGCGCCAGACCATCCAGAACATTCTCAACGGCTCCGACCCGCGCCTGCTGGTGGTGATCGGCCCCTGCTCCATCCATGACGTGGATGCCGCTCTGGATTATGCCCGCCGCTTGCGCCGGCTGGCCGATGAGGTCAAGGATAGCTTGTATGTCGTGATGCGAGTCTACTTCGAGAAGCCCCGCACCACCGTGGGCTGGAAGGGGCTGATCAACGATCCGCACATCAATGGCTCCTTCGAGATCGAGGAGGGTCTGCACATCGCCCGCCGACTGCTGGTCGAACTCTCCGAGCTGGGCCTGCCGCTCGCCACCGAAGCCCTCGACCCCATCTCGCCGCAGTATCTGCAGGATTGCATCAGTTGGTCGGCCATCGGCGCCCGCACCACCGAATCGCAGACCCATCGCGAGATGTCTTCCGGCCTCTCCAGCCCGGTGGGTTTCAAGAACGGCACCGACGGCAGCCTCGACGTCGCAGTCAACGCCCTGCAGTCGGTGGCCCACCCCCACAATTTCCTGGGCATCGACCAGGCCGGCCAGGTGGCGATCATTCGCACGCGCGGCAACACCTACGCCCATGTGGTGCTACGCGGCGGCAACGGCAAGCCCAACTACGATAGCGTCAGCGTGGCACTGGCCGAGCAAGAACTACGCAAGGCGAGCGTGAAGCCCAACATCATGATCGACTGCTCCCATGCCAATTCCAACAAGGATCCGGCCCTGCAGCCGTTGGTCATGGAGAACGTCACCAACCAGATCCTCGAAGGCAACCGCTCCATCATGGGCCTGATGGTGGAATCGAACATCGGCTGGGGCAACCAGAAGATTCCCGGCAACCTCGCCGACCTGCAGTACGGCGTTTCCATCACCGATGCCTGCATCGACTGGGACACCACCGAACAGGCCATGACGCGCATGGCCGAGAAACTGGCTCCGGTACTGGCCGAGCGACGCAACGACGCCTCCTGAGCCATCCCCCCTGAACCACCCGCACGGCCCGCCTCCCGGCGGGCCGTGGCGCATCAAGGCAACTGACGCACCCCGTCGATCTCGCGCTCGAAGGGCGGCAAGGCATCGAGCAGTGCCCGACCGTAGCGCCGTGTCAATACGCGACGGTCGAGAAGGGTGATACGCCCGTGGTCGGATTCCTTGCGAATCAACCGCCCGCTGGCCTGTACCAGCTTGATGGAGGCGTCCGGCACGCTGATGCGCATGAAGGGATTGCCGCCACGGCTCTCGATCCACTCGGCCAGCGTCGCCCCCACCGGATCGTCGGGTACCGCGAAAGGCAGCCGGGTGATCACCACGTGGGTGAGATAATCGCCCGGCAGGTCGATGCCTTCGGCAAAACTCGCCAGGCCAAAAATGATGCTGCCCTCCCCCGCATCGACTCGTGCGCGGTGGCGAGCGATGAGTTCGCGCTTGGGCAGCCGATCCTGGGCCAGCACCCGCTCGGCGAGCGCTCGTGGCAGGGCCTTCTCCACGGCACGCAGTTGGGCCCGCGACGAGAACAGCATGAGCACCGCTTCATCCTCGGCCAGGCTTTCGACGAAATCGACGATGGCACGCTCATGGGCCTCGCGATCGGCGGGATCCACCGCCTCGCGCGGCACGCTGAGCACCGCCTGGGAATAGTCGAAGGGGCTCGGCAGGCGCTGGTAACGGTAGCGATTGGCAAGACCGGCGCGCTCCTGCAGGCGCTCGAAGCGCCCCAGGGCGGTGAGCGTCGCCGAGGTCACCACGGCACCGAAACAGCTGCCCCACAGGGTACGCGCCAACGTCGGCGCTGCGGTGACGGGGCTGGCCGAGAAGGTCAGCTCGCCGTCACCACCCAGGCGCTCCAACACCAGCCAGCGCGCCCGCGGCGCCTCGCCTTCCTCGTCGCTCTCGGCATAGGCCTGCCACAGCGCATGGGCCTCCAGAGCGCGACCGTGCAGCAAAGCGACCAGCGGCAGCCAGGCCTCGGCCGGCTCGCGAGGCAGGCCTGTGTGCTTGTCGGGGTCGTGGCTCTCGCGCAGGATGTCGCTCATCGTCTCGAGGCTGCGCGACAGTTCGGCAAACGCCGTGACCAACGCACCTGCCTGGTCGCGCAGGGCATCGGGCACCCGGCCCATGGGCAAACGATGAACCAGACTCTCTTCACCGTTGCCCAACCCCTGCGGCCGGCCGGCCAGTTGGTGGCCGAGGGAGAAGGCTTCGCCGAGGCGCGGCTCCAGAGCGCCGATCAGCTCGGGCAGGCCGGCCAACAGGCGCGCCAGAGTGGGCTGCACGGCCAGCGCCGCGTTGAGCTCGGTGAGCGATTTCTTGAGAGTGCCTAGCCAGCGCAGCGCGCTGCCCACGCCCACGCGATGAGTGAAGTGCTGCAGCGCCTTGTCGGGCAGATGGTGCCCCTCGTCGAAGACATAGATGCAGTCGCCCGGAGGCGGGAGCACCACACCGCCCCCCAACGACAGATCGGCGAGCACCAGGTCGTGATTGGCGACGATGACGTCGGCGCTGTCGAGGTCGCGGCGGGCGCGAAAGAACGCACAGGCGCCGAAATGGCCGCAACGGCGATTGGTGCACTGGCGGTGATCGATGGTCAGCCGGCGCCAGTCGGCTTCCGGAATGGCGTCCGGCCAGCTGTCGCGATCGCCGGGCCAGCGTCCGCTGCCGTAGGCATCGGCCATCTCCTGCACCAGCGCCTGGAAGTCATCCCCCCCTTGCCCGGCAAGACTCTGTTCGAACAGCGATAGAGTGGGGTTGTCCGCCACGCCGTCCAGCGCCTGTTCGAGACGCGCCACGCAGAGATAGCGTCCGCGCCCCTTGGCCAGAGCAAAGTCGAAGTCGAAGCCGCTGTGGGCCTTGAGCGCCGGCAGGTCCTGGTGCAGCACCTGCTCCTGCAGCGCCACCGTAGCGGTGGCGATCACCAGCCGCTTGCCCTGGGCACGCGCCACCGGCAGTGCCGCAAGCAGGTAGGCAAGCGTCTTGCCGGTCCCGGTGCCGGCCTCGAGCACGCAGACGTGCTCGTCGCTGGTGCGTCGCCCGGCATCGTCGGCGGTGATGCCGCCCAGGGTGCGCGCGATCTCGGCGATCATCAGCCGCTGCCCGTAGCGCGGAGTGAGATCCAGCGCCTCCAGCACGCGCCGATAGGCGGCCTGGATCTCCTCCTTCAGGGCTTCGTCAAGCATATTCACCCAAGCTGTAAGCTGTAAGCTGGAAGCGGTAAGCCCCCCCACCTCACCGACCGTGCAGAGCATGAACTGAGCTTGCATCGAAGCCGTCAGTATCGGCAGCAAAGCATCGTCAGTTTCCAGAGCGCTACCTGCTGTAATGTTACAGCCCATTCAGCACAGACCTTCGCCTTGCCTGGCCGTCACTCGAGATGTTCATCAACATCTGGGCTGACAATGTTTCCTATGACTTCCAGCTTCCAGGCGCGGAGCGCCGCTCTTGTGCAACTTACAACAGTCCTTCCGGCGGATGCTCGCAGGGCAGCTTGTCGCCGATATAGCGCTCGATCTCGGGCAGCGAGAAGGCGTCCTCCTCGCCCACGAAACTGATCGACACGCCCTTGGCCCCGGCACGCCCGGTGCGGCCGATGCGGTGCACGTAATCTTCCGGGTCTTCCGGCAGGGTGTAGTTGATGACGTGACTGACGTCCTCGATATGGATGCCACGCCCCGCCACGTCGGTGGCCACCAACACCTGGATATCGCCCTCGCGGAAACTCTCGAGGGTCTTGATGCGCTGATTCTGCGGCACGTCACCGGAGAGCATGGCGACATTGATGCCGGCCTTGCGCAGCAGCTCGTCGAGCTTGCGCACCAGATCCCGGCGATTGCCGAACACCATCACGCGATCGAAGGCCTCCTGCTGGAGCAACTTGACCAGCAGTTTCTGCTTGTCGTCGTCGCTGACCAGGTAGACGCGCTGATCGATATCCGCCTGGTTCTCGACGGTGACCTCGATCTCCACGTACTCCGCCTGGTGCGTCCACTGGTTGGCCAGATTGAGTATGTCCTGAGAAAAGGTCGCCGAGAACAGGAAGGTCTGCCGCTCTTCCTTCTTGGGCGTATGGCGAATGATGCGCTTGACGTCGGGGATGAAGCCCATGGAGAGCATGCGGTCCGCTTCGTCGAGCACCAGCACCTCCACCTGGGTGAGGTCGACGTCGCGCTTCTCGTGGAAGTCGAGCAGCCGCCCGGGCGTGGCCACCAGGATATCGACATTCTTGCCCAGATTGTCGCGCTGCTTCTGGTAGTCCATGCCCCCCACGACGCTGGCCACGTTGAGCGAAGTGAAGCGCGCCAGCGCCTTGGCATCCTTCTCGATCTGCAACGCCAGTTCGCGCGTCGGCGCCACGATCAATGCACGCGGGGCTCCCGGCTTCTGGCCGTCGGGCGCCTCCTCCTCGAGAAAGTAGGCGAGGATCGAGATCAGGAAGGCGGCCGTCTTGCCGGTGCCGGTCTGGGCCTTGCCGACCACGTCGCCACCCAACAGGGTATGTCGCAGCGCCTCCGCCTGGATCGGCGTGCAGTATTCGAAACCCAGCGCATGGATGGCGCGCATCAGCGGCAACGGTAAATCGAAGTCGTGAAAGCGCCACTTGCCCGCCACGGCAGGCACCTGAAACTGGCGCAGATCCCAGTTCGACTGGCGGCGGCGCGGCTTGCGGCGCCGACGCTTCGGCTTGCGATTCTCGGCCGGGGCTGTGGTCTGTTCCGACTCGCTCATAGGCTGTGTGTCTTGTCCGTAACAGTGGATGGAAAGCCTCGTTCGCCGGGCATTGTACCAGCCTCGCGCGACGAGGGCGCGCTTGCCAGGCGAGACTGATAGAATGCATACCGCTTGGCATTCGACACGCTCAGGAGTCCGGCCGATGACCCGCCGCAAGAAGACCCGCTCGCTGGCCGACAAGGTGACCATCCGTACCGGCCGGCGCAAGGACTACCGCCAGTGGCGTCACGAGAACCCCAACGAGGTGGCCCCGTCGCGCCGTTTCACTCAGAAGAAGCGCCAGCAGCGCAAGCTGCAGGCGGCGCGCAAGCAAGCGCGCCAGCAGGACGGGCAGGAGATAGCCATCCATCCGCCTCATGACGACAAGGAGTCCGAGTGATGCGTTTGGTCTCATTCAACATCAACGGCATACGCGCCCGCCTCCATCAGCTCTCGGCGCTGGTGGACAGCCACCGCCCGGCGGTGATCGGCCTGCAGGAAACCAAGGTGCAGGACAGCGAGTTCCCCCGCGAGGCGGTAGAGGCACTGGGCTATCGCGTGGTCTACCACGGCCAGAAAGGCCACTACGGCGTGGCCCTGATGGTCGATGCCATGCAGTGCGGCGAGCCGGAGGCCGTACACTACGGCCTGCCCGACGACGCAGCAGACGCCCAGCGACGCCTGATCGGCGTGCGTCTACGCTCGACTTCGGGCGAGCCGTTCACGCTATACAACGGCTACTTTCCCCAGGGCGAGAACGTCGAGCACCCGGTGAAGTTCCCCCTCAAGCGGGCCTTTTACGCCCAGCTCGCCGAGCGGCTCGAGACGCACCACAGCCCCGACGAGCGTCTCGCGGTGATGGGCGACTTCAACATCTCGCCGAAGGACATCGACATCGGCATCGGAGAGGCCAACCGCAAGCGCTGGCTGCGCGAGGGCAAGACCAGCTTCCAGCCCGAGGAGCGCGAGTGGCTCGCCCGCCTCGAGACTTGGGGGCTCACCGACAGCTACCGCCTGCGCCACCCCGAGATCGACGACCGCTTCAGCTGGTTCGACTACCGCTCCCGTGGCTTCGAGCGCGACCCCAAGCGCGGCCTGCGCATCGATTACATCCTGGTCACTCAGGCGCTGGCCGAAACGGTCACCGACGCTGGCATCGACTACACCTTGCGCGGCATGGAGAAGCCTTCCGACCATGCGCCGGTCTGGACCGACCTCGCCCTGTGACTCACCGAAACGCGCCGACGGCCGCCCATTGGGCGGCCGTCGACGACTGGCGCTAGCGACGGCAATCAGCGAACGACCGTCCAGGCCGTCTTCAGATAGGCTTCGCCGTTGGCCTTGACGCCTTCGTAGTCACCCGTCTCGGAGCCGATGTGCAC
Organism: Pseudomonadota bacterium; assembly: GCA_051749645.1. Taxonomy (GTDB): domain Bacteria; phylum Pseudomonadota; class Gammaproteobacteria; order Pseudomonadales; family Halomonadaceae; genus Halomonas. The sequence goes on from JBNJIT010000003.1 coordinate 51,920, forward strand.
CTCTTCCAGGGTGGCCGCCACGCTCTCCAGGTCCGTGTGGATCTTGGCCAACGCCTCTTCGATGGTGTAGCTCAACTGGTGAATGTTACCCATGTCCTCATCGCTGAGCTCGTCCTTTTCGAGGATGGCGGCCAGTTTCTCGTTGTATTCGGTGAAATTGGCCACCGCTTCCACCAGGGTCTCCGAAGACTTGGCCTCGAAATGATCGACACGCTCCTGCTCGTCGGCAATGGCCAGTGAAGCGGTGGTCATCAGGCCTGCCAGGGCCAGCGCGATCAGCGGCTGTTTCATGGTGTGTCCCCTTTCATTCGTTGACGGATTCCGTGGATGAAGGTCGGCAGGCTCGACCTGCCGAAGCCATTCGACCCTACCATTGATAATAACGAATAAAAACGATTGTTATTGGTATTTTTCTTGTCAATAGATCTGCGTCAATTCCTGGCCCGTTTCGTCGAGTCCCTGCGAGCGCTCGTCAGCCGCCGTCTCCAATACCGCCAGCCAGGATTCGGCCTCCTCCGCACCTCTTGCGACGGCTTCACTCAAGGCCTGTCGCGCCAGCTCGTCGCGTCCCCAACCCAGTGCCAACTGGCCCAGGCGCAACCAATCATCACCGGCATCGCTGCGTTCGGCCACGTCTTGCCATGCCTCTAGCGCCCGTTCGCGGTGGCGCGCACGCTCCCAGGCGCTGGCCAGAAGGCGTCGGTGCTCCACGGTGTCGGGCAGCGCCTCTTCGTCGAGTGCCGTCGACAAGTGCTCTGCCGCTCGAGCCGGGGTACCACCGGCCAGGTGCAGTTTGACCAGCATCAGGCGGTCATCGCTACCGTCCAACACGCCGAGACGCCAGCCGGTCTCCCACAACGCCGCCGCCTGCCCGTGAGCACCGAGCTGCTGGGCGAGCCCCGCTGCCTGTCGCCACGCTGCAGCGTCGCTGTTGGCGTCCAGGCCATCGCTCAGCAAGTCCAGGGCACGCTCGCTGCGCCCGGCGCGCTGATAGACGACAACGGCCAGCCGTCGCTGGGCATCGTCCGGTGAGTCGTCCACTTCGAGAGCGCGCTCCACCCAGTCGGCCGCCGCCGACCAGCGTTCCAAATCGGCCAAGCCGCGAGCCATCTGCCAGCGGTCTTCGGAAATGCCTGCGTGACGCTCGAGCCAGTCGCCGAGCAACGCCACCCCCGTCTCTGTGTTGCCCGCCGCCAGACGCAGGTTGGCTTCCTGACGCAGCCAGCGGTCGGCCTGCTGTGTTTCGATCACATCGCTGGCGCGTGCCTCGCGCAGCAGCTCCGCCGCCGTATTGGGGCGGCCGGCGCGCGCCTCGGCACTGGCGGCAAGCTGCAGATAGAGTGCCCGCGCCCATCGGTCGGCGACATTACCCCCGGCAAGTCGCTGGGCCTGGCTACGGGCACGCTCGCTGACCGTCTCGAGATCGCCCTGCTCGAGCTGGCGCTCCTGAGCCTGAAGATCGGCGATGATATCGCCAGGGAGAGCCGGCGCCGCCCATGACGGCATGCCAATGGCCATGCCCAGCAACAGGGTGGCAACCAATCGACACGCAGTCATGACATCACCTCAACTGAAATTCCAGGCGCTGGCGCGCACGCCGTAGCTCCTGACCGGGTTCGAACTGCCAGCGTGCCACGGCCTGCCGCGCGGCCTTGTCGAATACGTTGCCCGGCTGCGCTTCCACCACCTGGATTGAGCCGGGATCGACGCTGCCATCGGGCCGGATCACGAAGGTCAACTCGACGTGCCCTTCCATTCCACGACGCTGGGCACGCACGGGATAGTCCGGCGGCACGCGACTGGTGGGCGTGGGCGACCCCACATCGACCGGCTCCCGGGACGTCTCGGAGGCGTCGGCGGCCCGCTCGGCGACTGCCGTCTCGTCCGTCGTCGCTTCCACCGCCTTGCTGGCGGGCGCGGGCTGCGGTGCCGGTTCCGGTTCGGGCTGCGGTTCCGGCTCGGGTTCGGGCCGTGGCTCGGGGCGCTGCTCGACGAGTTCGGGCAAGGAGTCATCGAGTTCCATGGGCGGCATCTCGGGCGTTGGCAGCTCGGGCTCGGGCAAGGCGATGCGGCTTTCGCTGAGCGGCGCCGGCTCCGGCACGGGAGGAGGCTCCACCGGCGCCGCGGTGGCCGGCGGAGGCGGCGCTGCCTCGGCAGGAACCTGCTCCGCCGGGGCCTCGGCCTCGACGAGATCCAGCGTGGTCGGCTCGAGCACCTCGATATCGGCCTGCGGCGGCGCCACCAGCAGCGCCAGCAGCCAGAACAGGCCCAGCGCCAGAATCACGCCCCCGACCAGCGCCAAGGGAGATCGGATCATGAGGTACCCCGGTTCGCCGCCACGGCGACCTGCTCCACGCCCGCCTCACGAATCCGGTCCATCACTTCGATCAACAGGCCGGTGGTCGCCTCCCGGTCGGCCTGGATGACCACGCCACCGTCACCGCTGACCAGATCGGCGACCCGTCCCCCTACGCGATGGGCATCCACGGCCTCGCCATCGACCCACACAGCACCTTCCGGGGTGATGGCGACCATCACCTGGGCATCGGGCCGCGGGCTCGCGGCATTGGACTCGGGACGATCGATCTCCACGCCGCTCTCCTTGATGAAGCTCGTGGTCACGATGAAGAAGATCAGCATGATGAAGACCACGTCGAGCATCGGCGTAAGATTGACTTCGCTAGACTCGTCGCTATTGGCACCCAGACGGCGTCTACGCATTAGTGTCCTCCAGGGCACGAGCCAGACGATCATGAAGCCGCTGGTTCTCGCGCCGGATGATGTGCTCCAGGCGGCTGGTGAAAAGCAGCCCCACCACCGCCACCGCCATACCGCTCAGAGTCGGCAGCGTCGCACGCGCCACGCCGTCGGCCATAGCTCGCGCCTGGTTCGTCTCGCTCATCGACAGGCTGTCGAAGACACTGATCATGCCGGTAACGGTGCCGAGCAGGCCGAGCAGCGGGCACAGCGCCACCAGTAGCCGCAGCCAGGGCAAGGGGCGCCGTAGCCGCGCGATCAGTTGGCGCGTCCACACCTCGCGCAGGGTACGTGCACTCCAGCTCAGATGATCGCTGCGCTCCACCCAGCGCTGGACCAGGCGACGCCGTGCTCGCCGATAGGTGATGCGCACGTACCACAGCCGCTCCAGGGCGAGGCCGAACAGCACCGTCGCCACCGCCATGATGACCAGCAGGATGATCCCGCCGGCCTCGATCAGCCTTTCGAGGGGCTCAAGCCAGGGCAGAATCACGGGACCGGCTCTCCGTCAGGGGCGAATCATCCGCATGCCGGCCCTCCAGGTGCTCGGCAAGGGCCGCACTGGCTTCACCCTCGACGACCCCCGACAGGGAGCGGCTACGGGCGGCCAATGCGGTATGGGCGAACAGCAATGGCACGGCAGTGATCAGCCCCAGCACGGTAGTGACCAGCGCCTGGCTGATACCGCCGGCCATGAGCTGCGGATCGCCGGTCCCGAACACCGTGATGGCCTGGAAGGTGACGATCATCCCGGTGACGGTACCCAGCAAGCCCAACAGTGGCGCCACCGCAGCAAGCAGCTTGACCAGCGGCTGCCCGCGCTCGAGACGCGGCAGTTCGGCAAGAACCGCTTCGTCGAGGCGCGCTTCGAGCGCCTCGGGCAACTGGTCCGTCCTGAGGGCCCGAAAGCGCTGGAGAACCCGCCCCAAGGGATTGTCACCGCGCAGTTGGCCGAGGTCGCGACGCTGGCGACGTACGCTCAGACTGACCCGCAGCAGGTAGAGATACTGCACCAATGCCACCAGCAGGCCAAAGCCGCCCAGAGCGACCACGACATAGCCGACGACCCCGCCCTGATGGAAGCGTTCGACCAGCGTGGGCTGCTGGGCCAGGGCGTTCACCACCTCACCGCCCGTGGGATCGAGTGCCAGGTGGCGAGACTCGCCGGCGTGGAAGGCCTCCAGAGTCTCTGCCACGGCCGCCGGCGTACGCGGCACTACGGAAAGCGCAGTGTCGTCGTCTCCACGGCGCAGCAGATCGCTCTCGGTGAAGGCGGCAACGTCACCCAGGCGCACGACCGGACGGGGTTCGACCGCGCCGTCATGCCCCGCCACCGGGGCCGAGATGCGCGTCACCCGCCCGGTTTCGGCAGTCAGCAGCATCAGGCTGTCGGCCAGGCCTTCCAGATGCTCGAGTTCGAGCACCTCGGCGTCGTCCAGCCGCGGCGGCAGCTCGACATCGCCAAAGCTGATCCAGCTTTCGCCCAGAGCGTCGCGCAACTCACCGCTGTGCCTGGCGACGGTGGAAAGCAGTGCGGCCAGTTCCTCACCCTGCTCGGCCTGGCGCGCCTCGAGTTCGTCTTGCCAGGCCGCCTGCTCGGCCTGACGTTCGGCCAGGCTGGCGTTGCGGGCCTCGGCTTCGGCGTGGGACTCGCGCGCCTCGGCAAGCGCCGCTTCGAGCGCTTCCTGATCGTCCAGCAGCTCGGCCAGACGTTCCCGGTCACGCTGCTCGGCCGCTTCGCGTTCGGCCTGAAACGTGGTGAACGCCTCGGACTGCGCCTGTAACGGCAGGGCAGCGGCCCCCAGTGCAGTCAGCAGTAACGCCTGAATCAATCGTCGAAACGGGGTCATGACTGCCCCTCCTGGTCGTGACGCGACTCCAGCGGCTGGGAGATCGGCAGTGTCAGGAGCTCCGGCGCGCGCTGGTCGCGAGCGATACGCAAACCGGTGCGCACCTCGCGCCGCGCCGCCTCGTCGAGCGGTGCCCAGCGCCCCTCATCCGCCTGCCACACGCCACCTTCTTGACCGTCAGGTGTCAGGTAGTAGAGCCCCACCCGCGCCAATCGCAGAAAATCGACTTCGCGGCGGTGTGCCTCTGTCCCGTCATCGCCATCATCGCTGGCGAGGTAACCGCGCCAGACATCGAGCTCCCGACCGTAGCGGAGCTCGGCACGCCAAGCCTCCAGAATCCGGTCGAGCTGGTCGGCCTCCGAGAGATCGGGTTCGCTCAGGCTCGCCTCCAGATTGGCCACTCGCGCCCGACGCTCCTCGAGCAGGAACGGCAGGTCATCCTCGACCCAGTCTTCAAGCCGTGCCACCAAGCTGCGCTTGAGCGCCGGCAGCGCCTCGCGCGTGGTTTCGAGGGTATCCAGTGCGGCCTCGCGACGCTCCAGGTTCTCGGCTCGGCGCTCCAGGCGTGGAGCGAGCTCCTCGTTTTGCGCCGTCAAGCGGCGCGCCTCGCGCTCCAGCTCACGAAGTTCGCGCAGCTGCTCGCGAGTGCTCTCGTCAGCGGCATCGATACGCTCCTGAAGCGCGGCCTGCTGGTTCTGCGCCTCCAGGGCAGCTTCAGGCAGCGGGCTCTCACCCGCCGCCGGCATCGTCAACAACACCATGCCCAGTAGCAGCACACGCCCTGAGGCGGCGAACGGCTGAGTAACGCTCACACGGATCTCCAGTGACCGACGCTCGAGCGGCAGCTCGAGCGCAATGAAAGTGATTGGTATTTGCGTACGGTGTCGTAGCCTACCACGCTGCGACAGCATGGCAAGGGGAAACTCCGTATCGGTCAGCAGGGAGTCGGGATAAGACGCCTAGACGGGCATTGGTCGGAAACCCAACGAAACAGCCCCGAAGCACTGGCTTCGGGGCTGACGGCGAGACGCGAGAAAGGAAAAGGGAATCAGGCTGTGGCGGCCTGATAGCGGCGCTCGACCTCATCCCAGTCGATCACGTTGAAGAACTCGGCGACATAATCGGGACGCTTGTTCTGATATTTCAGATAATAGGCGTGCTCCCAAACGTCCAGCCCCAGGACCGGCGTGTTGCCGTGTGACAGCGGGCTATCCTGGTTGAGCGAGTTCTCAACGACCAGCGTTTTCTCCGGGGTTACCGAGAGCCACGCCCAACCGCTGCCAAACCGGCCCAGCGCCGCCTTGGTGAAGGCATCCTTGAAGGCCTCGAAACCACCCAGTTCGCTGTCGATCGCCTCGGCGACCTTGCCCTTGGGCTGACCGCCACCGTTGGGTGACATCATCTGCCAGAACATGGTGTGGTTGGAGTGGCCGCCACCGTTGTTGATGACCGCCTGACGCTTGGCCTCGGGCACCCGGTCGAGATTCGCGAGCAGCTCGTCCACGGCAACGTCTTCTAGGCCGGTCCCTTCGAGGGCAGCATTGAGATTGTTGACATAGGTCTGGTGGTGCTTGGAGTGGTGGATCTCCATGGTCATGGCGTCGATGTGCGGTTCCAGCGCATCGTAGGCATACGGCAGGTCAGGGAGTGTATGTGCCATGTTGATCATCTCCTTTGGTGGCTTTGTTTGCGCTTCACTGGTGAGTAGTGCGGTCATCGCCGGGCGATTTCAACCACCCCCGTCACCCTTATCGTGAATATTCCATGCGAAGCGAGGGCTACACTACTCCAGTGAACAATAGCCCGTCCACTCGACGAGAAGCCGGCTCCTGACGGAGCCGGCTTCTCGACACGGACACCATGCTGCCGTCAGAGCTTCTGCTCGAGCTCGGGCAGTGCCTCGAAGAGGTCGGCAACGAGGCCGTAATCGGCGACTTGGAAGATCGGCGCCTCCTCATCCTTGTTGATGGCCACGATCACCTTGGAATCCTTCATCCCCGCCAGATGCTGGATGGCGCCCGAGATGCCCACAGCGATGTAGAGTTCCGGGGCAACGATCTTGCCGGTCTGACCGACCTGCATATCATTGGGCACGAAGCCCGCATCCACTGCCGCACGAGAAGCGCCGATGGCTGCCCCCAGCTTGTCGGCAATCCCCTCGAGCAGCTTGAAGTTGTCGCCATTGCCCATGCCGCGACCGCCAGAGATCACCACCTTGGCCGCCCCCAGTTCGGGGCGATCGCTCTGAGCCAGCTCCTCCTTGACGAAGGTGGACTGGTCGTTGTCGGCCACGAATTCCACCGCCTCGCTGGCGGCATCGCCGCTCTCGCCAACGGCATCGAACGCCGTGGCGCGCACGGTGATCACCTTGAGCGGATCACCGCTCTGCACGGTGGCAATGGCATTGCCGGCGTAGATGGGCCGCTGGAAGGTATCGGCGCTCTCCACGGCGATGATCTCGGAGATCTGGCTGACGTCCTTGAGCGCGGCGAGGCGCGGCAGCACGTTCTTGCCCGTAGTGGAAGCGGCCGCCAGCACATGGCTGTAATCGCCAGCCAGTTCGACGAGCAGCGCGCTCAGCGGCTCGGCGAGTTGATGAGCGTAGGCAGCGTTGTCGGCAACTCGCACCTTGCTCACCCCCTCCAGCTTGGCCGCGGCCTCGGCGATGGCAGCAACGTTCTCGCCGGCCACCAGGACATCGATATCGCCACCGATGGCTTGGGCCGCTGCAACGACGTGGGCGGTGGCACCGGCCAGGGCACCATCGTGATGTTCGGCCAGAACCAGAATGCTCATGAGATCACCTTCGCTTCGTTCTTCAGCTTGTCGACCAGCTCGTCCACCGAGCCCACCTTGATGCCGCCCTGCCGCTCCGGCGGCGGCGCAACCTTGAGCAGCGAAACGTTGGAGGCCACTTCGACGCCGAGGTCGGACGGCGACTTGACGTCCAGCGGCTTCTTCTTGGCCTTCATGATGTCGGGCAGCTTGGCGTAGCGCGGCTCGTTCAGGCGCAGATCGGTCGTCACCACTGCCGGCAGGCTCAGTTCGACGGTCTGCAGGCCGCCGTCGATCTCGCGGGTCACCTGGACCTTGTCACCGTCCACGACCACTTCGGAGGCGAAAGTGGCCTGCGGCAACCCGGCCAGGGCAGCGAGCATCTGACCGGTCTGGTTGTTGTCGGTATCGATGGCCTGTTTGCCGAGGATGACGAGGCCGGGCTGCTCCTCGTCGACGACCTTGGCCAGCAGCTTGGCCGCGGCCAGCGACTCGACGCGCTCCTCGGTCTCGACGTGCACGGCGCGGTCGGCGCCCAGCGCCAGAGCGGTGCGCAGCTGCTCCTGCGCGGCCTTGGGGCCGATGGTCACGGCGACGATTTCGGTGGCCACGCCTTTTTCCTTCAGCCGCACCGCCTCTTCCACGGCTATCTCGCAGAAGGGATTCATGGCCATCTTGACGTTGGTAAGATCGACGTCACTCTGGTCCGGCTTGACCCGAATCTTCACGTTGTAGTCGATGACGCGTTTGACCGCGACGAGTACTTTCATGGTGTCCTCGCTTGGTTCACTCTACGAACCGTCTGGTTTGGCACATGCCACAGGCCCGCTTGGCCGCAGGCGAGACATGGCCCTCATGAGCCGACGCCTTGACACACGGCAGCGATCAGCTTGCGTTCCGCGTTTCATGCAAGCGTTTGATAGGCGCCGTACCGAAAAAACGGTTTCAATGTGCCACAACCCCACCTACGGCAACAATCCCTGCAGGCTCGGCGCCAGGGCTAGCGCAGTCAACCATGCCAGACGCCTCGCCTACCTGCCGTGGCACGATGACGGACATTGCCCATCGTCGGGGGTGACCTGATTCGTCTATTATGACTATCATGGAGAATATCGAGAAGCAAACGACCGTTTAAATACCTATAGACGTTGGTGGCATGACCGTGGCGCCACGTCGCCGGTGAGGGAGGAGTGTGCTGGTGGATAACGAACAAGTGGAAGCCATCGAACGCGACACCATGGATTTCGATGTCGTCATCGTCGGGGCCGGGCCCTCGGGACTGGCTGCGGCCTGCCGCCTAATGCAGCAGGCCGGGGAAGCCGGGCAGGAGCTCTCGGTGTGCGTGGTGGAAAAAGGTTCGGAGGTGGGCGCCCACATTCTCTCCGGTGCCGTCTTCGAGCCACGCGCCCTGGACGAGCTTTTCCCCGACTGGGCCGAACGTGGCGCCCCCCTCAAGACTCCCGCAACCCGTGATGAGGTCCATCTTCTCAAGAATGCGGAAACGTCGCAAAAGCTCCCCAATGCCCTGGTACCCAAGAGCATGCACAATACCGGCGGCGACATCACCCGCTACGTGATCAGCGCCGGCAACCTGTGCCGCTGGCTGGCAGAACAGGCCGAAGCGCTCGGTGTGGAGGTCTTTCCCGGCTTCACCGCCCAGGAAGTCATCGTCGAAGATGACGTGGTCAAGGGCATCCTCATCGGCGACATGGGCGTCGGCGCCGATGGCCAGCCCAAGGATGGCCACATGCCGGGCATGGAACTGCGCGCCAAGTACACCCTGTTCGCCGAAGGCTCCCGCGGTCACCTTGGCAAGCGGCTGATTCAGCGCTTCCAGCTCGACGCCGGATGCGACCCGCAGCACTACGGCATCGGCCTCAAGGAGCTGTGGGACATTCCCGCCGACAAGTACGAACCTGGGCTGGTGTTGCACGGCTCCGGCTGGCCGCTGGACAAGCACACCCACGGCGGCTGGTTCCTCTATCATGGCGACGACCAGCAGGCAGTGGTGGGCCTGATCATGGACCTTTCCTACCAGAATCCATGGCTGTCGCCCTTCGACGAATTCCAGCGCATGAAGCATCATCCAGTGCTCAAGCAGCATCTCGAGGGGGGCTCCCGGGTCGCCTACGGCGCCCGCGCCATCACCAAGGGCGGGCTTAACTGCCTGCCGAAGATGACCTTCCCCGGCGGCCTGCTGATCGGCTGTGACGCCGGCACCCTGAACTTCGCCAAGATCAAGGGGCTGCACACTGCCATGAAGTCGGGCCTGGTGGCCGCCGAAACAGTGTTCGAGGCACTCAATACCGGTGACGAAGGCGGCCAGGAGCTGACCGCCTTCACCGAGCGGTGGCAGACGAGCTGGGCCTACAAGGAACTCCAGGAAACCGCCAGCTTCGGCCCAGCGCTTCATAAGTACGGCACCCTGCTCGGCGGCGCCTACAATTTCGCCAATCAGCTGCTCGGCGGCAAGCTGCCCAATCTTCATGACACCACGCCGGACCATGCCACGCTCAGGCCTGCCCACGAATGCACGAAGATCGATTACCCCAAGCCGGACGGCAAACTCTCTTTCGACAAGCCCTCCTCGGTGTTTCTGTCCAACACCAATCATGAAGAGGACCAGCCCTGCCACCTGAAGCTGGCGGATGCCGACTTGCCGATCCGCGACAACCTACCGACCTACGCCGAACCCGCACAGCGCTATTGCCCCGCCGGCGTCTACGAGGTCGTGGAGGGTGACGACGGCAAGCCGCAATTCCAGATCAACTTCCAGAACTGCGTGCACTGCAAGACCTGTGACATCAAGGACCCCGCCCAGAACATCACCTGGGTGGCTCCGGAAGGCGGCGGCGGGCCCAACTACCCCAATATGTAAGCCTCACTCTCCCCTGGCAATGGGCCGCTCGGGATCGCGAATCCAGTCGCTCCAGGAGCCGGCATACAGCCTTGGCAGGGGGAGGCCCGCGGCGGCATAGGCGAGAATGGTATGGCAGGCAGTGACGCCGGAGCCGCAGTAGGCGATCGTCGCTCCTGCCCCTGGCAACTCGGCAGCCAGTTGCTCGGGCCTCTTGAAACGTCCCGTCTCGGTCAGATTGTCTGCACTCGGCCGACACACCGCACCGGGAATGTGGCCGGCCACCGCATCGATGGGCTCGGCTTCGCCGCGAAAACGCTCGCGGGAGCGTGCATCCACCTTTTGCTCACGGCCGGAGAAGACACGGTCGGCGTCCACCCAGGCATCGTGGTCGAAGCGCGCCTGCCAGTCGCTGGGCACCGGGGGTGCCTCGCGGCCCACCGGCAGCTCTCCTCCCGCCTCCTGCCAGGCGCGTATGCCGCCGTCAAGCACGCGCACGTCGGGATGCCCTGCCCAGAGGGCCAGCATCCACCAGGCCCGCGCCGCGGCGAGCTGGCCTCCCATGTCGTCGTAGACCACCACCGGCCGTTCGGGGCTCAGCCCCAGGCGCTGCACTGCGGTGGTGAACGCCTCGGGTTCCGGCAGCGGATGACGGCCCCCCTCCCCAGGCGGTGCGGCCAGGTCGCGGTCGAGATCGAGGTGGTGGCTGCCGGGTAGATGGCCTTCACGCCATAGCCGCTCACCGACCGTCGGGTCGCCGAGCCGGGCACGGCAGTCCAGCACTCGCGGGGGGATCGCGGAAGCCAGCGCCGCGCGCAGCTCTTCGGCAGCAATCAGTGGTTGAGACATGGTCGATGTCCTCCGAGTCGTGGCTGGCGGCTCAGCCAGGCTGTGCCGCCAGAAGTTCGATGGGCGCACGGCGCGCGATGAGGCGCCGCCGTCCCGCCTGGCGAAAGCGCACCTCGATCACCGGGTTGGCAGGGTCGCCCTCCACCACGGCGATCTCTCCTTCCCCGAAGACGGCATGGCGCAGCCATTGGCCTGCGCTGAACGCCTCGTCCCCCGGTGGCTCGATGCAGCCGACGTCCGGACTTCGGATGGGTTCCAGCGGCAGCGAGCGCCCCAGCGCCGTGAGGTAGCGGCCCACCAGCGCCGGATGGGAGACGGCCAGCGGCGGCCCCGCTTCATCGTGCAACAGCCGCTCGCTGATTTGCCGACACTCCTGCCAGGCGCTCTCGGCGATGAAGCGGCTGGGACGATGATCGCCCCCGTCATGCAGCACCAACAACCGCTCGCGGGCACGAGTGATGGCCACGTAGAAGAGCCGCCGCTCCTCCTCCAGCCGCTCGGCGGTCAACGGATTGTCACGTCCATAGTGCGGAAAGTCGCCCTCGTTGACGCTGCCGAGCACCACCAGCGGCCACTCCAAGCCCTTGGCACCATGCACGGTGGTGATCAGCATGCCGTCCGCATGGTTCTCGACGGGACGTTCCAGCAGCTCGATGAAGGCGTCGAGGTCACGCACCTCTCCGGCCTGCTCGATGAGCACGTCGAGCAGGCGTACGTCCTCCTCGCCCTTGTCGCGGCTTGCCGCCGCTCGCTTGAGTACCTTTTCGGCCTCGAGCCGCTCCACCACGTGGGCGAGAAGTCGCGCCGGCGGCCAGTTGGTCAGGCGCGGCAACTCGCACAGCAGTGCCCAACGGCGCTTGAGATTGCGCCGCTGCAGGGGCTTGAGGCCGGCGAGCAGCGGATCGTGACGCTCGGGAAACGTCTGCGTCTCGGTGAGGCGATGCGCCAGAGCCGCCAGCCGTTCGCGGGCCACGAAGGGAGTGGGCTGTTCCAGCAGCCGCTGCACCAGGGCCGGATCGCCGAGCAGACGGGCATCGCGCGACAGACGCAGATAACCAGACAACGCCTGGACCAGCGGTAGGCGGAAGACGAAACGGTCCTCACGGGCGAGGCGGAACCGCACGCCTGCCTGCAACAGGGCGAGCTGTGCCGGCACCGACAGTGCCCAGCTGCGCACGAGCAGGCAAGCCTCGTCGAGATGCCGCCCGCGACGCTGCCAGTCGTTGAGGGTCTCGAGCAGTGGCGCTCGCCCCGTGACGACCGCAAGGCGGGTGTCGGGGGTGCCGGGTGCTGCCAGACACAGCTGATCGGGACGCCGGCGGTTCGCGGCAATGGCGTGGTTGGCCGCCAGCGCCAGGGCATGGCCATGACGGAAGGTGGTGGAAAGCGGATAATCGGCGGCCATGCCGAAAGTGGCGGCGAAATGTTCGCGCATGGTGTCGGGGTGGGCCCCGCGCCATTCGTAGATGCACTGGTTGGCATCGCCCACTGCCATCACCGCGGCCTCGCGCCCTGCCAGGGTGGACAGCAGGCGCAGTTGCGCCTGGTTGATGTCCTGATACTCATCGATGATGACGTGGTCGAGAAATCCCTGCACCCGCGCAACCAACTCAGCATCAGCCTCCAGGGCGCGCAAGGGACGGTAGAGCAGGTCCGAATAGGTCATCAGAGCGTGCTCGGCCAGTATCTCCTCGAGATGGTCGAAGGTACTGACGAAGTGGCTGCTCTCCTCGCCCAGGTCGAGTCGGGTGTAGAGCGTGGCCGGGGCGACCATCTCGGCCTTCACCAGGCCGCAAAAGTGCGCCAGCGCCTCGAGGGTGTCGGCCTCCAGGGCCACTTCGCGGCGTTCCGGGTCATCGGCCAGGGCTGCCAGCGTGGCCTGGCGCAGCAGCCGTTCCACCTGCCAGTCGGCGGCCAGCAACTGGCGCGGCGCCAACGCTCCCCAGCGGGTCAGGCTGGCAGTCAGGCGATGGCCCAGGGAATGGAAGGTGCGCACATCGGGCAGACGCTGCCCCGCCGGCGCCAGGGCTGACAGCCGTGCCTGGAAGTCCTGGCGGGCAGAGCGATTGAACATCAGCACCAGCAGCCGCGCTGGGGAAACGCCGCGCTCCAGCAGGTGCAGCACCCGGGCGATCAGAGTGGTGGTCTTGCCGGAGCCGGCCACCGCCGCCACCCGGGCATGGCCGGCGACATGCTCGACCACGGCGCGCTGTTCGCTGGTGAGCCTCATGCGTCCCCGGCGGCAAGCCGGCCCAGCGGCTGCCAGATGCCGTCGCTGACCAGTCCCAGTGCCACGCTGCCGTCGTCATCGGGACGCGCCTCGGCGGTATCCACCAGGCGATAGTAGAGGTTGCGACCGAGCCGCGCATTCAGGCCGAAACGCACCGGCACCTCGGGCACCTCGGCGCCCTCGGGTGTCGGGCTGACGGTGAAGCGGTGCTCGGCACCGAGACGCAAGCGGTCGCCGACGTTGGTGACCAACCACCAACCGTCGGGATCGGGGTCGGCATCGACAATCACGAAGGGGCGATCGACCACTCGAATGCGCTGCTTCTCCACCGGCGTTACCAGATAGTAGTCGCCATCCGCCTCCCGGCGCAGGATGGTGGAGAGCAGCCGCACCAACCGCGGCCGGGAGATCTCCGCGCCCTCATGAATCCAGCGACCATCCGCGACGATCACCAGGTCCATCTCGCCCACGGCCTCGGGGTGCCAGCGATCTACCGGCGGCACGTCACCCCACGCCTCGATACGAGCCAGCAGCGGTTCCAGATTCATGGCGCTCTCCGCAATGACGTCATCGACTCACACCAGGCCGGCGCCGGCCAGGATCTGGCGCATCTCGGCAGGCGCCTCCGGGGCAGCGCCGCGGAACAGGCGATAGAAGTTGGCGGTGGTCTGCATGGCCACCTCATCGACGCTGACGCCCCGCTCGGCGGCGATGCATTCGGCCACCTCCACTACCCAGGCCGGCTCGTTGGGCTTGCCGCGGTGCGGGACCGGCGCCAGGTAGGGGCTGTCGGTCTCGATCAACAGGCGATCCAGTGGCACCCGCCGGGCCACCTCGCGCAGCGCCTTGGCGTTGCGGAAGGTCACGATGCCGGAGAGGGAGATGTAGAATCCGTGACGCACCGCCTCGCGAGCCATGTCGAGATCTTCGGTGAAGCAATGCAGCACCCCGCCGACCGCCGGGTCGGTGTGCTCACGGATCAGGTCGAGCGTCTCGTCCCGCGCCTCCCGGGTATGGACGATCACCGGCAGCTCGAGCTCGCGGGCGGCGATCAACTGGCGGCGGAACCGCTCGTGCTGCACCTCGCGCGATGGCACCTCGTGGGGCGCCTTTTCCAGATAATGGTAGTCCAGCCCGCATTCGCCGATGGCCACGGCGCCATAGCGCTCGGCGGTCTCCTGAATCGCGGCGATGCTCGGCTCTTCGGCCACGCGATACAGCGGATGAAGGCCCGCGGAGATCGCCACGTCAGCGTGCTCGCGGGCGATGGCGGCCACCCCGGGCACTTCCTCCAGGGTCACGCCGATGGCCAGGAACTGACGCACGCCGCGCGACCGGGCGGCATCGAGGGCGGCGGCGAGATCCCCGTCATGGGTGGCGGAGTCGAGGCGGTCGAGATGGCAGTGGGAATCTACGAACATCGGCAAGTTTCAATCAACGGATAAATGAATATCGAAGCTCGAAGCTAATCAGAGCGTATAAGTCGGAGCACCCTTGTCGAGATGCCCCGCCAGCAAGGTCTCGATGCGGTCCCGAACCGCCTGGTCGTCGGGGCTGAAGTGGATGCCGATGCCCGGCACGCGGCGACCGGCAACGCCATCCGGCGATACCCACACCACTTGCCCGGTCACCGGCACTCGCTCGTTGTCACCTGGCAGCGTGAGCAGCAGATAGACTTCCTGCCCCAGATCGTAGCGCTCACGGGTAGGCACGAAGATGCCGCCCCGTTCGAGCAATGGCATGTAGGCAGAGAGCAGCGTCGTCTCGTCCTTAATGGTCAGCGACAGGGCTTTTTGCGCGGCCATGGTGTCTCCTCCCGGGCCCGGCGTCACGAACGCAGCAAGGCCGACCAGCGAACCAGCCAAGCCTCGAGGACCAGCTGGGGATTGGGGTTGCCGCCCGTGGCCAGCAACCGACGCTGCTCACGGGCATAGTCGAGCAGACGAAACCAGTCGCGCACACGAGCGTTCTTGACTGCCTGACGATAGAGCGGCAACAGATCGGGGTTACGAACTCGGGCAGCATCGCCGGAGAGCCCCAGACGGACCAGATCCTCGAGCCAGGCGATACCGTACCACAGGATTGCCTCCACGGACTGGCGATCGAGACGTGCCGCCTCGGCTACGGGTTCGGCACCGCGAACCAAAGCGTCGAAAGTTTCGTGAAGCTGCTGTCGCAGGGCACGGGCGGACGGCATGGCCAGCTCCTCGGCAAGCAGCGGCAACCCGCCCGAAACCTGCCACCAGAAGCGAGCCTCCTCCTCGCTGCCCAGCCGTTCGGCCAGCCAGGGGAGGCTGCTGTCCGCTTCGGGTTGAGACAAGGTCCAATGCTGACAGCGCGAGCGAATGGTAGCGACCAGACGCGAAGGCACATCGGCCAGCAGCACGAACTGGGTGTCGCCTCCCGGCTCCTCGAGGCTTTTCAACAGCGCATTGGCGGCGGCCACGTTCATTGCCTCGGCCGGGGCCAGACTGACGACACGATGACCGCCCTGCTGAGCCGTTTGCGCCACGAAAGCGTTAACGTCGCGAATGGGGTCGATGCGAATCTGCCGCTTGCCCTCATCGGGGGCCACCCGGCGCAGGTCGGGATGATAGCCAGCCGCGAACATTCGACACGCATGACACCGGCCACAAGCGGCTTCGCCCGGGGAGGCACACAGCAGATGAGCGATCATGGCCTCGGCGAATTGCTGCTTGCCCACGCCATGCGGCCCCGACACCAGCAGCGCGTGGGGCAAGCGTCCGGAGCGACGCTGGTCGAGATAGCGCTGCCATAGCGGCCACTGCCACGGCAGCGGCCCCGGCACCTGACCCACCTCGGCGGTCATCTCGACAGCCATGGCGACACCCGCTCATGGAGAATCTCGCCCAGACCGGCCTGGACCCGTTCCAGGGGGGCATCGGCATCGATCACCGCAAAACGCTGCGGCGCTGCAGCAGCACGTGCCAGGTAGGCGTTGCGCACTGCCTCGAAGAAGGCACCCCGTTCTTGTTCGAAACGATCCCGGCCGGTGCCGCCAGCGTCCAAGCGAGCCTGCAAGCGCCGCTGGGCAGCGGCCACGGGCATATCGAGGAGCAGCGTCAGGTCCGGTTCGAGTCCCTGCTGCACGAAGGCTTCCAACTCGGCGATACGCGCCGCTTCGATGCCGCGCCCGCCTCCCTGATAGGCAAAGGTTGCATCGGTGAAACGATCGCATAGCACCCAGGCACCCCGCGCCAGAGCTGGGCGAATGCAACGGGCCAGGTGCTGGGCACGGGCAGCGAACACCAACAACAGCTCGGCATCGTCGTCCAGCGGCTCGTCACTGCCGGGGTCGAGCAGCAACTGACGAATCGCCTCGGCGCGCGGCGTGCCACCCGGTTCGCGGGTTCTCACCACCTCGACGCCGCGCGACGCCAGCCAGGTCTCCACACAAGCCAGGTTGGTGGTCTTGCCGACGCCTTCGCCACCTTCCAGAGTGATGAATCGTCCTCGCTGGGCCATCACGACTCCTAGTCGGCCTCACCCGCGACACCGGCAACCCGTCAGCGGTTGCGAATGTAGCGGTTCACGGCATTGTTGTGTTCGCGCAGCGTACGCGAAAAATGATGCGTCCCGTCGCCTCGCGATACGAAGTAGAGCGTATCGCCGGGCTCGGGGTTCACTGCTGCCTCCAGTGCGGCACGTCCGGGTAGCGCGATGGGTGTCGGCGGCAGGCCGTCGATCACGTAGGTATTGTAGGGAGTCGCCTCGCGCAGGTCGGCGCGGGTGATATTGCCAGCGTAGCGCTCGCCCATGCCGTAGATGACCGTGGGATCGGTCTGCAGGCGCATGCCGCGTTCCAGCCGCCGCGTGAAAACGCCGGCGATCTCTCGACGCTCTTCCGGTGCACCGGTTTCCCGCTCGATCAGCGAGGCCAGGATCAGCGCCTCGTAGGGAGAGTCGATGGGCAGCCCCTCTTGACGTTCGGCCCATGTTTCGGCAAGCACCGCCTCCATGCGCGCGTGTGCCTGACGCAGAATATCCAGGTCGCTCATGCCCTTGTGGTAGCGGTAGGTATCGGGAAAGAAGCGCCCCTCCGGATGCTCACCTTCCTGGCCCAACCGAGCCATCACCTCAGCGTCGGAGAGATCTCCGGTGCGCTGCTCAAGCTTCGGGGCACTCTTCAGCGCCGCTCGCAGCTGCGCGAAGGTCCACCCCTCGGGGATGGTCACCGGGTAGGTGACGACCTCATTGCTGCCCAGCAGTGCCAGCAGCTCGCGACCACTCATGCTCGGTTCCAGGGCATACTCCCCAGCTCGCAACGACGGCACGCTACTGGGCTCGAGTCGCACCAGCAGACGAAACGCCCAAGGGTCGCTCAGGATGCCTCGACTGGCCAACTCACGCACCACTTGGTGGTAACCGGCACCGCTGGGCACTTCGTAGAGCGTGGTCTCCTCCACCGCGATAGGAGCGTCGAGGCGACTCTCCCAGTAGCGATAGCCGGCAAATGCGGCTACCGCGGCCAGCACGGCGAGCACCGCCAGACTCATTATCACGCGGCGCATGGCATTCTCCTCGTTCATCCATCCATCATCGGGTAGCCAAGCAGGCCATGGGCCTCGGCCTGTAGTGCACGATGGTCGTCTCCCAGTCGCCAAAACGCCAGTCGATGACCCTCACTGTCGTCGAGGCGGGTGAGCGGCCACAGTCCCTGTACGGAATTGCCCACCCAAACCGCCTCGGCCTCGAGCAGTGCCTCCGGCCCTGCTGCAACTTCGTCGATGTCCGTTCGCTCCAGCAGGGCGGCACGCAGCGTGCCGGCCACGCCGCAGCGGTCCAGGCGCGGGGTTTCCAGGCGTCCGTTGCGCTGCCAGAAAAGATTCATCGCCGTCGCCTCCACCAGCACGCCGTCACTGTCGCAAACGAGCCCCTCGGCGACGGCCGGATCGTTCCACTCGGCTCGCGCCAAGACGTTCTCCAGGCGACCCAGGTGCTTGACCCCTGCCAGCAGCGGCTGAATGCCCAACCTCAGTCGACAGTGACGAACACGCACGCCGTCTCGCCAGGCGTCGACATGCGGCACGAAGCCCGTAACGCGCCAGGCCAGACTCGGTTCGGGGTCGCGCGGCGGGCAATAACCGCGACCACCGCTGCCGCGGGTCACCACCAGCTTGAGAACGGCCGTCCCGCGTGGTGCCTCGGCCAGCGGCGCCGCCAGGTCGTGTTCGTGCGGCAGGGGAATTCCCAGCGCATGGCAGCCACGCGCCAGGCGAGCCAGATGCTCGTCCCACAGCCGGGGCTGGCCATCGTGCAACAGTACGGTCTCGAAAAGACCGTCACCATAGGCCAGGCCGCGGTCCTCGAGCGGCAGCGACGGCGTCATCACGCTCGGGTGAAGACCAGCGTTCCGTTGGTGCCACCAAAGCCGAAGGAATTGGACATGGCCACCTCGACCTGGCGTTCGCGGGCGGTGTCGGGGACATAGTCCAGATCGCATCCCTCATCGGGGTCATCGAGATTGATGGTTGGGGGCACCACCTGATCGCGAATCGCCAGCACCGAGAATACCGCCTCGACGGCACCGGCGGCGCCCAGCAGATGGCCGATCATGGACTTGGTGGAGCTCACCGACACGGACTTGGCCGACCCGCCCATCACCTGTTTGATGGCGCGCGTCTCGGCAACGTCGCCGGCCTGAGTCGAGGTTCCATGGGCATTGATGTAGTCCACCGTCGCAGGATCGAGTCGCGCATCGCGGATGGCATTGCGCATGGAAAGCGCCGCACCGCTGCCATCCTCGGGCGGCGCCGTCATGTGATGGGCATCGTCGCTCATGCCGAAACCGGCCAGCTCGGCATAGATGGTCGCCCCGCGCGCCTTGGCGTGTTCGTACTCCTCCAGTACCAGCACCCCGGCACCGTCGGAAAGCACAAAACCGTCACGGTCGCGATCCCATGGGCGGCTGGCCGCCGCCGGGTCTTCGTTGCGCGTGGAAAGCGCACGCGCCGCGGAAAAGCCGCCCAGACCCAGTGGCGTGGTGGCCATCTCGGCGCCGCCGCAGATCATCACGTCGGCATCACCATAGGCGATGGTGCGAGCGCTGTAGCCGATGTTGTGCGTACCGGTGGTACAGGCCGTGGTGATGGCGATGTTGGGGCCGCGAAAGCCGTGCTGAATCGCCAGGTTGCCGGAGATCATGTTGATGATCGAACCGGGCACGAAAAACGGCGAGATGCGTCGTGCACCGCCTTTGAGCATGGCGTTGTGATTGTGCTCGATCATCGGCAACCCGCCGATGCCGGAGCCGACAGCCACGCCGATCCGCTCGGCGTTTTCCGCCGTGCACTCGAGACCGGCATCGCTGATGGCCTGGGCGCCGGCGGCAATCCCGTACTGGATGAACAGATCCATCTTGCGTGCATCCTTGGGGTTGAGGTAAGGGCTGATATCGAACCCCTTGACCGACCCCCCGAAGCGCGTATTGAAGCTGCTGGCATCGAAATGCTCGATGGGGGCGATGCCGCTCTTGCCGGCCAGGATGTTCTCCCAGCTTTCCTCGACGGTGTTGCCCACCGGCGTGACCAAACCCAGCCCGGTCACCACTACTCTACGAGCCATCCGCTCTCCTCCAGACAACCTTGATGACGCGACCCGATGGGCCGCCATTGGCGCGCATTATACCGAACTCACCCCCACCTAGGGGAGCCGCGCCCACAAAGCGGAAAGCCGCCCTGAGTTCAGGGCGGCTTTCCGTGGGCCTGGCATGCGGCCCCAGCGATTCGCTTCGCTCGATTCACCTCAGCAAGCGGTGACGACCAAGCCCTCACTGATGGGCATTGACGTAATCAACGGCTTCCTGAACGGTGGTGATCTTCTCGGCTTCCTCATCGGGAATCTCGGTATCGAATTCTTCCTCGAGCGCCATGACCAGCTCGACGGTGTCCAGTGAATCGGCACCGAGATCCTCAGTGAAGGAGGAGCTGTTCTGGATGTCCTCTTCCTTGACGTTCAGGCGCTCGGCCACAACCTTCTTCACGCGCTCTTCGATGGTGCTCATTATGACGTACTCCAGTCGTTCAAGTTAGCCGTTCAGATGACCAGCCGGGTGGTCCGCAACCGCAAAGCTGCGGGGTAGTTTATAGACGGCCCCCGGTCGGCGCAACCGCCGACCCGTGGGGGCTTCAACGCATGTTCATGCCGCCGTTGACATGCAGCGTCTCGCCGGTGATGTAGCCGGCGCTTTCGCCGGTGAGAAAGCCCACGGCAGCGGCGATCTCTTCCGGCTCTCCTAGGCGCGACAGCGGGATCTGTTTCAGCAGCATCTCGTGCTGCTCCTCGGGCAGCGCCTGGGTCATGTCGGTGGCGATGAAGCCGGGTGCCACGGCATTGACCGTGATGGCCCGCGCCGCCACTTCACGCGCCAGCGCACGCGTGAAACCCTCCATGCCGGCCTTGGCGGCCGCATAGTTGGTCTGCCCCAGGTTACCCATGGTGGCCACTACCGAACTGATGTTAACGACGCGCCCGAAGCGCGCCCGGGTCATACCGCGCAGGCATGCCTTGGTCACGCGATAGACCGACTTGAGATTGGTACCGAGCACTGCATCCCAATCGTCTTCCTTCATGCGCATCAGCAGATTGTCACGGGTGATGCCGGCATTGTTGACCAGGATGGTGGGGGCGCCGAACTCGTCGCCGATCCCCTTGATCAGCGCATCCACGCTGGCTGGATCGGTGACATTCAGGGCGCGCCCCGCTCCCTCGATGCCATGGGCGCGGAGATCTTCATCGATCTTCGCCGCACCGCCTTCGGTGGTGGCGGTACCGATGACCACGCGCCCCTGGCGCCCCAGTTCGTGGGCGATGGCACGACCGATGCCGCGACTGGCGCCGGTGACCAGGGCGATTCTGCGTTCGCTCGTCATAGGTGTTCCCAGTGGTTGTTTGGATCCATGCCAGGCTCCACGGCCCAGCCTACTGACCAAGGGTCTCGCGGGCGAGCTCCAGGGCCGCCTCGAGGCTATCGGGGTCGTTTACCGCCAGCCCCTTGCTGCCCCGCGCAATGCGCTTGCTGAGTCCGGTCAGCACCTTGCCAGGCCCGCACTCGATGAAGACTCCGGCGCCGCCGGCGACCATTGCCTCCACACAGGCCGTCCAGCGCACCGGCTGGTAGAGCTGTTCGACCAGGCGAGTACGCAGCGTTTCCACATCGGCATGCGCCTGGGCATCGACATTCTGGTAGACGGTATAGCGCGGCGGACGCATGTCGAGCTCGGCCATGGCGGCCTGCAGCCGCTCGGCGGCGGGCCGCATCAGCTCGCAGTGCGAAGGCACCGATACCGGCAGCGGCATGGCCCGCTTGGCACCGGCTTCCTGGCAGGCTGCGATGGCGCGCTCCACGGCGCTCTTGCTACCGGCGATGACCACCTGACCGGGAGCATTGTAGTTGACGGCGGCGACCACATCACCCTGAGCCGACGCTGCACAGGCCGCCTCCACATCGGCATCGTCGAGCCCCAGGATCGCCGCCATAGCGCCCTTGCCCGCCGGCACGGCCTCCTGCATCGCTTCGCCGCGAAGTCTCACCAGACGCACCCCGTCGGCAAACCCCAGAACACCGGCGCACACCATGGCGCTGTACTCACCCAGACTGTGTCCGGCCATAGCGGTAGGTCGCGGCCCCTCCAGCTCCTGCCACACGCGCCAGATCGACACGCTGGCGGTGAGCAAGGCCGGCTGGGTGCATGCCGTGGCGTTGAGGCGTGCCTCCGGCCCTTCCTGGACCAGCTGCCACAGATCGTAGCCCAGCGCATCGGACGCCTCTTCGAAAGTGGTGCGCACCACGCTATAGCGCTCGGCCAGCTCACGCAGCATGCCGACTTGCTGGGAGCCCTGCCCGGGAAAGACGAGGGCGAGGGGTTGAGTCATGTCATTCACCTTTACTCTTGTTGAGTGCTGTCCTGCCATTGGGACCGACCGCCCGCCAGCTCCCTGGCAAGGTGCGACGGAAGATCCTGATCCACCTCGCGCACGGCACGCTGCACTGCATAAGCGAAGCCGGTGGCCTCGGCACTGCCGTGACTCTTGATGACGATCCCAGCAAGCCCAAGCAAACTGGCGCCATTGTAGCGTACCGGGTCGAGCTCGCCCCTGAGGCGACGCAATGCCGGCCGCGCCAGAAGCCCCAGCAGGCGCCCGCTCCAGCGGGCCTCGAATGTAGCCTGCACCCGCTCGATGAGCATGCGCGCCAGCCCTTCGCTGGCCTTGAGCACCGCATTGCCGACGAAGCCGTCGCAGACGATGACGTCGGCGGCACCGGCGAATACATCGTCACCCTCGACGAAGCCGCAGTAATTCAGTGCCGTCCGTTCACGCAACCGCGCGTCGGCCTCGCGAACGACAGCACTGCCCTTGGTCCCTTCGCTGCCCACGTTGAGCAGGGCCACGCGAGGTGCGGCCAAGCCATCCACATGCCGCGCCATGGCCTCGCCCATACACGCGAAATCGACCAGGCGAGCGGCATTCACGTCGACGTTGGCACCCAGATCGAGAAGGTAGCAGCGCCCTTCATGCCGGGTGGGAATCGCCGTGCTGATAGCGGGGCGGGGCATGTCCGCCACCATGCCGAGCTCGCGGCGCGACAACGCCATCAGGGCAGCGGTGTTACCGGCACTGACTCCGGCGTCTGCCCGCCCCCTGGCCAGATGCGCCAGCATGCGGGCCATGCTGGTATCTGCACCGCGACGCAGCGCTTCGGAAAGACGCTGATCCTGACGGATCACGTCTGGGGCATGATGGACGGACAAGCGCGATTCTGCCGCAGCGAAGTGCCGCGGCAGATTGGCGAGCTCGACTGCAAGCTGGTCATGCGGGCCGAACAGGTCGACATGCAGACCTGGATGGTTCAGCGCGGCCAGCGCGGCACCCTGCACCACCGCACGGGGCCCTGAATCACCCCCCATGACATCAATGGCGATCCGCACGCAGCACGACCCGGCGTTATCAACGAAACATCAGCTCAGACGTCGACGACCTTGCGGCCACGATAGAAGCCATCGGGAGAGACATGATGGCGCAGGTGAGTGGTACCGGTCTCCTTGTCCTGGGACAGGGTCGGCGCACTCAGGGCGTCGTGGCTACGACGCATGCCGCGCTTGGAACGGGTCTTGCGGTTCTGTTGAACTGCCATGGGATCACACTCCAGAGTGAATCGATCAAGAAATCAGGTTTTGTCCTTGAGGCGCCGCAGCACCTCGAAGGGGCTGACGGCAGCCGGCGCCGATGACTCCGCCGCCTTACCGCTGCTCAGCTGGTCGCGCGAAACGCTGCACTGCGCCTCGTCGTGGTAGACCGACTGGGGCAGGCTGAGAATCAACTCGTCCTCCACCGTCGCCAGCAGGTCCAGCTGTTCGTTTTCCACCAGCACCGGCTCGTGGGTGCTCGGCAGTTCGGCCGCCAGCGCATCGCTGGTCACCATGCCCAGCAGGAACTCGCTCTCGACCTGCTGAGCCATGGGCACTAGGCAGCGCCGACAAGGCAGCTGCAACTCGGCCTTCAGGCGACCGTGAATCTCACGCCGCCCCTGGGTATCGATGGCGAAGTCGAGCCACACCGAGCAGTCGCCTCTCTGCTCTCCCACCTGTTCGGCCAGACGCGCGAACCCGCCCAGGGCCACCAGGCCCTCGAGGTGTTCGGCACGGGCAGCGAGCTTGTAGGGCTCGACCCAGTCGGGAAGTCGTGAGGTCAACATAGGCGCGCAATGATAGGCACTCCCCCCTTCCCTGTCAAAGCCGCTGCGTCGGCAGCGTAACATGGCATACTGACTCGCCACTCGAGCGTTTCGCTCACCCACTGCTACCGTCTCAGGAGCCATGCATGTCGCGCCTCGTTCTCGCTTCCGGCTCGCCTTTCCGCCGCCAGCTGCTCGACCGCCTGGGCCTGCCCTATGCATGGGCCAGCCCTAACATCGACGAGACACCCCGGACCGGAGAGTCGCCACAAGCCCTGGTACATCGCCTGGCGCTGGCCAAGGCCAGTCGCCTGGCCGACGACTACCCGGCTCACTTGATCATCGGCTCCGATCAGATTGCCGCGTTCGATGGCGACATTCTCGGCAAACCCGGCGACACCGAGCGCGCATGCGCCCAGCTGATGCGTTTCTCGGGCCAGCGGGTACGCTTCCTTACCGGCCTGGCGCTGCTCGACACTGCCAGCGGTCAGCATTGGGTATGCCACGAGCCTTTCGACGTGGTGTTCCGCGAGCTGAGCGAGGCCGAGATCGCCGCCTATGTCGAGCGCGAGCAGCCGCTGGACAGCGCCGGCAGCTTCCGCATGGAAGGACTGGGCATCGCCCTGTTCGAACGCCTGGAGGGAGACGACCCCAATGCCCTGATCGGCCTCCCTTTGATCCGCCTGTGCGCCCTGCTGCGCGAGGCAGGCCTGGACCCGCTCAAGCCATAAGCTGGAAGCTGGAAACAGCTTGTTGCCTCCGCAACCTGAGCCCAGGGTTTTCTTCCAGCTTCAAGCTTAAGCCTGCGAAGCAGGCGTACTTCCAGCTCCAGCTCGCCCTAGGGGGCGAGCTGGTAACGTACCGGCGACCCACTTTCCGGTACGCCGAGCCACTCCATGGCCACCTGGCCGAAGCGCCGGCCCAGCCGCTCGAGGGGGTCGAGCTTGGGCGTGTAGTCGTGCAGCCGCACTTCGCCGAGACGGCTTCGCGCCACACCTTCGATGCTGTCCAGACCATCGATCAGCCCCAACGACAGTGCCTGCTCACCGCTCCAGATGAGTCCGCTGAACAGCGCCTCGTCATCCGCCAGGCGATCTCCTCGGCCTTCGCGCACGGCGTCGATGAACTGCTGATGAGTGGTATCGAGCACCGACTGCCAGAAGCGTCGCTGGTCGGGAGCCACCTCGGAGAAAGGGTCGAGAAAGGCCTTGTTTTCGCCGGCGGTATAGACGCGGCGCTCCACGCCGAGGCGATCGATGGCCTCCTCGAAGCCGAAGCCGGAGAAGATGACCCCGATGGAGCCCACCAGACTGGCCGGCGAAGCGACGATCTCATCCGCCGCCGCGGCGACATAGTAGGCCCCGCTGGCCCCCACGTCTTCGATCACCGCGATGATCGGCTTGTCGCCCTGCTCGCGCAGCCGCATGATCTCGTCGAAAACACGCTGCGACTGCACCGGACTGCCACCTGGGCTATCGATGTACAGCACCACCGCCTCTGCACCCGGCGACTCCCAGGCCCGGTTGAGCCCGGCGATAAGCCGCTCGGCGCTGGCCGGCGCTTCCGCGTCGATGGCTCCCCTCAGCTCCACCACCCCCAGGTGCGGACGCTCGGGCTCACCGGTCATCGCCCCAGCGAAGAGGAGACCGTATAGCGTGGCGGATAGCGAGCCTAGAATCAGCACGACGAAGACGAAGCGGAAGAAGAGTTTCCAGCGTCGACTGCGACGCTGCTCGGCCAGCACGCCGCCCACCCAGCGGTCGAGCATCTCCACCTGAGCCAACCGCTCGCGGGCCTGCAGCGTCTCGGCGTCTTCGCGGCCGGACTCCGTCTCCGCCGAGGACGGCAGCGGTTCGCGCCCCCCGCTCGGTGACGACTCCTCCCCCTGGGTCCAGGGGTCGTTGCGCTTGTCGTCGCTCATTTCAGCTCGTACTCCTGTTGACGAATTGCCAAGTCACGGCGAACCGAAGGGACAGGCTCAACGATCCAGCCAATCGAACAGTGCCGCAACGCTCTCGGCCGTGTAAACGGGGCGACTCGCCTCGAGCCGCGCCGGCGCGTGTACGCCCCAGGTAACGGCTACCCGATCCATGTCCAGTGCCCGCGCCATTTCCAGGTCGTACTCGGTATCGCCCACCATCACCGCCTCACCGACATCGACGCCCAGCTCGGCCAGGAGCTCCTCGAGCATCAGCGGATGGGGCTTGGAGCGTGTCTCGTCGGCGGTTCGACTGGCATGGAACCAGTGGCCACTATCGCTTTCACGGAAGACGCGATCGAGCCCTTTGCGACTCTTGCCAGTGGCCACTGCCAAACGGCGCCCGGCCGGTGCGCGCAAACGCGCGACCCCCTTGTTCACACCGGGGAAGAAGCGCATGGGAGTGGTATCGCCCTGCACGAAATGGAACGCGTAGCGGCTGCGCAGCAGCTCCGCGCGTTCGGCATCGATGCCAGGGCAGAGGCGTGCAATCGCCTCGGGCAGCCCCAGGCCGATGATGTCGCGCACCGCCTCGTCGGACAGCGCTCCCCAGCCCGCCTCGTGGGCAGCTGCCTGCATGCTGGACACGATGCGAGCGGCAGAGTCCATCAGGGTGCCGTCCCAGTCGAAGATCACCAGTCGGTAGCGCATCGCCTCTCCGCTTTGTCATCGGCTGTCGTGTATTGGCTGACCCGGCGCCTAACCGAGCGCCCTGGCGCGCATGAGCACGCCCTCCAGGTCATCGGGCAGCGGCGCGCGAATCTGCACCGGCCGACCGCTGGTCGGCTCCGGAAAGGTGAGCGCCGCCGCATGCAGAAAGAGTCGCGACAGACCCAACTGCCTGGCCAGCGCCTTGCCCTCGCGGGAACCGTACTTGTCGTCACCCAGCAAGGCATGGCCGGCATGCACGGCATGGACGCGAATCTGGTGGGTGCGACCGGTGAGCGGCTCCGCCTGCACCAGGGTGACCTTAGGCATGGCCTCACGCACCGCGAAGCGAGTGCGCGCCACTTTGCCCGCGGGGTCGACTCGAACCCGACGCTCGCCGTTCCCCAGGGTATAGCGGTCCAGGCGTGCGCTGACGAAGTCGCGACGGGTCGGCCAGCGCCCCGCCACCAGGGCCAGATACTGCTTGTCCATGCGCTGCTGCTTGAGCGACTCGTTCAGCGCCAGCAACGCCGGGCGCGATTTGGCCAGCAGCAGGCAACCGGAGGTGTCGCGATCGAGACGATGCACGAGCTCCAGAAAATCGAGATCCTCGCGCACCTGACGCAGCGCCTCGATCAGTCCGATCTTGACGCCGCTGCCGCCATGCACGGCAAGCCCCGCCGGCTTATTGATCACCAACCAGTCCCGCCCTTCGAGCAGGACGCTGCCGGCCAGCAGATTGCGCAGATTGTCGCTGACTTCGCGGACCGCCTCACGAGGCGACAGCCTGAGCGGAGGAATGCGCACCATGTCGCCGGTCGCCAGACGCGTATCGGCCTTGACGCGCTTCTTGTTCACCCGCACCTCGCCCTTGCGCACGATACGGTAGACGAGCGCACGCGGCACGCCCTTGAGACGCGTGACCAGGAAGTTGTCGATACGCTGGCCGGCCTGGCCCTCGCCCACTTCCACCCACTGCACATCGCGTCCTTCGGTCATGGCTCTCCCGCTCGAGAAGTCGTTGTGAATCGGCATTCTATCGCACTGCAGTGCATTCTGCGCCAATTGCCGCTCCCCCCCATTGCTGCTATATTGCCAGCTCGCTCGGATGGATCCCTTCGGTCCCCTAGCGCCTGCCCGACAGACACGCAGGCCGGAGCGACGAAATCGGGCCGCGACGACCCACCGGGAGATGCTGCACATATCGACGAATGAGATGAGTCGCAACGCAGCAATTCGCTCATGCAGGCATTTGTGCCGCGTTTCCTGAACGGTCCCGCCGCCGACGAGTGGACCCAGAAACAGACAAGCAGTAACGCCACGCCCGGATCCCGCTTGCCCCCACGGGCGCGAGCAGTGGCCACGGGAATCGTTCAACATCGTGTCGGTGGCCGGCGTTGGCGAATCGATGAATGCCAGGTGTCTGGTGGAGACCGCAGGGCCGGATGGGCATAGAACCCCGCCGAGACATGTCCTGCCTCCACCGCGTACTCAACAAGATCATGTCGTATCGGGCTCAAGCGACCCGGTACCGATCGGGCGCCACTGCGCATCCGCGACATGCGCTGAGCACAAGCACGCAGCACCAGCGGTTCGCCGTCGCCGAGGCTCGCCGACGCATTCAGTTTGCGAGACGACATGAAACGCATGCTCATCAATGCGACCCAGCCGGAAGAGCTGCGGGTCGCCCTGGTCGATGGACAACGCCTCTACGACCTGGACATCGAGTCCGGTGCCCGGGAGCAGAAGAAAGCCAACATCTACCGCGGCCGCATCACCCGCGTCGAACCCTCCCTGGAAGCCGCCTTCGTCGATTTCGGCGCCGAACGCCACGGCTTTCTGCCCCTCAAGGAAGTGGCCCGTGAGTACTTCCTCAAGGAGACCTCCGGGCGACCCAGCATCAAGGAGGTGCTCAAGGAAGGCCAGGAAGTCATCGTGCAGGTGGACAAGGAGGAGCGCGGCAACAAGGGAGCGGCGCTGACCACTTTCATCAGCCTGGCCGGACGCTTCCTGGTGCTGATGCCCAACAATCCCCGCGCCGGCGGCATTTCGCGGCGCATCGAGGGTGAGGAACGCAGCCAGCTCAAGGACGCCATGGGCCAGCTCACGGTGCCCGACAAGATGGGCGTCATCGTACGCACCGCCGGCATCGGCCGCTCCACCGAAGAGCTGCAGTGGGATCTCGACTACCTCGTGCAGGTATGGGAAGCGATCACCGAGGAGGCCGGCAAGCGCCCGGCCCCCTTCCTGATCTACCGCGAATCCAACGTCATCATTCGTGCTATGCGCGACTACCTGCGCCAGGACATCGGCGAGGTACTGATCGACAGCGAACAGGTGCATCAGGACGCGCTCTCCTTCATCCGCCAGGTGATGCCCTCCTACCAGCAGAAGATCAAGCTCTACGCCGACGAGGTACCGCTGTTCTCGCGATTCCAGATCGAATCGCAGATCGAGACCGCCTACGAGCGTGAGGTCAAGCTGCCCTCCGGCGGCTCCATCGTCATCGACCACACCGAAGCGCTGGTCTCCATCGACATCAACTCGGCGCGCGCCACCCGCGGCAGCGACATCGAGGAGACGGCCCTGCAGACCAACGTGGAAGCCGCCGACGAGATCGCCCGTCAGCTGCGCCTGCGCGACATCGGCGGTCTGGTGGTGATCGACTTCATCGACATGAGCCCCGCGCGCAACCAGCGCGAGGTCGAGAACCGCATGCGCGACGCTCTCAAGCTCGACCGCGCCCGGGTTCAGATCGGCCGCATCTCGCGCTTCGGCCTGATGGAGATGTCGCGCCAGCGGCTGCGTCCTTCGCTGGGCGAGACCAGCGGCGTGGTCTGCCCACGCTGCAACGGCCAGGGCACCATTCGCGACGTGCGCTCCATCTCGCTATCCATCATGCGCCTGATCGAAGAAGAGGCCATGAAGGAGCGCAGCGCCCAGATTCGCGCGATCCTGCCGGTGCCCGTTGCCACCTATCTGCTCAATGAAAAGCGCAACGTGCTGGCCGACATCGAGCGCCGCCAGGAAGTGCGCCTGCTGGTGCTGCCGAGCCCCGACATGCACACACCGCACTACGACGTGCAGCGTCTGCGCGACGACCACGTCGAGGAAGAAGGCATCCTCGACAAGTCGAGCTTCGAGCTCTCCACCGACAGCGAAGTCGGCAAGGAACCGGATACCGGCACCGCCAAGCCCGCTACGCGTGCCGAAGCCGCGGTCAAGACGGTGATCCACAACGAGCCGGCTCCCGCCTCGCTGCAGCAGCAGCCTCCCACTCCGCCAGCGACGTCCCCCTCTCTGCCGGCCCCCGCCGGCGTACTCGGTCGTCTGGTGAAAGGCGTCGCCAAATGGCTCGGTAGCGACGAGGCCGGCGAAGCCGAAGCCCCGGCCGCGAGTTCCAAGCCGAGCGACAAATCCACCCAAGACACTCGTGGCAGCGGAGAATCGCGCAGCGACCGTGGCCGAAACCGTCGGCCGCGCAGCGACGCACGCAATGAAGGCCGTAATCAGGGCAATCAGAGCCGCACTTCGGAAGCCGGCCGTGGCGACGCACGCAGCGATGGTGACGAGGGACGGCGCGGCAACCGTGGTGGCCGTGGACGCGGCACGCCCCAGGCAGACAAGCCAGCGGCCCGTGACAGTGGCGGTCGTGGGCGCGATGCGGCTCGCAAGCAGTCCGCCGAGAAAACGGCTGACAAGCCCTCCGGCAATGGCAAAGCGAGCGAAAAGCCAACCCCCGAAAAGGCGGCAGACACCGCCAAGGCCGACACCGCCAAGGCAGACAGCGGCAAACCCAAGCGCGTACGCAACAATCCGCGCAGCCGAACTCGCCAGCACGCCATAAAGCCCGAAGCGGAAGCCGAGCAGAAGCGCCTGCAGGCAGAGGCCGACGAGGCCAAGGCAGCGGACCCCGCCGCCGAAATGACGGCAGAGGTAGCCGAGGCCAAACCGGCAGAGAAGTCCGCCGAGCCCAAGGCCGAAGCGCCCAAGTCCGAGACCAAGCCGGCAGACAAGCCCGCCGAGCCCAAGACCGAAACGCCCAAGCCCCAGGCCAAGCCGGCAGAGAAGTCCGCCGAGGCCAAGGCCGAAACGCCCAAGCCCGAAGCGTCCAAGCCGGCAGACAAGCCCGCCGAGCCCAAGGCCGACGCGCCCAAACCCGAGGCCAAGCCGGCAGACAAGCCCGCCGAGCCCAAGGCCGACGCGCCCAAACCCGAGGCCAAGCCGGCAGAGAAGTCCGCCGAGCCCAAGGCCGAAACGCCCAAGCCCGAGGCCAAGTCGGCAGAGAAGTCCGCCGAGGCCAAGGCCGAAACGCCCAAGCCCGAAGCGTCCAAGCCGGCAGACAAGCCCGCCGAGCCCAAGGCCGAAACGCCCAAGCCCGAGGCCAAGCCGGCAGAGAAGTCCGCCGAGTCCAAGGTCGAAGCGCCCAAGCCCGAGGCCAAGTCGGCAGACAAGCCCGCTGAGCCCAAGGCCGAAACGCCCAAGCCCGAGGCCAAGTCGGCAGACAAGCCCGCTGAGCCCAAGGCCGAAACGCCCAAGCCGGCAGACAAGCCCGCTGAGCCCAAGCCCGAAGCCGAGCCGGCACAGCAGGCCGACACGCCCAAGCCCGAGGCCAAACCGGCAGACAAGCCAGCCGAGCCCAAGGCGGAGAGCACCAAGAAAACCGCAACGGAGTCACCCGAGTCCAACCGCCGTCGGCGCCGCCGGGCACACAATGACCCGCGCGAAATCCGTCGCCGCGAACAGGAAGCCAAAGCGCAGCAAGGCAACCAAGGATAAGGCTCCACGCGTCACCCACCATCGCCCGCTTGCCAGCGGGCGATGGTGTTTTAGGGGGCTATCAAACGCGGCTCGCGCTGCAGGGTCACACCGAAACGAGCCTGCACCCGCTCGATGATCCGTTCGGCAAAGGCCAGCAGCTCCACGGCACTGCCCCCACCGAAGTGCACCAGTACCAAGGCCTGACGGTCGTGGACGCCGAAGTGCCCTTCACGCCAGCCCTTCAGGCCGCACTGGTCGATCAGCCAGGCGGCGGCGAGCTTCACCCGGCCATCAGCCTGAGGAAAGTGAGGCAGCGCCGGATATTCGTCCAACAAGCGCTGAGCCAGCTCTGCCGACACCACGGGATTGTGGAAGAAGCTGCCGACATTGCTGAGCTCGGCAGGATCGGGAAGCTTCTCGCGACGCACGGCGCACACCGCCCTGGCCACTGCCATCGGCGTGGGGTTCTTCACCACACGGCTCGCCAGATCGCCATAGTCGAGGCGCGGCCGAGGCGTGCGGGACAGGCGCAGTACCAGACGCACGATCACCACCCGGCCACTCAGCTCACGCTTGAAGATGCTGTCACGATAGCCGAAGCCGCACTCGCCAGCCCCCAATACCGCCTCGTGCCCATCATCGAGATGCAGCAGATGAACCGACTCGATCACCTCGCCGAGCTCCACGCCATAGGCACCGATGTTCTGGATCGGCGCTGCCCCGCAATGGCCGGGAATCAGCGCCAGGTTCTCGGTTCCCCACAGGCCACGCTCGGCCAGCGCCATCACCAGATCATGCCAGCCGACGCCGGCTTCGGCAGTCACTCGAACCGTATCGCCCGCCCCGGCCTCCACCCACCAGCGGTCCATGGCCGGCTGGATCACTAGGCCCGGCAGACGTTGCGGCAATATCAGATTGCTGCCGCCACCCAGCAGGGTCAGCGGCCAGCCATGCACACGCCCCTCGGTCAACGCCTCACGAAGCTCACCGAGATCCCGCGGGGCGGCGAAATGCTCGGCCAGGCACGGCAGCCCCAGCGTATTGGCACCGCTCAGGTCATGCTCGGCGTGGATCGCAACGCTCAAGACTGCTGTGCCTCCAGGCGTTCGCGCAGGGTTTCGACGAGCCCGCGGGAGGCCTCCTCGACCAGGTCGATCACCTCCTCGAAACCGTGCTCTCCACCATAGTAAGGATCGGGTACGGCACGCTCGGGATAGCCGGCATAGGTCAGGAACAGCACCGCCTCGGCCCGGCTGTCGGCCGGCCGCTGGGCTTCGATGGCCGCCAGGTTGTCATGATCCATGGCCAGCAGATAATCGAAACGGTAGAAGTCCTCGACGGCCAACTGGCGAGCCCGCTGCGCGGAAAGATCGATGCCGCGGCGCAGCGCCGCCGCCTGGGCGCGTGAATCCGGAGCCTTGCCCACGTGCCAGGATCCGATGCCACAGGAATCCACGCTGACGATGTCTTCCAGACCGTCCTTGGCCAGTTGGCGGCGAAACACCCCTTCGGCGGTGGGCGAACGGCAGATGTTGCCAAGACACACGAACAGCACTCGCATCATCATTCTCCTTCCGGTGCTCCAAACAGCTTGCGGAGTCGCGCCAGGTCCTCTGCGGTATCGACGCCGCCCGGGTTGGGCTCGGCGGCCATGGCCACCTGGATGGCGTGACCATGGTGCAGCGCGCGCAGCTGCTCGAGCTGCTCGAGCTGCTCCAGCGGCGCCGGCGCCCAGTCGCGGTAGTCGGTGAGAAAGCTCGCCCGGTAGGCATAGAGGCCGATATGGCGCAACCAGGCATCGGTCGCCAGCAGCTCGGGGCGCACGACGAAGTGCTCGCGATCCCAGGGGATAGGCGCGCGCGAGAAGTAGAGCGCCCGCCCCGAGAGGGCGCGCACCACCTTGACCACATTGGGATTGAACAGCGTCTCGACGTCCACGATCGGCTCGGCCAGGGTGGCAATGGACGCGTCGGGATCATCATGCAGGCGCGCCGCCACCTGGTTGATCAGGGCCGGCGGAATCAGCGGCTCGTCGCCCTGAACGTTGACCAGCACGGCGTCGTCGGCCAGGGCCAGCGTCTCGGCCACTTCGGCGAGACGGTCGGTGCCCGAGGCATGATCGGGGCGCGTCATCACCACCTCGGCGCCATAAGGGGCCAGCGCCTCGCGGATACGCTCGTCTTCGGTGGCCACTACCACGCGAGAGGCCGAACTGCCACAAGCGCGACGCCACACGTGGGCTATCATGGGTTCGCCGGCGATCTCGGCCAAAGGCTTGCCGGGCAGCCGCGAGGAGGCGTAGCGGGCGGGAATGACCGCCAGAAAGGAACGCTTCGACGCCTCCATCACCCCTCCCCGAGGCGCCCGGGAGACTCGGGCAGCTTCTCGTCGGCATCCATGCGCCGCGCCTCTTCGGGCAGCATCACCGGAATGCCGTCGCGCACCGGGTAAGCCAGGCCATCGAAGTGGCAACGCAGTTCATGGGTCTCGCGGTCGTACTTCAGCTTGCCTTTGCACAGCGGGCAAACCAGCATCGCCAGCAATTCCTTGTCCATCTTCTACCTCCGCAATTCAAAAGGGAGCGTCTCTTCATCCATTGGCACCGGGCCGGCAGCAAGCGTCCAGCCGCTGGTCGAGCCAGGCGACGAAGCCGGCGTCCGGCTCGGCTTCAACTTCCAGCACCCAGGTGTCGGCGGGCGCCAGGTCGTCACACTTTTCAGCATCCTTGGCCGTCATCACCACTGGCCGGCCGTCGTCGAAGGTCAGATCCGAAGCGGTATAGCGATGGTGATCCCCCAGGGCATGAGGCACGCTCGTCACGCCCAGAGCCTTCAGCGTGGCGAAGAAGCGCTGAGGGTGGCCTATGCCGGCCACCGCATGCACCGGGCCGACGAAGGGCAACGGTGCCAGCCCTCGAACCACCCCGTCCGCGAGACGTCGCCAGCGTGCCGGCTGTAGACGAAACGTCCATGCGCCAGGCGGCGACGTGAAGGCCGGTTCGCCGTTGACCAGCACCGCATCCACCGTATCCAACCGCGACAGCGGCTCGCGCAGCGGTCCGGCGGGCAGGCAGCGACCGTTACCGAAACCCCACCGGCCATCGACCACCACCAGTTCCAGATCGCGCCCCAACGCCAGGTGCTGCAAACCATCATCGCTGATCAGAATATCGCAGCCGGCCTCGATCAACGCCCGGGCGCCACGCGGCCGGTCCGGATCGACCACCACCGGTGCACCGGTCTGCCGCGCCAGCATGCGTGGCTCGTCGCCACACTCGGCAACCGGTGTCTCACGAGTCACCGTCAACGGATAGTGCAACGCCCGGCCACCATAGCCGCGCGACACGATGCCGGGCCGCCATCCGCGGGCAGTGAGATGCCCCGCCAGCCAGGCAGTGAGCGGCGACTTGCCGCTGCCACCCAGCGTCAGATTGCCGACCACGATCACCGGCACGCCGGCCTGCCACACCGCCCGCCGACCGGCATGGAAGCTCGCGGCGCGACGCGCCACTCCCCAGCGATAGAGCCCCTCCAGCGGGCGCAACAGGTTGAGCCATGGGGCCCCGCGGTAGGCAGCCTTTAGCCAACGCTCGCCCAGCGAACCGCTCATGTCGCGTTCGCCTCCTGAAACTGCAGCCGATGCAGAGCGGCATAGGCGCCGTCGTGGGCCAGCAGCTCGGTATGGGTACCCTGCTCGATGATGGCGCCCTGCTCCATCACCAGAATGCGATCGGCACGCTCGATGGTGGAGAGGCGGTGGGCGATCACCAGAGTGGTTCGCCCGCGGCACACCTCTTCCAGTGCAGCTTGGATATAGCGTTCCGATTCGGTATCCAGAGCCGAGGTAGCCTCGTCGAGCACGAGTAGCGGCGCATCCTTGAAGATTGCCCGGGCAATCGCCAGACGCTGGCGCTGGCCGCCGGAGAGCATCACACCGTTGTCGCCCACTACCGTATCGTAGCCGTTCGGCAGCCGCTCGATGAACTCATCGGCATGGGCCGCGCGTGCCGCGGCACGAATATCGGCCGGCTCGGCATCGATCTCGCCATAAGCGATATTGTCGGCGATGCTGGCGTTGAACAGGGTGACCTGCTGGGAGACCAGCGCGATCTGGCGGCGCAGCGGTGCCAGGCGGTACTCATCCAGGGGCACGTCGTCGATGAGCACGCGCCCGGCAGTTGGCCGGTAGAACCGCGGCAGCAGCCCCACCAGCGTCGACTTGCCGCTTCCCGAACGGCCGACGATGGCAACCATTTCGCCCTCGCGCACACGCAGGTCGATGCCCTTGAGCACCTCGGGCTGGTCGGCGCCGTAGCGAAAGTGGACTCCCTCGAAGCACACCCGGCCAGCCAGGCGGCCCGGAACGTAACGGCCTTCATCCGGTTCGGGGGGCTCATCGAGCAGGCTGAACAACTCGCCGGTGGCAGCGATGCCCTTCTGAATCTCGCTGTTGATCTCGGTGAGCTGGCGTACCGGCTTGGCCATCAGCGAGGCCGCCGTGATAAAGGCCACGAACTCGCCGGGGGTCATCTCGGCCATCAGCGCCGGCGACATGGCAAACCACACCAGCACGGCCAGCGCCAGGGCCACCAGCAGCTGGATTACCGGCGTGCTGACTGCCTTGGTCAGGGCCTCCTTCATGCTCTGCTGGCGGTTGTAGTCGCTGGCAGCAGCGAAACGTGCCTTCTCGAACGCCTCGGCACCGTGAGTTCGCACCACGCGATAACCGGAAAGGGCCTCGGAGGCAACGTGGGTGACGTCGCCCATGGAGTGCTGGATGCGCTGCGACAGGCGCCTGAAGCGCTTGCTGGCATAGCTGACCACGCCGGCGATCAACGGCGTTACCGCCAGAAACAGCAGCGTCAGCATCCAGTTGGTCCACAGCAGATAGCTGATCAGCCCGATCACGAAAAGTCCCTCGCGCAGCAGAATGGTCACTGCCTTGGTGGCCGCCCCGGTCACCTGCTCCACGTGGTAGGTGACCCGCGAGATGAGATGACCGCTGGAATGGGCATCGAAGAAGCGCCCCGGCAGATGCAGCATATGATCGAAGACGTTGCAGCGCAGCGCGTGGACCACGTTGCGTGCCACGCTGCTCATGAAGTACGTGCCCAGGAAGGTACCGAGCCCGCGAGCGGCGAACATGCCGACCACGAAGAGCGGCAGGAAGAGGCGAAAGGTGGCATCCGGGTTCTGGATGCCGTCGATGAGCCGCTTCATCATCTCTGCCAGAGCGGTGCTCGAAGCGGCATAGATGGCGTAGCCCAGAATGGCCAGCGCAAACGCACGCCAGTAGGGCTTCACGTAGCCGAGCAGGCGCTTGTAGAGGCTCCAGCCGGAGTGAGAATTCACGGACGCTCCGCTTGGGTGGTTGATGACTGTGCTTCCCGGGTGGCGATGCGCACCTGGCGAATGTCCAATGCCCCCGCCCTGTCGAGTGCCCGCACCACGTCGGCATGGGCGGCACGCGCATCGGCCTCCAGCACCAGGCCGTGCTCGCGAGCCTGGGCGGCCAGTTCGCCCATCGCTCCGGCGAGGGCATCGGCGGACAGGGTCTTCTCACCGAGACGATAGTCGCCCTCGGCGGTGACCACCAGCGTCACCGGCACCGTCTCCAGGGCCGCACCGGTCTCGCTCTCGGGAAGCGTGAGCTCGAGAGCCTGGCGGGTCTCGAACGTCGTGGAAACCATGAAGAAGATCAGCAGCAGGAAGACGACATCGATCAACGGGGTGAGGTTCACCTCTACCGGATCACGGCGCCGGCGCACGAACTTCACGGGCGCTTCGCTCCTGCCGCGCGGCCATCGCCCACGGTTGCCGAGACGTCGGCTGACGGTGCAGCCGCCGCTGTCGGGCGTTCGGCAAGATCGAGACGACCCGGGTGATGGGCGAGAAACTCCACCACCTGGCTCGCCTGTTCCTCCATGCGCACGGTGATGTCCTCCACGCGACGCAGGAAGTAGCGATGGAACATCAACGCTGGAATGGCCACGGTGAGCCCCGCCGCCGTGGTCACCAGAGCGCGCGAGATACCGCCGGCCAGGTCGGCGGTACGTCCGGCTCCGTCCCCGGCAACGATCACCGCGAACACCTCGATCATCCCCACGACGGTACCCAACAAGCCGATCAAGGGAGCGATGGCCGCAATGGTGCCCAACGGGCTCAGGAAACGCTCCATATCGTGAATCACTGCCGTGGCGGCTTCCTGTAGCCGTGCGCGGACCTGCTCGTGCCCCAGCCGCACGTTGCGCAGGCCCACCGCCAACACGCCGCCCAGCGGCGAGTGCGCCTCCAGCCAGTAAAGGTTGACCTGGCCTCGCGATACCAGCGAGCACACTTCCTGGCCCAGTCCATAGGGGGCGATTCGAGCGGCACGCAGGGTCCACAGCCGCTCGATGATGATCACCGTGGCCACCAGCGAGCAGCCCAGCAGGGGCACCATCAGCCACCCCCCGGCAACGAGCGCCTCGATCATGTCCATGGTCAACTCTCCTCATGGCCTCGGCGGCAGCCGGGCAAAATCAGTGGAGCGATTCTACCGCATGGCAGACGCCTTCGACACCGCTGCGCCGCCACACCGCCGGACGAGAGGCGCTGACGATATCGCCCTGCCCCCGCCCCAGCCAGACGGTCAGCGCCCCGTCCAGCGCCGTGCTCCACAGGCAACTGCCGGAACGTCTGAAACGCCTCACCACCTCATCGGCAGGGTGTCCGTAACCGTTGAAGCGCCCGGCGCTGAACACCGTATGACGCGGGGAGAGGGTCTGCACGAACTGGGCCCCCGAGCTGGTCGCGCTGCCATGGTGACCGGCCACCAACAGCGTCACCGGACCCCCGACGTCTTCGACGAAGGCACGCTCCCACTGACGCCCCACATCGCCGGTGATCAGCAACCGCTCGTCTCCGGCAGTGACCTCCAGGACGCAGGAACGGTCGTTGCTGGACAGGTGGGCGGCCCGCGGTGGCGGCCACAGCACGCGATAATGCACGTCGTCGCGCTCCCAGCTCAGGCCACGCCGACAGGGCCTCACCGGCACGCCCAGCGCCGCATCGGCGGGCGCCAGATAAGCATCGACAGAGTGACGTTCGACCAGTGCTCCCAGTCCGCCGGCATGGTCTTGATCGGCATGGCTGACGAGCACGGTGTCGAAGTGCTGTCCCGCCGGCCACACTGCCTGTATCGGGGCAAAGCCCGACCCGAAGCGCGGACCGGTATCGTAGAGTAGGCGATGGCTGGCGCTGCGCAGTTCGATCAGTTGCCCCTGGCCCACGTCCAGCACTCGCACCCGCAGCACGCCGGAAGGAATGTCCGGCGTCTCGAGCCCGATGAGCGCCACGCCAAGCAGCAAGGTGCCCAAGCAGCGGAGGCTGACGGCAAACCCCGGCAACGCCCACAGCACTGCGATCGACCCCAGCAACAAAGCCAATGGCAGCACCGTTTCGGGCGCGGGCCACCACAGCGGCAGCCAGGCTACGGCCATCTCCAACAGATGAGCCAGGCCCAGCGCCAGCTGATCGAAGCTCTGCCAGCACAGCCTCGACAGCGGCTCGATGGGCAGAAGCAGCCATCCAGCCAGCCCCAGCGGCACCATCAGCGTGCTGACCAGCGGCACCGCCAGCAGGTTGACCAGCGGTGCCGCCGGCGCCATTCGTGCAAAGGCGAGCAGCACGGCCGCAGCCATCAGTGGCGCCAGCAGCAGTTGAGTGCGAACCAGCGCCCAGACCCAGCCGCTCAGGCCTCCGGGTCGAGGTCGCCCTTGCCAGATGAGGATGAGCAGCGCCACAGCCAGGAAAGAGAGCCACAGCCCAGGGCGCCATGCCGCCAGCGGATCGAACAGCACCACCAGCCCTAGCGCCAGCCACCAACCCTGCCAGGGACCCGGGGCATGTCTACCGCTGGCGACCCACAATCCGACCAGGGTCATCAGCATGGCTCGCAGCGCCGGCGGCTCCATTCCGGCCAGGGTGGCATAGCCGACGGCAGCCGCTCCGGCCAGCCACCAGGGCCACACGGCCAGCCGCCAGCGGCCAGGCGCGAGCACTCGTGCGAACCCACGCGCCATCAGCAGCGTGACGGTGGCCACCAGCCCCACATGGAGTCCGGAAATCACCATCAGGTGAGTGGTACCGCTGGCATTGAGAAGGTCCCAGTCGTCACTGGTCAATTGCTCGTCGGCGCCCAGCGTCAGCGCAGCCAGCCAACGCGAACCCAACGGTGACAAGGCGCGCGACTCCAGTTGGTCCAGAGCGCGGGATGACAGCGACGCACTCGCCGCGACCAACCGCCGAGGCGCCGGGTCACGCCGTACGTAGCCGGTCGCATGAATGCCTTCGCGCCATAGCCAGGCGCGATAGTCGAAGGTACCGGGGTTGGCGAAACCGCTCGGCGGGCGCAGGCGCACCGTCAATGCCCAGCGCTCGCCGGGCTGCATGGGTGGCGCCGCATAGTGGTTCAGCCGAACCCGCCCCAGGGAGTCGCAAGAGGGGCGTTCGGCCACCAGAGGCCGACAGGAGTCTACGTACAGCGTCAGGCGGGTGAGCTCACTCTCGCGACTCACTGTCTCCAGGCGCCCCTCGACGGCCAGGTCATCGCCCAGCAGCCCCTGCGGCAGTTCTGCCGCTCTGGCCGACAACACGCCATGGGCCGTCGTGGCCATCACCAGGGCCAGAAACAGGCTGCGCCAGCGCCCCGCCGCTGCCATCATCAGCACCGCCAAGGCCCAACCGACGGCCAGCCCGGGCGGCGCCAGCCAGCCCAGGCCCACGCCAGAAAGGGCCGCCAACGCCAGGGGCATCGCCATGCCGGTCTCCCATACCGGCCCAGCCTTGCACGCATCCTTGTGCATCATGGCCTCTCTCAATCGCCCTATGGAGATCGGTGGCCAAGCCGTGACATGGCGAGGCCCCCGCCATCCATGGATAATAGCGCGAATCCAGTCAGTCGCGAGCCGAGTCGCCATGCCGCGCCGATTCCTGCAGCGCTACTTGCCCCACCCCGAAACGCTGCGACGCCAACGCTCGCTGCGTTTGCTCGGCGGTTTGACCGCCGACCCGGGCTTATGGGTGCTATCGCGACGTAGCGTGGCCAACGCGTTTTCGGTGGGGTTGTTCAGCGCCATGCTGCCGATCCCCTTTCAGATGGCACTGGCCGCCTTTGGCGCCTGGCTGACCCGCTGCAATCTGCCCCTCTCGGTGGGCCTGGTCTGGATCACCAACCCATTGACCATGCCGCTGATCTTCTACGGCAACTATCGGGTCGGCACCTGGCTGATGGGAACGCGGGCGAGCGAAGCGCCGGCGCGTCTATCGACGCGCTGGATCGCCGAACGCATGGCCGACATCCTGCCCGCCCTCGCCGTCGGATCCGTGATCATGGCCTGCGTGGCTGCCTTGCTTGGTAACGTGATGATCCGGCTGGTCTGGCGCTGGCAGGTCTCACGCAGTTGGAAACGGCGACGTCTGCGCCGCCGCCGGCCTCGTCGCGACGAGGCCGACGAGTAACGAGGCTCCACAGTCGCCAGCGCCCCTCAGCTGTCCTTGCGCTGTTCGGTCAACCGTCCGCCGTCGAGCTTCATCACGCGATCCTGATGGGCGGCCAGCGCCGTATCGTGGGTCACCACCACGAAGGCGCAGGCAGTGGTGCGGGCCAGCTCGTCCATCATCGCCAGGATGCTCGCCGCCGTGGTCTGGTCGAGATTGCCGGTAGGCTCGTCCATCAGCACCAGGCTGGGATCGGTGACCAGCGCCCGAGCAATGGCCACCCGCTGGCGCTCACCACCGGAGAGTTCCCCGGGCTTGTGATCGGCGCGTGCTGCCATGCCCACTTTGTCCAGCAGCTCGAGAGCTCGTGACTCAGCGGCCTTCTTGCGCAGGCCGCGTACGATCAGCGGCAGAGCCGCATTCTCCACGGCCGTGAACTCCGCCAGCAGATGGTGAAACTGATAGACGAAACCAATGTGGTGGTTGCGGAAGCGTCCCAGCTCGGCGCCGCCGAGGTCGAGCAGTGTCTCTCCGGCGATGCGCACGTCACCGCGGCTCGGGCGGTCGAGTCCGCCCAGCAGGTTGAGCAGCGTCGTCTTGCCGGAGCCGGAACTACCCACCACGGCCACCCGCTCGCCGGCATGCACCTCGAGCGACAGGCCATCGAGCACGGTGACGTCCTGGGGGCCTTCGCGATAGACGCGCGTCAGGTCGTGGCAGGCCAGCATCACGGTCCGTTCGCCGTCGGTCTCAGGGGATGCCATGGCATGAGCCTCCTTGGGAATGGCGCGATCATTCATAGCGCAGCACCTCCGCCGGCTGGACGCGCGCCGCGCGCCATGCCGGATAGAGCGTCGACAGGAAGGTGAGGCCGAAGGCCGCGGCGACGATGTTGCGTACGTCCTCCCAATGCAGGCGCGACGGCAGATCGCTGATGAAGTACACCCCGGCATCGAGGAACTGGAAGCCCAGCACCGACTCCACCCAGCCGATCACATCGGCAATGCTCAGCGCCAGCGCGATGCCCAGCCCCACGCCCACGGCGATGCCGATGGTACCGATGGCCAGCCCCTGGACGATGAAGATGCCCATGATCGAGCGCGGCGTGGCGCCGATGGTGCGCAGAATGGCAATGTCGGCATGCTTGTCGGTCACCACCATCACCAGCGTCGAGACGATGTTGAACGCTGCCACGGCGATGATCACGGTGAGCAGCAGACCGATCATGCGCTTCTCCATCTGGATGGCCTGGAAGAGGTTGCCGTGGGAATAGGTCCAGTCCAGCCCGCGAAAATCCGGCCCCAGCTCGTTGACGATGGCTCGCGTCTCGCT
Organism: Pseudomonadota bacterium; assembly: GCA_051749645.1. Classification (GTDB taxonomy): domain Bacteria; phylum Pseudomonadota; class Gammaproteobacteria; order Pseudomonadales; family Halomonadaceae; genus Halomonas. The sequence continues at coordinate 94,132 of JBNJIT010000003.1, forward strand.
GCTCGCGGCGAACAGGTCGTCGAGCTCCAGGCGCAGGCCGCCCACGGTATTGCCCAACCGCGCCAGCGACTGCATGTCCTCGATATGGGCATAAGCCAGGCTGGCATCCAGGTCGGCGCCCACGCTGAAGATACCGCTGACGGTGAAGCGCTTGAGGCGCGGAAAGACACCCGCCGGCGTGATCGAGGCTTCGGGCACCAGCAAGGTCACCCGATCGCCCACGCCGACCCCCAGGTTTTGGGCCAGGATCGAGCCCAGCACCACGTTCCACTCGCCCGGCTCGAGATCGTCGAGGCTGCCCTGGCGCATGTGCTCGTCGATGATCGAGACGCGTCCCTCCCAACTGGGCACGACGCCGTTGACCATGGCGCCTTCGTTACGCCCCCCCACCGAGAACATGCCCTGCTGCTCCACGTAGGGTGCCGCACCGATCACGCGCTCGCGCTCCATCAGCTTCTCAGCGAGCCCTTCCCACTCGACCAGGCCGATACGCGACTCGATCTTGGTGTGCGGCACCATGCCCAGAATGCGGGTGCGCAGCTCGTGGTCGAAGCCGTTCATCACCGAGAGCACCAGGATCAGCACCGCCACGCCGAGCATCAGCCCCAGCATGGAGGTCAGCGAGATGAAGGAAATGAAATGGTTGCGACGCTTGGCCCGCACGTAGCGCAACCCGATCAGCAAAGGTAGGCGGTCTAGCATGGTGGCGTTCCTTGTCAGCGGGAGCTCATGGTACGGTTTTTTCTCTGCGGCTGCATCGGTATGCAGTGCCTTGCGCAAAGCTTGCAAGATGCTCGCTGCCGACCTACATTTCGCCGGCACCGCTGCCTCCGCTCCACGCCGACCACGAGAGTCTCCCCATGGCCAATCGCCTGCTTCCGGAGTGGCATCCCCAGGATGCCGTGCAACTGACCTGGCCAAGCCCCCATGGCGACTGGGCACCACTGCTCGAACGCATCGAGGGTACGCTGGAAGCCCTGGTGGTGGCCACCGCACGCTATCAACACGTGCTGATCAGCGTACCTGATGCGGCGACCCGCACCCACTTGGCACGGCGTTTCGCGAACCTGGGGGTCGACGCCACGCGCCTGCACCTGGTGGTGCTCGAAGCCGACGACACCTGGACCCGCGACCACGGCCCCCTGGGCGTGGAGTGCGACGGCGCACTGACCCTGCTCGACTACGTCTTCACCGGCTGGGGCGGCAAGTACCCGGCCCGCCGCGACGACACCCTGACACGGCGCCTGGTCGAGGCCGGCGCCTTCGCCTGCCCGGTGATCTCCCACGACCTGGTGCTGGAAGGCGGCGCCATCGATACCGACGGCGAGGGTACCCTGCTCACCACCGAGTCGTGCTTGCTCAACGACAACCGCAACCCGGGCCTGGAGCGCGAAGCGCTGGAGACTCGCCTGCGCGAGGAGCTCGGCATCGAGCGTGTGCTGTGGCTTAGCCGGGGGCATCTGGAAGGAGACGACACCGATGGTCACATCGACACTCTGGCCCGGTTCGTCGACCCCGAGACCATCGCCTACGTCCGTTGCGACGACGAGAGTGACCCGCATTACCCGGCCCTGGCGGCCATGGAAGTCGAGCTCAAGGCACTACGGCGCCGGGTTGGCGAACCATATCGCTTGCTACCGCTACCCTGGCCGCACCCCGTCTACGACCCGGTGGACGGTCACCGCTTGCCGGCCACCTACGCCAACTTCCTGATCATCAACGGCGCCGTGCTGGTTCCCACCTATGGCGATGCCGCCGATGGCCGTGCCCTGGCCGCACTGGGCGAAGCCTTCCCGGACCGCGACATCATACCCATCGAGTGCACCAGCGTGCTGCGCCAGCACGGCAGCCTGCACTGCCTGACCATGCAACTGCCGGCCGGCAGCCTGGCCCGCAATGCAGCCACCGTTGCCTGAAGCGATAGACACAAAGCCACGGAAGGGCTCCTGCACCAGGGGTGAGGCGTATCCCGCCGAACGGATTGGCCATGAATGGCCAGCACCGGCCCTGCAAGCGGAGCCGGATGCGAGAGCGCCCCTGCAGAGGCCTGTCGCCGGATACGCCTTGAACATTGAAACATACGAGGAGACTGCATATGTCCCGTCATCTCGAGGTCGGCCTGGTGCAACAAGCCGCCTGGCCCGACAAGGAAAAGAGCCTGGCCGAGAGCGAAGCCGGCATCCGCGAGCTGGCCGCGTCCGGTGCCCGGCTGGTGATGCTGCAGGAACTGCACGCCACCCACTACTTCTGCCAGAGCGAGGATCCGGCGATCTTCGATCTCGCCGAGCCGCTGGACGGCCCCACGGGCCGCCGTCTGGCGGCGCTGGCCGCCGAGCTCGACATCGTGCTGGTGGGCTCGCTGTTCGAACGCCGCGCCCCCGGGCTCTACCACAATACCGCCGTGGTCTACGACGGCGACCGCGGCAGAGCCGGCCACTATCGCAAGATGCACATCCCCGACGACCCGGGCTTCTATGAAAAATTCTACTTCACACCTGGCGATGTAGACGATGCCCGCAGCGACGGTTTCACGCCCATCGACACCTCGGTGGGGCGACTCGGCGTGTTGGTCTGCTGGGATCAGTGGTATCCCGAAGCGGCACGACTGATGGCGCTGGCAGGCGCCGAGATACTGCTCTACCCCACCGCCATCGGCTGGCACCCACCGGACGACAAGCCGGAAAAGACCCGCCAGAAGGATGCCTGGACGCTGATCCAGCGCAGCCATGCCGTGGCCAACGGCATCCCGGTGCTGGTCGCCAACCGCGTCGGCCACGAGCCGGATCCCACGGCAGCCGGCCCCGGCATCGACTTCTGGGGCGGCAGCTTCATCTGCGGGCCCCAAGGGGAACTGCTGGCCCACGCCGGCGGCGAATCCGAGCGAATGCGAGCCACCCTCGACATGGGCCGCAGCGAGGAAATCCGGCGCATGTGGCCCTATCTACGCGACCGCCGCATCGACGCCTACGGCGACCTGACTCGACGCTACCGGGACTAGTCGCGCTGCGCGCAAGCTGGAAGCTGGAAGCTGGAAGCTGGAAGCTGGAAGCTGGAAGCTGGAAGCTGGAAGCTGGAAGCTGGAAGGCAGCATGTTGCCACCGATCCTGACATCAAGGTCTTTCTTCAAGCTTCCAGCTTAAGCCCGCGGAGCGGGCGCTCTTCCAGCTTCCGGCAAAGCCGGTCACTTCCAGAAATCGCGGATCGAGGCGATCCCCTGGGCGCCCACGGCGCGGGCATGATTGGCGTCGAAGCGGGTCATGCCGCCCAGCGCGAAGACCGGCATGGACGCACGTTCGACCAATTGCTGGAAATCGTGCCAACCCAGCGGCGCCACCTCGGGATGCGATGGCGTGGTGCGCAGCGGCGAGAGGGTCACGAAATCGCAGCCGATGTGGCCGGCCTGGGCCAACTGACGGCTGTCGTGAGTCGAGGCCGAAAGCCACTTGTCCTCGGCAATGGGACGCCGCTCCAGCTTCATCAGCCGCTCGCTGGTGAGGTGAATGCCATCGGCATCGATGCGCTCCAGCCGCTCGGGGTCGCCGTTGAGCAGCAGCCGCGCTCCGTGTTCCCGGCACAGCGCCAGCGCCCGTTCGGCGCGGGCCAGGTAGGCGCCTTCGTCGAGCAGCTTGGCGCGTAGCTGCACCATGCGCACCCCGTCCTCGACCAGCGCCCGGGTCAAGCTGGCCTCGAAGCGCGCCTCGTCGTCTTCCTCACCGGTAATCAGGTATTCGGTGGGCAGCATAACGGCACGCAAGATCGGCAGGTTGGCCGCCGGGAAGGGGTATCCCGCCAGCTCGTCCATGGGCACCCAGCGTACCGCTTGGCCTTCGCGCCCGAAAGGCTCGCCGGCAAAGGCATGCACCTGCCAGACATCGAGCAGGATGTGCTTTTCGGGATATTCGTGATGCACGCGAATCAACGGCTGGGCACGCTGTATCTCCACACCCAGCTCCTCGTGCAACTCACGCTTCAGGCCTTCGAGCCCCGTCTCGTAGGGCGCCAGCTTGCCGCCCGGAAACTCCCACAACCCGCCATGGTCGACGTTGGACGGCCGACGCGCGATCAGCACCTTGCGGCCATCCTCATTGATGATGGCGGCCGCTGCCACATGCACCCTTCTCTTCACCATTGCGTTCATTAACCTCTATCCCGCTGTGACCGCGCCTCGCGGAGCGCGGGGCTGATTCATCCGTCGCAACCGCCGTCAGCTACGATAGTCGGCGTTGATGCTCACGTAGTCGTGCGAGAGATCGGAGGTCCACACCATGGCATTCTCCCCGCCTCTCCCCAGGGCAATACGGACCGTGATTTCCTCGCTCGCCATCACCTCGCTGCCGGCTTCCTCGGTGTAGCCAGGGGCGCGCCCGCCGTTTTCCACCAGCCGCACATTGCCTAGATCGATGGTCACCCTGTCCACGTCGAACTCCGCCACCGGCGCCCTCCCCACGGCGGCAAGTATCCGCCCCCAGTTGGCGTCCGATGCATACAGTGCCGTCTTGACCAGCGGCGAATGGGCCACGGTGAATGCCACCGCCAGCGCCTCTTCACGGCTCGTCGCCTCGTTGACCTGCAGGGTGACGAACTTGGTCGCCCCTTCGCCGTCGCGGATGATCGCCTGGGCCAACTCGGTCATCACCCGCTGCAGGCCATTGCGAAACACCGCCACCTGCTCGTCGTCGTCCACCCTGGCCCCGCGCCCGGTGGCGACGAGCATACAGGCATCATTGGTGGAGGTATCGCCGTCCACGGTAATGCAGTTGAAGGAGCGCTCGACGGTTTCGCGCAGCAGCGACTCGAGCAGCGGCTGCTCGATGTCGGCATCCGTGGCCACGTAGGCGAGCATGGTAGCCATGTTGGGCTGGATCATCCCCGAGCCCTTGCTGATTCCGTTGATGGTCACGGACTGCTCGCCGAGCTCTACGGTCACGCTCGCCCCCTTGGGGCGGGTGTCCGTGGTGAGGATGCCTTCACCGGCCAGCTGCCAGGCCTCGGCGCTGTCGTCCAGGGCGGAAAGCGCCACCGGCAAGCCTCCCAGCAAGCGCTCCATGGGCAGTGCCTCGCCGATCACCCCGGTCGAGAACGGCAGCACCATCTCCTCTTCCACGCCCGCCAGCCGAGCCAGCTCGGCACAGGTCGTGCGTGCATCGCGCAGGCCGATCTCGCCGGTGCCGGCATTGGCATTGCCGGTGTTGATCACCAGATAGCGCGGCGCCGATGAGCGGGTCGTGCAGGCCGCCAGATGCGTGCGCGCTACGGTGACGGGGGCCGCACAGAAGGCGTTGCGCGTGAAGGTGCCGGCCACCCGGGCGCCCTCGGGCACCTCGATCACCACCAGATCGCGCCGGTCGGGCTTCTTGATGCCCGCCATGGCGGTGCCCAGGCGCAAGCCTTCGATCACCGGCATCACCGGAAAGCGTGATTCACCCACTGCCATGCTCGTCTCTCCTGGTTGGAATCAGCTTCGAGCTTCGAGCTTCGAGCAGGATGCTACCCCCTGGCAAAGGGGGCGCAACCCGAGGCCCGTAGCCCGTAGCCCGTAGCCCGTCAGTTCAGCTTGCCGCAGCACTGCTTGTACTTCTTCCCCGAGCCACACGGACAGGGATCGTTGCGGCCCACCTTCGGCCCTTCGCGGCGCATCGGGCGACCATCGGCACCCGGCGGCAGCGGTGCCGACTCGTCCTCCTCCCCGGCAGTGGCCATCGCCGGAGCATCGTGACGACTCGCCGCAGAGGCCTTCTCGCGTTCCAGAGCCTCACGGCGCTTGCGCTCCAGGGCCTCGACCTCTTCGGGCTGACGCACATGAACGTGGCTGAGAATCCGCGTGATGTCCGACTTGATGTTGGTCAGCAGGGTCTGGAAAAGATCGAAGGCCTCGCGCTTGTACTCCTGCTTGGGGTTCTTTTGCGCATAGCCGCGCAGGTGAATCCCCCGACGCAGGTGATCCATGGCCTGCAGGTGCTCCTTCCAGCGCGTATCGAGCACCTGAAGCATGACCTGCTTCTCGAAACGGCGAATCAGCGCCTCACCGGCCTGCTGCACTTTCTCGTCGTAGGCCTCGCGATGCATTGCCTGCAGGCGCTCGCGCAGCTGTTCCTCGTGAAAGCGGTCGTCCTGCTCGGCCCACTCCACCACCGGCGCTTCGAGGTTGAACTCGTTCTTCAGATGGTCCTGCAGGCCCGCCAGATCCCACTGTTCGGGCAGGCTCTGGGGCGGCACGAACTCGCTGATCGCGGCATCGAGCACCTCTTCGCGAATGCCCAGCACGTTCTCGGAGACATCCTCGGCGCCGAGAATCTCGTTGCGCTGCTCATAGATCACGCGACGCTGGTCGTTGGCCACGTCATCGTACTCGAGCAGCTGCTTGCGGATGTCGAAGTTGCGGCTCTCGACCTTCTTCTGGGCGCGCTCCACGGCGTTGGTGACCATCTTGTGCTCAATCGCCTCGCCGCGCTCCAGGCCCAGCGCCTTCATCATGCGCTGCACACGGTCGGAGCCGAACAAGCGCATCAGGCTGTCTTCCAACGACAGGAAGAAACGCGTCGAGCCGGGATCGCCCTGACGGCCGGAACGACCGCGCAGCTGGTTGTCGATACGCCGCGATTCGTGGCGCTCGGAACCGATGACGTGCAGCCCGCCGGCGGCCACCACTGCCTCATGGCGTTCGCGCCACTCTTCCTTGAGCGCTTCGATCTGCGCTTCCGAAGGGGCATCCAGCTTGGCCATCTCGGCCTCCCAGTTGCCCCCCAGTACGATGTCGGTCCCGCGACCGGCCATGTTGGTAGCAATGGTCACCGCGCCTGGACGGCCGGCCTGGGCGATGATCTCGGCCTCGCTCTGGTGCTGCTTGGCGTTGAGCACGTTGAAGCCGAGGCCTTCCTTCTGCATCAGCTGTGCCAGGTACTCGGAAGTCTCGATGGAGGCGGTACCCACCAGCACCGGCCGCCCGGCCTCGGTCTGCGCCTTCACGTCCTCGATGATCGCCTCGAACTTCTCCTCGGCGGTGAGGTAGACCAGGTCGTTGTGATCCTCGCGGATCAACGGCTTGTTGGTGGGGATCACCACCACATCGAGGCCGTAGATCTGGCGGAACTCGAAGGCCTCGGTATCGGCGGTGCCGGTCATGCCGGCCAGCTTATCGTAGAGACGGAAGTAGTTCTGGAAAGTGGTGGAGGCCAGCGTCTGGCTCTCGCGCTGAACGGTGACCCCCTCTTTGGCCTCCACCGCCTGGTGCAGGCCTTCGGACCAGCGACGTCCCGGCATGGTGCGGCCGGTATGCTCGTCGACGATCACCACCTGACCTTCGCTGACGATGTAGTCCACATCGCGGTGGTAGAGGTGACGGGCACGCAGCGCCGAGTGCATGTGCTGCAGCAGGTTGAGGTTCTGGGCCGAGTAGAGGGAGTCGTGCTCACCGAGCAGCCCCTCGGAGCGCATCAGTTCCTCTACCTTGTTGTGCCCCGCCTCGGTGATCTCCACCTGCTTGTGCTTCTCGTCGAGGGTGAAATCGCCGCTGGTGGGATCCTCTTCGTCCTCGCACGGAGCCAGGTTGCGGGCCAGACGATCCACTACCGTGTAGAGCTCGGTGTTCTCGTCCACCGCACCGGAGATGATCAGCGGCGTACGCGCCTCGTCGATGAGAATCGAGTCCACCTCGTCGACGATGGCATAGTGCAGGTCGCGCTGCACCTTGTCCTCCAGCGAGAACGCCATGTTGTCGCGCAGGTAGTCGAAGCCGTACTCATTGTTGGTGCCGTAGGTGATGTCGCAACCATAGGCGGTGCGCTTCTCCTCGGCATTCTGGCCGGCGTAGATCACCCCCACCGACAGGCCGAGGAATTCGTACAACGGGCGCATCCACTCGGCATCGCGGCGGGCCAGGTAGTCGTTGACCGTGACCACGTGCACGCCCTTGCCGGGCAGGGCATTAAGGTAGACGGCCAGGGTGGCGACCAGGGTCTTGCCTTCGCCGGTCTTCATCTCGGCGATGCGTCCGTTGTGCAGCGTCATGCCGCCGATCAGCTGCACGTCGAAGTGACGCATGCCCATGACGCGCTTGCTCGCTTCGCGCACCGTGGCAAAGGCCTCGGGCAGCAGTGAATCCAGGTTCGCGCCGTCGTCCAGGCGCTCGCGGAAGGCCGCCGTATGCGCCTGGAGCGCCGCATCGTCGAGCGTCTCGTACTCGCTCTCGAAGGCATTAATCTGCGCCACGCTTCTGCGCATGCGCTTGACGACACGGTCGTTCTTGGAACCGACCACCTTGCGTAACAGAGAATTGATCATGAATCGTCCACAGTCTGCGAATGGCACGCTGCCGACGGCCGGCGACACGAGGTCGGTCTCGGGGCGCCTGGCCGGCGGGCTCGAAAGGTCGATGGTGTCAGCAAGACCGTGGTGGGCCGCGGCGGGTCAGCACATCCAGAGCTGCGACCCAGCGCAGGACGAGCAACGCCCGCGACGCAGGATGAGTGACCAAGCTGGGTTGCAGCAGTATCGGCCAGCGCAGTTGAGCCCTCCGACGCGCCTCGCGACGACAGCGCACGCGCATCAGGGCCGGTGCCAGAATGCAGATTTGAGCGATGCGCTCGGTGAGGCGCGGCGACTCGACGCTGCTCAACCCCACGGGCAGCAGACAGCTCACCAGTAGCCCCGCCAACCACCAGCGCGACGACGCCCGGGGCGTCGCCGTGCGGCGCGCAGCCGGACACTCCACAAGGCCGGCGTGTGACGGTTGATCGGTGGCCATGATGTCGAGGCACTCCTCAGCGTGCTAGGCTCAGGCAAAATCCAGGCGCCAGGCGGGCACCTGCCGTAAAAAACATTGCCGCCGGCACAAGCCAGCGCCCAGCGGGTTAGCGACCCGCGGTTCCAGCGACTGCCCCGGGAAAGCAAGCACATGAGTATAAAGGTTAAGCGTTCACGCGCCCAGCCCATGTCACGACTGCTGGGCAGCCAAGGCGAGCTGGCGCCGCTGATGCGCACGGCCCGGCTTATCGACCAGGCCCAGTCTCACCTGCGGGGGCACCTACCCGGTGAGGTAGGCGAACATCTCTACGTCGGCGGCTTCCACAACGGCAAGCTGACCCTGATCACCGACCGCGCCGTGTGGCTCACCTGGCTACGCTACGAGCAGGCCCGCCTGCTCGAGCTACTCCATCAGTTGCCGGCCTTCACGGCGGTGACCGGCTTCACCTTCAAGGTGCGGCCGGTGCACCCGGTCAAGGCCCCGCCCCGTCAGGCTCGGCAGCTCTCCGGCCCGGCCGGCGACGAACTGACCGCCTGCGCCGAAGGTACCGACGACCCACGTCTCAAGAGCGCCCTCGAACGCCTGGCCGCCCATGCCGATCACGGCGATGACGCCACACCGCAGCGGTGATATGCCAGGCAGCTGGCGCCCGCATGACACAGGCCGACGTGCTGCCCTGGCCACGCTGATTCTCGCCATCCTGCTCACCGCCTGCGCTGCACCGCAGCTCCAGAAGCCGGGCCCCGGCGCCGAGGCTCCACGCCTCGACGCCGCTGAAGTGATTGCCGACGACGGCTATCGGCTTCCACTGCGCCACTGGCCCGCCGAGGACGAACGCCGGGCTATCGTGCTCGGAGTACACGGTTTCAATGACCACGGCGGCAGCTTCGCGGTACTCGCCGAGGCTTTGACACAAGCTGGCATCGCTATCTACGCCCACGACCAGCGCGGCTTCGGCACCACCGCCCAGCGCGGCATCTGGCCGGGACACGCGCGCCTGGCCCAGGACGTGACGCTGCTCGCCCGGCTGCTGCATGAGCGCCATCCCGACACGCCCCTCTACCTGGTCGGCAAGAGCATGGGCGCGGCCGTGGTGATCCTCAGCCTCACCGACGACACCCCACCCCCGGTGGCAGGCAGCGTGCTGATCTCCCCCGCCGTGTGGGGCTTCGATACCATGCCCTGGTACCAGCGGCTGGGACTGTGGCTAGGGGTGCGGCTCTTTCCCGGCATGACGTTCTCCGCCCGGACCACCCAGCGCCTGGGCATCGAAGCTACCGACGACCCCGAGATCAAGGCGCGCATGGCCGAAGATCCGTTGATCCTTCGCCATGCCCGCGTCGACACCCTCCACGGCGTGACACAGGCCATGGATGACGCCCTGGCTGCCGCGCACGAGCTGCCCGCTCCGTCGTTGATCCTCTACGGCGGGAAAGACCAGATCATCCCTCCGGAGGCCATCAGCGCCCTGCTCGACCGTCTGCCGGACGACGAAGCCATCCGTTTTGCCCACTATCCGGAGGGCTACCACATGCTTACCCGTTACACGAAGCGCGAGCAGACCGAGGCGGATCTCGCCGCCTGGCTCGTGGACACCACGGCACCCCTGCCCTCCGGCCACGAGGTAACGCGCAACGCCGCGCACCGAACCCTGTGCGAGAAGTGACTCTGTTACCCTGACAGGAAGAGATCCCTCACTGCACAGGAGGAGCCACCATGAGCCTGACACCCTCGACCATGATCGAGCTGGGCAGCCCCCTGCCCGCGTTCCGCCTTCCAGACCCCGAGGGCCGAGAGGTCGGCAGCGACGACTTCGCCGGCCAGTCGCTGCTGGTGGTGTTCATGTGCAACCACTGCCCCTTCGTCATGCACATCGCCGACGCTCTGGCCGAGTTCGCCCGGGAATACCAGGAAAAAGGGCTGGCCGTAGTGGGCATAAACAGCAACGACTACACCAGCCACCCGGACGACAGTCCCGACAAGATGCGCGAGGAGATCGAACGGCGCGGCTACACCTTTCCCTACCTGGTGGATGATAGCCAGGACGTGGCCCGCGCCTTCGAGGCCGCCTGCACGCCGGACTTCTTCCTGTTCGACGCCGACCACCGGCTCGCCTACCGCGGCCAGTTCGACGACAGCCGCCCCAGCAAGCCGACGCCGGTGACCGGAGCCGACCTGCGGGCCGCCACCGACGCGGTACTCGCCGGCAAGGTGCCGCGCGACGCGCAGAAACCCTCCATGGGCTGCAACATCAAGTGGCGGGAATGAGCCGGCCGCATCCGTCGGCCAGGAATCGAAGAACGGTGGATCAATCAGTTGAACCCGACGCGGGGCCTGTCGCCAGAACCGGCGATACGGCTCCATGCTGTGGATCGATGACGCCCCCACGGGAGGTACCGCCATGATCGATGCCCATGACATGAAACACCTCGAGCGCTGCGTGGCGCTCGCGGAGCAGGCGCTGGAGGCAGGCGACGAGCCGTTCGGATCGGTGCTGGTGAGCGACGCTGGCGAGGTGCTCGCGGAGGACCACAACCACGTCGCCGGAGGCGACAGCACCCAGCATCCGGAGTTCTATCTGGCGCGCTGGGCGGCGCAGCACCTGACGCCCGAGGAGCGGGCGCGGGCCACGGTCTACACCTCCGGAGAGCACTGCCCGATGTGTGCGGCGGCCCACGGCTGGGTAAAGCTAGGGCGTATCGTCTACGCCAGCTCGTCGCAACAACTGGTGAGCTGGCTCGAGGCGATGGGCGCGGGTCCGGCGCCGGTGGCGCCGCTGCCGATCCAGACCGTGGTGCCGGGAGCGCAGGTCGAGGGGCCGGTGCCTCAGCTGGCCGAGCGCATCCGCGACCTGCACCAGCGCCGACACCATGCTGGCCGGTCAGGCCCCGGAGAGCCATAGAACCCGCGATGGGCAGCAGCGGCCTGTTGGCCACAGTGCCCTTGAAGAAGCCGATCCTCGCCCGCAAACCATCAATGTTGCCCAGCCAAGTGCAGGCCTACCCCTACGCAAAAGGAGCAGTCAATGACGCGCATTCCCAACCCCGGCTTCGGCACTTTCCGCCTGGAAGGCGAGGTACTCAAGAACGCGGTGAAAAGCGCTCTGGCAGCGGGCTATCGCCACATCGACACTGCCCAGATGTACGGCAACGAAGCCGAGGTGGGCGAGGCCGTCAGGCAGAGCGGCATACCCCGCGAAGAGGTCTTCCTGACCACCAAGGTATGGCACGACCGCCTGCATCCCGGCGACCTGGAGGCCAGCGTCGACGAAAGCCTGGACCGGCTCGGCACCGAGTATGTCGACCTGCTGCTGATACACTGGCCATCCCCCGATGGTGAAGTGCAGATGGACGACTACCTGAACGCCCTCAAGGCAGTGCAGGACGCCGGCAAGGCCAAGCACATCGGCATTTCCAACTTCACCTGCGCCCAGGTCGACCAGGCCATCGGCATTCTCGGCAAGGGCACTCTGCTGACCAATCAGATCGAGGTCCACCCCTTCCTGCAGAACCGTGCTCTAGTCGAACACTGCCAGTCACGCGGCCTCGAGGTCACCGCCTACATGCCGCTGGCCGTCGGCAAGGTCATGAAGGACGACACCCTCGGGCGCATCGCCCAAGCCCACGATGCCAACCCGGCGCAGATCGCTCTGGCGTGGATCAAGGCCCGCGGCCTGGTGACCATTCCCTCCTCCACCAAGGCCGAACACATCCGCAGCAACCTGGCCGCCTTCGATATCGCCCTCAGCGACAGCGAAATGGCTCAGATCGCCGAACTCGACTGCGGCGAACGCATCGCCAATCCCGACTTCGCCCCCGACTGGGACTGAATGCGTCGCCAAGGCTACGCAGCGAGCCGCCGTGTTTCCGTCACCGGAAACGGCGGCTACCTGGAGGGCAGGCTGCGCCGCCCGCACGTCATTATCGCCTCTAGCGGCACGCCCCCGAACCCAGATCCAGCATCAAAGCCCCTGGGCGCCTCGGCGCAGCCAATCATGAACGAAGGCAAGCTTGCGTCGGGCGGTATCCGACAGCACGAAGGGATAGAGGTCGGACAGGCCCATGGAGCGATTGACGTGATTGACCCCCGCCACCAATCCGGCCGCGACGTGGATAAGCCGATCGGCGTCGGGTTCCATGTAGGGGTCCCAGCCTGGACTCGGCAGTTCCGGCGAGGAGAGGCCTGCCGCAACGAAGCTATCGGTGATATCGGTCAGATGCAGCAGGTGAGCGGCGGTCTCGGCCCAATCCTCATGGGGATGCGCGGAGGCATAGGTGGTCAGGAAGCTCGAGCGCCAGCCGGGCGGTGGGCCTTCATGATAATAACGCTGGAGCGCGGCGGGATAATCCGCCCGCTCATCGCCGAACATGGTCCGGAAGGCATCGAGAAAATCCTCCCGTAGACTGAGACGCCACCACAGCATATGCGAAATCTCGTGACGCATGTGGCCGATCATGGTGCGGTAGGGCTCTTCCAGAGCCTGTCGACGGGTGGTGCTCAGGACCGGGTCCGCCTCTGCCACGCTGATCGTCACCACACCCCCGACATGTCCCATGGGCACCGGCGTATGGCCCTCGGCCAGCATGTGGAACACGGGACGAGCGCCGGGGTCCTCGGGCCGGAACCAGTGCCAGCGTCCCAGGTTGTCGAGCACCCAGCGCTTGGCAGCCTCGGTCTGCGCCCAGTTGGGCATGGCATCGGGAATGGAGCGGTCCGGAGCCAGTTCGGTCATGGCGCAGGACCGGCAGAAAGCGCCCTGCTTCGGTGCGATCCAGTTGCAGCCGATGACCTCCCGGTTCACGCAGAACGGCGGCATGGGCAGGAAGGCCCTGGCCTGCGGATCGTAGGCAACGGGCGTTCCGTCGGCAGTGGCGAGGTTGTCGAACCAGAGAGATCCGGCACCGACCGGATTGGCAAAAACACGCATAAGGCAGTCACTCCGCAATAACGGCAAGGCAGATGGCCCGACGCATTACATGAATCCTGCTCCTTTCGCGGCTGTCGATCAAACCCCCTCGACGACACCACACACCTCATGAAAAAACGGCGGGCCAAGGCCCGCCGCAAGAGATCGATCGAAACCGATCGAGAGAGTGCTCGGGTTCAGATTTCGAAGCCGCGGCCGAAGTCTTCCGCAGAGAGCGCCATCAGCGACTCTGCGCCAGCTTCGATGGCCTGCTTGTGGGTGCGGGTGCGCGGCAGCAACCGCTGGTAGAAGAAACGTGCGGTATCGAGCTTGGCGCGGTAGAAAGCGGCGTCCTCGGTGCTCTCGGCCAGCGCCATCCTGGCCTGCCTCGCAGCCCGGGCGAAGAGGTAGGCGAGGGTCAGGTAGCCGGAGTACATCAGGTAGTCGACGCTCGCTGCGCCGACTTCCTCGCGGTCGGTCATGGCCTTCATGCCAATGCCCATGGTCAGCTCGCCCCACTCCTGGTTCAGCTTGGCCAGGGGCCGCACGAATTCGGCGAGCTCGCCGTTGCCTTCCTCGGCCTGACAGAACTTGTGGATTTCCTTGGTGAAGACCTTGAGCGTCTCGCCCTGGCTCATCAGCACCTTGCGACCCAGCAGGTCGAGGGCCTGGATGCCGGTGGTGCCCTCGTAGAGGCGAGTGATGCGTGCATCACGCACCAGTTGCTCCATGCCCCATTCCTGGATGAACCCGTGGCCGCCAAAGACCTGAACGCCCTCGTTGGTGGCCTCGAAACCGACCTCGGTGAGGAACGCCTTGACGATGGGCGTCAGCAAACCCAGCAGGGTCTCGGCGCGCTCCTTCTCGGCGGCATCGCTGCCATGCTCGACGATGTCGATCATCTGGGCGGTATAAAGCACCAGCATCCGACCACCCTCGGCGAAGGCCTTCTGGGTCAGCAGCATGCGACGCACGTCCGGATGAACGATGATCGGATCGGCGGGTTTCTCGGGAGCCTTGGGGCCTGCGAGCGCACGCATCTGCAAGCGGTCGCGGGCGTAGGCCAGGGCATTCTGGAAGCTCGCCTCGGTGAGGCCCAGGCCTTGGATGCCCACGCCGATACGGGCGGCATTCATCATGGTGAACATGCAGGCCAGCCCCTTGTTGGGCTTGCCCACCAGAAAGCCCTTGGCCCCGTCGAAGTTCATCACGCAGGTGGCATTGCCATGGATGCCCATCTTGTGCTCGAGCGAGCCGCACGCCACGCCGTTACGCTCGCCGGGGTTGCCGTCGGCATCGGGCATGAACTTGGGCACCACGAACAGCGAAATGCCCTTGGAGCCCTCCGGCGCATCGGGCAGCTTGGCCAGCACCAGATGGACGATGTTCTCCGCCAGGTCATGCTCGCCGGCGGAGATAAAGATCTTGGTGCCGGTGATATCGAAGGCGCCGTCGTCGGCTGGCACGGCGCGGGTCTTGATCAGGCCCAGGTCGGTACCGCAGTGCGGCTCGGTGAGGCACATGGTGCCGGTCCAGGTGCCCTCGACCAGCTTGGTCAGGTAGGTGGCCTTCTGCTCATCGGTACCGTGGTGGCGAAGCGCGTCAGCGGCACCATGCGAGAGCCCCGGATACATGCCCCAGGCCAGGTTGGTGGCACAGATCATCTCGTTGAGCACCATGGCCAGCGAGTGCGGTAGGCCCTGCCCACTGTGCTCGGGGTCGGCGGCCAGGCTCGGCCAGCCGCCCTCGACGTACTGGGCGTAGGCTTCCTTGAAGCCCTTGGGCGCCTTCACGTCGCCCCCTTCCAGCAGGCAGCCTTCGCGGTCGCCGCTCTGGTTCAGCGGCAGCAGCACCTCGCGGGCGAAGCGCGCCCCCTCCTCGAGAATGGCCGCCACCACGTCCGGGGAGGCGTCGTCGCCGCCGGGCAGGCGGGCATAGTGGGCCGGATAGTCCAGCAGTTCGTCCATCACGAAGCGCAGGTCGCGCAGGGGGGCCTGATAGTCGGGCATGTCGATCTCTCCAGAAGACGTCGGGCGCACGCAGCCGCAAGCACCATTTTCAAACGAATGTTTGAAACCTAGCGATCGTCACCCATCAAGTCAAGCGTTCGTTTCAAAACACCGTTGAGAGACCGGAATGCCATTCACGGCATGGCCTCCTTGAGCCGCCCCCGCAACGTTTCCAGCCGCTCCTTGAGCTCGTGCAGTTCGTCGAAACTCTGGCCGCTGGCCATCACCACGCAGTCGGGGATCTCGCGGGCGCGCTCCTGCAGGGCTCGGCCGGCATCGGTCAGGTGGAGCTCCACCACGCGCTCGTCGCGATCGCTTCGCACCCGTTCGAGCAGCCCTTCCCGTGCCAGGCGCTTGAACACCGGCGTCAGCGAGCCGGTATCGGTGTAGAGCCGCTGACTGACCGTACCGGCACTCAGGCCGTCCTCCTCCCACAGCACCATCATCACCAGATACTGCGGATAGGTGAGATTGAGCGCCGTGAGAAGCGGCTTGTAGAACTTGGTCATCAATAGCGAAGTGGAATAGAGCGCAAAGCAGAGCTGGTGGTCGAGCTGCAGGTCGCTGCAGACATCCGAGTCGGCCATGGCGGGGCCTCCTTTATCCATCACGAAAAAAGCTGATGCGCTACACGTTAGCGCACCAGCTTCTGGATGAACAGCCAGTTACCTCAGCTTGCCCTCACTGCATGCGAATGCCGCCGTCGAGGCGAATCGTTTCACCGTTGAGCATGGGATTGGTGAGGATCTGCTCGGCCAGACGGGCGAACTCGTCGGGCTTGCCGAGCCGCTTGGGGAACGGCACGGCGGCGGCCAAGGCCTCGGCGGCCTCGTCGGGAATCTCGCTCATCATCGGGGTCTCGAAGACGCCGGGGGCGATGGCCATCACCCGAATGCCGTGGCGCGAGAGTTCGCGTGCCGCCGGCAGGCTCATGCCCACCACCCCGGCCTTGGAGGCGCTGTAGGCGCACTGCCCCACCTGCCCGTCGAAGGCGGCGATGGAGGCGGTATTGACGATCACCCCGCGCTCGCCGTCCTCGCCGGGCACATTCTTGGCCATGGCCGCGGCAGCCAGGCGCATGACGTTGAAGGTGCCCACCAGGTTGATCTGGACGGTGCGGTCGTAGGCGTCGAGATCGGCAGGATTGCCCTCGCGATCGACCAGCTTGGCCACGCTGACCACACCGGCACAGTGGACCACGCCGGCCAGACCGCGGCCGCCGCTGAGTGCGACGGCCGCATCGACGGCGGCCTGAATGTCATCGCCCGAAGTGACGTCGCCGCACACCGCCCGGGCGCTCTCTCCCAGCTTCTCGGCGTGGGCCTCGACGGCGTCGCTCAGATCGCAGAGCACCACCCGTCCGCCGCCGGCGACCAGCCGCTCGGCGGTGGCCGCCCCGAGCCCTGAGGCGGCGCCGGTGATCAGAAAGGTATTGTCCTTGACTTGCATATCAGGTTCCTGGGTTTAGATGGCAGAAGCTGAAAGTACTCGAGGCTGTACCGTCGTCAGGGCTACGAGGGGGCGCTGTGACCCCATCCCTGGCACAGGATCCCTCTACGCCCTGCCCCCCGGGCCTCTGCTTCAGGCATCTGCAACTGTCATTGCGCAGCGCCGGTTTCGGCCTTGTCGGCGGCGTCGGCGCGCAGCTTGAAGCGCTGGATCTTGCCGCTCGGCGTCTTGGGCAAGACCTCCACGAACTCGATCACCCGCGGGAAGGCGTGGGTGGAGAGCCGTTCGCGCACCAACTGGCGGATCTCGTCGGCCAGGGCATCGCTCGCCTCGAAACCGTCGCGCAGCACCACGTAGGACTTGATGATCTCGCCGCGGATCTCGTCCGGCTGGCCCACGGCGGCGGACTCGGCCACCGCCGGGTGGGTCATCACGCTGTTCTCAACGTCGGTGGGCCCGACACGGTAACCGGCGGTGGTGATGATGTCATCGTCGCGCCCGGCGAACTGAAAGGTGCCGTCCTCGTTCTTGATCACCACGTCGCCGGTCAGATAGAAGCCTTCGGCGAAGGGGTGCTTCTCCTGCCAAGTGTAGCCGGGGAAGAAGTGCGCCGGCGAGTTGGCGATGTCCACCGCCAGCACGCCGGGCTCGCCCGGGAGCAGCTCCCGGTACTCGGCGTCGAGGATCGCCAGTCGATAGCCGGGCATCGGCACGCCCATGGCTCCGACGTGCTTGGGGTGCGCCAGCGCATGATGGTTGCAGCAGGTCATGCCGGTTTCGGTCTGGCCGTAGTGGTCCATGACCGGGCAACCCAGTGAACGCTCCACCCAGGTCACCACCTCGGTGTTGAGCGGCTCGCCGGCGGAGCTCGCCACGCGCAGCTCGAGGGTCTGGTGGGCATCGTCGAACAGCCCCGAAGCCTTCATCAAGCGGTAGGCGGTGGGAGCGGCGGCGAAGTTGGTGATGCGATGGCGCCTCATGAAGTCGAGCGCCCCTTCGGCGCTGAACCCAGCCTCACAGAAGTGGGTGGTCACACCCAGCAGCAGAGGCCCGGCAATGGCGTAGTAGAGGCCGTAAGCCCAGCCGGGGTCGGCCATGTTCCAGAAGCGGTCGCTTTCGCGCAGGTCGATGGCCAGCTCCATGTAGAGCGCGAAGGCCGGCATGCCGGAGAGCGGCACCGCCACGCCCTTGGGCTTGCCCACGGTGCCGGAAGTGAACATCTGCAGGAAAGGGGCATCCGGTGCCAGGCGCGGCGGCGTCTCTTCCATCGGCGAGTGGGCCAGGGCTTCCGACCAATCCAGGTCGTCGCCGTGCTCGCCTTCCGGGCCGCCTACGGCAAGCACCGGCGGGCACTGAGAGAGGCCGTCGAACTTGAAGCGGTTGGCATGATCGGTGATCACCAGTTTGGTGTCGGCGCGTCCCAGACGATAGTCCACGGCGTCCGGCCCGAAGGCAGTGAACAGCGGCTGATAGACCGCACCGATGCGCCAGGTGGCAAGCACCGCTACCAGCAGCTCGGGCGAGCGCGGCAGCATGCAGGCAATGCGGTCGCCCGCACCGAGCCCGCGCTCGCGAAACCAGCCGGCCAGTCTGGCGCTCTGGGCATCGAGCTCGGCAAAGCTCTTCGTGGTGACGTTGCCGTCGGTGTCCTCGTGAACGAGCGCCGCCACCTCGCCGCGGCCGGCACGCAGATGGCGGCCACAGCAGGATTCGAACGCATTGAAGCGGCCATCGCGATGGTCGTCGAGCCGGGCGATGACCTCGTCGATGGAGAAGTTCGCGAGGTAGTCTTGATAGTCGGGAAGGGTCGCGGCGTGACTCATGGAGGGCCCTCTTGTGCTGTTGTGATTGTTCGATGCCGTGATGGCAGAAACGCAGAAAGCTACCGGCGGCTTTGATGTCAGTTGACGTAAACGTCAACATAGCAAGCGCTAGGTACAAGCTAGAAGCAAAGCCGCCGCGGAGCAACCCCGCAGTGACGGCAACGAACTAGACCATGGTCGATGCCGGTGACGAGAGGGTGGCGGGGGAAGTGAGCATGGCGATCAGCTCGCGGGCGAGCTCCTCGGGGGTGCGCGGCCCCTCGGGATCGTACCAGCGCACCGTCCAGTTGAGCGCACCCATGACGAAGCGGGAGACCAGGAAGCGGTCGCCGTGGATCAGGCCGGCATCCAGTGCCTCGTCGATGACCGCTTCCCACAGCGCCTCGTAGGCATCGCGCAGGTGGCTCAGATGATCCCTTGCCTCCGGGCCCAGACGACGCCACTCATAAAGCGCCACCACGTGGGCGTTGCGATCGGTGAGCAGGGTTTCGAGATGAGCACGTGCCATGGCATGCAACCGCGCCTCGGGCGTGCTGTCACAGCGGTCGAGGGCACGGCGCGCGATGGTCAGCGCGTTCTGGGTGCCTTCCTCGATCACCGCCGCAAGGATTTCCTGCTTGTCGCGAAAATGATGAAACAGGCTGCCTGACTTGATGCCCATCTCGTGGGCGAGCATTCGCACCGTGGTGCGGTCGAAGCCCTCCTGGACGAACAGTTGGGCAGCCAGGCGGGTCAGTTCCTTACGGCGCGGGGACTCGTTTACGACATTCATCGGGTTTACACT
Organism: Pseudomonadota bacterium; assembly: GCA_051749645.1. GTDB lineage: Bacteria > Pseudomonadota > Gammaproteobacteria > Pseudomonadales > Halomonadaceae > Halomonas. The sequence continues at coordinate 113,846 of JBNJIT010000003.1, forward strand.
AGCGCTTGCTTGGTTGACCTTGAGAAAACCACAGGCCTGCCGGGAGGTCAACGCGACTGATGCATACGCGGTCGGCGGGATTGCCGCCATGACGCCCTAGCCAAACGCCGCCCACGATCACGAGCCAGGAGACACGCCATGAGCCACGCCAACGATATCGTCTTTCTTTCCGCCGCCCGTACGCCCATGGGGGGAATGCTCGGCAGCCTGTCGAGCCTCACCGCTCCTCAGCTCGCCGCCACCGCCATCGGTGCCGCCATCGAGCGTGCCGGCATCGAGGCCGCCAGCATCGACGAGGGCATCCTGGGCTGCGTGCTGCCCGGCGGCGTCAAGCAGGGGCCGGCCCGCCAGGCCATGCGCCAGGCCGGCATCCCCGACAGCATCGGTGCCACCACCATCAACAAGCTGTGCGGCTCGGGCATGAAGGCCGCCATGCTCTGCCATGACCTGATTCGCGCCGGCAGCGGCGAGGTAATGCTCGCCGGTGGCATGGAGTCCATGTCCAACGCGCCCCACGTGTTGACCAAAGCACGCACCGGCTACCGCCTGGGCCATGGCGAACTCAAAGACCACATGTTCTTCGATGGCCTGGAAGATGCCGAAACCGGCAAGCTAATGGGCGTCTTCGCTCAAGACGTCGCCAGCGCACGCGACTACTCTCGCGAGCGCCTGGACGACTTCGCCATCGCCTCGCTGGAGCGCGCCATGGAGGCCACCAACGCCGGCCACTTGAATGCCGAGATGGCGCCGGTCACGGTCACCGACCGCAAGGGCGAGACGCTCGTCGAACACGACGAGCAGCCTTTCCAGGCCAAGCTCGACAAGATCCGCAGCCTGCGCCCGGCCTTTGCCAAGGACGGCACCATCACCGCCGCCAACTCGAGCTCCATTTCCGACGGCGCCTCGGCGCTGATCCTGGCCAGCCAGTCGGCCGCCGACAAACTCGGCGCCAAACCCATTGCACGCATGCTTGGCCACAGCACCCATTCGCGCCATCCCAGCGAGTTCACCATTGCGCCGGTGGGAGCCATCGACAAGCTGATGAAACAGCTCGACTGGGGCGTGAGTGACGTCGACCTGTTCGAGATCAACGAAGCCTTCGCCGTCGTCACGCTAATGGCCATGGACGACCTGGGCCTGCCCCACGACAAGGTCAACGTCTTCGGCGGCGCCTGCGCCCAGGGCCACCCCATCGGCTCCACTGGCTCGCGCATCATCGCCACCCTGATCCACGCCCTGCGTACCAAGGGCGGCAAGCGCGGCATCGCCAGCCTGTGCATCGGCGGCGGCGAAGCCACTGCCGTGGCCGTGGAGCTGGTCGACTGAATGGCAACGCTCCATCGGGTCGACACCGTCGAGGGGCCCCTGCACGCCGTCCGCTGGTCGCCCCCGGCGGCCGCGGACGGCGCGAGCCCCATCGTGCTGCTGCACGACTCGCTCGGTTGCATCGCCCTGTGGCGGGACTTTCCCGAGCACCTGGCGAACGCCACCCGACGCGAGGTGATCGCCTACGATCGCCTGGGTTATGGCAAGTCGGCCCCCTACCCCGGCCCACAGCCGGAAAGCTTCATCGTCGACGAGGCACAGCATGAATTCGACGCCGTTCGCGAGCAGTTGAACGTCGAACGCTTCGTGTTGCTGGGTCATAGCGTGGGCGGCAGCATGGCCGCCGTCACCGCCGGCCGATTTCCCCAGGCCTGCGAGGCACTGATCACGGTGGCGGCCCAGGCCTTCACCGAGCCGCGCACCCTGGCCGGCATTCGCGAGGCGGAGCGGGCCTTCCTCGAGCCCGGAGGCCTGTCGCGACTGGAGAAGTACCACGCCGACAAGGCCGAGTGGGTGCTGCGCTCCTGGGTCGACAACTGGCACTCCGAGGCCTTCCGCGAGTGGCGGCTGGACGACGCCCTGCCCCGAGTGCACTGCCCAACGCTGGCGATTCACGGCGAGCTCGACGAGTACGGCTCGCGGGAACAGCCAGCACGCATCGCCGCGCTGACGCCGGGCCCCAGCGAGCCATACCTGCTCACCGACTGCGGCCACGTGCCGCATCGCGAATGCCCGGAGCGACTGATCGACGCCATCGCCGCCTTTCTGGAAACGCAGCCGGGCGCTAACATGGGAAGCGCCTTTGGCCACCAGCCTAGGAGCTGAGCTTTTTCCGGCGCCAAGCCCCGCCGCTCGACTCACTCAAGCTTCGGAGAGGAGCGCTAGGTCGGCGCCGACAGCCGATCCAGGCGCAGTCGCTCACGGCCGTCAAACAGCCGGCGGCTGCCCGCCGCCACCGCCGCCAGGGTGCCGAAGCCGGTACCCAGGGTGATGGTGAACATGACGAGTATCTGATATTTCACCGCCAGGGCCGGTGGGCTGCCGGCCAGTATCTGCCCGGTCATCATGCCCGGCAGGCTCACCACCCCGGCGGCGGCCATGGCGTTGATCATCGGCATCAGACCGCTGCGCATCGCCTCGCGGCGGATGTCGCCGATGGCCTCCTGCCAGCGCTGGCCGAGCATCAGGCGGTTCTCGATCACCCCGCGCTGCCGCCAGGCGGTGTCGGTGAGCCGATCCAGCGCCAGGGCCACGCCGGTCATGGTGTTGCCGAGCATCATGCCCAACAGCGGGATGGCGTACTGTGGCCGGTACCAGGGCTCCGGGCCGATGATCACGGTGAGGGTGAGCACGGCCACGCTGAACGACGACAGAAACATCGAGACGGTACCGATACCGAAGGCCCAGCCGCCCAGCAGTCGGCGCTTCTGGCGCGCCATGACCTCACGCCCGGCGATCAGCAGCATGCCCACCGCCATCAGCACCACCCAGTGCAGCGCCTCGGCGGCGAACAGTGCTTCGAGCACCAGGCCGACGAGCGCCAGCTGGATCACGGTTCGCGCCGCGGCGATCAGCAGGCTTCGGCTCATACCCAGTCGAGCCCAGGCCGTACAGCCGGCCAGCGCCACCACCAGCAGAGCCGCAGCGGCCAGCTGCCACCAGCCGAGATCGATCACGTCCATGCGCCCTCCATCTCGGTCTCCAGCCCTCCACCTTCGATGCGCGCGTGGCGATCCGCCACCCGGGCGATCTGCGCCATGTCGTGGGCAACCCATACTGCCGGCCAGCCTTGCACGCGTATCCGCTCCCTGAGCCAGGCCTCGACGCGGCGCGCCGTGGCATCGTCCAGGTTCGCCGTCGGCTCGTCGAGCAACAGCGCAGAAGGCGACCGGCTCACCGCCCGCAGCAATGCCAGCCGCTGTTTCTCGCCGGAAGAGAGGTGAGCCACCGACCAGTCGAGCACCTCGGGCCGGAATCCCAACGACTCGAGATCGGCCGAGGTGGCATCGGGCAAGTGCTCGCCCACGCGCTCGGCCCACCAGTGACTCTCCGCCGGCACCAGCATCACTGCCCGGCGCCAGGCATGGCCGGGGGTGGACGACTGGGCCCGGTCGCCCAGCCACACCTCCCCGTCATGCGGCTCCAGGTCGGCGATGGCACGCAGCAGCCGGCTCTTCCCGGAGCCGCTCGCCCCGGAGAGACAGAGGATCTCACCGGGAGCAATCGCCAGGCTGACCGGCTTCAGATCGCCGATGATCAGACCATCGAGTCGCAGAAAATCGAGGTTGGGCACGAGCTCTCCTCGTCAACGGGATGAATGGCCGGGAACGATAGCGCAGCCGAAACGGCCCGGTCGCCCGACGATTCTATCGTCCTGATGTCGGCCAACCAGCGACACGATGTCCCCCCTCGATAGTAGCCACCTCGTGCGATCCCCCGTATTATATATGGAATTTCATATATTTTGACCTCAGGGTTGAAGGAGTGACGCATGAGCGCAGCGCAGGAAACCTCGACTCCCCGCACGTCAGAAGGCATGGGCCGCTTCGAGCGCTTTCTCTCCGTGTGGGTGGCGCTGGCCATCGTCGCCGGGGTGCTGCTCGGCCAGTTCGCCCCAGCGGTGCCCGAAACGTTGTCGCGCTTCGAGTATGCCCAGGTATCGATCCCGGTGGCGATTCTGATCTGGGCGATGATCTTTCCGATGATGGCCCAGATCGACTTCACCGCCGTGCTCGGCGTGCGCCGCCAGCCCAAGGGGCTCGTCATCACCACCACGGTGAACTGGCTGGTCAAGCCCTTCACCATGTTCGCCATCGCCTGGTTCTTCCTGATGGTGGTGTTCCAGCCCCTCATTCCGGAAGCCCTCGCCAGCCAGTATCTGGCCGGCGCCATCCTGCTGGGGGCCGCCCCCTGCACCGCCATGGTCTTCGTATGGAGCTACCTGACCCGCGGCGACGCCGCCTACACTCTGGTGCAGGTAGCGCTCAACGACCTGATCATGCTGTTCGCCTTCGCGCCCATCGTGGTCTTCCTGCTCGGCGTCTCCAACATTCAGGTGCCCTGGGATACCGTCGCCCTCTCGGTGGTGCTCTACATCGTCATCCCGCTAGCCGCCGGCTACCTGACCCGTCGCACCCTGATCGCCCGCCACGGCATCGAGTGGTACGACAACGTCTTCATGAAGAAGGTGGGCCCGATTACGCCCATCGGCCTGATCATCACCCTGGTGCTGCTGTTCGCCTTCCAGGGTGAGGTCATCCTCGAAGCACCGCTGCACATCGTGCTGATCGCCATCCCGCTGATCATTCAAACCTTCCTGATCTTCTTCATCGCCTACGGCTGGGCCAAAGCGTGGAAGGTGCCTCACAACGTCGCCGCCCCCGGTGCGATGATCGGCGCCAGCAACTTCTTCGAACTGGCCGTGGCGGCCGCCATCGCCCTGTTCGGGCTGCAGTCCGGCGCGGCACTGGCCACGGTGGTGGGCGTATTGGTGGAGGTGCCGCTGATGCTCGCCCTGGTGCGCATCGCCAACAACACCCGCCGCCATTTCCCCGATGCCCGAACGGACCACGGCTAGGCCTGGCAAGCCTGCATTACAGGCTGATGAGCATCCCGCCCACGGCCAGGAGGATCACCACGACCCAAGCGGGAAGCTTCCATACGCCAAGCAGCAGGAAACCGGTAAGTGCCAGGACAAACTCCCGTGTCCCGAGGATGGCACTGGTCCACACCGGCTGATAAAGCGCGACACCGAGGATCCCTACCACGGCGGCGTTGGCCCCGCGCATCAACGCCTGAGCGCTGCCCCAGCGCCGGAAGCGATTCCAGAAGGGCAGCACGGCCAACAGCAGCAGCAGGCCGGGCAGGAAGATCATGATGAGCGCCAGCGCGGCACCGAGCAACGGCGAGCCGAGCGGCGTCACCAGCGCCCCGAGATAAGCGGCGAAGGTGAACAGTGGCCCCGGCACGGCCTGAGCGGCACCATAGCCAGCCAGGAAGTCATCGGCGCCAACCCAGCCCGGCTGCACTACTTCGGCTTCCAGCAGTGGCAGCACGACATGCCCACCTCCGAACACCAGAGCACCGGCACGGTAGAAGGCATCCACCACCGCCAGGGTGAGAGAAGGCGTGAGCCAGGCCAGCAGGGGAAGGCCAATCAACAGCGCCGCGAACCCCAGCGCTGTCAGTCGCCCGACGCAGCGGGAAACGGGGAAGTTCAGATCGCCTCGCTCGGGTTCGCTGTGGGCACGGCACAACAGCATGCCAGCCACTACACCGACCAGGATGGCAGTCACCTGTCCCAGGGGGCCGCCGATCAGTACCACGGTCAGCACGGCGGCCAGAGCGATACCCGCGCGGCGCCGATCAGGGCAGAGGCGATGTGCCATGCCCCAAACCGCATGGGCAACGATGGCCACTGCCACGACCTTGAGACCATGGATCAACCCCAGGCCGAGCGGCCCCTCGAACACCGCAGCGCCCAGCGCGAACAGCACGAGCAATACCGCCGATGGCAGAGTGAAGGCCGTCCAGGCGGCCGCTGCCCCCCACCCCCCTCCGCGCATCAGCCCCAGGGCGAAACCGACCTGGCTGCTGGCCGGGCCGGGCAGAAACTGGCAGAGCGCCACCAGGTCCGCGTAATCCTGCTCCGACAGCCAGGCCCGGCGTGTCACGAACTCGGCGCGAAAATAGCCCAGGTGGGCAATCGGACCACCAAAGGAGGTCAGACCCAGCAGCAGGAAAGCGCTGAATACCTCTCGGACACGCCCGGTTGGAGGAGCGGAGCCGGACATGTAGTGCACTCCCGAATGGTTCGAACATCGTTTAGGCTACAGGCAAGCCATGACGCGTGCATGACATCGGGCGGCTCTTGCCAGTCCATGGTGGGTCGGTGAACATGCGGAAATGACTCGACTCCTTCACCGCCATCCGCTGTCCGTCATCGTTCTCGCCCAACTGTGCGGCACCTCACTGTGGTTTTCCGTCAACGGCGTGGGTCTGGCACTGTCGCGCGACCTGGGCTTTTCGGAGACAGATCTCGGCCGCCTCACACTCACTGTGCAAGCGGGCTTCATTCTCGGCACCCTAACCATCGCCACCACCGGCCTGGCCGACCGCTTTCGCGCCAGCCGCATCTTCGCGGCTTCCTGCCTGGCCGGAGCCCTGACCAATGCCGGATTCGTACTGGTGGCCGCACAGTTCCCTCTCGCGCTCTCGCTGCGCTTTCTGACCGGGCTGTGTCTCGCCGGCATCTATCCGCTGGGCATGAAGCTCGTCATCGGCTGGACCCCCAGGCACTCCGGCGCAGCGCTCGCCTGGCTGGTGGGCATGCTCACCCTGGGTACCGCCCTACCCCACTTGCTGCGCGGCACCACCCTGGGGATGCCCTGGGAGTGGCCGCTGCTCGGCGCTTCCGCTCTGGCGCTCGCCGGCGGTGCGGCGATCCGTGCACTCGGCGACGGACCGCACCTGCCACCGTCGAGCGGCAAGGCGCGGCTGCTCGATGGCCTGGCCGCCCTGCGCGAGGCGCGCTTTCGTGCCGTGGCCGGCGGCTACTTCGGGCACTGCTGGGAGCTCTACGCCTTCTGGACGCTTACCCCCTTCCTGATTGCCCGGGAAGTGGCGCGGCTCGGCGCCCCCCAGGCGTGGATTCCGTGGCTGTCGTTCGCCGTCATTGCCCTGGGGCTCGTCGGCTGCGTGGGCGGCGGCGCTCTGAGTCGCCGGCTGGGCAGCCTGTGGGTGGCACGCCGGGCCCTGGTCGCCTCGGGATCGCTCTGCCTCGCCTACCCGCTGGTGCTCTGGCTACCGCCCGGCCTGCTGCTGGGACTACTGATTCTCTGGGGCCTGACCGTCATCGCCGATTCGCCGCAGTTCTCGGCACTGGCTGCCGCCAGTGCCCCGCGGGAACGGGTAGGCTCTACCCTGGCGGTAATGAACGCCGTGGGCTTTGCGCTGACCATTCCGGCCATTTCTCTCACCACCGCGCTGTGGTCGCTGCAGGGCGCCTGGGTGGTATGGTGGCTACTACCGGGGCCGCTGCTCGGTCTGTGGGTCATGCGCCCTCTCGCCAGCGCAAACTGGCTTGGCATCAGTGAGCAAGAATCATGACAGACACTTCCAGAGACTTTCCCTGCATCGAAGCCGCCTGGTGGGAGCATCACTGCGAGCTGCGGCGTTTTCTGACACGCCACTGCGGCGACCGCGATGCCGCCGACGACCTGCTACAACGAGTCTATGCCAAGGCGCTGATGCATCGCGAACAGTTCTGTGAGCTGACGTCCCCACGCGCTTGGCTCTACCGCGTGGCGCGCCACCAGTGGATCGACGACCAGCGTCGGGCGAAACGGCTGGTCACCGGCGAACCGCCCGAAATGCCGGTGGACGAAACCTCGCCCGCACCGCTGGAAAGTCTCGCCGACTGCATCGCCCGTGCCCTGCCTCACCTGTCATCGGAGGATCGAGACATCCTGCAACGCTGCGACCTCGAAGGAACCCGGCAAGTCAGCTTCGCCGCGCAACGCGGCCTGACCCTACCGGCGACCAAGGCACGGCTGCGCCGCGCGCGGCAGCGCCTGCGCGAGCGGCTGATCGAGCAGTGCGAAATCACCTTCGACGCCGAAGGCCGCGTCTGCTGCCACAAGGCCGAAGCGTCGGGCGACCTCTCATAGCTCCCAGCCGGTGCGAAAACCGCTTGGGTGAGCATCCTTTTGCCGCCTTCTGCGTCTTCTGAGTAGAGACACTCATGAGACTGGAGTCACGGACATGCTGGATGTCTTCACCTGGCTGGCCGACTGGCTGGTCTATGGACTGGCCGGTCTGGATCCCGAAAGCAGGCTCGGCACCTCGCTGCACTTCTTCGTCGAGGACACCACCAAGATCTTCGCCCTGCTGGTGGTGATGATCTACGTGATCGCCCTGGCCCGTGCCTCGCTGAACCTGGAGCGGGTACGCCATTACATACAGCGCCATAACCGCTTCACGGGCTACGGTCTGGGTGCCGGTTTCGGCGCCATCACGCCTTTCTGCTCCTGCTCGAGCATCCCGCTGTTCCTGGGCTTCACCAGCGCCGGGATTCCGCTAGGCATCACCATGGCCTTCCTGTTCACCTCGCCAATCATCAACGAGGTGGCGGTGATCATGCTGTGGAGCCTGTTGGGCTGGGAGTTCACCCTGGTCTACATCGCCATCGGCATGAGCGTGGGCATTGGCGGCGGCATGGTGCTCGATGCGCTCAAGGGAGAACGCTGGTTGCAGGATTTTGCCGCCAAGGCCTACCGACAGGCCGCCAAGACGCCCCAAGGCGACGACCTCGTCCCCGAAACGCCCTCCCTGACCTTGAAGGACCGCCATGAATTTGCTCGGGACGAACTCAAGGAGATCGTCGGGCGGATCTGGAAATGGGTGATCATCGGCGTCGGCCTGGGAGCCGGCCTGCATGGATTCGTACCCAACGACTGGTTCGCCGCCAACCTGGGCAGCGGACAATGGTGGAACATCCCAGTTGCCGTCTTCGCTGGCCTCCCGCTCTACTCCAACGCCACCGGCGTCATCCCGGTGATGGAGAGCCTGATCGTCAAGGGGCTGCCGGTTGGCACCACCCTGGCCTTCTGCATGAGCACCGTGGCAGCCAGCTTCCCCGAGTTCATCATGCTCAAGCAGGTCATGCAGTGGCGCCTGCTGAGCCTGATTTTCGTCATCCTGCTGGTCAACTTCATGATCGTTGGCTGGCTGATCAACCTGCTGAGCCCCTGGTTGTTCAGCGGTCATCTCTAAACGGAAAGGAGCAATACCATGAAGAAGATCGAAGTTCTGGGTACCGGCTGTAAAAAGTGTGCGACTACCGCCGAGCAGATCGAGGCCATTGCCCGGGAACGGGGCATCGAGATCGAGGTGGAAAAGGTCACCGACCCGGCCGCCATCATGGGCTACCAGGTCATGTCGACCCCGGCCGTAGCCGTCGACGGCAAGCTGGTGCACAGCGGCAGCGTGCCGGGTCGCGCCAAGATCGAGGCAATGATCGGAGCATGATCGCGGCCACTCGAGTGCTCAACACATGGCCAGGCGGCGATCCGGCCTGTTGCCCATAGCACTCAAACGCGCCTGCAGGGCCGCCAGGCGCGTTGCCTCCGCGTTCGCCGCAACGTCCAGAATGGTGATCACCCATTCGGGCAGCGACGGAGTCAATGCATAGTAGACCCACTGCCCCTCGCGGCTGTCGCTGAGCAGTTCACAATTGCGCAGCTGTGCCAGGTGCCGCGATACCTTGGGTTGCGACTCATCGAGGGCATAGGTCATCTCGCACACGCAGAGCTCACCCTCGCGCAGCGTCAGCAACATCAGCATCAGGCGAGTGTCATCGGCCAGGCACTTGAAGAGGCTCAGAGAGTCCAGCGGCATGCAGTGGTTCCTCGATCGTCCATTCCGGCAATTCTACTCGACAGGCGCCCGAGTTCGTAGTTCAGAGCTTGCTCGCCGAGGGTCAGCCTCCCCGATGGTTAGACGCTTCGGGGCTCGTCGCCGGAACGGCCTCAAGAGACAATACCGGCAGTAGCGCCTAGCCATGCGCCCGCTCTTGCTGCGGCAACGCCAGCGCCAGCACCGCGCTGACGGTCACCAGGGCCGCCGAGACCCACAGGCAGGCGGCGAGCCCGTAGAACTGGTAGAGCCAGCCGGAAAGCACCGTGCCGGCCAACCGACCCATGGCGTTGGCCATGTAGTAGAAGCCCACGTCCATGGAGACGCCGTCAGTTCGGGCGAAGTGCACGATCAAATAACTGTGCCAGCTGGAATTGATGGCGAACAGCACGCCGAAGGCCAGCAGCCCCGCCACCAGCCACTCCACCTCGGCCAGCGGCACCAGCGCCAGCGCCGCCGGCAGGCCGGCCAGGGCCAGCGCCCAGAATACGGTAGTGCCACGAGGGCCGCCGTGGATCAGGCCGGTCAGACGCGGCGCCTGGGTCTGCACGCCACCATAGCCGATCACCCAGATGGCCAGCAGCCCCCCCACCGTCCAGTGGCTCCAGCCGTGCTGGTCGTAGAGGAAAACCGGCAGCGCCACCACGAACCAGACGTCGCGCGCGGCGAAGAGACAGAGCCTGGCCGCCGAGAGCACGTTGATGGCCCGCGACTTGGAAAATACCTCGGAGAACTTGGGCTTGCGTTTGCCACGCCCCAGGTCGGCCGTCAGGCGGACCAGCGACAGCGCCAGCACGCCGACAAGCATGATGGCCATGAGGCCGACCGCGCCTTGAAAACCAATCAGGGTCAACAACAACCCGCCGAGGAAGAAGCCGGCGCCCTTCAGCGCATTCTTCGAGCCGGTGAGGATCGCCACCCACCGGTAGAGCGCGCTTTGTGCGCTGGCACTCTCCTTGGGCACCAGCACCTTGACCGCGCTCTTGGCGCTCATCTTGTTGAGGTCCTTGGCGATCCCGGAGAGCGCCTGGGCCGCCATCACCCAAGGCACGGTCAGCGCCGCCGCAGGCACCATCAGCATCGCCAGCGCCACGATCTGCAGGCCGAGGCCCACGTTCATGGTGCGATTGAGCCCCAGGCGCGCGCCCAGCCAGCCCCCCACCAGGTTGGTGACCACCCCGAAGGCCTCGTAGAAGAGGAACAGCATGGCCACTTCCAACGGGCTGTAGCCCAGCTGGTGGAAATGAAGCACCACCAGCATGCGCAGAGCGCCATCGGTGAGGGTGAAGGCCCAGTAGTTGCCGGTGATCAGCAGGTACTGGCGAACCTCGAAAGGCAGCGCCTTCAGTCGACTTGCAAGTCTTGCGTCAGGCATTGCCCACCTACCCACGTCCCACCTTCAGGGCCAGCTCGGCGGTACGGTTGGCGTAGCCCCACTCGTTGTCGTACCAGGCGTAGAGCTTGAGCTGGGTGCCGTTCACCACCATGGTCGAGAGCGCATCGATGATCGAGCTGCGCGGATCGGTGCGGTAGTCGATGGAGACCAGTGGGCGCTCCTCATAGCCCAGGATGCCGGCGAGTTCGCCCTCGGCGGCGGCCTCGAGCGCCGCATTGACTTCCTCCACGGTGACCTCTCGCTCCAGCTCGAAGACCATGTCGGTGAGCGAAGCGTTGGCCAGCGGCACCCGCACGGCGTGGCCGTTGAGCTTGCCGGTGAGCTCCGGGAAGATCGCCGTGATCGCCTTGGCCGAGCCGGTGGTGGTGGGAATCAGGCTCATGCCGCAGGCCCGTGCTCGGCGCAAGTCCTTGTGCGGGGCATCGAGGATGGTCTGGGTATTGGTGATATCGTGGACGGTGGTCATGGAGCCGTGGCGAATGCCGAAGGTCTCGTGGATCACCTTGACCGCCGGCGCCAGGCAGTTGGTGGTGCAACTCGCCGCGGTGACGATGCGGTGCACCTCGGGATCGTAAGCGTCGTCGTTGACGCCCATCACCACGTTGAGCACGCCCTCTTCCTTCACCGGTGCGCTGACCACCACCCGGCCGACGCCCTGGTCCAGGTAGGCCTGCAGCTTCTCGCGGGTCTTGATCTTGCCGGAGCACTCGATGACGACGTCGCAGCCCGACCAGTCGCTGTCGGCCGTGGCAACCTTGGAGGTGAAGGCCAAGCGCCGACCGTCGATGAGGATGGCCGCCTCGGTGGCCTCGATTCCCTTTCCCGGTGCCCAGTGACCATGCACCGAGTCGAACTCCAGCAGGTGAGCGAAGGTGGCGGCATCGCCACCCGGGTCGTTGATGCGCACCACCTCGACGTCACCCCGCTGGACATGGGGCCACAGGCTGCGAAACGTCAGTCGCCCCATGCGACCGAAACCGTTGATGCCGATGCGCAAGGTCATGAATGCTCTCCTGAAAAGTGTGGCGCTGTGCCGAGCGTGAAGTCGTCGACGTCATTATATATGGAATTTCATATATAAACTATCCGCGCACTCGATCATGGGCATTGCATGACACACGCGGAGCGACCTCTCAACAGGCCGCCAGCGCATCGCGGCGTGTCGTGCGCCGCTCCGGCTCCCGGTCGGACGATTCGCTGTCGGAGAGCGCCAGGGTCAGCCAGTGCGAGGCATTGACGTCGGCGGCGGGCAGCGCTGACCTCGCATACCCGTGCCCGCTCTCTGCGGCGGCCAGCGAGAAACGCTGCGCATAGTCATGCATGCGCTGGGCTTCGTCGGCGAGTTCCGCGGCATTGCCGGCCGCACCTTCCACCAGCCGCGCGCTATCCTGGGTGGCGGTTTCCATCTGCACCATCGCCTGGTTGACCTGTTCGATGCCGTATCGCTGTTCGCTCGAGGCCCGGGAGATGTCGTCCATCAGCACGCTGACCCGTTCGATGGCAGTGAGAATCGCCCGAGTGTGCTCCGCCGCCTCGCGCGAGAGCGCATTGCCCTGCTCCACGCTCGTGCGCGACGCCTGGATGCGGTGGCGAATCTCCCTGGCGGCGTCGGCACTGCGCGTGGCCAGGTCGCGCACCTCCGTGGCCACCACGGCGAAACCGCGACCCTGGTCACCGGCACGGGCCGCTTCCACCGAGGCGTTGAGAGCCAGAATGTTGGTCTGGAAGGCGATGCTTTCGATCAGGGCGATGATGGACTGGATCTCGTCGGAATGGCCATGAATCGCTTCCATGGTGGTGAGGAACTGCTGGATCACCGCATCGCCCTCACGCGCCTTGTCCGACGCATCGTTGGCTGATCGGTTCACGTCATGAGCCCGCTCGGCATTCTGCGCCACGGTCGCGGTGAGCTCCTCCAGGCTCGATGCCGTCTGTTCCAGGGCCGACGCCTGCTGCTGGGTCTGGGTCGACAACGATCGATTGCCTTCGGCCAGGGCCTGGCTGCCGTGCTGAACCCGCTCGCTGCTGGCCAGCACACGGCCGACGGTATCGGTCAGCGATTGCTGCATGGTGGCGAGCTCGGCGAACAGCTGACCGATCTCGTTGTTACCGCGACGTTCCACCGGCGTGGCGAGATCGCCGGCGGCGATACGCTGGAAGTGTTCGATGATGCGGCGCAAGGGCCTCAGCACGTTGACGCGTACGCCCCACACCACGACGGCGATCAACGCCAGCGCCGCCAGCAGGGTGCCGACCACGCCTCCGTTCAACCAGTCCGAGGTCCGTCCGAAACGCTCGGCGAGGTGCTGGCTCAGCTGCTGGTTACGCTCGAAGAACGCGTCGATGGTCTCGATGAAGCGCTCGCTGCTCTGGGTCACGCGCGACTGTCCGGAAAGATAACCGGTGACGTCAGCGTCCTGCAGCAGACTCAGTTGCAAGCGCAGGTTGTTGTCATGCAACGAGCGGAAGTGCTCTTCCAGCGTCTCGACCAACGCTTGCTGCTCGGGCTCGTGAGACGCCTCGAGAAAGCGCTGGAAAGCCTGGTTGGCGTCGTCCAGCAGCGCATCGGCCGATTCGATGACCGGACCCGGACGGTCGAAGGAAGGGGTACGCAGCAGCTCGGCAGCACGATCCATTTCGACGCGAGCGCGCAGCAGGCCATTGTAGGCCGCATTGAGGTCACGCTCCTGGCTCACGTTGGTCTCGTTCAGCGTGGCAAAGGCCTCGCGCCCCACCTGATTGGCGGCGAGCCCCAGTCCGCCGATGGCCAGGATCAGCGCACTGAATGCCACCAGCACGAGGGTCCAGCTCGTCCTGACGGTCATGTTGTCGAGCAGTTTCATGGCGTCTCTCTCTTCGGCTTGGTGGGGGAACGGCATTCCTGGCTAACGACGCGCCAGCAGCCACAGCTGAAGTCGGCGGCGTATTTCCTGGAGCGCCTGTTCGTAGGCATCGGTCTTGCCGATCAAACGCGGGTCGCGAATGTCCCAGTAGAGCCTTTCCTCGGCACTCCCCTGCCAGTCGCGGCAAGCCTGCTGTGCCTTGTCGCAGAGCACGATCACCGCATCGAAATGCTCATCGGCGAAGTCGTCCAGCGACTTGCTGGCCAGCCCCTCGCAAGAGATGCCCTGCTTGCGCAGGGCCGCCAGGGTGAACGCGTGAGGATGGTCCGGCTCCGTACCGGCGCTGAAGGCCTCGAACCGATCGCCGGCGAGATGGCGAAGCAGCGCTTCGCCCATGAGGGAGCGGGCCGAGTTGGCATTGCAGAGAAAGAGAACGCGCTGGCGCGGCATGGGACTCTCCTGTTGGCGTGAATGCCCAGAGAGTAGCGAGCCAGTGTGACGATAGGATTGCAGTCGCCCGCCAGGCGACGCCGAACCATCCACCCAAAAAAACGCGGCGGCGGAACTCGCCCGCCACCGCTCGGCTTCCGTCGGACGAGGTTAGCCGTAACGCCCGGTGATGTAATCCTCGGCCTTCTTGGTGGCAGGGCTCGAGAACATCATCTGGGTATCGTTGTATTCGATGATCTCCCCCAGGTGGAAGAACGCCGTGTAGTCCGCCACCCGGGCTGCCTGCTGCATGTTGTGGGTCACCGTGATGATGGTGAACTGCTGCTTGAGCTTGTCCATCAGGTCTTCGATGGTCGCCGTGGAGATGGGGTCCAGGGCCGAGGTGGGTTCGTCCATCAGGATCACGTCGGGCTGCACGGCGATGGCCCGGGCGATGCACAGACGTTGCTGCTGACCGCCGGAGAGCGAAGTCCCCGGCTGCTGCAGCTTGTCCTTGACCTCCTCCCACAGGCCGGCATCGCGCAGCGCTTTTTCCACGAGTTCGTCCTGGTCGGCCTTGCGGCTGACCAGATCGTGCATGCGCGGGGCGTAGGCCACGTTTTCGTAGATCGACTTGGGGAAGGGGTTGGGCTTCTGGAACACCATGCCAACCCGGCGGCGCAGGGCCACCTCGTCCATCTTCACGGCATTGACGTCGCGGCCATCCATCTCCACCAGACCGCGGATCGTCACGCCGGGAATCAAGTCGTTCATGCGGTTGAGGCAGCGCAGGAAGGTGGATTTGCCACACCCCGAGGGGCCGATCAGCGCCGTGACGTTCTTCTGGAAGATATCGATGTTGAGATTCTTGAGCGCCTGCGACTCGCCATACCACAGGCTGAGATCACGCACGCGAATGCTCAGATCGTGGCAGGCATTCTCGTTGCGCACGTAGGGCTGCCCCAGCTCTGGCTTGGGCGGGTTGACGGCCGCGGTGGGTGTCGTGGTCTGCAGGGAAGTCATGACAATGTCCTCTATCACGGGCTGGCGGTTACCAGCGACGCTCGAATTTCTTGCGCAGGATGACGGCGGTGGCGTTGAGGAAGATGAGGATCGCCAACAACACCAGAATGCCTCCGGCCGTCTTCTCGACGAAGGCCCGCTCGGGCTCGCCCGCCCAGGTGAAGACCTGCGCCGGCAACACGGTGGCCGCTTGGGTGAACGATGCCGAGACATCGGGAATGAAAGCCACCATGCCGACGATGATCAGCGGCGCGGTCTCGCCCATGGCTTGGGCCAGGCCGATGATCGAGCCGGTCATGATGCCGGGCATGGCCAGCGGGAGTACGTGGTCGCGCACCACCTGCCAACGCGAGCAGCCCACCCCGAAGGCGGCGTGGCGAATGGAGTCCGGCACGCTGCGCAGCGCCGTGCGGGTGGCGATGATGATCACCGGCAACGTCATCAGCGCCAGCGTCATGCCGCCCACCAGCGGCGAGGAGCGCGGCACCCCGAAGAAGTTGATGAAGATCGCCAGACCCAGCAGACCAAACAGGATCGAAGGGATCGCCGCCAGATTGTTGATGTTGATTTCGATGATCTGGGTGAGCCGGTTGTCCGGGGCGAACTCCTCCAGGTAGACCGCCGTCATCACACCGATGGGGAAGGCGATGGCCAGGGTCACCAGCATGGTCATCACCGTACCCACGACGGCCGCCATGATGCCGGCGCGCTCGGGCATCTTCGAATCGCCCTGGGAAAAGAAGGTGGTGTTGAACTTCAAGGCCACCTGCCCATTCTCGACTTTCTCGTCGACCGCCTGACGCTCGGCGTCGCTGAGCTTGCTGCGATGCCCTTTCAGGTACTGATCCACCTCCCCGTTGGCCAGCTCCCAGCGGGTTTCGGTGGTCCCCAACAGGGCCGGATCGTCACGGATCATGCCCGGGATCAGACGTTCGAAGCTACGGCTGACGATCTTGGCATCCTCGGGTTCCATGGCCGCGCGGCCCATCCGCTGCGCATCCTCGTTGTACTCGAGTTCGACCTGCACATAGGCCTGCTGAAAGGCCGGCAGCCCCTTGTTAAGCATGTCGGCGAAGAACAGCACCAGAAACAGGCCCGCCAGGCCCAGGGCACCCATGGAGATCCACTTCAGGCGCGCCGACCGCCGGTGGCGGCCGCGCAACTGGGCGCTGATGTCGTCGAAGGTTTGACTCATCTCGGCGATTCCTCGGCGTTACAGATTGTTGACGCGATACTTTTCGCGGAAGCGGCGAATCATCAGCACCGACACCAGATTGAGACTCAACGTCACCGCGAAGAGCACCAGTCCCAGGGCGAAGGCAGAGAGCGTCTCGGCGCTCTCGAACTCCAGATCGCCGGTCAGCGCCGCCACGATGCGCACCGTCACCGTGGTCATGTCCTCGAGCGGATTGGCGGTGAGATTGGGCCGCATGCCGGCGGCCATCACCACGATCATGGTCTCGCCCAGCGCCCGGGAAACCGCCAGCAGCGAGGCGGAGATGATACCCGGCAGGGCTGCGGGAATGACCACGTCGCGAATCGTCTCGCCATGGGTCATGCCCAGCGCCAGGGAGCCCTGGCGCATGCTGTCGGGCACCGAGTTGATCACGTCGTCGGAGAGCGAGGAGATGAAGGGAATGATCATGATGCCCATGACCACGCCCGGCGCCACGGCGTTGTTGAAGGAGGCATCCAGGCCGAAGAAGCCGGCTACGCTGACGATGATCGGGGCCACCGTGATGGCGGCGAAGAAGCCGTAGACCACGGTGGGAATGCCGGCCAGCACCTCCAGGGTTGGCTTGGCTAGGGTGCGCACCCTCTCCGGAGCGAACTCGGACATGTAGATGGCGGCCAGCAACCCGATGGGAATCGCCACCAGCATGGCGATGGCCGTGATCATGAAGGTACCGGCGAACAGCGGCACCGAGCCGAACTGCGCAGCGCTGCCCCCTTCCTCCGCGCGACCCGCCGCAGCCAGGAAGCTGGCCCCGGGGTTCCACACCGTGCCGGTGACGAAGTCCCAGAAACTGTGCATCTGGAAGAAGCGCAGCGCCTCGAAGACGATGGAGAACAGGATCCCGAAAGTCGTGAAGATCGAGATCAGCGCCGCCGCGACGAGCACCCAGCGAATCACCCGCTCGATGGCTCGCCGTGCGTGAAAATCGGGGCGTACCTGGACGATGCCCACCGTCAGGCCGCCGGCGGCCACGACCAGGCTGGCGGCCAGCAGGTAAGGCACCGGAATCGCCGCACCCAGCAACAGCATAATGAAGGCGCCCAAGGCGCTGACGAGCAGTGCCGGCCCGGCGGTGGACAGCACGGTGAACCAGGCGTACTGATCGGGCTGCGCATGCATGGCCACGCCGGCAGCGCGAACCCGTGCGGCCTTGGCGCGCCCCATGAAGAAGGCCACCAGCCCCAGCGCCAGCAGGACGCCGCTGAACAGGGCAAGGAGTTGGTTGGTCTGCATCGGTCTCTCTCAGTCTCTGTCGACGGCAGGCGGTCTGCCGGAACGTGCGACGGCCGGCAGCCTGGGGCTGCCGGCCGGATCAGGCTTCCGTGCCTGGTACTGCCTTACAGGTCGGAGACCTGCAGCTGGGCACGATCGGCCACCTTCTGGCGAGTCTGCTCACGCTCGGCCTCGGGCAGCGGGATCAGGCCGATGTCCATCAGGTAACCGCCCTCGCCAATCATGGTCTCGGAGACGAACATGTCGACGTAGTCGTACAGCGGCGGTACGTCGTCGGCGTGCTGGTTCTTCACGTAGAAGAACAGCGAGCGGGCGATCGGGTATTCGCCGGCGCTGATGGCCTCGGGCTCCGGCTCCACGCCGTCGATGGCCGTACCGATCAGGGCGTTGGGATTCTCGGCCAGGAAGGAGTAGCCGAAGATGCCGAAGGCACCGGTATCTTCGCTCAGACGCTGAACGATCAGGTTATCGTTCTCGCCTGCATCGATGTAGACCCCGTCGGCACGAACTTCGGTGTAGGCCTCACCACCGTAGGCTTCCATTTCTTCGGAAGGCACTTCCATAGCGAGTTCTTCGAAGGCGTCACGGGTGCCGGAGGTGCTGGGCGGGCCGTAGATGGAGATCTCGCGGTCCGGCAGGGAAGCGTCGATGTCGCTCCAGTTGGTATAGGGGTTGTCGACCAGCTCGCCATCCACCGGCACCTGGGCGGCCACGGCCAGGAAGAGCTGCTCGAGGGTGAGGTCCATCGCCTCGTTGGTGCTGGACTGGGCGAAGACGATGCCGTCGGAGCCGATCTTGACCTCGGTGACGTCGTTCACGCCGTTCTCTTGGCAGCGCTCCAGCTCGGAGACCTTGATGCGGCGCGAAGCGTTGGAAATGTCCGGCGTTCCTTCACCCACGCCGTTGCAGAACAGGCGGATGCCGCCGCCGGAACCGGTGGACTCGATGACCGGCGTCGGATACTCGGTGACGGCACCGAACTCCTCGGTCACGTAGCTGGCGAACGGATAGACGGTGCTGGAACCGACGATGCGAATCTGATCGCGAGCGTGGGCTGCAGTGGCAGCACCCATGACCGCAGCGGCGATCACGGTCGTCTTGAAGGTACGGGACTTGAGGATGCGGTTCATGCAAGTCACTCCTGTCAGTGAGGGAATTCATCCTGCGCACGGCATACGTTGCCGCAGGCAGATGACAGCTTCGTGACAGGCCGTGAAATTTTTCAGTGCGCTGGAGTGAGGCGGCGCAGCGCCACATTGCCGAACAGCGAGACGATCAACATGGTGGCCACCATGGGCCAGATGCTCTCGATCTCGAAGGCCCCGACCATGAAGCCGGCCAACGCGCCGCTCGAGAACTGGATGCCCCCCAGCAGCGCCGTCGCGGTGGCGCTGATGTGGCTGAAATGCTCGAGCAGCGAGGAGATAGCATTGGGCGTGATCAGGCCGATCATGCCGGTAAACATCATCACCAGCGGCACCACCGTGACCAGCGAGGCCGCACCGCTGGCGGCCACCACGGCCAGCGCAGTGGCCGCGACCAGTTGGATGGCCAGCCCCAGGCGCAGGTTCTGCTGGGGAGTCCGCCAGCGCAACAAATGAATGTTGACGCGGTTGGAGCCGGCGATGGCCACCACGTTGACGCCAAACACCACCGGGTACATGGCCGGGCTCAGCCCGAAATGCTCGATGTAGAGAAACGGCGAGGCGGTGACGAAGGCGAACAGTCCGGCAAAGGAGGTTGCTACGGCACACACGTAGCCCATCCCCTCGCGATGGGTGAGCACGCTGGCGTAGTTGGCCAACACCTGACGAAACGAGGCGGTGGGTTGGCCGGGCGCGCGGGTTTCCGGCAGTTTCGTCCCCATCAGCCACAGCAGGAAGGCGGCATAGCCCGCCAGGAAGACGAAGATCAGCCACCAGTCGGCGAGATAGAGCAGACCACTGCCCACCGCCGGGGCCACCAGCGGTGCCAGCATCATGATCATCGCCATGGTCGACATCACCCGTGCCGCCTCACGACCGCTGAAGCAGTCGCGCACGATGGCCGCCGAATTGACCACGCAGGCACCGCCGCCGAGCGCCTGCAAGAAACGCCAGATCAACAATGCGACCAACGAGTCGACCGCGGTAATGGCCAGGCTCGCCAGCAGGAAGGCCACCAGGCCCGAGAGCAGCACCGGCTTGCGGCCCAGGCGGTCGGAGAGCGGCCCGAACAGCAGCTGCCCCAGGGCGAAGCCGATGAGAAAGGCGCTGATCGACAGCTCCGTATGGTGAATGCTCGCCCCCACCGACGCCGCCAACGCCGGCATGGCCGGCAAATAGGCATCGATGGCGAAGGGCGCCAGCGCCGTATTGGCGGCCACCAGCAGGGCAACGCGTCGTGGATCGAGGCTCAAGAGCCCTCCCTCTCTGCATGATTAGATAGGCCGCTAATGATAGCCGTTTCCGCACCACCTGTCGTGCCCGCGGCTGTTGCACCGCCTGGCCGCTTGTTACAGTGTTCAGCCTATTCGATTCCACGGAGTTCCCCATGGCCAGAGACCTGCTGTCCCAACTCAAGGCGATGACCACTGTGGTCGCCGATACCGGCGACCTCGAGGCCATTCGGCGCTTCGCCCCCCACGATGCCACCACCAACCCCTCGCTGATTCTGCAAGCGGCGCAGACGGAGGCATGGCGTGCTCGGCTGGCCGGTATCGCGCGGCACAGCACCGACATCGACGATGCCCTGGACGCGGTCGCCGTGGAGATTGGCAGTGAAGTGAGCGAACTGATACCCGGCTACGTCTCCACCGAAGTGAGTGCCCGCCTGTCATTCGACACCGACGCCACCCTGGCCCGGGCTCGCTCGCTGATCGAACGCTACGCCCGCCGCGGCGTCAGCCCGGAGCGCATTCTGATCAAGGTCGCCGCCACCTGGGAAGGCATTCGCGCTGCCCAGCAGCTGGAGCGCGAAGGCATTCGCACCAACCTCACGCTGCTGTTCAGCTTCACCCAGGCCCGTGCCTGCGCCGATGCGGGCGTCACCCTGGTCTCACCCTTCGTCGGCCGTATTCTCGACTGGTACAAGGCCCAGTCGCCCGACAGCGACTTCAGCGGCGACAACGATCCCGGCGTGCAGTCGGTCAAGCGCATCTACGACCACTTCAAGGGCCACGGCTATCGCACCGTGGTGATGGGCGCAAGTTTCCGCAACATGGGCGAGATCCTGGCCCTGGCAGGCTGTGACCGGCTGACCATTTCTCCGGCGCTGCTGGGCGAGTTGGCCGACAGCGAAGGCGACCTGGAGCGTCGGCTGAACCCCTCGGATGCCGAAACCTCGCCCCCCGAACCCCTGGACGAAGCGGAGTTCCGCTGGGCGCTGAACGAAGACGCCATGGCCACGGAAAAGCTGGCCGAGGGCATTCGCAAGTTCACCGCCGACCAGCGCAAGCTGGAATCCCTGCTCGGAGAACTCCGCCAAGCCTGACAAGACGAGCAACACCGACGAACCGGGCGCCCTTCTGCAAGGGCCCGGTTCGTCGGGAGAATGGGTTACGCGGCCTCAGTCGTGAAACGAAGCGGTTTCCTGGGACTCGAGCATCTCGACCAGCGGCTGGAATTCTTCGCGATTGTGCTCGTTCATGCGCATCAGGATGCGATGCGCCTCGAGAATGCGCTCGCGAGTGGCTTCCAGATCGGTGGGCACTTCAGGTAGGTCGCACAGCTCGCACACCTCGGTAATCGGCGCCGTCACCATGGTGAAGAACTGGGCAAAGCCCATCACTTCGAGCATGCGCTGCACGTCAGGGTTGTCCACCACGATGGTGGGCTTGTGGTCGATCTTGTCCTGCACCGCCATGGCCACCTTGGCTAGAAAGCCAAGCGCCGTGGAATCCACGTTGGTCGCCTCACGCAGGTCGATGACCAGCGCCTGGAGCCCCGGCGTATCGGCCAACTGCTGGGCTTGGCTGTCCAGGGTGGCACACAGGGTCAGTCGCACGTCACCACACAGCTTGAGCACGAAGACACCGGCGTCGAACGCCGCCTTGACGCGACCTTCATTCATGATCATCGGTAAACCCGCTCAGCAACATGATGGTTACATCGTCCAGCAGTTCTTCACTCTCGACTTCCCCTTCGACATCACTTTCCAGGGAAGTGCTCAAAGCCAGTCCATCGCGCAGCTGCATCAGTGTCGTACAGGACACGATGCGCCGTTCCAGTTCCTGGAGCCGCGCATCGAGCGTCTCGCCCGGCAGGCACTCCAGTACGCCGTCAGAACACAGCCATAGGCGGAAATGCGCCGGCAGATCGTATTGCAGGCACGGATACGTCACGTTCGGAAAAAGCCCTACCGGCATGCCTTCTCCGGGCAGCTCGACAGTCTGCTCCTCGCTCACCAGAAGCGGCTTGGGGAGCTGGGCGCCGAGTGAATAGTGAAGAGTATGGTCGTGATGGTCAATGACCCCGACGAACAGGGTGGCGTGCTTGCCGATACCGGTATCGAGCAGCTCACGGTTGAGACGGGCCAGCCAACGTGCCGGCAACGCTTCCGGCCTTGTCCCGTCCCACTCGGACAGCCAGCGGTTGCACAGCGACTTGAGCAGCACCGTGACGAACGCCGACGAGGCCCCATGCCCGGAAACATCGGCAAAATAGAATAGCGTAAAGCGCTCATCGAAGCGCTGGAAGTCGAGAAAATCCCCCGACAGGTAGAGCGAAGGCGCCATCCAGTAATCGCAGGTCACACCGCCCAGCGTCTGTTCGTTGGGCGGTAGCAGCTTGCGTTGGATCTGACCGCCAGCCTGCTGATCGAGACGCAGCATGCCCAGGTGGGTTTCCAAGCTCTCGTTGAGCTCCTCCAGGTGTTCGTTGAGCTGCGCGAGCCGCTCGCGGTCATGGGCGCGCTCATCTTCCAGACGATGCAGCTCGATGGCCTTGCGAATCATGCGTCGCAGGAGCTGACCATGGCGCAGGGGCTCGATCACGTAGTCGACCAACCCTACGTCCACGGCGGTGAGCAGATCCTCATCGAGCCGCGAATCGCTCACCACCAGCGTGGGCAGGCGCTCGGTGAGGCGCGACCACTCCAGGCTCGGTACCGCACGGGCGTGCACCACCACCAGCGCGGTATCCTCCGGCAGGTCGTCGAGGGTTTCCACTGCCATGACCACCAAACCATCCCGAGCGATGGTATCGGCCAGGGCGTCACGGTAGGTGCCGGGTGCGTCGAGCACCCCAATCAGCGGCTTGGCTGCATCCATGGTGCATGCCTCAGTCGGCGAAATCGGCATCGTCGAAATCGGAGTCATCGAACTCGTAGTCGTCGCTGGCGAAGGGATCGTCGCCCTGTTCGCCATCGCTGACTTCGAAGCGACGCCGCTGCAGATAAGCATCGCGAATGAAACTGTAGCGATCGCCGTGGATCAGCGCCTCCTGATCCAGCAGTCCGGCTCGCGCGTCGACGATGCGCAGCGCGGTCAGGCCGATGCGCGTAGGGTCATCCTCGATGTAGGTAGTCGGATAGGCGTACATGTCCGCCGGCAGAGCCCCCGTATCGCGCACCGTGCTCGCGCCCAGCAAGGGCAGCACCAGATAGGGCCCCTCGCCGACGCCCCACACCCCCAAGGTCTGGCCGAAATCCTCCTCGCGCCCGGTAATCTCCATGTGAGTGGCAAAATCCCACAGACCGCCGATGCCCACGGTGGTGTTGATCACGAACCGCGAGGCAGCGATGCCGGCATTGCCCGGCTTGCCTTGCAGCACGCTGTTGAGCAGCGTGCGCAGCTCGCCCAGGTTGGAGAAGAAATTGCCCACGCCGGTCTGCACGGGCTCCGGCGTCACGGTGCGATAACCCTGAGCCACCGGCTTGAGCGCATAGCGGTCCACCACCTCGTTGAAGGCGAACACGCGCCGGTTGAAGCCTTCCCAGGGATCGTCGGGGTTGCGCTCTTCGGGGGCCGGCGTGCTGGCACAGCCAGCCAGCAGCCCCAGCGCTAGCAGAGCGCCGACCAGGACTCCTCCCTTGCGCCGCTCACCCATTCCGCTGCCTCTTTGCATGTCCTGCCTCCGCTTGCGCCTCATTGTCGGCGCACCACGACACTGCCGGCACTGTAGCCGGCACCGAAGGAACAGACCACCCCCAGCGCACCGGATGTCAGATCGTCGCGGTGCAGGTGGAAGGCGATGATCGAGCCCGCCGAACTGGTGTTGGCATAGCGATCGAGGATCACCGGCGCCTCGCTCACCGTCGGCTCACGCCCCAGCACGCGCCGGGCGATCAGGTCATTCATGTGGCGATTGGCCTGATGCAGCCACAGCCGGGCGAGGTCGTCACCCGACAGAGACAGGCTGGCCAGGTGATCGGTAATCAACGACGACACCAGGGGGCAAACCTCCTTGAACACCCGTCGCCCCTCCTGCACGAAGAGCTTGTCGACCGCCAACGGGTCGCTGTCGGTCACGCGATTGAGGAAGCCGGCATTGTTGCGTATGGCATTGGAGAAACGGGTCGTGAGCCGAGTCCCCAGTATGTCGAAACGAGCCTCGGCCGTCGCCAGGTCGTCACGCTCGACCACGATGGCCGTGCAGGCATCGCCGAAGATGAAGTGGCTGTCGCGATCGCGGAAGTTGAGGTGGGCCGAGCAGATTTCCGGATTGACCACCAGTGCGCGGCTGGCATTGCCGGCGCGAATGGCATTTGCCGCGGTCTCGATGGCGAAGGTGGCTGACGAGCAGGCCACGTTCATGTCGAAGGCGTAGCCTCCGGCACCCAGCGCCGATTGCATCTCCACGGCCACTGCCGGGTAAGGGCGCTCCAGATTGGAGCAGCCCACGATCACCAGGTCGATGTCGCCAGCCGCCACGCCGGCCGCCTGCAAAGCGTCGCCGGCAGCGGCCAGGCCCATTTCGCACTGGATAGAGGGCTCGTCGTCGCACCGCTCACGCAGTCGCGGGCGCATCCGCTCGGGGTCCAGGATGCCCTCGGCATCGAGCACGTAGCGGCTGTGGATGCCCGATGCCTTGACGATGAATTCGCTGCTGGAGTGCGCCAACGGCTCGCACTCACCGGCGGCAATGGCCTCGGCATTGCGTGCGTTCTCGGCATCCACCCAGGCATTGAACGCCGTCACCAGTGACGCGTTGTCGATGGCGTGCTCCGGTGTGTAAAGTCCCGTGCCGGTGATCACGACCTCTGTCATGTCTTTCTTCTCCTAACTGGCTTCAGGCCTGGTCCGTAGACCGGCTACGCTCGCCGACTTCTCCGACGGGCCCAAACCCGCGACTTGGCACCGACCGTGCGGTGCTCGTGTTCTGTTCATGCTCGACGCACCGTACGCTCACCCGCCATGGCCGATGAGCTCTGCCCAACGTTTTTCGAGACGCTTGGCGGAAACGGGAAACGCCGTTCCCAGCTGCTGAGCGAAGAGCGACACGCGCAGTTCCTCGATCCACCAGCGAAACTCGACCAACGCCGGCTCCTCGTGCCCGCCGCGGCGCTGGCTCTCACGGCGAGCCGCCAGACGCTCTTCGAAGGCCTGGACTTCCTGCATGTGCATCTGATCGCGCATGCGCTCCCGCGGCGCCTTCTCCAGTCGAATCAGCGCCGCCTCCATGTAGCGCGGGTACTCGGCCAGCCAGGCGCCGGCCTCAGTGACGAAGCCGGGGTAGACCAGCCGCGCCATCTGGGCCTTCAGATCACTGTATACCAGCGCCAGGGCCAGGTTCAGGTTGCCCTTCAACGCCTTGGTGACCGCAAGGTGGCCCTCCAGAGCGCGCGTCAGGTTGGCCACCAACGCCTCGGCTCGAGGCACGAGCTCGGCCCGCGTCTCCGCCAGGCGTGCCTCCAGGTCGGACGCCGAACGCGGCAACGGCTCCACCGCCACCACCTGCTGGAAGACGGCGCCGATCACGTCGTCGACGAGCTGGCGCTTGCTGCCCACCTTGGCGAACAGCAAGGCACAGGTCTCGAGTTGCTTGATCCGCTCGATCTCGCGTGCCGAATCGGGCAGGCGATGCCGGGCCAACTGTACGACTCCCTGGCGATGCGCCGCACTCGCCTTGTCGGGGTGATCGAAGAGATCGACCCTAAAGCGCTCCCCCTCGGGAACCAGAGCGGGATAGGCTTCCACGCGAATGCCGGCCTGGGAGGTGACCCGCGACTCGGGCAGCGGCGTCTCGGGCAGTGTCTCCACCGGCGCGGCAAGGCGCGCCTCCTCGGCCAGTGCCCGCGTGCCCTGCCCCGCCGCCTGCTCGAAGCGACGCTCCAGCTCGCCAACGTCCCGGCCCTGCCCCAGCGTGCGGCCCTCGTGGTCCACCACGCGCACGTTCATCACCAGGTGCGGTTCGAGCTGATCCAGACGCCAGTCGTCGGCATGCAGGCGCATGCCGGTCTTGCGCCGCAGGAACTCGCCCAGTGCCTCGGTGAGCGGCACGTCGTCGGGCGTGAGAGCCTCCAGCGCCGCATCCACCCAGTCGGGAATCGGCACCACCTGGCGACGCACCGACTTGGGCAGCGACTTCATCAGGGCAATGCACTTCTCTCGCCGCAGGCCGGGCACCAGCCATTCGAGGCGGGCCGTGGGCAGCTGCGGGAGCATGGCCGCCGGCACGGTGAGGGTGACGCCATCGTCGGGTGCGCCCGGCTCGAAGCGATAGCCGAGCGGATAGCGCACGCCGTTCAACACCAGCTCATCGGGATAGTCCGAGGCGGTGACCTCTTCGGCCTCCCGCGCCTGCAGTGCCGCACGGTCGAACTTGAGGATATCGGGGTCGGCGGCTTCGGCCTTCTTGCGCCACGCTTCGAACCCCCTGCCGCTATGGATGTCTTCGGGAAGGCGCGCGTCGTAAAAAGCGAACAGCGTCTCCTCGTCGACCAGGATATCGCGCTTGCGGGCACGATCCTCGAGCTCCTCGACCTCGGCGACCAGGGCCCGGTTGTGGGCGAAGAACTCACCCTTGGTGCGAAACTCGCCCTCCACCAGAGCGCGGCGGATGAACAGCTCCCGGGCCTCGGCAGGGGTGATGGGCCCATAATGCACCTTGCGACCGCTGACGATGGGCAGGCCGAACAGGGTCACCTGCTCTTTGGCCACGACTTGGCCACGCTTCATCTCCCAGTGCGGCTCGGCGTAGCTGCGCTTGACCAGGTGCCCGGCCACGGGCTCGATCCACTGCGGATCGATCCTGGCTACGGTACGCCCGAACAGGCGGCTGGTCTCGACCAGCTCGAAGGCCATCAGCCACTTGGGCGCTTTCTTGGCCAGGCCCGATCCGGGATGAATGAAGAACTTTCGGTTGCGCGCTCCGAGGTACTCACGATTCTCGGTGAGCAAGCCGAGATGCGACAGGAGCCCCGGCAACAGCGCCCGGTGCAACTGGATGGCATTGTGGCGACGCGCCTGGGCGCGGGCCTCGTCGCTCGATTCCCCGTCTGCCGCGGGCTCGGGCAGCGGCGGCGGCACTTCGATGGCCATGTCGCGCAGCAACTGGCGCAGCTGGCGGAAGGTATCGTGCCATTCGCGCATGCGCAGGTAATTGATGTAGCGCTCCCGGCACCAACGCCGCAGCTGGTTGCCCGAGAGCGTCTCGCGGGCCGCCTCGAAGCCTTGCCACAGGTTGAGCAGCGCGACGAAGTCGGATTCCGGATCCTGCCAGCGGCGGTGTGCCTGGTCGGCGGCCTCGCGCTTGTCCGCCGGGCGGTCGCGGGGATCCTGCACCGCCAGGCCGGCCACCACGATCAGCACCTGGCGCAACCCGCCCTGCTCGGCACCGGCCAGCACCATGCGTGCCAGGCGCGGGTCGATGGGCAGCCGCGCCAATTTGCGCCCCATGTCGGTGAGACGTTGGCTGGCGTCGACCGCTCCCAGCTCGAAGAGCAGCTTGAAGCCATCGGTGACGAAGCGCGAATCCGGCGGATCGACGAAGGGAAAACGCTCGATGTCACCAAGACCCAGAGACAGCATGGAGAGAATCACCGAGGCCAGGTTGGTGCGACGGATCTCCGGGTCGGTGAATTCGGGCCGGGCGAGGAAGTCCTCCTCGTCATAGAGACGAATGCACACGCCCTCGGCCACGCGGCCGCAGCGCCCCTTGCGCTGGTTGGCGCTGGCCTGGCTGATCGGCTCCACCGGCAGGCGCTGGATCTTGGCGCGATAACTGTAGCGGCTGATGCGCACCAGGCCCGGGTCGATCACGTAGCGGATGCCCGGTACGGTCAGTGACGTTTCGGCCACGTTGGTGGAAAGCACGATGCGCCGCCCCTTGTGCGAGGCGAAAACCCGGTTCTGCTCGGCGTTGGAGAGCCGTGCATAGAGCGGCAGGATCTCGGTACCCTTGAGATCGGCGCAGCGCAGGGTATCCGCGGTTTCGCGGATTTCGCGCTCGCCGGGCAGGAATACCAGGATGTCCCGCGGGCCATGGAACCAGCGCTTGTCGCGCTCGATGCGCTCGATCTCCTCCACGGCGTGGAGAATGCCTTCCTGAAGGGTCCGGTCGGCCTCGTCGTCGGCCTCGCGCACCAGCGGCCGATAGCGCACCTCCACCGGATGAGTGCGGCCTGACACCTCCACCACCGGTGCGGGCTCCGGCTCACCCTTGTCAGCTTCCGTGCCACCACCGGGCAATGCAAAGTGTGCGGCGAAGCGCTCCACGTCGATGGTCGCCGAGGTGATGATCACCTTCAGGTCGGGGCGACGCGGCAACAGCCGCTTGAGGTAGCCGAGCAGGAAGTCGATGTTGAGGCTGCGTTCGTGGGCCTCGTCGATGATGATCGCCTCGTAGCGACGCAGGTCCGGATCGTGGCGCGTCTCCGCCAGGAGGATGCCGTCGGTCATCAGCTTGACCAGGGTGTCGTCGCCGCTCTGGTCGGTGAAACGCACCTGGTAGCCCACCTGTTCGCCCAGCGGTGTCTCGAGCTCTTCGGCGAGACGCGCTGCCACCGAACGCGCCGCCAGGCGCCGCGGCTGGGTATGTCCCACAAGGCCACGCCGCCCGAGCCCCAGCTCCAGGCACAACTTGGGCAGTTGGGTGGTCTTGCCGGAGCCCGTCTCACCGGCCACCACCACCACCTGATGATCCCGCAAAGCGGCGAGGATATCCTCGCGGCGCTCGGCCACCGGCAGATCGGGCGGGTAGTTCAGGGTGACCGGAAGTGCCTGGCGGCGTGCCGCCTGCGCCCGAGACGTCTCAATCGCCTCGGCCACCCGGGGAAGTCCGCGATCGACCGGCTTGCCTTCCTTCAGCCGGCGCGCCAGGCCACCCAGGCGCTTCTCCAGAGTCGGCCGGTCGCGCAGCATGACGCCGTCGAGCGCCTGCTTCAGGCGCTCGAGCTGCACGGTATCCGTAGGCGCGGTAACGGAGCGGGGGCGAGTTGCGGTGGTCACGACATCCTCAGGCGCTGAAACGAGCTGCCCGCCCCGGCATGGCCGGTGCGGGCAGTTCATTGTAACGCCGGCAGCGCACCGGCGGCCAATTTCCGCGATTGCCGTTGTCTATCAAACGATCGGCCAACGGCTATCGGCGAAATCAGGTTTCGGTTTCGGCCCCTTCGTCATCACGCAGCTGACGGCGCAGCACCTTACCCACATTGGTTTTGGGCAGCTCATCGCGGAACTCCACCGTCTTGGGTACCTTGTAGGCGGTCAGCTCCTTCTTGCACCACTCGCGCAGTGTCTTCTCATCGAGGCTGTCATCCTTGGCGACCACGAAGAGCTTGATGGCCTCGCCGCTCGCCTCGTCGGGCACACCCACCGCGGCGGACTCCACCACACCGGGATGGGTGGCCACCACATCCTCGATTTCGTTGGGGTAGACGTTGAAGCCCGAGACGAGAATCATGTCTTTCTTGCGATCGACGATGCGGATGTAACCGTCATCCTGCAACACGGCGATATCGCCAGTGCGGAACCAGCCATCCTCGCTCAATACCTGGGCCGTCTCCTCCTCGCAGTTCCAGTACCCCTTCATTACCTGGGGCCCCTTGACGCACAGCTCTCCCGGCTCGCCAAAGGGCAGATCATTGCCGTCGACATCCACCACCTTGACCTGAGTACCCGCCACCGGTTTACCGATGGTTCCAAGCTGGATGGCGTCGATGGGATTGAAGCTGACGATGGGGGAGGTTTCAGTGAGGCCGTACCCCTCGGCGACCGCGCAGCCGGTGACCGCTTCCCAACGCTCGGCAACGGCACGGGTGAGTGCCATGCCGCCCGAGATGGTCAGGTGCAGGCGCGAAAAGTCGAGCTGCCGAAAGTCTTCTCGGTTGCACAGCGCATTGAACAGCGTGTTGAGACCGATGAAGCCGGTGAACGGCATCCCCTTCAGTTCCTTGACGAAACCGTCCAGGTCACGAGGGTTGGTAATCAGCACCGAATGATTGCCCGTCTCCATCAGGAACAGGCAGTTAACGGTGAAGGTATAGATATGATAGACGGGCAGCGGTGCCACCACCAGTTCCTGCCCCTCGTCGAGCCCCGGGCCGATCGCCTGTCGCGCCTGAAGCATGTTCGCCACTAGGTTGCGATGAGTGAGCATGGTGCCCTTGGCCAGGCCCGTGGTGCCTCCGGTGTACTGCAACGCAGCGATGTCGTCCGGCTCGCGTACCACCTCGCGGTGGGTCTGCCCGGCCCCCAACTGCAATGCACGGCGCAAGGGCACCACACCGGGCAGCCGATACGCCGGCACCATCTTCTTGACGTACTTGACCACGGCATTGATCAGTTGCCGCTTGGGGAAGTCGTGCAGGTCCGCCAGCTCAGTGACCACCACATGGCGAATGTCGGTGCGGTCGAGAATGCGCTCGAGCTTGTCGGCCATGTTGGCCAGAATGACGATAGCCTTGGCGCCGGAATCCTTGAACTGGTGGGCCATCTCCCGTTCGGTGTAGAGCGGATTGGTGTTCACCACCACCAGGCCGGCGCGCATGGCTCCGAAAACGGCCACCGGGAACTGCAGCAGATTGGGAAGCTGAATGGCGATACGATCCCCCGGCTCGAGCTCGGTCTCGGCCTGCAGCCAGGCAGCGAAGTCGCCGGACAAACGGTCGAGGTCGGCAAAGCTGAGCGTACGACCCATGCAACTGAAAGCGGGATTGTCTGCGTAACGTCCCACCGCGGCATGGAAGACCTCCATCACCGAACGGTAATCCTCCATGCCATCGATATCGGGACCGACAAGGATCGGGGCTGTGGCGTGCTCACTCATGGCGTCTCTCCGCGGCATCGTCGATCCGACACGGCCGTCGAGAATCGACTGTTCTTCTTGTGAAGGTCTGGTCATGCTGGCCACACGATATACCAGGCGACGCCAGACTGTAAAACGACCGATTGAAACCCGCGTTTAACCACTTCTTGTAGCGTGGTACGAGGCGACGATCTCGCCCAGTCGCCACACCAGCAGTTCTCCAGGACGCATGGCAACCCACGATTCGTTGCGGGTCAGCGGTTCGGTCGCAACCACGGAAACGATATCGTTCGGCGTGGTGTGCTCGGCGAAATTCACCGTCAGTTCGGCATCGGAGAGTGCCGCCTTGCCGAACGGCGCCCGCCGGGTGATGTGAGCCAACTTGGTGGCACAGAAAGTATAAAGGTAGTCGCCGTCGGCCAGCAGCAGATTGAAGACCCCGAGGCCGCGCAGCCGCTCGCAAAGCCGATGCAGCAGCCGCCATAGATCCCGCCATGCGTTGTCGCCGACCGGCCGCTCGGGAAATCGTTGACGCAACTGGTCCAGCAGCCAGCAGAAGGCATGCTCGCTGTCGGTGTCGCCCACCGGCCGATAGACACCGAGCGGCAACGCCTCCCAACCGGTCAGTTGACCGTTGTGGGCATAGCACCAGGTCCGCCCCCACATCTCGCGGGTAAAGGGGTGAGTGTTGGCCAACCGCACCTCACCGACATTGGCTTGGCGGATATGGCTGATAGCGATGTGCGACTTGATCGGGTAGTCACAGATCAGCCGCGCGATGGGCGAACGCACCGACGGATGGGGGTCGCGAAAATCGCGATACCCACCCGCCTCGTAGAAAGCGATCCCCCAGCCATCACGATGCGGGCCGGTCCCCCCGCCACGATGCAAGAAACCTGTGAAGCTAAAGCATATGTCGGTGGGCACGTTGGCGCTCATGGCCAAAAGCTCACACATGTGGCTCCTCCCGGTAGTGGGCGCGCTCGCGCCGGCGGCGCTGACGCCACGCCCGCATCATCACGACCAGGATGACCAGTCCCATCACGCCAGCCCAGAGCCGGGGGTCTCGCCCATGCGCCTGCAACCAGCGCGTCAGCACCGGCTGCCAGGTTTCCCAGTGCCCCTGCGCCAGCTGCGGCAACCGGTCGAGCAGAGCGATGAAGCGCGCTACGCCGTCGGGGTCGGTGTCGGCCGAGGCGGGGCTGGCCAGGTCGGGCGCTTCATGGAAGCGCTCCACCGCCAAGTCCGGCCGAACCTCGGCAACGTCCACTCCTGTATCGCCCTCGGGAAACAGCAGCAATCGCGGCAGGCGAAGCTCGCGGGCACGCCCCTCGAGGGTGATCCGCCCCCGCAGCATCAGCGGCTGGGTGAGACTCTCGTCGAGCACCGGCAGGTTGATCTCCCAGCGCTGGTCATCCAGCGCTTGGGCTTCCAGCCGCTGCCCCAGAAGTTCAGCGTGCAACCGAGTGTTATCGTGATGCAAGGCCGGGTGCTCGGCGCGCAATAGCACCCGGCCACCCTGGACATCGTGTTCCGCGGTCACCGCGGGCTGCACGTTCACGGCCTGCACTCGCTGGCGGCGGAACCCCCGACCATCGGCGCGCACGGCCAACTGGGCCGTGCCGGTGAGTGCCGGGGCCGGCAACTCGCCGACGAACCGCTGCCCGCGAGAGCCGAGCTTCGTTGCGGCCTGAATGTCTCCCTCCTCATCGCGCAATTCGGCACTCATGCTCAGGTGGGCCGGCCACTCCTCCTCGGGCAGGACTTCGCCATGGCGAGACAGCCAGGCTTCCACGGGTACGGCAAAGCCGAGGTAGAGCGTCCCCGGCAGCGGTGCCGTCTGCAGCGTCAGCGGCGACACCAGGGTGACGCGACTCTCGCGGCCCACCTCGCCTTCGAGACGCCACTGGCCGGGCTCCGGATCCGGCACCTGAACCAGGTCGTAACGCTCCTCATGACGCCAGCGGGCGTTTTCGGGCGGATTCTCGGCGGTATAGCGCCGGCCATCGGGCCCTACCAGCACCGCCGGCGGCTCCGACGGATCGCGAAACAGCAGGGCGTTGAAGCCTTCGAGCCCCGGCTCGATGACGAAGCCGCCGTCGCGCAGCGGCGCACGGTCGCTGGGGAAGATTCGATCGACGATATCGAGGAAGGCCCCCATCAGGGCTTCAGGCGTTCTGACCGGTGCCGACAAACCGCCGGTCTGCTGGGAGAGGCGTTCCACCAGCGAGAGGTCCGCTTCGTCGGAAAAGGCGATGGCGTGCACCGTCACTTCCGAGCGCGCCAGACTCGGCGCCAGTTCGTCAAGCAGCTCGCGACGCGAGGCGTCGTCGATCGCCGGTTTGTCGCCCCGCCAGGGAGGCAGATCGATCATGCCGTCGGTGAGCAGTACCAGGTGCTGTTCGCCGGGCGCTTGGCGTGCCGCTGCCTTGCGCACGGCAGCCTCGATATCGGTGAAGGGATCGCGCCCTGCCAGTCGGGGAGCCAGAGCCATGGCCCGCTCGCGCCAGTTGGCATCGACCGTATCCAGCGGCAGGGGGTTCGACACGCCCTCGCCAAACGTCCAGACACCGGCTCGCGTACCACCCGGCAACAGCGTGACCAGCAGCTCCAGCGCATCGGCGGCCAGTTGGTCGGGATCGTTGTCACGCATGCTTCCCGACACGTCGACGATGACTCGCACCTGCGGCGGCGCCTCCTCCTGGGCAGCCGCCGGCTGGGCTGCACACAGCAGCAGCAAGCCGAGCACTACGGCCAGCCGCTGGGTCATACTTCGCGATGCCCTGCCCATGGGTGGCTCCCTAGCCGATCATCGGCTCACGACGTCCCTGCCCCACCGAGGCGGTCCCGCTGCCATCCTGTCCGGTACGCGTTGTCGACGCAGTTGGCGCTTCCTCGGAGTGCCGCCAAGCCCACCATTGCAGAAGGCCCAGCGCCACGCCCAGGCCGGCGCCGGCCCCCACCAGCAGGCCGGAGGAAAGCAGCACATCGGCATTGCTCTCCAGAAACGCCACGCTGGCCACTACCACCGCCGGCGCCATGCCGGTATAGAACTCCCCCTCATCCAGCAGCGGGAGACGAAAACGCGTGGGAATCCACAGCACGCCGGCCACCGCCCAGGTGATCGGCAAGCGCAGCAGGCGCGGCAGAAAGGCCAGGCCCAGATAACCGGTCAGTAGCACGACCAGCGACAAACCCAAATAGGTCAGCCATAGTAGGGTCATCGAATCCGACGTCAGCATCGACACCTCTTTTCCTCCGCTTCGGTACATCACGGCTCGCCCGATCCTGCGTTGCCGTGCAGTATGGAACTTGCTAATACTCGGTCTCAGTATGGTACACCTGCCACCATGAAAGCACAGCCGCCGCAGCACGCGAGTGCCAACGCTCCCGTCACCCGTTTCCATCGCCCGGACGATCCCGCCTGGCACTGGCTGGAGAACCGCGACGATCCGGATGTCACTGCCTTTCTGGAAGCCGCCAATCGGGAATCCACCGCTTGGTTCGCCCCTCTGGAAAGCCTGGTGGAACGTCTCTATCACGGCCACCTGGCTCGCCGCGAGCTGGCTGTGTCCGGCCTGCGCACGCCGCTCGACCGCCATACCTACTGGAGCGAGACGGCCGCCGACGCCGACTACCCGGTCTGGTGGCGTCATCCCAACGGCGCTCCCCAGGCGGCCGAGTGTTTCCTGGATCTCCAGGCCCGAGCGGCCGCCCACGATTTCCTGGAGGTTGGCGACATGGCACTGTCGCCCGATGAGGGCTGGCTGGCCTGGACGGAAGATACCCGCGGTGACGAGACCTTCACGCTCTACCTGCAAGCGCTTCCCGATGGCACGCCCCACCCTCTGCTCGAGGAGATCGGCCCGGAACTGATCTGGGCCGAGGACAATGCCACGCTGTTCTTCACCCGCTATGACGCCACGCAGCGTCCCGAAAGCATCTGGCGGCTGCCGCTGAACGATGGCAATGCCGCAGAGCCCACGCAGGTGCTTCACGAGGCCGATTCGGAATTCTGGCTGGGACTGGGCAAGACACGCTCGCGCGAGTGGCTGGTGCTGGAAAGCGCCTCCAAGGACACCAGCGAGTGCTACTTGATTCCCGCCCGGCAGCCGGCAACGCCGCCCCGCTGCTTCCAGCCACGGGAAGCCGGCATGGAGTATTCCCTGGACCACCGCCCGGGCTACTTCTACGTGCTGCACAACCGCCAGGCCACGCACTTCCGTCTCGACTGGGTGGCAGAGCCGGCATTCGACGCCACCCCGCAGACGGCACCATGGCACAGGCTGACCGGCCATCGCGAGAGCGTGACGCTGGAAGGAGTGGATGCCTTCAGTTGGGGCCTGGTGATCACCGAGCGGGATCACCACGAGGCCCAGGTCAACCTGCGCGTGCTCGAGCTCGAGGACGGCCACGCCGTGACCCGCGACGAATACCTGCCGCTGCCCGAAACCCCCTGTAGCCTGGCACTGGGTGACATGCCACACTTCGCCAGCCGCCGACTCTGGTTGCGTGAGGAGTCCTTCGTGATGCCGGCCAGTTGGTTCGAGCATGACCTGGACAGCGGCGAGCGCCGTCTGCTCAAGCGTCAGCCGATTCACGGCGACCTCCGGCCGGAGAACCTCGCCTGCGAGCGGCTCTGGGCCACCGCCCATGACGGCGAGCGAATTCCCGTCTCGGTGGTGATGCACGCCGACCGAGTCGGGCACCCGATGCCCACTCTGCTCTACGGCTACGGCGCCTATGGCGAGGTGCTCGACCCCTGGTTTTCGGTCGCTCGCCTGGAACTGCTGGCGCGCGGCGTGGCCTTTGCCGTGGCCCACGTTCGGGGCGGCGGCGACCGCGGCGAACCCTGGTACCTGGCCGGCAAGCTAGAACACAAGGAAAACAGCTTTCACGACTTCCTGGCAGCCCGCGATGCGCTGGCCACTTCCGGCATCAGCGACGGCGATCGTATCGCCGCCTACGGGGCCAGCGCCGGCGGACTGCTGGTAGGAGCAAGCCTCAACCTGGCGCCTGCAGCCTTTTGTGCGGCCGTGCTCGACGTACCCTTCGTCGACGTGCTGCGTACCATGGAAAACCCGGACCTTCCGCTGACCACTGCCGAATACACCGAGTGGGGCAACCCCCACGAACCCGATGCCCGGCGACGGATTCAGGCCTACTCGCCGCTGGACAACTTGACCGCTCAGCCGTGGCCCAGCGTCTTCCTGCAGGGGAGCTGGCACGACACACGGGTGCCGTACTGGGAGCCCGCCAAGCTCTATGCCCGACTCACCGAACTGGGCAGCGCGCGTGGCCCGGTGCTGCTCAGGACGGACATGACCGCCGGCCACGGAGGTGCTTCAGGGCGCTTCAAGGCGTGGCACGATAACGCGCGGCAGGACGCCTTCCTGCTCTGGGCACTCGGCCTGGTAGAGCACGAAGCCTAGGCTCACGACCGCCCACACGCGAACGCCCCGGCACCCAGGCGGGGCGTTCGTCGCCTCACTAGCGGACTTGGCTAGCGCTCAGTTGCCACCACCGGCGCCGCCAGTGCCCCCGCCGGCTCCGCCGCCGGAACCCGAGCCGCTGCCGCCGGCGGAACCGCCGCTACTTCCGCTGCCACCAGTGCCACCACCGGAGCCGGATGCGCTACCGCCGCCGGAACCACCGCCGGCTCCGCCGCCAGAGCCCCCTCCGTCGGAGCCACCGCCACTGCCGCCTTCTCCACCTCCACCATTGCCGTCACTGCCGCCGCTGTCACCGCCGCCGCTGTCGCCGCCGCCGCTGTCGCCGCCGCCGCCGCTGTCGCCGCCGCCGCCGCTGTCGCCGCCGCCGTTATCGCCACCGCCGTTATCACCGCCGCCGTTGTCGCCACCACCCGGCGAATCATCGGCCGCGGCCACCAAGCCGCCGCCTTCACCGCCGCCCCCACCGGTACCTGCTGCCGTACCACCGGTACCACCGGCAGCCGGCGGGTTACGCAACAGCAATTGCTCGAAATCCTCTCGGGTAGCCAGCCACTCGATTACCTGGCGCTCCTCCGACTGGTTCAACACCATCCCGTTGTTCATCAAGTCGTTGAACATCGAGGCCAGTTCATCATCGCTGAATGGACCGGACCGCGGGGTAGACTGCCCCCAGGCCATCGACGATGCCAAGGCACTGATGGCCGCCGCCAATACCAGCTTATGCAAAACGTTCATACTGTATCTCCCAGCGCACTGCGCTCATCAGCCGTCAACCACCGCAACGTTTCGCCAACATTT
This sequence comes from Pseudomonadota bacterium, assembly GCA_051749645.1. Classification (GTDB taxonomy): domain Bacteria; phylum Pseudomonadota; class Gammaproteobacteria; order Pseudomonadales; family Halomonadaceae; genus Halomonas. The sequence continues at coordinate 151,165 of JBNJIT010000003.1, forward strand.
CGTTACAGTTCAGCATCAAGCATTGCACGTGCGACGCCCAGCGCCATGAGGCAGGAGAATGATTCGCAGGATGAAAAACGTCAGTCGTCGATCGGCAGAATGGCAATGATGTGCTCCTCGAGCTCAGTCTCAGGCACGTCATGCTGGGATATGGCAAAGCTGCGCACGCTGATGCCCTTGCGATGCACGCGCTCGGGATCGCCGGACAGCAGCGGGTGCCAGCGTGCCAGCTTGCGTCCTTCAGCAAGCCGCCGATAGGCACAGGAGTGGGGAAGCCAATGGAATTCGGCGATGCGCTCGGGCTTGAGTTGGGTGCAGTCCGGCACCCGGGCGAAGCGGTTTTCGTAGTCGCTGCACCGGCAGCTGGAAATATCCAGCAGCTCGCAGGCAACGCCGAGCACCGCCAGCTGGCCGGTATCGTCGTCCTGGAACTTGAGCAGGCAGCACTGGCCGCAGCCGTCGCAGAGCGCTTCCCACTCCTCTGTGGTGAGCTCCTCCAGGGGAAAGCGCTCCCAGAAGCGTTCTCTCATGATTCTCCAGGGCTATCGGTTTGGGCTACGGGCTACGGGCTACGGGCTACGGGCTACGGGCTTAGCCAGCATGATGCGCCGGCGCTGGCGTCTTGCAACTTCCTGCCCGCGGCTCGTAACTCGCGGCCCGCGACTCATAGCTCGTGGCTCGCGGCTCTCCCTCAATATTTCGCTTGCGTCGGCGTACGATACAGGTCGAGAAGATACTCCTCCTTGGCCGGGGGCATCTGCAGGTAGTAACCCTTGTCGCGAATCGCCGCCATGACGTCACCGGCCCGGGCGCGGGCCAGCCGCTTGTCCGCCGTCAAGATCATCGTCATCGTGGAAACCGGCTTGCCGAAGCGCTCGAGCAAGACTTCCGGCACGTCGACGAGGCCACATCGCTTGTCCACGTAGAGGTACATTTCCTCTTTGCGGGCGCTCTTGAATATTTCGCAAAGCAGCTTGTCGTCGGTCATCGGTCGCTCACCTCGCCGAGGGCTCGGGTCAGGTCGGCGGTCAGCCGCTCGCCACGCCAACCGGTGGGCAACGGCAAGGCCTGGCCGGCCAGATCGGCCACCACCAGGGCTTCCAGGTCACGGCGGCGCAGCAACACCTCAGGAGCCAGGCCGAGCCGCTCGGCCTCGGCATTGACCACTCGCTTGAGCGCCTTGAGACGCTGCTTGAAGGCTGGCGTCATGGGTGAGGGAAGCCCGGGCGGCAGCGCCTCGCTGGCACGCTGCCTGGCCTCCTTGACCAGAGCCAGCAAGGTATCGCCGTCACGCTTGATCAGGCTCGGCTTGATGTCGTCCACCTCGGCCAGCTGGTGCCGGTTCTCGGGCAGCCGCTCGGCCACGCCGTAGAGCACCCGGTCGTTGACTAGCCAACCGCGCGGCAGGTTGCGCCGCCGCGCCTCACCCTCTCGCCAGGTGGTCAGCAGCCGATACGCTTCGATGCCCCGCGGCGGCAGGCGCCACAGCTGTCGGTGGCGGCGGTACCACTGGCCATCGGTCTCGTCGCTGCGCAGCGCCTGGGCGACCAGCTCACGGCAGTCCTCGAGGAGCCAGGCGAAACGTCCCAGCCGCTCCAGCGCCGCGCGCTGCCGCTCCCATACTTGCAGCAGAAAGGTCACGTCGAGGGCCGCATACAGGCGCTGCGACTCGGAAAGCGGGCGCGCCAGCCAGTCCGAGCGGGTCTCGTCCTTGGGCAGGTTCATTCCGGTCCAATGCTCCACCAGCCGCTGGTAGCCCATGGCCGGGTCGTCGCCGAGCAGCGCCTGCGCCACCTGGGTATCCACCAGCGGAGCCACGCTGACGCCGGCCCAGTGCGCCAGTACCTCGAGGTCTTCGCTGGAGGCATGCAGCAGCTTGAGCGGCCCCTGGGCAAGCAGATCGCGAAACGCTCTCGTGCACTCGACGGCTAGCGGGTCGACCAGATAAGCAAGGCCGCCCGCGGAGAACTGGATCAGTGCCGGAACCGGATGGAATGTCTTCTCGCGAAAGAACTCGGTATCCAGTGCCAGGGTCGAAGCGTCGGCCACGTCGGCGCAGGCGGCATCGAGTGCCTCGGGGGTGTCGATCCAGCGTATCTCGGGGGTCAGAGTCATGCATCAATCCGGCAGGAAGAAATAAAGGCGGCGTCACTCGCCACGAAACGGCAGGCGACCGCTGAACGCGCGGGTCAGGGTACCACCATCGACGTACTCGAGCTCGCCGCCCATGGGCACGCCATAGGCGAGCCGCGATAGCCGTACGCCGTAGGCCTCGAGCTGGGCGGCGATATAGTGTGCCGTGGCTTCGCCCTCCACCGTCGGATTGGTGGCCAGTATCACCTCATCCACCCCATCCTGGCTGACCCGGGCCTCGAGCTGATCGAGGCCGATGTCCTCGGGACCGATTCCGTCCAGCGGCGAAAGGTGACCGTGCAGCACGAAGTAGCGGCCGCGATAGCCGCCGGCCTCCTCGATGGCCAACTGGTCGGCAGGGGATTCCACCACGCACAGCACGCTGTCGTCGCGCCGTGCGCTCGCGCACAGAGTACACAGCGGCTCTTCGGTGAGGGTGCGACACCGCTCGCAATAGCCGACCCGCTCCAGCGCCGCGCCCAGCACCTCGGTAAGCCGCCGACCGCCATCGCGATCGCGTTCGAGCAGATGCAAGGCCATGCGCTGGGCGGTCTTGGGGCCGACGCCGGGCAGCACCCGCAACGACTCCATCAATTTCTCAACGAGGGGAGAAAAACTCATAAACGGTCTCTGGCCGGCTCGTACTGAAACGCCACTACGCCCTTTGATCGAGCGCAGCCGGTTTCAGTCGAGTCAGAAGGGCATCTTGAAGCCGGGCGGCAGATTCAGCCCCGCGGTGGCTTCTTCCATCCTCTCCTTGGTGTTGGCCTCGACCTTGCGCACGGCATCGTTCACCGCCGCGGCCAGCAGATCCTCGAGCAGCTCCTTGTCCTCTTCCATGACGCTGGGATCGATGTCGACCTTGCTGACGTCATGGCGGCCGTTCATGGTCACCTTGATCATGCCGGCACCGGCTTCGCCAGTCACTTCCGCGCGGGCGACTTCTTCCTGCGCCTGCTGCACCTTTTCCTGCATTTCCTGGGCCTGCTTCATCAGGTTGCCCATTCCACCCTTCATCATGGTGATTCCTCTTGGGTTGGGGTCGTTACCGTCAGTGACCGGCGGTCACGTCGAGAGGTTTGACCGTTGACTCGATCAGGCGTGCGCCGAAGGTCTGCTTCAGCTGTTGCACGTGAGGGTCGCCACTGAGCGCCTCGACCGCCTCGGCATGGCGCGCGGCCGCCAGGCGGTCGGCTCGCTGGCGCGGCGTCTCGATATCGGCCGGCAACTCACCGGGCTCCAGCGCCAGGCGGCGCTCGACTCCCTGGGCAGCCAGCGCCTCCTGAATCCGGCGCACGTGGACATCGGCGTTCATCGCCGACTGGGAGGGATCGAGTCGCAGCACGAGCCGCTCGCCATCGTCGCTTTCGACCACGCAATGGGCGGCCAGGTTGCGTGTCAGCCCGCCCAGACCCAGTGCATCGAAGCGTTCCAGCCAGTCGGCGTGGGCAAGGCGCTGGCCTGCGGCACTCTCGCTGGGAGGCTCGCTGACGGCGGAATCCGGGGCATCGGGCGCTGGCATTTCCGCCGTTTGCGGTGCCGCAGATGCGGCAGGGGGAGGCTCGTCCGCCGGTCGAGGCCTAGTCGCGCCAGCCGACGCCGGGGCGTCGGCGGAATCCCCCGGTGCCATTGGCTCGGCAGCGGTGGCATCCGGCAGCGGCTCCCAGGGCGGCGGTTCCTCTCGGGGCGGCTCATCGACCGCTGGCGGGGTCTCCGACACCGGCGCCACGGGTGACGGCTCGGGCGAATCCAGGCTAGCGGCCGAAGGCGCTTCCGCGGCCGGCGGGGAGGCAGACCCAGCGCCGCCGGACTGCGGCGAACTCTGCGACTCGTGCGAACTCCCCTGGGCATCGGGGTCGCCGCGCATGGGCAGCGGGGTCTGAGGTGGCTTGGGAACGCCCTGGGGGCGGAAGGCCAGCATGCGCAGCAGCGTCATTTCCAACGCCGTGCGCAAATCCGGCGCATGGACCATGTCGCCCCGTCCCTGGAGTCCGATCTGATAGTAGAGCTGAACGTCCTCGGCGGCGAACCGACCCGCCAGGGCCAGCAGGGTGTCGCGGTCGCCGTGACCGTTGTCCAGGGCATCCGGCACCATCTGCGCCACCGCCAGGCGGTGCAGCACGGCGGTCAGGTCGTCGAGCACGGCAGCGAAGTCCGGGCCCTGCTCAGCCAGGGCGGCCACCTCGGCGAGCAGGCGCTGTGCATCCACCTCGGCCAGCGCCTCGATGAGCGCCAGCACGTGGCGATGGTCGAGAGTGCCGAGCATCGCCGCCACGTCGGCATGGCGCACCGTTCCCTGCCCAAAGGCGATGGCCTGGTCGGTCAAGCTCATGGCGTCGCGCATGGAGCCTTCGGCAGCCTTGCCGAGCAACCACAGCGCTTCCTCTTCGTAATTCACGCCTTCGGCGTCGAGCACCTGGGTCAGGTGGCCGACGATGCGCTCCGGGGGCATGTGCTTGAGGGTGAACTGCAGGCAGCGCGACAGCACCGTCACCGGCAACTTCTGCGGATCGGTGGTGGCGAGCAGGAACTTCACGTGGGGCGGCGGCTCTTCCAGGGTCTTGAGCAGCGCATTGAAGCTGTGGCTGGAGAGCATGTGCACCTCGTCGATGAGGTACACCTTGTAACGTCCCTGGGTGGGAGCGTACTGCACGTTGTCGAGCAGCTCGCGGGTATCCTCCACCTTGGTGCGCGAGGCGGCGTCCACTTCGATCAGGTCGACGAAGCGCCCCTCGTCGATGGCCCGGCAGCTGTCGCACTCGCCGCACGGCGTAGAGGTCACGCCCTCGTCACCGCGCCCCTTGGCCGTGCAGTTCAGGCACTTGGCCAATATTCGCGCCAGCGTCGTCTTGCCCACGCCGCGTGTGCCGGTGAACAGGTAGGCATGGTGCAAACGGCCCTGGTCCAGGGCGTTCACCAGCGCACGCTGGACGTGCTCCTGGCCGACCAGCTCATGGAAGGTGCGCGGTCGCCACTTGCGGGCCAGAACCTGATAGCTCATGCAGCGCGGAATCCTTGCAGCGTGGGGTGACGGGCACGAGGCCCGAGGATCGACGATAATCTGCCATTCTAGCGACTGGGGGCGGCGGCGGAAAGCGAGGCGGCTGAAAAGGCACCTGTTTCGATGTACAGTGCCCGCACTTCCCTCGCGAGCTCCCGGAGGCGCCCCTATGACTCTCTCACCCTCGCTGCTGGCAGCGATTGGCAGCTTACTGGCGCTGCTGCTCGGCTTCGCCATTGCCGTACTGCTCGGCGCGCGACGCCACCGCCTGGAGCGCGCCCGCCATGCCGAGGCCCTGGCCACCCTGGAAGCCAGGCTCGCCGAGACCCGCGAAGCGCTCACCGCCGCCCAGGCGCACCAGGAAGCCGCCCGGGAGACCCGTGACCGCTACCACCAGTGGTGGCAGGAGGAGAAGGCCGCTCGCGAGCGGGTGACGGCGGAGCTCGGCGAGCTGAACGCCCGCCACGCCGAGCTCGCCACCACGCTCGAGCAGAAGCAGCACCACTTCGCCGAGCAGCTCAAGCTGCTGCGCGAGAGCCGCGACCAGCTCAAGCAGGAATTCGAGACCCTCGCCAACGATATCCTCGAGCGCAAGGGCAAGGCATTCTCCGAGCAGTCGCAGCAGCACATCCAGGGGCTGCTGCAGCCGCTGCACAGCGAAGTGAAAGGGTTTCGTCAGCAGGTGGAGACGCTGCATCGCGCCGACACCGAACAGCGCGCCAGCCTGCGCACCGAGCTCCAGCACCTGCAGGCGCTCAATCGCGAGATCACCGACCAGGCGGGCCGACTCACCGAAGCCCTGCAGGGACAGAAGAAGATCCAGGGCAACTGGGGCGAGCTGATGCTCGAGAACGTGCTGGAAGGCTCCGGGCTGCGCCCCAGCAAGGATTACCAGCGCGAGCCCAGCTTCGCCACCGATGCCGGACGCCGGCGCCCCGATGCCATCGTCTACCTGCCCCAGGGCAAGCACCTGGTGATCGACGCCAAGACCTCGCTTGCCGCCTACGTACGCTACGTCAATGCCGAAGATGAGATCGAGCGCCACCGGGCATTGTCCGATCACGCCCGAGCGGTGAGCGAGCGCATCACCGAACTGGCCGACAAGCACTACTACGCCCTGCCGGGGCTCAACTCGCCCGAAGTGGTGGTGATGTTCATCCCGGTGGAGTCGGCCTACGTCGAGGCGCTGAAGCACGACGAAACGCTCTACCAGCGCGCCATCGAGAGCAACGTGCTGGTCGCCACGCCCACCACCCTGCTGACCAGCCTCAACATCGTGCGCCAGCTGTGGCGCTTCGAGGACCAGAGCCGCCACAGCGCCGAGCTCGCCGACCGCGCCGAAAAGGTCTACAACAAACTGCGCCTGTTCGTGGAGAGCCTGCAGGAGGTGGGCAAGAAGCTCGACGGCGCCCGCGAAAGCTACGACGAGGCGATGAACCGGCTGGTCAGCGGCCGCGGCAACCTGATCAAGCAGGCCGCCGAGTTCCAGGAACTCGGCGTGGCCGTCAAGAAGGAGCTGCCCGGCGAACTGGTGGAGCGCGCCGAGCTGGAACTCGACACCCGCCGCGAGCGCGAGACCTCACGCGACGAGGAGTGACGCACAGGCTTACTGCACCGTCTCCTGCTCGCCGAAGCGCCCCTCGAAGAGCGCCGTGGAGAGGTAGCGCTCGGCGCTGTCGGGCAGGATCACCACGATGTTCTTGCCGCGGTGCTCGGGCTGCTGACCCACACGTACCGCAGCCACCACGGCGGCACCGCAGGAAATGCCCGCCAGAATGCCCTCCTCCTGCATCAGGCGGTGTGCCATGGCCATGGCGTCCTCGTTGCTCACCGTCTCGGCCTGGTCGACCAGCGACAGATCGAGGTTGGCGGGAATGAAGCCGGCGCCGATGCCCTGGATCTTGTGGGGCGCATGAGTCAGCGCTTCACCCTTGCGCGTCTGGGTGATCAGCGGCGAGTCGCTGGGCTCCACGGCCACGGTGGTGATCGCCTTGCCCTGGGTGTGCTTGATGTAGCGCGAGACGCCGGTGAGAGTGCCGCCGGTACCCACGCCGGACACCAGGATATCCACCGCTCCGTCGCTGTCCGCCCAGATCTCCGGCCCCGTGGTGGTTTCGTGGATCCGCGGGTTGGCCGGATTCTCGAACTGCTGCGGCATGAAGTAGGTGTCCGGCGCGCTGGCCGCGATCTCCTCGGCCTTGGCGATGGCGCCCGGCATGCCCTTGGCCGGCTCGGTGAGCACCAGTTCGGCGCCCAGCGCCTTGAGCACCTTGCGCCGCTCCAGGCTCATCGAGGCGGGCATGGTCAGCACCAGCGGATAGCCGCGCGCCGCCGCCACGAAGGCCAGGGCGATACCGGTGTTACCGCTGGTGGGCTCGATGATACGCATACCGGGTTTCAGCACGCCGCGCTCCTCGGCGTCCCAGATCATCGCGGCCCCGATGCGACACTTCACCGAATGGGCCGGATTGCGTCCCTCGACCTTGGCCCAGATGGTCGCTCCCTCGTTGACCCGATTGAGCTGGATCAGCGGCGTATTGCCGATGGAGCGGGAATTGTCGGAATGGATTCGTGCCATGAATGCTCTCCAGGAGGAATTCGGGTGGGCTCGTTCAGGCCCTCGAAGCCTGATTCGTCTCTTGGCGATGGTAGCACCCGGCACCTCGCCGTGCCTGGTTGCCCCATGAGGAGTGCCTGCAAGTATCGCGCTGAGCGGCCCCGGTTCCGACTGGGGTCATCCCATCTAAAGAACGCCCGGCATTCGCCGAAAGAGGTATTGATAGCGCCATTCAACGCGCGACTCACAACAATCAAGCGGGCACCCGATGCCCCGCAAAAGACCTGACAACGCCGAGGGCTGCTCATATGCTCGATAAACTGCACCGTATCAACGTCAAGTACACACTGGCTTTCATCGGCGTCGCCGTGGCCCTGGTCATCGTCGTGGTCGCCGATGCCCTCCTGGTGGGCAGCGTACGGCAGCGAATGACCGAATTCAGCGGTGCCTTCAACCCGGCCGTCTCGGCCGTGCTCAACGCCGACCGCGACCTCTACCAGGCCCGCGTGGCCGAGTTCGCCGTGCTCGACGAAGATCCGGGCAGCGACGCTGCCGAAGCGCACTATGCTGACTATCGAGAGAACGCCGAGCAGGCCTACGACCGCATGCACGACTTCATGGCCCATCTCGACGCCTACCCCGACGTCATGCAGGGGCTCGATGACTACGAGACACGCTTCGATAACTGGCGCGCCGCTTCGGAAGCGGTCTTCGAAAGGCATCGCGACGGCGATGTCGAAGCCGCCCAGGCACAACTGATGGGGGAGTCGCAAACCACCTTCGGTGCACTGCGCGACCTCTACGACATCGCCGGACAGAACGCCGACGCCCGCGGCGAGCGGCTGGAAGCGGACACCATCGCCACCGTTCGCGTGCAGCAGCGCTGGGTATTCGGCTTCGTCGGCCTGGTTTTCATCACCGCCCTGGCCATCGCCCTGGTCGGGCCCAACCTCATGTCGCGCGCCCTGCGCGAGGTCAGCAGGCGCATTCGCGACATCACCGAAGGTGAAGGCGACCTGACCGCCCGCATCCACAGCCAGCGCAAGGATGAGATCGGCGAACTGGCCACCGAATTCGATGCCTTCATCGCGCGCATGGACCGCAGCTTCAGCGCGGTGAGCCGCAGCGCCCAGAGCGTGCGCGTGGCCTCACGCGAGATCGCCACCGGCAGCGAGGACCTGGCCTCGCGCACCGAACAGCAGGCCTCGGCCCTGCAGCAGACGGCCTCGAGCATGGAGGAGATGTCCTCCATCGTGCGCCAGAACAGCGAATCCGCCACCTCGGCCGACACCCTCTCCACCCAGGCCGCCGACCAGGCCGAGTCGGGCACCAAAGAAGTACGCCGCACCGTGGAGCTGATGCGCGAACTCGAGGCCAACTCGCGCCAAGTGGCCGAGATCGTCGAGGTGATCGACGGCATCGCCTTCCAGACCAACATCCTGGCGCTCAACGCCTCGGTGGAAGCAGCCCGCGCCGGCGAACATGGCCGCGGCTTCGCCGTGGTTGCCGAGGAGGTGCGCAAGCTGTCCACCCGCACCACCGAGTCCTCCCAGCAGATCCGCACCATGATCGAAGGGATCACCCAGCGCATCGCCCAGGGCGCCGAGCAGGCCGTACGCAGCGGTGAAGGCATCGAAGAGACCGTCGAGGCCATCCGCCGGGTCTCCGGGCTGATGAACGAGATCTCCGCGGCGGTGAAGGAGCAGGAGTCCGGCATCGATCAGGTGAGCACCGCCGTCAACCAGATGGACTCGGCCACCCAGCAGAACGTCTCGCTGGTGGAGGAAACCAGCGTCTCCGCCGCCTCGCTGCGCGAGGAGGCCGAGCGCCTGACCACCCTGGTACAGGCCTTCCGCCTCAGCGAGGGCCATGACGAACGGGATCCGACCCCGCAAACGGCGCATGCCGCCAAACCGCAACGCCAAGATGCGGGACGCCCTGCCAAGCCACGGCAGCTGACCCACGCCCCCCAGGAAGAGGGCGAGTGGCAAGCCTTTTGAGGCCACGCCACCCGGGCCGCGCCGGATGGCGCGGCCCTCAATACCCTGCCAGCAAGGCGCGCCCCCGATCGCGAATGAAGTCGAGCACCCTGGCGTGCTTCCAGTTGTCGCGGTACACCAACCCGAAGCGAAACGCCATGGCCGGCGCGAAGGGGCGCATGACCACCTCATCGTGCGGCGATAGCTGATCCTGCGCGGTAATGGGGTTCATCACCGTGATGCCCACCCGGTTGGCGACCAGTGCCGCGATGGTGCCGATGTTGGCCTCGGTCTTGCCGGCAATGTGCACGCCGTGCTGGGCGATGAGCTCGAGCAGCGGATTGTTGCCCAGGCTCGGCTGGTTGCTGATCACCACATGCTGCTCGGCAAGGTCGGCCACCTCGATGCTCTCGCGCTGGGCCAGCGGATGCCCGCCGGGCAGCAGGCACACCGCCTCGGTTTCCAACCACGGCTCCACCCGCAGCACCGGCGAGGCCACCGGCAGGGTCACGAAGCCAATGTCGGCATGGCTCGACTCGACCGCCATCTGCACCTCATGACTCGATAGCATGTCGAGGCTGGCGCTGACACTCGGGTGACTGGCCAGCAGCCCGGCCACCAGCCGCGGCACGAAACCGAACGACAGCCCGGGAATGGCCGCGATGCGCAGCCGCGAGGTACCGAACTCCTTGAGCGCCAGCACGCTGTGACGCAACTCCTCGATGTTGCCCATCAGGCGCAGGATTTCCTCGTAGAGCTCCTTGGCCTCGGGCGTGGCGACCAGCCGGTTCTTCTCGCGCAGGAAGAGTTGCAGTCCCAGGTTGTGCTCGAGCTGCGATAGCGAACGGCTCACCCCCGACTGCGTGATGCCCAGGGTGCGTGCCGCCTGCGAAGCGCTGCCCGCCTCGTACAGCGTCTTGAACACCGCCAGCGCCTTGAGCGAATGGATGTTGACGTCAGCCATGATTAAAAATCATCAAGTTCGTAAAAAAGATCATATATTGAAATACACTGTCCCCCCTACCTAGACTGCAGTCAACCGCACGGGATCGCTTCCCGACGATAACGACAACACGGACACTGCCATGAACCACTCCCCCCTGTTCTATCAGGCGGGCCCGGCCCTGCCCGAAGTGAGCCATGCCGATGGCGTCAGGCTATGGGACGTCAACGGCCACGAGTATCTCGACGGCTGCGCCGGTGCCATCGCCTGCAACCTGGGCCACGGCCGCCGCGACATACGCGATGCCATGCTCGCCCAGCTGGACCGAGTCGCTTTCACCTACCGCACTCAGTTCGAGAATGCCCCCGCCGTGGCACTGGGCCAGGCGCTCGTCGCGCTGACCGACGGCGCGCTCGACAAGGTGTTCTTCGTCTCCAGCGGCTCGGAAGCGGTGGAGTCGGCGCTCAAGCTGGCCCGTCAGTATTTCGTGGCCCGGGGCGAGACGCAGCGCCGACGCTTCGTCTCGCTGCGCCCTTCCTACCACGGCAGCACCCTGGGCGCCCTGGGCGTGACCGGCTACCAGCCGCTCGAAGCCCCCTTCGACACGCTCATCGCAGCCTCGCTCAAGGTGGCCGGCCCCGATTTCTACCGCCACGGCGACGCAGACGACGCCAGCCATATCGAGCGCGTGCTGACCGAGACCCGCCAGGCCATCGAAGCCGCCGGACCCGAGTCGGTCATCGCCTTCGTGCTGGAGCCCATCGGCGGCGCCAGCACCGGGGCACGGGTGCTCGGGCAGCACTACCTGCAGGGCATTCGCGCCCTGTGCGACGAGTTCGGCTGCCTCTTGATCCTCGACGAGGTACTCACCGGCGTCGGCCGCACCGGCGACTGGTTCGCCTATCAGCACTACGGCATCACTCCCGACCTGCTGGCTACCGCCAAGGGGCTCGGCGCCGGCTACTACCCGGTGGGCGCACTCCTTGCCCATACCGATATCGTCGACGCCGTGATGGCCGCCGGCGGCTTCCAGCACGGCCACACCTATGCCGGCAACCCGTTGGCCTGCGCCACCGGGCTCGCCGTGATCGAGGCCATGCAGCGCGAAAACGTGCTCGACAATGTGGCCGCCCGCGGCCGCGAACTCGAGGCCGGCCTCGCTTCGCTTCAAGCGCGCTTTCCGTGGCTCGGCGACGTGCGCGGCCGCGGGCTCCTGTGGGGCGTGGAGCTGGTGGCCGACCCCGACACCAAGCGCCCCTTCCCCGCCGGGGAGAACCGCTTCGCCCGGATCACCGCGCTGGCCAAGGCGGAAGGTCTGCTGATCTACCCACGGCGCACGCTCGACGGCGTGGCCGGTGACCATTTCCTGGTGGCGCCGCCGCTGACCATCGGTGCCGACGACACCGCCGAGCTGCTCGAGCGGCTCGCGCGCGCCCTGGTGCGCTTCGACCGCGAGGTGGCCGCGCCGGCTTCGGCCGAGGCGCTCGGCATAGCCCGCTGACACTGCCGAAAGAACGCGACAAGAAAGGCTCTACATGACACTGCTCACCCACAAGCATCGCACCATCGAGGCGGCCATCGCCGCCATACCCGACGGCGCCTCGATCATGGTCGGCGGCTTTGGCTCACCGGGCACTCCCTTCGCCCTGATCGACGAATTGCTGGCCCAGGGTCAGCGCGATCTCACGCTGATCAAGAACGACGCCAACGAGCCGGGCATCGGCATCGGCAAACTGATCGGGGCGAACCGCGTGGCTCGGCTGATCACCTCCCACATCGGCCTCAACCGTCGCGCCATCGACGCCATGAATCAGGGCACGCTGGAAGTGACGCTGTTTCCCCAGGGCCTGCTGGCGGAGAAGATCCGCAGCGCCGGCGCCGGCCACCACGCCTTCTTGACCGACATCGGCCAGGGCACCGAGATCGCCGCCGAGCGTCGCGAGATCGAGCTGGACGGCCGTACCTGGGGCATCGAGCCGGCGCTCTACGCCGATTTCGCCCTAGTCCACGCCGAGCGCGCCGACCGCTACGGCAACCTGATCTACCGCGCCACCGCCAGCAACTTCAACCCACTGATGGCCATGGCCGCCGACACCGTCATCGCCCAGGCCTACCGCGTCGAGGCGCCCGGCAGTCTGGCGCCCGAGGCGATCCACACCCCCTGCGCCTTCGTCAGCCAGGTGGTGGCCGTCGACCCCGTCACCAGTGAGCAAGGGAGACGAGCCCATGTCGGCTGATCAAGCGCGCATTCTCGCCCGCGCCGCCAGTGAGGTGGTGCCCGGCCAGATCGTCAACCTGGGGATCGGCCTGCCCACCCGGCTCTTCCACTATCTGCCCGATGAGATGGAAGTGCTGGTGCACTCGGAGAACGGCGTGCTCGGCTGCCGCCCGCGGGCCGAAGGCGAAGCGCCGGACTACGACATGATCGACTCCGGGGGCACCTACATCGCCACCCGTCCCGGCGCCAGCGTATTCGACAGCGCCACCTCTTTCGCCATGATCCGCCGCAGCCGGGTGGATCTCACCTTCATGGGCGCCTTCGAGGTCGACGAGCAGGGCAATTTGGCCAACTGGAAGATTCCCGGCAAATTTTCGCCGGGAATCGGCGGGGCCATGGAGCTGGCGCAGAAGGTCAAGCGCCTGGTGATCCTGTGCTCGCACAACGACAAGCACGGCAACCCCAAGATCCTCACGCGCTGCCGACTGCCGCTCACCGCGCCGCACTGCGTGTCGCGCGTCATCACCGACAAGGCGGTGATGGACGTGACGCCGCAAGGGCTAGCCGTGGTGGACATCGCCGAGGGGCTGAGCGTTGCCGAACTGCGCGAGGCCACCGAAGCCGACCTGATCATCGACGAGCAGCGGCTGGGGAGGTTTTGATGCTCACCGACACCGAAAAACGCATCGTCGCCGAGTGCGAGGCGCTGATGGACGAGACCCTGACGCTGACCCGCGACCTGGTACGCGGCTACAGCGTACTGGGCCGCGAGCACGGCGCACTGGAAACCATGGAGCGCTGGTTCGAACGACTCGACCTGCCGGCCACCCGCGTGCCGCTGGATGCCCCCGGTTTCGCCGAACATCCCCGCCGCGCCCCCGCCGAATGGGACAGCACCGGGCGCTACAATCTGGTATCGCGTCTCAACCCCGAGGCCAGCGGCCCCCACCTGGTGTTCAACGGCCATCTGGACGTGGTGCCCGCCGAACCCACCGACATGTGGACCCGGCCGCCCTGGGAGCCCTGGGAGCGAGACGGCTGGCTCTACGGTCGCGGCGCCGGCGACATGAAGGCCGGCATCGCCGCCATGACCATGGCCGTGCATGCCGTGCGCCGCGCCGGCGAAACCATCGACTTTCCTCTCACCCTGCAGACGGTGATCGAGGAAGAGTGCACAGGCAACGGTGCCCTGGCCTGCCTGCACCAGGGCTACGGAGGCGACTTCGTGCTGATTCCCGAGCCCTTTGGCGCGCAGATCTACAGCGGCCAGGTAGGCGTGCTGTGGTTCCGCCTGCGCCTCGACGGCGTACCGGCCCACGTCCTCGACACCGGCGCCGGCAGCAACGCCATCGAGGCGATTCTCGACTACCTGCCCGCCTTCAAGGCGCTGGAAGCGGAAATCAACGCCCTCCCCCGCCCGGCGGCCTACGCCGAACATCCACACCCTTTCAACCTGAGTCTCGGCAAGATCGAGGGGGGCAACTGGGCCTCCAGCGTACCGGCCCATGCCGTGATCGAAGGCCGGGTCGGCTTCCCCCCGGGCATGACGCCAGACGACGCCATGGCACGGGTCCGGCAAACCGTCGAGCGTCGACATGCCGAGCTCGCCAGCGGCAGCCCGCTGCCGCGCCTCGACTTCCACGGCTTTCGCTCCGAGGGGCTCCGGGTCGATCTCGACGCCCCCGGCATCCGTCTGCTCTCGGCGTGCCACGAAGCATTGCTCGGCGAACCGCCGGCCCATTACCTCTCCACCTGCACCACCGACCTACGTGCCTTCCACGTCAGCGGCGAGATCGCCGGCACCTGCTACGGCCCGGTGGCCGAGCGCATCCATGGCGTGGATGAGTGCGTCTCCATCGACTCGATCCGCCACGTGCTGACCACCTACGCGCTGTTCCTGCATCGCTGGGCAAGGCTGGCCGAATCCGGAGAACGCGACGCATGAAAGACGTCTATCTCGCCGACTACGCCCGCAGCGCTTACACCCGCGCCCATCCGCGCAAACCGGAGGTGGACGGCTGGGCCGACACCCGCGGCGACGCGCTGCTCGCCCAGGTGATCGACGGCCTGCTGGCACGCTGCGACATGCCCCCCGAACGGGTGGAAGACCTCAGCGCCGGCTGCGCTCTGCCGGTCAAGGAGCAATGGAGCTTCGGCGGACGCTACCCGCTGTGGCTGTCCCAGCGCCTCGGCCCCGGCGGGCGGGGCTGCGCCACCCGCCAGCTCGATCAACAGTGCGGCTCGGGGCTTGCCGCCCTGCGCAGCGCCGCCCGGGAGATCCAGGCCGGCGGCGTGGAAGTGGCCGTGGCCGGCGGCTACGAAAACATGAGCCGGGTGCCCATGGGCCCCAGCCTCTTCAAGGAAGGCGTTCTGACCACCCCAGCGGCGCTGCAGGAGGCTCCCTGGCTCGAGCTCGAGGTGGCGCTGAACATGGGCCTCACCGCCGAACGCCTGGCCAAGGCTACCGGCATCGAACGCGACGCCATGGACGCCTTCGCCCTCGAATCCCACCGCCGGGCAGCACGCGCCGAGGCCGAAGGGTGCTTCACCGAAGAGCGCCTGGCGCTGGCCAATGCCGCCGGCGAGCGCGTGGCACAGGACACCAACGTCCGCCCCGATACCAGCCTCGAACGCCTGGCGGGCCTCGATCCGGTGTTCGTCGAGGGCGGCCGCGTGACCGCCGGCAACAGCTCGCCACTCACCTCCGGGGCCACCGCGGCGCTGCTGATGTCGGCAAGCGCCCTGGCCGATCACGGCCTGTCGCCGCTGGCACGCATCATCGACATCGCCGACGTGGGCGTGGCACCGGAACGGATGGGTGCCGGCGCGGCCGCTGCGGCCGAGCTGGCACTGGCCCGCAACGGTCTCAACGTGGACCAGATCGATGTCTGGGAAATCAACGAAGCCTTCGCCGCCGTGCCGCTGCATGCCATCGGTAAGCTCGGACTCGATCCCGAGCGGGTCAACGTCTGGGGCGGCGCCCTGGCGCTGGGCCACCCGCTGGGCGCCACCGGGGTACGCCTGGCCGGCACCCTGGCGCGCATTCTCGCCCAACGCAGCGGCCGCTATGGCTGTGCCACGGCCTGCGTGGGAGGCGGACAAGGCATTGCCGTGATCCTCGAACGCATATGACGTCACCGGTAATGCTTGCTAGTGTCAAACATTAGGTTCTAGAAAATTAACAGGAGGTGATGACTCAGCAAGGCTCGGATCCGCTTCGAAAGCGTGAAGCATCAATGCGACATGCCGCGACACGGAACGTGTCGCAAGCCCCACAAAAACGAACCAACATTGAGCAGGAATCGACATGACAAATCACAAAAAGTTGTTTCATCGTCCCCTCATCGGGGTCATGGCGATACTCGGCGCCATTTCTCTGGCAAGCTTGCCGGCCCAGGCGCGAGACTTTGCCGAGATTCAGGATGACGTCTTTCAGGTCGCCAATTCCGGTGCCTACCCACCTTTTAGTTATGTCGACACATCGGGAAACCTGGTCGGTTTCGATGTCGATATAGCCGAAGCCCTTGCCGACAGGATGGGAGTCGATGTCAATATCCAAACCTCTCCGTGGAACGGCATCGTGGCAGCCCTTGCCGGCGGCCGCTTCGACGCCTGCATCTGCAGCATGAGCGTGACGGAAGAGCGACAGAAAGCCGTCGATTTCACCGACAGCTATTATAGTTCAGGGCTCTCCATCTGGGTTCAGGAGGGTACCGATGACGTCAACAGCATCGATGACTTCTCCGGTAAGCGAGTGGGCTCTACCCTTGGCGAGACAGGCAATCAATGGGCCACCGAGAACGGCGAAGGAAAATGGCAAAACCAGACCTTCCAGGGTTTGCCTGATATGCTCAATGCGCTCACCACAGGGCGAATCGACGTAATGATCGCCGATGACGTCCCCGTCTATGTAGCGCTCAACGATGAAGACCTCGCTATCAAGCAGGTCGATGTGGGCGAACTTCCCCGCTGGCCTGCGGCAATTTCCATTCAGAAAAACAAGCCACAGCTGAAGGAAGCCCTCAACACGGCACTGGCCGATATCAAGGCAGATGGAACCTATCAGGAGATCGTCGATAAATGGATCGGCGAAGGGGTCGAGTTCGACTGAAGAACCCTGAACCAGCAGGGCGAAAGCCCTGCTGACCTCAATCATTCTTGAATCACAATAACAGGGTAAAGGGGGATCATGGACATCAGCCTCATGATCGAGATAACGCCGCTGCTGGTTAGGGCGGCCTGGGTCACAGTCGATATATCGGCTCGTGCCCTGTTCTTCGGTTTCTTCATCGCCTCCGCGCTGGTGGCGTTGCGGACCTCACGAATTCCGCCCGTCCGCTGGCTATCACGCGCCTATATCAGCGTCGTTCGCGGCACTCCCTATTTCGTACAGCTACTGCTGGTCTTCTACGGCGGGCCCGCGATCGGCCTGCGCCTGGACCCGTTCACCTGCGGCGTGGTGGTCGGCGCCTTCAACATTGGCGCCTACATGAGCGAGGCCATTCGCGGCGCCATCGAGTCGGTCGACAGCGGGCAACACGAAGCATCGCGGTCGCTCGGATTCGGCCGGTTCGCAACGCTGCAGCACATCATTCTGCCTCAAGCGTCAGGCTTGATGATTCGCTCCATTGGAGTGCTCGCCATCATTCTGGTCAAGAACTCATCGCTGGTGTCCATCATCTCTGTGGTCGAGCTGACCTACCAGGCTCAGCGCCTGATCGGCTCCACCTACAAGCCCTTGGAAGTCTTTTCGGTAAGCGCCCTGATGTACATCGTCATTATCTATGCGGTCATGGGCATGGTTGAGTTCCTCTATCGTCGCGCCACGCGATACACCTACCTGTAGAACCGCCAGGCAATCGACCAACCAGGGTACATGACCATGGAATTCGACTTCAGCCCCGTCATCACCTACTTCCCAACCCTACTCAAGGGTATTGGAGTCACGCTCCTGATTGGCTTGGTGGTGGCCATCATGTCAATTATCGGTGGCCAGATCGTCGCCGTAATCACCCTTTACACGAAAAAAACCGTGAACTGGCCACTGCGTTTTTTCATCTGGCTTTTCATGACGACACCGCTGCTTCTCCAGCTTTACTTCCTGTACTTCGGCATGGGGCAATGGATATTGATACCCGCCATCGTGGTAGGCGTTCTGGGGCTAGGCTTCCACTATATGGCCTACAACGCCGATATCTTCATTGCCACCATCAAGTCGGTATCGAGCGGACAGTACGAAGCCTCACGATCGTTGGGTTTCGGTCATCTATCCACCCTCTTCTACATCATCCTTCCACAGGCTTTTTATCGTGCCATTCCTCAGCTCGGCAACAACATGATCATCATGGTCAAGGACATCTCCGTACTCTCCGCCATCGGCATCGCCGAGCTGGTCTATCTCTCGCAATATGCCATCAGCGTGACGTTTCGCCCCTTTGAATTCTATATCACGATCGCGGTCATCTATTACCTGATCAACGTTCTGATGGAAACCGGACAAGCCTGGGTAGAGCGTCGTGCTGCCATTCGCCGCTAACGATCACCGCTGACGAGAACTTCATATGACACAAGCGACAGACACTCCCATGGTCGAGCTCCAAGGAGTCAAGAAACGATTCGGCGACCTAGAGGTGCTCAAGGGCATCGATCTCAGGGTCGACCGCGGCAAGATAATCTCCATCATCGGCCCGTCGGGATCGGGAAAAAGCACACTGCTACGGTCCATCAACAACCTGGAAGTGATCGACGAGGGCCACATCCTGCTGGATGGCGTCCAGGTCAACCGACCCGATTTGAAGGGCCTTGCCTTCGAGCGACATATCAACCATATACGCCAGAACATGGGTATGGTGTTCCAGCACTTCAATCTGTTCCCCCACCTTTCGACGCTGGATAACGTGACGCTGGCGCCCAGGAAACTGAAAGGAATGGATGCCAAAAGCGCCCGGGAGCTAGGCAGGGAACTGCTGGAGCGCGTAGGGCTGTCGGACAAGGCCTCGGTCTACCCCAGTTCCCTGTCGGGAGGGCAGAAGCAACGCGTCGCCATCGCTCGCGCCCTGGCCATGCGTCCCAAGGTCATGCTCTTCGACGAAGCGACCTCGGCACTGGACCCCGAGCTGGTGGAGGAAGTCAACCAGGTCATGAAGGGCCTCGCCGAAGAGCATATGACCATGCTCATCGTCACTCACGAGATGGCCTTCGCACGCGACGTGTCCGACTGGGCCATGTTCATGGATGGCGGCGTGGTGGTGGAGGCCGACACCCCCGACAGGCTCTTCTCGAACCCGGAGCAGGAGCGCACCCGCCACTTCCTGCGCAAGCACCTGGGAACCCAGGCATGAGCCCCCGGTGTTCACCACCAGACGCTATTGCCGTTGACGCAGCACGACCCGGCCATGGGGATCCAGATACACATAATGGGCATCGTCATAGTGGGGAAGGCCGAGACCGGAGGCGGCTTCACCACAGCCTTCCCCGTCATCCGCCACCAGCAGACGCAGCAGGCCGTTACGGAACTCCGGCAACCGCCCGGTGTGGCAAGGGACTAGGCCGGGCAGCCGCTCGGGCACGAAGGCCACCTCGCCCTGCCGGTCGATATAGGCCAGAACAGACTCCTCCAACGTCACCTTCACGGGGGCCCGGCCACTGTGGAAGACACCGCCCATCTCGATCTCCACCTCCTTGCCGGTTTTCTGATCCCGGGCCTGCGTGATGACGAAATCGCTTTTGTCCATGTAAACCGTGCTGAAGGCTTCGACGGAGACCGGCGCCAAGCCCTCTGAAAAGGGTCTTGCCGATTCCAGCGTCCACTTGCGCGGCAGGGTCAGTTGCCCATCGGGATCGATGAAGCCGGCACCGCCTCGCCGTGACGTCGCCGGGGCCAGGCCTTGTGAGAAATCACCGGCATCGGCGAATTCCGCCGGAATGGCGACCTTGCCCTGGCTGTCCAGCCAGCCGTAATGCCACTCCAGATCCTCGCTCCAGGAGAACCAGGCCAGCCCCTCCGAGAAATTACCCAGTCCGGCCACCTCCTTGCCGTTTGGCAGGGTGGGACGATAGAGGCCACCGTCGCGATCGACGAAAAGATAGTCGGCCTCCTGGGTGAAGATTTCGGCAGCCGCACACCCCTCAGAGAACCTTTCGAAGGGCGAGGAGACGATCCGTCGCTCTTCCAGGGTGGTATAGGAGGGGCTCTCATACTCCAGGGGCAGCACGAGCTGCCCGGAACGATCGATGATGCCCCAGCGCTGCCAGCTGCCGACGGCGGCACGACCTTCGAAGAAATCCTCCGCCTGATCCCACTGGGGCTCGATGACCCAGTCACCTTTACGATCGACATAGCCCCACTTGCCTTCGCGGGGCATCGGATAGAGGGGCTCACCCTGGGAGGCTACGGGCTCCCCGCACGGCAGGGGACCTTCTGTTGCGACCTGTGCCACCGCCTTCCCTGCAGCGACACCCAGCACGCGATGGAGCTCGCCTTGGCAGCCGTCTTCGCTTCCGCCATCTTCAAGACAGGCGCGTAGCTGCTCCTTCACTTCAGCCTCCAGATCCGTGGACGATGGGTCGACGACAAAGGTGAGAGACTTCTCCTCCAGCCACGGATTGGGGTTGTGCAGATAGGTAAAGCGCAGCCGGCACCGCTCTACCTCCTCGCCGACCACCTCGTAGCGCACGACGGCGCCGGCAGCCTCGCTGGTCGTGAACTCTCCGCTCTCGCAAGCCGCCACCCTCTCCAGGTAATACGCCTGGGTCGCATGCCAGGTGTCGTCCGCTTCCTGGGCGGTGGCGGCGCCCCAAGCGCCCAGACAGCATGTGGCGGCGGCGATCAGTGGCCAATTACGCATTCGCAACTCCCCTTGTGATCCAGTGACTGTGGGATACCGATCATCATGTCCTCGCATGGACAAGAGCCTCGGCAACTAGCCTGGATCACGAGAAGGTACAGCGCCCTATTCATACGAAGAGGTAATGGATATTGGAGAGGCGGAAAACGCAAGCGGGGAGGCCACTGGCCTCCCCGCTTGCATGACAGGAATCGAAACGTACGTCAGGCGCAGTCCGCCGCCCCTTCACCGAACATGTCGAACAGCAACTCGCGCCCCATGGGAGTGAGAACGAGCCGCCCCTGGGCGTTGTAGGTGGCTGCCTCGCTACGCTCGAGAACCTGCTGACAGGTATCCCACTCGGCGGCGTTGCGGCGTAGCTGGCGAAGGGCATCGCGATCCAGGCCGCGGTGCGACACCGTCACCGTCTCCAGCACGTGTCCATTGTGGTAGAGCAGCGCCGCCACGTTCGACAGGCACTGACGGAGGCTGCGCTGAATGCCTGCTGTGCTGGAGGTGTCGATGGCCATGCGTCGTTTCTCCCTGTCGCCGTGTATTTGCTGCAGTGCATGATAACACCGCCACAAAAATTAGACAAAGGTAGAATATCGACGAAAGGGTAAGAGAAAGGGAGCTCGGGGGCCAAGATGGAGGCAGCCCCGACAGCCACATCCCGGCACACGCGGCCACCGCTACCGTTGCTCCCTTCCGGGCCTGGCGGGGTTCGCGGTTTAGCGTTGCGGGAGGACCGACGGGGCCACCACAGCACGATGCTCTCGGCATCGAACTCGGCCTGCCTTCAACGACTTGCCGAGCGCAGCGAACTATACCAGTGCCACCTCTACGCAGCAAGCTCAATACCGCTGCACCGCCCCATACCTGCCAAGCGTTGGCAGTTCGTGTATGGTTAAGGAGACGATGCTGCATCAATCCCCCAATTGCCGGAGGCACACCATGCAGAAGGATCCGAACAAGGGCTACATCGCCCTGCTGGGCTGGAGTCTGAATGCCATCGAGGCCGCCGAGGATTTCGACCGACGCTATGTGGTGGTGGCGCCGGACTGGGCGGAGGAGTACTGCCAGAAGCATGACATCCCCTATGTTTCCTGGAACTTCGAGCGTCTCAACGACCGCTCCATGGAGATCGCCGAAACTCTCAAGGAGATGGGCGTCGACGTGGCAATCCCGATGTTCGAGGAGACGGTGGAGTGGGCCGGCGCCATCAATTCGCTGCTGCTCGACAACCCGCGCCTCTACGGCCAGTCGCTGCTGCTGCGCGACAAGGCTCTGATGAAGCGCCGCGCCCAGTTGGGCGGCATTCGCGTGGGCATCTTCGAGGAGGCCCACGACAAGGAAGACGTCATCCGTTTCCTCAAGCGGGTCAACCAGACCCTGCTGAAGCTCGACGGCGACCCCAACGACCCCATCCACCTCAAGGCCTTCGACAAGGCCGGCTGCCTCGGACACCGGGTGATCCGCACCCCGGACGAGGTCGACACCATTCCCGACGAGGAATTTCCGGTGCTGATGGAGTCACACCTGGACGGCTGGGAATTCGCCGTAGAGGCTTGGATCCACAAGGGAAAAATCGTCTTTCTCAACATCTCCGAATACGTGACGCTGGGCTACTCGGTGTTCGTGCCGGCCTCGCCGGAGCTGGAGCGCTACCGCGCCCAGATCACGACCCAGATCGAGAAGCTGATCAAGGCCTTCGATATCGAATTCGGCCTGATACACCCCGAGTACTTCGTCACCAATGACGGCGAGATGTACTTCGGCGAGGTGGCCTACCGTCCGCCCGGCTTCAAGGTGTTCGAGCTGCTGGAGCGGGTCTACGGTTTCAATGCCTACCAGGCCTCCATGCTGGTGTTCGATCCCAAGTCCACCGCGGAGGAGGTCAAGGCCTTCTTCCCGAAGGAAGTGGAGGATGCCGACGGCTATGCCGGCTGCTTCGGCGTCTATCCGCGTCGCCGCGTGGTCAGCAAGCTGGAGATTCCCGAGGAGGTCGAGGACGACCCCTATTTCGAGTCCCACGAACTGACGGCGCCCATGGAGGAGACGGTGACCAAGCGGACCGCCTTCGGTACCCACTGGGGGCTGATCTACTTCAAGGGCGACGAGGCAGCACGCATGAAGGAACTGCTCAAGCACATGGAAGACCTGGATTTCTATATCTGAGCTTGATTTCCCGAGCCGTCCAAGGCGTCATGACGACAATGACAGCCTGACGACGAGGAGTCGGTGTGACGACGCATGATGAAACGAGCCCGGGCAGCGCCGCCGATGATGGCAAGCTGCTCGGTCTGCTCGACAAGCTGGACGAGGCGATCAACCTGCTGGCGCAGGCTCGCGAATTCGCCAAGCCCGGCAAGCTGCCCCGTGTGCTCGACACCGCCCGGCGGGTGATGCTGCAGGCCGGGGGGTGTGCGGCCATCGAGCAGCGGGCCCACACTCTGGAAGAGGCCGGGGTGTTTCTGGGCTCGGACTGGGAAACCCCGCAATACCTGGTACCCACCCTGACCACCCATGCGCTGAAGAGCCCCGATCCCAACACCGTGGTGATCGAGGCACTCAGCGAGCTGCGGCTATTGGCGGTCGCCAAGGGCGACTATCTGCACCCGCAGATGTCGGCGGAGCAGGCGCATCACTACCTGACCCAGACGCTGGCCATCAACCTCTGGCTGCTGTTCGGCGCGCCCACCGAGGCCGAGCGCGAGACCCAGGGTCGTCTGGCCCAGCTGCCACGCAACCTGTTTCAACACCTGGCCGAGCGCATCGGCTACGAGCACGTGATCGACCGGCTGATCGAGGAGATATGGCGCATCCTCGAACAGCGCCCCATCCAGGTGGAGCCGGTCAAGCAGATGATCACCCAGATCGCCATTTGCCAGACCAATCCCGAGATCGACCTGGGCAGCAGCGGCCAGGGCGCCGACCGCCTGGTGAGCTCGCTGTTCGGCCCCACCCGGGCCTGCCGGGAAGACCCGGGGCTGGAGGTCTATCGCGAACGGCTGTCGGGCATGGACGCCACCGCGCTGCAGGGCGAGGCCACCGGCTTCGCCCGCGCCATGCACGACACCGGCCTGGTATCCGCCTATCACCCGGTGCTGCTGCGCCACCTGCTGGACTACAGCGACCATCTGCTTTCCGAAGCCCTGGGGCTCTCCTCCACCGGCCGCGACTGCCTGATGTGCTACCGCGAGCTGGCCCATGCCCTGATTCGCAGCGGCGTGCATCCCAGCACGCCCCAGGCCGCCTACGGGCTGGCGCTGATGCTGGAGCGCGGCATCCTCTACCAGCCGCCGGTGGCGCCGGCCATGTGGCGCCAGTTGGGGCTGACGCTCTCCGAGTGGTCCCAGGCACGCCTCAACTTGGCCTACGGCGAGGCCGTCTCGCCTCGTGCCCGCCTGCTGGAAGGCGTGCTGTGCATGCTGGGGTTGCCGCTGGGCGTGGGCCAGGGCAACAACCCCACCTGCCAGTCGGCCCGGGCGCTCTCCATGTGGGCCTACAACGACCCGGACTACCTGCTGCAGATGGTCGCCTGGGCAGCGCGTGACGACGAGATCATCATGCACTTCGAGGGCATGCCGCTCTCCTCCATGGCCAGCCTGTCGGGCGTCGCCCAGACCCTGCCCATGGATCTCGATCCGGTGTCGTTGATCGTGGTGCCTCATCTCGATCGCATCTACGCCGAGATGGGAAGGCGCTGCATCGGCCGCGAGGGCGATCCGCACCGCTGGGTCAACCCGGAGTTCCACGGCTGGTGGGCCGGCCGCGGCTTCCGCATCAACGTCGACGTGGCCTCCGGCCAACTGGAGGATGTGGACAGTTTCCTGCGCCACTTCTATGCCAGCTATCACCCCTACTACAACGGCAACCAGCCGCTGATCCACCCGCAGCCGGCGGGCATCGCCGTGACCGACAGCGCCGCCCGTTTCATCGGCTGGCACGCCATCACCATCCTGCGGGTCAGTCTCGACCCCCAGGACACCATGCGGGTCTACTTCTTCAACCCCAACAACGACAGTGGCCAGGACTGGGGAGACGGCATCAAGGTGAGCACCGCGGACCACGGCGAGCGCTTCGGCGAATCGTCGCTGCCTTTCGAACAGTTCGCCTCGCGGCTCTACATCTTCCACTACGACCCGCTGGAGCGCGGCGAACTGGCCCAGGTCACCCAGGAGGAGCTCGACCGGGTCACCGGTCACCTCCACCGTAGCTGGGGTGCCGACCGCGTGCCGCCCGCCGAACTGCAGGCCAACCCGGGGCGCTGAGCGAATAGGATCTGTTGCCATGCCGCGCCTCGACCAACTGCTCGTCGCCCAGGGCCTGGCCCGCTCGCGCACCCGCGCCCAGCGGTTGATCCGCCACGGCCGGGTCAGCCTGGCAGAGACCGGGCGGGTGCTGGCCAAACCCAGCGAGACGCTCCCTGACGATGCGGAACTGAGCGTGGCGGTGGAGCCGGAAGAGCGCTACGTCTCGCGCGCCGGGCTCAAGCTGGAAGCGCTGATCGAGACCATGGGCCTCGATCTCGCCGGCAGGCTGGTGCTGGACGTGGGGCAATCCACTGGTGGCTTCACCGACTGCGCCCTGCGCGCCGGGGCCCGACACGTGATCGGTGTGGAAGTGGGACGCAACCAGCTAGATCCCGAGCTGCGCGCCGACCCACGGGTGACCTGCCTGGAGGGACTCAACGCCCGGGCCATGGCCAGCGACGGACATCTGCGTACGGCCCTCGCAGCCCAGGACGCCGCAGGCCCGGACCTCGCCGTGATGGACGTCTCCTTCATCTCCCAGACGCTGATCCTGCCCGAGATCGCCATGCTGCTGCCGCCCGGCGGCGAGCTGGCGAGCCTGGTCAAGCCACAGTTCGAGGTAGGGCCTAGCGGGGTGAATGCGCGCGGCCTGGTTACCGACCCCGCCCGCTACGCCGAGGTGGAGGCACGCATCCGCGCCTGCTGCGCGGAGCACGGCCTGGAAATGCGCCACTGGCAGGAGAGTCCGCTGCGCGGTGGCGATGGTAACCGCGAGTTTCTGCTGCACGCCGTGAGAGGGCGCTTTACCGTTGACAAACTACTGCCCTCGTCACCGGTAAAGCGCCCTCTGAACTTATAGACGCCCTCCTCCCCTGTACCCGCTGCCCGACGCAATCAGCGCCCCGCATCCCCCGCATCGATGTCGCCAGGGTCGCCCTCGGCGCCGGGCGGCGGATGGGCCGGATCGATCACCTGCCCACCGGGCGCGCTTTCCACGCGCTTGGCCTTGCCATCGGCCCGGTGCAGCCAGACGTCGAGCTGGTTGAAGGCGATATCGACTTCGTGTTCGGCGAACAGCTCGCCCACCCGACAGTTGATCTCGTCGGTGGCGAAGAGACGGTCGCCCAGACCGTTGACGAAGATACGCAGCTCGAAGTCCAGGGTGCTCTCGCCGTAGCTCATGAAGAACACCTGCGGCTCCGGGTCGCCGAGTACCCGCGGGTTCTCGTCGGCAGCCTGGCGCAACAGGCGATGCACCAAACGGTGGTCGGAGCCATAGGCCACGCCGTAGCTGAGCACCACGCGGGTAATGGTGTCCGATAGCGACCAGTTGATCAGTTGATCGGTGACGAAGGTCTTGTTGGGGATGATGATCTCCTTGCGGTCGAAATCGGTCACCGTGGTGGCGCGGATGCGGATCTTGCTCACCGTGCCGGTGAGATTGCCGAGCGTGATGGTGTCGCCGATGCGCACCGGCCGTTCGAAGAGAATGATCAGCCCCGAGACGAAGTTGGCGAAGATCTCCTGCAGGCCGAAGCCCAGCCCCACGCCGAGCGCCGCCACCAGCCACTGCAGCTGGCTCCAGGCCACGCCCAGGGTAGCCAGTGCCGTAACCACCCCGGTGCCGACGATGACATAGGAGAGCAGCGAGGTGATGGCGTAGGCACTGCCCTGCTTGAGTTCGAGACGCGAGAGCACGCTCACTTCGAGCAGGCCCGGCAGGTTGCGCGCCATCATCAGCGTGAGCAGCACGACCAGCAGCGCCGTGAAGAGGTCGGCCACGGAAAGCATGCTGTCGATCACCTCGGGCCCCTCTCCCGGAGCGGGTTCGAGCAGGGTGACCTGCTCAAGGTAGCCCAGCACCGCGAAGAGGTCGGACCACACCAGATAGAGCACCACGAAAAAACCGATCATCAGGATCAGTTTCGACAGCCGCAGAGACTGCTGATTGACCTGCTCCATGTCCAGCGGCGGTTCCTCGACCACTTCCAGGCCCCCTTCTGCTCCCTCCTGTACCTGGGCACGCCGGCGCGCCAGTGCGCGGCGGTAGGCCAGGCGACGGGCCGCCACGGCCAGACCGCGCACCACCGTTGCCTCCACCAGAATCCACAGCGCCAGCAGATAGAGCGTGATGACGAAGCGCCCGACCAGGCTGAGAGCGGTGTACTCGTAGCCAGAGGCGATCAGGCCGACGAACACCATGGGCACCATTGCCATGACGAGCCCCAGCACCAGGCGAAACAGCTTGACGCCAAAAAACGGCGTATGGGACAGAATCAGCTTGGCCAATACCACGCTCAGGGCGATGAGGCCGAGGAACAGCAGCCCGAGTGCCACGGGGCGCTGGGAGAGATCGATCTCGGCCCCACGCGACAGCGGTGAGATGAGCAATACCGGCACCAGCGCCACCGCCAGCCACAACAGCCAACGGCGCAGGGCAGCCGCATAGCCGGCTGGCCAGTAGAAGTGCCGCGTCGCCACGCCCTCGGCCACCAGTAGGCGGCGAGCCCAGGCGATCACCGCCCAGGCCAAGGCGAGATGAAGCAGCGCTTCGCCAACTCTTGGGGCCAGCCCATTGCCGCCCAGCAGTAGTACGATTCCCACCGCCAACAGGCCGAGCGGTCCGGGTAGCGCCAGCAAGGCGTTCAGGCCGATGGCCTGGGGCGTATGCCCCTGGGAGTCGCGCTTGAGGTGGCCAACCTCCCGGTGGAGCCGGGCCAGACGGCGCTTGATGCGCCCCCGGCTGAATGCCAGGACCGCCGCCAACAGTAGCGCCGGCAACGCCGCCAGCCCTCCCGCATCGGGTGAGCGCCAGTGAACGGGCAATACTCCACGCCACTCGCCCTCCTGCCACTCCAGCAGCAGCTTGTCGGGCAGGCTGCGCAGCCAGGCAAGATCCAGAGGCCGTGCATTGGCGATCCAGAACAACTGCTCGTCGATGGTAGTGCGCAGCTCGCGACTCGTTTCCAGCAGCTGCTGTTGATTGAGCTGCAAGTCGATGGCGGCACTGAGCATTTCGCCATACGCCTGCTCGAGCTGATCCACCAGCTCGCGGCGCCCTTGATACAGCGTCAGCAGGGATTCGATCAGCACCGGCGAGGCTTCGGCATTGGCCTCCTCCAGCCGCTGCCGGGCCAGCTGTTCGCCCTCGCGCAATCGATCGCGCTGTCGGCCGAGCTCGAACTGCTTGAGCCGCAAATCGGCGATCTCGTCTTGGAGCTCGCTGCGCACCTCCACCCGAGGCAAAGACTGGCGCTGCTCGCGCAGAATGCGTGACAGCAGGATACTGCCGCGAATGGCTTCGATCTGCTCGTTGAGACTGCGCTGTAGCTGACGCACCCGCTCGAGCTGACGGCGTACCTCGAGCCCCTCACGCATCATGCGGTTGCCCCGTTCGGTGGCCTGCAACAGGTCGAGACTCATGTCGCGATTGATTTCCTGGGCGCGGGCCACCACCGGATGTCCGACCACGCCGTCTTCGTTGCTCACCGCCTCGGCAATGGCCTGCTCCGACTGCTCACGCTGGCGCCGGTCGATGATTCCTTGCAGCAGCGTCAGCCGCGCCTCCTGACTGGCTACCTGACGTTCGAGCAGGTTGCGATGCTCCTGATCCAGCTCGCGCACACGCGTGTTGGTCGCCAGCTCCCGCTGATGTAACTGCAGCGTCTGCTCGGCGAGCTCGCGCTCGATGCGCAGGTGCACGCGCCGCGGATCGTCCTCGGCCACCTGGCTCTCGCCCAGTTCCGCCAATCGACGACGCACCTCATCCTGGCGCTGCATGGCCTTGCTGATCGCCTGCTGGGCGCGTTCCGGCAGCGTCTGTGCGTTGAGCAGCCGCGACGAGACGTTCGCCAACTTGTCCTGGAGCCGCGACAGCTCGGCACCGGCCTCCTCGCGGCGGGACTGCAGTTCCTCCAGAGAGAGCGCCTCCAACTCCTCTACCGTCTCATCCTGCGAACTTTGCTCCATGCTGCGCAGCTCCTGCTGCAGCCGCTGCAGTTCATCGGGTGCCTCGCGGACTCGCGTCTCCAACTGCTCGCGCTGCTCGCGCACTGCCTCGAGACGATCCAGGGCTTCCAATGCCGCCTGCAGGGCATCGATATCGGCCTGGGTCGCTTCGCTCGGCGTTGTACCCTCTTCCGGCTCGAGCGCCTCGAGGCGCGATGTCAGGGAGTCACGGGTGGGCAGTTCCTGGGCCAGTGCTTCGGTAGCGGGAATGAGCCAGGCAAGGACGACGAGCGAAACTCCAAGCAGCCGCAACGAGGGCAAATGGCGTATGATGAGACAGGCGTTCAAACAGGCAACCTCGAGCAGGGATCACGGCACTACGATTCTCGACCCGTTGCGCCGGCGAGGCAATCACCCCTCACCGCACTCGTACGGTTGACTTGGCTCACCGGCGTGTTAGAACGACATTTTGGCACGGAGGCGTATGCCATGACCCTCGCTCGCCCTTCCACGCTTGCCGCCGTGATGCTCGTCGCGACTGGTGCCGTGCAAGCCGCTGAAACAACCCTAGGGAACGAGCGGGCAGAGATCGAGGCCCGCATCGAGGCGCTCAATGCCGAGCTTGCCGAGCTGAACCGTCAGCTCGACGCCTTGCCCGAGGAAAGCGTGGTTCCCGTGGATCTTGAGGAGCAGGCGGCTCGTGAAGAGGCCGCCCAGCGCCGTCAACTCGAGGAAGAGTCGACGCGCAATCCCCTGGCAATCACCGCCCACCGCCGTAACTACCTGCTGCCCTTCAGCTACAACCGCAATCCGGATACCGACAACTTCGCTGCCGTGGCCAACGGCAGCGATCCCAATGATATCGAGGTCAAATACCAGTTCAGCGTCAAGGTGAACATTCTCGAGGACCTCTTCGGCAACCGAGGCGACCTGCATTTCGCCTATACCCAGCGCAGCTGGTGGCAGGCCTACAACGCCGATGCTTCATCGCCGTTTCGCGAAACCAACTACGAACCGGAAATGTTCCTGTCGTTCGACAACGACTGGCGCTTTTTGGGCTGGACCAATTCCCGCAACCAAATCGCCATCAATCACCAGTCGAACGGCCAATCCGGCGATCTGTCGCGCAGCTGGAATCGCCTCTACCTGGAGAGCCGGTTCCGACGCGGCGACTGGGCGATCAGCATCGCTCCGCACTGGCGAGTGCCCGAATCGGCGGAAGATGACGACAACCCCGACATTCACCGCTACATGGGGTATGGTGACATCACGGTGGCGCGACGCTTCGAGGACGACGCAGAGGCGAGCCTGATGGTGCGCGGCAACCCCGGGGCCGGCAACATGGGTGTCCAGGCCGACTATTCGTGGCCCCTGTTCGGCAACATTCGTGGTTACGTGCAGTACTACCACGGATATGGGGAAAGCCTCATCGACTACGACCACCGCAACCATCGCCTGAGCCTCGGCTTCAGCCTCAATCCGCTGTTCTCGGGCAGCAGCTCGGCACAGTGAGGGCAATTGATCTCGCTATGGCGACTGCTATGCTGAGGACGTCATTCATCGTCATAGGAAGACTGTCATGGCAGCACGTACCCCCAATACCGACGCGACCACCCAGCAGTTGAAGGACGACCTGCATCACCTCTCGCGTACCGTCGAGGAACTGGTCAGCGCCACCGCCGACGATTCGCGCAGTAACATCAAGGAGCTGCGCGAGCGAGCCGAGAAACGTCTCAAGGATACCCGCGAGCGACTCGAAGCTCGTGGCGAGCGCCTTTACGGCGAGGCCCGCGATACCGTCACTCACCAGGCCGACGCCTGCGACCGTTACGTTCACGAGAACCCCTGGACCAGCATCGGCGTCAGCGCTGCCGTGGGCATGGTCATCGGCATGCTGATCGGGCGTCGCTGATGGCAGCCAGCCAAGGACCGGCACAACGGCTGTTCGAAGCCGCCAAACGGCTGCTCGGCAGCCTCATCGCCGCCGGCGAGACGCGTCTGCGCCTCGCCGTCCTCGAGCTCGAGGAAGAGCGAGCCCGGCTGGTCACCCTCCTGCTACTCATCGGTGCAAGCCTAGTGATGCTGCTACTGGGCCTGGCCGTGCTCGCCCTGCTGGTGGCGGTGATATTCTGGGACAGCCACCGCCTGGCGGCGATGGGCATCAGTGTCGGCGTACTGCTGGGCGGCAGCCTGCTCCTGGCCCTGCTGGCGCGCTACCAGGCCCGCCGCCACACGCTGCTCAAGAGCACCTTGACCCAGCTCGCCACCGACCGTGAACTGGCGGAGAGACGCCGTGACGACACGCCTTCCCGCTGAGCCCTCTTCCCGATCCCCGACACCCGGCCGTGCCGAACGCAAGGCTCAGCTCATCGCCACCATCGAACAGCAACGCATCGACATCCTGGTGGATGTCCACCGCTGGCGCGAGGCCAGCCGCCCTCTGGACGACGGCTGGCATCACCTGATGCGCTTCAAGACGGCTTTCATCGCGGCGGGAGGCGTGGCGCTGTACCAGGGAGCCCGGCATCCGCACTCACTGATCCGACTGGCACGTCGCGGGCTGGCGGGCGTGCTGCTGGTCAACCGCGCACGACGCCTGCTTCGGCTCGTTCGCTGATCATCCAGGAGGCCACCGATGCCGTTTGCCATCGCACTGCACCTGACCGCCGCCGTCATTTGGGTGGGCGGCATGTTCCTGGCCTGGATGATCCTGCGACCGGCCGCGGCCGGGCTGCTCGCTCCGCCGGAGCGTCTGGCACTCTGGTCACGCGTCTTCCAGCGTTTCTTTCCCTGGGTCTGGGCTGCCGTGGCGGTACTCTTCGGCACTGGGCTGTGGATGCTGCTCGCAGTCTTCGGCGGCATGGCGGGGGCAGGCTGGCACATCCACCTGATGCTGGGCTCCGGCCTGGCGATGACGGCGATCTTCGCTTACATCTGGTTCGTGCCCTACCCACGCCTGCGTAACACGGTGCAAGCCGAAGCCTGGCCGGAGGGCGGCAACCATCTGGGCCGCATCCGTCGGCTGATCGGCATCAACCTGATACTGGGACTGGTGACCGTGGTGATTGCCAGCGCCGGCCGCTACCTCTGAGAGGGTGCTGACACACGACTGCGCCCGGTCTACAACATCGCCGAGGCCGGCGAACGCATCTTATGGAACGGCATCGGCACCCACTTCATGCAGCGCTCGCCGTGAGCCAGCCGCTTCGCCACGAAACGCCGCGTGCGGCGCTGGCCTTCGCTATCGTCGTTGGCCCACACGCCGAGGGTGGCCAGAAACAGGCCGGTCAGCGCCACTTCTTCGGTCTGAGCACGGCGGGTACCGTAGCGTGCCTCGAGCCGTGCCGCCTCGCGCAGCCACTGCACGGTGCGCGACAGGTCGAATGGCAGAGGTAACCAGGTGTGGAGGTGTGGTAGGTGAGCCTTGGTGCGCAGCATCTCCAATGTGACGCGGCGATGTGCGGCGAAGGTATCGAACCACGCCATCAGGCAGTGCTCGATGCGCACGCGCTCGGGCCAGTCGGCGAAGGTGTCCGGTTTCTCAGCGAGCATCGCCCGCCAGCCACGCTGAAACCAGGCATTCGCCACGGCATCCAGATCGTGGAACGTCTCCAGAACCACCGACATCGGCAGCTCGAGCGCCCGGGCGACCTCGGTAAGGCGCACCGCCTGCCAGCCCTGGGTTTCCGCTTGGTGCACGGCCTCGTCGACGACCCTCTCGACCAGGGGCGCCACCTCGGCATTCGACGAACGCTCTACGGCAATCATGGTCATGGCTTGGCTCTCCCTCGAGTGTGACTCTTCCTGATACAGAGCATAGACCAGGGGAATGCAAAGCCTACACCGCGTTACCGCACGCCACCCCACTGGCCCAGGCCCACTGGAAGTTGTGGCCGCCCAGTTCACCGGTCACATCCAGCACCTCGCCAATGAAGCGCAGCTGTGGCAGACCATTGACGGCAAAGGTTTTCGACGAGAGCTCGCGGGTATCGACCCCGCCCAGGGTTACCTCGGCGGTGCGCCAGCCCTCGGTACCGGCCGGTTTGATTCGCCAATCGCTCAGCACCGTGGCCCAGCTCTGCAGACGAACATTGCTGTAATCGGCCAGGGCACCGTCGTCGCCGTGCCATTCGACCAGCGCTTGCGCCAGCCGCTTGGGCAGCCGCTCCGTCAGCCAGGTGGAAAGGTGACGCCTGGGCATTTCACGGCGCGCCCGGCAAAGCGCGTCGAAGACCGCCTCGCCGGGCAGCAGGTCGATGGCCAGGGTGTCGCCCGGCTGCCAGTGACTGGAGATCTGCAGCATTGCCGGGCCGGACAGGCCACGATGGGTGAACAGCAACGGTTCGCGATAGTGACCCTCCCGACAGCTGACGGCCACCTCGCAGCTGACGCCGGCCAGCGAGGCGACCCGCTCTTTCCAGGGCGAGGAGAGGGTGAAAGGTACCAGCGCCGGGCGGGTCTCGGTCACCGGGAGGCCGAACTGCCGGGCAAGATCGTAGCCGAATCCGGAGGCGCCCAGCGTGGGGATGGAGAGGCCCCCGGTAGCCACCACCACGGCCCCGGCATGGATCCGGCCCAGCGAAGTGTCCAGGCGCATGCCGTCGCCGAGAGGTTCCACTGCCTCGACGACGGTCTTCAAGCGTACCTGGACGCCGGCCCAGTCGCACTCGGTGAGCAGCACCCCCAGCAGTTCCTTGGCGGAGTGGGCGCAGAAGAGCTGTCCCGGGGCTTTCTCTACGTGCTCCACCCCATGACGCTCCACCAGCTCGACGAAGTGCTCGGGGCGATAGCGCTTCAGCGCCGAGATGCAAAAGTGCGGGTTGTCGGAGAAGAAGTTGGCCGGCGTGCACGCGAGGTTGGTGAAATTGCACCGCCCGCCGCCGGACATCAGAATCTTCTTGCCCGCCTTGTTGGCATGATCCAAGACCAGTACCCGCCGCCCGGCATGGCCGGCCGTGAGCGCACACATCAGTCCTGCCGCCCCGGCACCAATGATCACCACGTCGTAGGTCACGCAGCCATCTCCACTGTGTCCGAAAGGCGCGCATTGTAACAGCCCGGCATGCAGGAGCGCGCCGACAGGAAGCTGGCAAAACATGTACAAAAATTGTACGTTGAAACAGGCAGGACAACTTGTGCATTCTTGCCACACTTCTCCACGGCATAACCGTTAGGCTGTGAAGATTCCTGACGGACCGGCCATCAACCATCGCACATCGACGACACCGCACTCATGCCACCCGTACTTCACTCTGTCCTACTACGCTGCGCGTTCGGCCTGATCATGCTGGCCTGTGCCACCCCTCTCTTGGCTCAGCAGCCCACCGCGGTGATAGCCGCCCGGGCTTCGCTGATGTCCTGGTCCGACCCGCTGTCGTCGCTGGGCACCCTGCGCGCCGACGAAAGCGTGACGCTCTCCGCCACGGTGACGGAAATCGTCCGCGAGCTGAATTTTCAGGATGGAGAGGCCGTGGTGGCAGGCCGGCTGCTGGTGCGCCTGGCCGACGACGAAGCTCAGGCCGATCTGCGCGCCGCCGAGGCACGGCGTGACGAACGGCGCAATGCCGTGAACCGGCTCAGCCAGCTGCAGAACCGCAACCTGGCCCCGCGCGCCGACGCGGAGGACGCCCAGGCTCAGCTACGCCAGGTGGAGGCGGAAATCCAGTCGCTGGAGGCCCAGCTCGCCGACTACCGCATTCATGCTCCCTTCGATGGCGTGGTGGGCTTTCGCAACGTCAGCGAGGGCACTCTGGTCACCCCCGGCACGGAGCTGGTAACCCTGGACAAGCTCGACGTCATGAAGCTCGACTTCACGCTGCCCGAGGTCGCCCTGGGGCAGATCGCCCCCGGCCTGCCGCTGAAGGCCACCACTGCGGCCTATCCGGAAACCCCCTTCGAAGGCGAGATCGCCAGCATCGGCACCCGGGTCGACCCGGTGAGCCGCAGCGTCACGGTGCGGGCCGAGCTGGACAACCCCGCGCTACGGCTGCGCCCCGGCATGCTCATGAACGTCGAGGTGCTACGCGAGCCCCGCGAAGCGCTGGTGATTCCCGAATCGGCATTGATCCCGGCAGGGCGCCGCCAGTACGTCCTGGTGCTCGACGAGACCGATCAACACCGCGTGACCCGTCGCGAACTCACCATCGGCGCCCGCCGCGAGGGAGAGGTGGAGGTGCTCGAGGGCCTGAGCGAAGACGACCTCGTGGTCGCTCACGGCACCGAGCGGGTCCGCGACGGTCAACCCACCCGACTGCTGGGCATCCTCGACGACGACACCAGTGTGCCCGAGCTGCTTCGCCAAGACCGCGAACGCGATGCCACCCTCGATGACGAAGAGGTAGGCGGCTGATGCGTCTGTCGGACATTTCGGTCCAGCGGCCCGTCCTGGCCACGGTTCTCGCTGCGTTGATCGTCGCCTTCGGCCTGCTGGCCCTGCAGCGCCTGCCGCTGCAGGAGTATCCCACCATCGATCCGCCCATCGTCAGCGTGAATACCGCGTACCCGGGCGCCTCGGCCAGCATCGTGGAAACCCGCATCACGCAGGTGCTGGAAGACCGCATCGCCGGAGTCTCCGGTATCGAGGCGATTTCGTCGTCCAGCGAGGATGGAGACTCCAGGATCACCATCGAATTCGGCCTGCACCGGGACATCGACTCGGCAGCCAACGACATACGCGACCGTGTCTCGGATGCCATGGGCAACCTTCCCGAAGAAGCCGATCCGCCCGAGGTCGAGAAAGCCGACT
Source organism: Pseudomonadota bacterium (assembly GCA_051749645.1). Lineage (GTDB taxonomy): Bacteria > Pseudomonadota > Gammaproteobacteria > Pseudomonadales > Halomonadaceae > Halomonas. Next base: position 186,771 of record JBNJIT010000003.1, read on the forward strand.
CCGGCTCCGATGTGGTGCTGTGGCTCGCGTTGACCGGCGAAGGCTACTCCATGGCCGAGCTGACCGACTATGCCAACCGCTACCTGGTCGACCGTTTCTCGGTGCAGAACGGCGTATCGCGGGTCATCATCGGCGGGGGCCGCGACTACGCCATGCGGATATGGCTGGACGCCGACGCCCTGGCCGCCCGCGAGCTCACCGCCGGCGATGTCGAAGATACGCTACGCGCCGAGAATGTCGAACTCCCGGGCGGTTCCATCGAGTCCGACTCGCGCCAGTTCATCGTGCGTTTGCCGCGCGGTTTCTCGACCCCCGAGGACTTTCGTCAGTTAGCCCTTGCCAAGGGCAGCGACGGCTATCTCGTGCGACTGGGCGACGTGGCCCGGGTGGAAATCGGCGCCGTGGAAGAGCGCACCATCTTCCGCGGCAACGGCGTGCCCATGGTGGGGCTGGGCATGATGAAGCAGTCCACCGCCAACGTGCTGGAGATCTCCGACGGGGTACTGGCGGAGATGGAGCGTATCCAGGACACTCTCCCCGATGGCATGGACCTGCGCCTGAATTACGACTCCTCGGTCTTCGTCTCCGGGGCCATTTCCCAGGTGGTGCAGACGCTGTTCATCGCCATGGGGCTGGTGGTGGTGACCATTTTCGTCTTCCTCGGCAACCTGCGCACCACGCTGATTCCCGCAGTCACCGTGCCCATCGCCCTGATCGGTACCTTCGCCGCGCTGGCCATAATGGGCTTCACCATCAATCTGCTCACCTTGCTCGCTCTGGTGCTCGCCATCGGCCTGATCGTCGATGACGCCATCGTGGTGCTGGAGAACATCCATCGCCGCATGCACGACCACGGCGAGACGCCGCTGGTGGCCGCATTCCGCGGCACCCGGCAGATCGCTTTCGCCGTCATCGCCACCACCCTGGTGCTGATTGCGGTCTTCGTGCCGCTGAGTTTCCTGCAGGGCGATATCGGCCGGCTGTTCTCGGAGTTCGCCCTGACGCTGGCGGCTTCCGTGGCCATTTCCAGCCTGTTGGCGCTGACGCTGACACCGATGATGGCCTCCAAGATTCTCCGCTCGAACATGACCGAGGGCCGCCTGGCCCGCGCCGTGCAGTGGGCCCTGGAACATTCGCGTTGCGTGTACCGCCGCCTGTTGGAACGCGTTCTCAAGTTGCGCTGGCTGGTCCTGGCGCTGTTCCTGGGGGTCGTTGGCGGCATGGTCTGGCTCAACGAACAACTGCCCAACGAGTACACGCCCAGCGAGGACCGCGGCAATTTCTGGGTGCTGGTCAACGGCCCTCCCGGCGCGACTTACGACTACATGCTCGACTACATGGACGAAATCGAGACGCGCCTGCTATCGATGACCGACGAGGGCGACATCGAGAAGGTGGTCGTGCGCGCGCCACGCGGCTGGGGCAACATCGAGAACTTCAACAGCGGCTTCGTCATCGTCAACCTGGCCGACTGGGCCGAGCGCCGCGATGCCTGGTCGATCATGGACGACGTTCGCCAGCAGCTCGCCGACTTGCCCGGCGTGCGCGCCTTCCCGGTGATGCGACAGGGGTTCGGCTCCAGCGTGGAGAAGCCCGTGCAGTTCGTCCTCGGTGGCGGCACGTACGAGGAACTGGCCGAATGGCGCGATACCCTGCTTGCCCACATTCGTGAACACAACCCCCGCATCACCGGTCTGGACAGCGACTATGAAGAGAACCAGCCCCAGTTGCAGGTCGACATCGATTACCAGCGCGCCGCCCAGTTGGGCGTCACCGTCAGCGAGATCGGGCGAACGCTGGAAACCCTGCTGGGCGGACGCATCGTGACGCGCTATGTCGACGACGGCGAGGAGTACGACGTCATTCTCGAAGGCGAACCCGGCGCCCGCCCCAGCCCTGCCAGCCTCGAGAGCCTGCGCGTGCGCTCCCAGCGCAGCGGCGAGCTGATTCCGCTGGCCAGTCTGGTCTCCATCAGCGACTTTGCCGGGCCCAGCACCCTCAACCGCTTCAACCGGCTGCGTGCCATCACCATCCAGGCTGACCTGGCCGATGGCTATGCCCTGGGCGAGGCGCTCAGCTACCTGGAAGACACGGTGGCCGAGATACTGCCCGCCGAGGCGCAGACCGACGTGAAGGGCGCCTCCCGGGACTACCAGGAAGCCAGCGGCGCCACCGTCTTCCTTCTCGGGCTGGGCATTCTCGTGGTCTTTCTGGTGCTGGCCGGTCAGTTCGAGAGCTTCGTGCACCCCTTCGTGATCATGCTCACGGTACCGCTGGCGATCTGCGGCGCCCTGCTGGGGCTCTACCTGACGGGGCAGTCCCTGAACATCTACAGCCAGGTCGGCCTGGTCATGCTGGTGGGTCTGGCCGCCAAGAACGGCATCCTGATCGTGGAGTTCGTCAACCAGCTACGCGACCAAGGGTATGCCTTCCACGAGGCCCTGGTGGAAGCCGCCGTGACCCGTCTGCGCCCCATCGTCATGACGGCCGTGACCACCATGGCTGGCGCCGTGCCGCTGATCGTCTCCAGCGGTGCCGGCGCCGAGACCCGGCTGGTGATCGGTACGGTGATTCTCTGCGGCCTGGCAGCCGCCACGCTGTTCACCCTGTTCGTGGTGCCCGTGGCCTATGATCTGCTGGCCCGCCGCACGAGCTCGCCGGGCGAAGTGGCACGCCGCCTGGAGCGCGAAATGAGCAACGCGCCAACCGGCCATTGATGGCAACCCGACTGGCGCGGCGTGCGGATCAGGAATCGAGGGGCGATGGCAGCACTCCCAGCACCAGCTCGCCGATGGGTACGGGCCGGCTGTAGAGATAGCCCTGGAAGGAGTGGCAGCCCTGCCCCTTGAGCCACTCGTGCTGCTCGACGGTTTCCACGCCTTCGGCAGTGACCTCGAGGCCCAGACTGTTGGCCAGGGTGATGGTAGTCTCGACGATGGCCGCGTCCACCGAGTCGACGAGCAGGTCATGGACGAAAGACTGGTCGATCTTGAGCTGATGCAACGGCAGACGCTTGAGGTAGTTGAGCGACGAGTAGCCGGTACCGAAGTCATCGAGGCCGAAGCGAATGCCCAGCTCGCTCAGCGCCGTCATGGTATCGCGCACGCGCTCGGGATCATCCATGAGCAGACTTTCGGTCACCTCCATGATCAACCGCTCGGGGCGTGCCCCGGTCTCGTCGATCAGGCGCTTCACCTGGACCACGAAATCGGCCTGCTGGAACTGCACGGAACTCACGTTCACCGAAATCGTCAGCGCCTCGGTCTCCTTCGCCTCGGCCCACACGGCCAGCTGACGGCAGGCGCTCTCGAGCACCCAGTGGCCGATGGGGAGTATCAGCTGGCTCGATTCGGCCAGGGGAATGAACACCCCCGGCGAAACCATGCCTCGCCGTGGGTGATGCCAGCGCAGCAGCGCCTCGACCCCGGTGACATGGGTGTCGCCGTCGACTTGCACCTGGTAGTGCAGAGCCAGCTCATCGCGCTGCAGAGCCTGATGCAGATCGGCTTCCAGGTGAACCCGCGCCATCACCGCCGACTGCATCTCGCTGCTGAAGAAGCGCAGGGCATTGCCGCCCGCATTCTTGGCCTGCTGCAGCGCTATGTCCGCCTGCTGCATCGCCGTATCGACGCTGGCCTCCCTGCCGCTGAACAAGGTGATGCCGATGCTTCCCGTGGTGGGCAGGCCTCGACTGTCGATGTCGCGAGCGTCCAGAATGGCGGCGAGCAGCTTTTCCGCCACGCGCTCGGCCGCACTCGCTGCACGTGACATGTCCTCGCCCAGGTCGTGGAGCAGCAGCACGAACTCGTCGGCTCCCAGACGAGCCAGGGTATCGCTCTCCCGCACCGCCTCGCTGAGCCGCTCGGCCACTCGGTGCAAGAGCTCATCGCCACGATGCAGGCCCTGCAGATCGTTGACCACCTTAAAGTTGTCCAGATCGATGAACAACAGCGCCGCATAGCGGTTGGAGCGATGAATGGATTTGGTGACCAGTTCCAGATGGTCGAGCAGCTGGCGGCGGTTGGGCAGCCCGGTGAGAGGGTCGTAGAAGGTCAGGCGGTGGTTGTGCGCCTGGATCTCGCGATAGTCGGTAATGTCGGTGGAGATCCCGCACAGCGACTGGATGTTCCCCTGGCTATCGCGCAGCGGCAGCTTGGCTGAGAGAAAAGTGAACGCTCGGCTACCCTGCTTGAATATCTTGACCTCCTCGGTCACGACCTTCTCGCCTTGGTCGATCACGCGCAGGTCATTGCGGTGCAGGTTGGCGACGGTTTCGGTATCGAAGAAATCGCTGTCGCGCTTACCGATCACCTGCTCGGCCGGCAGCTCGAGAAACTCGCACACCTTGCGGTTGGCGTACTCGTAACGCAGGTCCGGCGTCTTGATATAGATGTAGGCCTCTACGCTATCGAGGATGGTCGACAGGCGATCCTTGACCTTTTCGAGATCGGCCGTGCGCGCCGCCACACGACGCTTGAGCAGGAGATTTCCGCCCAGAGCGACGGCCAGCAGCAGCACGAGCACCGCCATGCCCCACCATACCATGGGCGGCACCAGCGTCTTGCCCGATTCGGGCCCCCGCCAACGCTGCAAGGCAGCGTAGTAGGGAGAGTTGCCGTCGGCCTTCCAGCGCTCGAGGTAACCATCGATGCTCGCCAGCACCTGCGACTGCCGCCCACCGCTACTGGCGTAGAACAGTCGCGCCGGCTGGAACATGATCGGCGTGTCGCGCAGACCGTACTCCGCGGCCTGCCAGCCGCCGAAGAAGTGGTTGCTGACCGCGACATCGGCCTCACCATCACGTACCGCCTCGAACGCGGAAGCATACCCCGATACCGGGACCCAGGCAGCTTCAGCACCGAAGCTGTCCAGCAGTTGCTGCAGGTAGCCGTGCTGCATGGAGCCCTGCAACACGGCAATGCGCTTGCCGCCCAGATCTAGTGCCGTCTCCACCGTCTCGCCGCGGCCCTGATACACCTGCGACCAACTGTGCAATGCCGGCACCTCATGAAAATCCAGACGCCCGGCGCGTTCTTCGCTCCAGCCCACATCCGGCAACAGATCGATCTCACCGCGCTGCAGGGCTTGCAGGCAGGCCTGCCACTGGCAAGCGACGGGATCCAGTTGCCAACCCTCACGGCTCGCCATCGCCGAAAGCAGGTCGCCCAGGATGCCCGACACACGATCAACATCATCCAGCTGCAGTTTGGGCGGATTGTCGTAGACCCCCACCCGCAACGTATCGCCGGCTGCCGTCAACGGCAGAGCCAGCAGCGCCACAAACATCGCTCCTTGTCGCAGGCGCGACAGGCTAACAGGAGGAAAGGGCATCCCATCACCAATCCGAAAAGTCCCCCACACTTATAGCAGATTGTGCCGATTTACCACACCGGGGGCATTAGCCGCATGCCTGATCTCCTGGGTAGCGTTACCGGAGCCTTGGGCCAATAGCCGGACAGGTTGCCAGCGGCACTTACGATATGACAGCCCGCCCGACCGGTAAGACATGAGACGATAGGGGCTTGCCGTAGCCGCCCCTTGGTCATTGCTCACATACAAAGAGGCCGCCGATCAATGATCGGCGGCCTGGGTCTTGCGTCAGTGCGGCCCGCGGGCCAAGGCTTACTTGGCCTTGGATGCGGTTTCCTTGACCGTCTTGGTCGCGGTCTCGGTGGCCTGCTGGAGGCCTTCCTGGGCCTGCTTGACACTGCTCTCGGTCAGCTTCTGGCTTTCCTGGACGAAGTCCTGCTGCAGGGCCACGACCTTCTCGGCATCGCCCTGCAGACGCTCGGTGAGCTCCTTGGCGACGGCTTGCTGGCCTTCCAGGTAACTCTTCAGGCCTGCGGCGTCCTTGACCTCAACCAGGCTGCGCAGCTGCGCCAGGCCGGTGTCGGCATAGGCCTTGGTGGCCTCGAGCTGGGCATTGACCAGCTTCTCGGTGACGTCGACGGACAGGGCGGCGTAGGCGCGAGCCGGGGCGAAGAACATGGACTCGAACTGAGCGGTGTCAAACTGCTTGGCGTCGAATGCGAATGCGTTGGTCATGATGGGAACCTCCGGGTTCTGGATATCATGGAACGGGAGATTCCCGCTCTGATGCAGTGCACAATAACAGAGATCTTTGTGCACTGCAACATGCATCGAAACAACTGGGCACAGCCCCACACTCCTCGGGTCAGCCGTCGAGGGGCATGGCATTGACAAGGCGCGAAGCCCGGAATAGGTGGATGAGGGGGAGCCGGCCAGAGTTGCGCTTCATCAGACAAAGAAAAAGCCGCTGAAATCAGCGGCTTTTCCGATATTCGTGGCGGAGGGGGAGGGATTCGAACCCTCGAAGCCTTTCGACTTACACACTTTCCAGGCGTGCTCCTTCGACCACTCGGACACCCCTCCACATTGTGGTTCTCACGCCTGGCTGTAAACGCCTTTGTGCGTCAGAACGGCGCACATGCTATCGACTTAAGTGCGCGATTGCAAGCCGTTTTCCGTGCTGCCGGCCTCATCGGGCAGGCAGCACGGCGTAATCGCCGCGGGCTTCCAGGCAGAGCGTCTCGTCGCACCACAATCGCTGCACGAGAGCGATGCGTCCCTTGCCCCGGGCTTTGAGCTGCTTTTCCAGCAACGCGGGGCCACGCTCGTTTTCCGGCATGCAGATCAGTTGGTAGTCGCCGTTAACCGGGGCGAGAAAGCGCTGGTTGGCTTCAGCTACCACCACGTCGCGGGCATAGCCCAGCGAACGCAGCCACAGCGTGGTCCAGCACCAGCCAAGCAGCGTAGTCTGGGCAGTGAGGGCCCCGCCGAAGCCGGTGCCCTTGTCATTGAGGTTGGGCCCCAGCGCCACGTCCCAGCTCAGGGCGTCGTCTTTCCGCTGCATGGCAAGAATGCCGAGATGCTCGACCAGAGGAATGGCCTCATTCAACCAGCCGAGAAAAGTCGCCATGTCATCCAGTTGCCCGGCTGACGGCAGCGGTAGCCGGGGATGGGGTACGCCGATCTCGCGCATCGCTCAGCACCAGTGATCGACGAAGTCGGAAATTCGGTGCTCGACCGGCGGCTTATGGCGACCACCGAGCTGGCCAAGATAGACGAAGGCAACGATCTCGTCCTGCTCCTCGAGCTGCAACCCCTTGCGCACGGTGGGGTCGAAAGCGTACTTGCCGCTCCGCCACATGCCCCCCAGCCCCTGGGCATGGGCGGCCAGCAGGATGCCGTGGGCGGCGCAGCCGGCGGAGATGACCTGCTCCATCTTGGGCACCTTGGCCACGTCCGGGGTGACCTTGGCAATCACCGCGATGATCATCGGCGCCCGCTGCGGCTTCTTGCGCGCCGCTTCCAGCACGCTGTCCTCGGCGTGGGGATCTTCACGGTACTCGGCTTCGGCAAAGAGTTCACCCAGCCGTTCGAGCCCCTCGCCCGAGAACTCGATGAAGCGCCATGGTCGCAGTTCGCCATGGTCCGGTGCGCGCAGTGCCGCCCGGTAGATTGCCTCGAGCTGCTCGGGGCTTGGCGCGGGCCCCATGAGCTTGCCCATGGAGCTGCGCTCGTGCAGCAATGTCATGGCATCCATTTGCATCACTCCCAACCTGGATTCCGACGAGAAGCGTTCTCGATACTTTATCAGGCAGCGGATTCACTGTCGTGCCAGGCGCAATGGCTTCGGCGGACGCTCGCCGGGAGTCGCCCGCCAGGGACTGATGTCCAGCCCGCCGCGGCGCACGTAGCGTGCCAGTACCAGCAACCGTTCGGGGCGCGCCCGGGCCATCAGATCCATGAAAATGCGCTCCACGCAGTGCTCGTGGAAATCCTGGTGCTGACGATAGCCGATCAGGTAGCGCAGCAGCCCTTCGCGGTCGAGCTTCGGGCCGCGATAGCGAATCAGCACGCTGCCCCAGTCGGGCTGGCCGGTGACCGGGCAGTTGGACTTGAGTAGATGCGAATGCAGCGTCTCTTCGACGACCTCCCCACCCACGACGAGAGCCTCGGCACTCGGCGTATAGGAGGTCACCTCGATGTCCAGGTCGTCGAGGCACTCGCCCGGCAGTTGCCGGGGCATGAGCGCGTCGTCGTCGACCCCGAACAGCTCGACCGAGACCGGCGCGCCAGCCGTCCGACCCAGGTCGCGCTCGAGCACCTCGACCACCCGCTCACGGCTAGCGAAGCGCATCTGGTTGAAGCCGTTGAGGTAGAGCTTCCACGACTTCGATTCGATCAGGTTGGGCGAATCGGCCGACATTCGGAAGCGCGCCACGGCAACGACCGGCTTGCCGCGTTCATTGAGCCAGGAGACCTCGAAAGCGTGCCACTCATCCTCGCCGACGAAGGGCAAGCGCCCTTCGTCGATATCCAGCGGCATGCGGTTGGCTGCGCGGGCGATGGAATAGAGCAGCCCGGCGTCGTAGCGCTCGGGGTAGGCGGATTCACGCCCCAAAGGGGCATGTTCGAGCATGTCGGGACGATGCATGGCTAACTCCTGATGCCCTTGCCGCGGCCGAGCATCCACAGAGCGATGGAAAAGAGGATGACGATGAAGGCAACGATGGCTGCCAGCGCCCAGCCCACTGGAATGTCGGAGACCCCCAGGAAACCATGGCGAAAGACGTTGACCATGTAGAGGATGGGATTGAGCAGCGAGACGCCCTGCCAGAAGGGGGGCAGCAGTGAAATGGAATAGAACACCCCGCCCAAATAGGTGAGCGGCGTGAGCACGAAGGTCGGCACGATGGAGACGTCGTCGAACTTGTCGGCGAGCAGCGCGTTGATGAAACCGCCAACGGAGAACAGTGCGGCGGTAAGCACCACCACCCCGACGGTGAGCAGCGGGTGAGCGACGCTCAACTGGGTGAAGAACATGGATACGATGGTGACGATCAGCCCCACGCCGAGACCGCGTGCCATGCCGCCCAGCACGAAGCCGCTGAGAATCACCCAGTTGGGCATCGGCGAGACCATCATCTCCTCGACCGAGCGCTGGAACTTGTTGGAAAAGAAGCTCGATGCCACGTTGGAGTAGCTGTTGGTGATCACCGCCATCATGATCAGCCCCGGCACGATGAAGTCCATGTAGGTGAAACCGTCCATCTCGCCGATGCGTGAACCGATCAGGCTGCCGAAGATGATGAAGTACATGGACATGGTGATCGAGGGCGGCAGCAGTGTCTGCGGCCAGATTCGCGTGAAGCGCTTGATCTCCTTGAGTACCAGCGTCCACAGGGCGATCGCGGTCTGTGTGGCACTCATGTGCGCACCTCCTGCGACTCCGCCTCGCTCGCCATCGTCGCGCTGCCCCGCTCGACCATGGACACGAACATTTCCTCGAGGCGATTGGCACGGTTGCGCATGGAAACGACCTGAATGCCCCTGGCGCTGAGCGCCGAGAAGAGATCGTTGAGCCGCTGGCCACGATGCACCACCACGGAGAGCTGAGCCGGCTCCACGCGGCTCACCTCGAAACCGTCGATGTCCGGCACCGCCTCGACGGGGCGCGCCAGATCGAGCAGGAAGATTTCCGTGTTGAGCTCGGAGAGCAGGTCGCGAACGCTGGTGTTACGCACTATCTCGCCATGGTCGATGATCGCCACCTGGCGACACAGGCTTTCCGCCTCTTCCAGGTAGTGAGTGGTGAGGATGATGGTGGTGCCCTCCTCGCGGTTGATGCGGCGCATGTATTCCCACATGCTACGGCGCAGCTCGATGTCCACTCCCGCTGTGGGCTCGTCGAGGATCAACAGCTTGGGTCGATGCATCAACGCCCGCGCAATCATCAGGCGACGCTTCATGCCGCCAGAGAGCATGCGCGCACTGCCGTTGCGCTTGTCCCACAGCCCCAGATCGGTGAGCAGCTCGCGGGCCCGCGGCAACGCCTCGCGCCTCGGCATGCCATAGTAGCCGGCCTGGGCGAGCACGATGTCGATCACCTTCTCGAACTGGTTGAAGTTGAACTCCTGGGGGACCACGCCCAGATGGTACTTGGCGCGAGCGAAGTCACGGTCGATGTCGATGCCGAAAATCTCGACCTTGCCGGCCGTTTTCTGCACCAGCGAACAAACCACCCCCAGCGTCGTCGATTTGCCGGCACCGTTGGGGCCCAGCAGGGCAAAGAAGTCGCCCTGCCCAACATCCAGATCGATGCCCTTCAAAGCATGAAAGCCATTGCCGTAGACTTTGGTCAGCCCACGGATCGACAGCGCCGGTTCAGCCATGCGAACTCCTCGCAACAGGTGGGTCGAAGCGGACATGCCGCAAAGGCATGAAACTATGGGGGCGGGTCTGCACCACTTCAAGACGGTGCGGCATTCCGACCGATGCACGCGCGTTTTGCCACTGCACGACGAGGCAGCGGCTCACGAGGAGGCGGCGCATGCATGAGAGGACAACGAGTGGCGTCCCATAGGGGGTTCGAACCCCTGTTCCCGCCGTGAAAGGGCGGTGTCCTAGGCCACTAGACGAATGGGACGAAGAGAAGAAGATCGGAGCGGGAAGGTGATTCGATCGGACTGGCGTACCAGCTCCCGACCCTGCACCTAACCGGCTCATTCTGCCGAAGCAGAAATTGGAGCGGGAAAGGAGATTCGAACTCCCGACCCTCGCCTTGGCAAGGCGATGCTCTACCACTGAGCTATTCCCGCTTGATCGACAGTCTATGCTATCGCTAACGCTACCGGAAGTGGCGTCCCATAGGGGGTTCGAACCCCTGTTACCGCCGTGAAAGGGCGGTGTCCTAGACCACTAGACGAATGGGACGCAGTTGGAGCGGGAAAGGAGATTCGAACTCCCGACCCTCGCCTTGGCAAGGCGATGCTCTACCACTGAGCTATTCCCGCATCCGGCACCTGCTGAAGGAGAGTGGCGTCCCATAGGGGGTTCGAACCCCTGTTACCGCCGTGAAAGGGCGGTGTCCTAGACCACTAGACGAATGGGACGCAGCCGTCTCGCCTCAACGAGGTGGCGCGAATATTACTCAAGCCCCGGGGGGCTGTCAACTACTCCCATGAACGCCCCGGGGCTGGAAATTACCGCTGCCTACGATGTCTGATGTAAGTGGCGCCAAGACGTGCCGGCAGGACAGCCTGAACCGAGAGGAGAAGAAACCATGCGCAAAAAGGTCGAAAAGAGCGACGCGGAATGGCGTGCCCAACTGACCCCGGAACAGTATCGCGTCACTCGGGAGAGAAGCACCGAGCGCCCTTTCAGCGGCGACCATCGGGTTCATGATGAACAGGGCATCTACCACTGCATCTGCTGTCACGCGCCCCTGTTCGAGAACGAGCACAAGTTCGACGCCGGCTGCGGGTGGCCAAGCTTCGACCGCCCGCTGGGGAAATCCGCCGTCGAGGAGCGCTCCGACGACTCCGCCGGCATGCAGCGTACGGAAGTGGTGTGCGCCCACTGCGATGCTCACCTGGGGCATGTCTTTCCCGACGGCCCGCCCGAGACGACGGGACTGCGCTATTGCATCAACTCCGTGGCGCTGGCCTTCCACCCCGGCGAATAACCCTCCGCCCCTGCCCTGAGGCGGCCACCCATCTGCTATGATGGGCGGCCGTCACGTTTAGGCAGGAGAAACCACGCAATGCTCGGCTGGTATCCGGGACACATGAACAAGGCGCGCCGCCAGATCAAGGAGGCGCTGCCGGAAATCGACGTGGCGATCGAGGTGCTCGATGCCCGCCTGCCCTACTCCAGCGCCAATCCCATGCTGGCCGAGCTCACCCGCCACAAACCGGTGCTGAAAATCCTCTCGCGCGCCGACCTGGCCGACCCCGAGCGCACCCGCGAGTGGGTCGCTCATTTCGACGCCCAGGCCGACATGCGCGCGCTCGCCGTGACCACCACCCAGGCCCGGGAGCTCAAGCGCATCCCCCGGCTGTGCCACGAACTGGCCGGTGCGGTGCGCGCCGACCGCGACGTGCGGGTGATGGTCATGGGCATTCCCAACGTGGGCAAGTCGACCCTGATCAATGGCCTGGCCGGCAGAGCCATTGCCAAGACCGGTAACGAGCCGGCGGTGACCAAGCGCCAGCAGAAAGTGCGCATCGCCGGCCGCGTGGCGCTGGTCGATACCCCCGGGGTGCTGTGGCCGAAGATCGAGAACCAGGCCAGCGCCTACCGGCTAGCGGCCAGTGGCGCCATCCGCGACACCGCCATCGACTACGTCGACGTCGCCATGGTCACCGCTGCGGAACTGGCCCGTCGCTACCCCGAGGCGCTCAAGGCACGCTACAAGCTGAAGACGCTGCCGACCTACGCACCCCACCCGGAAGCCGAACGAGTCGAGGCCGACGGTCCCGAACGGCCGGACCTGATGGCTCTGGCCGGCTTCGACGGCCACGCCATACTCGCCGAGATCGCCGCCAAGCGTGGCGGCCTTCGCCCGGGCGGCGAGGTGGACCTGCACCGCGGCGCCGAGGTACTGCTCCACGAGCTGCGCCACGGCAAGCTGGGCCGGCTGACGCTGGAAACACCGGCGGATATCCCGGCCCCCGACGCAGCGACCGATGACGATGCCTCGGCTACCAGCACATCCGCCTGAGACAACCGGCGCCCTCCGGCGCCACTGGACACCACCGACTTTCGGAATTGCCATGGACACGCCTTCTCCGTTCAGGAAATCGCACAAGCTCGACAACGTCTGCTATGACATCCGCGGCCCCGTCCTCGAACAGGCCAAGCGCCTCGAGGACGAAGGTCAGCGGATCTTGAAGCTCAACATCGGCAACCCCGCGCCGTTCGGCTTCGAGGCGCCGGAGGAGATCCTCCAGGACGTGATGCGCAATCTGCCCACGGCTCAGGGTTACTGCGACTCCAAGGGGCTCTACTCGGCGCGCAAGGCGATCATGCAGGAGTGTCAACGCAAGGCGATTCCCGGCGTCGGCATCGAGGACATCTTCATCGGCAACGGCGTCTCCGAACTGATCGTCATGGCGCTGCAGGCGCTGCTCAACGACGGCGACGAAGTGCTGATCCCGGCCCCGGACTATCCGCTGTGGACCGCTGCCGCCAACCTTTCGGGTGGCCGTGCGGTGCACTACCGCTGCGACGAGCAGGCCGACTGGGCACCGGACATGGCCGACGTGCGCGCCAAGGTGACCGGCCACACCCGCGCGCTCGTACTCATCAACCCCAACAACCCCACCGGCGCCGTCTACCCGCCGGAGGTGATCCGCGAGCTGCTGGCCATCGCCCGCGAGCACGACCTGGTGGTGTTCTCCGACGAGATCTACGACAAGATTCTCTACGACGCTACCGAGCACGTCTCCACCGGCGCCCTGGCCGACGAGGACCAGCTGGTGGTGACCCTGAACGGTCTGTCCAAGAGCTACCGCTGCGCCGGTTTCCGTTCCGGCTGGATGATTCTCTCCGGTCAGGTGGCCATGCAGCGTGCGGCCGACTTCATCCAGGGCATCAACATGCTCGCCTCGATGCGCCTGTGTGCCAACGTGCCGGCCCAGCACGCCATCCAGACGGCGCTCGGTGGCTACCAGTCGATCAACGACCTGATCCTGCCCGGCGGACGCCTGCTCGCCCAGCGCGACATCACCTTCGACAAGCTCAACGCCATTCCCGGCGTCAGTTGCGTCAAGCCGAAGGGGGCGCTCTACGCCTTTCCGCGGCTCGATCCCAAGGTGTTCAACATCCGCGACGACCAGCAACTGGTGCTCGACCTGCTGTTGCAGGAGAAGATCCTGCTGGTCCAGGGCACCGCCTTCAACTGGCCGGACCCGGACCACGTGCGCATCGTCACCCTGCCGTGGGCCGACCAGCTCGGCGACGCGCTGGACCGCTTCGCGCGGTTCCTGTCGCGCTATCGCCAATGAGCACGGCAACGGTTCCACATCACGACTTGAAACCCCGCGGCTGAAGCCGTATCTAAGCAACGGCTTGGCAACGCCGCGAACGGCGCGAACCCTTTGACGATCGACGGAGATATCCCGACATGATGCGCATCCTGCTCTTCCTGGCCACCAACCTGGCGGTACTGCTGGTGGCCAGCATCACCCTGCGCCTGCTGGGCGTGGACAGCTACCTCAGCGACCAGGGCATGAACTTCCAGGGTCTGCTGATCTTCTGCTTCATCTTCGGCATGGCCGGCTCGATGATCTCGCTGTTCATCTCCAAGTGGATGGCCAAGCGCAGCACCGGCACGGTGATCATCGAGCAGCCCTCCAACGCTACCGAAAAGTGGCTGGTCGACACCGTCGCCGAGCTGGCCCGCGAGGCCGGTATCAAGACCCCGGAAGTGGGCATCTTTCCCGCCCAGCAGTCCAACGCCTTCGCCACCGGCTGGAACAAGGACGACGCCCTGGTGGCCGTCTCCGCCGGCCTGCTCAACCGCATGAAGCCGGACGAGGTGCGTGCCGTGCTGGCCCACGAGATCGGCCACGTGGCCAACGGCGACATGGTCACCCTGGCGCTGATCCAGGGCGTGGTGAACACCTTCGTGATGTTCTTCGCTCGGGTCGTGGCTCACCTGGTCGACCAGTTCCTGCGTTCGCGCAGCGACGGTGGCGGGGGCCTCGGCTTCATGGGCTATTTCGTGGTGGTGATCGTCGCCGAGATCGTCTTCGGCATCGTCGCCTCGACCATCGTGGCCTGGTTCTCGCGCTTCCGCGAGTACCGCGCCGATGCCGCCGGTGCCAAGCTCGCCGGTTCGGGGGCCATGATCGGCGCCCTGTCACGCCTCAAGGCAGAAGTGGAAATGCCCGACCAGATGCCGGACACGCTGCGCGCCATGGCCATCACCAAGGGTCAGACCCGCTCGCTGATGGAGCGGCTATTCGCCAGCCATCCGCCGCTGGACGACCGGATTCGGGCGCTGAAGGAAGCCGAATACCGTTGAGGGCTGCGGGCTGCGGGCTGCGGGCTGCGGGCTGCGGGCTGCGGGCTGCGGGCTGCGGGCTGCGGGCTGCGGGCTGCGGGCTGCGGGCTGCGGGCTGCGGGCTGCGGGCTGCGGGCAATAGTCTAACTCGCCCAGCGAAATCCGAAACTCGTATCTCGTATCTCGTGGCTCGTGGCTGGCAACTCAGCCCGGCGCTACGCGAAAGCCGGCGCCGGCGAGCAACGGCGCCAGGTCTTCGGCGCCCTCGCCCAGCTCGATGCCGAGCGTGGCGAACTCCCGCCTCAGCGGGTAGTTCGCCCGGCAGGCGTCGAAGCCACGCGCCAGGCCCTGGCGGTGCTGCTCACGCAGCAGGCGGTCGTGGTCGCGTCGCACGTCGAAGACGGCCCGAGCACAGAGCCGCAACGCCTCCTCCGGGGTGAACCCACCGCCGAGCTCTAGCCGCCGCAGGGGCGGTGCCGGCAGCAGGTCGCCCAAGGCAGGCCGTGCTGGAAGCCCCAGCCGCTGGCAGAGCGCACGGTAGATCTGATGGGTACCGCGCAGCTTGCCATCGAGGCTGTAGCCGGCCACGTGAGGTGTCGCAATGGCGGCCAGATCGCGCAGGGCCGGGTCGATGGCCGGCTCACCCTCCCACACATCGAGCACCGCTGTGATGTCACCGGGGCCGGCAAGGCGCCCACGCAGTGCCTGACCATCCACGCAATCTCCCCGCCCGGCGTTGAGCAGCACCGTCTCCGGTGCCAGCTCCGCGATGCGCCGCGCATCGAGCAGATGGTGGGTGGCATGGGGGCCGCGGTGGATCAGCGGCGTGTGTAGGCAGAGCACGTCACAGCCGTCGATCAGCGCCTCCAGGTCATGGAAGCCGGCAGGCCCTTCCCGCTGTGCACGCGGCGGGTCGCAGGCCAGGCACTCGACGCCGAGCGCACGGAGCCGTGCCAGCAAGCGACCGCCCACGTTGCCCACGCCCACGATGCCCACACGCCGCTCGTCCAGGCGCCAGCCGTGGCGCTCGCCAAGCGTCAGCAGGCTCGAGAGCACGTAATCCACCACGGCTTCGGCATTGCAGCCCGGTGCGCTGGCAAAGTCGATGCCTTGACGACTCAGCATCGCCTCGTCGACATGATCGGTGCCGATGGTGCAGGTGCCCACGAAACGCAGCCGGCTGCCCGTCACCAGCGATTCGTCCACTCGCGTGATCGACCGTACCACCAGGGCGTCCGCGTCACGCACGGCGCGCGCATCGATGTCGCGCCCGGCCAGGCGCACCACGTCGCCCAGCTCACCAAAGCAGGTCTCGGCGGCGGGAACGTTGGCGTCGACGACGATTCGCATGCTCACTCCCACTCGAGTTCCTGGAGAACCACCGCTGGAATGGGCGCATCCGACCAAACGCCCTTTAGCCCCGCCTTGTGGATCGCCTGCTGTGGTTTGAGAAAGAGGAAGACGTTGACCGCCTGGTCGGCGAGATGACGCTGCGCCTCGCCCAGCAACGAGTGGCGCACCGGCGTTTGCTGCTCCGCCTCGATGCGCTCCCACAGGGCCTGGAAATCCGCATCGTGATAGTTGAAGTAGTAATCGTCACGCGCATAGATGTCGATATCCATGGGCTCGACGTGGGCCACGATGGTCATGTCGTAGTCGCGTTCGTTGAACACCTGCTCGAGCCACTCCGGCCAGTCGACCCGTTCCAGGGTCACCTCGATGCCCACCGCCTCGAGATCGGCAGCGATGTACAGGCTGGAGAGTTCGGCATACTGGGTCGGCGGCACCGTCAGGGTCAGCGACGCACCGTCGGCGTAGCCGGCCTCCGCCAAGAGTTCGCGCGCTCGCCCAGGGTCATGGGGATAACGGTCGGCCAGATCGACGTAGGCCGGGTGGCGCGGCGAGAAGTGGCTGCCGATCAACGGTGGGGAGATGGCAGGGTAGATGTCGAGCAAGGCTTCCCGGTTCACCGCATGGGATAGCGCACGTCGCACGCGGCGATCGCCAAAGGGCTGGCGGGCATGGTTGAGCGCCAGCAGCACTTCGCCTTCGCTGAAGCCGTCCTTAATCCGATAGTCAGCGCGGTGGGACAGGGCCATGTGCGACATGAGGCTGCTGGCATCGGGATAGAGATCGATCAGCCCTTCGGCGAGACCGCCTTCCAGCTCCAGACGATTGCTGGTGTAGGTGAAGGTGGCGTGCTCGATGGCCGGTGCCAGGCCCCAGTAACCGGCGAAGGCCTCCAGGCGAACGCCCGAGCCGCGCTCCCACCCCCGGAAGACGTAGGGCCCGGTCCCCACCGGCCGGGTCACGTTGGTATGGACGCTATCGGGATGCACCATCACGGCAGCAGAGAGTCCCAGCCGAAACGGCAGCAGGCTGTTGGGTTGCGAGAGATGGAGCACGATTTCGTGGGAGCCGGTGACCTCCACCTCACGGATGGCCCGATAGAGCACCCGCTGAGGATTGCCGGCATGCTCGCTGAGCAGCCGCTGCAGGCTGTAGGCCGCCACCTCGGCATCGAACCGATGCCCATCGTGGAAACGCACCCCCTTGCGTAGCCGCAAGCGATAGCTAAGCCCATCCTCGGACACCTCCCAGTGCTCCGCCAGGCCGGGCTGAACGTCGCCGTGGCGGTCGATGCGAGTCAGCCCCTGGAAGACATTGCGGTGGACGGTCTCGGCGGTGGTGGCCGAAGCCGTGCGCGTGGGATCCAGGTGCGGAGGCTCGAGCTGCAGGTCGACCCGCAGACTCTGCTGCGCCAGCGTCGCGCCGGACAGGCTCATCAACACGGCCAGCAGCAGTGATGGCATCGCTGCGATTCGCTTACCCATCGACGTCTCCCTCGCTGTCGGTCTGGCGCAACGGTCGAACCACCACGCGGTTTCGACCACGACGCTTGGCTTCGTAGAGCGCTTCGTCGGCCGCCTTGAGGCATCGGCCGAAAGCTGCACCGGGAATCTTTTGCGCCACCCCGAAACTGACCGTCACCCACAGTGTCACGCCATCGACCTGAACGGCGGCATCCATGAGGGTATGGCGTATGGCATCGAGCATCGGCGCCACCGCGGCAGCCGAAAAGCCCGGTACGAGAGCCACGAACTCCTCGCCGCCGTAGCGTGCCAACAATGCCGAATCCGGCAGTCCCCGGCTCAACTGGTTGGCCACCATGCGAATCACCTGATCTCCTGCATCGTGGCCATGATTGTCGTTGATGCGCTTGAAATGGTCGATATCGACCATGACCACGCTGTAGAGCTCGCTGTCCAGGGTCTGCTGGCGCTCATTGATGGCACGCTCGAAATGGTGGCGATTGTAGAGATGGGTCAAGGCATCGTGGCTGGCCATGAAGTCGAGCTCGCGATTCATCGCCAGGATGCGTCGCTCGTTATCGCTGATATTGTGCATGTAACGCTGAATGGAGCTCGCCATGCGGGCAATCTCGTCGTTGCCGCCGACATCGAGTTCCTCCGGCGCCGGCCGCTCGCGGCTGATGGCCCGATGCAGACGCAGCACCCGATACACCACCGACCGGCTGACGTAGAACACCGTCACCAGCAGTACCAGCATCGCCATCCCGGCAAAGCCGGCAAGCAAGCTCTCGCGCTGGCCTATCTCCTCGTTGAGCCGGTTCACCGAAGACTCGAGCTGCGAACGGATATGGTTGACGTGATACCCCACGGCCACGCCCAGCTCCATCGACAGCGCACGGTTGGTGCGCATCTGCTCGGCAATGCGCTCCTCGATATGATACAGCCGCACCACGCTGTCTTCGTCATGGGGGCCGCGACTCAGGCGCAGCGCCTGGGTGTCGATGCGGCGCTGTACCAGCGCATCCAGCGCATCGAAGCTGTCGACCAGGTCGGCCAGTGTGGCCTCGATTTCGGCAAATGAGCCTTGCGTCGCGGGTGACGCTTCCAGCTCCGCGAGCAGTTCGCGAATCCACTCCTCCCGGTCGCTGATCTCGAACATCGCCTGGCGGCGACCGAAGTGATCGTCCGCCAGCAGCAGCAGGGCTCCGCTTCCCACCATGCTCTCGCTCTGCTGCTTCAGGCGGCTGGCCGTCATCAGGGCCCGGGTCGACTCATCGGACAGGCGCGACAGTGCCTGGCGATACTCGCCGAACGACATCAGCGCCAAGCCGATGGTCGAGAGTATTACCAACGTCAGCAGCCCCGTCAGCACCGCCAGCCTGACGGTCAGACCGAACCCCTTTCTCATGTCACATCCTGTGCCCGAGAGCGTGGCGGACGAGTCGTGCCCGCCAAAGCCGGCCAGCCACCCCGATAAGACCCCGATGGCCCGCTTGTCCGGCAGAACGAGTGCATTACAATAGTTCCATCTATTATCGGCCGCCAAAGCGGCAACTTGATGGCAGAGGCCGGGAGTACGCGTGATCGTCCGCTGGGAAAGTGACCATGACTACGTGCTGGTGCACATCCACCAGGACATGTTCGGCGACTGGATATTCAGTCGCGCCTGGGGGCAGATCGGCACCCAGTTCGGCGGGCTGAAGCATCAGCTGGCCGACGACCACGCTCAGGCCATGATGTGGCTCGCCGACGAGACCACCATCCAGGCCTCGCGGGGCCTGCGCAAGGTACTGGAAGCCGAGGACCACAGTACCGAAGGCCGTGAAGCGGTCGGTCAGCTCTCGCTGCTCGAGTCGTAGGCTGGAAGCTGGGACTAACCCAGGTAGCGTCGCCCATCACGCAGGACGGCACCGCGTGCCCTGCCGGTTGCCGTTTCGCCAGGGTCCTGAAGCCGTGCCCAGGCCGCTTCGTCCAGCCGCTCGCGCGCTCCCAGCCAGGCCGCCAGGCGCCCTGGCTCGAAGCCACGATCGAGCTCTTCCCCCTGGGCATCCACCAGCACCGGAATGCGGACACCGTAGCGTGTCATCAGCCCCTCGTCCTCGCTGATCTCGACCTTGTCCAGCCGATACTCGCCGTCGTGCAGTGTCGCCAGCAGCGCCTCGAGCCGTTCGCAAAGATGGCAGCCCAGGGTGGTGTATAACGTCAGGCGGGTCATTCGGCCTCCCGGTGGCGAATCACGAACACGTGGTGCAGGTCCGGGTTGCGATGGAAGTCGGGGTCGAACGTCCGGGCCGAAATATCCTGCGCTGCATAGCGCTCCGCCAGGGCATCATCGAGGCGAAAGCGGCGCTGGTTGTTGGAGAACACCAGGGTGCCGCCAGGCGCCAGGCGTGCCATGGCCAGATCGACGAGCCGACCATGATCGCGCTGCACGTCCAGGGTGCCCGTCATCTTCTTGGAGTTCGAGAAGGTCGGCGGGTCGAGAAAGATCAGATCGAACTCGGCGTGGGCCGTCTCCAGCCAACGCAGGCAATCATCGCGCACCACCCGATGACGCGACGGGTCGAGCTTGTTGAGAGCGAAGTTGTCGCGTGCCCACGCCAGGTAGGTGTTGGAGAGATCCACGCTCACGCTCTCCGCGGCTCCCGGCACCGCCTGGGTGCCCAACGCCGCCTGCACGGTGGCTGCGGCGGTGTAGCAGAAGAGATTGAGGAAACGCCCCCCGGCGGCCATTTCGGCGAGCATGCGGCGTACCGGACGGTGGTCGAGAAACAGCCCGGTATCCAGATAATCGTGAAGGTTGACCCACAGCTGGGCCCGGCCCTCCTGCACCACGAATCGCTCACCGCTGTCACCCTGCTTGCGATACTGGTCGCGGCCGCTCTGGCGCTCGCGCCGCTTGACCACCACGTGACTCGGATCGACCTCGAGCACCTCGGGCACCACCGCCAGAGCATCGAACAGGCGCTTCTGGGCTTGCGCCGGGTTCACCGAGCGCGGCGGCGCGTACTCCTGAACGTGCACGCGGTCGCCGTAGACATCGATGGCCATGGCGTACTCCGGCATGTCGGCATCGTAGAGCCGATAGCAGGTCTCGCCGGAGCGGCGCAGCCACTTGGCCAGCCGCTTGCGGTTCTTCACCAGGCGGTTGGCGAACATTTGCGCCCCTTCACCGCGGACCGGACGCTCGGTCGCGGCCGCCGTGTTCTCATGGGCCTGATTCTCGACGGGCACGTCCAGCAACAGCAGCTTGGCCTCCAGCGGGCCGTTGTTCAGCGCGTACTGCTTGTCGGCGCGCAGGCCGAGGCGATGCCCCAGGTCCGGGTTGGCGGTGAACACCGCCAGCCGCCAGCCGGGAAAGGCGCGCCGCACGCCCTCCCCCAGTTCGGCGTAGAGGCTCACCAGTTCGGGCAGCTCGCCGAGCCGCTCGCCGTAGGGCGGATTGGTGATCACCAGGCCACGCGCCGCCTCGCCCAGCTCCTCCGGGCGCTGCAACTGGCCAAGCGAGGCGCCGTGGAAGGCGATCAAGGCGGGAATGCCGGCGCGCATGGCATTGGCCTTGGCCGCGGCGAGGGCCGGCGGGCTCTGGTCGAAGCCGAACAGGCGCGCCCGGCAGCGCTTGCGCCCGATGCGAGCCCGCGCCTCGGCCTCGCGCTTGAGCTCGTGCCACTGAGCCGCATCATGGCCGGCCCAGCCATGCAGGCCAAACCGCTCGCGGTTCAGATTGGGGGCCATGTCCGCCGCCATCAGCGCCCCCTCGATCAGCAGCGTGCCGGCCCCGCACAGCGGGTCGACCAGCGCCTCGCCGGCATGCGCACGTGCCGGCCAGCCAGCACGAATCAACAGCGCCGCGGCCAGGTTTTCCTTGAGCGGCGCATGGCCCACATCGCGCCGATAGCCGCGACGATGCAGGCTGTCGCCTGACAGATCCACGCCCAGGGTCAACCGCCCGCGGTGCAGGTGAGCGTAGAGACGCAAATCAGGCTGCTTGAGCTCCACCCGGGGACGCGCCTGGCCGGCTGCCTGAACGGAATCGACGACACCGTCCTTGACGATCTGGGCGCCGAAACGGGTATGCCGGATGTGCTCGCTCCGCCCGTGAAAATCCACCGCCAGGGTGCTGCCGGGGCTCAGGTGCCGCGCCCAGTCGACAGCGGCCACGGCCTGGCGCAGGGTGTCGGGCTGTACGATACCTTCCTCGCGAACGATGCAAAGCACGATGCGATTGGCCAGCCGCGACCACAGGCAGGCACGGTAGGCACCGGCCAGATCGGCGTGGAAGTACACGCCGGCCACGGTGCTCTTCTGCGGCTCGCCACCGAACTCGCGCAGCTCGTCGGCCAGAAGGGCTTCGATCCCGCGGGGACAGGTCGCCAAGAAGGTGAAGAGTGAGGTAGGAGTTTCGTTCATGATTCTCGTGCCGGCGGCTGACGCCGCACATATTCCTTTTATGGCATTTCAATGGCGATCTTATGACGAAACATAGGTCGACAGTCGCCACCATGATGCGCTATGAATGAGGTAGTAGCTACTGTCAGGACGCATGCGCTCTGTTGGCGAGCCAAGAGCTCGCTACCACTCGCTCGGCCGTGGAAAACGTTTCCCTGCCGAGAGCGTGGCACGCCGGGCTCCACGACGCCGTGCAGCCCAAATTGGTACCTTGACAAGAGGTCATCCGATGAAAAGACAGAAACGTGATCGGTTCCAGCGCGCCTATCTGCATGGCTACAAAGCGGGTATCTCGGGGCGCTCCCGCGACGACTGTCCCAGTCAGGATGTCAACATACGCGAGTATTGGATGAGCGGTTGGCGTGAAGGCCGTGGGGATCAGTGGGCCGGGATGACCGGTGTCTCCGGCATTCACAAGAATCCCATGGTCATTTGACCTTCCACTTTCGTTACACCCAATCGATCGTCCTGTGAGCCGACACGTCGGCTTCATCTCAGCCAAGCCCATGACTGCGGTCATGGGCTTTCTTCTTGCCCCACGGAGGGCGCCAAGGCCTCACCGGACAGTGTCGCCGCCCGCAATGCCCTGGCGCACTCTGCCACCAGTGCCGGCCCGCGATAGATGAACCCCGAATAGAGCTGTACCAGATCGGCTCCCGCTTCGCGCTTGGCGATCGCCGCCTCGCCGCTGTCGATGCCGCCCACGCCGATGATCGGCAGCCGGGGCAGGTGGCGACGCAGCTCGCGGACCACTGCGTTGGCGGCCTCGAACACCGGGCGGCCGGAGAGCCCGCCCGCCTCGTCGGCGTGGGGCAGATCGGCCACTCCCTCGCGCGACACCGTGGTATTGGTGGCGATCACCGCATCGATGCCGTTGTCGGCGATGCTGCGCGCCACCAGCGCCACCTCTTTGGTCAGCATATCGGGGGCGATCTTCACCGCCAGCGGCACCCGCCGCCCACTCTGGCGATCGAGTCGCGTACCGGCTTCGCGCAGCGTGCCCAGCAGCGCATCCAAGTGCTCGCCGAACTGCAGGTCGCGCAGACCCGGCGTGTTGGGCGAGGAAACGTTGACGGCGACGTAGTCGGCGTGGGCATGCACCTTTCCCAGGCAAGACAGGTAGTCATCGACGGCCCGCTCCACCGGGGTAGCCAGATTCTTGCCGATGTTGATGCCGACCACGCCATCGAAGCGGCTCGCCCTGACCCGCGCCACCAGATGATCGACCCCGGCATTGTTGAAGCCCATGCGATTGATGATGGCGCCCGCCTCGGGCAGGCGGAACAGGCGTGGTTTGGGGTTGCCCGGCTGAGGCTTGGGCGTCACCGTGCCCACTTCGACGAAGCCGAACCCCAGTGCGCCCAGGGCGTCCAGGTGGTCGGCATTCTTGTCGAGGCCGGCGGCGAGCCCCACCCGGTTGGGAAAACGCAATCCCATGAGTTCCACCGGATCGTCGATGCGCTCGCCGGCCAGGCGCGGGGCCAGCCCCAGACGACACGCTGCGTCGAGACCGCGCAAGGCGATGCCGTGAGCCGTCTCGGCATCCAGGCGGAACAGCAGCGAGCGGGCAAGGGCGTACATGGGCATCTCCGAACGGCAGCGACAACGAGCGGGCGGAAGTATAGCAGCCCCGCTCGCCCGTCACGACTCACCCCTCGCCGTTGCTCTCCGCCAGATCGACGAGTTCGCGCACGGCCACCGCAAACAGCGGGAAGCCGCCCTGGCTGCCGCCACGCACCTCACTGACCAGGCGGCACCAGCGCTCATGCAGATGGCGGTGCTGATCAAGCCAGTGGGCGACACGCTCGTCCGCATCACGGCCGCCCTCCTCGGCCTTGAGCACGCTGACGGTGAGCGCCAGCTGCTGGCGGTCGATGTCGTCGCGAAAGGTTTCCCGCGCCTGGGCCTGCCAGCTGTCGCGCACCTTGAGGTTGGTCACCTGCTGGAGCATCCACGGCAGCTCGAGGCGGTGGCCGATCTCATAGAAGATCTCGGCCACCCGCTGCGGCTTCTCGTCGGACTGGCGGGCGGCCTGAATGATGCCCAGCGCGCTATACAGGCTGCCGGCAGCTGCCACCGTGGCCGCGAGCCCTTCGGGCACACCGACCTCGAGCAACTCATCACGGCGCGTTTCCCATTGAGCCCGTTCTTCGCCGCGCAGCAGATCGCCGATGCCCTCCTGGAGCTGGGCTACCCGAGGAGCGAAGTATTCGATGGCATCGCGGGTCGACAACCCCATCCGCTGACGCAGGAACCAGCGGGTCGCCCGCCGAATCAGCCGCATCAGGTCGAGCATCATGGCGTACTGCACTTGGCTCGGCACCTGATTGTCGAGCGCTTCGATCTGTTCCCAGATCGTGGCGAGCTGGTAGCTGTCTCGTGCCACGATGTAGGACCGGGCGATCTCGGCACGGCTCGCCCCGGTGGAATCGATCAGCCGCCGCACGAACACGATGCCCATGTGGTCGACCAGATCGTTGGCCACCTGGGTGCTGACGATCTCGCGCTTCAGACGGTGCTGGTACATCTCGTCGCGGAAACGCTCGACCAGCACCGGCGGGAAGATACGCTCCAGGTACTGCTGGATATAGGGGTCGTCGGGCACGTCCGACGCCAGCACCTCGCCCTTGAGCACGCTCTTGGCGTAGGAGATCAGTACCGAGAGTTCGGGCAACGACATGCCCTGTTCATTGTTGGCCCGCTCATGGAGCTCGTCGTCGGCCGGCAGATATTCCAGCTCGCGGTCGATCTGGCCGGCCGCCTCCAGTTCGCTGACGAAGCGCCGGTAAGCCCCGATGCCCAGCCGCGAAAGGATCTCGGAAAGGTCCAGCGCCTGGGTCTGGCGATAGTTGTCGCGGATCACCAGCTCGGATACCTCGCCGGTCATGTCGGCCAGCAGCCGGTTGCGCTGCTTCTCGGTCATGTCGCCGCGCTTGACCACCTCGTCGATGAGGATCTTGATGTTGACCTCATGGTCGGAGCAGTTCACGCCACCAGCGTTGTCGATGAAGTCGGTGTTGACGCGAATGCCGTTGAAGGCGGCCTCCATGCGGCCACGCTGGGTGAGGCCCAGGTTGCCGCCCTCGCCCACCACGCGACAATTGAGTTCGGCACCGTTGACGCGCAGGGCGTCGTTGGCCTTGTCGCCGACATCGGTATCGCTCTCTTCGCTGCCCTTGACGTAGGTGCCGATGCCGCCGTTCCAGATCAGGTCTACCGGCGCCTTGAGCAGGGCGCGGATCAGCTCGTTGGGCGCGAGCTTGTCTTCCTTGATGCCAAAGCGCTGTTTCATCGGTTTGGAGATGGGAATCGACTTGGCACTGCGCTTGAACACGCCGCCACCCGCCGAGATGAGGCTGGCATCGAAATCTTCCCAGGAGGAGCCCGACGAGGTGAACAGCCGCTGGCGCTCGGCGTAGGTGGACGCCGCATCGGGTTCGGGGTCGACGAAGATGTGCAGGTGGTTGAAAGCGGCCACCAGGCGAATCTTGTCGGACAGCAGCATGCCGTTGCCGAAGACGTCGCCGCCCATGTCGCCGATGCCCAGCACCGTGAACTCGTCACGCTGGGTATCCACCCCCAGACCGCGGAAGTGGCGCTTGACCGACTCCCAGGCGCCCTTGGCGGTGATGCCCATCTTCTTGTGGTCGTAGCCATTGGCGCCGCCGGAGGCGAAGGCATCGCCCAGCCAATGGCCATACTCGGCGGAGATCTCGTTGGCGATGTCGGAGAAGGTGGCCGTGCCCTTGTCCGCCGCCACCACCAGATAGGCATCGTCATCATCGTGGCGGAGCACGTCACGAGGCGGCACGACGTCGCCGCCGACCAGATTGTCGGTGACGTCGAGCAGTGCCCGGATGAAGGTCTTGTAGCAGGCGATGCCCTCCTGCTGGATGGCCTGGCGATCGCCGCCCTCGGGCAGGCGTTTGCACACAAAGCCGCCCTTGGCCCCCACCGGCACGATCACCGCATTCTTGACCTGCTGTGCCTTGACCAGTCCCAGCACTTCGGTGCGGAAGTCCTCATGGCGATCGGACCAGCGCAGCCCGCCGCGGGCCACCTTGCCGCCACGCAGGTGCACGCCCTCCACCCGTGGCGAACAGACGAATATCTCATAGACCGGCCGCGGACGCGGCATGTTGGTGACCCGCATGGGATCCAGCTTGAAGGCGATGTAGTCCTTGATGCGCCCATCCGGCGTGGTCTGATAATAGTTGGTGCGCAGCGTGGCCAGCATGAGTTCCATGTAACGGCGCAGCAGTTGATCGTCGTTGAGGCTCGCCACGTCATCCAGGTGGCGAACGATGCGCTCCACGCTGGCATCGATCGCCTCCGCCCCGCCGCGCTGCCGCGGGTGGAAACGCAGCTCGAACAGACGTACCAGCTCGCGGGTGATCTCGGGATGATTGGCCAGGGTGGTGGCGATGTAATCCTGGGACATGCCGAAGCGAATCTGCTTCAAGTAGCGCGCATAGCCGCGCAGCATCGCCACCTCACGCCAGTCGAGGTTGGCGGCGATCACCAGGCGGTTGAAGGCGTCGTTGTCTGCCTCGCCGGCCCAGATGCGCTGGAAGGCCTCGATGAAAGGCTCGCGCATCGACTGCAGGCTGACTTCGACGCTGGTATGGTGCTCCAGGTCGAAGTCGTGAATCCAGTAGGTCCCTTCCGCCGTCTCGATCTCGTAGGGCCGCTCGCCGATCACCCGCAGCCCCAGATTCTCCATCATCGGCAACACGTCGGAGAGCGGGATCGGGCGACTACGGTGGAACAACTTGAGGTTGACTCCGCTGCTCTCCTCCTCCAGCAGGCGATAGAGCGACAACGTCAGATCCTTGCCGTCGTCGAGCTCGATCAGATGGTGAACGTCGAACACCGCCGTACGCGCACCGTAGTCGTCGCGGTAGCTGGCCGGGAAGGCGTCGCGGAAGCGGTCCATCAAGTGATTCGCCTGCTCCTCGCCATAGCCTTCCACCATGGCTGCCTGCAGCTCGTCGCGCCAGCTGCGCGCCAAGCGCGCCACCTTGGCCTCGAGCCGCCGGATATCGACGTCCTTGGGCGTCTCCCCGTTGAAGCGCAGGATGAACTGGATGCGCGCCAGTACCGATTCCGAGAGGTAAGTGTTGAAGTCGCCGAAGGTGGCGTCGAGCTCCTCGCAGAGCAGATCCTGGATGCGCAGACGCAGATCGGTGGAGAAGACATCGCGGGGCACGAAGACCAGGCAGGAGTGGAAGCGGCCTGAATGGTCGGTGCGGATGAACAGCCGCACACGGCGACGTTCACGAATATCGAGTATGCCCAGCGCCGTGCGCGCCAGTTCCTGGATGTCGATCTGAAAGAGGTCGTCGCGCGGGTAGACCTCGAGGATCTGCAACAGCTGCTTGCCGTTGTGCCCCTTGGGATTGAAGCCGGCGATGTCCATCACCGCCTTGATCTTGCGACGCAGCAACGGAATGTTGCGTGGCGACTCGTTGTAGACGGTGGCGGTGAAGAGCCCCAGGAAGCGCCGCTCGCCGATCACCCGGCCGTGCTCGTCGTAGCGATCCACCGAGATGTAGTCCGGATAGGTGGGCCGGTGAACCCTGGCATGGTGGGCGCTCTTGGCGAACGACAGCAGCTGTGGCACCAGCACGAAGCGCTGGCCCTCGATACCAAGCTCGGTGCGGATGCGCTCTCGATAGCGTGGCTGATCGAGGCGGAAGACCCCCAACTCGCTGCCGGCCACCTTCTCCAGACGATCGCCTTCGGCATCCGACTCGACAGTGAACTCGTCATAGCCGAGGAAGGTGAAGTTGTCGCGCACCAGCCACTCGAGGAAGGCGATCGCCTCGACATGGTCTTCCGCATCGACCGAGGCCGGCCGGCTCGCCTTGAGTTCATCCACCGCCGTATTCACCCGTTCGCACATGGCGGGGTAGTCGCCCACGGCGGTACGCACATCCTGCAGCACTTCATGGATCCCGGCCTCGATCTCGGCCAGGAAATCGGGATTGGAGTGCCGGTCGATCTCGATGACGATCAACGACTCGCGGGCAGCCGGAGCCTTCTCGTCACGCGGCGAAGTGACCCGCTGAAGGTCGTGCTTGGCACTGCGCTTCACGGCCAGCACGGAATTATGGATGGCATGCACGGTGAGGCCGCGGCGGTTCAACTCGATACGCACCGAATCGACCAGAAATGACATGTCCTCGTGCAGCACCGCCACGAAGGTGTGGGTCGACTGCCAGCCGTGCTCTTCGAAATCGGGGTTGAAGACCCGCACCTTGGGTTCGGCAGCGTCGAAATGCTGAATGAAGTGCCACACCGACAGGGTGGCGCCGTAGAGATCATCGAGTCGTCGGTCGGCCAGATCCTCCAGCGGCACCGTGGCGTAGAAGTACCGTGCGAAGGCATCCACGGCCTCGGCGCGCTTCCGGTCCAGGCCCCCTTCCAGCCGCTCACGCAGTTGATCGAGAATGTCCTGCCTGTCCGCTTCGATCGTCTCGTAATGCATCCCTAACCTCGACTGCCACGGGCCGCTGTCGGCGGCCCTGGTAAGTGTCCAGCGATTGACTCATTGCTGACGCAAGCTTACTCCAGCCCTCGATCACAACCCATCGACATGCCGGCCTTTTCATAGAGCATGTCGCTTACGCATCGCTGCCGGCGTCATGACGGCTTGACTTCCCCACCAGACGTGGCGGGGCTCAGGCTTCACGGCGAACCAAAAGCACTCCGCACTCGCAGTGGCCGGTCCAGGGAAACTGGTCGAACAGCGCCAGACGCTCGATGTCATGGGTTTGGCTGAGGAACTCCAGATTGCGCTCCAACGTATCGGGGTTGCATGAAATATAGACGATCCGCCGATACTCGCTCAGTTGACGGCAGCTCGCCTCATCGAGGCCGGCTCGCGGCGGGTCGACCAGCACGGTGGAGAAGTCATGATCGTCGAGCGCCATGGCGGCCACTCGTCGCCCCGTCTTCTCGCCGGCCAAGGCCTCGGCGAACTCCTCGGCGGACATGCGCGCCACATGCACGTTGTCGATGCCGTTGGCCGCCAAGTTCTGCTGCGCGCTGGCCACCGACACCCGCGAGATTTCCGTGGCTACCACGCGGCGGAAGTTCCCGGCGAGTGCCACGGTGAAGTTGCCATTGCCGCAATACAGCTCCACCAGATCACCACCTTGACTGCCCCGCGTCGCATCGCGCGCCCAGGCGAGCATGGAGCGACACACCTCGGCGTTGGGCTGGGTGAAGCTGTTCTCCACCTGTTGGTAGTGGAAGGGCTGCCCCTCCACCTCGAGCCGCTCCCAGACATGATCGCGGGAGAGCACCAGGCGCTGCTTGCGGGCCCGCCCGATGATGTCGATACCCAGCCGCTCCTGTAGCTGGCGGGCCTCGACCTCCCAGGCGTCATCCAACTGGCGGTGGTAGATCAGCGTGACCAGCGCCGCGCCGGAGAGCGTGGTGAGAAACTCCACCTGGAAGAGCTTGTGACGCAGCACCGGGCTTTCCAGCAGCACTTCGCGCAGGCGCGGCATCAGCGCATTGATGCGCCGGCTGGCCACCGGATACTGGTCGAGGCGCACCACCCGCTTGTGGGCCGGATCGTCGGAGTCGACGTCGAACATAGCGTAGAAGAGGTCGTCCCCAGCATGCCAGATGCGAAACTCGCAGCGTTGCCGAAAGTGGCTCGGCGGCGAGGGAAAGACCTCGGGATCGGGCGGTGCGAAACGTGCGAACTGCCGGCGGATACGCTGGCACTTGGCAGCGAGCTGGTGGTCATAGCGGGGCGGGTCGACAACGGGAATGGACACGGCAACTCCGGTCGGGTAACGGCAAAGGAAAATGCAAGGGACGCTCAACCGACGGTCAGCAGGCGCGGTTCGGCAAACTGAAAGCGGGCCAATGCGCGAGCCAGGCGCGCATCAGGCGCAGTGGCCAGGCTCGCATCCACCCCGCGATGCGCAGCGATGTCGCCCACTACCTGGCCCGTGCGGCGGGCGATCGCGGCACTGGAATCGACCAGCGTTACCGGCCAGGGAGCTGCCGCGGCGATCTCGCGATGCAGTAGCGGAAAATGCGTGCAGCCCAGCACCAGGGTATCCAGCGTGGGCGACCGCCACAGCGGGGCCAGCGCCGCTCGGATGGCATCCTCGTCGACCGCCTCTCCCGCCACCTGGCGCTCGGCCTGTACCACCAAGCCATCGGCTGCCACGCGTTCCACCCGGCAATCGCTGGCGAATTCGCGGATCAACCGCTCCGTGTAGGGTCGCACCACGGTGGCACTGGTCGCCAGCAGGGCAACATGGCGGTTTCGACTGAGTCGGGCAGCCGGCTTGATGGCCGGTACCGTACCCACCACCGGCACGCAGAGTCGCGCGCGCAGCGCATCGAGTGCCAGGGTACTGGCCGTATTGCAGGCCACCACCAGCGCCGCACAGCCGCTGGCCGCCACGGCCGCCTCGCACACCGCCAGGATGCGCGCCACCAACCAGGCATCGGGGCGGAGACCATAGGGCAGCATGGCGTTGTCGCAAGCGTAGACCAGCGCCGCGCCGGGTAGCTGGCGACGCAGTTCGGCGACCACCGACAGGCCGCCGACCCCGGAGTCGAAGATCAGGATCGGGCCGGGCATGGGGCAGCGAGGGTCCATCCGGTGAAGCGCTCCCGCCGGCAGAACCGACGGGAGCGGAGCGAAACGGGGATCATGCAGCAGGGCTCCGCGGCAACGAGGCGCCCATTCTAGCAGCCCTGGGCGTCAGGCAAAGCCTGCAGCGGTCCCGCGAGTGACTCAGGTGGCAGGCTCGGGAGCCTCCTTCAGCTCGGCATAGAGTTCGGGATACGCCTGCTGGAGCCGTTCCAGCTCGGCTGCGGCGCCTTCCGGCAGCGCCTCGGCGAGCTGATCCAGGTCGTCGTCATCGAAATGCTCGCGGATCAGCGGGAACAGCAGCTCGCGCTCATCGCGCAGGTAGGCGCGGTGAGCATTGAGGTAGGCCTTGAGATCGTCGGCGAAGCGGTCCATCGGGACCACGGCGTCCATCAGAACCATGTCGATGTCGTTGGACAGGCGCTTCAACTGGCGGCGCAACGCCTGGTAGTCGCAGCTCAGGCGTTCCGTCAGCACCTGGCAGTCGGGCTCCTTGGCCTGGAGACGCTCCGCCAGTACGCGCTCGAGCGGCTGGGTGAAGCCTTCCATGTAGTCGAGAATGTAGTCGACCACCTCCCGAACCAGTTGAAAGTTGGGCCGCTCTCCAGCGGACAGGGTCTTCTGCTTGAGCTGAAGGACGTGCAACATGCGCGCCATGTTGGCATGATCCTGGCGCAGCTGGGTCAGCATGGGCATGTCGAAGCCTCCTCTACTACCTGCGGGTGAACGGCATATCGAATTGGAGTCGCGTAGCGGGGGCAGGTTCAGTGCCACATCAACGTCGCGACGCGCATGGCCAATGATGCTGTATCACCCTAGTGCGTTTGCGCTCACTGCGCCTATCATCAAATGTCATATTGACAAGGCCGCTAATCACATTTCAACGCTTGATCCCAACTCTCCGATTCGGCACCGTTGCCGATACCTCTGCAAGGACAAGCCCATGGATCTCTTCGCAACGGCCAGCGACGCTGCCGCACCGCTCGCCTTCCGCATGCGCCCCCGGCGGCTGACCGACTACGTCGGCCAGCAAACGCTGGTCGGACCTGGCAAGCCGCTGGCGCGCATGGTCGAGACGGGCAAGGTGCGCTCGATGATCCTGTGGGGGCCACCCGGGAGCGGCAAGACCACCCTGGCCGACATTCTCGCCGAAGAGTCGGATTCCCACCTGGAGCGTCTGTCAGCGGTGATGGCTGGGGTCAAGGAGATCCGCGCTGCGGTGGAGAGAGCCCGCGCCATGCAGGCACAGGGCCGCGCCACCCTGCTGTTCCTCGACGAGATCCATCGCCTCAACAAGAGCCAGCAGGACGCCCTGCTGCCTCACGTGGAGTCGGGATTGCTGACGCTGATCGGCGCCACCACCGAGAACCCCTCCTTCGAGGTCAATTCGGCGCTGCTGTCGCGGGCCCGCGTGCACGTGCTCAAGCCACTCGGCGAGACGGAGCTCGTCGAGGTGATGCGCCGCGCCCTGGCCGACGGCGAGCGCGGCCTGGGCGAGCGGCAGATCCATGTGGACGACGAGGTACTCGGCCTGCTGGCGCGCGCTGCTGCCGGCGATGCGCGCCGGGCGCTGGGGCTGCTGGAGACCGCCTGCGACTTCACCGAGACCACCGCCGAAGGAGGAGAGGTACTCAGGCGCGAGGCGCTCGACGATGTACTCGGCCATCAGGCCAGTGCCTTCGACAAGCAGGGCGATCACTACTACGACCTGCTCTCGGCCATACACAAGTCGGTGCGCTCCTCGCGGCCCGATGCGGCGCTGCTGTATATCGCCCGATTCATCCAGGGCGGCGGCGACCCTCTGGACGTCGTCCGCCGCCTGGCCGCCATTGCGTCCGAGGACGTGGGCAACGCCGACCCGCGTGCCCTGCCCCTGACGATGTCAGCCTGGGACGCCTACCTGCGCCTGGGCGACTACGAGGGCCAACGCGCCATTGCCCATGCCGCTATACACTTGGCGGTGGCCCCCAAGAGCAACGCCATTGACCGGGCCTGGAAGCAGGCCAAGACCTTCGTGGCCGCCCAGCCGAGCCTGGAAGTACCCACCTATCTGCGCAACGCGCCGACGGAACTGATGGCCTCCTTGGGCCACGGCGAGGGCTATCGCTATGCCCACGACGAACCCCATGGCTACCCGGCCGGCGCCCGCCACGACTGCTGGCCGGATGACATTCCCCGGAAACGCTTCTATCAGCCGACGGGATACGGCCAGGAGAAGCGCTACGGCGAACTGATGGCGTGGCGGGACGAGCTCGACGCCGAAGCGAACGACGGCGCGTAGCGCCGAACTGGAAGCTGGATAGCCGCCTAAATGACACCGCCTCCGAGGCAAGACCTCGGAGGCGGTTTTCTTCTAGCTTCATGCTTACCGCTCCCGGCGAAGCCGGGTCGGGTTCTCTTCTAGCTTCCAGCCGCGAAGCGGCGCTCTTCCAGCTTCAAGCTTCTGACCGGCGAAGCCGGGCCTAGTGCGTCTCACGAATCACATCGACGCCATCGGGCACTTCGAGTTCGAAGCGCGCCGAGTCGATGCTGGCGTTCATCTCCACATCGTTGAATTCGATGGCGGTTTCCTGACCCATGCTGTCGGTCATCTGCAGGAAACTCAGACGCCGGTCGCGGAAGGTCATCTCCAACTCCTCGAAGAGGGTATCGGAGGCCTTGGGTACCAGCGTGAAGCTGTCGGCACCGTCACGCTGGCGATACGATACCTGGTAACTCTCGGTAAGTTCGCTGGTACTTCCGGACAGCAGCAGAGCCGGCGTGTGAGTGACGCGCTGGTCGAGCGACTGGACGGTGACCTGCTCCAGGTCGGGATCGTAGAGGCTGACCTCTTCGCCGTCCGATACCACGACCTGCTCGTAGGGCGCGTCTACCTCCCAGCGGAACCTGCCGGGACGTGACAGCCACATACGGCCGCGGGTCTCCTGCATCCGCTCGCCGCTGCCATCCAGGATCAACTGTTCGAAGCTCGCCTGGTAGGACTCGAGAGGCTCGAGGATGGCGGTCAGGCGCTCCGCGCCCTCGTCGGCCAGTGCCGTCATCGGTACGGCAAGGGCCGCGACCAGCGCGGAGAGGCTTTTCTTCACGGTCATCGTCATGGGACTCCTGGGCGGTTGCGCGACATTCCAGTGACTCGGACTGCCGCTGCGCCGACGAGTTGCATGGCCGCCGACGCTTGCAGGATGGTTGCACGATTGTCGTTCGCTGTCGCTCGACGAAGACAGCATCAGTCGCCCGCCGGCGGCGGTGCCAGCACCTCTCGGGCGCCGTTGGTGCCCATGGAGGTGACCACACCGGCCGCCTCCATGGCCTCCACCAGACGTGCGGCGCGGTTGTAGCCGATCTTGAAGCGACGTTGCACCGCCGAAATGGAGGCACGCCGTGACTCGGTGACAAAGGCCACCGCCTCGTCGTAGAGGGCATCCTGCTCGGCATCGCCACCGCCTTCGCCAGCATCCGACTCGAGCCCGGTCAGAGCCTCGGCCGAGACGCCGCCGGAGAGGATCTCCTCGATGTACTCCGGTTCGCCGCGACGCTTCCAGTCCTCCACCACGCGGTGCACCTCGTCGTCGTCGACGAAGGCACCATGGACGCGGGTCGGCAGACCGGCCCCCGCCGGCAGATAGAGCATGTCGCCGTGGCCGAGCAGATTCTCGGCACCTCCCTGGTCGAGAATGGTCCGCGAATCCACCTTGGAGGAAACCTGAAAGGCCATGCGCGTGGGAATGTTGGCCTTGATCAGGCCGGTGACCACATCCACCGAAGGCCGCTGGGTGGCCAGTATCAAGTGGATGCCGGCGGCACGGGCCTTCTGGGCGAGCCGCGCGATCAGCTCCTCGACCTTCTTGCCGACGATCATGAACATGTCGGCGAACTCGTCGATCACCACCACGACGTAGGGCAGCTTTTCGAGCACCGGGGGATGTTCGTGCATCTGCCACGGCTGCGGCTCCCACAGCGGATCGGCGACCTGGGCCCCGGCACGCTCGGCCTCGTCGAGCTTGGCGTTGAAACCGGCGATGTTGCGCACCCCCATGGCGGCCATCAGCTTGTAGCGCCGCTCCATCTCGGCCACGCACCAGCGCAGGGCGTTGGCGGCCTCCTTCATGTCGGTGACCACCGGCGCCAGCAGATGCGGGATGCCGTCGTAGACGGAAAGCTCGAGCATCTTGGGATCGACCATGATCAGGCGCAGCTCATCGGGGGTAGCCTTGAGCAGCATGGAGATCAGCATGGCGTTGACCCCCACCGACTTCCCCGAGCCCGTGGTGCCGGCCACCAGCAGGTGCGGCATCTTGCCCAGGTTGGCCACCACCGGACCGCCGCCGATGTCCTGGCCTAGTGCCAGAGTGAGCGCCGAGGCGGCCTCCTGGTAGCGGTCGGAGTCGATCACCTCGCGCAGGCGGATCATCGCGCGGTGCGGGTTGGGAATCTCGATGCCCACCGTAGGCCGTCCGGGAATCACCTCCACCACGCGCACGCTCTTGACCATCAGCGAACGCGCCAGGTCCTTGGCCAGGTTACTGATCTTGGAGACCTTAACCCCGGCCGCCGGCTTGATCTCGAAGCGCGTGATGACGGGCCCCGGCCAGGTGTGAACCACCTCGGCCTTGACGCCGTATTCACGCAGCCGGGTCTCGAGCAGCTCGGCCATGTCGACCAGTTGCTGCTCGGTGTAGTTCTGCTGGTGTGGCTCGGGCGGAGTCAGCAGACGCAGGCTTGGCAATTCGCCATCCGGCTCCGGCATGTCGTCGAGCATGGGGCGTTGACTCTGCAGATGCTCCACCGTCCACAGCGCCGGGCTTTCGGGTTCCGCCGCTGCATCACGCCCCTGTTCTGCCGTGGCGTGGCGTGGCGTGGCCGCAGCGGCTTCCTGTGTATCGGGTGTCTCACCCTGCATCTCACGCCAGGTACGCAGACCGGCGGCCTGGTCGTCCCGCGCCGGACCGTCGGATTCTTCCTCGTATTCGGCTTCAGCCGGCTCGGGCGGCGCGAAGGTCATGGCGGCATCACGCTCTGCGTCAGCCTCCGGATTCATGTCGTCCCAGCGCAGCTGCGGTTCGTTTTCGGCTACCTCCGGCTCGGTTGGCTGCCAGTCGCCCATGCTCGGCTCGCGGCGAACGGTTGGCGATGATGCCGACTCTTCGCGGCCGGGCACGGACGCCTGCGCAGGAGTCGCATCACCCTGGCTCTCATCTTCGCCCGTCGCTTCGGGCTCTCGGGCTCGCAGCGGCATGCCTGCGGTCGGCGGGTCCGGCTCGTCGCGGCGGGCGCTGAGCGGCGAGCGGGTCGGTTCGGAGGCGGCGTTCTCGGCGGGGCTCGCCGGCCGGGCGGTATAGGCCGCCGACGGCTGCTTGGCAGAGGGCGTGCGCTCGGGCACTTCCCAGGGGATCTGCACATCGCCGTCATTGCCATAGGTGTCCGCCAGCCCGGGCTCTCGAGCGTTTTCTGCCGCCGGGTCGGCGGTCGGACGCCGCTTACGCTGCCACCAGCGGCGATGCGGCGGCTGATGCGACGACGGCACTTTCTCTTCTACCGGTTCTGCATCGTCAACCTCGGCCTCACGCTCCACAGCGCGTGCTTCTCGGCGCTCGCGCACCAGGCCAAAGGGCTTCGCCGCCCATCGCCATAGCCGTAGCGCCCCATGCCCCATGTCGTCCATGACAGTCAGCCATGACAGGCCGCTGAACAGCGGAAAGCCACACAGCATGGCCGCCACCGCCAGGAGACCGGTGCCCCCGGTATCTACCAGGGGAACCAGCGCGCCCACCAGGCCTTCGCCGAGAATCCCTCCCGCGGCATAGGGCAACAGGCTGTCGGGATTGTAGAAGTGCAGTGCCCCCAGGGTGGTGGTGCCCAGCAGTAGCAGCACGAGTCCGCCCAGGCGCACGGCCAGTGCCGTGGCATCCCACTCGAAGCGCACCTGTCGCGAGCGCACCAGCCACCAGCCGGCGAAGCCCAGCATGCCGGGCCACCACAGCGCACTGGCACCGAACAGCGAATAGAGCACATCGGCCAGCCAGGCACCGATGGGACCCATCCAGTTGGTCACAGCCGTCTCAGGCCCACGCTGTGACCAGCCGGGGTCGGTGGGCTGATAGCTGAATAGCGCCAGCAGCAGGAACACGCACGCGGCCAGCAGCACGATCACCACGCCCTCGCGCGCAGCCCCCTGCAGGCGCAGTCCGAACCGTTTGGCGCTGGCTCGAGCCTGTTCGGCCGTGGCCCGTGCCGAGGCCCGCTTCTCCTTCACGCTCAACTGTTTCCCCCTCGCGCCGCGACGGCGGCGCCTTGCAGAAGCCTCGAATGGTCCGAATCGATCTCGACCGTCCATCATACCGGGACGACGCGCCAGCGCACAGGGAAGCACACCTCGCGCTTGAGACGTCGCCACAGCATCGTCACACTGAGCGTTCATTCACGCGGAGAAGCGCCGCTCATGCTGCCCTGGCTGCCCAAGTCCCCGGTCGCATTCCCTCCCGTTACGCAAGCGCTGCGCGACCCCGATGGCCTCTTGGCCGCCGGCGGCGACCTGACACCCGAATGGCTGCTTGCCGCCTACGCCCGGGGCATCTTTCCCTGGTACAGCGACGACCAGCCGATACTGTGGTGGAGCCCCGAGCCGCGCATGGTGCTCTTTCCCGAAGCACTGCGCGTCTCGCGAAGCCTCGCCAAGCGACTGCGCAACGGCGGTTTCTCGGTCACCTTCGACCGCAGCTTCGATGCGGTGGTTGCCGCCTGTGCCGCTCCGCGACCCGGTCAGCCGGGCACTTGGATCACCGCTGCCATGCGCCAGGCCTACAGCACTCTTCACGCCATGGGCTTCGCCCGCTCGGTGGAGGTATGGCAGGCCGGGCAACTGGTAGGTGGGCTCTATGGCGTGGCCATGGGCGGCGCCTTCTTCGGCGAGTCGATGTTCTCCCGCGAGCGCGATGCGTCCAAGGTCGCCCTGGTGCATCTCGTGCGTGCCATGCAGGCGGGTGGCGGGCGGCTGATCGATTGCCAGATGCATACTGCCCATCTGGAGCGTCTCGGTGCCCGGAACATCGCTCGCCCGGCATTCATCGGCTATCTTGAAGAGTGCCTGGAAGGCCCGGCGGAACGGCACTTCGGCCATCCCTTGCCGGTCTGGCCGCAACCCGATGACGCCGCATGTCCATCGACACCTCATGCACTCACATAGGAGGCGGTCGCCGTGAGCAGCAATGCGCCCCATCAGCCGGTGCGCGACCTGCGCTTCTTCCTGACGGTACCTCATGCCTGCAGCTATCTGGCAGGTCGCGAGGCCACCACACTCTTCCTCGACCCTCAGGAATCCCACAGCCAGGGCGTCTACGACGCTTTGGCTCTGCTCGGCTTCCGCCGCAGCGGACGCCATCTCTATCGCCCGCATTGCGACGGATGCAGCGCCTGCGTCTCGGCGCGAATACCGGTCGCCGACTTCACGCCCAGCCGTAGCCAACGCCGCGTACGGCGCCGCAATGCCGATCTAAGCTGGCACGTACGTCCGGCGCTCTTCGATGCCGAGCACTATGCGCTCTACGACCGCTACATCCGCACCCGCCATGCCGACGGCGACATGTATCCGCCAAGCCACGAGCAGTACCGCACTTTCCTGACGCTGGACGAGCCCTACGCCCGCCTGATGGAGTTCCGCCTGGGCGAGCGGCTGCTCGGCGTGACCGCCTTCGACCACCTCGACCACGGCCTCTCGGCGATCTATACCTTCTTCGACCCGGACCCGGCGTGGAACCGCCGCTCGCTAGGGACTTTCGCCGTGCTCAGCCTGGTCAGGCACGCCGAGCGGCTGGGACTGCCCCACGTCTACCTGGGCTACTGGATCCGCGAATGTCGCAAGATGGCCTACAAGGAGGCCTACCAGCCCCTGGAGGTTCTCGACGGCCGCCACTGGCGACGCATGATTGCCACCTGAGAAGGGCGTTCCTTTGCCTTGACGACCGCCTTGCGGCACAATACCGCGCTATCCGGCACGGGTCGGTCGTTACGTGCAGCAGGCACCCCGACCGGTCGGTTTCAACCATCATCAGCGAGGAATCGCCTATATGGCACGTGAAGACCATATCGAAATGGAAGGCGTCGTCGTCGATACCCTTCCCAACACGACTTTCCGGGTCGAGCTGGAAAACGGTCACGTGGTGACCGCCCACATCTCGGGCAAGATGCGCAAGAACTACATCCGCATTCTCACCGGCGACAAGGTCAAGGTCGAGCTTACTCCCTATGACCTGACCAAGGGTCGCATCGTCTACCGCTCGCGCTGAGCCTTCGCTCGCACCCCGCCACAGCGCCACACGCCGGTACCCGTATCCAAACTCGGCAAGCCGCATCACAAGACAACGCCCCGTCCGTAGACAGGGCGCTGTGTCGTGTTGCCGGATGATGCTCCGCCGTCAGGGAGCGTCGGCCAGCTCCGATTCGGTGGCCAGGTGCAATTCGTCGTCTTCCACGCTGACATGCACCACACCGCCGTGCTCGGCGAGCTCGCCGAACAGGATCAACTCGGCCAGCGGCTTCTTGAGCTTCTCCTGGATCAGGCGTGCCATGGGTCGCGCCCCCATGTCGGGGTCGTAGCCCTTCTCGGCCAACCAGCTGCGCGCCGCTTCGTCGACATCGAGCTGCACGCGCTTCTCGTCCAGTTGGGCCTGCAGCTCCACCAGGAACTTGTCCACCACGTTGCGCACCACGGCGGTGGGCAGCGAATGGAACTGGATGATGCCGTCCAGGCGATTGCGGAACTCCGGCGAGAAGGTCTTGCGGATCACCTCCATGGCATCGGTGGAATGATCCTGGGTCTGGAAGCCGATGGAACGACGCGTGGCCTGCTCGACCCCGGCGTTGGAGGTCATGATCAGTATCACGTGGCGGAAGTCCGCCTCCCGGCCGTTGTTGTCGGTAAGTCGGCCGTGATCCATAACCTGCAACAGCAGGTTGAACACTTCCGGGTGCGCCTTCTCGATCTCGTCGAGCAGCAGCACGCAGTGCGGCTGCTTGGTGATCGCCTCGGTCAGGAGGCCGCCCTGGTCGTAGCCGACGTAGCCGGGCGGGGCCCCGATCAGGCGCGACACCGTGTGGCGCTCCATGTACTCCGACATGTCGAAGCGCACCAGCTCGATGCCCATGATGTGCGACAGCTGCCTGGCCACCTCGGTCTTGCCGACCCCGGTGGGGCCGGCAAACAGGAAGCTGCCCACCGGCTTGTCCGGCGACTTGAGACCGGCCCGCGACAGTTTGATGGCCGCCGACAGGCTGTCGATGGCCTCGTCCTGACCGAACACCAGCATCTTGAGATCGCGGTCGAGGTTCTCGAGCAGCTTGCGGTCGGAGCTGGAGACGCTCTTCGGCGGAATGCGCGCGATGGAGGCCACCACCGCCTCGACCTGGTCGACGTCGATGGTATCGATGCGCACCTCCGGCGGCAGCAGCCGCTGGTGAGCGCCGGCCTCGTCGATCACGTCGATGGCCTTGTCGGGCAGATGACGATCGTTGATGTAACGATCCGCCAAGCGCGCTGCGCTCTCCAGGGCACCGTCGGTGTACTTGAGCTGATGGTGCTCCTCGAAACGCGAGCGCAGCCCCTTGAGGATACGGATGGTGTCCTCCACCGAGGGCGCCATGACATCCACTTTCTGGAAGCGGCGGGCCAGCGCGCGATCCTTCTCGAAGATGCCGCGAAACTCCTGGAAGGTGGTTGAGCCGATGCAGCGCAGCTCGCCGGAAGAGAGCAGCGGCTTGAGCAGATTGGAGGCATCCATCACGCCACCGGAGGCGGCACCCGCACCGATCACGGTGTGGATCTCGTCGATGAACAGGACGGCGTTGGGCTGCTTGCGAAGCTCGGCGAGCAAACTCTTCAACCGCTTCTCGAAGTCGCCGCGGTATTTGGTGCCAGCCAGCAGCGCGCCCATGTCCAGTGCATACACCACGGCATCGCCGATCACTTCCGGCACATCCTCTTCGACCACGCGCTTGGCCAGCCCCTCGGCGATGGCCGTCTTGCCGACGCCGGCCTCCCCCACCAGCAGCGGGTTGTTCTTGCGCCGCCGCGCCAGGATCTGGATGACGCGCTCGAGCTCATGGTCGCGGCCGATCAGCGGATCGATCTTGCCCAGCCGTGCCTGCTCGTTGAGGTTGGTGGCGTAGCCGGTCAACGGGTTGGCGTTGGTTTCGGCACCGCCCTCCTCGGCTTCCTCGGACTCCGGCGACGGCGAGGAAGGGTTCTGGCCATGGCCGGACACCTTGGAAATACCGTGGGCGATGTAGTTGACCGCATCCACTCGCGCCACGTTCTGCTGTTTCAAGAAGTAGACCGCTTGGCTCTCCTGCTCGGAGAAGATCGCCACGAGCACGTTGGCGCCAGTCACCTCGCTCTTGCCGGATGACTGCACGTGGAAAACGGCACGCTGCAGCACCCGCTGAAAGCCCAGCGTGGGCTGGGTTTCACGATCGCCCTGATCCTCGGGGATCAACGGCGTCGTGGAGTTGATGAAGTCCTGCAGGTCGGACCGCAGCTTGTCGAGGTTGGCCCCACAGGCCCTGAGCACGTCTGCCGCCGAGGCATTGTCGAGCAAGGCCAGCAGAAGGTGCTCCACGGTCATGAACTCGTGGCGCTTGGAGCGCGCCACGGTGAAGGCCGTGTTCAGGGTCAGTTCAAGTTCTTTGCTCAGCATGGCAGTCCCCTTCTCGCCGCCTAGGGCTTGCGTCGGATCTTTCACAGTCCGGCATCAATCAACATCGGGCACAAACGCGGCCGTTGCAAGTCGGACACTCAACGACGCCATTCACATCCCGTCTGACCATGCCAGCCGTCAGTCCGTTGCTTCAGTATCGCACAGCAACGGATGCTGACACTCTCGTGCATATTGATTGACCTGATGGCTTTTGGTTTCCGCGATATCGCGGGTAAAAATGCCGCAGGTGGCCTTGCCCCGGGTATGCACCGTCATCATGACCTGCACCGCCGTCTCGCCATCCATGTGGAAAAAGGTCTGCAGCACCTCCACCACGAACTCCATGGGGGTGAAGTCATCGTTGTGCAACACCACCTTGTACATCGGCGGGCGGGCCAGCTCGGGGTCCGAGGACTGCACGGACAGGTCGTCGTCATCATCCTCCTGGGGCTGCGAGGGCTGCGTCATACCCGCGACACTGCCCATCACCAGCCAGTCCGGAGGACCATCCGTCTTGAACATAAGAGCCACACACCCTCTCGACAAGCCGCGCGCCATCAGGCACCTCCAATGCAATTGGACGGCATGGCGCCGGCGGGGTTCACCGAATTTCCCTTCATCTACCGCAGCGGCAGCAGGTTCCAACGCAAGAGCCCCTGTCCACCGTCTGGCGGACAGGGGCCCAAGCCACGCAACCGCCGTTACATGTTGTCGGCGACGGCCTGACCGAATTCGGAACACTTGAGTAGCTTGGCATCATCCATCAGGCGATGGAAATCGTAGGTCACCTCGCCCTTGGAGATGGCTTTTTCCATGCCCTTGAGCACCAGATCGGCCGCCTCGAACCAGCCCATGTGGCGCAGCATCATCTCGGCGGAAAGAATCAGCGAGCCGGGGTTCACCTTGTCCTGGCCGGCATACTTCGGCGCGGTGCCGTGGGTGGCCTCGAACATGCCAACGGCGTCGGAGAGGTTGGCACCCGGTGCGATGCCGATGCCGCCCACCTCGGCCGCCAGGGCGTCGGAAAGGTAGTCGCCGTTGAGGTTCAGGGTAGCGATGACGTCGTACTCGGCCGGACGCAGCAGGATCTGCTGCAGCATGGCGTCGGCGATCACGTCCTTGACCACGATGTCCTTGCCGGACTTGGGATTCTTGAAGGTCATCCAGGGGCCGCCGTCGAGCAGTTCGGCACCGAACTCCTCCTTGGCCAGCTCATAGCCCCAATCCTTGAAGGAGCCTTCGGTGAACTTCATGATGTTGCCCTTGTGCACCAGGGTCACCGACTCGCGGTCGTTGTCCACGGCGTACTGCAGGGCCTGACGCACCAGACGCTTGGTGCCTTCCTCGGAAACCGGCTTGACGCCGATGCCGCAGTTCTCGGGGAAGCGGATGTTCTGGACGCCCATCTCTTCGCGCAGGAACTTGATCACTTTGTCGGCTTCCGGGGTACCGGCCTTCCACTCGATGCCGGCATAGATGTCCTCGGAGTTCTCGCGGAAGATCACCATGTCGACGTCGGCGGGCTTCTTCACCGGGCTCGGCACGCCCTCGAACCAGCGCACCGGGCGCAGGCAAGTGTACAGGTCGAGCTTCTGGCGCAGGGCCACGTTCAGGGAGCGGATGCCGCCGCCTACCGGGGTGGTCAGCGGGCCCTTGATGGAAACGACGTAGTCCTTGACGACTTCCAGGGTCTCCTCGGGCAGCCAGGTGTCGGCGTCGTAGACCTGGGTGGCCTTCTCGCCAGCGTAGACCTCCATCCAGTGGATCTTGCGCTCACCGCCGTATGCCTTCTGCACGGCCGAATCGATGGCGATCTTCATGGCTGGCGTCACGTCCACGCCGATACCATCACCCTCGATGAACGGAATGATCGGCTCGTTCGGCACGTTCAGGGTGTTGTCAGCGTTGACGGTGATCTTCTGGCCGCCTTCAGGGACGACGATTTTCTGGAACCCCATTGAGAACTCCCCTGTCTGGTCTGTTCAGTGGAGCGCGGAGTATAGCATTCACCGTGCGGATCGGAGTAGGCTTGGAGCTAGATTTGTCGACAATCCATGGTAGCAAGACCTTGGTCGAATGAGCGCACTGTACCTGCTGCACAAACCCTACCGCATGCTCTCGCAGTTCACTGACCGCCAGCGCGGCGAGGTTGAGCGGCGCGCGACCCTGGCCGAGGTCATCGACGTTCCGGGGATCTATCCCGCCGGCCGGCTCGACTACGACTCGGAAGGTCTTCTGCTGCTCTCGGGCGACGGCGAACTGATCCATCGCATCAGCGATCCGCGCCACAAGCAGCCCAAGACCTATCGGGTCCAGGTCGAGGGCACTCCCGGCGAAGCCGCCCTGGCCGCCCTGCGCCGCGGCGTCGAACTCAACGACGGCCCGACCCGACCCGCCAAGGTGCGTCGGCTCGACGCGCCCGGGCTGCCCGAACGCAAACCGCCGGTGTCTGCCAGGCGCCACCCGACTACCACCTGGCTCGAGCTCACCATCACTGAAGGACGCAACCGTCAGGTACGCCGCATGACGGCGCACGTCGGTCATCCCACCCTGCGCCTGGTGCGCGTTGCCATCGGCCCCTGGCGGCTCGACGGGCTGGCGCCTGGCCGGTGGCGACGCGAAGTGCTCCATGCTCCACGCCGCTCGTCACCCCGAAGGAGGCGCCGATGAATCGCTGGCAGCCCCACGTCACCGTGGCCACCGTGGTAGAACGCGCCGGCCGTTTCCTGGTGGTGGAAGAGCGTCCCAACGGCGGGGAGACGCGTTTCAACCAGCCGGCCGGACACCTGGAGCCCGGCGAACGCATCCGCGAGGCGGCACTGCGCGAACTGCGCGAGGAGACCGCCTGGCAGGTAGGCATCACCGACTACCTGGGCATGTACATCTACCAGGCGCCCGGCGGCCAGACCTTCCACAGCCACGGCTTCTTCGGCATGGCGCTGGCCCATCTCGGCACGCCCCTGGACCCCGACATCCTGGGCGTCCACTGGCTGACCCTGGAGGAACTGGAAGCGTTGGAGCGCGCCGGCCAGCTGCGAAGCCCTCTGGTCATGCGTCGAGTGCGCGATGCCCTGGCCGGGAAGTTCTATCCCATGGATGTCATTCACGAGCGCTGATCCCTCATCAGCAAACGATAGAGCGCGGGTATCACCAGCAAGGTCAGCAGCGTAGAGGCGACGAGTCCCGAGATGATCGCCCAGGCCATCGGCGGCCATAGCGTCGACTGCGTCAACGTCAGCGGCACCAGGCCAACCACCGTGGTGGCCGTAGTGAGCAGTACCGGTCGTGTGCGCCGCGCCACCGCCGAGACCACCGCCTCGCCCACGGCCAGCCCCTGGCGTCGATTGGCATTCA
Source organism: Pseudomonadota bacterium (assembly GCA_051749645.1). Taxonomy (GTDB): domain Bacteria; phylum Pseudomonadota; class Gammaproteobacteria; order Pseudomonadales; family Halomonadaceae; genus Halomonas. The sequence goes on from JBNJIT010000003.1 coordinate 231,516, forward strand.
TCAGGTCGATCAGCACGATGGCGTTGTTGACCACGATGCCGACCAGCGCCACCACGCCGAGGATGGCGGTAAAACCGAACGGCTGCCCGGCAAGCCACAGCCCCGGCACCACGCCGATCAACGCCAGCGGCACGCTGGCGAGCACGATGCCGAGCTGACGAAAGGAATTGAACTGTGCCAGCAGGAACACCACCAGCAGAAGACCGCCGATAGGCAGCGTCTGAAACAGTGCGGTGTTGGCATCGCCGGCCGACTCCGCCGCTCCCCCGACGGTATAGCCAACCCCGCGCGGCAGATCGAGCGTTTCCAGTCGCGGCAGGATCTCGTCGAGCACGCCGCCGTAGGTCCAACCATCGGCCACCTCGGCCAGCACGGGCGTCATGCGGCGCAGGCCGCGATGCTGTATCACCGCCGGGCGCCAGGCCAGCTCCAGGGAGGCGATTTCGCCGAGCGGCAGCGAACGCCCGTCGGCTGCGGTCAGGCGAAGCCCCTCGAGCCCGTCGATGGAGAAGCGCTCGCCCTCTGGCGCACGCACCAGCAGCGGCGCAGGGTCACGGCCGGCGCGCCAGGTGCTGACCTCGACGCCGCGGCTAGCGCCGGCCAACGCCATGGCTACGTCGCGCCGCGAAAGCCCATACTCGGCGGCGCGGGCATCATCGGTCTCGACCTGCAGCGTAGCCAGTCCTTCGCCGAGACGATGGCGCGCATCGCGGGCGCCTTCGGCCTCGCGCACCACGCCGAGAATACGGCCGGCGGCGTCGGCCAGCGCGGCGCGGTCCCCGGCATAGACACGAATCTCCACTGGCGCTTCCACTGGCGGCCCCTGTCCCAGTCGCCGGGCCACCACCTCGGCCTCGGGCAGCCGCTGCGGAGCCACTGCCCGTACCCATGCCACCAGGCCCGCCAGATCATCGGCGCCTTCGGCTTCCACCACCAACCGCGCCAGGTGCGACTGGCGCGGCTGCTCGACCAGGTTGTAATAGAAGCGCGGTCCGCTGAAACCGACGAAACGATGCACCGCCTGCACCGCGGGCCGTTCGGCCAGTGCCGTGGCCAGCACCTCGGCCTGGAAGGCGGTGACATCGAGATGGGTGCCCTCGGGAAAGTTGAGGTCGACGACCAGCTGGTTGCGATCGGTGTCGGGAAAGAAATCCTGATCGAGCAGCGGCATCATCGCCACGGCGCCCGCCAGCAGCACACCGGCCGCTGCCAGCACCCAGGCCGGCCAGCGCACGGCGAGCCGCCCGATGCTCCCGCCCATTGCCCGGAGCCTCTCGCGGCGTGCCCGCAGGCGAGGCTTGAGGAGGCCGGCGGCGAAGACCGGCGTGACGAATACGGCATAGAGATAGCTCACCGCCAGGGTCAGCATCACCATGATCGGAATGGCGCGGGTGAAGTCGGCGGTGTTGCCGCTCGAGAGCAGCAGCGGGACGAACGCCGCCAGGGTGGTGCCGGTGGCGGCCAGCAGCGGTGTCGCCAGCTCGCGCACGGAGCGGGTGACGGCCTGGATGGCCGTGCGCCCCTGATCGCGGTGCCACTGGATGTTCTCGACCATGACGATGGCATTGTCCACCAGCATGCCGAGCGCGATGACCATGCCGGCCACTGCAATCTGGTGCAGTACGCCGCCACCCATGGCGTAGAGAGCCAGAGAAGAAAAGGTCACCAGGGGCACGATCATCATTACGGCAAGCCCCAGCCGCAGCCCCATGGCCAGGAACAGCAGGGCGCCGAGGATGCCGATGCCCAGCAGCAGCGAGAAGCCGAGCTCCGCCAGCCGCCGCTCGACCCAGCGCGGCTGGTAGAAGGTTTCCTCGATCGTGAGCGGTGCATAGGCCGGGCGCAGTTCCTCCACCAGCGCACGCAACCGCTTGCCGAAACGCACGGCGTTGACCCGATCGTTGGAGAGCACCAACCCCAGCGCCACCGCCGGCCGGCCATCGTGCCACATGCGCTCGGTGGCCGGCTGCTGGGCGGTGAGACTCACATCGGCCAACTCACCGAGAGGCACCTGGTCGCCGTACACGGTGCGTATCGGCGTGGCGGCCAGTTCCTCCAGCGAACCGAACTCGCTGCGCGGATCGAGCACCAGCGAGCGTCCTCCTAGGGTCAGGCTTCCGCCGGGGGCAGTCAGGTTGCGCGCAGCCAGCTGGTCGCCGAGGGAGCGAGCATCGAGCCCGGTCAGCTCGGCCAGGGTATCGTCCCAGCCGATCACCACCTGCTGCCCCGGATCGGCCAGCAGGTCGATCCGGGCCACCTCCTTGAGCCGGAACAAGTCCCGGCGCAGCCGCTTGGCCGCCTCGCGCAGATCGAGCAGGTCATCGGAGCCGGTCACTGCCAGTACGATGCCGTGGGCATCCGAGTCCCGGTCGCTGATCTCGGCTTCGCCGACGCCATCGGGAAATTCACGGCTCGCCCGCTCCACGGCAATGCGCACTCGCTCCCAGGCGGCATCGGTGTCGTAGACGTGCTCGTGCATCTCGAGCGTTATATGGGCCACGCCAAGGCGAGCGGTGCCGATGATGTCGTTGACGTCCTCGACCTGGGCCAGCTCCTCTTCCAGCGGATTGAGAACCAGCCGCTCGACCTGCTCCGGCTCCGCCCCCGGGTAGGGCACTAGCACCTGGCCGAAGCGATAGGGAAAGAAGGGATCCTCCTGGCGATCCATTGCCACCCAAGCTGCCAGGCCCAGCAGAGCCAGCAGCATCGCGATGCTGAGACTGAGCCGTTGGTAACGCAACGAGGCGAGCAGCCAGCTCATGGCAGCACCCCCACCTGCATGCCCTCCTCCACACGCCCCTGCCCTGCCGTCACCACTCGGTCGCCGGGGTCAAGCGTTGCCGATGACACCGACACCCAACCGTCGACCAGACGACCTGCCTTCACGGCAACGTGCCGCACCGTATCGTCTTCACTGAGCGCCAGGACGTGCGGAGCATGGCCACCGGGATCGACCACCGCCCTCAGCGGCACCTGCATGACCGGCTCCGCAACCAGAGGAAGCCGAACGCGCAGCGACTCCCCCAGCGCCGGAGCTGGCTCGGCTTCGATCGCAACGATGACGGGGGCCATGGCGCCATCCGCACGCCCGATATGGGCAACCCGCCCTGCCATGCGCTGCGCCCTGGACATCGCCGTCAGCGTGGCCTCCTGCCCTACCTCGACCCGAGCGACGAGACGCCCCGGTACGCGAATTTCGACCTCTCGCCCGGCGCTCCCGGCCAGTTTCAGGACGGGCTCGCCGGCTGCAACGAAATCGCCGGGCTCGATCAGCAGGTCGGTCACTTCGGCATCGAAAGGAGCACGCAAGGTCAGCTCATCGAGCTGTGACCGGGCCTCGTCACGCTGCGCCAGGGCTCGTTCACGGGCCTGGGCGGCGGCCTCGCGCTCCGCAAGCAGGCGATCCAGCTCCTCCTCGGCACTGAGGTTGCGTTCATGCAGGGTGCGGACACGCTCCACGTCACGCTTCAGGCGGCTCAGGCTGGCCTCCAGTTCGCGCACCCGGGCTTCGGCGGCCACCAGCGCCGGCGCCATGGCCGGATTGTGCAACGTCGCCAGGGGCTCATCGCGTGCGACGTGCTGACCGCGCGTCACGTGCCGCTCACGCAGCACACCACCATGCAGGAAAGCCGGCGCCGCCCGCTCGCTGGCCCGCACCGTGCCGGGGAAGCGATACCTCATCTCCTGCTGCGCTAGGCGCACGGTTTCACTGCGCACCCAGGGCAACGGCTCCTCGATCTGCTCGAGCTGTGCAGGAGCCTCATCACAGCCCATCAGCAACACTGCCAACAGCATCAATATGGCCAGTTGACTCCCTTGCGCCGCCCTTCGCATAACCTCCCCCCCCTTTATGAACTGGCCGACCGGTCAGTTATTGACGCAAAAAAACGCTCACGAACGAGGCGTCACACCTTCCATGAAGATCTTGAGGAAATCTTCCAGGAACGCCTCGTCGGACCCCATGCCCGGCCAGTGCTCGTGGTGACACTTGGCCTCGAACCACTGGGTGCAGGTCATCACGAATACGGCAATCACGTGGGTGGGGTTGATGTCCTGGCGCAGCATGCCGCGCATCTGGGCCTGGCGAACCCACTCGGCCCCCGCCCCGACGAGCTGGTTGTCGAGCTCACCGCAGTGGCTGTCCCCTTCCAGGTGGGTCCAGGCGAACAGCCGCACCACGCCGGGATTGTCGCGCAGGAAATGAAAGTAGGCTTCCACCGAACTGCGCAGTAAGGCGTCATCCGGCTCGCCGGCCTCCTCGAGCATGGCCATCTGGGCCGTGAAGTAGCGCTCGAAGGCGCGATTCTTGACCGCCTCCCACAGCCGCTCCTTGCTACCGAAATGGTGATGAATCAAGCTCTTGGTAACCTCGGCCGAGCGCGCCAGCTCGCTGAGCTTGACGGCGGAGAAGCCATGTTCGACGAACAGCGCCTCTGCCGCGTCGAGAATGCGGACGCGGGTCAGCTCGGGGTCACGGGTCTGGGATCTTGGGTTCATGAGGCAACGATAGCCTTGATTGGCCGGCCGGTCAATTATGTCGATTTCCCGAGCGGCTTCCTCACCAGATGAAGCCTCGCAGCAACATGAGGTATAATCCACGCCCATTTATGATCCACCAATTCCGTGAGCGCCCATGACCGCCACCCCTGGCAAGGTGATCGTCGGCATGTCCGGCGGCGTCGACTCCTCCGTCTCGGCCCTGCTGCTGCTCGAGCAGGGCTATCGGGTCGAAGGCCTGTTCATGAAGAACTGGGACGAAGACGACGGAACCGAATACTGCACCGCCAAGGCCGACCTGGCGGACGCCGAGGCCGTGTGCGAGAAACTCGGGATCAAGCTGCATACGGCCAACTTCGCCGCCGAGTACTGGGACAACGTCTTCGAGCACTTCCTGGCCGAATACCGGGCCGGGCGTACGCCGAATCCGGACATCCTGTGCAACCGCGAGATCAAGTTCAAGGTATTCCTGGAGTACGCCGAGATGCTCGGCGCCGACAAGATCGCCACCGGGCACTACGTTCGTCAGGGCGAGGCCCTGGGGAGTGTCGACGATCGGGTCCGCCCCCGCCTGCTCAAGGGGCTCGACGCCAACAAGGACCAGAGCTATTTCCTCCACGCCGTACCGGAAGCCGCCATCGCCCGCACGCTGTTTCCGGTGGGTGAGCTGGAAAAACCCGAGGTACGCGCCATCGCCGAGCGCCATGGGCTGGCGACGGCGAGAAAGAAGGACTCCACCGGCATCTGTTTCATCGGCGAGCGGCGCTTCCGCGACTTCCTAAAGCAGTACCTGCCCGCCCAGCCGGGGGTGATCGCAACGCCAGAGGGCGACGTGATCGGCGAACACATGGGCCTGATGTACTACACCCTGGGCCAGCGCCAGGGGCTGGGCATCGGTGGTCTGACCGACTACCCCGAAGAGCCCTGGTATGTGGCCGCCAAGGATCTCGAGCGTAACGTTCTGATTGCCGTACAAGGCAAGCATCACCCCTTGCTCTACACCGACAGCCTCGCCACCGAGCCCATGGACTGGGTGGCCGGTGAACCGCCCACCGGTACCGGACGCCTCACAGCCAAGGTACGCTACCGCCAGTCCGACGTGCCCTGTACCGTCCACACGCGGAAGGATGGCGGCGTGGAGGCGCGCTTCGATGAACCTCAGCGCGCCGTCACGCCCGGCCAGTCGCTGGTACTCTACGATGGCGAGATTTGCCTCGGCGGCGGGGTGATCCGCGACACCTGGAACGCCACGGAGGGTCGCCCATGACCGCCACCACCCCAATTCATCGCGCCCCGGATTCGCCGGTGGCCCGCCAGGCGCTGGCACTCGCCGGCGTCTTCCAGGCGGCCAGCCTGGTCGACGAACTGGCCCGTACCGGCCAGGTCGAGCCACGCCCCTGGGAGACACTCATCGAAGCCACCGTGGATACCAGCCCCGAGAGCTTCGAAGCCATCTACGGCGGCCACCCCAACAACCTGCGCCGCGGCCTCGAAGTGCTCGAGGCGGTAATCGGTCGTCGGCAGGCCAACCCCGCCGTGCTGCGCTACGGCTTCTCAATGCTGCTGCTGATGAACAAGCTGCGCAGCAACACGGCCATGATGGACGCATTGGGCGAGAAACTGACCCGGATCCAGGGTCAGGCCGAACACTTCGGCACTACCCACGAGAACGTCATCGCCAGCCTCGGCGAGGCCTATCAGGAGACGCTCTCCACTTTCAAGACGCGTATCGTGGTACAGGGCGATCCTTCGCTGCTGCAGAACCGCATGATGCCCGAGCGGGTGCGCGCCATCCTGCTCGCCGGCATCCGCTTCGCCCTGCTCTGGCACCAGCAGGGCGGGCGGCGCTGGAAGCTGGTTTTCCAGCGCAGCGCCCTCAAAAAGGCCCTGGACCAGCTGAACTGACCGCGCGCATCGCCCACTATCCACCCGGAATTCGACCATGCAAGCTGCAGACCTGCCTCTTTCCTCTCTCACCGCCCTCTCTCCCGTGGACGGCCGCTACGCCGCCAAGGCCGCCATCCTGCGCGAACACTTCAGCGAGTTCGGCCTGATCCGCGCCCGGGTCACCGTCGAGGTGCGCTGGCTGCAGCGGCTCGCCGAGCAACCCGGCATCACCGAGGTGCCGCCGCTCTCCGCCGAGGCCACGGCCTTCCTCGAAGGGCTGATCCGCGATTTCTCGGTGACGGACGCCGAACGCATCAAGACGATCGAAGCCACCACCAACCACGACGTCAAGGCGGTGGAGTACTTCCTCAAGGAGCGGATCGCCGAGGTCCCGGAGCTACACGCCGTCAGCGAATTCGTGCACTTCGCCTGCACCAGCGAGGATATCAACAACCTCTCCCACGGCGTGATGCTGAGCGATGGTCTCCGAGCCCTGCTGCCGGTGATGCGTCAGGTGGCCGACGCCATCGCTGCGCTGGCCCATGAACACGCCGCGGTGCCGATGCTCTCGCGCACCCACGGCCAGACGGCGAGCCCCACCACGCTCGGCAAGGAAATGGCCAACATCGCCTACCGCCTGCGCCGCCAGCTCGCTCAGATCGAGGGCGTCGAGATCCTGGGGAAGATCAACGGCGCGGTGGGTAACTACAACGCCCATCTGGCGACCTACCCGGAGGTGGACTGGGAAGCCAACGCCCGCACCTTCGTCGAAGGCCTGGGGCTGACCTTCAACCCTTTTACCACTCAGATCGAGCCCCATGACTACATCGCCGAGCTGTTCGATGCGGTGTGCCGCTTCAACACCATCCTCATCGACTTCGATCGCGACGTCTGGGGCTACATCTCGCTGGGTTACTTCAAGCAGAAGACGGTCGAGGGCGAGATCGGCTCCTCGACCATGCCCCACAAGGTGAACCCCATCGACTTCGAGAACTCCGAGGGCAACCTGGGGCTTGCCAACGCCGTTCTCGGTCACCTGGCCCAGAAGCTGCCGATCTCCCGCTGGCAGCGCGACCTCACCGACTCCACGGTGCTGCGCAACCTGGGCGTCGGCTTGGCCTACGGCCTGATCGCCTACGCAGCCTCGCTCAAGGGCATCGGCAAGCTCGAGGCCAACCCGGCGCGCATCGCCGAGGATCTCGACGCCAGCTGGGAGGTGCTCGCCGAACCGATTCAGACGGTGATGCGCCGCTACGGCATCGAGAAGCCCTACGAGAAGCTCAAGGAGCTGACCCGCGGCAAACGCATCGATCAGCCCGGCTTCGCCGCCTTCATCGACACCCTCGAACTCCCCGAGGCGGTAAAGGAAGAGCTCAAGGCGCTAACGCCGGCCAACTACATCGGCAACGCCAGCGAGCAAGCCCGCAAGCTATAAGCCGGAAGCTGGAAGAGCTGACACCACCAAGGTGAGCGGCGCCGGCGACAGGCCGTAGAGGGGGTCTTTTGCCATGGATGGCAAAAGTAGCGTACAGGGATGTATTTACAGCGCCCCCTCGCAGGCCTGTCGCCGGAACAGCCGCGACTCGAAGCCACCCACGGCTTCAGCATTGCAAGAGGTAGTGCCCATGTCCTCCAATACCCCCCTATCGATGCTCGGCGGCCTGACCGCCGCCGAGTTCCTGCGCGACCACTGGCAGCGCAAGCCGCTGCTGATCCGCGGCGCCTTTCCCGACTTTCAATGCCCGCTAGACCCCGACGAGCTTGCTGGCCTCGCCTGCGAGGAGGGCGTCGAGGCACGAATCGTCGAAGAGCATGGCGGCGATGGCCCCTGGCAGGTGAGCCATGGCCCCTTCGACGAGACTGTGTTCGCCGAGCTGCCCGAGCGCGACTGGACACTGCTGGTGCAGGCCGTGGACCACTACGTGCCGGAAGTGGCCGAGCTGCTCGATCAGTTCGACTTTCTGCCCCGCTGGCGACTCGACGACATCATGATCAGCTACGCCCCACCGGGCGGCAGCGTCGGTCCCCATGTCGACCAGTACGACGTCTTCCTGCTCCAGGGCAGCGGTCGGCGGCACTGGCAGCTGGGCGGCAAGGTGGCCGACGATGCACCGATCATCGCCGGCATCGACCTGCGCATTCTCGAGCGTTTCGAGGTGACGTCGGGGGACGACTGGGTTCTCGAACCCGGCGACATGCTCTACCTGCCGCCCGGCTGGGCGCACCACGGCGTCAGCCAGTCCGACGACTGCCTGACCCTCTCGGTGGGCTTCCGCGCTCCCTCCGCAGACGAAGCGATCACCTCCTTTGCCGACTATCTCGGTGAACAGCTGCCCACTTCGCTACGCTACGCCGACCCCGACCTGGCACCGCCCGAAGACCCCGGCGAGCTGGACGCCGATGCCGTAGCGCGCATGCGCCGCCTCATTCTCGAAACCCTCGACGACCCCAAGCAGCTGGCTCAGTGGTTCGGTCGCGCCATGACCCAACCCAAGTACGTCGACCAGCTCGTCACCAACGAGACACCGACTCCGGTCGACGATCTTGTCGCCGCACTACACGACGGCGAAACCCTGCAGCACATGCCCGGTTCGCGCTTCGCGTGGCATGATCTGGGCAACAGTCGCGCAACGCTGTTCGCCGATGGCGATGGCATCGACTGCGAGCTGGGGCTGGCGCAGGCCCTGTGTGCGAACGCCCCGCTGGACGTCGAGCTACTGGACATCGCCGGCGCCGGCGAGACGATCGCCGCTCTGCTGGATGCAGGCAGCCTCGGCTGGGTCGACGACGTGCGAGAGAAGTAGCCGCTGGATCAGCCCCGAGCACATGAATACAAGAAAAGCGAGAGGCGAGAGATGACGCAAGCGCTGGAGGTCCATGAGGGCGACTGGGAGACACTGGGGCCCGAGGCTACCGATATCCGCCGCGTGGTATTCATCGAAGAGCAGCACGTGCCCCAGGCGGATGAGTGGGACGGTCGCGACCACGACTGCATCCACTTCCTCGCACTGCTCGATGGCCAACCGGTGGGAACCGCGAGGCTGCTCCCCGACGCCCATATCGGCCGTGTCGCCGTGCTCGCCGAGGCACGCGGCATCGGCATCGGCGTGGCGCTGATGCGGGCCGCCATCGAAGCGGCGCGGCGCGACGGCCACCCCGCCGTGGAACTCGCCGCCCAGACCCATGCCCTGCCCTTCTACGAGCGCCTCGGGTTCAGGGCCTTCGGCGAGGCGTTCATGGATGCCGGAATTCCGCATCGCAACATGCACTTGCCTTTCCCCCCCTGAGATATCCCCTCCAGCGAAATTCGGCTACAGGATCGCATCCCTCGACAGCCTTCCTGTAGTCGAGCTACAACGCCTCCTGCCCCCAAGTGTCAATTGCCGAACCCCACTGCTGTGGGCCATAGTGAATACAAGACGAGGTTAAAACGCCCGTTCGATCACTGGCGGCTCGGTGCATCACGGCGGTACATTTTTCCTCGGCGATGGTTCGACCATGGCCGTAGAGACATCCTCCACGATCTGGTCGAACCTGATGACGAATTCGCAGGTGCAGCATGACCGGTTCCGGGGCCGGCCCTGCCACTGCGACAAGAACGAGACGGCAGCGATGCGCCTCCCAACGGCCCTCGACGTCGACGCCCCCCAACAGATCGGAAGGATGGTTCCATGTCATACCAAGACGACATCAAGGCACTGGCTCAACTCCGCGAAGCCCAGCGTGGCAAGTGGGACAACGTCAACCCCGAGCATGCCGCTCGCATGCGCGCCCAGAACCGTTTTCAGACCGGCCTGGACATCGCCCGTTATACCGCCAGGATCATGCGCGAGGACATGGCCGCCTACGACGCCGACAGCTCGCAGTACACCCAGTCCCTGGGCTGCTGGCATGGCTTCATCGGCCAGCAGAAGCTGCTCTCCATCAAAAAGCACTTCGGCACCACCAAGCGCCGTTACCTGTATCTTTCCGGGTGGATGGTCGCCGCTCTGCGCAGCGAATTCGGCCCGCTGCCCGATCAGTCCATGCACGAGAAAACCACCGTGCCGTCACTGATCGAAGAACTCTACACCTTCCTGCGCCAGGCCGACGCCTGGGAACTCAACCACCTGTTCCGTGACCTAGAAGCCGCCCAGGAAGCCGGCGACAAAGCGAAGGCCGACGAACTAATCGCCAAGATCGATGGCCACGAGACCCACATCGTGCCGATCATCGCCGATATCGATGCCGGTTTCGGCAACGCCGAGGCCACCTATCTGCTGGCCAAGAAGATGATCGAAGCCGGCGCCTGCTGCATTCAGCTCGAGAACCAGGTGTCCGACGAGAAGCAGTGCGGTCACCAGGACGGCAAGGTCACCGTGCCCCACGAAGACTTCATCGCCAAGATCAACGCCGTGCGCTACGCCTTCCTGGAGCTGGGCGTCGAAGAGGGCGTCATCGTCGCCCGCACCGACTCCCTGGGCGCCGGCCTGACCCAGAAGATCGCCGTCACCAAGGAGCCGGGCGACCTGGGCGATCAGTACAACAGCTACCTGGACGGCGACGAAATCGAGAGCGCCTCCGACATCGACAACGGCGATGTGGTGATCAAGCAGAACGGCAAGCTGGTCAAGGTCAAGCGCTTGGCTTCCGGCCTTTACCAGTTCAAGCCCGGCACCGGCGAAGACCGAGTCGTGCTCGACTGCATCACCAGTCTCCAGAACGGCGCCGACCTGCTGTGGATCGAGACCGAGAAGCCCCATGTCGGCCAGATCAAGGGCATGGTGGATCGCATCCGTGAAGTCTGCCCGGACGCCAAGTTGGTCTACAACAACTCACCGTCCTTCAACTGGACGCTGAACTTCCGTCAACAGGTATTCGACGCCTGGGAGGCCGAGGGCAAGGACGTCAGCGATTACGACCGCGCCGACCTGATGAACGAAAAATACGATGCCACCCCGTTGGCTCAGCTGGCCGACGAATGGACGCGCAACTTCCAGCGCGACGGCTCGCGGGAAGCCGGCATCTTCCACCACCTCATCACGCTGCCGACCTACCACACCGCGGCACTCTCCACCGACAATCTGGCCAAGGGTTACTTCGGCGACGAGGGCATGCTGGCCTACGTGGCGGGCGTACAGCGCAAGGAGATCCGTGAAGGCATCGCCACCGTCAAGCACCAGGACATGGCCGGTTCCAACATCGGCGACGACCACAAGGAGTTCTTCCACGGCGACGCCGCCCTCAAGGCCGGCGGAAAAAGCAACACCATGAATCAGTTCGGCTGAACGACGCCACGGAACGACGACTGGAACCCTTGGGAGGCCTTGCGCCTCCCTTTTTTCGTCCGCTCTCACCACTGGCTCAGGTTTTGCCGACTTTGACAGCTCCGCTACGGCACCCTGTCATGGGATAGTGGTCAAATCTGGCACACTTGGTATAAGCTGGTTAACAAAACAGCGTTCCCTAACTGACGGACTCGGTGCCGGCCGACTCGCCTGGCACCCACCAAGACTGCGGAGGTCTTCATGAAGCGTCTTCTCCCCATACTGGCCATCGGCATGCTGACACTAGCCGGCTGCGCCAACACCGCTCCCTATGGCGGCAACGTCTACAGCGGCAACCAGGCTGGCGCCGAACAGACGGTACGTTTCGGAACCATCCAGGCCCTGCGCCAGGTGCAGATCCAGGCCGATAGCCGCGCCGGCGGCATCATCGGCACCGGCGGCGGTGCGGTGATCGGCGGCCTGCTGGGCAACCAGGTCGGTGGCGGCTCAGGCCGCACGCTGGCCACGGCAGCGGGGGCCATCGCAGGCAGCGTGGCCGGCAGCAAGGTCGAGGAGTCCGCCAACCGGGTCACTGCCTGGGAAATGGAAATCCGCCGTGATGACGGCATGAACATCGTGGTGGTCCAGAAGGCCGACCAGGCTTTCGAGGTAGGCCAGCGCGTGCGCCTGATCGGCAGCGGTACCAACGTTACCGTCGCCCCATACTGAGCGATTCGATGAGCCACCAACGCGAAGGCCCGCGGCTCCTGCCGCGGGCCTTCGCGTTTCGACGCCTGACGGCCCCGTCGCAGCCGTCGGATTCGCTGTCAGTGGAAGTCAGCCTTGTTCAGCCCCCAGCTGGCGAGCTTGCGGGCGATGAGTACGGCGATCCCGAGAAAGATCGCAATCATCAGCATGTCGACCGGGCGCACCAGCGTCGTCGCCCCGAGTATGGCCAGTGCCAGACTCCACACGCCCCGGTTGTCGTCATCGTGCTTGATGACCCGCGGCAGGATCTTGTCTAGGCCTGGGCTGACGGAGGCCTCCCAGCGCGTGATGCTCAAGAACAGGATGAGGGCAAAGGCAATCAACCAGATCACGATCTCGATCATGGGTAGTCTCCTGGATGGGTGAAAATGGGGGTCGTGGTCAACCAGCGGAAAAGCGATTCGGGTAGGGTATCCGTGCCTCTTGGGCGGCGCAACCGCGCCAAAAGGCGTGAATGACGTTCAGCCGGCCTCGAGCGAAACTGAAATTCCCCCATGCCCCCTGACACCGCCAGCCATGGCACGTTACCATGGTCATGACATGCACTCACCGAAAGGTTCATCAATGCAGATTGCGCAGAATTCCGTCGTCGCCTTCCACTACACCCTGACCAACGATGCAGGTGAGGTGCTGGACAGCTCCGAGGGCCGCGATCCCCTGACCTACCTCCACGGTGCCGGCAACATCATCCCCGGCCTGGAGAAGGAGCTCGAGGGCCGTGAAACCGGCGACAAGCTCAACGTGGCCGTGACCCCGGAAGAGGGTTATGGCGAAGTTCAGCCTCAACTGGTGCAAGAAGTGCCGCGCGATGCCTTCCAGGGCGTCGAAGCCGTGGAGCCGGGCATGCAGTTCCAGGCGCAGACTCAGGGTGGTCCGCTGATGGTCACCGTCACCCAGGTCGAAGGCGACACCGTCACCGTTGACGGCAACCACCCGCTGGCCGGCCAGAAGCTGAACTTCGACGTCGAAATCGCCGACGTTCGCGAAGCCAGCCAGGAAGAGGTCGAGCACGGCCACGTGCATGGTGAAGGCGGCGCCGAGCACTGAGCCTTTGCACCGAACGCACTAACGGGGGCAGCCAGTCGGCTGCCCCCGTTTCGTTGCCGACCACCGCCGATGCTTTTCAATGGCGTACCGCTCCCTGCCGCGATGACGTCTTCCGCGAGGCTCCCCTTGCCTTTCGTCGCCAGGCGAAATAGCGAGCCAGAACATTCAGGAGACGTTCTGGTTTGTGGGTATTCTTCCACACCCCGGCACTCGCCTTGGCGGCTTCCGACCAGGTCGGGTAGGGATGCACCGTGCCCAGCAACTTGTTGAGCCCGATGCCATGGGTCATGGCCAAGGTGAACTCGGCAAGCAACTCGCCGGCTCCGTACCCGACCACCGCTGCCCCAAGAATGCGGTCTTTTCCCGGCACCGTAAGCACCTTGACGAAGCCTTCGGTGAGCCCTTCGGCGATGGCGCGGTCGAGCTCGGCAAGCTCATAGCGGGTGATCTCGTAAGCGATGTCGCGGGCCTCGGCCTCGCGCTCGGAAAGACCGACCCGCGCCACCTCCGGCTCGGTGAACGTGACCGCCGGCAGGGCCCGGTAGCTGACTCGAAAACGCTTGAACTCACCGAACAGCGCGTTCACGGTGGCGTGCCAGGCTTGATGGGCGCCGGCATGGGTTAGCTGATAGGGGCCAGTGACATCGCCACAGGCCCAGACGTTGGGCAGCACGGATTGCAGCGTCTCATCCACCGTCAGAGTGCCGTCGGCACGCGTCTCCACGCCCAGGGCTTCCAGCCCCATTCCCGCCACGTTGGCCTGCCGGCCGATCGCCACCAGCAAGCGATCGAAAGGCAACCGCTCTTCCACTTCCTCGCCGCTTGCATCGCGTCGCTGCACCACCAGCGCATTGGCACCATGTTCAGCGGTACCGGCCTCGACCCGCACGGCCCGTGTGCCCAGCCACACCGCAACGTCTTCATGCTCCAAACGGTGCTGCAGCACATCGGCCACCTCGGCATCCTCGCGAGGCAGCAGTTGCTCACCCATCTCGACCAGGCTGACGTTGCTGCCCAAGCGGGCGAAGCTCTGCCCCAGTTCGCAGCCAATGGGCCCGCCGCCCAGCACCACCAACCGCCCCGGTAGCGACTCGAGCTGCCACAGATTGTCCGATGTGAGCACATCGATTTCGTCGAGCCCAGGCAAGTCCGGCACGCGTGGTCTGGCCCCGCTGGCGATGATCACGTGACGGGCAGTGAGCACACGTTCACCGTCCGCCCCTTCGACCCGAACCCGCCACGGATCATCGAGATACGCACGACCGGCAACCACTTCCACGCCCAGGCTCTCATAGCGCTCACGGCTATCGTGGGGCTCCACCTCGCGAACCGCTCGCTCGACGTGCCCCATCACCTCGCGAAAGTCGACCTGCGGCGCAGCAGCATGAACGCCATAGCGCGGCGCCTCGCGTATCTCTTGGGCAGCGCGAGCGGCACGGATCAGTGCCTTGGAGGGCACGCAGCCGGTGTTGAGACAGTCGCCGCCCAGGCGGTCGCGCTCCACCAGTGCGACCTTGGCCTGGACGGCCGCGGCGATATAGCTCGCCACCAGCCCCGCCGAACCGCCGCCGATGACGACGATATCGTGATCGAAGTGCGCCGGACGCGCGAAACGCACTGCCAGGCGCCGACGCTTGGCTATGGCCACCACCACTCGCGCCACCCAGGGAAAGAGCCCGATCAGAGCGAAAGAGGCGATCAGCCCCGGAGAGAGGATGCCAGACAGCGACTCTAGGTCGCCAAGCTCGCGGCCGGCGTTCACGAACACCGCAGTGCCGGGTAGCATGCCCAATTGACTGACCCAATAGAAGGTCCAAAGGCGCATCCGGGTCAGTCCCATCACCAGGTTGATGACGAAGAACGGAAAGATGGGAATCAGGCGCAAGGTGAAGAGATAGAAGGCCCCTTCACGACGCATGCCCGCATTGATTCGCTCCAGCTGTACCGCAAAGCGCCGCTCGAGCGGCGTGCGCAACAAGGTACGCCCGATCAACGCCGCCAGAGTGGCGCCGAGCGTACTGGCAAAGGAAATGATCAAGAGGCCCCAGCCCAGTCCGAACAGGGCTCCGCCCAACACGGTCAGCAGCGTGGCCCCAGGTAGAGAGAGTGCGGCCATGATCACATAGATGGCGAAGAAAGCCCCGATCACGGTGACGGGATCGCTGGCCAGCCACGCCAGGAAGCGCGCCTGTTCTGCCTTGAGGTTGTCCAGGGTCATGACTTCATTGGCACCGCTGAGAAAGAAAGCGGTTACCACCAGGCCGATCACCAGCACCAATAACAAACGTCGCTTGGTCACGCGGACACTCCTCATCGCATCGGCGTAGGGGTAGATGTACCTGCGTCGCCGTGCTCCGGACTTCCTTACATCGACTCGTTCTACGGGAACCCTGAGGGCGTCGCAGCCTCCAACCTATCACCCTCCCCTGGAACAGGCATGCAACATGAACAGGATATCCCGTTTCAAGCCTCTGCTGCTCACTGCGTTGCCGATCCTCTTCGCCATGCCCGCCGTAGCCCAGGACAGCGATGCCACTGCACGTGCGGTGTTTGCCGGTGGCTGCTTCTGGTGCGTCGAGGAAGCCTTCGACAAGGTGGAAGGCGTGGAGGCCACCACCTCCGGCTTCAGCGGCGGCGACGTGGCCGACCCCAGCTACGAACAGGTGGTCGACGGCGGCACGGGCCACGCCGAGGTGGTCGAAGTCGAGTACGATCCGCAGCGCGTCGACTACGAAACCCTACTCCACGTGTTCTGGCGCAACATCGATCCATTTGCGGAGGGACGCCAGTTCTGCGACGTAGGCGAGAGCTACCGTAGCGCCATCTTCGCGCTCGATGAGCAGCAGCGCGAACTGGCCGAGGCCAGCCGCGACGCCCTCGCCGAACGTTTCGACCGAGAAATCGCCACTGAGATCAACGACTTCGAGGCTTTCTACCCCGCCGAGGAGTACCACCAGAACTACTACCGCAAGAACCCGGTGCGCTACAGCTACTACAAGGCCGCCTGCCAGCGCGAGGAGCGTCTGGAAGATGTGTGGGGCGACGAGGCCGGCGGACACCGTGCCGGCGCCTCCCCCGGGTGAGCGACCCGCGGATCATGCGACGCGGTGAGACAATTCACCGCACCGCACGGCGCCTCGTCGTGCAGACACACCCACCGCAAAAGTGATTGAATCCCATTACCCTTCAAAGGCAAAAGGAGTCAAATATGATCCGTCATATGGCAGTCGCCGCTTTTCTCGGACTGCTGAGCCTGCCCGCCCTGGCAGACGACTGCTCCGTCACGGTGGAAGCCAACGATCAGATGCAGTTCGATACCGATGCCATCGAGATCAGCCAGAGTTGCGATGAGTTCACCGTCAATCTGGAGCACACCGGCTCAATGCCCGTCGAAAGCATGGGCCACAACTGGGTGCTGACGCACAAAGACGACATGAGCGGCGTCGCCGGCGATGGTGCCGGAGCCGGGCTGGACAACGACCACGTCGAGCCAGGAGACGACCGGGTCATCGCCCACACCGAGCTGATCGGCGGCGGTGAAAGCACTTCCGTGACCTTCGCTGTGGATCAGCTCGAAGAAGGCGAGGACTACACCTTCTTCTGCAGTTTCCCCGGACACTCCGGGCCCATGCAGGGCAGTGTCTCGCTGGTCGACTGAAGCGGTGAGCAACAACTAGCCAGAGCGACAAGGGGCGCGCCTGGCGCGCTCCTTGCCCTGCAAACTGGTGGCGATGCCCAGCGTCATCGCCAGCACCAGCCAGGAGCCCAGAGCCACTCCGAACCATCCCCAACGCTGCCAGAACGGCTCCAGCCAGAAGCCGCCCAGGCTCGCCCCCAGGTAGTAGAACACCAGGTAGAGCGCTGAGGCGCTTCCCCGGGCCTTCTCGGCCTGGCGACCGACCCAGCTCGATGCCATGGAATGGGCAAGGAAGAAACCAAAGGCATTGATGGTCAATCCGGCCAGGATCCAGGCCAGGGATTCCAGCAGGGTCACCGCCGTTCCCGTCACGAAGATGGCAATGCCCAGCATCATGCACACCGGCTGCGACAACCGCCCTGCCAGACGTCCGGAGAATGCCGAGCCCAGCGTCCCCCCCAGATAGGTGATGAAGATCAGCCCCAGCAGCCGCGTTCCCAAACCGTAGGGCGCCTCGGCCAGACGAAAGGTGATGTAGCTGTATTGGTTGATGAAAATCAGGAAGTTCAGCCCACCGAGCACGTAGGCAGGCAACAGCAAGGGGTGGCGCAGATGTCCAGCCAGATCGGCAATGGCCCCGCGCAGCTCGAAGTTGCGCGGGGAGAAGGCACGCGCCGGCGGCAGCAGCTTCCAGAACAGCACCAGCCCCACCAGGGTCAGCACCCCCACCGTTGCGAAACTCGCCGACGTCCCCGCCAGTTCCGCGACGGCACCTCCCACGATGCGCCCTCCGATGCCACCCAGGGTATTGGCGCCGATATAGAGCCCTACGGCCGAGAGCAGCGCCGGCTTTTCGAACTCGTCCCCCATCCAGGCAATGGCAACGGCCGGCAACCCACCGAGCACGAAGCCCTGCACGGCGCGCAGCGCCAGTAGCGTCTCGTAGTTGGGAGCGAAGGCGAGCCCCAGGGAAAGCACCCCCGCCGCAAGCAAGGTCACTCGCATGATGCCGCTGCGACCGATGGCATCGGAAAGCGGTCCGAATACCAGCAGTGAGGCCGCTACCGCCAGAGTGGCCACCGACATCACCAGGCTGATCGCCAGGGTCGAAACGTCATAGCCTGCCCGCAGCTCGGGCAGCAGGGGTTGCGGCGCATAGAGGTTGATGAACACCAGCAAGGAGCCAAGGCACAACGCCAGGGTCGCGCGCCACCAGGCGGGAGTGCGGGCTTCGATCATTCCGCCATCCGCCACCAAGCCGCGCGGGAATGGCTGGAAAGCCGCCGAGCACTTTCACGCATGACGGAGGCCGCCAGCATGGCCTCTCCTCCTCGCCCCCGAGCGAGCCTGGCGTGACCGTTCGACCTACCCTTCGTCATGCAGGCTCACGCGCTGGGCCAGCAGGGTCGGAGCCAGGGTACGCCGCGCCTGCCAGAAGTGACGCTGCCAGTACACGTTGTCAAGGCGGGACAGCATCACCCCTTGCGACGTGGAAGCATGGAGAAAATGGCCTTCGCCCACATAGATACCCACATGGTCGTAGGCGCCGGGCGGGCGGAAGAAGACCAGGTCGCCGACCTGTAGCGCATCGCGATCGACCGGCTCTCCCTGATGGACCTGCTCGCCGGTCGTTCGCGGCAACTCCATGCGAAAAGTTTCCGCGAAGACCCGCTGCACCAGCGCCGAGCAGTCGATGCCCTGCACCGAGCTGCCGCCCAGGCGATACGGCGTGCCGGCCCAGCGCTGGTGCTGGTCGAGCAGCGCCATACGCAGCCGCTCGGGCGGTGACGCACGAAGTCCCCCCGCAAAGAACGGCCTATCGGCCGGCGACATCAAGGGATCCCAGTCGCTGGGCAGACCCGGCAGCTGACGCGCGAAGTAGTCATCCGAAGCCTGTTCGGGCTGCATCGATGTCGCACTACAGCCTGGCAGCAGCGATAACGGTAGCAGCAGGCATCCGATTTGCAGGATACGCAACGCAGGCGTAGCGACCATCCGGCGAATTCCTCATTCCCTGAGCCGCCGGCCGCCGCAATGCAATGCGGCGGCTCCTCGGTCAGTCGCTGTGGCAGTGGCGCAGCGTTCCGACGTACCACTGCCAAAGCGGCCTCTCGGCGGCTCGCTGTCATGGCAAGCTGGCTCCCGAACGGGAACCCTCTCCGTCAAGCATGTGACTATACGATATCCCCCAGACGCATGGCGAGCCGCTAATGCAGGGTTCGCGCATCCCCCGGCAGGGTATCGACATGCATCGGTGCCCAGTGACGAGGACGCGCCCCTGGGAAGTCGAGGCTCGCCCATGGCCCCCCCAACGGCGGCGCGCCGGTCAGCCAAGCGGCCAGCGCCTGGCGCATGCCGGCGAGAAAGCCCTCCCGCTCGGGCGTTTCCCCCATGAAAAACGAGAAACCGGCATACAGGCCGCGCGCATACGCTATCCAGTCCGCATAACGTTCACCGGCCAGGACATGAGCCCGCTCCAGCACGTCAGCAAAGGCTTCTGCCTCCAGCCAGCCGAGCTGGCGTCCGGCAATGGCCAGATCCACGGCCTGAGCCAGATCCCAGGCGGTCAGATCCACGTCATTGCAGCCATCCTCGTTGTCGCGCACGCGACGCAGACGCAACAGATGATGGCGGTCCTCCTCACTGCAATCACCGGACTCGAGCATGGCGATCTCTGAGGCGAGGCGGGCGTCATTGATGGTATAGGGGGCGTAGTTGATCTGATACTCCTGCCGGTCGCCGGCTTCGAGCAGAAAATCCAGGAACTCGCCGAGCTCGGCACGCCCGGTGATGCCATAATGATCGTCGACCCACTCACGGATCGATACCGCCTCACGCTCGCTCTCCACCTGGGGTTCGCTCCAGGCCGGCATGTTCAGCGGCCCCACCAGCGCCATGGCGGTGAAGCGTCGCAGCGTAGGACGTGGGCCAGGCTCATGCCATTCATTGCTGTGCCAGTCGAGCCAGTGGAAAGGGCTCCCGGGATCTTCCAGGTGCCAACGGATTTCTGCCGTCAGCGGCGGCTGTTCCGCCTCGGGCAGCAGCGCATCCCACTGTGCCCAGGCCTCGAGCAAGCGACGTGCGTCGGGGTAGAAGCGGCACAGAGTGCTGCGCAGCGCTTCGGCGAAGCGCTCCAGCGCCGCCGGTTCGAAGGCTTCGGTGTCCATCGCCATCTGCAGGTAGAAGGCGTATTTCTCGGCCATGTGGATGGTGGCCGCGTAGCGGCACCCCTGACGCAGGGCATCCCGGGCCGCCAGGTCGGCCGGCTGCGGATGGCCGAAGGCGGTCTCGGCGCTGGGCAGGGCGGCGTGGGCGGCATCGGCAGCCAGCTGATTGAGGTGATGGGCCTGGGCCGGTAGCCAGTAGCGCGCCAGCGCCTCGGCCCCCTCCTCGGGATGCAGGTCCAGGGTTTCACTGAGATACTGCAGCGCGTCATTGCGGCGTTCCGAGGCAACGGGTGCCGGCGGCCCCTGGCGGGTCGCCAGTTCCGGTTCGCGCACGGAGGCGAGCGCCAGCACCCAGTGGCGCGGCGAACGACGCCATTCGGCCATGGCACGGCGGGCAGTCTCGCGTTCGGCAGGCTCGGCCAGTTCCTGGAGCGACGTGCGCCAGGGGCTCACCGGCGACTGCAGCAACAACCGCCAGTCGCGCTCCAGCGTCTTCAAACAGTTGCGCCCCTCGAACAGGCTGCGACCGCGCTGGTAGGCCCGCGCCAGCGCCGACCAGTCGCTATAGCGATGCTGCACCAGTTCGAGAGCATGATTGGCAAAGTTCGCGGCTTCCGCCGCCTCTAGCCAGCCCAGACAGGCCCCTGCCCAGGCCAGGTCGACCAGGCGCAGCCAGTCCCAGGCCGCCCACTCCAGGGGCTCGCCTTGTTCCAGGAAGGCCAGCATGACGCGACCGTAGGCGGCATCCGGAACCGGCAACGCCTCGCGCCATGCCCGGCGTGCGGCGACATCGGCCTGCAGCAGTCGCGTGGCATCGAGATCCCAGGCCTGGCGATGGCCCTGTCCGGCCAGCCACAGCAGGCAGCGGATCAGGTCGTCGCGCCCCGCGATCTGCCAGCCCTCGGCCAGCCAGGTAGCGGCATCCGGCCAGTCCTGTGGCACCGCAGGCAGCGCCACCACGGGGGCAAAGGCAGCACGCAGCCGCCAGGCACGCTCGCCAGGAGCATCGGGCCACAGCGGCTGGCCATGGCGCTCACGGGCCACCCAGTCGGACACCAGATTCCAGGTGACGCCCTCGCCTTCGTGCTCGAGCTTGGAAAGTGCCTCGCAGGCCTCCCAGAAGCCGTCATCACCGCGCACCCAGCCTTCGGCGCTGCGCGCATGAAGCAGGGCCTCCAGCCAGGCATCCAGATCGGCATGGCGCGCCGTGATCTCATCGGCAAGGCGCAGTGCCCAGGCTCTCGCCCGCTCGGCGGGAAGCCAGCCCGATGCCCCGGCCAGCGCCGTAAGCTCCAGGGCTGCCAGCAACCGCGCCGGGTCGGCTTGGGCACCGTCGAACGTCTCAAGCAAGCGCCAGCCGAGCTCACCACGATCATTGATGCCCAACGCGGTCAGTCGTGCCACCGCCGTGGGCGACTCGACGTCCAGCGGATCGGGAGCAAAGGCCCAGTCGCAGAGCACCAACTGTTGGGCCCACCAGGCGTTCAGGGGATCGACCAAGGCTCACCTCGACGTACCAAGCCACACGGGAGCAAGCGTTACCGCTCGCGAAAATGGCGCCTAGTGTAACGGAAAGCGCGCCGCACGCCGATGATCCAAGTTCGGAAAAGCGCGGACAATGCCGCAGGGAGCAGCTTGGCGAAGCGTTTTAAATAATGCACACTCCAGCAACAAGATAATCAACATCCCTGGAGTTGCCATGCCTCACCCCTCCCTGCCGATCATCGATGCCGCCTATATCGACGGCCAGTGGCGTCGTACCGAACGCCGCTTCGCCGTGACCGACCCGGCCACGGGTGACACCCTCGCCACGGTGCCGGATCTCACCGCCGACGATGCCCGCGATGCCGTGGCCGCCGCCGAGGCCGCCTGGCCCGCCTGGCGCCGCCGAACCGCCAAGCAGCGTGCCACCCTGCTGCGCGACTGGTTCGACGCCATCATGGCGCACCAAGAGCCGCTGGCCAGGCTGATGACCCGCGAGCAGGGCAAGCCGCTGGCCGAATCCCGTGGCGAAGTCGCCTACGGCGCCTCCTTCGTGGAGTTCTACGCAGAAGAAGGCAAGCGCATGGCCGGCGAGACACTGCCCAGCCACGGCGCCGACAAGCGCATCCTGGTATTTCGCGAACCCATCGGCGTGGTGGCGGCCATCACGCCATGGAACTTTCCGTTGGCGATGATCACCCGCAAGTGCGCCCCGGCACTGGCCGCCGGCTGTCCGGTGGTGATCAAGCCCGCCGAGGCCACTCCGCTCACCGCCCTGGCGCTGGCCAAGCTCGCCGAGGACGTGGGCTTTCCCCCCGGGGTGATCAACGTCATCACCGCCGAGAGCCCAGCGGCGGTGGGCGAAGTGCTGACCACCGACCCCCGCGTGCGCAAGGTCTCCTTCACCGGATCGACCGCGGTGGGTAAGCGCCTGCTCGCCCAATGTGCCGGCACGGTCAAGAAGGCCTCCATGGAGCTGGGCGGCAATGCGCCCTTCATCGTCTTCGACGACGCCGACCTGGATGCCGCCGTGGAGGGGGCCGTGGCCTCGAAATACCGCAACTCCGGACAGACCTGCGTGTGCACCAACCGCCTGCTGGTGCAGGCCGGCGTCTACGACGCCTTCGTCGAGAAACTCGCCGCCCGCGTCGCCGAACTCAAGGTGGGTAACGGCCTCGACGAGGGCGTCATGCAGGGGCCGTTGATCAACCCGGCCGCCGTCGCCAAGGTGCGCACTCATATCGACGATGCCGTCGCCCAGGGAGCGCGCGTGGTGTGCGGCGGCGAGCCGCACGCCCTGGGTGGCACCTTCTTCCAGCCCACCGTGATTGCCGATGTCACGCCGACGATGCGCGTGGCCCGCGAAGAGACCTTCGGCCCCTTGGCACCGGTGTTTCGTTTCGACGACGACGCCGAAGCCATCGCCCAGGCCAACGCCACCGAGTTCGGCCTCGCTGCCTACTTCTACGCCCGTGACTACCGGCGTATCTGGCATGTCATGGAAGGGCTCGAATATGGCATGGTGGCCGTCAACGAAGGCATTTTGTCTACCGAGCTGGCGCCCTTCGGCGGCGTCAAGGAATCCGGACTGGGGCGCGAAGGCTCGCACCACGGCCTGGACGAGTTCACTGAACTAAAATACGTCTGTGTCGGCGGCCTTTGATCGCCATCCATACGAAATTAAAGGAGATAGCATGAACAACGCACAGCTCAACGAACTCAAGCAGCGCTACGTCGCCAGCGGGGCGGCGAGCCCTGCCACGCAGTTCGCCGACCGCGCCGAGAACGCCCTGATCTGGGATGCCGACGGCAACCGCATCATCGACTTCGCCGGCGGCATCGGCGTGCTCAACATCGGCCACCGCCATCCCAAGGTGGTCGAGGCGGTGAAAGCACAGCTGGACCGCGTGATGCACACCTGCCAGACGGTGATGCCCTACGAAGGCTATGTGCGCGTGGCCGAGAAACTCAGCCAGATCACCCCGGTGCGCGGCCACGCCAAGGTCATGCTGGCCAACTCCGGCGCCGAGGCGCTGGAAAACGCCGTGAAGATCGCGCGCGCCGCCACCGGCAAGAACAACGTCATCTGCTTCGATGGCGGCTACCACGGCCGCACCTTCATGACCATGGCCATGAACGGCAAGGTCGCCCCTTATGCCACCGACTTCGGCAGCATGCCCGGCAACGTCTTCCGCGCGCCCTTCCCGGTGCCCTATCACGGCGTCAGCGAAGACGAAGCCCTGCGCGGCCTCAAGATGGCGCTCAAGACCGACGCCAACCCGCGCGACACTGCAGCCATCGTGCTCGAGCCGATTCTCGGCGAGGGCGGCTTCTATCCGGCACCGCCGAGCTTTCTCAAGGCGATCCGCGAGATCTGCGACGAGCACGGCATGCTGATGATCATCGACGAGGTGCAGTCCGGATTCGGCCGCACCGGCAAGATGTTCGCCATCGAGCACAGCGGCGTGGAGCCCGACCTCATCACCATGGCCAAGAGCATGGCCGACGGCATGCCGATCTCCGCCGTGGTAGGCACCGACAAGCACATGGACGCCTCCGGCGGCAACTCCCTGGGCGGCACCTACACCGGTAGCCCGGTATCCTGCGCTGCGGTGCTGGCGGTGCTCGAGGTGTTCGAGCAGGAGAACATCCTGGAGAAGAGCCGGGTGCTCGGCGACAAGCTGGCACAGCGTTTCAGCCAGTGGGAATCACAGTTCGACTGCGTCGACAACGCGCGCACCATGGGGGCCATGGCCGCCTTCGAACTGGTCTCCGACAAGAATGGACCGGTTCCGGATGCCGACCTAGCCGCCGCACTGTGCAAGAAGGCCCGCGAGAAGGGGCTGATCCTGCTCTCCTGCGGCCTTTACGGCAACACCATCCGCTTCCTGATGCCGGTAACCATCGAGGACGAGATCCTCGAGGAAGGACTGGACATCGTCGAGTCAGCGCTCAAGGAGTTGGTGGGCAGCCAGGCAGCCGCCACCGCCTGAGCCGCGGCCCTGCCCCAGGCTCGAAAACGACCGCCCGGCTGTCGCCAGCCGGGCGGTTTTTCGTCGGCATGAGCCACGGTCCGCTAGAGGACGCTTACTGCCGCACCTTGGTGATGACCCACAGCAGCACCACTGAACCCACGGTGGCCGTGACCAGAGAGCCGACGAAACCGCCGGCCTGAAGACCCAACAGGCTGAACAGGAAACCGCCGACCAGCGCACCCACCACGCCAACGCCAACGTTGCCGAGGATTCCGAAGCCGCCGCCTCGCATGATGTGGCCGGCGATCCAGCCCGCCAGCCCGCCGATGAGCAACCAGGCAATCACGCCCATGATCCACTCTCCTCTTCCGTGCCAATTGTGTATTCCATAGCGAGCTCCACACCCTCATGAAACGATCCCGCAGTGGACAACTCAGCTCGTGGCGCGTTCAGAACGACGACCCCGGCTGCTCGAGAAAGGCCAACTCCTCGGGCGAGGACTCGCGCCCAAGAACGACATTGCGGTGAGGGTAGCGACCAAAGCGCACCACGATGTCGCGATGCCGCCGCTCGAAGCGCAGGTTCTCCTCGAGCCCCGGCTGGTCGAACAGACGCAGCGCCTCGTCGTGGATCGCCAGCGACTCGCTGTGCATGTAGGGCATGTAGAGAAAGGCTCGCTGGTGCGTTTCCAGCGACCGGTCAGCCCCCTGCGCCACCGCCTCCTGGGCCAGCACCAGGGCCATCGGATCGGTAGCAAAGGCGCGTGGCGTGTCACGGTGGATGTTGCGCGGGAACTGGTCGAGCACGATCACCTCGGCCAACCGCCCCTGCGCCGAGCGACGCCAGGGCCACAGCTCACCCTGTGCCGCCGCTGTCAGCAGTTGCCCGAAACGCCGCGCGATCTCGGCATCCAGCGCCGGGTCCTTGCGGAACCACTGGGCAGGAACGAGTTCGCGGAACCAGAAACCGAGCACCTCATCGGCGCCGGGTAGATCGGTAGGCATGGGTGGTTTCCTCTTCCCTGTGACGGTCGGCGACCTCGCCGCTGGCTGCTATCATGACCGCCTCTCGTGTCCGTCATCAACCCAGGTGCATTGCGCATGCCTCTCGTTGTTCTGCTGGAAATGCTCACCATTCCCTTCAACCTGCTCGGATTGGTGGTGTGCCTGGTCGGCCTGACCATGGCACGTCGCCGCGAGCGGCGCTGGCCCTGGTACGGCATGGCAGGTGCCGGCTTTCTCATCGCTGCCACGCCGACCCTCCTCGCGCAGCTACTGTTGCTGGAGTGACCCCGCCGAGGAGCGGACAACGCAGCGCCGGCATGTCCTTATCGGTGGGAAATGGGTCGTTGCGGACATCACCGGCAGCGCCGACACTCTCCAGGAAACCACCACTGCGGGAGTGTCTCCATGTCGCGTACCCTCGCCATGCTGGCCTATCCCGGTTGCCAGCTACTGGATGTCAGCGGCCCCTGGCAGGTCTTCGCCACCGCCAATGAGCTGAGCGGACAAGCGCTCTACGCGTTGCACCTCGCCGGACCGCGGCCGGGCAGCCTGACCACCAACGGCGGGCTATCGCTGCAGGCCGATATCGCCTGGCAGTGTCTCGACGACCTCGCGCCCCTGGATACCCTGCTGATCGCCGGCGGCAGCGGGCACGCGGCCCAGTGCCGCGACCCTGAGCTGCTCGACGTGCTACGCCATCAGGCCCAACGCGTGTCGCGTCTGGGCTCCATCTGCACGGGGGCTTTTCTGCTCGCCGCCGCCGGCGTGTTGGCCGGACGCCAGGCAACCACCCACTGGCGCCACTGCGCACGACTCGCCCAGGAATACCCCGAGGTCGAGGTGCTGACCGACGCGCTCTATCTGGAATCCGGCGGCGTGCATACCAGCGCCGGAGTCACCGCCGGCATCGACCTGGCCCTGTCGTTGCTCGAAGCCGACCATGGCAGCGAACTGGCCGGGCGGGTGGCACGCGAACTGGTGATGTTCCTGCACCGGCCCGGCGGACAGTCGCAGTTCAGCGAGATCCTGGCCCATCAGCAAAGAGCCGGCGGCGCCCTGCGTCGGCTGCTGGATCGCCTGCATGCCGACCCCGGCAAGCCCTACCGCCTGCAAGATATGGCGGACTATATCGCCGTCTCGCCCCGTCATCTGTCGCGCCTGTTCCGCCGCCAGTTGAACACCACCCCCGCCGGCTACCTGACCCGCCTGCGCCTGGAACAAGCCAGGGTGGCCCTGATCGAGAGCCCTCAACCGCTTTCCCTGGAGCGCCTGGCACGGCACTGGCAACTCGGCGGCGCCGAACAGCTGCGCCGCCTCTTCCTGCGCCACTACGGCATCCCGCCCTCGCTGTATCGCCAGCGTTTCGGCCACCATCCCGACAACCGCGGCACCCCCTCACTCACCCCGGACGTCAAGGAGGCCCTATGCCCGTCAGCGTTACCCTGCTCTCCCTCTGCCAGGCGCTGTTGATCAGCGGCAACATCCTGCTGATCGCCGTCTCGCCGCTGATCGGCGCGAGACTCGCCCCCGATCCGGCCTGGTCGACCGCCCCCGTGGCCACCCAGTGGCTGGGGCTGATGTGCGCAACCATACCCGCCTCACTGATCATGGCCAGGCTGGGCCGCAAGCGCGGTTTCCTGCTCGGCAACCTGATGGGACTCGGCGGCGTGATGCTCGCCGCCCAGGCGCTGGTCGGCGAACAATTCGGGCTGTTCATGCTCGGCACCTGGCTGATCGGGATCGGCATCGGCTTCGGTCAGCTCTACCGATTCGCCGCCGTGGAGGCCGCTCCCCTGGCATTGCGAGATCGCGCCATCGGTCTGGTAATGGGCGGCGGCGTGCTGGCCGCCTTCTTCGGCCCCTGGCTGGCCCGCATCAGCCGTGAGCTGGCCGACACCCCCTTTCTCGGCAGTTTCATGGGGCTAGGCGCGCTCTATCTGCTCGCCTTGGTGATCCTGCTGCTGACCCGCCTGCCGCCGCCCGAGGCCACCCATGGCGAGGGACAGCCCCGTCCGCTCGGCGAGATCCTGCGTCAACCGGTGTTCCTTGTCGCCGTGGTCTCGGCGCTGATCGGCTATGGCGTGATGAACCTGGCGATGACGGCCACTCCCCTGGCCATGTCGGCTCAGGGCTTCCACTTCGATCACGTCGCCACCACCATTCAGTGGCACGTGCTAGCAATGTTTCTGCCCTCCTTCGTGACCGGCCATCTCACCGCCCACTTCGGCAGCCACCGGATGATCGTCACCGGCTGCCTGCTGCTGGCCGCGTGCGGCCTGGTGGCCCAGATCGAGGGCGGCGTGGCCGGCTTCCACGTTGCTCTGGTCCTGCTCGGGCTGGGCTGGAATTTCACCTTCCTGCCGGCCACCGGACTGCTCACCGAGGCCTATCGACCGGTCGAGAAGGCCCGCACTCAGGCCGCCAACGAGTTTCTGGTATTTTCCACCGTGGCCATCACCGCCCTGCTCGCCGGCCCGCTGGTCGACCGGCTCGGCTGGACGCTGCTCAATGCCCTGCTGATCCCGCTGGCGCTGCTGCCCATCGCCCTGGTGAGCTGGCGACGGCTTGCCACACGCAGTCAACGCCCGCACATTAGCGGCTGACAGTACTGCGAAGGAAACCGTTGCCAATGCGCCAGCCCCTGGCTCGCGAACTCCATGATCTGCTCGAACGCGGCCGCGACCGTCAGCTACGCCTGGCGGTCACCGGTCTGTCCCGCTCCGGCAAGACCGCCTTTCTCACCTCGCTGGTCAACCAGCTGCGCCACGCCGGGCTCGAAGCGCGCCTCGACCTGCTGCCGGCGGCTCGCGAAGGGCGGCTGCTCGGCGCCCGTCGCGTCAGCCAACCGGACCTCAGCGTGCCGCGTTTCCCCTACGACCAGGCCATGGCGGCCCTGGCTGCCGACCCGCCCCACTGGCCCGAGCCCACTCGCGGCATCAGCGAGTTGCGCTTGTCGATCCGTTACCGACCGTCACATCGCGGCTGGTGGCACGGCGACAGCGGCCGACTGGCCCTGGATCTCTTCGACTACCCGGGCGAGTGGCTGCTCGACCTGCCGCTGCTGGCGACCGACTATCTCGCCTGGAGCCGTGCAGTAATGGACAGTGCCGGGCCCGAGCGACAAGCCCTGATGGCCGACTGGGAAGCCGCTGCAGCGCGTCTCGACCCGGCGGCGGAAGCCAACGAGGCGGAGCTCGCCGAGATTGCCGAGCGCTATGCCAAGGCCCTGCGCGCCGCCCGGGAGGCCGGCTTCGCCGACCTGCAGCCGGGCCGCTTCCTGTTGCCCGGGGATCTCGAGGGCGCCCCGGTGCTGCAGTTCTTTCCCTTGCCCGGCCTTGCTGGCGACGACCGCGAACGCCTCGAGGCACTGCCTCCCGAGAGCGTCTACGCCACGCTCGCGGCTCGCTTTCGCCACTACCAGCAGCAGATCGTCAAGCCCTTCTATCGCGACCACTTCCGCCGCTTCGACCGCCAGATCGTGCTGGTCGACGTGCTCGGCGCCCTCAATGCCGGTCCCGAGCGTTTCGAGGATCTCGCTCGCGCGCTGGGCACCTTGATGCAGAGCTTCGACTACGGCAAGCGCAGCCTGCTCTCGCGGCTCTTCGCGCCGCGCATCGACCGGCTGGCCATTGCTGCCACCAAGGCCGACCACGTCACGCCGGAGCAGCATCCGCGCCTCACCGCCCTGCTCGAGGCGCTGCTGGCCGAACCGCTCAAGGATCTGCGCTACGCCGATGTTCCCGTCAAGGCCCTGTCGCTGGCCTCGATCCGTGCCACCGAGGTGCGCGAGGTCACCCAAGCAGGCGTACGGTCGCCGGCCCTGCGTGGCACCACCCTGGATGGCGAAAGGGTGCTGATGTTTCCCGGCGAGGTGCCCAACCGGCTGCCCGATGACGCCTTCTGGAGCCGTCAGGGTTTCGCCTTCACCGCCTTTCGACCGCCGCAATCGTCCGCAGGCGTCCTGCCGCATATCCGCCTCGACGCCGCCCTCGACTGGCTGCTCGGAGACAAGTTGCAATGAGCCATCCCAACCCCGGCGACGACGATCCGCAGCCCGGACGCCGCTTCACTCTAGAAGACGAGACTCCCTCCTCAGGGGAGCGCATTTCGCCACGCCGGGACTTCGCACCCGACCTGCCCTCGCAGCCCACCGTCGAGACACCCACGCGTGCCGAGCACGACCTGGAAAGCGGCCTGATGCGCCCCCGCAAGCGCCGCTGGGGCCTTGCCGCACTGCTGGGCGGCGGCCTGGCCCTGGGAACCGCCGAACTCGCCGTGACGCTGCCCGCCACGCTCACCGAGGGCGACTGGCTGGCCGGGGGCTGGCAGCTGTTGGGCCTAGCCACCATCGCCCTGGGCGCCGCCGCCCTGGGACGCGAACTCTGGCGACTGCGCCGCCTGCGCCGCCACGACCGCCTGCGCAGCGAGCTGGCCGAGCTGCACGAAGTGGATGCCGACCGCGCCATGGTCCAGGCACGCCGCCTCAAGCAGCAGATGGGGCTCGACGACGATCATCCTCACTGGGTCGGCTTTCGCGATGCCGTCCAGCCGCATCACGGCGGCAACGAGCTGCGTGAACTGCTGGCCCATCATCTGCTCGCCCCACGTGACCGGGAGGCGCGCCGACTGATCTCGAAGATGAGCGGCGAAACCGCCGTCATGGTGGCCGTGAGCCCGCTGACACTGGTCGATATGGCGCTGGTGGCCTGGCGCAACCTGGCGATGGTCGACCGAGTCTGTCGACTTTATGGGTTGGAGCTGGGCTATGCCAGCCGCCTGCGTCTGCTACGCAGTGTGCTGTACAGCATGGCCTTCGCCGGTGCCTCCGAAATGGCCAGCGAGGCCGGCATGGAGATGCTGTCGCTGGATCTGGCCAGTCGCCTTTCCACGCGTGCCGGCCAAGGGCTGGGTATCGGGCTGCTGAGTGCGCGGCTGGGGCTGCGCACCCAGCGGCTGACCCGTCCTCTCGCTTTCGCTGATGACGAGGCCCCTCGAATCGGCGACCTGCGCCGTGAGCTGTGGCAGCAGCTACGTCGGCTGGAGGTCAAAGAGCGCACTGCAGACGCGCCCGACCCTTGACCTCGGTCATGACAGCCCCATCGTCAACGACTAGTCTCGGAGGGAAAGGCGATAAATTCACCCACTGGACAGGATCTTGCCATGTTCAAGACTCTACTGGTTCCCGTCGATGGCTCTCAGCACGCCAAGAAAGCGTTGGACGTGGCGTGCCAGCTCGCCCGCGAGAACGACGCCACCCTGCACATACTGCACATCCCCGAGGAACTCGCCCACGAGACCACGCTGGTATGGGGCATCGGCGCCATCGCTTTGGAGGCCTCCCGAGAGGATCGCGAACGGGCCGGCCGCCAGATCGTCGACCGCGCTGCCGAAGATGCCCGCCAACAGGGGGCGGCTCGGGTGGAAACCATCATCGGCCAGGGCGACCCGGCGCGTACCATCGTCAGCGAAGCGCGCAAGAGCGGTGCCGACGCCATCGTCATGGGCAGCCGCGGGCTCAGCGACCTGCGTGGCCTGGTGGTCGGCAGCGTCTCCCACAAGGTGAGCCATGCCGCCACCTGCACGGTGATCACGGTAAGCTGAGGCCGACAAGGCCGCCATGACCGAGGGATGGCGGCCGGGGCGTTCACGATCAGGCCAGGCGCTGTTCCGTTTCGCGGTCGAACAGCACCGTACGCGCCATGTCGATACGCAGCGCCAGCCGCTCCCCTGCTCTCACCGGGCATTTGGGTCCGACCCGGGCCGTCGCTTCGCCTTCGCCCAGCGCCAGCTGCAGCAGGACATCCGCTCCGGTGGGCTCCACCACGGTGATCTGCGGCGTGAGCAGTACGCCTTCGGCATGGTCACCGAGCCGAGCATCGTCTTCGGCGAAGTGCTCGGGCCGCAGCCCCAGGATCACCGGCTGCCCCACCCGCTCGGCCATGGCCGGCCCCTCCCGCTCCCGCGGCCAGGGCAACAGCAGGCTCTCTTCTCCCGGCGTCTCCACGCGCAGGCGGTAGTGCCCTGCCTCCCCTTCCAGAGTGGCCGTGATGAAGTTCATCGACGGCGACCCCATGAAGCCGGCCACGAAGATGTCCACGGGATCGTTGTAGACTTCATCCGGCGTTCCCAACTGGAGAATGCGCCCATCACGCATCACCGCGATGCTGTCGGCCAGCGTCATCGCCTCGATCTGGTCGTGGGTGACATAGACGATGGTGGTGCCCAGGCGCTGGTGCAGCTTCTTGATCTCGGTACGCATCTCCACGCGCAGCTTGGCATCCAGGTTGGAGAGCGGCTCGTCGAACAGGTACACCTGGGGTTCCCGGGCCAGCGCCCGCCCCATCGCCACCCGCTGGCGCTGACCACCGGAAAGCTGCGAGGGCTTGCGTTCGAGCAGGTGCGAGATCTGCAGCAGATCGGCGACGCGCTCGACGGCGGCCTCGCGTTCGGCCCTGGGCACCTTGCGCATCTCCAGGCCGAAGCTGATGTTCTGTCGCACCGTCATGCTGGGGTAGAGCGCATAGGACTGGAACACCATGGCGATGTCACGCTCCGCCGGGGTCTGCCAGGTGACGTTTCCGCCGGCAATATGTATCTCGCCGGAGCTGACCGGCTCCAGCCCAGCAATGGCGTTCATCAGCGTCGACTTGCCGCAGCCCGAGGGCCCCACCAGGATCAGAAACTCCCCCGAGTCGATCGCCAGGCTCACGTCCTTGAGCACCTGCTCGCTGCCGAATTCCTTACAGACGTTGTTGATTTCAAGCGCTGCCATGTCGAAAACCTCTTGATTGTTCTTACGCTCAGCCTTTGACCGAGCCGGCCGTGAGACCTCTAACGAAATACTTTCCCGCCAGTACGTAGACGATCAGCGTGGGCAGCGCGGCGATCATCGCCGCCGCCATGTCGACGTTGTACTCGCGTGCGCCGGTCGAGGTGTTGACCAGATTGTTGAGCGCCACCGTAACCGGCTGCGAGTCATGCGCCGAGAACGCCACGCCGAACAGGAAGTCGTTCCAGATCTGGGTGAACTGCCAGATCACAGAGACCACGATGATCGGCGCCGAGACGGGCAGCAGAATGCGCCAGAAGATGCGGAAGAAGCCGGCACCGTCGAGCTTGGCCGCCGACACCAGCTCGCTGGGCACCGCCACGTAGAAGTTGCGAAAGAACAGCGTGGTGAAGGCGATGCCGAAGATCACGTGGACCAGAATCAGGCCGGCACGCGAGCTCGACAGCCCCAGCCAGCCCAGCGTCTGTGCCATGGGCAGCAGCACCACCTGAAACGGGATGAAGCAGCCGAACAGCATCAGCGCGAAGAACAGCTCCGAACCCTTGAAGCGCCATTTGGTCAGGGCGTAGCCGTTGAGCGCGCCGACGGTCGTTGAGATCAGCACGGCCGGCACCACGATGGCGATGGAGTTGAAGAAGTAGACGCCCACGCCTTCGCAACGCATGCCGGTGCAGGCCTCGCCCCAGGCCTTGACCCAGGGTGCCAGCGTCGGGTCACGGGGCAGCGCGAGCAGGGTGCCCGGCGTGATCTCGGTCAGTGGCTTGACCGAGGTGATCAGCATCACCACCAACGGCAGCAGATAGAACAACGCGGCCAGCAGCAGCACGGCATGCAGGGCGACACGGCCCAGCCTGGCTCCCGGCGTACGACGTCGAATCACGTTATCCATGGCGGCGCCCTCTCAATTCGGAATAGAGATAAGGAATCAGGATCGCCAGTACGCCACCCAGCATCAGCATGGCGCTGGCCGAGCCCAGACCGACCTGCGCCCGGGTGAAGGCATGGGTGTACATGAAAGTGGCGGGCAGATCCGTCGCGTAGCCGGGCCCACCACCGGTCAGCGCCACTACCAGGTCGAAACTCTTGATGGCGATGTGCGAGAGAATCATCACCGCACTGAATACCACCGGGCGTAGGCACGGAATCACCACCCGCCAGTAGATCCGCGGCAGGCTCGCGCCGTCGAGCTGGGCGGCCTTGAGAATGCTGTCGTCGATGCCGCGCAGCCCGGCTAGGAACAGCGCCATGACGAAGCCGGAGGCCTGCCACACGGCGGCGATCACCAGGGTGTAGACGGCCATATCGGGGTCCACCAGCCAGTCGAAGCGGAAGTTCTCGAGCCCCCAACTGCGCACCATGGCCTGGATGCCGAGGCCGGGATTGAGCAGCCACTTCCACACCACCCCGGTGACGATGAACGACAGCGCCATGGGGTAGAGATAGACGGTGCGTAATACTCCCTCGTGACGGATGCGCTGGTCGAGCAGGATGGCGAGCACCAGCCCCAGCGCCAGGCAGATGGCCACGAACAGACCGCCGAACACCACCAGGTTGGTGGAGGCCACCCACCAGCGGTCGTTGACCATCAACCGGGCATACTGGGCGAAGCCGACGAAGTCGTAGCTGGGCAGCATGCGTGAGTTGGTCAGCGAGAGGACGAAGGTCCACAGCATGAAGCCGTAGACGAAGAACAGCGAGATGGCGAGCGACGGCGCCAGCACCAGCTTGGGCAGCCAGGCCTGGAGCACGCCGGCATGGCTGCGCCGGGCACCGGGTCCGGTGGCCGGACGCGCCATGGAACGTGACAGGGGCATAGCGGAAAACCTCGAACGTAAGCGGCGAACCACCAGGGGCGAGCCCGAGAAGCCAGGCTCGCCCCATTCTGCAACGACGCCTTACAAGGCAGCCTGGGCAGCGTTCACCATGCGCTGGGCGGCCTCTTCGGCGGCCATGTCAGGCGAGTTGAAGTAGTTGGTCACTACGTCGAAGAGGGCGCCCTGGATGTCGGCGCGCACGGCCATTCCGTGGGCCATGCTCGGTACCAGGCCGCCCTCCTCCGCCGTACGCTGAAAGTCGTCCAGCGACTGCTGGGCACACTGGTCGAACTCGCTCATGTCGAGGTCGGGACGGGCAGGAATCGAGCCCTTGGCCAAGTTGAAGGCTTCCTGAAAGGTCGGCTCCAGTGCCAGCCGCGCCAGGGCCTGCTGGGCTTCGCGCTCCTCGCCCTCGACGCGAAACATGGCCAGGCTGTCGATGTTGAAGGTGAAGGCGTCCTGGGTTCCCGGGGCGGCAGCGCACAGATAGTCCTCGCCGGCGGTGAGCCCGGCAGCGGTGAATTCGCCCTTGGCCCAGTCGCCCATCAGCTGCATGCCGGCATCGCCCTCGATCACCATGGACGTCGCGATGTTCCAGTCGCGACCCGACATATCGTCGTCCATCAGCTCGCGCAGGCGCTTGAAGGTCTCGAGCGCCTCGACCATCCGTTCGCCACCCAACGCGTCCTCATCGAGCTCGACCAGCGCCTGCTGGTAGAACTCGGTACCTCCGGTGGCCAGTAACACGCTCTCGAATACGGTGGCGTCCTGCCAGGCCTGGCCACCGTGGGCCAGGGGAATGTAACCCGCCTCGCGAATCGCCTCGCCGGCCGCGAACAGCTCGTCGAGGGTGGTCGGCATCTCGACGCCGGCTTCATCGAGCACCTCGGGATTGGCCCACAGCCAGTTGACGCGGTGCACGTTGACCGGCACCGCCACGTAGCTGCCGTCGTAGCGCATGACGTCGGCAACCGTGGGCGGCAGCAGCTCGTCCCAGCCCTCGGCCTCGGCCACTCCGTCGAGCTCGCCGAGCAGGCCGAGCTCACCCCACTCCTGGATCTCGGGACCCTTGATCTGGGCCGCCGAGGGCGGATTGCCGGACATGGCACGGGACTTGAGCACGGTCATGGCGGTCTCGCCACCGCCACCGGCCACGGCGAAATCCTCCCAACCGTAGCCTTCGGCTTCCATCAGCTCCTTGAGCACGTTGGCGGCACGCGCCTCGCCACCCGAGGTCCACCAGTGCAGAACCTCCACCTCGGCGGCCTGGGCGCTGGAAAACATCAGCGACGTGGCCAGGGCAAGGGTCGTCTTTTGGAAAGAGATCTTGAACGAAACCATTGGCATGCTCCTGCTGTTGTTATTGAATCCGGTGGTCACCGGAGTATCAGTAACGCTAACCGAGAGCCGCCACCCGGGGGGTTACCTAGTCCTACAAAGCATTGCGACGATATTACAGCGCGGAAACACTCCTCGGCCGGGGCAGAGCAATGGTGACCTCGAGCCCTCCGCCGGGAGGGTTGGCGAGTGCGATGTCGCCGCCCAGGGCGCGGGCGATATGCCGTGCGATACCCAACCCCAGACCACTGCCGCCGGTATGGCGACTGCGCGAGGGCTCGAGTCGCACGAAGGGCGAAAACACGCGATCGAGCTGAGCCTCGGGAATGCCGGGCCCCTGATCGCGGATGACGATCAACAACCGCTCGGACGAGTCAACCAGCGTCACCTCGGCGCGCCGCCCATAGAACACCGCGTTCTCCAGCAGGTTCCCCAGGCAGCGCTTGAACGCCAACGGCTTGACCGGCAGCGGAGCGGCATGCCCTGAAACGTCCACTTCGCCACCCTGCAGCGACAACTCGTCGGCCAGCTCGATCAGCACCGCCCTCGGGTCGACCTCTTCCACCGCCTCGTGCAGATCGAACCCCTTGACCGAATCCAGCGCCCCCTTGACCAGCAGGTCGAGCTCGTCGAGCGACGCACAGAACCGCTCCCGCTGCCGAGGGTCGTCGAGCATCTCAGCACGCAATCGCAGGCGCGTGATGGGTGTCTTCAAGTCGTGCGAGATGGCCGAGAAGAGGCGCTCGCGCTCGTCGACCTGGTCGCGGATGCGCTCCTGCATGCGGTTGAAGGCCACCGCGGTGGCAGCGACCTCACGCGGACCGGTCTCGCGCAGCGGCGGGGCATCGAGATCGTCGCCGAGCTGCCGCGCCGCCCTGGCCAGCCGGCCCAAGGGCCGAGTGACGCTGCGGATGCCGAGCAAGGACAGGCCGATCACGGTGAACAGCACCATGAACGCCGCCAACAGCCGCTCTCCCGACATCCAGCGGTTGTCGTTGAGCAGCTCGGGAACCGGAAGCAGTGTCGCCACATAGAGCCAGGTCTCGGGATTGAGCTCCATCTGCACCACCAGGATCGGCGGTGACAGCGGCTCCATGAGCAGGCTGTGCTGGCCCCAACGCGGCGGCAGGTCGTGCAGGAGCACCTCGTTGTTGTACACGCGCAGGGTCTCGGGACGCGAGAACTCGACGAATACCTCGTCGAGATTGAGCTCCCGCCTCAACACGGCCCGGAAGTTGTCCACCACCACCTGCTTGGCCGCACCGGCCCCAACGTCCTCGACGTCAATCCGCTGCTCGTTGATGCTGACGAAGAAGCGCGTACCGCCCATGTTGCGCAACTGATCGAGCACGATATGGCGATATTCATAGGGCAGTGAGCGGAAGTAGTGCATGGTCGAGGCCACGCTGAAGGCCACGTTTTGCGACAGCTCGTCGAGCTGCTCGAGTTGGCTCGAGCGCACCTGGGAGGACCAGATGGTATAGCTGGCGAGCTGGGCGGTGAGCACGCCGACGATCATGATCAATACGAAACGGCCGCGCAGGGTACGCGGCATGAGACGCGCCAGGCTGCGGCGCCACTTCTGCCAGCGCGCCTTCATCACGTCGACGCTTCGACCCGGGCGGTAAACACGTAGCCGGCACCGCGCACGGTACGGATCAACTGATGATACTGGGACTCCTCGCCGAGGCGCTGGCGAAGCCGACACACGTGCACGTCGATGGAACGGTCCAGCGGCGGCGCCGTCCGCCCGCGGCTCAGTTCGAACAGTTCATCGCGGGACAGCACGCGACCGGGGTGCTCGAGGAACACCTGCAACAGCTGGAAATCGGCACCGGACAGGGCGCATCGCTTGCCCGCGCTATCGATCAATTCGCGGGTCATGCGATCGAGCCGCCACGCGCCGAATGTGACCAGGCGGGCTTCGGCCGGCGTCTCGCCGGAAGCGCCACGGGTCCGGCGCAGCACTGCCTTGATGCGCGCCAGCAGTTCGCGGGGATTGAACGGCTTGCCGAGATAGTCGTCGGCTCCCAGCTCCAGCCCGAGGATGCGGTCGGTCTCGTCGATACTGGCGGTGAGCATGATGATCGGTACCTCGCTGTCACGACGCACCTTGCGGCAAATGGTGAAGCCGTCATCGCCAGGCAGCATGATATCGACGATCAACAGATCGGGGGTTTCCTCCGCGAGCAACCGGTCCAGCGTCTCGGCGTCCTCGGCAACCAGGGCACGGTAGCCATGGCGGCCGAGATAGTCGGCCAGCAGCTCACGGATTTCGGGATCGTCGTCGACGACGATCAGGGTAGCGGGGTTCGTTGTCATTATCGCCCTGGGGTACGCACGATGTCGGCACCGCCCGTACCGCGTTGTCGCTATGGAAAACCGATGATGGGCTCGGGCCATGACAGCGGCAAGTCGTTTGCGACCAAGGTGGTAGCGACTCCGCCGGTTTCACACGCCGAAACGCTCACGCAACCTGGTCGCCACCGCTTGCTCGGCATGGTGCCCGATACGTTTTGCCCCGGGCACCCGACCCAACAGTTCAGGGTGGGCATTGCCCATCACATGCGCCTCGCCGGCAAGGCGCAGCATCTCCGTATCGTTGAGGTTGTCGCCGAAGGCCAGACAGTACTCCGGCCCCAGCCCCAGGCACTCCAGAAGGTCGGTCAGCGCAGCGCCCTTGTTGACCCCGCCGGCCATCACTTCCAGGGAGGTGGCCATGGAATAGGTGACGTGCACGGTGTTGCCGTGGCGTTCGCGGATCCGCGATTCCAGTTCCGTCACCCGTGATGGCTCGCCGATATAGAGCACCTTACCCACACCTTCGCCGTCGAACTCTTCTGGCTCGGCCACCCGGTAGGCGAACCCCGTATGCGCGTGCAATGCCAGCAACTCCGGCGCCTCGGCATCGATCAACCAGTCGTCGTCGCGGTAGAGGTTGAGGCGCGTGGTGGCATGACGCTCGAGGGCGATCAACTCCCGAGCGATGTCGGGATCGAGATGACGGGCCGCGACTTGCCGGTCATCGGGGCCATGCAGGTACGCACCGTTGGTGCTGATCAGGTGCACCGGCACGCCGAGGCGTTCGCGAAAGGCGAGCATGTCGCGGAAGTGACGCCCGGAAGCGAAGGCCAGGTGATGGCCTTGGGCCGCCAGGGCACGCAGGGTGGCGACGGTGTCGGGTGTCAGGTCGTGGCCGGCATCGAGCAGGGTTCCGTCGAGGTCGGAAACGATCAAATGAGGGGTCATGGCACTCTCCGCTGTCTTGCCGCCAAGCTTAACCGATTCAGCCCAGCCAATCCCGACCCTCGCTGGATATCACGCCCCGGAAAGCCGGCAACTCCTTGATTCCCCGTGCGACACGGCAAGGCGTTTGGCCCCACGTTCGGGAATCCGTATAGTGACCAGCCTACTCCCGCCAGACGTTCGTGATCATGCTGCAGAACAACGCCCTGCTTGCCCAGCTCAAGCAACAGATCCGCTCCACCACCCCTCGTGTCGAGGGTGTGATCAAGGCCACCGAGAAGGGGTTCGGCTTCCTCGAAACCGACGATGGCAACTCCTATTTCGTGCCACCCCCCGCCATGAAGCAGGTACTGCACGGCGACCGCGTCGCGGCAGTCGTTCATGAGGAGGGTGACAAGACGAGCGTGGAGCCCGACACGCTGATCGAGCAGGGGCTGAACCGCTTCATTGCCCGGGTGCAGAAGCGCGAGGGCCGCCTGGCCGTGGTGCCCGATCATCCCTCCATCAGAAATTCGCTCAAGGCGCGCATCAAGCGCAGCCTCGACGAAGCCGCCATCGGCGATGCCGACTGGGTGGTGGCGCGGCTGGTACGCCACCCGCTCAAGGCCGACGACCGTGGTTTCTTCACCCAGATCGACGAGCTGGTGGCCAAGGCCGACGATCCGGCCGTGCCGTGGCGCGTGACCCTGGCCCGTCACGCCCTGGAGCAGGAGTGTCCGGACCCCGGCAGTGACTGGCCGCTGCGCGACGAAGGGCTCGAGCGTGCGGACCTCACCGCCGAACCCTTCTTCACCATCGACAGCGAGAAGACTCGCGACATGGATGACGCCCTGCGCATCGTCGCTCGGGAGGCCGGCGGCTGGGATCTCACGGTGGCCATCGCCGATCCCACCGCCTACGTCGAAGAGGGGCATGCCGCGGACCTCGAGGCGCGCACCCGTGCCTTCACCGTCTACCTGCCGGGCCAGAACGTCACCATGCTGCCCGAGCCACTGGCCGACGACCTCTGTTCGCTATGGGAAGGCAAGGAACGTCCCGTGCTGGCGTGTACGCTCACCGTTCAAGCCGATGGCAGTCTGGGCGACTACCGGTTCTTCGCCGCCACGGCGAAGTCCCATGCCAAGTTGGCCTATGACCGGGTCTCCGACTGGCTCGAGGGCCAGGGCGACTGGACCCCGGACGAAACCGTCGGCGCACAGCTCGAAGCGCTGCGCGACCTCACCGAAGCGCGCAGTGCCTGGCGTGCCGAGCACGCCCTGGTGTTCAAGGACCGCCCCGACTTCGTCTTCGATCTGGACGACGCCGGGAACGTGCTCGGCATCCGTACGGAAGAGCGGCGCATCGCCAACCGCATGATCGAGGAGTCGATGATCGCGGCCAACGCCTGCTGCGCCGACCTGCTGGCGGAGCACGTAGGCCACGGCATCTTCAACGTGCACCGTGCCTTCGAGCCGGAAAAGGCCGAGGCCGCCCATGAGTTCCTCACTGCCCAGGACATTGCAGTGGAACCCGAGGCGCTGACCGAGCTGGCACGCTACAAGGAGCTCAAGCGCAAACTCGAGGGGCGCGAAGACGCTTGGCTCGACGCCCGCCTGCGTCGTTTCCAGGGCTTCACCAGCATGTCGGCCAAGCCCGGCCCCCACTTCGGCCTGGGGCTGCCCGCCTACGCCACCTGGACCTCGCCGATTCGCAAGTACGGCGACATGGTCAACCATCGCCTGATCAAGCGCGTGCTCAAGGGCGAGCAGGCGCCGGCCGAGGCGAGCCTCGAGCTCACGGAGCAGCTCACCGAACGACGCCGCCTCAACCGCATGGCCGAGCGCGACGTCAAGGATTGGCTCTACGTGCGCTATCTGACCCCCGCCGCCGAGGCTCAGGAGACCTTCGACGCCGAAGTCATCCAGATCAACCGCGGGGGCATGCGCGTGCGCCTCACCGCCAACGGCGCCACCGCCTTCGTGCCCGCCCCGACGATCCACAGCGACCGCAACAAGGTCGCCATCGATGACAAAGAAGGTCGCATCCAGGTGGAGAGCGAAGAGCGCTACAAGCTGGGCGACCATATCCGCGTAGCGCTGGTCGAGGCTCGGGAAGAAACCCGCTCCCTGGTGGCCCGCCCCGCCGACTGAACTTCCGGCAACGCCAGGCAGCACTAGTGGACGGCGACCTCAGGGTCGCCGTCTCTCGTTGCGGCTGTCGCACGACTGTCGCATTGACGCCCTAGGCTGGCAGGAGATACCAGTGCCAGGAGGGCTTCTTGCATGTCGTCGACGTCACCATGCTCCACGCGCCCGCGAGCGGCGGTGTACGCACCTACCTCGAGGCCAAGCATCGCGTGCTGGCCGCCCGACCGGGTCTGCGCACCAGCCTGCTGGTCCCGGGCGCCGAGCGCAGCTCGCTCGGCGGGGTGCATACCCTCCCCGCCCCGCGGATTCCACTGGGCCAAGGCTACCGCTTCCCGCTGCGTCGTCGCCCCTGGCGCGATGCCTTGATGACGATGGCCCCCGATCTGATTGAGGCCGGCGACCCCTATGTCACCGCCTGGGCCGTCGTGGACGCCGGCCAGGCTCTGGGGGTGCCCACGGTGGGATTCTTTCATTCGGACCTGCCCAGGCTGATGGGAGATCGCTTCGGCGCCGCCGTACGCCGGCGCCTGCAGCGCTACGTGGCGGACCTCTACGGGCAGTTCGACAGCGTACTGGCGCCTTGTACCGCCATGGCCGAACAACTGGTCGACTGGGGCATCGAACCGATACGCGTGCAACCACTGGGCGTCGACCTGGAGGCCTTCCACCCGCGGCATCATGACCCGGGCCTGCGCCTCGAGCTCGGACTGCGCGACCACCAGCGGTTGCTGGTCTTCGCCGGTCGTGGTTCCCCGGAAAAAAACGTCGACGTGCTGTTGGCAACAATGGCGCGCCTGGGGTCGGCGTATCACCTGCTGCTGATGGGTCCCGGCATGCCGGCCCGGGTACCCGCGAACGTCAGCGTCGTGCCCCGCTACTGTCCGCCCACGAGCGTGGCCCGGGCTCTGGCCAGCGCCGATGCCATGCTGCATGCCGGCACCCGCGAAACCTTTGGCTTGGTGGCCCAGGAAGCCATGGCCTGCGGCGTTCCGGTCGTAGCGGCCCGATCGGGCGCGCTGAAGGAGTATGTCCCGCTGGGCGCCGGGGTTCTCTGCCGCCCTCGTGACCCCGACGACATGGCCCGGGCCGTACGAGAACTCTTCCTCAATGACCCTGTCGCCATGGGCCGCCATGCCCGACGCCACGTGGAGCGTCACTTCCGCTGGGAGCATGTCATCGACGACCTAAGTCGGCACTACGCCGCCCTGGTCGGAGACGTCCATCCCGCCGTCGCGCGAACCGACAAGGGGTGACAGAGGCGAGAATGGCAATGACATGGCGATGGCGTCACCTCGGCCTGCTGCTCCTGGCACTGCTGGCGCCCCTGCTGGTGCCCTGGTGGCTGGGAGGCCAGGAAGCTCTTGCCATGATCGGGGCCTTCCCTGGGCCTCTTCTGGTTGTGATGGGGATCATCACCGTGCTGTGCTGGAATCTCAATGCCGCCCGCTGGCGTCTGCTGCTATCGGGCCGCGCTGGACGCCTGGGGCAAAAGGGCGCTCTGGCCATCGAG
Organism: Pseudomonadota bacterium; assembly: GCA_051749645.1. GTDB lineage: Bacteria > Pseudomonadota > Gammaproteobacteria > Pseudomonadales > Halomonadaceae > Halomonas. The sequence goes on from JBNJIT010000003.1 coordinate 274,050, forward strand.
ATGGCCGTCAAGTTCGCCCTCTGCGCCACACCAGGGGGCAGCGGCGGCGCCGCCACCTTCCTGCTGTTGCTCGCCCGGCGCGGCTATCCTCCAGCGCGTGCCACGGCCATCTACCTCGTCGACCAATGCTGCGACCTGCTGTTCTTCACCGTAATGCTCGCTCTGCTGGTCGCAGCGACCCTGATCGGCGCTGTCGATTGGCCACACCGCATGCTGATCGGTGCGGCCCTCCTCGGCCTCGGCCTGATGCTGATCGGGCTGGGGCTGATCCTGGCCTGGCTGCCCCGGCTACTGCGGCGGCGTCCCTGGCTGGCCTGGCCCGGCCCCAGGCGGCGGCGCCGCTTCGCCCGCCAACTGCTGAGCGGTCGCCGAACCCTGATCGCTACCCTGCGCCTGCCACCCCCGGTACTCGCATCGATCTTCGGTCTCTGCGGTCTCCACTGGCTGCTGCGCTACAGCCTGCTCTACCTGGCCGTGCTCGGCATCGTCGGCCAGGGCGGGACGCTGGCCGACTGGGCCTGGACCTTCCTGGTGCAGATGCTGGCCATGGCAGCCAGCCAGTTCAGCGTGCTTCCCGGCGGCGCCGGTGCCGCCGAAATCAGCGTCGGCGCTCTACTGCTGCCGCTGATGGAGCCCGGTCAGGTCGCCGCCGCCGTGGTGATCTGGCGCCTCGTCAGCTATCACCTCTACCTGCTCGCGGGTGCCCCGGTCTTTCTCATCCAGATCGCCCGCTGGCTGGGTCGCCCGGTGGCCTCCTGAACGACCACCAGCCCAAAAGCCCCGGCAGGCCCCCTCTTGCATTGTCGGATCAATCAGCCACGGCGCCGCCCCAGTCGCGTTGAAGCATGCCGAGAATGATCCGCTAGACTGAGGACTACCAGTCGACTGAGCGAGGCGTCATGAAAAGCGTACAGACCGTTTGGTCAAGCGCTGGCATGGCATGACGGCACATCGCTCAGGAGGGGCCTCACCGTGATGCCCCAGTCCCGTCAGGGAGCGTAGACGACGATGGGAAAACGTCACCAACAACAACGACAATGTCGGGCGGCTGGGAAGCCTTCACTCTCGAGACCCGGGTGGCAGAAAGGCATCCTGGCCTTTGCCACCTGGTGGCTGGCAGCACTGGCTATCACCGCTTTGTTGCCGGCCATGTCCGCTGACATGCCGATTTCGCCGCTGTGGTTGGCCAACTCGCTGGCTTATGGAACGGTACTGGCCATTGGCCTGAAGCCGGTACCCTATTTCGTCGCGGCGGCCCTGAGCTGGAATCTGGCACGCGGTGATGCGCCTCTGGACATCGTGGTGGGCACAGGCACCTTCCTGCTACTGATGCTCTTCGTGGCTGGATTTTCCCGGTGGCTGGAGCGGCACGTCGAGCGCGATCAGGCGCGACGTCTGCTGCGTGTGCCGATCATCGCCATCCTCAGCGCGAGTCTCTTCACTCTGCTGGGGGTCTGGCAGTTTGCCAGCGGTCTGCCTGCACCGGAACTGGCGATCGGTCTGTGGCTCTCCGAGGCGACTTCCGTGCTGCTGTTCACACCGCTGGCCCGACAGTGGCTGCTACATGGAATTCGCACCTGGGTGCCGCCCAGTGAAGAGTCACGCTCCCTTCGACCGCTGTTGGCCTGGTGCCTGCTAGCCATCCTCGTACTGGTGGCGATAGCGGAAATGCCGGCACTACCCAGGGAGTTGTCCGATTGGCTGCTCTACCTCGGTCTGGTGCTGCCCATACTGGCTGTCTATTTGCTACCGGTGGGATTGCCACGGCTGGTGGTTCCATTGTTCGTACTGGCCTGGACGACGGTGCAGCTCGAGATGTTCACCGATGCCACGGGCGTGTTGGACGAACAGGCCATGCTGCAGGGCCAGATGGTGCTGTTCACGGCGGCGCTGATCGGCTTCCTCTCCATCGAAGCCGTGCATTCCTATCATCGGGCCAATCGGCGTCTGGAGCAGGCCAGCCGACGCGATGGCCTTACCGGACTCTACAACGACTTGGGCATGACCCAACGCTTGGCTCACAAGGCGGCCGATGAACGCTATGCACTCATCGGCATCCAGTTGCCGGATGTCGACGATCTGGCGACCCTCACGGGGCTGGACGAGGTCCACGCCATGGAGCGCAGCATTGCCGACACCCTGCGGGCCACGGTGCCGGTACGACAGGGACTGGGGGCGCGACTCCAGCCGGGGCTCTTCGCGCTGCTGGTGCCCGATGGCGAGGCACGTGCGGGGCTCATCGAGTCGCTGCGTCAGGCCTTCCAGCGTTCGGAGCGTGGCGGAAGCCTTTCCAGTGCCCGCCTGGGATTGCGCATGGCACTGATAGAGCGCGTCGAGAACGCCGACGCGCGCCATCTGACGTCGATCCTGCTGATGGCTTGCACGCGGGCAGGACAACAGGAGAACGAGCGCTTCTATCACCATCATGGCGCTCCGGACCATCTGATCGAGGCGCATCGTGAAACGCTGCGCTGGGCCGGTCGCCTACGCGATGCTTTGGCGGGAGATGTCCACGATGGCGGATTCGAGTTGTTCGTTCAGCCCATCCTGGATCGCCACCAGCCCGAGCTGGCGCGTGCCGAGGTGCTCTTGCGCTGGCGGCAACCGAACGGTGAGCTGCTGAGTGCCGGGGCCTTCCTGCCCGTAGCCGAGAACTTCGGACTGATGCCGCGCGTGGACGCCTGGGTCGTGTCCCATGCCCTGGCCATGGTCAGCTCGCATCCGGGTGGCGAATGCCTGACGGAACTGGCCATCAACCTTTCCGGTGACTCCTTGGCCAGCGCAGGGCTGGTCGGTGCTCTGAGTCAGTACCTGACGCAGTACGGCTGGCCGGCAGAGCGCCTGTGCCTGGAGATCACCGAGTCCATGGTGATTCACGACGTTCAGGTCGCTCGCGAGAACGTTCGGGCGCTGCACGCTCTGGGCGCTTGTCTGGCCATCGACGACTTCGGCACCGGTCAAGCCAGTTTCGCCTATCTCCAGGACTATCCCGTCCAGGAACTGAAGATCGACGGCCGCTTCATCCAGCATATCGCCACGCCGGGCTTCGATCGCGAAGTGGTCCGTGCAACCTGCGCCATTGCCGATTACCTGAAGGCGAAGGTGGTTGCCGAGTTCGTCGAAACGCCAGCGCAAGTCGAGGCACTGTCGCAGCTTGGCGTTCACTGTTTACAGGGCTTCGGCATCGCCCACCCCATGCCGCTGATGGCGTATCTGGAGGGAGTGCAGGCTGGCCTCACCATGGTGGAAAGCACGGCGCCTTCCGCGTCCTGAGAGGAAAACAGTCCACCAAAAAGGGCACCCGAAGGTGCCCTTGAAGGATAACGCCAGCGGTCAGGCTTACCAGCCGGTAACGGCCTTCAACGCATCGCCGATCTCGGCGAGAGAGCGAACGGTCTTGACGCCCGCGGCTTCCAGGGCGGCGAACTTCTCGTCTGCGGTGCCCTTGCCGCCGGCGATGATGGCGCCGGCGTGGCCCATGCGCTTGCCGGGAGGCGCGGTGACGCCGGCGATGTAGGAAACCACCGGCTTGGAGACGTTCTCCTTGATGTAGGCGGCCGCCTCTTCTTCGGCGGTGCCGCCGATCTCGCCGATCATCACGATCGCCTCGGTGGCCGGATCCTTCTCGAACTCGGCGAGGATGTCGATGAAGGTGGAGCCCGGAATCGGGTCGCCGCCGATGCCCACGCAGGTGGACTGACCGAAGCCGTGATCGGTGGTCTGCTTGACCGCTTCATAGGTCAGGGTGCCGGAGCGCGACACGATGCCGACCCGGCCCGCCTTGTGGATGTGGCCGGGCATGATGCCGATCTTGCACTCGTCCGGGGTGATCACACCCGGGCAGTTGGGGCCGATCAGGCGCACGCCCAATTCATCGCACTTCACCTTGACGTCGAGCATGTCCAGAGTCGGAATGCCCTCGGTGATGCACACGATCAGCTTGATGCCGGCATTGGCGGCCTCGAGGATGGAGTCCTTGCAGAACGGTGCCGGCACGTAGATGACGCTGGCCTCGGCACCGGTCTTGGCGACAGCCTCCTTGACGGTGTTGAACACCGGCAGGCCCAAGTGCTCCTGGCCGCCCTTGCCCGGAGTCACGCCGCCGACCATCTGGGTGCCGTAGGCGAGAGCCTGTTCGGAGTGGAAGGTCCCCTGCCCGCCGGTGAAGCCTTGGCAGATGACCTTGGTGTTCTTGTCGATCAGGATGCTCATTACTTGCCCTCCGCTGCCTTGACGACCTGCTGAGCCGCATCGGTGAGGCTCTTGGCAGCGATGATGTTGAGTCCGCTGGAGGCCAGTTTCTCGGCACCCAGCTCGGCGTTGTTACCCTCGAGACGCACCACCACCGGCACGTTGACGCCGACCTGCTCGACGGCCCCAATGATGCCCTCGGCGATCATGTCACAGCGCACAATACCGCCGAAGATGTTGACCAGTACGGCCTTGACGGAATCGTCAGAAAGGATGAGCTTGAACGCCTCGGCGACACGCTCCTTGGTGGCACCGCCGCCGACGTCCAGGAAGTTGGCCGGCTGCCCGCCGTTGAGCTTGATGATGTCCATGGTGCCCATGGCCAGGCCGGCACCGTTGACCATGCAGCCGATGTTGCCTTCCAGGGCCACGTAGTTGAGTTCCCACTCGGCCGCCTCGGCCTCGCGCGAATCCTCCTGGGAGGGATCGCGCAGCGCCTGCAGGTCGGGGTGGCGATACAGGGCGTTGCCGTCCAGGTTGACCTTGGCATCGAGGCAGTGGAGGTTGCCTTCGTCGGTGATCACCAGCGGGTTGATCTCGAGCAGCGCCAGATCCTTCTCGTGGAACAGGCGCGACAGGCCCAGGAAGATCTTGGTGAACTGCTTGACCTGCTCGCCCTTGAGGCCCAGTGCAAAGGCCAGTTCGCGCGCCTGGTAGGGCTGGGCGCCCACCAGGGGGTCGATCTCGGCCTTGAGGATCTTCTCAGGGGTTTCCTCGGCGACCTTCTCGATCTCCACGCCACCCTCGGTTGACGCCATGAACACCACGCGGCGGGTGCCACGATCGACCACGGCACCGAGATAGAGCTCGGAGGCGATGTCGGTGCAGTTCTCGACCAGGATCTTGGCGACCGGCTGACCGTTCTCGTCGGTCTGGAAGGTCACCAGGTTCTTGCCCAGCCACTGCTCGGCGAAGGCCTTGGCCTCCTCGGGACTCTTGATCAGCTTGACGCCGCCCGCCTTGCCGCGACCGCCGGCGTGGACCTGGGCCTTGACGACCCACATGTCGCCGCCGATCTTCTTGCACGCTTCCGCGGCTTCCTCGGGGGTGTCCACGGCGAAGCCCTTGGACACCGGCAGACCGTAATCGGCAAACAGCTGCTTGCTCTGATACTCGTGAAGGTTCATCGATTCATGCCATTGGTTGCATGTGACTCGAACGGCGGCCCGGCCAGCACCGATTAAGGTGCGGCATCCAGGCCACCACCGACCGCTTCCGATACTTGGCCGGAAGCGATGCGCCACCCGCAGGTGGCGCTTGTTGTGCTTACTTGCGCTTCTTGCGGTTGGCCATGTGGATGGCATGGCCGTCCACCGCCAGCGCCGCTTCGTGGATCGCCTCCGAGGTGCTGGGATGCGCATAGCAGGTCAGCGCCAGGTCCTCAGCGCTGGAGCCGAATTCCAGCGCTATCACGCCCTGGGCGATCAGCTCGCCGGCGTGCTGGCTGACGATGTGCATGCCGAGGATACGATCGGTCTCGGCGTCGGCCACGATCTTGGCCAGGCCTTCCGGCGCATTGTTGGCCAGCGCCCGGCCGTTGGCGGCGAACGGGAAGGAGCCGATCTTCACCTCGATGCCCTTAGCTTTGGCGTCCTGTTCGGTCAACCCGACCCAGGCCACTTCCGGCGACGTGTAGATCACGCTGGGCACGGCGTCGTAGTTCATCTCTGCCTTGTGGCCGGCAATGATGTCGGCCACCATCACACCCTCCTCTGAGGCCTTGTGGGCCAGCATCAGGCCGCGCACGCAGTCGCCGACGGCATAGATGCCCGGCACACTGGTGCGACACTGGTCGTCGACATGGATGAAACCGCGCTCGTCCAGTTCCACGCCCACGCCCTCGGCGACCACGCCCTTGGTGTAGGGGCGGCGGCCGACGCAGACGATCAGCTTATCGAAGGTCTGCTCCTGCTCGCCGCTGCCGTCGCTGTACTTGACCACGACTTCCTTGCCCTTGACCTCGGCGCCAGTGACCCGAGCACTGAGCTTGATGTCCAGCCCCTGCTTCTTGAGCAGCTTCTGAGTCTCCTTGGCCACGTCCTTGTCGACCATGGGCAGGAAGGTGTCCAGAGCCTCGAGCATGGTGACCTGGCTGCCCAGGCGACTCCACACGCTACCCAGCTCCAAGCCGATGACACCGGCTCCGATCACGCCCAGGCGTTCGGGCACCTCGGTGAACTCCAGGGCACCGGTGGAGTCGACGATCAGATCCTCGGTCAGCGGAGCCGGCGGGATCTCCACCGGCACGGAACCGGCGGCAATGACGATGTTGTCGGCTTCATAAGTGGCCTTGTCGCCGTCGTGACCGGTCACCTCGACCTGCTTGTTGCCGATCACCTTGCCGGTGCCTTCCAGGGCGGTGACGCCGTTGGCCTTGAACAGGGCGCTGATGCCGCCGACGTTCTTGGCGATCACTTTCTCCTTGAACTCGAGCATCTTGGCGACGTTGGGCTTGAGCTCACCCACCTCGATACCGATCTCGTCATAGTGGTCGCGCGTCTCGACGAACTTGTGGGACGTCTCCAGCAGCGCCTTGGAGGGAATGCAGCCCACGTTGAGGCAGGTGCCGCCGTGGACGGTCTTGCCTTCCTTGTTGACCCACTTCTCGACGCAGGCGGTCTTCAGGCCCAGTTGGGCGGCACGGATGGCGGCCACGTAGCCCCCGGGGCCCGCGCCAATGACGATCACATCGTATTTATCGGCCATGTGGTTTTCCTATTGATCGGTTCGCGTTTTAACGGTGGCGTCGGCAGGCTCACACATCCAGCAGCAAGCGCGCCGGATCCTCGAGCAATTCCTTGATGGTGACCAGGAACTGCACCGCGTCCTTGCCGTCGATCATGCGGTGGTCGTAGGAGACCGCCAGGTACATCATCGGCCGGATCTCGACCTTGCCGTTCACCGCCATCGGACGCTCCTGGATCTTGTGCATGCCCAGGATCGCAGTCTGCGGCGGATTGATGATCGGCGTGGACATCAGCGAGCCGAAGATGCCGCCGTTGGTGATGGTGAAGGTACCACCCTGCATCTCGTCGATGCCGAGCTTGCCGTCACGCGCCCGCTTGCCGAAGTCGACGATGCCCTTCTCGACGTCGGCGATCTTCATGCTGTCGGTGTCGCGCAGCACCGGGACCACCAGGCCACGATCGGTGGAAACAGCGACGCCGATGTCCTGGTAGCCGTGGTAGACGATGTCGGTACCGTCGATCGACGCGTTGACGTCGGGGAAGCGCTTGAGCGCTTCGCTGGCCGCCTTGACGAAGAAGCCCATGAAGCCGAGCTTGACGTCGTGGGCCTTGAGGAAGGTCTCCTTGTACTGGGCGCGCAGATCCATCACTGCGCCCATATCCACCTCGTTGTAGGTGGTGAGCATGGCTGCAGTCTGCTGCGCCTGGACCAGACGCTTGGCGATGGTCTGACGCAGGCGGCTCATCGGCACACGCTTCTCGGGGCGCTCGCCCTCGACCACCGGTGCCGCTGCGGCAGCCTGCTCGAGAGTGCCGGCGGCCTTGGGCTGCTTGGCGACCTTCTTGGCACTGCCGTCCTTGACGGCCTTCTGGACGTCCTCCTTGAGGATGCGTCCGCCCTTGCCGGTGCCCTCGATCTTGTTGACGTCGAGGTCGTGCTCGGCCACCAGCTTGCGCGCTGCCGGCGCCAGGATCTTGTCGCCGACCGGCTCTTCCCTGGCGCTTTCGTCGGAACCTTCAGCCGGCACCTCGGGTTCACTGGCTGCACTCTCGCCACCAGCGCCTTCGGCGAACAGCGCCAGCACCGCCTCGGACTCGACCTGGCTGCCCTCTTCGGCCTTGATCTCGGTCAGCGCCCCGTCGGCCGGGGCGACCACCTCGAGCACTACCTTGTCGGTCTCGATCTCGGCCAGCACCTCGTCGCGCTTGACCGCTTCGCCGACCTGCTTGTTCCAGCTGGCCACGGTGCCTTCCTGGATCGACTCGGGGAAGGTCGGGGCCTTGACCTCATGCTGCTTGCCGGAGGCCGGCTTCTCAGCCTTGGCATCGTCGGGCTTCTTTTCCGCCTTGGCGTCGTCGGGCTTCTTCTCCGCCTTGGCGTCACTCTTCTTGGCTGCTGTGCCGCCGCCGGCTGCCTTTCCTTCACCGATCTTGCCCAGCACTTGCTCGGAGGCGACGGTATCGCCCTCCTCGACCGTCACCTCGCTGAGGGTGCCGGCTTCGGGTGCCACCACCTCGAGCACCACCTTGTCCGTCTCGATCTCGACGATCAGTTCGTCGCGCTCGACACTGTCTCCGGGCTTCTTGTGCCAGGCCGCCACAGTGCCTTCGGCAACGGATTCCGGAAAGGTGGGCGCTTTGATGTCGGTAGCCATGTCGTATCCCTTGTGTGATCTCTCTCGTCGCGATGAAAGGCGTCAAATGGTAAAGGCGTCTTCCACCAGCTGTCGCTGCTGTTCGATGTGCACGGACATGTAGCCGCAGGCCGGAGCCGCCGAGGCGGGACGACCGGCGAACTTGAGCTCGCCACCCAGCCCCTGGCTGAGCAGATCGGCTACGGCGCGCATATGGTGCTGGCTGGGGTACCAGGCCCCCTGATTGAGCGGCTCTTCCTGACACCACACCACGGTCTCGAGGTTGACGTAATCCTTGAGCGCCTCGAAGAGCTCCTCCTTGGGGAAGGGGTAGAGCTGCTCGATACGCACGATCGCGGTGTCGTCGCGCTCGTTATCCTCACGCCACGCGGCCAGTTCGTAATACACCTTGCCGGCACACAGCACTACGCGCTTGACCTTCTCGGCGGCCAGGTTGCCCTGGTCGGGCACAACCGGCAGGAAGCTGCCGTTGGCCAGGTCATCGAGGCTCGAGACCGCCTCCTTGTGGCGCAGCAGGCTTTTCGGCGACATCACCACCAGCGGCTTGCGCAGCTTGCGGATGACCTGGCGGCGCAGCAGATGGAATATCTGCGCCGGGGTGGTGGGTACGCACACCTGCATGTTGTGCTCGGCGCACATCTGCAGGAAGCGCTCAAGGCGCGCCGAAGAGTGCTCCGGCCCCTGCCCTTCGTAGCCGTGGGGCAGCAGCATGGTCAAGCCGCACAGGCGCTCCCACTTGGTCTCGCCGGAGGAGATGAACTGATCGACCACCACCTGGGCACCGTTGAAGAAGTCGCCGAATTGCGCCTCCCAGATCACCAGGTCGTTGGGCGCCGTCGTAGAATAGCCGTACTCGAACGCCAATACGGCCTCCTCGGAGAGGAAGGAGTCGTGGATAGTGAAGCGCGGCTGGCCATCGCTCATGTGCTGCAGCGGCACGTACGTCGTACCGTCCTTCTGGTTGTGCACCACGGCATGGCGGTGGGAGAAGGTGCCACGCCCCACATCCTGGCCGGTCAGGCGTACCGGGTGTCCTGCATCGAGCAGAGTGGCGTAGGCCAGGGTCTCGGCAAAGCCCCAGTTCAGCGCCATGCCACCAGCCTGCATCTTGCGGCGATCCTCGTAAATCTTGGCGACCTGGCGCTGCACATCGATTCCATCGGGAATCTCGCACATCCTCGCCGCTAGTCGCTGCAGGTGCTTCATGTCGACGGTGGTATCGGCATGTGCGGTCCACTCGTGACCGATATAGGGCGTCCAGTCGACGAACAGCGAGGTATTGGGCTCCTGAACCAGGGCATTGGCCACGTGGTTGCCGGCCATGAGATCCTCACGGTAGGTCTCGACCATCGACTTGGCCTCGTCCTCGCCGAGCACGCCCTGCTCGACCAGCCGCTGTGCATAGAGGCTGCGTGATGAGGGGCGCTGCTTGATCTTGCGGTACATCATCGGCTGGGTGCCGGAAGGCTCGTCGGCCTCATTGTGGCCGCGGCGGCGGTAGCATACCAGGTCGATGACGACGTCCTTGTGGAACTGCTGGCGATAGTCCAGGGCCACCTGAGTGGCGTGCAGCACCGCGTCCGGGTCATCCCCATTCACGTGGAAGATCGGCGCCTGCACCATCTTGGCGATGTCAGTGCAGTACTCGGTGGAGCGAGTGTCCTGTGGGTGCGAGGTAGTGAAACCGACTTGGTTGTTGATGACGATGTGCACCGTGCCGCCGGTCTTGTAGGCACGGGTCTGGGACATCTGGAAAGTCTCCATGACCACGCCCTGGCCAGCGAAGGCTGCATCGCCGTGCACACTGATCGGCAACACCTTGTCGCCGACGGAATCGTCGCGGCGATCCTGGCGGGCGCGCACCGAGCCTTCCACCACCGGCGCGACGATTTCCAAGTGCGAGGGGTTGAAGGCCAAGGCCAGGTGCACTTCGCCACCCGGCGTCATGACGTTGGAGCTGAAGCCCTGGTGATACTTCACGTCACCGGAGCCGCGCTCCACGACCCGCTTGCCATCGAATTCGTCGATCAGGTCGGAAGGATTCTTGCCGAGAATATTGACCAGGAAGTTGAGACGGCCACGGTGAGCCATGCCGATGACCACTTCCTTGGTGCCATAGCCGCCGGCGCGCTGGATCAGTTCGTCCATCATGGGAATGAACGACTCGCCCCCCTCCAGGCCGAAGCGCTTGGTGCCCGGGTACTTGGAAGCCAAGTAGTTCTCCAGGCCCTCGGCAGCGGTGAGCCGCTCGAGCAGGTGCTTGCGAACCTCGTCGCTGAATTTGGGCGCCGAGCGCACCGACTCGAAACGCTGCTGCAGCCAGCGCTTCTCCTCGGTGTCGACGATGTGCATGATCTCACAGCCGATAGAGCGGCAGTAGGTCTGCTCCAGGGCATCGACGATCTCGCGCAGCGAGGCCTTGTCCATGCCCAGGAAGAACGAGCCGGTCTGGAATTCGGTATCCAGATCGTCCTTGGTGAGCTGATGGAAGGAGAGGTCGAGATCGGGAATGGGGGTCTGGCTGCGCAGGCCGAGGGGATCGATATTGGCCTTCTGGTGCCCCCGAAAGCGATAGGCGTTGATCAGCTGCAGCACCTTGACCTGCTTGCGGTTCTCTCCGCTGCCAGCGCCCGGTGCCGCCGTCGTGCGGCGGGCACGGGCCAACTGATGAAACTGGTCGCGGATGGGGCTCAGCGGAACATCCTGAGAAGCGCTGCCGTCGGGATTGGGCAACTGATCGAAGTAGGTTCGCCACTCGTCGGGGACGGAACCGGGGTCGGCGAGGTATTGCTCGTAGAGCGCCTCCACATAGTGAACGTTGCTGCCGCTCACGTGAGAGCTACTCCACATCAACTCCATTATGCCTTGTTGCATCTCTCGGTCACCCTGCACTGATGGGGTGTAGTCGGCGCCGTCACGGCCCAGCCGCGGCGGCCTGGGTGGTGCCCTGCCGGAGGGGCGTCTTCATCGCCGGCGTCTCGGGCCATGAGGGGCCGAAACCGTGAATGTTGCATGGTCAAGAGCCGGTACCCAGGGCACCGGCTCTCGTCTTGCTGCTCGCAGGCCGGCCGCGACGGGATGTCGCGGCCGGAAAACCGACTGCCATGATAGCAAGCCGGGCGCCACGATTTAAGTGGCATCGGCGAGCAGCATCTCGCGGATCTTGCCGATCGCGCGAGTGGGGTTGAGCCCCTTGGGGCACACCGCCACGCAGTTCATGATCCCGCGGCAGCGGAACACGCTGAACGGGTCCTCGAGATCCGACAAACGCTCGCGAGTCGCCGTATCCCGGGAATCGGCCAGGAAACGATAGGCCTGCAGCAGACCCGCCGGACCGACGAACTTGTCGGGATTCCACCAGAACGACGGACAGGAGGTCGAGCAGCAGGCGCACAGGATGCACTCGTAGAGGCCGTCGAGCTTGTCGCGATCCTCCGGCGCCTGCAGGCGCTCGATGGCCGGTGCCGGGTCGTCGTTCTGCAGGTAAGGCTGAATGCGTTCGTACTGCTTGTAGAACAGCGCCATGTCGACGACCAGGTCACGCACCACCGGCAGTCCGGGCAGCGGGCGCAAGGTCAGCTTGTTGTCCTTGACCACCTCAGAGAGAGAGGTGATGCAAGCCAAGCCGTTCTTGCCGTTCATGTTCATGCCGTCGGAACCGCATACGCCTTCGCGGCAACTGCGACGGTAGGCCAGCGTGGTGTCCTCGGCCTTGAGCATTTCCAGGACATTGAGGACCATGAGGTCACGGCCCTGAGTGTCCAGTTGATACTCCTGCATGTAGGGCGCAGAGTCGGTTTCCGGGTTGTAGCGGTAAATGGATACCTGAAGCATCTCGTGACTCCCCCTTTAGTAAGTACGGATTTTCGGCTCGAAGGTGTCGACGGTCTTCGGCTTGAAGTTGACGTCGCGCTTGCCGACCCGTTTCTCGGCCGGGAAGTACATGGAGTGCTTCAGCCAGTTGGTGTCATCGCGATCCGGATAGTCATAGCGGGAGTGCGCGCCACGGCTCTCCTTGCGCTCCAACGCCGCAATGGCTGTAGCTTCGGCCACCTCCATCAGGTTGTCGAGCTCCAGCGCCTCGACCCGGGCCGTGTTGAAGGCGCCAGACTTGTCGGCCAGGTGGGCACTCGAGATACGCTCACGCAGGTCGGCCAGCTGCTTGACCCCCTCCTGCATGTGCTCTTCCTGCCGGAAGACACCGAAGCTGGTCTGCATGATGCCCTGCAATTCGGTCTTGAGATCGGCCACGGACTCGCCGCCGCTCGACTCATCCCACCGGGTGATGCGTTTCATCGCCGAATCCACGTCGGACTCGGTGGCGTCGAGATATTCGATACCCTCGTTGAGTGCGCTCTCGATGAACATGCCCGCGGCGCGACCGAACACCACCAGGTCGAGCAGCGAGTTGCCGCCCAGGCGGTTGGCACCGTGCACCGATACGCAGGCCGCCTCACCGCAGGCGAACAGGCCGTTGATGACCTTATCCTTGCCCTTGGCATCCTGCATGATCGCCTGGCCATGAACGTTGGTGGGCACCCCACCCATCATGTAGTGACAGGTCGGCACCACCGGAATCGGCGCCTCGGCCGGGTCGACGTGAGCGAAGATCTTGGACAGCTCGCTGATGCCCGGCAGGCGCTTGCCCAGCACCTCTTCGCCCAGATGGTCGAGCTTGAGGAAGACGTGGTCGCCGTTCTCGCCACAGCCGCGGCCTTCGAGGATCTCCATGACCATGGAGCGCGCCACCACGTCGCGTCCGGCGAGATCCTTGGCATTGGGGGCATAGCGCTCCATGAAGCGCTCGCCGTCCTTGTTGACCAGGTAGCCGCCCTCACCGCGGCAGCCCTCGGTGACCAGCACGCCGGCGCCATAGATGCCGGTGGGATGGAACTGCCACATCTCCATGTCCTGCATCGGGAAGCCGGCACGCAGCGCCATGCCGATGCCGTCACCGGTGTTGATCAGGGCATTGGTAGTGGAGGCATAGATGCGCCCCGCCCCGCCGGTGGCGAGCACCGTGGCCTTGGACTTGACGTGCACCACTTCGCCAGTCTCGATGCACATGGCGATGCAGCCCACCACGTCGCCGTTGGCGTTCTTGACCAGATCGACGGCGAACCACTCGTTGAGGAAGGTGGTGTTGTTCTTCAAGTTGTTCTGGTAGAGCGTGTGCAGCAGAGCATGGCCGGTACGGTCGGCCGCCGCGCAGGTACGTGCGGCCTGGCCGCCCTTGCCGAAGTCCTTGGACTGACCGCCGAACGGACGCTGGTAGATACGGCCATTGTCGAAGCGCGAGAATGGCAGGCCCATGTGTTCGAGCTCGAACACCGCCTTGGGGCCCTCGGAGCACATGTATTCCGCCGCATCCTGGTCGGTGATGTAGTCGCCGCCCTTGACGGTGTCGTACATATGCCAGCGCCAGTCGTCGTTGGGGTCGGCGGAGGCGATGGCACAGGTGATGCCACCCTGGGCGGAAACCGTATGGGAGCGGGTCGGGAAGACCTTGGAGAGCACGGCGGTCTTCTTACCGGACTTGGCCAACTCCAGCGCCGCTCGCAGGCCGGAGCCCCCGCCACCGATGATGATGGCGTCGAATGTCAGACTACGCATATTGGACATCTATCAGGCCCCCCACAGCACTTGGATACCCCAGACCAGGAACACGAAAATGGCCAGGATGATGACGATCTGGGCGACGACGCGCACGCCGGTCGACTTGAGATAATCCGTGGTTACGGTCCACAACCCTACCCAGGCGTGGGCCGCGATGGAGATCAATGCCAGCAGCGTAAAAATACGCATCCAGGTCTGGGCGAAGAGCCCACTCCAGGTTGCGTAGTCGAGCCCCGGATTGAAGAGCAGATAGAGAACGATGAACAGCGTGTAGAGGGCCAGAACCAGCGCCGAGACGCGCTGGATGAGCCAGTCGGACAAGCCGCTGCGCCCCAGATTGGTGATGTTGGTTACCATACCCAGACTCCTGCCAGAATGATGAGAACGGCACTCACCACCACGGTGATCTGAGCCTTCTTGACGCCCCCTTCGAGGGTCACGCCAATGTCAGCGTCCATCAGCAGGTGCTTGATGCCGGCCACGAGATGAAAGGCCAGTGCCGACAACAGCCCCCAGGCGATCAGCTTGGCCAGGATGTTGTTGGCCAGCGCATCGCTCACGGCAGCGAAGCCGGCAGGCGAGGACAGCGATTTGTCGAAGGCCCAGAAGGCGAAGATGAGACCGATGAAGAGAATGACGCCGGTGATGCGATGGGCGATCGACGTCAAGGCGGGAAGTGGGAAATGTATCGTGGTGAGGTCTAGGTTGACGGGTCGTTTGCTATTCACGGCTCTATACACACTCTCTTGGCTCGCTTCGGTTGCGGCCTCCGGCTGGCTGACCGGGGTGAAGCAAGCGGTGGTTTGAGGTAGGGGGCTCGCCGCTGCCGTGACGGGCATGACAACGAGTACCTGCCAGTCGCGCGGTGTGGATTATAGGGACATGAACCCCCAGTGACAAATGAACGACCGGCGAACTCGACCATGGTTCAAGCCCGTCATCAGGCCACTATCCCTCCCGCCGCCTGACGCTGACACCCAAGCTGGCGCGACTCCAGCCACCATGATGCAGAGCATCATTTATTGTACATGAAACTATACTTCGAGCCACGGCATGTATAGCTGTGAGGCCACGATGGGCTAATTGACAATCCCGGGAACGCTTCTATAGTGGGCGAACCTTTTTTGCGGGCCGCGCTGTTGACGACCCGACCAGTCGGAAACACCGTTTGCGAAATAACGAGTTAACGATTTCATTCGATGACGAGAGGAGGCCAGTATGGCTGACAGGAAAGCGACACTGACGGTAGACGGGCTGGAGAAGGCGATCGAGCTGCCGGTCTACTCAGGCACTCAGGGGCCTGACGTTGTGGACGTGCGCGGACTCGGCGCCGAAGGCCTGTTCACCTATGACCCCGGCTTCATGGCCACCTCCTCTTGCCAGTCCGCCATCACTTACATCGACGGCGGCCAAGGGGTGCTGCTGCATCGCGGCTATCCCATCGACCAGCTCGCCAAGGAGTCCAACTTCGTCGAACTCTGCTATCTGCTGCTGTTCGGCGAACTACCCGATGACGCCCAGTACGCCGACTTCGAGTGGCGGATCAGCAACCACACCATGGTCCACGACCAGATCAACAACTTCTTCAAGGGGTTTCGTCGCGACGCGCACCCGATGTCGATCCTGTGTGGCGTGGTCGGCGGCCTGGCGGCCTTCTATCACGACCACATGGACATCACCAAGGAAAGGGACCGCGAGATCAGCGCCATCCGCCTGATTGCCAAGATGCCGACCATCGCGGCAATGTCCTACAAGTACAACATCGGTCAACCGTTCAACTACCCGCGCAACAACCTGAGCTATGCAGAGAACTTCCTCTACATGATGTTCAGTAACCCGTGCGAGGAGTACAGGATCAACCCGGTCTACGCCAAGGCCATGGATCGCATCTTCATGCTCCACGCGGATCACGAGCAGAATGCCTCGACCTCTACGGTGCGTCTCGCGGGCTCCACCGGCGCCAACCCCTTCGCCTGCATCAGCGCCGGTATCGCCGCACTGTGGGGCCCGGCCCACGGCGGCGCCAACGAGGCGGTGCTGAAGATGCTCGACGAGATCGGCGACGACTCCGAAGAGAACATCCAGCGCTTTGTCGACCGTGCCAAGGACAAGGACGACCCGTTCAAGCTGATGGGCTTCGGCCACCGCGTCTACCGCAACTTCGACCCCCGCGCCAAAGTCATGAAGGAGACCTGCGACGAGGTACTGGCCGAGCTGGGCATGGCCGACGACCCGCAGCTCAAGATCGCCAAGCGTCTGGAGCAGATCGCCCTTGAAGACGAGTACTTCATCGAGCGCAAGCTCTACCCCAACGTCGACTTCTATTCCGGCATCATTCTCAAGGCCATGGGCATTCCCACCAACATGTTCACGGTGATCTTCGCCGTGTCACGTACCATTGGCTGGATCTCCCACTGGCACGAGATGCTCAGCGACAGCTACAAGATCGGTCGCCCGCGCCAGCTCTATACGGGCCATGCCCAGCGCGACTATCCTGCCAAGTAAGCCGGCAGGCAGGCGGCCACGCCGCCACGCATGCAGAAAGCCGCCTCCGGGCGGCTTTCTGCGTCTGACTTCATGACCGTGCATGGACAACAACCAAGGAGCCGCACGATGAGCCAAGAAATATCCACCGTTGCCTTCATTGGGCTGGGTGTCATGGGCTACCCCATGGCTGGTCACCTGGCCAGGGCCGGTCTCGATGTCCGCGTCTACAACCGCACCGCCGCCAAGGCCGAAGCCTGGGTGGACGAATACGGCGGCAGCCACCACCCCACACCCCGCGAAGCCGCCACAGGCGCCGAGCTGGTGCTGGTATGCGTGGGCAACGACGACGACGTTCGCCAGGTCACCACCGGCGAGCACGGCGCTCTGTCCGGCATGGCCACAGGCAGCCTGCTGGTAGACCACACCACTGCCTCGGCCGACCTGGCCGAAGAGCTCGATGCCGCCTGTCGCAAGCAAGGCACCGGTTTCATCGATGCCCCGGTCTCCGGCGGCCAGCAAGGCGCCGAGAACGGCGCGCTCACCATCATGTGCGGCGGCAGCGAAACCGACTTCGCCAGCGCCCAGCCGGTGCTTTCCCACTACGGCCGAGCCGTCACCTTGATGGGGGCTGCCGGCAGCGGCCAGCTCACCAAGATGGTCAACCAGATCTGCATTGCCGGCCTGGTACAGGGGCTCGCCGAAGGGTTGCATTTCGCCGAACAGTCGGGCCTCGACCAGCAGCGTGTCGTCGACGTGATCTCCCAGGGAGCCGCCGGCTCCTGGCAGATGGAGAATCGCCACAAGACGATGATCGCAGACCAGTACGAACATGGCTTCGCAGTGAACTGGATGCGCAAGGATCTGGGGATATGCCTCGAACAGGCACGCCGCCTCCAGGCACGTTTGCCGGTCACCGCCCTGGTGGACCAGTTCTACGGTGATGTCCAGGTCATGGGCGGCGGACGCTGGGATACCTCCTCGCTATTACGACGACTGCGCACGCTGGGCGCTCGCTGAGCCATGCTTCAGGGCGTCGCTGCAACGGCGGCGCCCCTCCCCTTCGGTAACAGAAACCCTACCTTGCGTGCTTGACAACCCTCCTCAGCCGCGGCCAAGAATCCTGCCCTACACGGCTCGGAGCGTTTTCCACACATTCTGTGGATAACCCTGTTCACAACCACTCGAAAAGGTCGCAGAAGCGCCATGGGAAGCGGGCTTCCCTTAGATTGATTATTTTTTAATCAATAATAAGTTATTGAATATAAAGGGTTTTTATCAAAATCCCGGCAGCACGGTAAGTTACGTCCAGCATGCCGCCAACGGCAACGCAAAGAGAGGGAACGTGGACAAGTCAAGCTCGAAGCACCACGAAAACGGCGCTTCAATGACAATTTCACGCAAGGGAAGAGACAACCCGGTGACGCAGACGGGCAGCCAATGAAGAGACGCCGTCAGACGTACGGTGAGCGCGGACGGAAGAGCCAGCGTAGTCATCGAAGTGGCGTCCCATAGGGGGTTCGAACCCCTGTTACCGCCGTGAAAGGGCGGTGTCCTAGACCACTAGACGAATGGGACGCATCCATCGCAAGAGAATGGTGGAGCCTAGCGGGATCGAACCGCTGACCTCGACACTGCCAGTGTCGCGCTCTCCCAGCTGAGCTAAGGCCCCAAGCTTGCGAAGACGGTGCGTAGGTTACTGATTCGCCCCACCTTCGTCAAGCCGAAAATCAGCTTCGGGCTTCGGGCTTCGGGCTTCGGGCTTCGGGCTTCGGGCTTCGGGCTTCGGGCTTCGGGCTTCGGGCTTCGGCAGCGTAATGCACCGGCGCTGCCATCTTGCAACTTTCTGCTCATAGCCCACGGCCCGTAGCACGCAGCTTACAGCTCCCGGAATTCCTTCTCGAAGCGCTTGGCCTGCTTCTTGGAGACGCCACCGAGTACCTCAATGGCGTGCCGCAGACGCGCACGGGTCATGTCGGAGCCGAGAATGGCCATGGCGTCCATCACCGAGGTGCTGGACGGCGAACCGGTAATGGCGATGAAAACCGGCGCCAGAAACTCCTTCATCTTGAGCTCGAAGTGTGCGGACAGCGTCTTGACCTCGACCAACAGGGTCTCCTTGTTCCACGCCGGCACGGCCTCGAAGCGCCACACCAGAAACTGCAGGAGCTTGACCAGATCCTCGCGCCCCAGCTTGACACCATCGAAGTCGCGCTCATCGATGGCCGGAAGACCGGAAAAGAAGTGGCCGGCCAACGGCGTCACCTCGGCCAGTGTCTCTACGCGGGTGCGCACCTGAGGCAGTATCTTCGACACATACTCCTCGTTGAAGGCCCAGGCCATCAGCGCCTTGAGAAAGGCAGCATCGTCGAGGTCTTCGCGAATGTACAGGCCATTGAGCCAGGTGAGTTTCTCGAGATCGAACACCGGCCCGCCCAGCGATACCCGCTGGATGTCGAAGTGAGCCATCATCTCGTCGAGACTGAACTTCTCGCGCTCGTCGGGCATCGACCAGCCCATGCGCCCTAGATAGTTGGTCACCGCCTGGGGCAGATAACCCATGCGCCGATAGTAGTTGATGGAGGTCGGGTTCTTGCGTTTGGAGAGTTTCGACTTGTCGGGATTTCGCAGCAGCGGCATGTGGCACAGCACCGGCATCTCCCACCCGAAATATTCATAGAGCAGTTGATGCTTGGGCGCCGAGTTGATCCACTCCTCGCCACGCAGCACATGGGTGATGCCCATCAGGTGATCGTCGACCACGTTGGCCAAGTGATAGGTAGGCATGCCATCGGACTTGAGCAGCACTTGGGCGTCTACTTGGGCCCAGTCGACCTCGATGGGGCCGCGCAGCATGTCGTCGATCACGCAGGTTCCGCTAGCGGGTACCTTCATGCGCACGACATGGGGCCAGCCCTCGCGCTCGCGTCGCGCCTGCTCCTCATCGGGCAGAGCAAGGTCTGATGGCTTGAGAGCCAGGTGCATGCCTGCCGCCTTGCGCGCCTCACGCAGCTCATCCAGCTCATCGGCGGTACGATAGCAGCGAAAAGCGTGTCCGGCATCGATCAGTTGGCGGGCATACTCACCGTAGATATCGCCACGCTCGCTCTGGCGATAGGGTCCGTGGGGGCCGCCCACGTCAGGCCCTTCATCCCACTCCAGACCCAGCCAGCGCAGTGAGTCCAGGATCATCTGCTCGGATTCTGTGGTGGAGCGCACCCGATCGGTATCCTCGATGCGCAGAATGAACTGGCCACCGTGCTGGCGAGCGAAACAGAGGTTGAACAGGGCGATATAGGCGGTCCCAACATGGGGGTCGCCGGTGGGAGACGGCGCGATGCGAGTGCGTACGGTCATGTCGTCCTTGGTCCAATCGGTGGTATGAGCCCCTGAAACCAGGGTAGTAGGCGCATTATACGCACCTGGCCGGCAACCGGCAGCCGCCATGGGGAATCATCCTCGACATCCGGAGTCCATGCTAAGCGGTCAAAGGCTTATCAAATATCGCTGCGGGCTGACGCCTCGTCACGTGAAACGACCTGCAGCTGACACGATGACGAAGTGACCGGGTAACACGCGAGCAGAATGGTTGTCTCAGCGTTGAGGCGTCAAATTTGCACAACACAACGTGATCACCGACGATCAATTCTCCCTATTACCACTTGCCGGCAGGAAGATGAGATGGATGCACTGGGCCCACGTATCAAGCAGTTACGGCAGCGTGCCAACCTCAACAAAGCCGCCCTGGCACGTAAGGTCGGAGTATCCGACGTCACTATCTCCTACTGGGAATCCGGTGCCATCAAACAGATCGGGCACGAGCGACTGGTCGCACTGGCAGAAGCCCTGCAATGTCCTCTCAGCCAACTGCTGGAAGGCGATGACACCGGCCGCACCACTCCACTCTACTTGCACGGCAAGCAGCCCGTACCCTGGCTGAACCCAACCGCCAACCGCATCACCTTTCCCGGGGAACTGATTGCCAGCGACGATTGGCAGAGTGACTGCTACCTGATAACCCCGGCCCCAGGCGAACACTTCGACTTTCTGGCCCCAGGCGATCTCGCCGCCATCCGACCGGCCGACACCTTCGACCAAGCCGGGCGCTACCTCATCGAGGATAGCGAGGGGCTGACCATCGCCCACCTGGAGCGCAATGGCCAGGGTGAACTGCGGCGCCGCGGCGAGGCCCCCAGCGGTACCGAATCACTACCCATGGGCGTTGCACAGCGGGTGGTGGGTAAACTGCTGGCCCGCTGGTGCCCTGAACGGCTCTAAACCTGCCTTACTCGACTTCCAGCACTTCGACTTGATCCGTGGCACGACGCGGCTCACTGCCAATCAGATAGTGCTTCGAATAGCTGATGACTTGCCCCAGCCCATGGCGCGAGGTCGTCACCAACGGGCCGCTGAGATGCTCGCCTTCGTCGCCGATCCTGGCGCGCACCTCTTCGGGTTGTGCGTCGGCCTCTGTGAGGGTGACGCGGAGGATATAGCCACCATCGGCCAGGCCACTACCTGGCCCATAAGGTCCGGCCACGAAACGCCCTTCCTCGACGGTGGTGCGCGAGCGCCAGCGCACGCCACTCAACTCGCGCTCGATCATGACCTGCAGCCGAGATCCCTCGGGCAGATTGCTCTCGCCTTCCACCATCAACCTTCGATCGCTACGCAACGTGGCCGTGACCTCGATGCGAGCCGGTTCGGTGAAGGGTTCTACCGTCGGCGACGCATTGGACGCCGTATTCGCCGCTTGGCCGATATCGGCCTCAGGCTGGGCCACGCCACCCACGCGCTCTCCCTCGGCCTCCGAGTCATCTTCCCCGCCGCCACAGCCTGCCAGCCATAGCAGCAGCGTGACGATGCTCACCAACGTCCTTGCCTTCATGCCGACCCTCCGGCCTCAATGGTAAACGTCAAGGCTAACACCCTGTTCCGCTACAGACACCCAACTCACGCGAGCCGTGCACCACCGGCAGCAGTGCAAGCGAATAGCCCTGGCTGGTAGAATACGCCCTCCCCGAACGACCTAGTGATGCCGATGCCAACGCTCGACCGCACCTTTGCCGTCGCCCCCATGATGGATTGGACAACCCGCGATTTCCGTGTGTTCGCCAGAACCCTGACGCGGCGCGCCCTGCTCTACACCGAGATGGTGACGACCGGCGCCATCCTGCACGGCAGCCCGCGCAAGCGCTTCCTCGGCTATGACGAGGTCGAGCATCCGCTGGCACTGCAGCTGGGCGGCAGCGACCCGGGCGAGTTGGCCGAATGCGCCGCGATTGCCGAAGCGTGGGGGTACGATGAGGTGAACCTCAACGTCGGCTGCCCCAGCGACCGAGTGCAGAACAACCTGATCGGCGCCTGCCTGATGGGCCACCCCGAGAAGGTCGCCGCGGCGGTGCACGCCATGCGCGAGGTGGTGAGCATTCCGGTGACGGTGAAATGCCGCATCGGGATCGACGATCAGGACGAGGACGCCGACCTGGAGCGCTTCATCGGCCTGGTGGCGGATGCCGGCTGCGAGACGTTCATCGTGCATGCGCGCAAGGCGTGGCTGCAGGGACTCTCGCCCAAGGAGAACCGCGATATCCCGCCACTCAACTACCCGCGGGTGCATCGTCTCAAGGCCAGCCGGCAGGAGCTGCATATCGGCATCAACGGCGGCATCAAGACGCTGGACGAATGCCGCGAGCAACTGGCCCATATGGATAGCGTGATGGTCGGACGCGAGGCCTATCAGAACCCCTGGCTACTGGCTGGCGTGGACCAGGCGCTCTATGGCGAGTCTGGGCCTGCCGCCAGCCGGCATGCAGCCGCCCGAGCCTTTCGCCCCTACATCGCCCGTCGGCTCGAGGAAGGCGCCAAGCTCAACCATGTCACCCGTCACTTGCTGGGCCTGTTCCAGGGCCAGCCGGGCGGGCGCCGCTTCCGCCGCCACCTGTCGGAGAACGGCCACCTTGATGGCGCCTGCCTGCGGGTGTTCGATGATGCCCTCAGCCTGGTGCCCGAGCGAGAGGCCGCTGCCGTGGCCTGAGGCCACTCAATAGAGCGGGTCGGGCGGCGGCTCCAGGCTGGAGTGGAAGTCCTCGACGGCACTTTCCGCCTCTTCGATGGCATCGAAACGTGCAATGTGAAACAGCGCCTCACCCTCGTTGGCCAGCGGCAACCGCCCCATACCGATCACGATGCCATCGGCCATGGCGGTGACGGCTGCTTCGGCATTGCCGAACGGGTCGGCCACCTTGCCCAATACATCTCCTTTGGCCACCCGCGCGCCCAGACGTACACGCGGGCGCAGGATGCCATCGATGGGCGCCCTCGCCCAACTCGAGCCGTTGGCAATCTCTGCCGCCGGCGGCGGGCGACGGCGATGTTCACCGGCCAGCATGCCCAGGCGGCGCATCACCCTCAGCACACCGCGCACACCCGGCGTGATCGCCCACTCGTCGAAACGCAGTGCCTCGCCAGCCTCATAGGTAAGCACCGGAATACCGCGATTCTGGGCATAGTGACGAAGGCTGCCTTCGCGCAATTCAGCATTGAGAATCACCGGCGCGCCGAAGGCATTGGCCATGCGCTCGGTTTCGCCCCCTGGGATGAGCTGAGCACGGATCTGCGGCAGGTTGGTGCGATGAATCGCCCCGGTGTGCAGGTCGATGATATGAGTGGCGTGATCGACGATGGCCTCGCGGAACAGCGCTGCTACCCGTCCCCCCAGCGAGCCCGACTCGCTGCCGGGAAAACAGCGGTTGAGGTCACGTCGGTCCGGCAGGTAGCGACTGTGCTGAACAAAACCGAAGACGTTGACGATGGGCACCGCCACCAGGGTGCCACGCAGTCCCTGGAGTTGCTTCGAGCGCAGCAGACGGCGAACGATCTCCACCCCATTGATCTCGTCACCGTGAATACCACCGCACACCAGCAACATCGGCCCGCCCTGCCGTCCGTGCACCACTTCGACGGGAATGTGCAGCGGCGCATGGGTATAAAGACGCGCCACCGGCACGTCGATCTGTGTGCGGCTGCCGGGCTCCACCCGGACACCGGCTAGCTCGAAAGGGACACGCGGCATGACAACGGCCTGTTGGCGAACAGTGTTTTTCCTTTATACCGCGATGCCCGCAAAATGACGAGCCGCCAGACACCGTGGACAAGAAAGATACAAGGATGAATGTAAATGATGGCATGCTCAGGTAGAATGGCAGTCATCACCTGTCAGTAGGAGCGCGCCAACCCATGGCCCGACGCACCAAGGCGGAAGCCGCCGCAACCCGTGAAACCCTGCTCGATGCCGCCGAGGTGGTCTTCTATGAACGGGGCGTGGCGCGTGCTTCGCTGGAGCAGATCGCCCAACAGGCCGGCATGACCCGAGGCGCCGTCTACTGGCACTTCCGCAACAAGGCGGAACTCTTTCGCGCAATGCTGGCACGGGTACGCATGCCGTTCCAGGAGCTGGTCGAGGAGATCGGCGATCCAGGCCTGTCCGAACGCCCGCTGGAAGCGATCCGGCTTGCCTGCCTGAAGGGCTTCGAGCGCCTGGAGCAGCCACGCTACCGGCGCGTACACGCCATCCTGATCCATCGCTGCGAGTTCTTCAGCGACATTGACCCCATCGCCATGCAGCACGAAATGGCCGACGAGTGCCTGGGCGCCCTCAACGACTACTTCCAGGCTGCCGACGCCCGTGGCCAGCTGCGCGACGACGTTTCCCCATCCTTGGCCGCCGATCTACTGCAATCCTGCCTCGGCGGCCTCTTCCATGACTGGCTGCGTGCCCCGGAGGCCTTTTCACTGCGGACACGCGGCATCACCCAGGTCGAGGCCCTTCTGCACCTGCTGACAGCCCCAGGCCCCGATACCGCACCGACGCGACGATGAGAAGAGCCGCTGCCACCGTCACGCTGCGCTCAGCGTCGTTTGAGATGCAGCCGTGACAGGCGCGTTCGCGCATCCAGGTAGTCATGCTCCGCCACGCTGCGAAAGGCGTCCTCGTCGGACACGTATTTGACCAGCACTCTGCGCTCACCAGCATGCGGCATGCTCTCCGGCTTGCCATGCAGGCGTACGCTGCACTCAGGGTCATCCACCAGAGTGGCCGTGGTCCAGCCCTGGCCATCCGGTTCGGCCTGCACCTCGACGCTTTCGCCGAGCAGTGCGCGTCGGTTGCGCGCCGCACGGCGATGGAACCAAGGATGCATGCGGCGACACAGCAAAGCAGCCAGCGGCGAAGCCAGCGCCAGGGACGCCCAGAGCACAGCGACACCCAGCGGCAGGCGGAATAACCCCAGGTCGAACGGACTCAGCAGAAACCGCTCGGCCACGACGGAAACCACGCCGGCCAACAACAGAAGAACGCTCAGTGCCACGCTGGGTGGCACTCCGGCAAACCCCAGAGCCACCAGGCTGCTGGCCAGATGATCGCCCTTGAGGCTGTCATGCTCGAACAACTCTAGCGGGGCCAGACGCACGAACACCAACAACCAGTAGAGCAAGGCCGCCATCAGCAAAGCGCTAAACACCACCGTTGGAAAACTCAGGGCGATTTGACGGACACTGTCCATACGGGCCTCCTGGTCGACCCTTGGCCGACGAACACAGCATGATGACTGTCAACCGAGCGTTCCAAGTTGCCAGTCGACGACCGGGCCCCGGCAGCTCGATCCTGCCTACCCGGGCCGCGACGTTTACCCCGACTCGCGTTCCAGGCGTGGCGATTCATCGCGCCCTTTCAGCCGGTGCCGTAGCCAGTCGGAAATGGCCGCAATCATGGCGTAGTAGCTGGGCACGAAGAAGCTCCCCAGCACCGCCACTGTGGCCATGCCTACCGCTACGGTGGTGCCGATATGGTGGCTGCTGACGTCACTGGCGCCGGTGGCCAAAGCCAGCGGCAGTGTGCCGAAAATGAACGCCAGCGACGTCATCACGATGGGCCGGAAGCGCAGCTCGGCGGCGGTAATGGCCGCCTCGCGAATCGACTTGCCCTGCTCCTTGCGCTGCAGTTCGGCGAATTCGACGATCAGGATGGCGTTCTTGGCCGCCAGGCCAACCACCACCAGCATGCCGATTTCCACGTAGACGCTGGTATCGAGCCCACGCAGGACGATGCCACCGATACCGCCCAGGAAGGCGAAGGGTGTCGCGGTCAACACTGCCAGCGGCAGCGACCAGCTCTCGTACTGGGCAGCAAGGATCAGGAACACCATCAGCAGACCGAAGACGATGGCCAGGGTCGCCGTGCTGCCCATCTGGCTTTCCTGGTAGGCGGTTCCCGTCCAGCCCATGCCCCAGTCGCTGCCCAGAGTTTCCGCGACGATGCTCTCCATGGCATCGATGGCCTGACCGGAGCTGTAGCCCGGCGCCGGGCCGCCCTGGAACTGGGCGCCCAGGTAAACGCCGAAGCGTGACACCACCGACGGCTTGGCCTGGCGCTCCAGGGTCACGAACTCCGACAGCGGTATCCGCTCGCCATTGCCGCCGCGGACATAGACGTTGCCGATGTCGTCAGGGGTCTTGCGGAACTCGTCTTCGTTCTGCAGATAAACCTGGAAGTTGCGGTTCTGATAGCTGAAGTAGTTGACGAAGCCATTGCCGAAGGTGTTCGACAACGTGGCGTTGAGATCCTCCAGGGCCACGCCGTAGCTGAGCGCCTTCTGCTGGTCGATCTCGGCTCGATAGCCCGGCACGTTGACGTTGAAGGTGGTAAACACCTGCTGCAGCGCCGGATGCTGGTTGGCGGCTTGCATCACCTGGACCGACGCCTCGAAGAGTTCCTGCGGCGAAGCCCCTTCGAAAGACTGCAGATAGCCGGTGAAGCCGCCGGTGGTGGAAAGCCCCATGATCGGCGGAACATTGAAGGCCATGGCCGAGCCTCCCGGCACTTCCGCTCCCAGCTGCATGATCCGGCCGACCAGCTGCTCAGCGGTGAGGTCGCGCTCATCCCAGGGGTCCATGTTGATGAACATCACGCCGCGTGCCGTGTTGACCGCACTCGAGAGGATGTCGTAGCCGGCCACGGCCGAGCTGTAGCGGACTCCGGGGATCTCCTCGATACGCTCGCTGAGCTTGGCCATGTAGGTCTCGGTGCGATCCAGCGAGGCGGAGTCGGGCAGTTGCACGCTGGCCAGTACGATGCCCTGATCGGTTTCCGGCACCAGGCTCGAAGGCGTGGTCTGATAGAGCCACCAGGCACCGCCGATCACCAGGCCGGTGAGCAGCAGCGCCAGGCCCCAGAAGCGCACCAACGCCTTCACCACCCACAGGTAGATGGCCGTAATGCCGGCGAACAGACGATCGAACAGGCGCAGCGGCGTATAGATGGCGCGCATCAGCTTCGACTGCCCCATCGTCGGCTTGTGCTTGATGAAGATCGCCGACAATGCCGGGGTAAAGGTCAGCGCCATCAGCGCCGAGAAGGCCACCGACACCGCCACGGTGAGCGCGAACTGCTGGTAGATCTGTCCGGTGAAGCCGCCCAGGAAGGCCACCGGCACAAACACCGCTGCCATGATCAGCGAGGTGGCGATGACCGGGCCACCCACCTCCTTCATGGCTCGAATCGTCGCCTGGGTCACCGTGATGTCTTCGTCTTCGCTGAGCACCCTTTCGACGTTCTCCACCACCAAGATGGCATCGTCCACCACGATACCGATGGAGAGCACCAGGGCGAACAGCGTCAGCAGGTTGATCGAGAAATCGAAAGCATAGAAGCCGGCAAAGGTAGCCAGTACCGAAACCGGGACCACCGACATGGCGATCACCGTGAAGCGCCAGTTCTGCAGGAAGATGAACAGGATGACGCCAACGATCAGGAACGCTTCGACGAAGACATGGGTCACCGTCTCCACGGAGGCATCAATGAACAGCGTGGTGTCATAGGGCACCACGTACTCTAGCCCCGGCGGGAAACGCCCCTCCAGCTCGCCCATGGTGTCATGCACCGCCTGAGCCGTTTCCAGGGCGTTGGCGCCGGGCTGCTGGTTGATGATGATCGGCGTCATGGTGGCGCCGTTGAGCTTGGCATCGACCCCGTAGAAAGAGGCACCGAGCTCGATGCGCGCTACGTCCTCCAACCGCAAGGCGGAACCGTCGGGGTTGGTACGCAGAAAGATGCCACGGAAATCGTCGACATCGTTGAGGCGCCCGCCAGCCGTGATGGTGTAGGTGAAAGCTCGCGGCTCGCTCTGCGGCGTGGCCGCCAGGCTACCTGCCGGCACCTCGGTATTCTGGGCGCGGATGGCACTGGCCACCTCCGTCGGGGTCAGGTCGTACTGCGCCAACTTGTCGGGATCCATCCACACGCGCATGGCGAATTCGCCACCGCCCAGCACCTCCGCGTTGCCAACCCCCGGCACCTGACGCAATTCATCGAGGATATTGAGGGTGGCGTAGTTCTGCATGAACACGTTGTCATAGTCGCCTTCCGGCGAGATCAGCGCCACCAGCATCAGGATCGAGCTGGACTGCAGCTCCACCGTCACGCCCTGGGACTGAACTGCCTCGGGCAGCTGCGAGAGCGCTCCCTGCACACGGTTGTTAACGTTGATGGTATTGATGTCGCCGTCGGTGCCGATATTGAACGCGACCTCGAGGCTCATCATGCCATTGTCGGCACTGGTCGAGGTCATGTAGAGCATGTCCTCGACGCCGTTGATCGCCTCCGCCAGGGGGGCGGCCACGGTCTGTGCCACCGTTTCGGCATCGGCACCGGGGAACTGCGCCTGCACCGACACCGTAGGCGGCACCACATTGGGGTACTGCTCGATGGGCAGCACACGCATGCTCATCACCCCCATCACGGTCAGGATGATGGCCAGCACCGTGGCGAAGATCGGCCGCTTGATGAAGAAGTTGGAAAAACTCATGAAGCGTCGTCCTCACCGCCCTCATCGACCGGTGCCGATGCGCCGGCATCGCCTCCTTCCTGCATCGCTTCAGCGGCCTGCTTCTCTTCCTCGGTTTCGGCGTCCTCGGCCGTCTCGACGATCTCGCCGGCATTGCCGTCGAACGGCTGCGGATCGATGGGCGTGCCGGGCTCTATGCCCGACGGATCGCCGACGACCACACGCTCGCCAGCCTCGATGCCACCGCGAATGATCTGCCAGGGGCCGGCCACCTCACCGAGATCCACCGGGCGGGCACGGGCCACGTCTTCTTCATCCAACACGAATACCTGCGGGCCCATCAGCCCTTGGCCCACGGCGATCTCGGGCACCGCCAGCACGTCGAAGCGCTTGAGCCCCTCCAGGCTCACACGCACGAACTGGCCGGGCAGTACGCTGGTCTCGGAATTGGGAAAGCTGGCACTGGCCTGGACGGTGCTGGTCGCTTCATCGACCCGCGACCCCAGAAAGTCCAGTCGTCCCTCAAGTACGCCTCCCTCACCGCCATCGACGCCGGGAACCTCCAGCCGCGCGGTAATCGCCTCCACTGACTGCTCACCGATCTGACGGCGCAGCTCGAAGGCATCGCGCTGGGGCAATTGAAACCGCACCTCCAACGGATCCAACGGCGTGATGGTGGCGAGTTCAGTACCCGAGTTCACCAGGTTACCTACGTTGATCTGTGACAGGCCGATCATCCCCGCCACCGGGGCGGTGACTTCGGCATAACGCAGGTCGATGCGCGCACTCTCCAGCGCCGCTTCGGCCTGAGCCACACCAGCACTGGCCACCCCGAGCTCGGCACGGGCCTGGTCGACCTGCTGGCGGCTCACCGAATTCTGGCTCAGCAGTCGCTCGAAGCGCTCGGCGTCACGCTGGGCGCGGGCCAACTCGGCACGCGCACTTTGCAAGTCGGCCTCGCGCTGATTGACTACCGCCTGATAGAGGTCTGGCTCGATGGTATAGAGCGTCTGGCCCTCCTCCACCAGTTGGCCGGGCTCGAAATGGCGTTCTTCCAACGTGCCACTCACCCGCGCCACCAGCGTGACCTCGTCGTCACTGCGCAACAGCGAGGGATATGACTTATCCAGTGAGATGTCCCGGGGGCTCAGTTCCGCAACCTCTACCGGCTGCGGCGGCCGTTCCTGGCTGCCCTCTTGGGCCTGCTGGGGCGCCTCTTCCTGGCCACAGGCAGCCAGCAGTAAACCAGCGGCGAGCCCCCACAGGGCCATCCGTCCATTACGGAACAAGGTTTTCATGATTCTGTCGTTCCCGTTATAAGCGTCAAGGTGGACGCATCTTACATTCATCCATGTATGGATGTAAACGTTAGGCACCTAACCGATCATGCTCAGCGTCCGGCTCATCTCACTGCGGTGTGGGCGGCTCGCCGATCTCCAGAGCCGCATCATGGGCACCGCCTTCCTCGGGCAAGGTGAAAGAGACACTGTCACCATCCAGCCAGGCATTGACCTCCTGAAGGGCAGATTCATCGAGGGTACCGGCCTGCTGGCGCAGGGTGAGCAGGTTGATCACGTAATCGTAACGGGCGCTGGCATGGTCGGCGATGGCGTTATAGAGATTCTGCTCGGCATTGAGCACATCGACGATATTGCGAGTCCCTACCTCATAGCCGGCCCGCGTGGCATCCAGAGCGCTCTGGTTCGACACGATTGCCTGGGCTCGTGCCTCCACAGTGGAAACGTCGTTGCTGACCTGCGTATAGCGCGAGCGCACCTGCTGGATGGTATCGCGACGCTGCGCTTCGAAGTCATACTGGCTCGACTCCAGCAGATAGGTGTTCTGGCGAACGCTGGCGCTGGTGCGCCCCCCCGTGTAGAGCGGAACGTTCAGGCGCACGCCTACCTGGCTGTCGGAATCATGGCCGGAAAGACCATCGCTATCGCTGTCGGCATACTGGTAGTTGGCGAACGCATTGAGCGTGGGCAGGCGCCCGGAACGGGCAATGTCGACACCGCTGCGCGACACCTCGATACCGGCCTGGCTGGCCAGCACCAGAGGGTTGTTCTCGATCGCCAGCTCCACCCAGGCGTCGCGTTCGTTAGGGGTCGGCGGATCAACGGGCATCTCTTCGCCAAGCGCTTCGATGCTGGCGTATCGCTCCCCGGTCAGCCGCTCCAGCGCCTCGAAGCGTACCTGTAGGTCGCTCTCGGCAGCGATGCGCTCGGCACGAGCCTGATCGAATGCCGCCTTGGCCTCTTCCACTTCGGTAATGGCGATCAACCCCACATCGAACTGCTCGCGAGCCTGTTCCAGCTGGCGGCCGATAGCGCGCTCCTGGGCTAGACGCGCCTCGAGGATCTCATGAGCGCGCAGGATTTCGAAATAGGCCGTCGACACATCGATCAGCACCTGCTGCTCAGTGGCAGCAAGCCGGTAGTGCTGCTGATCGATCTCGCGCTCGGCCTGCTCTACCTCACGGCGGTTGCGCGCATCGAAGAGCGCCTGAGTGGCCTCGAGCCCCAGGCTCACGCTGTTGTAGTCGTCGTCCTGGCTGCCGCCCTGCCCGGTCACCCCCGCACCCCCGACGCTCTGGCTCTCGTACTGGCGGTTGTGAGCCACATTGCCCGTGGCGCTCAGCTGCGGCAGCAAATCGGCCTGTTCGACGTCTCGGCCCGCTTCGACGCCGCCGGTCTGGGCGCGACTCGAAGCCAGTTCGGCATTATTGTCGAGCGCATCGCGAGCGATGGTCAGCAGGTCGGCGGCCTGGACCGGCACCGCCAGAACCGAAAAAAACAGCGCCGGCAACAGAGCCCGGCGGGGCAGGAATCGACCCGGTAGGCGGGAACGACGGGCAGAGCGGCAGGGACGCATCATCGTCTCATCCTCGAACAGTGAAGGGGTGAATTTACATACATTGTCGCATGTTCCAGCATCGAATCCACCTCATGGAGCGGCAAGAAATGTGGATTCGGGCTGCACGATGCTATCCAACTCGGCTACGCTGCTATGCAGCATAGCCGAGGAGATACCCATGGACGCGTTGGAACTGATCAGGGTGCGGGGCCTGGAAGTCGCCGTACGGGTCTGGCACCCGACAGCGCCGCGCACGCTGATCGCCTGGCATGGCCTGGCACGCCACGGTGGCGACTTCGCCGACTTCGCGCGCCAGTTGGGCCCCGGCTGGCGAGTGCTCGCCCCGGACACACCGGGGCGCGGCCTGTCGAGCTGGTCACTCTACCCCTCTCACGAATACCTCTACTCCCACTACATCAAGGTAGCCCTTGCCGTACTCGACCACTTCGGCCTGGAAACGGTGCCCTGGGTAGGTACCTCCATGGGTGGCCTGCTCGGCATGCTGCTCGCCGCCGAGCCCGACACCGCCCCACGCATCGAGCGGCTGGTACTCAACGACGTGGGGCCCGAGCTGGACCCGGACGGCCTGGCCCAGCTGGCACTCTATTTCGGCATGCCGCATCGCTTCAGCACGTTCGGCCAGTTGGAAGTGGAACTGCGCCGTCACTATCAGGGCTTCGGCATCGAAGGTGATGACGCCTGGCGGCGCCTGGCTCTGGGCAGCAGCAGGCGCTTGCCCGACGGCAGTTGGACCTACCACTTCGATCCGCGCATCGGCGAGCAATTCATCCACGACACGCCGCGCGACACCTGGGCCGACTGGGCGGCGATCCGCTGCCCGCTGATGGTGATACGCGGCGCCGAATCGCCTTTGCTGCGCGCCGACAGCGTGAGCCGCATGGCTGAAGTGCAACCTGGCCTGATCACTCTGGAAGTGCCTGGCTGTGGCCATGCTCCCATGCTCGACCGGGCCAGCCAGGTCGTTCCCGTGGCTGACTTCCTGGCCCACCGCCGCTGGCGACACCACCTTGGCAGGCTTCACCCCGCCATGCCCTTCTGGCAGCGCACCTGGCAATGGCTGCACCGCCTGATGCGACGCTGAACGGCGCTGCGCGCCTTGCCGGCGATATCGCCCGCAACGTCGCCTCTCACCCCCGGAGCGCTAGCACATACAGTACGCAACATACACAAATGAATGTATGGTACCGTATCCTCATCTCGCATAATGACGTTCATCCAGGGAAAAGTGGCCGGCCCCTTCGACGGGAGCGCCAGACGTCGGCACCCTATCAGAGCGGAGATGCCGGCGGATCGGCCAGCGTAATCAGCGGAAGGTACAACCATGACGGAACGGCCTGCGCACCCCTCAGCCGGTACGCTGTTGCAAGAGGGCGGGACACTCTCTCCTCGCGGTGACTGGACCCTGTCGCACTATGCCGCCCTGCGCCGCGAACTCGATCGCTGCCCCCGACACACCTCTGCCGCGGCGATCGATCTCACCGGGCTCGGTGCCCTGGACACCGCCGGCGCCGCCTTGTTGGCAGAACTCGTCGGAGCCCAACGACTGGCCGAGATCGACCGCTGGGCTCCCGACCTGCCGGCGACACGCCGTGCCCTGCTGCGCACCCTGGGCGAGGCCATGGCACACCGCGAGTCCCCGGCGCCGCGCCCCAGCCGGCCACTGATAGATACCCTGGCCCGGACCGGCCAGTTCGTCGAGGGCTTCTGGCAGCAGCAGCGCCTGCTGCTCGGGTTCATGGGACAAGTGCTCGCCACCCTGGCCGCCACCGCCTGGCGACCCAACCGCTGGCGCCTCACCGCAGTGGTAGCCCAACTGCACCAGACGGGCCTCAATGCCCTACCCATCGTTGCGCTGCTGACCTTCCTGGTGGGCGCCGTGGTGGCCTTCCTCGGCGCCACGGTGCTACGCGACTTCGGCGCCACCATCTACACGGTCAATCTGGTCGCCTTCGCCTTCCTGCGCGAGTTCGGCGTGTTGCTCGCCGCCATTCTGCTCGCCGGTCGCACCGCCAGCGCCTTCACGGCCCAGCTCGGTGCCATGAAGGCCAACGAGGAGCTCGATGCCATTCGCACTCTCGGCATCGACCCCGTCGAGGTGCTGGTGCTGCCGAGGGTACTGGCAATGATGCTGACCCTGCCGATCCTCTCCTTCGTGGGCATGCTGAGCGGCATCCTCGGCGGGGCTCTGGTCTGCCTGCTGGCCCTGGACATCTCGCTCATCCAGTTCCTGGCCATCCTGCAGCGCGACATCCCTCTCAACCATTTCCTGGTGGGCCTCGCCAAGGCACCGCTGTTCGCCTTCCTGATCGCGGTGATCGGCTGCCTGGAGGGCTTCAAGGTCAGCGGCAGCGCCCAGTCCGTTGGCGAGCACACAACCTCGAGCGTGGTGCAGTCGATCTTCGTGGTGATCCTGCTGGATGCGGTGGCGGCCCTCTTCTTCATGGAGATGGGCTGGTGAGCGCGGCACGGACGTCGATGGACCAGGAGCCCCTGATCCGGGTGCGCGGGCTGGCCAACCGCTTCGGCCAGCATAGCGTCCACGAGGATCTCGACCTCGACCTCTATCCGAAGGAAATCCTCGGAGTGGTCGGCGGCTCGGGCACCGGCAAGTCGGTCCTGCTGCGCAGCATCGTCGGCCTGCGGCAGCCCAGCGCCGGGCGCATCGAGGTGTTCGGCGAGGATCTACAGCGCCTCTCCGCCCAGGACCGCTCGCGGGTGGAGCGCCGCTTCGGAGTACTCTTCCAGCGCGGCGCACTGTTCACCTCGCTGACCCTGCAGGAGAACGTTGCCCTGCCGCTGATCGAGCAC
This sequence comes from Pseudomonadota bacterium, assembly GCA_051749645.1. Lineage (GTDB taxonomy): Bacteria > Pseudomonadota > Gammaproteobacteria > Pseudomonadales > Halomonadaceae > Halomonas. The sequence goes on from JBNJIT010000003.1 coordinate 308,271, forward strand.
ATCGGGCTCACCCGCGCCGACGCCGAGGCCCTGGCCCGGGTCAAGCTGGCCCTGGCCGGACTCCCCGGGGAATCCGCAACCCAGTATCCCGCCGAGCTTTCCGGCGGCATGATCAAGCGGGCCGCATTGGCGCGCGCCCTGGCGCTGGACCCGGAAGTGCTGTTTCTGGACGAGCCGACAGCGGGTCTGGATCCGATCGCCGCAGCAGCCTTCGACCGCCTGATCCTGACCCTGCGCGACGCACTCGGCCTGAGCGTCTTCCTGGTCACCCACGACCTGGACACCCTCTATGCCGCCTGCGACCGGGTGGCCGTGCTGTCACGAGGCAAGGTGCTGGTGGCCGACCGTCTCGACGTCGTCGAGGACACCGACGATGCCTGGATCCATGACTATTTTCACGGCCCACGAGGCCGTGCCGCCCACCTGGCGGCCTACCCCGCGGAGGAGAGCTGACGATGGAACCCCGCGCCCACCATGTGCTGATCGGGCTGTTCACGGTAATCACCCTGGGCAGCGCGCTGCTGTTCGCCCTGTGGCTGGGCAAGTCCAGCGTCGACCGCGACTATGCCTGGTACGAGATCGGCTTCAACCGAGCCGTCAGCGGACTGTCCGAAGGCAATGCGGTGCAGTACAGCGGCATCGAGGTCGGCAACGTGGTCGAGCTGCGCCTCGACTCCCAGGATCCACGCCAGGTACGTGCCCTGATCCGAGTCTACGGCGACGTTCCGGTCAAGCAGGACACCCGCGCCAGCCTGGCGCTGGCCAACATTACCGGCAGCATGAACATCCAACTGCTCGGCGGCACGCCCGAGAGCCCCCGTCTGGTGGGCGACCGCGATGATCCTCCGCTGATTCAGGCCGAGCCCTCGCCGCTGAGCTCGCTGCTCGCCAACAGTGAGGAGCTGTTTGCCCAGGTGGACCGGTTGCTGACCAATGCCAACCGGCTGCTCTCAGAGGAGAACGCCGAGAGCCTGACGCGCACCCTGGACAATCTGGAGGTCGTCTCACGGACCTTGGTCGACCAGCGGGATGCCCTCGGCGAGGCCATGGTGAGCTTCGAACGAGCCGGCGATCAGGTCGAGGCGTCCCTGCAGAGCTTCAGCCGCCTGGGCGAAAGTGCCAACGAGCTGCTGGACGACGAGGGGCGCGATACCTTGCAGAGCGCTCGGCGTGCGATGCAGTCGCTGGAGTCCACCACCGCCCGGCTGGACCGCCTGACGGCACGCCACGAGGACTCCCTGGCGCGGGGCCTGCAAGGCGTGGGCGAGCTCGACCCGGCCATGCGCGAACTGCACGCGACACTGCGCGCCCTGAACCGTCTGGTGCGACGCCTGGAAGAAAATCCGGCCGATGCCCTGCTGGGCCGCGATGCGATACAGGAGTTCACCCCATGACCCTGCCCCCGATGCCACGGCTCGCGATGGCACTGTCTTTGCTGACGATCGCCGGGCTCCTCACGGGCTGCAGCCTGCTCCCCGAGCGCGAACCGGTGCGCCTGTTCACGCTGTCCGAGCCGTCGCTGTCGGCGTCTGCCGACGCCACCCGCGACCTCACCCTGCGGGTCGACACGCCGAGCGCCGGGTCGCCGCTGGACGGTCCGCGCCTGCTGGTCATGCCCTCTCCCGGGGAATTCCAGGCCTATGCCGGGGCCCGCTGGAGCGACGATGCCCCGAAGCTAGTGCGCGACTACCTGATCGAGGCCTTCCGCCTCGATGGCCGCCTGGCCGCCGTGGTGGACGACACCAGCCGGGCGCGCAGCGACGCCACCCTGGCGAGCCACCTCGGGGCCTTCCATAGCCGCTACCGCGAGGGCACTCCTGAGGTGGTAGCGCGCCTTGAGGTCCAGTTACTCGACGAGTCCAGCCGCGAGGTACTCGCCAGTCGCCGCATCGAAGCGGTGGTCGCAAGCGAGGATGACAGCCTCGAGGCCGTGGTGGCGGCCTTTGGACGAGCCAGCGATGCTCTGGCTCGCGAGCTGGTCGACTGGACGCTGTCACAGGCGGCCAGCCAGTCGCCCTGAATCAGTCGCCCTCCAGTCGCTCCACCGCCCGCTCCACGGCACCCCGATAACCGCCGCCGAACAGCAGCAGGTGGTTGAGCAGCGGGTAGAGCTGGAAGAGTGTCTCGCGTCGCGGCCAGTCGGCCGGTGCGAGACCATCCCAATAGGCTTCGAAGAAGGCCTCGCCCGGCGAACCGAACAGCGTCAGCATGGCCAGGTCCACCTCCGGGTAGTGACGATACACCGCCGGATCGATGATCGCCGGCCCTTTCGCCGTGAACAGCACGTTGCCCGACCACAGATCGCCATGCACCAGGCTCGCCGGGACATCCGGCAGCCAGGACTCCAGGCCGTGAGCGATGGCCTGCAGGCGATCGAGCAGGCGGTTATCCAGCAGACCACGGACGTGGCACGCCTCGGCCAGCGGCATCAGTCGCCGTTCGCGCTGGAAGGCGCGGCCGTCGGAGAGTGGCCCATTGCGCTGGGGCGTGCGCCCGCAGGCGTTGTCACGCGGCCAGCCATGAGCTTCGCCGGTCACCGAGTGCAGGCGGCGCAACCCCTCGCCAAGCGCCGTAGAATCACGGCTGGACACCGTCTCCAGTGCCTCCATCACGAGAAAGCCGTTGCCCTCGGCCAATACTGCAGGCACCACCAGGCCGCTTTTCGCCGCGTGCAGGGCACGCAGGCCATCGGCTTCCCCGGCCAGACGCTCGGGATCGTCCTGCTTGACGACGACAGGACCGCGATTGGTTGCCATGCGGTAAACCGCGGCCATATCACCACCGCTGAGGGGTTCGAGTCCGCTCTCTGCCGTGAATCCTGCTGAAGCCAGTTGCTCGACGAGTCGCTCATCCATGTGTATCACACTCCGTGAAATGCCGGTCGTCATCGAGAGTCGCCACTGAAGGGGCTGGCTGTCAAAAATGTATGGTCCGACGATGTCTTGCTTGCCAGGCTCGTCAGCCATCATGGTGGATGTCAGCATCTTTTTCGCATCCAGCGCTGAGCCCCTGCGGCAAGCCACGCTCACCCAGACTTAGTCGAGGAGAAATCCCATGTACAAACTGGCTTTTTTCGTCCCCATCAACGATGCCGAGACCGTCAAGGAGGCGGTATTCACCACCGGTGCCGGGCGGATCGGCGACTACGAAGCGTGCTGTTTTCAGACGCCGGGCACGGGGCAGTTCCGACCTCTGGACGGCGCCAACCCGCACATCGGTCAAGTGGGCGACCTGGAGCGTGTCGAGGAGCTCAAGGTAGAACTGGTGTGCGAAGACGACCTGATCCGCCAGGCCGTGGCAGCCCTGAGGGAGGCCCACCCCTATGAAGAGCCGGCCTTCGACGTATGGAAACTGGAGACCTTCGACTAGGCGGGCTCAAGCCGAGCCGAAGTAGCGCTCACGATCCTCGGAGGTGATGTCGCTGATGTGTAGCGGGTAACCGCCGTCGCGGCGGTCGTTGAAGAAATGCCTGAGGGTGCGCTCGATGGTGGGAAAGGCGAGTTCCTCCCAGGGCACTTCGTGTTCCTCGAAAAGGGCCACTTCCAGACTCTCCGAGCCGGCATCGAAACCGCCCATCAAGTCGGCGCGAAACATCATGTAGACCTGATCGATATGGGGCAGGTTGATCAGGGTGTAGAGACCGTGGATACGCACCTCGGCACAGGCCTCTTCCAAGGTCTCGCGTGCCGCCGCCTCGAGGGTGGTTTCCGCGTTTTCCATGAACCCGGCCGGCAGCGTCCAGAAACCCTTCCGCGGCGATATGGCACGGCGGCACAGCAGCACCCGCGAGCCGCTCACCGGCAAGGTACCGGCAACGATGCGCGGATTCTGGTAGTGGATGGTGCCGCAGGCATCGCACAGGTAGCGCGGCCGGTCATCGCCTTCGGGAATTGCAAAACGCACCGGATTGGCGCAGTGGCTGCAGTAGTTCATGGAACTCCCCGGAAGGCTGGCGAGCGGCACAGGCACCGCCCCGATTCGGGCTTGACGCCGCGGAAGGCGGCCAGGTAGAAGGAATCAAACCCAGTGGAAACTCCATGTTAGAGAATCTTCGCGAACGCCTGCAAGCGCATGTCCCGCGTCGCCTCGCGCTCGAGGGCATCCCCCAGGCTGCGGTGCTTATGCCTATCGTCGCACACCCCGAGCCGACACTACTGTTCACCCGCCGTGCTGCGCACCTTGCCACCCACAGCGGCCAGGTGGCCTTTCCCGGCGGCAAGCGCGAGCCCCACGACACGGACCTGCTGGCCACGGCGCTGCGCGAATCCGCTGAAGAAATCGATCTGCCGCCGGGGCGGGTCGAACTGCTCGGCCGGCTCTCCGACGTGATGTCACTGCACGGCATTCGCGTTACGCCCTACGTGGGCGTGATACCGCCAGGTCTGCCGCTCAAGCCCGACCCCGCTGAGCTGGATGCCATCTTCGAGGTACCGCTGGCACACTTCCTCGACGATCGGCGCCACCATACCGACGTCATTCCGGTCAACGGCCGCCCCCACTACGTCCCCAGCTACCATACCGCCGGCGAGGTGATCTGGGGACTCTCGGCAATGATGCTCGTGGAGCTGCTGGCCGAAGGTTTCGGGCGCCCGGTGAGCCTCTTCGAGGCGCCGGCGAACGGGCAGCTCTGCTACTATCCCGAGCGCCCGATACCCCATCCAAAGCCACTCGTACGTACCTCGTAATGATCCACCGCGAACCAGATTCGGTGCTGAGTGCACGTATCGTCGAACTCGAAACACGCTGCGCCGAACTCGAAGTGGAAAGGGCGTCTCTCGAGGCCGAGAAACGCCATTACCGCTGGCTGGCGGAGAGCACCACGGACCTGATCTCACGTCATGCCCGGGACGGCACCTTCCTCTACGCCTCCCAGGCGGCCCGCGACCTGCTGGGCTATGCGCCGCAGGAACTGATCGGGGTCTCCGCCTACGACCTGTTTCATCCATCGGACCTCGCCGACCTGCTCAACAAATCTCCCCGCGTCTACTACCACGACGGCTTCTATCAGCAAACCTACCGCTTTCGCGCCAAAGACGGCCGCTACGTATGGTTCGAAACCACCAGCCGTACACGCCGCGACCCGACCACCGGCGAACTGCTCGACATCTTGTGCGTCTCTCGCGATGTCAGCCGTCGCATCCAGGCCGAAGCCAATCGCGAACGCCTGGCGCGGGTGGTCGAGTCGACCACCGACTACGTGCTCTTCGTCGACGGCAAGGAGCGCCTCTTCTACTCCAACGAAGCCGCCCGGCGCCTGCTACGTCTGCCGCGGGAAGGACGTAATGCCCGCCTGGATCAAGCCTATACCGCCGAATCGCTGGCCGTGCTGCGCGAGATCGTGATGCCCGCCGTGGCCCGTTACGGCTCATGGAGCGGCGAGTTGGCCATGCACGGCCACCACGGGGAAATCCCCGTGCTCAGCGTGGTGCTCGCACACCGCGGGCGGGGCGCTGCCGCCGACCACCTCTCACTGCTCAATCGCGACATCAGCCTGCGCCAGGCCGCCGAGGCCCAGGCGCGCCGTCACCAGGAGCAGATCGCCCACGCCAACCGCCTGGCCACCACCGGCGAGCTCGCCTCCAACATCGCCCACGAACTCAACCAGCCGCTGGGCACCATGGCCAACTATGCCAGCGGCGCGCTAATGCAGCTCGCCGCAGACCCGCAGCGCCCCGCCAGCGACCTGGAAACACCACTCACACGCATCAATGACCAGGTGCAGCGCCTGGCCGAGCGCCTGCGCCACATTCGCACCTTCGTGCGCAAAGGACAGACCCGGCCACGCCCGGTGCCCCTGCTCCAGGTGGTCGACGCCGCCTGCCGGCTCTGCGAGTGGCAGTACCGGCAAGGCGGCATAACTCTGGAACACGCCCTGCCCGATTCGCTGCCGCGGGTGCTGGCCGACCCAGTGGCGCTGGAGCAGGTGCTGATCAACCTGCTACTCAATGCCCTGGAGGCAAGTCGCGACAGAACCGGTGCCATGCGGGTGACGATCCACGCCAACCGCAACGGCCCACGCGAAGTGACCGTCACGGTCAGCGACCAGGGCCCCGGCATTCCTCCCGAGCAGGCTGCGCACCTCTTCGCCCCCTTCCATACTACCCGGCCCGACGGCCTGGGCATGGGACTGGCCATCAGCCACTCGCTGATGGAAGCGATGAGCGGTAGCCTGCGACTGGTCGACGGTTCCGACGGCGCCACCTTTGCCGCTACACTGCAAGCCGAGCCCGGCCCCCTTCTCCGGCCTGGCACCGCTTGACGTTCTCGATGACTGGCCGACCCGGAGCCTCGCGTGTCCCAAGCCACTGCCTCTCAGCCCAGCATCGCCGTCGTCGACGACGACGAGGCCCTGCGCGAATCGCTCGCCTGGCTGCTCGACTCGGTGGGGCTGGACACCTGCGCCTACCCCGACGGCAACGCCTTCCTCAACGCCCCTGCCGACCGGCACGCCGCGGTACTGCTCGACGTACGCATGCCCGGCCTCTCCGGACTGCAGGTGCAGCAGCGCCTTAACGAGCGCGGTGACTGGGCGCCGGTGATCTTCATGACCGGCCATGGCGACGTACCCATGGCCGTGGCAGCACTCAAGGCCGGCGCCTTCGACTTCATCGAGAAGCCCTTCAACCACCAGCAGCTCATCGACACCTTGCAGCAGGCACTCACCGAGTCCCGCAGCACACGTCAGGCACGCGGCCGTCTCGAAATGCTGCACGACCGCTACCGCGCCCTGCGCCCCAAAGAGCAGCAAATCCTGGTGCACGTCGCCGAGGGAATGACCAGCCGCGAGATCGCCAAGCACCTGGACATCAGCGCCAAGACCGTGGAGATCTACCGCCTGCGCGCCATGAAAGCGCTGGGCGCCGCCAACCTGGCCGAACTGGTGCGGCTGTGCGTGGCACTGGAGCTAGTGGACGCGCTGCCCGACCACACCGGCAAGTGAGCGGCTCCGCTGACTTCGCCTCAGGTTTTCAAGGCATCGAAAAAGCCCCGTTTGAGCCCCAGGTGCTCGTAAAGGCCACCCGGCTCTTGCGGCTCGGGCTCAGGCTCGGGTTCCGGCTCCGGTGCAGGACGAATGGCAACGACCTGACCGTCGGGTGCATCCACCACGTTACGTAGCTGCTCGTAATCGAGCGACATGGCCTCACCCTCGGCAGACTGGCCGAGCAGTGTCAGTGCTTCCAGCAACTGGTTCATACCTTTCTCCTGCGACTCCAGCGGCTCGTAGGCCTGCACATAGGGCGTACCCTCATGCCAACCGGCCTTGATCGGCTGGTCGATGATATGCACCTGGGTTCCCACCGGAACTCTCTCGAACATCGATTCGATATCCTCAGGAAACATGCGGATACAGCCACGACTGGCGCGCATGCCGATGCCATCCGGGCGGTTGGTGCCATGGATCAGGTAGCCGTCGAAGCCCAGCAGTATGGCGTGATCGCCGAGCGGGTTGTCCGGCCCTGGCGGCACCACCCGGGGAGCCTCTTCGCCGCGCTCCTCGGCCTCTCGGTGCACCGATTCAGGCGGGTACCAGGCCGGATTCTCGATGCGCATGGTGGTCTCGGTCTTGCCCAACGGCGTGTCGAAGCCCTCACGGCCGATACCGATGGGATAGGTTTCGACGCGCGGTGTCTCGCCCTCTTCGACCTCGGGGTAGTAGTAGAGCCTGAGTTCGGCCAAATTGATCACGATGCCCTCGCGCGGTACCGGCGGCAGCAGGCGCTGAGCCGGAATCACCACTTCGGTACCCTCGCCCGGCACCCAGACGCTCACCTCGGGGTTGGCGCGGCGGATCTCCTCATAGCCGACATTGTGCCGACGCGCGATATCGAGCAGCGTCTCGTCGGCACGTGCTTCGACCGTGTAGTCCTCGCCGATCAGGTCGCCCTCTTTAGGCAACGGATAGTGGCCCCTAGGCTCGTCAGCATCTGCGTGAACCAATGCGGGGCCCATCAGCAAGAGGGGTACCACGCACAGCAGACACCACAGTCGGAAAGAAGAAAATGCAGGCATGTTGACCACGGACCCGGTTAGCGGCAGAAAGGTCGAACAGTGTTCCATGTCGGTTGCGGGCCTGCAATACAAGCCCACTCAGCGCCGGGCTTTTCCCGCTCTCCGTGGCGTCGCAGCCCTACTTTCGGCCATGGCGTCGAGAATGTCGCGAACCGAGTGAACCTGTGTCCTGCACAGAGGTTGTCTACGTAATGAGCGAGTGATACAGGTCAAGAGGTATCGCTGACATTTGCCCTACGCTTAGAACGTACCCCCGCTGGAAAGGAGGCTCTGGCATGCCATCGAGGCGCGCGCCTGACCGACACGGCAACGGCCCGGCTCCCATGCGAGAGTGGCACTGGCTCGCCGCATTCGTGTGCCTGTCAGCCCTCCTGATGGGGCTGCTGGCCGCACCCGCTATCGCCTATGAGACCTCCCATACCGACCACGGCATGCCCGCCGAAACCCCGGCCGCCAGCTTTCATCCCAGCGACCCGATACCCCACTGCCACCATGGACATGGCAGAGCCCCGCTCGACCTTATCCAGCCTCGAACCGAGCGCCAGGAAATCGACGCCGAGTTACCGCCTGCCGAGAGCCATTCACCCCCTGCAGCGCCGATCTCGGTTGCTACCATCGGACAACCCTCCGCAGCTCCCGTCTCCCAGCGAGCCCCCCTCTATCTGCTGACGGAGCGCTTCCGCTCCTGAGTATCTCGCCGGCTCTCATTCGGCCAGAGCAACCGTCAGCGACCCGAACGTTTGCGGCTAACACCGCTAACGCAGCTAGCACGACCTCAACACCGACATGGGCCCACGGGCTCGCTCGGTAGCACGCAAGGAGAATGACCATGATTCTGCGCAAACACGCTCTCGCACTCGGACTCTCCCTGGCCATGGGGGTTGGTGGCACCGGCCTCGCCATGGCCCAGGGCGGCATGATGGGCGATCAAAGCGGCTATGGCCCGGGCATGATGGGCCAAGGCGGCATGGGTCCCGGCATGATGGGCCAGGGCGGCATGGGTCCCGGCATGATGGGCCAGGGCGGCATGGGTCCCGGCATGATGGGCCAGGGCGGCATGGGCCCCGGTATGATGGGCCAAGGTGGCATGGGCCCCGGTATGATGGGCCAAGGTGGCATGGGCCCCGGCATGATGGGCCAGGGCGGCATGGGTCCCGGCATGATGGGCCAGGGTGGCATGGGTCCCGGCATGATGGGCCAGGGCGGCATGGGTCCCGGCATGATGGGCCAGGGTGGCATGGGTCCCGGCATGATGGGCCAAGGCGGTATGAGGCCTGGCATGATGAAAGGAATGATGGGTAGCGGGATGATGCCCTGCCCCATGATGGGCGGCTCCGGCATGGGCATGCAGCAGCTGCTCGAGCCCGAACAGCGCAGCGAAATGCGTGAGCTGATGCAGGGACACCGTCAGGAACAGCTCGAAGGCATGGGTCAGATGATGAACCTGCGTGACGATCTCATGGCGCTCATGCAGGAGGCACGCCCCGACCCTGACGAGATACAGGCACTGCATGGCCAGATGGCCGAGCTGCATGGTGAGATGCTGGCCGACCGGGTCCGCCACCACAACGCCCTGAACGACCTGCTCACCGACGAGCAGCGCGAGCAGTTGCAGCAGGCCTTGCCCGAGGGCGTCACACCCGAGGATCACGAATCCCATCACTGAGCGCTCCTCATCAACCGAGGTGGGCGGCCGCCGATAGGCCGCCCACCTGGCCTTGCAATCAGGAGGAGGGCAATGGCCGATATGACCGATAACCGAATCACCCTGACGGTACCCGGCATGGGTAGTGACCACTGTGCCGGCATCGTGCGCAAGACCCTCGAGCGACTCGAGGGCGTGGGCGAAATCCACACCAATATCGCCAGCCACCGCGTCAGCGTAACAGTGGGTGCCGAGGGCCCGGATGGCGAAGCACTAAAACGCGCCGTCGAAGGCGCCGGCTACGATGTCGCCGCCGTGCAGGGAGAAGCGGAGGAAGAAGACGCCGAAGCCGATGCCGAGATCGAGGAGGCCTACCTCAGCCAGGCGCGCAAGCGACTGGGCATCGCCGCGGTACCCACCACCCTGATCATGCTGCTGATGATGCCGCACATGTTCTGGCAGCCGATCCCGGGGTATCTGGCGATCATCGCCGTGCTGGCCTTCCCGGTGGTGTTCCTCTACGGCGGCATCGCCACCCACCGCTCGAGCTGGCGCTCGCTGAAAAACGGCACCTTCAACATGGACGTGCTGATCTCCATGGGCAGTCTGCCGCCCTACCTGATCGGCCTGGTCGGCTTCATCTACCCCATGACCTCGTTCATCGAGATGGCCGCTACCATCATGACCTTCCACCTGCTGGGACGTTATCTGGAGGCACTGGCCAAGGGACGCGCCTCCCAGGCCATCCGCCGCCTGTTGACCCTGGGCGCCAAGACGGCACGGGTCGAGCGCGACGGCGAGGAGGTCGAGGTGCCGGTCAAGGAGCTCGCCCCCGGCGACATCATGATCGTCCGCCCCGGTGACAAGATCCCCACCGACGGCGAGGTAGTCGAGGGCGAGAGCCACCTCGACGAGTCCATTGCCACCGGCGAGTCGATCCCGGTCTACAAGAGCACCGGCGACAGCGTGATCGGTGCCACCATCAACAAGGAGGGGCGATTGCGGGTCAAGGCAACCCGCGTCGGCGGCGATACCTTCCTCTCTCAGGTGGTGCGCCTGATCGATCAGGCTCAGGGCTCCCGAGTGCCGATCCAGGAATTCGCCGACCGCATGACCGGTCGCTTCGTGCCAGTGGTGCTGATCATCGCCCTGACATGCCTGATTGCCTGGACAGTGTTCCCGGAGGCGCTGCGACCGATACTCGACTGGGGCGCCACCTTCCTGCCCTGGGTGAATCCCGAGGCAGCCGTCCCGGTGCTGGCCATACTGGCGGCCATCGCCGTGCTGGTCATCGCCTGCCCCTGCGCCCTCGGCCTGGCCACCCCCACCGCCCTGATGGTGGGCTCCGGCATCGGTGCCGAGCGCGGCATCCTGATCCGCTCCGGCGAGGCAATCCAGACCTTCAAGGACGTCAAGGTGATGGTGCTCGACAAGACCGGCACCATCACCCGCGGCGAACCCAGGCTCACCGATGCCGTCGCCGCCGAGGGTGTCGAAGAGGAGCGCCTGCTGACTCTGGCAGCGAGCGTGGAGAACGCCTCGGAGCATCCCATCGCCCGCGCCATCGTCGACGGTGCCAAGGAACGCGATGTAAAACCCGGCGAGATCAGCGAGTTCCATTCCACCGGCGCGCGCGGCGTCTCCGGCAAGGTGGGCGAGGAGACTGTGTTGATCGGCAATCGCCGATTGCTGGAAGAGGAAGGCGTAACCGGCCTCGAGGCCCTGGACGAGGCCATGCAGGCCCTCGAGGACAAGGGCCGCACCGTCGTCATCGTCGCCGCCGATGGCCAGGCCCTGGGACTGGTCGCCGTGGCCGATACCCTCAAGCAGGAATCGCGCGAGGCCATCCGCGGCATGCATGACCTGGGCCTGCACGTGGTGATGATCACCGGCGACAACGAGCGCGCCGCCCGCGCCGTGGCCGACGAGGTGGGCATCGACGAAGTCCAGGCCGGCGTGCTGCCGGAAGGCAAGGTCGACGCCATCCGTGCGCTTCAGGAGAAACACGGCGAGCACGTGGCGATGGTCGGCGATGGCATCAACGACGCCCCGGCGCTGACCCAGGCCAACGTGGGCATCGCCATCGGCGCCGGCGCCGACGTGGCCATCGAGGCGGCCGATGTGACCCTGGTCCGCGGCGAGCTGACCGCCGTGGTGGACGCCATGCACCTCTCGCGTGCCACCTACGGCAAGATCGTGCAAAACCTGATCTGGGCCAGCGCCTACAACCTGGCCGCCATTCCCATCGCCGCCGTGGGGCTGCTGCACCCCATGATCGGCGTCATCGCCATGACCACCAGCTCGCTGTCGGTCATCGGCAATTCCCTGCTGCTCAAGCGTCGCTACTCCCGAACCCAACCCGATGGAGAACCCTCATGAACCATTCCGACCCTTCTTCCCATGAGAACCACGAGGAACGCTCCCCTTCGGGGAGTCACGGCCACGCCGGCCATGGGCTGATGATGCTGGCCTGCGTGGCCCTGATGGGCGGCGCCGCGGCGCTGCTGCTGTGGCGAGGTGAAGCGCTGGGCAACAGCGCCTGGCTACTGCTGCCCATGCTGCTGTGCCTCGGCATGCACGTCTTCATGCATCGCCACGGCCATCGCCACAACGACGACTGACGGGAGCCGTTCTTGCGCCAGGTCAATGACCCGGCGTGCCGTATCGGTTTCAATGTGAAGCATCGACGACGAGGTAGCACGCATGACGGAGCTCGCCACATCATCACCGAGCAGAAGCGCAGGGGGCCGCCTGCTGGCGCTGCTCGTCGCGCTGTTGCTGGCGATGGGCAGCCTCCCCGGCCATGCGGGCATGGACCTCGAGAATGGCCATGGCGACTGCCTCACGCCCCATATGCAGATGCCCGACGGCGCGGCCACCGATCTCGTCAAGGATGCATCCGAGCCTCGCGCCGACACCTTCGGCTGTTCCGCCTGTTCCGCACTCGCCCGCGGCATGCATCTAGCCCTCACCGAACCCGCTTCCCCGACCATCGCCCCAGCGGTGGCCTTCGTCGCACGCAGTCCTCAGCCCCCACGGCGGCCTCCCAAAGCCTGAACGCACGTCCATCGCACCGACAGCGTTACCCGATGTAGACATGCGTTCTTCAGGAGGCATTCCCATGCCAATCGACTGCCCCATGACCGGCAGCATCCTGGGCACCATCATGCCCTTCGCCTTGCTGCTACTGGCCACCCTCGGCGTCGCCGCCCTGGGCAAGTATCTCTTTTTCACCCCGCGTAACGGAGCCACCTCATGAACCGTTCCATGACTTCCCTGCTGCTTTCCGGCGCTCTCGTACTGGGCGCCGCCACTACGGCCCATGCCGCCCCGGTGCCCGACGAAGCCACCCTCTACAAGAACCCGCAGTGCGGCTGCTGCGACGGCTACGCCGAACACCTGGAAGCCAAGGGCATCAAGGTGACCGTCATCGACGACGTCGACATGGGCGAAATCAAGCAGGAAGCCGGCCTGCCTCATGGTCTTGGCTCCTGCCATACCGTCGAGATCGGCCGCTACACGGTCGAGGGCCACGTGCCCTTCGAGGCTATCGAGGCGCTGTTCGACCAGCAGTTGCGAGTCGACGGCATCGGTCTGGCCGGCATGCCCATCGGCACCCCGGGCATGCCCGGTCCCAAGAAGGAGGACTGGGATGTCTACCAGTTCACCGACCAGGAGCCGATGCCTTTCATGACTCTGTAAGACGGTGCGCGCCGGCACAAGCCGGCGCGTTCTCATCCACCGCTCCTGTCACTGCCAGCCTTCGACTTCCAGATAAAGACGCGCCTGGAATCCCTTGCGGCTGCGCAGCATGACATAGCTCTTCCCTTCATCATCCAGGCTGACCGCCTTGCCGCGGCCTTCACCCCACTCCTCGTCGCCCAGCACGTAACGCAGGCGCCACCCCTTTCCGCTGGCCGTGGCCAGGATCACCAGTTGCTCGCGAAACAAGTTTTCGTCCGGCACCCGCCGGCTGACGAACCAGCGCCCACCGACCTTGAATTCGGTACTACGCACGGCGATGTCAGCCACGAACATCATGGTTCGCCCCTGTTTGACGGTGATCTTGCTGCTGTCGAGATACAGCGAGAACAGCACAGGCTGGCGAGCTCGCTCGAGTGCAAGCCGCTCGGGATGAAAGAGCTCATCGTAGCGGCGGAAGATTGCCGAGCCGTGGGCCGCACGACGCTCCGACAGCGGCACCGGGGGAAAGCGGCGTGGCGTTACCGTGCATTCGAAATGGTACCCCCCCTCGATCGCCTCTCCCTCATCCCGGGCCGACTGCACCGAAGGCGGCAACGGCAACCGCTCCACCACCAGGCGCCCCGTGACGCGGGTATCGCCGAACAGAAAGCGCACCAGATTCTGGTAGCCCGGCTCGGAATTGACCATGCCGAAATGGCCACTGTGGCTCAGGTAGGCATGCACCCTCGGCGCCCCTGCCACCCAGGCATTGTCGATGCTCACCAGACCATCGCTCATGGGCCCTACGGCCAGACGCGCCAGGCCATAGTCCTGATGGTTGGTGCCCACCAGGCAGAAGAATCGCTCGGGCGGAAAGCGTCCACCGAGATGATTGACGCGCCCATCATGGGGTTCCAGGTCGAGATAGCGCGCCATGGTCTCGCGATTGAAATTGTCGATGTCCCACATATCCAGAAAGCGCGGCACGTTGAACCCCGCCATCTCGATGCCGTCGTGAGGCGTCCCGTAAGTGAACACCTTGTCGATGCAGGCCTTGGCTTCGACATCGCCTACCGCCTCGTTCTGCAACAGGCAGCGACAGATCAGCCCACCCATGGAATGGGCCACCAGATAGACGCGAAACGCCTCCCGAGCTGCATCATCATTGCCGCACACCTGGTCGCGCAGCCACAGGATCTGCGCCGAGAGATCGTCGGCCGCCTCGATGATCGAGGGTCGCCTCCCACGTCCCTCGGCATCCTCGTAGTAACGATGGATCAGCAAGCTCCTGAGCGGCAGCTCACCCTCATGAACGGCCCCATCCTGATAGATGTCCCGGTAGCCGTAATCCTTCATCAACCGAACCACCGGCGACTCGAAGATAAAGGTATGCAGCTCGCCCCCCGGCCCCTGACGAACCCGGGTCGAACCGCGATTGAATCCCATGTAGGGGGTATGAATGGTGTCCTCGATCTCGCGGTCGCGCATGGCGAAGCCGCGCACGTAGAGAATCGGATGGAAACGCGCTTCTCGTGACATGGCTGCCCTCCTGGCCGGCGTCTCACATGCCCTGCACCAAGCCACGCCCGGCCCCCCTCCTGGAGGCACGACGCACCGGCACTACCCTCAGCATAGTCAGAATGGTGTGGTCGGGTCAGACACCGATAGCCTTGCGATTCATCGCATAGCGAAAACCGCGGGAAAACCGTTCACAGCACCGGCTCGACCAGCAGCCGATAGCCGATGCCGGCTTCGGTCTGCAGAAGGAGGGGCGACTGGGGATCATCCCCCAGCTTGTGACGCAGCTTGCTGACCACGATGCGCAGGTAGTGGGTATCCTCGGCGTGAACGGGCCCCCATACCTCACGCAGCAGTTGGGTCTGTGTCACCACCCTGCCGGCATGGCGGCACAGCCGCGCCAGCACCGCGTACTCCTTGGGCGTGAGGTGAACGGGGGTGGCATCCTTCAGCACCTGTCGAGCTGCCAGATCGATGGCGACATCGCCCCTGACGAAGCGCGAACCCGCTCCCGCCAGCGAAGCATGAAGCGGGTGGCGCAGCAGCGCACGAATGCGTGCCAGCAGTTCACGAATGCCGAAGGGCTTGGTGACATAGTCGTTGGCACCGCGATCCAGGGCGTGCACCTTCTCGCTCTCCTGTCCGCGCACCGAAACGACGATGACCGGCACGGAGCTCTCGGCACGCAGCGCATCGAGCACCTCTTGCCCATCCATGTCGGGAAGTCCCAGGTCGAGCAGCACCAGATCCGGCAGGCTTTCGCGCACCTGGGCCAGCCCCTCGCGGCCGGTCGAGGCCTCGAGCACCAGGAAACCCTGCGATGTCAGGCTGATGCGCAGGAAGCGACGGATCTGCGGCTCGTCGTCGACGACCAGCACCCGGCGCGACTCAGTCGTCATGGCTCGAGACCTCCGGCGCCTGGTTCTCCGGCAACGGCAGTCGCATCACGATCCGCGTGCCCGTGCCACCCTCACCGGCCTCGGCACGAATGCTGCCGCCATGAGCGCCGAGCATGCCACGGCAGATGGCCAGCCCCAGCCCGCTACCGTAACGGCGTCGGTCGCCCTCGCTACCGGTGTGGAACATGTCGAATACGGCCTCGCGCTGCTCGACGGGAATGCCCGGCCCCTGGTCGCTGACCTCGATCACCAGCTCATGGGCATCAGGGTCGTGGCGCCCGCGCAGGGCCACCTGCCCACCCGCCGGCGAAAACCGCGCCGCGTTGTCGATCACGTTGACCAGCGCTTGTTCGATCAGTGCCGGATGCACGTGCAGTAACGGCAGGTCATCGGGCCAGTCACGCACGACATCCAGGCCATCCAGCTCCGAGCCCAGGCGCTTGAGGGCACCGGCTGCCAGGTCATCGAGGGCGATCCAGTCACGTTCGATCTTGAGCCCACCCTGGCCGAGACGCGTCATGTCGAGCAGGTTCTGGATATAGCGATTGAGCCGCTCGCTCTCCGCCAGTATGCCGTCGAGCAGCTGGCGCCGGTCGTCTTGACTGAGCTGCGGCGCCAGCTCGCGCAGCGAGCTGGCCGAGCCAATGATCGAGGCCAGCGGCGTGCGCAGATCGTGGGACACCGACGACAGCAGCGCCGCACGCAACCGCTCGTTTTCTTCCGAGACCCGCGCCTCGCTCAGATCGGCCACCAGACGGGTGCGCTCCAGCGCCATGACCAGTTGGCGCACCAGCGTATCGATCAGCGCCTCTTCATCGGGGCCGAGGCCGCCCTCGCGTACCGCCAGCTCCAGCCCGACCACCCCCAGCACTCGCGATTGCTCGACCAGCGGCAAGAAACGCCAGCGCAATTCGGGCTGCACCTCAGTGCCGAAGCCACTCGTCCGGCGATGCTGCCAGCTCCAGCGTGCCGCTGCCTCGGCCGCCCCATCCAGGCCAACATTGGCGGGAATGCCCGCACGTACCGCCAAGCCCCCATCGCCTGCGAGAGGATCGAGAAACACCACCGGCACCCCCAGCCACTGCTCCAGGGTGGCCAGGCCGATGTCGCGTACCTGCTCCCTGTCGGTCGCTGCCGACAGGGCCCGCGAGTAGCTCAACAAGCGGTGGGTCTGCTCGCGGCTGGAACGCAGGGCCAGCAGGCGTTGCCGCCCGCTGCCGGCAAGCTGGCCTACCACCACCGCCACGAGCAAGAAGAAGGCGACCGTCAGCAACTGCTCGCGTTGTCCGATGGCCAGCGAGAAGCGGGGCTCGGTAAAAAAGAGGTTGAACGCCAGAAACCCCAGCACGGCACTGAACATGGCGGCCCGGGTTCCCGCCAGAACGGCACTGGCCAGCACTGCTGCCAGAAACACCAGGGACAGGTTGGCCAGCTCCAGCCAGGCATCCAGCCCCCCGGCCACAGCCAGGGCTCCCAGGGTACTCAGCAACGCAATGCCCGGCTCACGCCAACGCAGCGGTTGGCGAACCCGCCGCGGTCGAAAACGCGGCCGAGGCCCCGCCTCGGCCACCACCACCAGATCGAAGGCACCGCCCTTGTGCAGCAGGCGATCGACCAGCGGGCGGCGCCAGAAGCGCCATCCCGAAGGTCGCGGGCGCGCCACCACCAGCGTGGTGGCCTGCTGGGCCCACGCATAGTCGAGCAGCTCACTGGCTCGCCCCTGCCCCTGGATCAGCCGTGTCTCGCCGCCAAGGCGTGCGGCCAGGGCAAATGCCTGCTCCAGACGCAATCGACGGCGAGGCGTGGCTTGGCCGTTGTCCACATGCACTGCCCGCCAGCGCATGCCATCGCGCTGCGCCATTCGGTGAGCGGCCCGCACCAGCGCCGAGTCTTCCTCGCCACCGCTCAAAGCAACCAGCAGTTGCACCCGGCCCGGCCGCCGCGGCGATGCTTGCGTGGCCGGCGGTTCGGTTCCGGCAGGCTGTCGTGAATCTTCGTTATCGCTCATGGCCCCTCTCGTCGTTAGCTTCCCAGCATCGACTTTCTCAGCCTAGCGCCGCCAGAACGTGGGTGTCAGCAACACCAGCACGGTAAGAATTTCCAACCGCCCCATCAGCATGCCCACGCACAGCAACCACTTGGCCGCCTCCGGCAGGCTGGTGAAATTGCCCGCCGGACCGATGGTCTCGCCCAGCCCAGGGCCGACGTTGGCCACTGCCGTGGCCGCCCCCGACAGCGCCGTGACGAAATCGAGCCCCAACAAGGCCAGGCCCAGCGCCAACCCGGCAATGGTCAGAAAGAAGAAGAACGAAAACGCCACCACCCCACGGGTGATGTCGTCCGTCAGCGGCTGACCGTTGTAGCGCGAGGCGAAAATCCCCTGGGAGTGGCTCAGGAATCGCAACTGGTTTCGCAGCAGGATCGCCGCGATCTGAAAGCGGAAGATCTTCATGCCGCCGCTGGTGGAACCGCTGCAGCCCCCGACGAACGTCAGATAGAAGAACGCTACGTAAGCCAGCGGGCCCCACAGGGTGTAATCCTGCGAGGCGTAGCCGGTGGTGGTGACCACAGAGACCACGTTGAAGGCGACATGGGTCAGCGCCTCGAAAGGCGCCACGCCATGCCAGTTCCGCCAGGCACTGAGCAGGGCGATGACCACGACCAACAACAGCAACAGCCCCTGTACCTGCTGGTCGCGCCACAGCGCCAGCGGCGCACCGCGCAGCACACGAATATAAAGCACGAACGGCAGGGCCCCGGCGAGCATGAACAGGGTGGCCAGCCACAGCAGGTGCGGCTGATCGGCATAAGCGCCGAAGGAAGCATCGGAGTTGGCGAAGCCCCCCGTGGCCACCGACGTCATGGCATGCACCACAGCATCCAGCGGCGACATTCCCCCCAGCCAGTAGGCGAGAACAGCCGCCGACGTGAAACCGACGTAAATCGACAGCGTCGCCTTGGCGATACCGCCGGTACGCGGCATCACCTTGTCCGACCAGTCCGACGACTCGGTATGGAACAACCGCATGCCGCCCACCTTCAAGAACGGCAGGATGGCAATGCCCATCACGATGATGCCGATACCGCCCAGCCACTGCATGATGCCGCGCCACAGCTTGAGCCCATCGGAAAGGCCCTCGATGCCAACCAGCACCGTCGAGCCGGTGGTGGTGATCGCCGACACCGACTCGAACACGCCATTGGTGAAGGAGAGATGAGGGGCCCCGAACACCAGCGGCAGGCTGGCAAACCCGCTGATCGTGACCCAGCTCAGGGTAGTGAGCACGAACATCTGCCACGGCTTGAGTTCGACGGCCACCTTGAGGGTAGCCAGCCCGGTCAGCGCCACGGCAGCGAGCACCACCAACATCGAAAGCAGGAAAGCCCGGGCGTCCGGATCCTGCTCGACGAGCAGCACGACCAGCGGCACCGCCATGAACAGCGCCAGCACCAGCCACAGTACGGCAAGCACCTTGAACACCGGCGCCCAGCGCTGAAAGCGTTTGCCGCCTCGCCAACTCGACACGGACGCACTCCTCCCTGTACACAGCGATGCGAAATGGGCTTGGCTTGGTCGGCACCCTGAACCGATACGCGCCCATGTAAGCATGCCACGGCCTAAAAAAACCGTAAAAATCGCTGCCCTATCAGGAAGATGTCCATCTCGTTCTGACGGGAACGCCACCGCATCATGACGACGGCGACGACGGGAACAACCAGCCCGGCACCAGCTTCAGCAAGAGCAGCATGCCGGCCAGTTCCACCAGCGACTGAAAGACCACGGCCACCACGGCAATCTCGAAGCCGACCGGCAAGGCCAGCGCCAGCGGCAGCACCACGAAGGAGTTGCGCGAAGCGAAGCTGAAGGCCAACACCCGCCCCTGAGCCACCGGCAAGCCAAAGACACGGCTCATCAGCCAGGCCAGCCCCGCCGCTAGCGCCAGAAACGCCAGGTAGACCGGTAGCAGGCGCAGCAGGACGCCGGGCGATACCGACACCGTCTCGACCTGGGTGGCCGCCACGGCGAACAGCACCAGGGCCAGCAGCGGCACCGGTAGCCAGCCCAGGGCATCGACACCACGCCGTCGCCGCGGCAGGCCCTCGGCCCAGCGCTCGGTGGCGAAGGCCAGCACCAGCGGCACCACGATCAAGCCGACGAAGGCCATCAGCAGTTCCTGCTGCGCCAATCCCGCCAGTGCCGACTGGCCTAGAAACAGCCATAGGTAGAATGGCAGCAGCGCGAGTTGCAGCAGCAGGCTCAGCGGCGTAAAGGCGATTGCCGCGGTCGTCTCGCCTCCGCCCAGATGCGTGAAGGAGAGGAACCAGTCGGTGCAAGGCAGCAGCAGTACCAGCATCACCCCCAGGCGCAAGGCGGGGTCAGCCGGCAGCCACTGCACCAGAATCCAGACGATGAACGGAATCGCCACGAAGTTGCCGAGCCCGGCTGCCGCCAGGAAGCGCACCTGGGCCAACCCCGCACGCAGCCGGGTCAACGGCACCTGGGTGAAGGTGGCGTAGAGCAGCGCGGCCAGCAACGGCCAGATGACAACCGCCAGCCGCTCGGTCAGTGCCGGTGAGCGAGTGCCCACTGTCAGACCGGCCGCGATAGCAGCGAGATAGACGAAAACCTGATATCGCTCGAGCCGCTCTCGCATGGCTCAATCGGCTGCGGTTAGCGACTCGCCGACGCGCAAGGCTTCTCCGTCGCCTTCCAGCAGTGTGGCATTCTGGCCGAAGTACCCGCCCGGCCTGCCGAAGTGAGCGCTCATTTCCACCAGGGTGCGCAAAGGCTCGCCGGGCACGCGGATCTCACCGCTGTGCTGGTCGACAGTGGTGATCTTGCAGCGCTGACAGGCCTTGCGCAGCCCCAGGCGAAAGCGCCCCCCGGCTCCATGCAGCGCGTCCCAACCGTTCTCGGCGAACGCCTCGGCATCGGCGACCACGACATTGGGACGAAACCGGCTCATGGGTACCGGATCGAGCCCCTTCTCCGCCAGGGTGGCATTGACGGCTGCCAGCGAGGCTTCGTTGGTAATCAGGAACGGAAAGCCGTCGGCAAAGGCGGTATGCGCCCCCTCCCCGCGCTGATAGCGGGCGTCGACGGCACGCTGCTGTTGCAGAGGAAAACGCACCAGGCGCAGGCTGCTGCCCTTGAAACCACCCAGCACGTCGGTGAGCCAGCATGCCGCCTCGGCACCCTCATCTAGCGCCCGGCAGCGATCCTCCCAGACATAGGCGGTCAACGACGGCTGGTCGTCGCGTGCCAGCTCGATGCCAAGCGTCGATGCATCGGCGTGGTTCAGCTCCAGTCGCTCGGCAGTCAAGTGAACGCTCACTTGCGCCATGGCGGGCAGCTGTCGTTGGGTCACGAAACGCCCCACGTCGTCCACCACCATCCAGTGGCGGTCAAAGGCCAGGCCGCGCACGCCGAGTTCGGCCTGCTCCAGGGCAATGCCGCGCAGCGACTTGACCGGATAGATATTGAGTTCGGAGATGTGCATGGCGGACTCCCTGTCGCTGAAATCGTGGCGCAAGGCGTCCTCCCTCACGCTTCCAGGGCACGCTCGACGGCCAGGGCCGCATGCAGCGCCGTGGTGTCATAGAGCGGCACTCCGGTATCGTCCTGCTGCACCAGCAAGGCGATCTCGGTACAGCCGAGGATCACCGCCTCGGCCCCGCGCTCGTGCAGCCCGGCGATGACGGCCAGATACTCTGCCTTCGATGCCGGCTCGATGCGGCCCTGACAGAGCTCCTCGTAGATGACGCGATGCACCGTCTCGCGCTGGGGCTCGTCCGGCACCAGCACCTCGATGCCGAAGCGCTCGACCAATCGCTCCTTGTAGAACGGCTGCTCCATGGTGAAACGCGTGCCCAGAAGCCCCACACGGCGAATGCCATCGGTGGCGAGGCGCTCGGCGGTGGCATCGGCGATATGCAGCAGCGGGATGTCGATGGCCGCTTCGATCTGCGGCGCCACCTTGTGCATGGTGTTGGTGGCGATCACCAGGAAATCCGCCCCGGCACGCTCGATCTGCTGTGCGGCACGGCTCAGTATCGTCGCTGTCTCGTCCCAGCGGCCCTGATGCTGGAGCGCCTCGATTTCGGCGAAATCGACGCTGACCATGGCTATCTTCGCCGAATGCAACCCGCCCAAGGACGCTTTCACGCCCTCGTTGAGGGCACGATAGTAGCTCTGGGTGGACTCCCAGCTCATGCCGCCGAGCAGACCGATGGTTTTCATGGTGTCATTTCCCTGACGAAATCCAGTGGTGTTGAGGCAATGAAGGTTGCGGCACTTACAGCCGCTGAATGTCGACAAGATAGCCGATGATGGGATAGCCCGCCCGCTTGGCAGCCTTCTCGGCTTCCAACTGGGCCTCGAGCTTGGAGATGCTGGTCGAGCGATGCTCGAAAACGGTATCCACGTCGAGCTGGCGCTTGCGAACCGCCAGCTTGACCCGGTGGCCGGTCTTCATCGTGTCGGCGGATTCCGCCGGCTCGGCAGCGCTCTTGGCCGGCTGGCCAGGCGCTGCCGCACCGCGGCCCGGCTGACGTGGCTTGCGCTTGTCGGGCTTGAGAAACGCCTCGATCTCGCGCTGCATGTTCTCTTCGAATTCGCTCAGTTCCGATGCCATCTGCACTCCAATGGTTGCTACTGATAATGCCGAGTGTACCAGACAGACACACTCAGACTGCTTTTTCCAGAGTACTGGGGTAATGCGCCGGGCGCACTGACACACTGTCACGCAACTGATGATCCCAGAGTGCCTCGATAGTGCAATAGCACTCGACCTTGCCACCGGCACGCCGGTTTTAGGATCATCAGAGGCACGGCGATTCCTGGGAGGGCTGCTATCGACATCGACGTTGTTCTGAGCTACCTGTTGCCGTGGGAATTCTCACCGACCTGGTTTTTGGCTTGCCTGCTCGCGGTCGCGCTCTACCTGCGAGGCCTGCGACGGCGATGGCGTAGCGACCTGGCGCCGGGAGTGGGCCGAGTCGTGGCCTACCTGCTGGGTATCGTTTCGATCTATGCCGTCACCCAGACGCATTACGACTATCTCTCCCAGTACATGTTCTTTACCCATCGTGGCCAGCACCTGGTGCTGCATCACGTCGCGCCCTTCCTGATCGCGCTGTCCGCCCCATTGCCGATTCTGGCCGACGGCTTGCCGGCGAGCGTCAGGGAGTGGTCGGGAAAGCGCCTTCTGGCCGCCCTGCTACGCCCCGCCTATCGATTGCTCCAACACCCTTGCGTCGCTCCGCTGTTGTTCGTCGGGCTGATCTATTTCTGGCTGGTGCCCGAGATCCATTTCGATGCCATGCTCAGCGCGGATCTCTACCAGGCAATGAACTGGAGCATGGCACTGGATGGTCTGCTCTTCTGGTGGCTGGTTCTCGATCGCCGCGCCCCGCGACAGGGAGGCCTTGGCTACGGCAAGCGAATCGTCATCCTGCTGGCGGTCATCCCGCCGCAAATACTCCTGGGCGCCTATATCGCCTTCAACCAGGCGGTGATCTTCGATGTTTACGAGGTTTGCGGCCGGGCCTGGCCTCTGGCGCCCCTGGACGATCAGCGCATCGGCGGTCTGTTAACCTGGATTCCGGCCTCGATGATGAGTGCCATCGGGATATTGATCGTTCTCGGTTTTCTTTTCCATGAGACCCGTCACGAGGATGCAATACACGTTTCCCGGGCCGATCGCTAGCCAGTGTCACCCACCGCGTTCCGGACAGCCATCGCCTGATGCCGATGCAGCGTACTCGCGCCCATGTCATCGGCGACGGGATCGATGCGCCCGTGCCGCTTGCCGACGGACGGCCGCAATGCGTTACCTTCCTCACCGTAATGCCCACGACGCCTCAGGAGGATCAGGATGCACCGATGGATAGTGGCAGCAGTCGCCTCGCTATGGCTGGCAGGCTGTGGCGAGCCGACCTGGCAGACCAAGGACATCTCCGGGCTGATGCCTCCCCTGGAATTCGATCTGATCGACGAAAACGGGCACGACGTGAACGCCGAGCGCTACCTCGGCAAGAGCACGCTACTGTTCTTCGGTTTTACTCACTGTCACGACGTCTGTCCGGCCACCCTCGGCCGCCTCGAAGCCGCCATCGGTCGCCTGGATGAGACGGCACGCGACGACATCCAGGTGCTGTTCGTCTCGGTGGATCCGCGCCGCGATGACCCCGAGACGCTGCGTGCCTACACCGAGCCCTTTGGCTCCCGATTCATCGGCCTCACCGGGGACCAGGCGGCACTCGATGCACTGACGCGCCGTTATCGTGTCACCTACGGGTATGGTGAAGCAGACAGCGATGGCAACTACTCAGTGTCGCACTCCAGCGCCGTATTCGGCTTCAACGAACGGGGAGAGGCCCGTGTGCTGATACGCGACAGCGACCCGATGGAAGCGGTGGTGGCTGACCTTGAAAGGCTGGCCGACGGTGCCTAGATATCCTATCCCCTGTAACTGACCGCTGATCAGCCGATGCGCAACGCCAACGCAACGGGCGACATGCGCCGTCCGCTGCATTGACTGATTGGCGTCACGATACCTCGAGGGCAACCTTGAGTACGCCGTCGCGCTGGTGGGAGAAAAGGTCATAGGCCTCGACGATCTGCTCCAGCGGGTAGCGGTGAGTGACCATGGGGCCGAGATCGAGGCGACCGCTGTCGATGATCTGCATCAGCCGGCGCATGCGCTCCTTGCCGCCGGGGCACAGCGAGGTGACGATGCGGTTGTCACCCAGGCCGGCGCTGAAGGCATCCAGCGGGATGGTGAGGTTCTCGGAGTAGACGCCGAGGCTCGACAGGGTGCCGCCGGGCTTGAGCACCCGCAGAGCGTTCTCGAAGGTGCTCTGCAGGCCCAGCGCCTCGATGGAAGCGTCGACGCCGCGTCCGCCGGTGAGCTTGAGGATCTCGGAGACCACATCCACCTGGCGGAAGTCGATCACGATATCGGCGCCCATCTTGCGGGCCATTTCCAGGCGCTCGTCGACGCCATCCACGGCGATGATCAGGCCCGCCCCGCGCAGCCGGGCACCGGCAGTGGCACACAGGCCGATGGGGCCCTGGGCGAAGATGGCCACCGTGTCGCCGATCTTGATGTTGGCCGATTCGGCGCCGGCGAAGCCGGTGGACATGATGTCCGGACACATCAGCACCTGCTCATCCGTGAGGGCATCGGGCACCGGCGAGAGGTTGGCCTGGGCATCCGGCACGCGCAGGTATTCGGCCTGGGCGCCATCGATGGTATTGCCGAAGCGCCAGCCGCCCATGGGCTTGTAGCCGTGGCCGTGGTGGCCACCGTCCTGGGCGCTGCAGCCGTCCTGGCAGGCGTAGGAGGTGAAGCTCGGGCAGATCGCCCCGGCGATCACCCGCTGCCCCTCGGCGTAACCCTGCACGTTGGCGCCGAGTTTCTCGATGACGCCCACCGGCTCGTGGCCGATGGTGAGCCCCTTTTCCACCGGGTACTCGCCCTTGAGGATGTGCACGTCGGTACCGCAAATGGTGGTGGTCGTCACGCGGATCAGCGCATCGTTGGGGCCGATGTCGGGTAGCGGCTTGTCGTCGATCTCGATGCGCCCGGGTTCGACGAAGATGGCGGCCTTCATCATGGTTGGCATGGGGGGACTCCTGATTGACGATTGAGAAACGTCTCTCAGCTATAGCACAGTGTCGTGCCCCCACGCGCTTGATTTCAGTCAAGCAATGATGAGTCGCCTGGCGAGGCTCACCAGACGGGCTCCCTTCCTATCCTGACGTCTGGATCGTAACCTTCTTCCCCTACCCCTGATGACGACAAGGACACAGGATGTCTCCGACCGATACCCTACGCCTGCTGCTGCTCTCCTCGCTGTGGGGGCTCTCGTTCATCTTCATGCGGGTGGCGGTGCCCGAGTTCGGACCCGTGTCACTGATTCTGGTACGCATGGGGGTGGGGGCGCTGCTCCTGGTGCCGCTGCTGCTCAGCGTGCGCTACTTCCAACTGGCATGGGAGAACAAGGGTCGCCTGTTCGTGTTGGGGTTGATCAACCACGTGCTGCCCTTTTCGCTGCTGGCATTGGCCACCACGCGGCTGGAAGCGGGGTTCACTTCGCTGATCAACGCCACCACGCCGATTTTCACCGCCCTGCTCGGTGCGCTCTTCTTCGCCACGCCGATCCTGCGCCAGCAGTATCTGGGCCTGGCCCTGGCGCTGTTCGGTGTCTACGTGCTCTCGGCCGACCGGCTCGACTTCGCTCTGGGTGGCGATGGCTGGTTCATCCTCGCCGTGCTGGGCGCCACCTTCTGCTATGGCATTGCCGGCAACTACTCCAAGACTCATCTCTCCCACCTGCCGGTGCGGGTACTGGCCGCCGGCAGCACCGCCATGTCGGCGCTGATCCTGCTGGTGCCGGGGCTGGTGCTGTGGCCCACCGAACCGATCAGCGGCCTGGCCTGGGCCAACGGCCTGGCTTTGGCCGTGCTCAGCACCACCGCGGCCTTCCTGCTCTACTTCGGCCTGATTGCCAGTGCCGGCGCCACGGCGACCTCCACCGTCACCTTCCTGGTGCCGGTGAGCGCGCTGGTATGGGGCTTCGTGTTGCTGGACGAACGCCTCAGCCTGCAGGTGCTCGCCGGCATGGCGATCACCCTGGTCGGCACCGCCATCGCCACGCGGATGATTCCGCTACGCCGGGTGCAGCGCGAACCGACGCCTTAGCCAGGGCTCTCAGGAGGCGCGCAGCGCGCGCTCCTCACGACGGTGCTTGAGCGGCGCTGCGCCGAAGTAGCGCCGGTAGTCGCGGCTGAACTGCGACACGCTGCGATAGCCCACCGCCGCCGCAGCCTGATTGACGTTGCAGGCGTCCTGAATCAGCAGCTGCTGTGCCTTGATCAGGCGCAGCCGTTTGACGTACTGCAGCGGCGATGAGTGGACGATCTGCTTGAAATGCTGGTGAAACGTCGAGAGGCTCATGTTGGCCTGGCGGGCCATCTCCTCTACCGAGACATCCTCGGCGTAGTGGGTCTGCAACCGCGACAGTACCTGCACGATCCGCGCATAGTGGCCCTGATGCAGCACCAGGGCCCCCAGCGCCGGGCCCTGCTCGCCCTTGAGCGCCTCGAACACGACATCGCGCACCCGCGCCTCACCCATCGCCGCCGCTGCGCCCGGCTCATGCAGGCTCTGCAGCAGGCGCACCACGGCGCCGTGCATACCCGCCGACATCGGCACCGAAGCCATCGGCACCGGGTCCGCCGCTGCGTCTTCGACCACCGACTCGCCCATTGCCGTTACCAGCTCGCCGAGCAGCGTCGGCTCGAGCCGCACCGAGACGCCCAGCAACGGGGCCTCGTGACTGGCCTGGGTCTGGCACTCGAAGGGCAGCGGCAGGGTCTGGACCAGATAGTGGCCGGGACCGTAGTGGATCTCCCGCGCACCGAGATAGCCCACCTTCCGCCCCTGGGCGACGATGATCAGGCTCGGATCGTAGATCAGCGGGGCCGGCCCATGGGCACGATGCATGGCCATCAGCGACACGCCGGGCAGCGGCGTCGCGGTATAGCCGTCGCCTTCGATCAGCGGCGCGAGCAGATCGACCAGCGAGTCGGATGGCATCGTCGATAGCGGCATGACAGGCTCCTGGCGGTGGTGGAACCGGGGAATTATGCCAATTTTCCGCCCCTACTGGTCACCCCAAGGCAGAATTCTGTAGAAATGAGCAAAAAACTCGGAGGAACGTCGGTCGTATGTCAGCCCTTCCCGGCGAATAATGCCGGCACGGCCTCGCCATGAGGCATGACCGATCGAGAGGAGACCTTTGTCATGAGTCAGACCCACGCCTATGCCGCCTACGCCGGCGACCAGCCGCTGGCCCCGTTCACCTTCGAGCGTCGCGCGCCGCGCCCCGACGACGTCGCCATCGAGATTCTTTACTGCGGGGTCTGCCACAGCGACCTGCACTTCGCCCGCAACGACTGGGGCATGACCACCTTCCCCATCGTGCCCGGCCACGAGATCGTCGGCCGTGTCACCGCCGTTGGCGATGCGGTGACTCACTTCGCCGTCGGCGATCTGGTCGGCGTCGGCTGCATGGTCGACTCCTGCCGCCACTGCCAGGCCTGCCAAGACGGCGTCGAACAGTTCTGCCTCAACGGCTTCACCATGACCTACGGCAGCGAGGATCGTCAGGACGGCACCCTCACCCAGGGCGGCTACTCCGACAGCATCGTGGTTAGCGAGCACTTCGTGCTGCGCATGCCCGAGGGGCTCGACCCGGCCTCCGCGGCACCGATCCTGTGCGCCGGCATCACCACCTACTCGCCGCTCAGGCACCATGGCGTCGGCGCTGGCCACAAGGTCGGGGTGATCGGCATGGGCGGCCTCGGCCATATGGGCGTCAAGCTGGCCAGGGCACTGGGTGCCGAGGTCACGGTATTCACCCGCTCAGCCGCCAAGGTCGAGGAAGCCAAGCGCCACGGCGCCGACGCTGTGGTCGTTTCCAGCGACCCGGCACAGATGGAGGCCGTGGCCGAAAGCTTCGATTTCATGCTCGACACCGTGCCGGTGCAGCACGACCTCAACCCTTACCTGGCGGCACTCAAGTACGACGGCACCCATATTCTGGTGGGGCTGCTCGACCCCATCGAGCCCGCCATCGAAGGCTTCAACCTGGTATTCAAGCGCCGCGTGCTGGCCGGCTCGCTGATCGGCGGCATCCCCGAGACCCAGGAGCTGCTCGACTTCTGCGCCGATCACGGCATCACCTGCGACGTCGAAATGCTCGATATCCAGCATATCAACGAGGCCTACGAGCGCATGGAAAAGGGCGACGTGCGCTACCGGTTCGTCATCGACATGGCCTCGCTGAAGAATGACGACACGGCCTGACTTGGCGTTATCGTGCCAGCCCGGATGTTGCATCGGGTGCCACATGGGCGCCAGCAACGTGGTGCAATATTCGGGCTAGGCGCCTCCGCGCCGATACCCCGGCTTCGATGGCCGCGCCGCAGGGTGGCCTCAACTGACGGATTCGCGCACCACTAGCTGCGGCGCCAGCTGCAGCATCCGCTGGAGGGGCCGCCGATGCTCGAGACGCTCGATCAGCTGAGTGACCGCCATATCGCCCAGCTCATAGATCGGCTGGTGTACGGTGGTCAGGGCGGGGCTGAAATAACGCCCCAGCTCGATGTCGTCATAGCCCACCACCGAGAGGTCGTCCGGCAGGGCAAGACCGTGCTCGCGTGCCGCCCGCATGGCGCCGATGGCTACCAGATCGTTGAAGGCGAAAAGGGCCTGAGGGCATGAACCCGACCGCAACAGCGCTTGCATGGCTCGATGGCCGCCATCGGCGAGAAGATTGGTGGCAACGATATGCGAAGGGGGCAGCACGATGCCCGCCTCGCCGAGCGCTTCACGGGCACCAGCCAGGCGCTCGCGGGAACGGGGGTGCGAATCCGGGCCGGTGAGCAGAGCAATGTCGCGCAGCCCCCGCGAAAGCAGGTGCTCGATGGCCAACCGTGCGCCAAGGCGCGAGTCGTCATTGACCACCGCGATATCGTGAGCACCGGACGGATCGGCGTCCATCAACACGGTGGGCAGCGGCTGACGCGCCAGCGCGTCCAGAAAGTCAGAGCCGCTGTGCGCGGTCATCACGATCAGACCATCGACACGCTTGTCGCGCAGGGTCTGCAGGTAGGTCAACTGCTTGGCGTCGGCATCGTCGGTATTGCACAGCACCAGACTGTAGCCATTGGCGAAACAGCGGTCCTCGACACCACGAATGATCTCGGCAAAGAACGGATTGTTGGCCGCCGTGACGATCATGCCAAGGGTATGACTGCGATTCGACTTCAATGCCCGAGCGATGCTGTCGGGTCGATAGCCCAGCTCGGCTATGGCGCGCTGCACCCGCTCCATAGTGGCGGGTGCAACGCGGCGGGTGCCATTGACCACGTGCGACACAGTGGTGACGGAAACGCCAGCGTCTCGCGCCACATCCTTGAGGCGAATCATGGCCAGGGTCCGGTTACTCCTCGGTGATCAGCTGCAACGGTACGGGCACATTGGACTCGACGCTTTCGCCTTTGAACAGACCGTCGGCAGTGGTCACGCCCAGTTCACCGATGCGCGCCGGCTGCTGGGCGATGGTGGCAGCCATCTTGCCGTCGTTGACTGCCTCGATGCCATCGTCGGTTCCGTCGAAACCCACCAGTATCACTTCATCGTGGCCGCCAGCCTGAAGGGCACGCTGGGCCCCCAGCGCCATCTCGTCGTTCTGGGCGAATACCGCATCGATGCCGTCATGCGCCTGCAGCAGATTCTCCATGACATTGAGGCCTTCACTACGGTTGAAGTTGGCCGGCTGGGTGGCTACCAGCTCGATGCCGCTGGCGCCTTCGATACCCGCCATGAAGCCCTCGCCACGGTCGCGCGTAGCCGAGGCGCCTGGCACGCCCTCCAGCTGCACCACCTGCCCTTCTCCTCCGAGCCGTTCGATGATGAACTCGGCTGCCAGTTCGCCACCCGCGACGTTGTCGGAGGCGATGTGAGAAACGATGGTGCCGCCGTTGGCACTGCGATCCAGGGTGATCACCGGCACGTCACGGGAATTGGCGGCCCTCACCCCCGAAACGACGGCATCGGAATCGGTGGGGTTGACCAGCAGCACGTCGATGTCCCGCGACAGGGCATCCTCGATGTTGGAGAGTTCGCGGGCAGAATCATTGCCCGAATCGAGCACGATCAGGTCATGGCCCAACGCTTCCGCCTTCGCTTCGGCCCCTTCCTGCAAGGTCACGAAAAAAGGGTTGTTCAGCGTCGAAATCACCAGAGCGATGCGCTCCGCCATCGCGCTCTGGGTAGTGCCGACTCCCAGCCCGGCGGCTACCGCAGTGGCAATAATCAGTTTTTTCATGGCAAGTCTCCTGAGGTCTTGTTGTCATGCACCCCGGCTCGTGGCGAGCTCAGGATGAGGACTGCGAGCGGCTGTCGATCAGTACCGCCAGCAGGATGACCGCCCCCTTGGCGATCATTTGGAAATAGGATGACACTCCCATGATGTTCAAAGCGTTGTTGAGCACGCCGATCACCAGGGCACCGACGAGAGTACCGAAAATGCGACCGCGACCGCCCATCAGGCTGGTTCCACCGATGACCACCGCGGCAATGGCATCCAGTTCGTAGGTCATACCGGCATTGGGCTGAGCCGAACCCAGGCGCGCCGTCAGCACGACGCCGGCCAGGGCCGCACAGGCGCCGGCAATGGCGTAGACGCTGACCTTGATACGATTGACGTTGATACCCGACAGCCGTGCCACCTGCTCGTTGCCGCCGACGGCATAGACATGGCGCCCGAACCGAGTGTGGTGCAGAACGCTCCAGCACAGCACGAACACGAAGAACATCAGATAGATGGGGATGGGAATACCCAGCCAGTAACCGCCACCCAGCTCCCAGAAGGCATCGGCCACCTCGCCGCCGCCGATCGAGATCGGCCGGCCATCCGTATAGACCAGCGCGAACCCGCGTACCACGGTCATCGCCACCAGGGTGACGACGAAGGCCTGGATCCGCCCGTAGGCCACGAAGAGTCCGGATATCACGCCGAGCAGTGCCCCCGAAGCGATGGTGCCGGGCACGCTGAGCCAGGGTGCCAGCCCTGAAGCAGTCATCGAAGCGGCGAAGGCACCGGTCAGCGCCAGCACCGCACCCACCGAGAGATCGATGCCGGCAGTCAGGATCACGAAGGTCACGCCCATGGCGATGATGGCGTTGATGCTCGTCTGGCGCAGCACATTGAGCAGGTTGTCCGGCGTGAGGAAGTTGTCGCTCATGGCCGCGCTGACGGCGACCAGCAGGGCGAGAGCCAGGAACGCCTTGTTGTCGATCACCAGCCGCAGGAACGAGACATTCGAAGTCAGGGCATTCATGGTTCAGGTCTCCATCGGTGCGGCAGCGGCCGCAGCGGTCATGATCTTTTCCTGAGTCGCGTCATCGCGCAGAAACTCTCCGCTGACGCGGCCATTGGCCAGCACGACGATGCGATCGGAAAGACCGATCAGCTCGGTCATTTCAGAAGAGATCAGCAGCACGCACTTGCCTTGGCGTTTCAGTCGGTTGATGAGCAGATAAATCTCGCGTTTGGCACCCACATCGACCCCTCGGGTGGGCTCGTCGAGAATCACCACCTCGGGCTCGCTCATCAGCGCCTTGGCCAGCGAAACCTTCTGCTGGTTGCCGCCCGATAACGTCTGAACGTGCTGATGGGGATCGTTGAGCTTGATGCGAAATGCCTCGATGTAGTGATCGACGGCCGCCCTTTCACGGGCATGCCGTATGATGCCCAGCGGCCCGCAAAACGCCGGTAGCGCGGTCAGGGACATGTTGTCGGCCACCGAGTGGTCGAGCACCAGGCCAGACTGCTTGCGATCCTCGGGCACATACACCAAGCCGGCCCGCAGCCCTTGCCCGGGCGAGGTAAAGCGTACGCCGCGGCCATGAATCCTGACTTCGCCGGATTCGCGTGGCACGTCGCCACACAGGGCTCGGCACATCTCGGTTCGCCCGGCCCCCATCAAACCACCGAACCCCAGCACTTCGCCGGCACGCGCCGAGAACGTAACGTCCCGCACGCCCGGCGCCACCAGGCCCTCCACCTCGAGCACCGTCTCCCCCAGTCGGGGCGGCTCGTAGGGATAGCGATCGGCGAGCTCGCGTCCGACCATGCGCTGAATCAGCTGGTCCTCGCTGGAACTCGCCGTGGGCCCCTGATGAACCAGGCGGCCATCGCGCAGGACGGCGACGTCGTCGCACATACGGAAGATCTCGGCCAGCCGGTGAGTGATCAGCACCAGCGACTTGCCGGCCGTACGCAGGGTGTGCACCACTCGCTCGAGAACGGCGGTCTCGACATCGGTCAACGCATCCGTGGGTTCGTCCATGACGATGATCTCGGCATCCAGAGACAGCGCCCGAGCGATCTCGACCATCTGCTGCTGGCCGATGCTCAACCGCGCTACCGGAGTCCGCGGATCGATCGATTGCTCCAGGGACTCGAGAAGCTCGCCGGCTCTTCGGAACAGGCACTTCCAGTCAACACGCCCCCACCTGAGCGGCTCACGGCCCAGGAAAATGTTTTCGCCAGCGGAGAGAGACGACACCAGGTTGAGCTCCTGGTGGATGATGGCGATGCCCGCATCCATCGCCTGGCGCGGCGTGACGAAGCGCACGGCACGACCGCGCAGCGTCAATGTGCCGGCATCGGCCTGGTGAACCCCGCTGAGCACTTTCATCAGGGTCGACTTACCGGCGCCGTTCTCCCCGGCCAGCCCCAGCACCCGGCCGGGAAACAGGGAGAAGTCGACGTCTTCCAGTACCGAAACCCCGCCGAAGGACTTGCCGATGCCCTGGAGCGCCATCAGCGGTTCGGCGGCTTCGGGTCGGGCAGTGCTGTCATGCATAGCCAGGCTCAAAACGCGACTCCACTATGCAGGGCAATATTGGCGAACGGGGAACACTCGCCGGTGCGAACCACGGCACGCGCCGCGGGCAGCAGGCGTTTGAAAGCGTCGTGGGACACGAAATCACGCGCCAGCGACTGACCGTCGCGACGTTCGAGTCCCACCAGTCGCTGCTCGACCTGGTCATGCAGCACCGGACTCGCCTCTCGAATTTCCTGGGCCAGGGTCACCCCTTCGACACACAGCTCATCGACCAGAACATCGAACACCTCGACGAACCCCGGCAAGCCGGGACGCAACGCCAGGTCGATACGCGGCACCCCCGGAGGGATCGGTAGCCCGGCATCGGCAATCACCAGAATGTCGGTGTGGCCAAGCTCGGCAATGAGCTTGGCAAGAGGGGCGTTGAGCAGGCCTCGGCGTTTCATGGGATAACGGGTCTCGGGCAAGGAAACTGACCCACAGCGTAGGCCGCAAACGTTTGCGCGTGCGATTAGCCATAAGTCTACCTACCGACACAACGACGCGGCCGTGGCATTGCCGCCACGGCCGCGTCGTTTCGAGATAACCGCTAACGGCTCAGAAATTCGGCTTGCGCTTCTCGACGAAGGCGCTCATGCCTTCGCTCTGCTCCTCGCCGGCAAAACAGAAGGCGAACAGCGCCGTCTCGAGGGCCAAGGCACTGTCGAGATCCTGATCCATGCCGTCGTGCACCGCCTGCTTGGCGGCACGTACCGCCTGGGGGCCGTTGCCACCGAGCTGCTGGGTGAGCTCCTCGGCGTAGGCCTCGAGTTCGGCCTGGGGCATCACGCGGTTGACCAGGCCGATGCGCAGGGCTTCCTGGGCGTCGATCTTGCGGCCGGTGGTGCACAGGTCGAGCGCCATGGCGGGGCCGACCCGACGCGGCAGGCGCTGGGTACCACCGAAGCCGGGAATCACCCCCAGCAGCACCTCGGGCTGGCCGAACACGGCATTGTCGCTGGCTACCGCCCAGTCGCAGGCCAGCGCCAGTTCGCAGCCGCCGCCAAGACAAAACCCGTTCACCAGGGCGACCACCGGCACCGGAAGCGTCTCCAGGCGCTTGATGGTGCGCAGTGCCTGGCTGGCGAAGGCGCGGGCCTGCTCGGGGGTCTTCTCGCGCATCTCGGCAATGTCGGCGCCAGCCACGAAAGACTTTTCGCCCGAACCGGTAATTAGCACGGCGCGCAGGTCGTCGCGGCCTTCCAGTTCGGTGAGCACGCCTTCGAGCTCGGCAAGCACAGCACTGTTCAACGCATTCAGTGCCTTGGGTCGGGTAATGGTCAGGCGCACGACGCCAGCGTCGTCAACCACTTCGATCAGTTTTTCGCTCATGGCAGGCTCCTGCAGATGATTGTTGGTGGGAATACCGCTCAACCCTAGCGAACGCTTGGTTGGTCGGCAATCCTTTCTTTTGTCGGAAGGCGGCAGCGCACTTCTGCAGGCCGACGCCGGCACAGGGGGCGGGGGTACCCCGACGGGAATCGGGCGGCCATTGAACGCACCTCGCCCAGGACGACAAAAGCCCCGTCATAGCGGGGCTTTTACCAATGGCCAGGATGTCGCGAACGAAGCGAGTCAACCCTCCGACGAGGTAGCGGTCTCTCCCAGCACTTCGGGAATGGTCGTCTTGACGTAGCGGCCCGGCGCCTCCTCGAGTAGCGGCAGTTCGCCGTCGCCCGGCTGGCGGGCCGGCACCATTTTCGTCAAGTCGGCATAGCCATTGTCGGTCATCCATGCCTGCCAATGCGGCCACCACGAGCCTTCGTGATACTCGGCGCCGGCCAGCCACGTCTCATGATCGTCGGGCAGTTCGTCGTTGGTCCAGTAGCCGTACTTGTCCTTGTGCGGCGGGTTGACGATACCCGCGATATGACCGGACCCACCCAGCACGAAGGTCGCGGGCCCCTTCGGCAACAAGGCCCCGTAGTAGGTGCTGTTCCACTTGGCGATGTGATCCTCGCGAGTGGAGATGAAGTAGCTCGGCGTGGAGATCTTGCGCAGGTCGATCTTGACCCCGTCGAGCTCGATGCCATCCGGCTCCACCAGGCGATTTTCCAGATACATGTGGCGCAGGTACCAGGCGTGGGTGCCGGCCGGCAGATTGGTGCCGTCGGTGTTCCAGTAGAGCAGGTCGAAGGCGGCGGGTGTCTCGCCCTTCAGATAGTTGCTCACGTAGAAGGACCAGAAGAGGTCGTTCTCACGCAGCAGGTTGAACGTGTAGGCCATGGAACGGCCGTCCAAATAGCCGTCCTGCTCCATCTTGGCCTCGATGCCCTCGAGCACCGGCTCGCTGAGCAGCACGCCGAGTTCGCCGGGGTCGCGGAAATCCTGCAGGGTGGCCATGTAGGTCACCGACTTGACCTTGCGCCCGCGCCGGGTGCTGGTGAGGTAGGCCAGGGTAGAGGCCGCCAGCGTACCGCCGATGCAGTAGCTGAGCAGGTTGATCGATTTCTCGCCAGTGGCCTGCTCGATGGCCCCCATGGCAGCGATGGGGCCCATCTGCATGTAGTCGGCCCAGGTCAGGTCGCGCTGTTCGGGGCCGGGGTTCCGCCAGGAGATAAGAAATACGGTATGCCCCTGGTCGACCAGCCACTTGACGAAGGAGTTGTCTTCGCGCAGGTCGAGGATGTAGTACTTGTTGATCCACGGCGGCACCACCAGCAGGGGCGTCTTGAATACCTTCTCGGTGCTCGGCGTATACTGGATCAACTGGATCAATTCGTTCTCGTAGACCACGTACCCCGGCGTCACGGCAATGTTCTTGCCCACCTCGAAAGCGCTGCGGTCGGTCATGGTCACGTTGAGACCGTCAGCGGAATTGGCCAGATCCTTGCGCAGCCGCTCGAGCCCTTCCACCAGATTCTGCCCGCGGGTCTCCATCGTGCGCCGCATCACCTCGGGGTTGGTGGTGATGAAATTGGTCGGCGCCATGGCATTGACCATCTGGCGGGAATAGAAGGCCAGGTTGCGCTTCTGCTGCTCGGGCAGGCCGTCGAGGTCGTCGACGAGTTCATCCACGGCATGGGCGAACAGCAGGTACTGCTGCATGATCGCCTGGTAGTAGGGGTCGCTATGCCAGGCCTCGTCCTTGAAGCGGCGGTCGCCCTTGGCCGGCGTCACGAGAGGCTCGACCGACTCGCCGGACAGCGCGCGCCACCCTTGCTGCCAGAGCTGGAACTGATCCTGCACGAGACGTGCCTGGGTCTCCCAGAGTAGTTGAGGATTGCGCATCAGCGACTCGGCCGCCGCCTGAAAGGCATCGCGAATGTCAGCCTGGATGGAATCGGCGGCCGCATCCGGAGCACTCTGCTCGAGCAGTTCCTGCATCAAGGCCTGGTACTGCTCACCGATCTCCTGCAGCTGCGTATTCCACTCTTCCCACTCGGCCTGTGACGGACCTTCCAACCCTGGCTGCATAGCCCCTCCTGCGCTTCACTGACGATTCAACGACACCACTGGTGCGATACCGCACTAACCCCGCCAACCCAGCCGGCGCGAAACCGGCTGGGTACCGGCGAGGAGGAAACCGCACGCGCTGCGTGCGTTCCGCAGGCTCAGCTCTTGCCGGAAGACTGACTGCGAGACGACTGGCTGGTCGCCTTGGCCGGAGCCTCGGACTTGGGTTGCGTAGCGCTCTTGGCGCTCTCGCCGGCTTGGCGCGCCTGCTCGGTCATCTGCTGACCGGCTTCGGTGAACATCTGCTCCAGCTCGCTCTTGAAGGCCATGCTCATTTCGCTGAGCGCCTTGGCATCTTCCATCATCTGCTGGGAGAGCTCGTTCATCATTTCAGCCTGCTTGGCACCGAACTCGCGCAGGTCATCCGCATCCTGAATTTCGGTGGCGGTCCGCATGCGCTCGGTGCCCATCTGGCTGTAGCGCTTCATGGCTTCCAGCTGATACTCGGTCATCTTCTCCATGTTGCCGAGCATCAGGGAGTTGAGCCGGCGCATGGGCTCGAAGAACTGGCGAGATTGCTGATTGAAGTTGTCGATCATCTTGTCTTGCATGGGGATATCCTCCTGTGAAGCGGGAACGCAAGGCGCGCAGCCTCGGCACCATCGCCATGCTGCACTGCACAAAGCGTAGTTCTCCTGGCCATGCCTTGCAAGCGGTACTTCGCCTCAGCCACTCATTTGCTGCGTCGCGAGCGCGACGTGGCACTGGCCGATGACGCTGCACCGCTCTGTCTCTCAGGATCCGCGCTCTTGGAGCCAGCGCTCTTGGTACCCGAGCTCCTGGCGCCGGTGCGGCTACCCGCTGTTTCACCAGCCGTGTCGCCTTCACCGCCTCGGCTGGCCTGAGTGCCGGCCTTGCGCAGCATGTCGAGCATCATCTGCTGGTAGGTGCCGAAACTGGCCAACCCCTGAGAAAGCCCCTGAGACAAACCCTGGGGCATGCCCGATTGCTGCAGGAAAGGCTGCATCAGGCTCATGGGATCGTAGCCTTCCACGCCGGACTCCATCTGCTTCTGGATCCGGTCGAGCAGTTCCTGCTGGAAGGCCTCGACGTCCGGCAGCCCCAGCGCGCGCCGGAACTCCTCGGGGGTCAGGTCGAACTCGACGTTGATCTTCATGACGAACCTCGGCTTGACTGTGACTTCAGTGTAGCAGCCAGCGATCAGCGCAATATCGGCGTGTCGACCCGAACGTCAACATTCTGCGCACGGTGGCGAAGCAGGTGGTCGATCAGCGTGAGCGCCATCATTGCCTCGGCGATGGGAGTGGCGCGAATGCCCACGCAGGGATCGTGACGCCCCTTGGTCACGACCTCGACGGGATTGCCGTGCACATCGATGGAGCGCCCCGGCACGGTGATGCTGGAGGTGGGCTTGAGCGCCAGATGGGCGAT
The DNA here is from genome assembly GCA_051749645.1 of Pseudomonadota bacterium. Taxonomy (GTDB): domain Bacteria; phylum Pseudomonadota; class Gammaproteobacteria; order Pseudomonadales; family Halomonadaceae; genus Halomonas. The sequence goes on from JBNJIT010000003.1 coordinate 346,345, forward strand.
CAGCGGCTGCCCCGAGGAAATGCCGCCCAGCACGCCGCCGGCGTGGTTGGAGAGAAACCCCTCCGGCGTCATCTCGTCACGGTGTTCGCTGCCGCGCTGTGCCACGGCAGCAAAGCCGGCGCCGATCTCCACCCCCTTGACGGCGTTGATGCTCATCAGACCGTGGGCCAGCTCGGCGTCGAGGCGATCGAACACCGGCTCGCCGAGCCCCGGCGGCAGGCCCTCGGCCACCACGGTGATCCTGGCCCCCACCGAGTCCTGGTCGCGGCGCAGCTGGTCCATGAACGCTTCGAGCTCCGGCACCTTTTGCGGGTCGGGACAGAAGAAGGGATTCTCGTCCACCGCCTCCCACTGTTTGAAGTCGAACTCGAGCGGCCCGAGCTGGCTCATGTAGCCGCGCACCGTGATCCCCTGAGCGGCCAGGTAGCGCTTGGCGATGGCACCCGCAGCGACGCGCATGGCGGTCTCGCGGGCGCTGGAACGCCCGCCGCCGCGGTAGTCGCGGATCCCATACTTGTGGTGGTAGCTGTAATCGGCGTGGGCCGGGCGGAAACGGTCCTTGATCTCCGAGTAGTCCTTGGATCGCTGGTCGGTATTCTCGATGAGCAGGCCGATGGCAGTCCCGGTGGTCACGCCCTCGAAGACGCCGGAGAGAATGCGCACCCGGTCGGGCTCGCGACGCTGGGTGGTGTGGCGCGAGGTGCCGGGCCGGCGACGATCGAGGTCGCGCTGCAGGTCCGCCTCGCTGAGTGGCAGCCCCGGCGGGCAGCCGTCGACGATGGCGCCCAGCGCCGGCCCGTGGCTCTCGCCGAAGGTGGTGACGGTGAACAGCTTGCCGAAGGTGTTGCCGGACATGGGCGTTCCTCGCAGGTGAAATCAGGGAATCAGGCGAAGGCCTCGGCGTGAGCATCGAGCTGCGCGGCAGTGAGCGCAAAGACGCCATGCCCGCCGCGCTCGAAGTCGAGCCACAGGAAAGGCACCTCGGGGAAGGCGGCCTCCAGATGGTGGTCGGAATTGCCGACCTCCACGATCAGCACACCGTCATCGTTCAAGTGCCCACGCGCCTCACGCAGGATGCGCCGCACGATATCCAGCCCATCGGGCCCGGCGCCCAGCGCCAAAGCCGGCTCATGGCGGAACTCGGCAGGCATGGTGGCCAGATCGCGGGCGTCCACGTAGGGCGGATTGGCAACGATCAGGTCATAGCGCTGCCCGCCCAGGCCATCGAAGATGTCGGAAAGCACGGCACGAACGCGGGCACCGAGGTCGTGGCGGGCGATGTTCCGCTTGGCCACCGCCAGAGCCTCGGCACTGATGTCGGCCAGATCGACTTCGCAGGTCGGCAGGTGCAGCGCCGTGGCGATGCCGATGCAGCCGGAGCCGGTGCACAGATCTAGAACCCGGGCCGGCGGCTCCTCGCCGAACCAGGCAGCAAAGCCATCCTCGATCAGCTCGGCGATGGGCGAGCGCGGTATCAGCACCCGCTCGTCGACGTGGAAGGGCACACCGGCGAAGAAAGCCTCGCCCAGCAGGTAGGGCAGCGGACGGCGCGTGGCGATGCGCTCGCGCACCAGGGCCACGAGACGTGCGCGCTCCATGGGCAGCAGGCGGGCGTCGAGCACGGCAGGGTCGACGTTCCAGGGCAGGTGCAGCCCGCCGAGCGTCAGCGCCACGGCTTCGTCCCAGGGTGAGTCGGTACCGTGGCCATGGAACAGCCCCGCCAGGGTGAACTCGCTGGCCGCCCAGCGCAGATAATCGCGCAGGGTGACGAGACATTCGCCAATCTCGCCATCGGTGAGTTGCAGCGTGGAAGCGTTGGAGGCAGGAGAATCAGCCACGAGAGTACCTGTGGTCGGTTGGCGTGGCCTGTGATTGTACCCGGGCTGGCAGGCGGTTCACAGCCGCTGCCAGGCCGCTATACTGGGCAGCCCGCCAACCATCACGCGAGTCCTGCATGAGCCGTCGCCGCCCCCCTCCGAACGATGACGACGTCAGCGCCTTTCGCCAGGCGCTGCGCGATGCCGGCGTGCGGCCCATCGACAGCAACCGCGCCGACCCCGGCCGCCCGCGCCGCGAGGACCCAGCGGCCGCCGCGCGGCGCGCCGCGGCCGAATCGGCCGCCGATGACACTGCCCCCAGCCGCACCAGCGACGGTCGCGTGGAAGCGGTACGCCCCTCGGAGCCACTCGACTTCGCCCTGCCCGACCTCCCCTGGCGCACTCGCAGCCAGCTCAAACGCGGCCGCATCGCCTGGGAGGCAGGGCTCGACCTGCACGGCTACACCCTGGACGAAGCGCGTGACGAACTGGAGAGCTTCCTGCGCGATGCCGCGGCACGCCGCCAGCGCTGCGTGTTGGTGGTCCACGGCAAGGCCTGGGGTGCCACGGCGGACTATCCGGTGATCAAGAGTCACGTCAACGCCTGGCTGCGCGAGTGGCCCGGCGTGCTCGCCTTCTGTTCAGCCCGCGACGCCGATGGCGGTACCGGCGCCGTCTACGTGCTGTTGCGCCGCCGCGGCCAGCAGGCGTGAGCGTCGGTCGTCAAGACTCCCCTTCCCGCTCATCGCCGGGTACCGGTTCGACCACCACTCCCGAGCTGCCCCAGCCGGGGTGCGACCTTCCCTCGAAGCGATCCAGCGCCTCCTGCGCCAGATGCTCACCGAGCCGGATCAGTTCGCGCGCACGGTGGAATTCGTAGGCGCCGCATACCGTCTTGGGAACCTCGATCAGCACGTCGGGCGGATAGCCGGCAATCTTGTACTTGGCCAGCGAGGCCTGGGTGATATCGAAGGAGGCGAGAATCATATCCAGGCGGCCCCAGGCACGGGTGCCACGCGTCTGGCCGTCGCCCTCCTCCTCACCGCTACCGGCACTGCCCAGCCCGTCGATCAGCCGCCGGGTGGCATCGCGCACATCGTCCATCCAGCCGGTGAGCTGCAGATTGCCCGCAGCCTCCGTGGCCTGCGCATCGCACGGCGCCGGTGCTGAACCTTGGGTCTGGGGCAACAGCTCCTCGAGGCTGATCGGTCGCGGACTGTGCGCCGTGACGTTGACGGCGAGCACGAAGTCGGCGTGGGCTGCCACCGTGGGGGTGATGGGTAGCGGGTTAAGCAGACCGCCGTCGACCAGCACCTGCTCACCGCGATGCACAGGGGTGATCACGCCGGGCACGGCAATGGAGGCGCGAATGGCCTCCAGCAGCGAACCGCTCTGGAACCACACTTCGCGCTGGCGCGTCAGGTCCGTGGCCACGGTGGTCACCGGCACGCTCAGCGCCTCGATCTGCGTGGTGCCGATCAGCGATTCGAGCTTGTTCATCACCTTGCTGGCACGCATCGCCCCCATGGGGCTCCAGGTCACGTCGACCAGCCTGAGCACGTCGAAGTAATCGAGCTTGGTGACCCAGTCGCGGTAGGCCGCAAGCTGACCGGCCGCATAGACACCACCCACCAGGGCACCCATCGAGCAGCCCGAAATGGCCACGATCTCGTAGCCGCGCGCCTCGAGCGCTTCGATCACACCGATATGCGCATAACCGCGCGCCCCGCCGCTGCCGAGCACCAGGGCCACTCGCTTGCCAGCCCCGAGTTGGGGTCGTTCGTGCATCGTTTCCTCCCGACCGCGCTACGTCATTGCCTTTCACGCGCCATTATCCACTCAACGAGGCGCTCGACCACCGCGGGTGCTGACGATGGCTCGAGATGCAAGTGGTGGCCGCCCGGCAGCACGTGGCGTACCAGCCCGTCGACGGCGGCCCGCGCGGCTACCGCAGCCGTGCGCTCGCCGAGAATGCCATTCTCGCCCTCGATCAACAGCGTCGGGCAGCGAATCGCCTCGAGCACCGCCCGAGCCTGCTCCGGGGACAGCCGCAGCGGCGAAGGCCATAACAAACGCCCATCGGTGCGCAGCCGCATATGGCCATCCGCCAGCGGCTCGAGGTTGCGTCTCACCAGTGGCTCGGCGGTTTCGGCATCGATGGGTGTGACGCCACCGGCCACCCGCGCCGCCACCGCCATCCTTTCATCAGGATAGCGCGGCGGCGACGACAGGGGGCGCCGCGCGGCCGCAAGCCCCTTGCGCAACTGCGCCGGCATCTCGGCTGCCGGCGTGGTCAGCGCTCCCAGGCCGTCGATCAGCAGCAGGCGCATCACCCGCTCGGGCAGCGCCGACGCGGTGAGACAGGCCACACCGGCGCCCATGGAGTGGGCCAGCAAAGTGAGCCGCTCGATACCCAGCTCGTCGGCGGCATCCAGCACGTCGTGACAATAGTCCCACAACGCATAGTCGCCGGCGCGATGCGCCGACTCACCATGGCCGGCAAAGTCGATGGCCACCACGCGAATGCCGAGACGCTCGACCAGCAACGGCGCGAGCCGGGTGAAGCTCGCCGCATTGTCGAGCCATCCATGCAACGCCAGCCAGGTGGGCGCCTCCCGCTCGCCCCAAGCCAACGCCGCCAGCCGCCCTTCGGCCAGGCGCAGGGATTTTGGCTCAGTCATCATGCGCCTCCTGCATGCAGGTCAGCGAGCATCGTCAGCAGTGCCTCGCGGGTCTTCTCGGGATGCTCCATGGGGAACATGTGGCCGCCGGGCACCTGCGACAACGCAATGCCGTGACGCATCAGGCGTCGCCGACGTCTGGGGGTGATCAGGTCCGAGTCGCGACCGGCAAGAATGCCGAACGGCACCTGCAAGCGCTGCGGCAAGCGGGTCAGGTGGTCGGGCAGGTGGCGAAAGATCGCCACCTCGACGGCCGGGTCGAAGACCAGCTCCGCCCGGCCGTCATGCCCCAGGCGAGTGCCGCCATGAACGTAATCGTCCAGGGCCTCTTCGGTGAAACGACGAAACAGGCCGCGACGCCGCAGGTAGTAGGCCATGGCATCGCGGTCAGGCCATACCGCACGGCGCCCGCGAGTCTTGCCCGCCGGCGTCACGCGGTCGACGAAGCCGAAACGCTTGGCCACTTTCATCCCCCAGGCATCGAGCCCCAGCATCAGTGGCGGGTCGAGCATCACCACGCAGCGGAAGCGATCGGGGGCGCGCTCCGCCGCCATGGCCATCAGTACCCCACCCATGGAGTGACCGACCCCGATGGCCGGCTCGTTGCCGGCGGGCAGGTGGTCGAGCAGCTCGTCACGCAGCGCCAACCAGTTGGGCCCGACCGGGTAGTCGGGATGATGGCCGAGCCGGTCGACGGGATGGACATCGAAACGCTGGCGAAGCGGTTCGAGCAAGCTACGGTAGCTCATGCCGGGAAAACCGTTGGCATGCGCGAAAATCAGGCGGGGACGCTCAACATCGTGGGAGGACGGCATGGCACGGGTTCCAATGGTGGGAAAACCTCTCGCCAGTGGCGATAGCAGGCTAACGGGTTTACCATCCTGACAGCATGAACACAAGCCAGATCAAACGATCGTTTACCAATCCAGCCAGCCGCCAGGAAAGCAACGTGACCGATCACAATCCCCGGCCCCGCGATACGCGCCTGCGCAACCGTCTGTTCTTCGCCACCGTACTCGCCGCGATCATCGTCGGCCTGTGGCTGGCGCGCTGATGGGCATGCTCGAGGTTTTTCAGTCGACGCTGGAGATCACCCTGCCCGTCTTTGCCATGGTGTTCGTCGGCTTCGCTCTGAAACGACTGAAGTGGATCGACCAGGCCTTCGTCAGCACGGCCTCGTACCTCGTCTTCAAGGGTACGCTGCCGATGCTGATCTTTCTGAGCATCATCGAGGCCGACCTGGACGCCACCTTCAACCTGCACCTGCTGCTCTTCTTCGCCCTGGCTACCCTGGGCAGCTTCCTGCTCGCCTGGGGCTGGGCGCTCCTGCGGGTACCGCGCGTCGAGCGCGGAGTCTACGTACAGGGCGCCTTCCGCGGCAACTGCGGCATCGTCGGCCTGGCGCTGGCTGCCGGCATGTACGGCGACTACGGCCTCTCCACCGGCGGGCTGCTGCTGGGCGTGGTGATCATCACCTACAACGCCTTCTCGGTGGTGGCCCTGGCCACCTACCAGAACAACCGAAACACCGATTGGCGCCATATCGCGGCGCACATCATGCGCAACCCGCTGATCCTCGCCGTGGTGGCGGCGGTACCGGTTGCCGCCATGGAGTGGCGCCTGCCCGGCTGGTTGATGACCTCGGGAGAGTACTTCGCATCGCTGACGTTGCCCCTGGCGCTGATCTGCATCGGCGCCACTCTGTCGCTGGGCGCCCTTCAGCGCTCGGGACGCATCGCCGTGGGCGCCAGCTTCATGAAGATGGTCACCCTGCCACTGCTGGCTACCACGGCAGCCTGGCTGGCCGGCTTCTCGGGTCGCGAGCTGGGCGTGCTGTTCCTGTTCTTCGCCAGCCCCACCGCTGCCGCCAGCTTCGTGATGGTCAAGGCGATGGGCGGCAATGCCGCACTTACCGCCAATATCATCGCCATCACGACCCTGGCGTCGCTATTCACCATCAGCACGGGCGTCTTCCTGCTCAGGCTGACCGGCCTTGCCTGACCTTCCACGAAAAAGGCGGCCCTAAGGCCGCCGTGATAACGATTCCACTCAAGGATACGGTAACTGCCTCAGGCCTCGCGCTGGCCATCCACCAGGCGGCTCACGCCCAGTGGGTTGCCGTCCTGAAGTGCCCCGGGCAACAGCCCCTCCGGCAGGGCCTGATAGCACACCGGGCGCAGGAAGCGGTGGATCGCCGCGCTGCCCACCGAGGTGGTGCGTGAGTCCGAGGTGGCCGGGTAAGGCCCGCCGTGGACCATGGCGTGGCACACCTCGACGCCGGTGGGCCAGCCGTTGGCGAGAATCCGCCCCGCCTTGCGCTCGAGCAGCGGCAGTAGCGACTTGGCCGTTTGCGTGTCGCCGTCGTCCATCTGCAGGGTGGCGGTGAGCTGGCCTTCCAGGGCTTCGGCCACGCTGCGCATCTGGGCGAGGTCGTCGCACTCGATGATCAGCGAGGCGGCGCCGAACGCCTCGGCGTGGAGTGCCGCGTCAGCGAGGAAGTCACCGGCACTGGCTGCGAACAGCGCCGCCTGGCACTGATGCGGGCCCTCGCCAGCCTGACCGCGGGCCACTTCCCGCACCTTGGCGTGCGCCGCCAGGGCGCCGACAGCGTCCGTATAGGCGGCGTGGATACCTGGCGTGAGCATGGTCTGGGCGGCGCTGCCCGTGACCGCCTTGCCGGCGGCCTCGGCGAAGGCGTCGAGTTCGGGACCCTTGACGCCGATCACCAGGCCGGGGTTGGTGCAGAACTGCCCCGCGCCCATGGTCAGCGAGCCGACGAAGCCCTCGGCGATCGTGTCGGCGCGTGCCTTCAGCGCTTCGGGAAGCAGGAACACCGGGTTGATGGAGCTCATCTCGGCGTAGACCGGGATCGGCTGGGGACGCGCCTGCGCCGTCCGCTGCAGTGCCAGACCGCCCGAGCGCGAGCCGGTGAAGCCCACCGCCTGGATGCGCGGGTCGGCGACCAGCGCCTGGCCGATCTCGCGTCCGGAACCGAACAGCAGCGAGAACACGCCTTCGGGCAGGCCGCACTTGGCCACCGCCGACTGCACGGCACGGCCGACCAGTTCCGAGGTCCCGGGATGGGCGGAGTGGGCCTTGACGATCACCGGACAGCCGGCGGCCAGTGCCGAGGCGGTATCGCCGCCGGCCACGGAGAAGGCGAGCGGGAAGTTGGAGGCGCCGAATACGGCGACGGGGCCGAGCGGAACATGACGCTGGCGCAGGTCGACGCGGGGCATGGGCTCGCGCTCGGGCAGCGCCGGGTCGAGGCGCACGTCGAGCCACTCGCCGGCGCGCACCACCTTGGCGAACAGGCGCAGCTGGCCGCAGGTGCGGCCGCGTTCGCCCTGGATGCGCGCCTGGGGCAGCCCGGTTTCGGCCATGGCACGCTCGACCAGGGCATCGCCCAGGGCCTCGATCTCGCTGGCCACGGTTTCGAGGAAGGTGGCGCGGTCTTCGAGCGAGGATTCCCGGTAGCTGGCGTAAGCGGCCTCGGCGAGTTCGCAGGCCTGGGCCACCGCATTGCGGTCCAGCCCAGGATAGTCCGGGGCCAGGGCCTCGCCGGTGGAGGGATCGATGGCGCGGATGACCGCCTGACCGCCGGTAACGGCTTGCTGGCCAATCAGGGAAGTGCCTTGTGGAGTCATGCTGTCTCCTTGGATTGCCGGATTCAGTTTTCCTGGTACTGCAGATAGAGGTTCCGGGACCTGTTGAGGTGCTGGAACATCGTCTCCCTGGCCGCCTCGGCATCGCGGGCCAGGATCGCCTCCAGGATGTAGGCATGCTCTTCCTGGACGCGTTCCAGATAGCGCGCCGCCGCGGCGGGATTGATATCGATGCTCAGCAGCTTGGCCCGCGGGATGCCACTGGGACTGAGCTGCTCGTAGAGTTGATCGAAGACGGGGTTGTGAGTGGCCCGAGCAATGGCATGGTGGAACTCGTAGTCCTCGACCCTGGCCAGGCTCTGCTCGGCGTGAGCCTGAACGAAGGCGGCATGCGTGGCCTCGAGACGGCGACGATCCTCGGCATCGTGGCGCAGCGCGGCAAGCTCGGCCGCCGCAGGCTCCATGGCCAGGCGCAGCTCGAGGACGTGCAGGATGTCCTCTACCGTAGTGGAACTGATGCGCTCTGCCGGACGCGCCTCGACAGCCTCGGCGCGCAGCACCGTGGTGCCCACGCCGCGCCGGGTCGCCACCAGGCCCAGGGACTTGAGATGCGTCATCGCCTCACGGATCACGGTGCGGCTGACGCCAAAGGAATCGCACAGTTGGCTCTCGGTGGGCAGTTTTTCACCCACCTTGACCTTGCCCTCGAGGATCAACGCTTCGAGCTGATCGGCGACGTGGGCGGAGAGGCTGCCTTGCCTCGCCACCCTGTTCAGCTTGAGTCCCGCTGTCTCTGCCGACATCTCCCTACCCCTTGCTAAGCAATGACGCCACGTCCAAAAAGTATGACTTTTAGTCTAACAGCCAGTTGCCACTCAACGCACCAGCGCCGGACGCTTGGGTTCGAACTCCCAGCCGGGGATCAGGTACTGCATCGCCATGGCGTCGTTGCGACTTGTCACATCGAGGCTCTGGTAGAGGCGGTGGGCCTCCATCAGCTTCTCTTCATCCAGCTCGACGCCTAGCCCCGGGGCCGATGGCACCTTGAGCTTGCCGTCGCGAATCGGGAACGGCTCCTTGGTGATGCGCTGCCCATCCTGCCAGATCCAGTGGGTATCGATGGCCGTGATCTCGCCCGGACAGGCCGCGGCCACATGGGTCATCATCGCCAGCGAGATATCGAAGTGGTTGTTGCTGTGCGAGCCCCAGGTCATGCCCCACTCATTGCACAACTCGCCGACCATCACGGCGCCCTGCATGGTCCAGAAATGGCAGTCCGCCAGAGGAATGTCCACCGAGTTGAGCTGTACGGCGTACTGCAGCTGCTTGAAGTCGGTGGCGATCATGTTGGTGGCGGTGGCTAGGCCGGTACGCTTCTTGAACTCGGCCATGGTCTCACGGCCCGAGTAACTCTCCTCCTGACCGCAAGGGTCCTCGGCATAGCTGAGCAGTTCCTTGATCGGCTCCAGCACCCGCACCGCCTCGTCGAGCTTCCAAGCACCATTGGGATCGAGGGTCAGACGGGCATCCGGGAAGGCCTCGTGCAGCGCACGGATGCAGTCAGCCTCCTCCTCGCCGCGCAGCACCCCGCCCTTGAGCTTGAAATCCTTGAAACCGTAGCGCTCATAGGCTGCCTTGGCCAGGTTGGCCACGGCATCCGGGGTGAGTGCCTCCCGGTAGCGGACCTCGTCCCAGGCATCCTGCGGATTCTCGGCCTTGGGATAGGGCAGGTCCGTCTTGGCCGGATCGCCCAGCAGGAACAGGTAGCCCAGCGCCTCGACCTCATTGCGCTGGCGGCCGTACTGGCCCAGCAAGTCGGCCACCGGCATCTGCAGGGCCTGGCCAAAGAGGTCGAACAGTGCCGACTCGAGGCCGGTGATCACGTGCACTGCCACGCGCAGATCGAAGGTCTGACGGCCACGCTCCTCGCGGCCGTTCTTGGCCAGAAGCTGGCGTGCCCGGTTCAGGGTCTGCTTGATATCGTTGATCCGCGAGCCTTCGACCAGAGAGCGGCACTGCTCCAGCCCCTTGAGGATGCCGTCACTCGTGGGGATCTCCCCAACCCCCTTGTTCCCGGCCTCATCCTCGAGAATGACCACGCAGCGGATGAACCAGGGCGCGTGCCCGCCGCTGAGGTTCAACAGAAAGCCGTCGTAGCCGGCCACGGGAACGACCCGCATGCTCTTGATCTTGGGAAACCAAGCCATTTTCACGGTTGAGCTCCATCGCCATCCCTGAGCTTGACCAGTTCATCGTAAAGCTCAGCGGGAATCGACACACCCTCAGCCTGACTGCGCTCCCGGGCCGCATGACGACGCTGGGACGGTAGGCGCGCCCCCTGTACCACGACACCCTCGAATAGCGCTTCGGCCTGCTGTAGCCGTGCCTCGGCATCTGGTCCCAGGAACGAGCGGGGGTCTAAGGCCAGGAGGAATTCACCGTGCTGAGGGGTACCTTCTCCGCTGCCGTTCGCTGGCTGGGTCTGATGGCCCAGGCGATCACCGATCAGCGGACCGGCGAGCAGCTCGATCATCATCGACAGCGCCGATCCCTTGTGGCCGCCAAAAGGCAGTAGCGCGCCAGCCAGCGCGGCTGTCGGATCGGTCGTCGGCCGACCCTCACCGTCAAGCGCCCAGCCTTCCGGAATCCGCTTCCCGGCACGGCGATGGAGCTCGACCTCGCCGCGTGCCACCACACTGGTGGCGAAATCGAAGGTGAACGGCATGCCATCCGGACGCGGCCAGGAGAAGGCGATGGGATTGGTGCCCATCAGCGGCGACCGCCCTCCTGCGGGGGCAACATAGGCATGGCTCGGCGTCATCGCCAATGCCACCAGGCCCCGCTCAGCCAGGGATTCCACCTCGGGCCATAGCGCCGAAAAATGAAAGGCGTTGTTGACGGCCAATACCGCCACCCCGCAGGAACGGGCCTTCTCGACCAGGTGTTCCCGAGCGGTCTCGAAAGCGAGCAGCGAACAACCACCCCGCGCATCGACACGTACCACCCCCGGTGCCTGGTCGATCACTTCGGGAACGGCGCGCGGGTCGACCCCGCCGTGCCGGAGAGTGCGCACACAGTCGATGAGTCGATACAAGCCATGCGAGTGACACTCGTCGCCCTGGGCCGCCACGACGCTGCGAGCGATGGCGGCCGCATGGGCCGCGGAATAGCCATGCCCCTCGAGAATGTCGACACTCAGTGCCCAGGCCTCATCGAGCGACAGTCTCACTGCTTCATCCATGGTTGCCCCCCGTCGATGTACAGGTCTTCATATGCCGCTCAAGCGTCATCGGGATGACCAAAGGTGACGAACTTGCCGCCCTGATAGACGACGGCGGGATCGTCGGGATCCTGCGCCGGCTGCTGCGCGATCTCCTCACGCCAGGGTTCGGAACTGTCCTTGGGCACCCAACCGAGGAAGGCTGCCTTGCCGTTGTCCCACCAGGACTCGTGATTGTTGGAAGCGCCGTAGACCACCGTATGCTCCAGCTTGGGCGCCACGAAGGCGCGTTCGAGCAAGTTCACGAAATCCTCGACGCTCATCCAGGTCGCCATCATGCGGGCATCTGCCGGTTTGGGGAAACAGGAGCCGATGCGCACGCTCAGCGTCTCGACGCCGAACTTGTGGTAATAGAGGCTCGCCAGGTTCTCGCCGAAGCACTTTGACACGCCGTAGAGTGAGTCCGGGCGCTGCGGAACCTCATTGTCGATGCGCGTGGTGCGTGGGTAGAAACCGATGGCGTGATTGGAACTGGCGAAGACGACGCGTGGCTTGCCGAGCTTGCGGGCCGCCTCGTAGAGGTTGTAGGTACCGACGATGTTGGCCTGCAGAATGTCATTCCAGGGCTTTTCCACGGACATGCCGCCAAGGTGGATGACGCCGTCGCAGTCGGCCACCAGGGCGCTGACGGCCTCCGCGTCGGCCAGGTCACAGCTGACCGCTTCTTCATGGGCGGCGAGATCGCTAAGCTCGCTCACGTCGGACAGCCGAACCTGGTGAGCCAGGCGCACCAGGTGTGGACGAATAGCCTGCCCGACGCCGCCGGCCGCACCGGTGACCAGAAGCCGATTCAACATGAGTACTCTCCTTGCTTGATTGCCGTGGCGAATGACCCGGGCTGCAGGTCACGCGCCGATCACGAACACAGGGGTTAGAAGCCGTACAGGGCGGCGGGGTTGTCGACCAGGATGCGCTGATGCAACTCGGGGGAGGCCCAGTCAAGCAGCACGTCGAGCTGCTCGGCGTCGTCAGGATACTGCTCCCGGGGAACGCCCACATGCGGCCAGTTGCTGCCCCAGAGGATGCGCTCGGGGGCATGCTCGATGACTCGCCGCGCGATGGCCCCGATGTCGCCGTAATGCGGCCCGCCGATGACGCTGGCCTCGTAGCCGGCACAGATCTTGAACCAGGCATTGCCGCGATCCAGCAGGCGCAGAATCTCGTCGACACGTCGGTCGTCGGCTGCCACCGGCGGCATGAACTTGCCGATATGGTCGATGATGTAGTCGCCCTCGATTCGCTTCAGGCCATCGAGGTAGTCGTCGAGATAACGGCCGTTGAACTGCACCATCAGATGCCAGCCGAAGGGACGAATACGGCGTTCCACGGCCAGCATGTCGTCATGAGTCACGGCGCCGCCGGGCAGGTTCATGATGCGTGCGCCACGCACGCCTCGCGCGTGCCAGTCGCGCAGCGTGGCCTCCGAGGTATCCGGCACCACGGTGGCCACGCCACGGGCCGCCTCGGTGCCCAACTGGTCGAGTGCTTCGAGCAGCGCACCGTTGTCAAGTTGATAGGCGTTCGACTGGGTCACCACCACCCGCTCCAGCCCCAGGCGCTGCTGCACCCGGCGGTAGTCAGCCACCGTGGCCAACTCGGCAATCGGTGGCCCCCCTGCCTGGCCGTCATGGCCCGGCAGGTAGAGATGGATATGGCAGTCGGTGGCGCCCCGCGGTGTCTCGAGCTGCGGTCGTGGTCCATCCAGCGGGCGGGTATTGGGGGGAATCGTCGCCATGCTCACGCCTCCTTCAATGCGTAGCGTGCCAGCGCATCACGATCGATCTCGATGCCCAAACCCGGCCCGTCGGGAATGGAAACCACACCGTGACGGTGCTCGAGGGGCGTCTTGACCACCGCTTGGCGGAAAGGGTTGTCGGTGCGGTCGAACTCGAGGATCGGCTCGATGGGGTCGCGCCGCGGCGGATTGGGCAGCATCGCTGCCATGAACTGCAGGCTGGCGGCGATGCATACGGCGGTGCCCCACACGTGCGGCACCAGGCGCACGCCATGCAGGGCTGCCATGTCGGCCACGCGGCGCATCTCGGAGAAGCCCCCCACGCCGCAGATATCGGGCTGCACAACGTCCACCGCACGGGTCGTGAGCGGCTCGAGCATGGCATAGCGGCCATGCCAGGTTTCGCCGCCGGCCACCGGGATGGGTTGGTCGGCACGCACCGCCCGATAAGCCGAAAGATGCTCGGGCAACACCGGCTCCTCGAACCAGTCGACCCCGAAGTACGCAGCACGCTTGCCCACTTCCACCGCTTCCAGATAGTCGTAGCCGTGGTTGGCGTCGATCATCAGGCGCATCCCGGAGCCGATGGCCTCGCGTACCGCCTCGATGACGCGCAGATCCTCCTCGACGTCGAAGCCGATCTTGATCTTCACGGCGTGGAAGCCCTCGTCCCGATAGCCGGCCACCTCATGAGCGATGTCATTGACTCGATCCACCCCTTCGCGGCGGAAGGAGCCAGTGGCGTAGGCCTTCACGCTGTCGCGAAAACGCCCACCCAGCAGCGTAGAGACGGGCACCCCGAAACGCTTGCCCTTGATGTCCCACAGCGCGATGTCGATACCGCTCAGAGCGGTGACGGTCAAGCCACGCTGGCCCTGATCACGCAGACGGTTGTAGAGCTCGAGCCAGAGTTTCTCGGTCTCCAGCGGATCGCGGCCGATCAAGCCCGTGGCATAGGCTCGGACGACTGCGGCATTGAGCAGTGCCGGCCCCAGGCACTCGCCCCAACCCACGGTGCCATCATCGCAGACGATCTCCACCAGACAGTGCTGGCGCCGCTTGAAGTGCATGGAAGCACTCTCGAAGGCCGTGTCCAGCTCGTGGTCGAGAACATGAGTGTGTACAGCAGCAATCTTCATGTCGTATCAATCCTGTTGAGCGGGTCGTCACTGAAAGAAACGGGGTAGCGTCATCGACACCGCCGGCACGTAGGTCACCAGCATCAAGGCCACGAACAGGGCGAGATAGAAGGGCCAGATGGTGCGCACAGCCTGCTCGATCTTGATCTTTCCGATGACGCAGCCGACGAACAGACAAGCTCCCACGGGCGGGGTGCACAGGCCCAGGCCCAGGTTCATCATCATGATGATGCCGAACTGGATCGGATCCATGCCGAACTGAGCGGCGACCGGCAGGAATATCGGCGTGCAGATCAGGATCAGCGCCGCCATGTCCATGATCATGCCAAGCCCCAGCAACAGCAGGTTGAGCAGCAGGAAGATCACGATGGGATTGTCGGAGAGCGCCATTAGCGCTTCAGTGAGCAGCTGCGGCACGTTGTACATGGCCAGGAGATAGGAGAAAGCCGAAGCGCAGCCCACCAGGATCATGACCAGTGCGGTGGTACGCACCGACTGCAACACAGCGGTCTTGAACGATTCCCAGCGCAGTTCGCGGTAGACCAGCCCAGTCACGACGATGGCGTAGATCGCCCCGAAGGCGCCGGACTCGGTCACGGTGAGAACCCCGGAAAGCACGCCGCCGACGATGATCACTGCCGTCATCAAACCCGGCAAGGCCTGGGCCAGGCTGATGATCAACACGTACCAGCCCGGAAAGGTTTCGCCCTTGTAGCCGCGCCGCACGGCCACCAGATAGGCGGCCAGCCCCAGAGTCAGGCACATGAGGATACCCGGCACGATACCCGCCATGAACAGCTGGGTAACCGAAATGCCACCCCCGGCAGCCACCGCATAGAGAATCATGTTGTGGCTGGGGGGGATCACCACCCCGGCCACCGACGAAGTCACCGTGACGTTCACCGCATAATCCGCGTCGTAGCCCTTTTCCTTCATGACCGGCACGAGAATGGAGCCTAGCGCCGAGGTGTCGGCCACCGCGGATCCGGAAATTCCACCGAACAGCATGGAGGAACTCACGTTGACGATGCCCAACCCACCGCGCATCCTGCCCACGGCCGCCGAGGCCAGGCGTACCAGACGGGTGGAAATGCCGCCGTGCAGCATCAGCTCACCGGCGAAGATGAAGAACGGAATGGCCAGCAAGGAAAACACCGAGATTCCCGACAGCATTCGCTGGAAGGCCACGAACAGGGGTAGACCTTCGTACATGAAGGTGACTACCGCAGCCAGACCCACGGCAAAAGCGACGGGCGCCCCGGCCAGCAGGCCCAGGAAGAACAGGCCAAAAAGAATGGCAAGACCCATGGTCAGTGTTCCTCTAGACGATTGATGCCAAACAGACGAGCCAGAATGTTGGCCAGAGCGAACACCGTGATGAGCACGCCACAGATCACCAGGGGCGCCGCACGCCAGCTTTCCGACAGACCGATCATGGGTATCGCCCTCTCCAGGTTGGTAGCGACCAGCCCCCAGCCTTCATGGGCCATGAAGCCGCCGAAGACGACCACGAAAAGATCGGCCAGGTAGCGCCCTATGGTTCGCAATGGTTCGGGCAGCCCCTCACGCACGAAATCGATGCTCAGATGGGTATTGGCACGCACGCCAGCGGCTGCGCCCAGGCAGGTGATGTAGACCACCATCACCAGCGAGGCTTGTTCGACCCAGGTTGGTGTGTCGTTGAGCACATAGCGCCCGAACACCAGCCAACCGAAGATCGCGATCAACGCAACGAGCAGCACACCGGCCACCACCATGCAGCACCAAGCGATGCCGTCCAGAATGCGACGGAGGATTTGTTGGAGTTGGTCCAGGTTCACGGTTGCCTCAGGCGATTCGAGATGAACTCTCACGCAGTACGCCTCCTGCCCTCCCGGCTTCATACGTCCGGGAGGGCACCATGATCAGCGATCAGTTGGACGAGCGGATGGCGTTGATGAGCTCTTCCAGATCGGGGTTTTCCTCGATGAAGCCGGCATAGACCGGTTCCATCAGATCCTGGAAGGGAGTCTTGTCTTCGATTTCATTGATTTCGACCCCGGCATCCAGAACGATCTCACGGCTCTCTTGCGAGCCCTCGACCCAGAGTTGGCGCTGCATTTCGGAGGCCTTGATCGCCTCTTCGCGTACGATCTCTTGATCTTCCTCGGAAAGCGACTCCCAGCTCGCCTTGGCGATGCACAGGCACTCCGGAATGATCAGGTGCTCGGTGAGTGAATAGTATTCAGCGACCTCATAATGGTTGCTTGACTCGAAGGATGGGTAGTTGTTCTCCGCGCCATCGAGCACCCCCGTCTTCAAGGACTGGAAGACTTCCCCGTAGGCCATGGGCGTCGCATTGCCGCCCAGAGCCTCGATCATCTCGACATAGAGGTCGTTGTTCATGACGCGGATCTTCAGACCTTCGACATCTTCCGGCGTCTCGATCGGGTGGCTGGTGTTGTAGAGACTACGTGCCCCGGAATCGAACCACGATAAGGCAATCAGATTCTTATCGGCCAAGGCATCGGCAAACCGATGACCAATCTCGCCGTCCATCACTTCATGCATATGATCGATGCTATCGAAGATGAATGGCAGAGAAAGCACGTTGGTTTCATTCACGATGGGGCCCATGGGACCCATGTTGAAGTTGGCGAAATCGAGGGCGCCATTGCGGGTCTGCTCGATGGCATCCGGCTGATCGCCGAGCACGGCATTATTGTAGACCTGCGGCTCGATGCGACCTTCCGTTCTCTCGGCCACGCGCTCGGCGAAAGCCTCCAGTGCCTCGGTATTGGGGTAGCCCTCGGGGTGGATATTCCAACCCCGCCAGCCTTCTGCCTGTACCGGCAGTGACATGGCACCCATGGCAGCAGTAACGGCCGCGGCGCAGGCGGTTTTCTTCATGAACGTTGTTGTTTGCATGATGAGTCCTCGTTAGGTTTCTGGCGATTCGGGAAAGGCGTTATAGTTGTTTGACAGTTTCCACCAGCGTCTCCAGCTGATGACACTCTTCGGAAGTCGGCATGACCAAAGGCGCCCGGACACTGCCGGCCGGGCGGCCGATGATCTTGGCGCCGGCCTTGATCAGGCTGACGGCATAGCCTTTCTTCCGATCCCTGAGATCCACGAAGGGAATGAAGAAGTCATTGGTGATCTGCTTGACGACCTCACTGTTTCCCTTGCGCAGCTCCTTGTAGAACTTCACTGCCATATCGGGCACGAAGTTGAACACGGCAGATGAATAGGTATTGACACCGATGGCGAGATAGGCTTCGGCAAAAATCTCGGCGGTCGGCACGCCACCCACATAAGCCAGTCGATTGCCGACTGTCTTGATGATCTTGTTGAGTGCTTGTATGTCGCCCTTGCCATCTTTCAAACCGACGAGATTCGGGCACTGGGCAACGAGCTTCTGTACCGAGAAAGCATCGAGCACCCCGTTTCCACGGTTGTAATAGATGACGTTGAGCTCGGTCGAGTCGCAGATCTGGCGTGCATACTCGACCAACCCCTCCTGGGGACACTCCGTCAGGTAAGGAGGCATCAACAGGATACCGTCGGCACCCGCCTCTTCGGCTGCCCTGGCAAAGGCCTTGCCGCTCTCGACGCTCAAACCCGCACTGGCGATCACCGGCAGCTTGCCGTCAACCGTCTCCACGGCCACACGCACGATCTCGCGGAACTCGTCGAGTGACAGGTTGAAGAACTCTCCGGTACCGCCGGCCACGAAGATGGCGGAAATATCGTGGCTGATGAACCATTCCAACCGCTGACGATAGCTCTCGCCATCGAAACGACCCTCGGTATCGAAGTCGGTGATGGGGAAGGACAAGAGCCCATCGCTCAGGGCCTGCTTGACGTCTGCTCTGGAAAACTTCACCCGGTCGTCCTCTCGTTGCGCCGCTAGTGAAGTCGACTGACATCGCACGTACGGCATGGCAATCGACTTTGTAATACATCATACAAGCAACCCTAGACGGAGAACGCATGTATGACAATATCGACCATGGTCGAATTCCATGGATACCTGATGAGCCTGCAGGAAAGCGACGGCCGTTACCGAATCATCGATGAGGCATGGCAATGACGGCAACCGTGTCAGCCGCGACGCTGAATCACCGAGCGGCTCCAGGTCACCGCCTGAGGCGGTTCGCTCAAACGAGATCCGCCGGGGCGGTGAAACGAACGAGGTGCGCGCAGCCGGCGGCCCAGACGTCGGCCTCGAGCTCGGCCACGGCGGCGGTGGGAAAGCCTAGACCATGCTCGGCTCGCCCCTCCACCAGCACGCCGGTGAGCGCTCCCACCAGCGGCATGTGGCTCACCAGCATCAGCGGGCCCGTGCCTGCTCGTTCGAGCAGCCAGTCGACGACGGCCTCAGGTGGATCGTCGGGAGTAACGATCGGTAGCGTCTCGAACTGGATGGCCAAGGCCGCGGCAATCGCTTCGGCCGTCTGCTGCGCACGCACGTAGGGGCTGGCGACCAATCGCAGCCGTGACGCCACGATTTCATCCCGCGCGGCCAGCCAGGCCGCCATGCGCGCAGCCTCCTCTTGACCGAGAGCGGTGAGTTCGCGAGCCGCATCGGGGCTTCCCGGTCCGGCCTCGCCGTGGCGCATGATCAGCAGCCGCTCACTCATCGCGGGCCTCCCCATCGTCACCGGCCTCCACGCGCCGATGGGCCTTCTGGACGTCTTCCCGCGGCAGGATGAACTCCACGTCGCTACTCTGTTCGCCGCGCATCAGCAGGCGCGCCATCTCGCGCGCCGGCACCCCCTCGAAGAGCACCTGATAGAGCCCTTCGGCCAGCGGCATGTAGACACCCTCCTCTCGTGCCTTGTTGCGCACCAGGCGAACGGTATTGACGCCCTCGGCCACCTGACCCAGGGCCTCCACGGCCTCGTCGAGAGACCTGCCCTTGCCAAGGGCGAAGCCGACCCGGTAGTTGCGCGACAGCGCCGAGGAGCAGGTGACGATCAAGTCGCCCACGCCGGCCAGCCCGAGAAATGTCATGGGGTTGGCACCGCGCGCCACGGCAAAGCGTCCCATCTCCGCCAGGGCCCGGGTCATCAGCATGCTGCGGGTGTTCTCGCCCATGCCCAGCGCCGCAGCCATCCCGGCCGCGATGGCGTAGATGTTCTTGAGCGAGCCTCCCAGCTCGACCCCATAGCGGTCGTTGCTGGCATAGACACGGAAGTAGTCGCAGCCCAGCGCCTGCTGAACCCGGGTGCGTGTCAGGGCATCGTCGCTGGCCACCACCGTGGCGGTGAGCTGCTTCTGGGCGATCTCGGTGGCCAAGTTAGGGCCCGAGATCACGCCGATGTGAGTGAACCCCGTCTCCTCCTCGAGGATCTGGCTCATCAGCTTGAAACCCGCCTCCTGAATGCCCTTGGTGGTGCTGACCAGAATCTGGTCGGCCTTGAGCCAGGGAAGCGCCTGACGCACCACATCGCGAAACGCCTGGGAAGGAATCGCCACCAGCACAAGCTCGGTCCCGACGAGCACCCCGGCCATGTCGTTGGAAGCCCGCACGTTAGGGTTGATGGCATAGTCGGGCAGATAGCGGTCGTTGCGGTGTTCACGGTTGATCTGGGCGGCGAGGACAGGGTCACGCAGCCACTGGCGCACCTCGGCGCCGTTATCGGCGGCGATGCTGGCCAGCGCCGTGCCGAAACTGCCGCCACCGAGCACCGCCACGCGTCTGGGTTGATCGGACATGGTCGCCCCATAGCAAGACAAGTATGCTGGCATTGTAACGAAAAACGCCTCCGACGAGGGACGTTCCCGTCGAAGGCGTCTCTAGCCCGGGCGCTGCCGCCCGGGTCAGCCTCAGTCGATCAGCGGCAGCAGCGAGTCGATGCTCTGCCGGGCATCTCCGTAGAACATCCGCGTATTGTCCTTGAAGAACAGCGGATTCTCGATGCCTGAATAGCCCGTGCCCTGGCCGCGCTTGCAGACGAAGACATCCTTGGCCTTCCACACCTCGAGCACCGGCATGCCGGCGATGGGGCTGTTGGGGTCTTCCTGAGCGGCCGGATTGACGATGTCGTTGGAACCGATGACGATTACCGCGTCGGTATCGGGGAAGTCATCGTTGATCTCCTCCATCTCCAGCACGATGTCGTAGGGCACCTTGGCCTCGGCGAGCAGCACGTTCATGTGCCCCGGCAGGCGCCCGGCCACCGGATGGATGCCGAAGCGCACGTTCTTGCCGGCGGCGCGCAGCTTGCGCACCAGCTCGCTGACCGCATTCTGGGCCTGAGCCACCGCCATGCCGTAACCCGGCACGATGATCACGCTATCGGCGTCATTCAGGGCACTGGCCACGCCGTTGGCATCGATGGCCACCTGCTCGCCTTCGATGGCTGCCGCTTCGCCCTGGCTGCCGCCGAAGCCGCCGAGAATGACGTTGATGAAGTTGCGGTTCATCGCCTTGCACATGATGTACGACAGAATGGCACCAGAGGAGCCCACCAGCGCCCCGGTGACGATCAGCAGATCGTTGGAGAGCGTGAAGCCGATGGCCGCCGCCGCCCAGCCGGAGTAGCTGTTGAGCATCGACACCACCACCGGCATGTCGGCACCGCCGATGCCCATGATCAGGTGCCAGCCGATGAAGAAGGAGAGCGCCGCGAGCAGCAGCAGCGTCCAGAAGCCCGCCCCGTTGAGATAGGCGACGGCCAGCACCAGGCACAGCATGGCGGCCACCGCATTGAGCATGTGCCCGCCGGGCAACTGCCTGGGCTTGCCATCCACCTTGCCGGCCAGCTTGCCGAAGGCGACCACCGAACCGGTGAAGGTCACCGCGCCAATGAAGATGGCGAACACCACCTCGAGTTGCAGGAAGGTCAGCTCGGCCGGCGTCTTGGTAGCCACCAGGGCGGCGAAGGCCGAGAAGCCGTCAGTCGCGGCACCGGCAGCCTGGGCTGCGGCAACCCGGGTACGCTCCATGTCGGCATTCCAGGCCACGAAGACCGCGGCCAGGCCGACGAAGGAGTGCAGTGCCGCCACCAGCTGCGGCATCTCGGTCATCTCGACCTTCTTGGCCACGTACCAGCCCGCTCCGGCACCGACGATCATCATCGGAATCATCCACCAGTAGCCACCGATACCCGGCCCGAAGGCGGTGAAGAACACCGCCACCGCCATGCCGACGATGCCGTACCACACCGCCCGCTTGGCCTTTTCCTGGTTGCTCAGCCCCCCCAGAGAGAGGATGAACAGCACGCTCGCCGCAATCGAGGCGGCAGACACGAATCCTTGACCCAACATAGTCTCTCTCCGCCGCTCAGGATTTCTGGAACATGGCAAGCATCCGGCGCGTGACCAGGAAGCCCCCCACGATGTTGATGGTGGCGATCAGCACCGAGATCGCTGCCAGTAGCGTCACGATGCCGCTGCCCGAGCCGATCTGCAGGATCGCCCCCAGCAGGATGATGCCCGAGATGGCATTGGTCACCGCCATCAGCGGCGTATGCAGGGAGTGGCTGACCCCCCAGATGACCTGGAAGCCGACGAAACAAGCCAGCACGAAAACGATGAAGTGCTGCATGAACGATGCCGGCGCCACTTGGCCGAGCAGCAGCATCAAAGCCCCGCCGACGCCCAGCAGCGTCACCTGACGCTTGGTCTGCGCCTTGAAGGTGGCGAGTTCGGCGGCCTTCTTCTCCTCCGGAGTCGGCTCCTTCTCCTTGGGTTTGGGCTTGGCCGAAGCGATGGCCTTCACCTTGGGCGGCGGCGGCGGGAACGTGATCTCGCCCTGGTGGGCCACCGTGGCGCCGCGGATCACGTCGTCTTCCATGTCATGCACGACCTTCCCGTCTTTCTCGGGAGTCAGATCGGTGAGCATGTGACGGATGTTGGTGGAATAGAGCAGCGAGGCCTGGGTGGCCATGCGCGAGGGAAAGTCCGTGTAGCCGACGACCGTCACGCCATTGTCGGTCACCACCTTCTCGTCCGGCTTGGTCAGGTCGCAGTTGCCGCCCTTCTCGGCGGCCAGGTCGACGATCACCGAGCCCGGTTTCATGGCCTTGACCATGTCTTCCAGCCACAGCTTGGGCGCCGGCTTGCCGGGAATCAGCGCCGTGGTGATGACGATGTCGACTTCCGGGGCCTGCTCGCGGAAGCACTCGAGCTGCTTCTCGCGGAACTCGGGGCTGGAGGGCGCGGCATAGCCGCCGCTCTCCGAGCCGTCCTGGCTCTCGTCGAAGTCGAGGAACAGGAACTCGGCGCCCATGGACTCGATCTGCTCGGCCACCTCGGGGCGCACGTCGAAGGCGCGCACCACGGCACCCAGGCTGGTGGCCGTGCCGATGGCGGAGAGCCCCGCCACACCGGCGCCGACCACCAGCACCTTGGCCGGCGGCACCTTGCCCGCGGCGGTCACCTGGCCGGTGAAGAAGCGCCCGAAGTTGCTGCCGGCCTCGATCACCGCGCGATAGCCGGCGATGTTGGCCATGGACGACAGGGCGTCCATCTTCTGCGCCCGCGAGATGCGCGGCACCATGTCCATGGCGACGACGGTGGCGCCCTTGGCGCGGCACTGTTCGAGCAGCGCCTCGTTCTGTGCCGGCCAGAAGAAGCTGATCAGCGTCTGTCCTTCACGCAGATGGCCAACCTCCTCGTCGAGGGGCTCGCGCACCTTGATCACCACCTCGGCATCGCGCCACAGCGCCTCGGCACCATCGACCACGGTGACGCCGGCGCTGCGGTAGGCGTCGTCGTCGAAGCCGGCGGCGGCACCGGCCCCGGATTCTATGAGGCAGTCGTGTCCAAGCTTCTGAATGAGCTGCGCGCTGTCAGGGGTCAGCGCAACGCGCGCCTCACCTTTAGCGAGCTCCTTGGGTGCACCAATCTTCACGTTGGATCTCCCTTGTGGTTATTGATAAACCTGCAAGTATCGGCCCGGTCATTCATACCTGACGATGCCGCGATGCACAACCGCCGGCCGGCCGGACAACAGTCCCCCCAATGTAGCACTATCCGGCTGAAATTTCGGAAGAAGCGCATACTCTTACGTTGACGTAAAGCGCGCCGGCAACTCGGCGCCGGATACGCGCAGGCCGCCCGAAGGCGGCCTGCACAGGACATCGGCACCGCCGTGGCGGCACCGATAGCGGAGCTGGGTCAAGCGCTCAACAGGGCGTTGAGCCGCTTGACGTAGGCGGCCGGGTCGTCGAGCTGACCACCTTCGGCGATGATCGCCTGATCGAGCAGTACGCGCGCCAGGTCGCCGAACCCCTCACCCTCGGCCGCCTCGAGGCGGGACACCAGGCCGTGTTCGGGGTTGAGCTCGAGGATCGGCTTCACCTCCGGCAGCTTCTGGCCGGCGGCCTCCATAATGCGGCGCATCTGAAAGCCCATCTCATGCTCGGGCAGCACCACGCAGGCCGGCGAATCGGTCAGGCGATGGGTCACCTTGACCTCCTGCACTTCGTCGCCCAGCGCCTCCTTGACGCGCTTGACCAGATCCTCCTTGGCCTTGGCGGTTTCCTCCTGGGCCTTCTTCTCCTCCTCGCCCTCGATCTCGCCGAGGTCGAGCTCGCCTTTGGCCACGTCGACGAAGCTCTTGCCGTCGAACTCGGTGAGGTGGCTCATCAGCCATTCGTCGATGCGGTCGGAGAGCAGCAGCACCTCGATGCCCTTCTTGCGGAAGATCTCGAGATGCGGACTGTTCTTCACCGCATTGAAGCCGTCGGCCACGATGTAGTAGATCTTCTGCTGCCCCTCCTTCATGCGCTCGACGTAGTCGGCCAGGGACTGGTCCTGGGTGGCACTGTCGGTGTGGGTGGTGGAGAAACGCAGCAGCCCCGCGATCTTCTCGCGGTTGGCGAAGTCCTCCGCCGGGCCTTCCTTCAACACGCTACCGAAGGTGTTCCAGAAGGTCTGGTAGGCCTCCTTGTCCTTGGTGAGCTTGCCCAGCATGTCCAGCGCCCGCTTGGTCAGTGCGCTCTTGATCTTTTCGACCTTGGGATCCTGCTGCAGCAGCTCGCGGGAGACGTTGAGCGACAGTTCGCGAGTGTCGAGCACGCCCTTGATGAAGCGCAGATAGAGCGGCAGGAACTGCTCGGCGTCATCCATGATGAAGACGCGCTGAACGTAGAGCTTCACGCCGCGGGCACCATCGCGCTCGTAGAGATCGAAAGGCGCGCGTCCCGGCACGTAGAGCAGGCTGGTGTACTCGAGCTTGCCCTCGACCTTGTTGTGGCTCCAGGTCAGCGGATCGCTGAAGTCGTGGGCGACGTGTTTGTAGAAGGCCTTGTACTCGTCTTCGGAGATCTCGCTCTTGGGGCGCACCCACAGGGCGGTCGCCTCGTTGACGGTCTCCCACACGGTGCGCTCGGTGCCTTCGATCGGCTTGCCCTCGTCGTCGCGATCACTCTCGACCTTCGGCATGCGCACCGGCACCTCGATATGATCGGAGTACTTGCGCACCAGGCTCTTGAGGCGGAAGTCGTCGGCGAACTCGCGGGCATCCTCCTTGAGATGCAGGACGATCTCGGTACCGTGACGCGCCAGCTCGGCATCGGCCACGGTGAACTCGCCCTCGCCCTTGGAGTGCCACTCGACGCCCTCTTCGGCAGGGGTGCCCGCCTTGCGGGTGCACACCGTCACCTCGTCGGCGACGATGAAGCTGGAATAGAAACCCACCCCGAACTGGCCGATCAGCCGGGCGTCCTTCTGCTGCTCGCCGGTGAGCTGCTTGAGGAACTCGGCGGTACCGCTGCGCGCGATGGTGCCGAGATTCTCGATCACCTCGTCGCGGTTCATGCCGATGCCGTTGTCGCGCACGGTGACGGTACCGGCCTCGCTGTCGTGCTCGATCTCGATGCGCAGTTCGCTGTCGCCTTCATAGAGCGCATCGTTGTCCAGCGCCGCATAACGCAGCTTGTCGCAGGCGTCGGCACCGTTGGAAATCAGCTCGCGCAGGAATATCTCCCGGTTCGAGTACAGGGAGTGAATCATCAGATGCAGCAGCTGCTTGACCTCGGTCTGGAAGCCGAGCGTTTCCTCGCGGGTAGCAGTGGACATGGACCTTTCACCTCATGGCTTGAACCAGCGACGACGCCCCAATGGCGTCGCCCGTCAATGAACTGCCAAGCGATATGGGGGTGGGTCCGACGATTTCAAGCACCCTCTTCGAGGGTTTCGGGGACACTCAGCACGAAATGAAGGCGCGCCGTGGCCACGGGTTCGGATTCGCTGCGCTGCCAGGCCGAGACCTGCACGTTGGCCAGGCGCCGGCCCTCGCGCAGCAGCGCGCAGCGCGCATGGGTGGACTCAACGCGGGCGGTACGCAGGTAGTCGATGGAAACGTCGACGATGTGCGGCAAGCGCGGCTCGCGGGCGGCGAGCATCAGATCCAGTGTCGCGGCGGTTTCCATGAAGGCCGCCACCACGCCGCCGTGCAGTGCCGGCAGCAACACGTTGCCCACGTTGCCCTCCCGGGGCTCGAGCCGAAAGAGCAGCCCCTCGCCCTGCGGGTCCGGCTCGGCGCTGACACCGATGCGCTGCGCATAGGGAATCAGCGCCAGCCAGGCGGCGACATCGCCCTCGGCGCGGGTCTTCTCCAGCCAGGTCACGTCGTGGAAGCCTTCAAACATGGGACGGCTCCTCGTCCTCGGTAAACAGCGCCTCGACGAACCCCGCAGGGGTATTGCGTGGCCCCAGACGCACGAAGTTGGCGATGCCCCTGGCGAGGGGACGATCCACCGACTCCTGCCATAGCAGCCCCTCGGTGAAGACGACCGACTCGGAGACGCGCACCGCCCGCGCGCTGGCCCAGATCGGCTGTCCACCCGCGGCCGGCCGGAAATGATCCACGCGCAGGTCGAGCGTCGGACACACTTCGGGAGAGGGCAGCGCACAGAGCACCGCGGAGCCGCAGGCCGTGTCGAGCAGCATGGTGAGCACCCCGCCGTGGACCAGGCCACGTGCGGCATCACCGAGCAGATCGTCGCTCCAGGGCAAGCGCAGGCGAACTTCGGGTGGGTCGACCGCCATCACCTCCAGGCCCAGCTCCCGGGTATGGGGAATCACGGTCACGAAACGCGTCAACGCCCGTTGCCACGCTTCGCGACCCACCGTCGCGGTCACCCCGCCTTGCTCTCGCTGACTCACGCTACCCCCGAACTAAAACAATCGTTTGATCGCTATCCCGAAAGCCTAGCCGCAGGCCGCGAACAAGGCAAGTGAGGCAAGCGCTCACTATCCGCGCAGCTCTCTAATGTACTGCGATTTCGCATTCACCCTCTACTCAAAACCCTCATCATGGGTGAGGATGACGGTCGATGACTCCAACCGGCCTGAGACCGATATCATGCGCCCACGCCCCCTGAATCGCCGTATCGCCACCTGGCTTACCACTGCCACCCTGTGCCTCATGACACCCTCACTGTTCGCCCAGCCCAGCGATGCCTCGCTGCGCAATGCGCTGGAGGCGGCACGCGCGCAGCAGTGGGACAAGGTCGACATGGCGGCCATCGAGGGACATCCGCTGATCGGGTACATCGACTATCACCGCCTGCGCGAGCGACTGCCTGAGATCGGGCCCGACCGCATACTCGCTTTCATCGATCGCTACGCCGATTCGCCGCTCGCCGAGTGGCTGCGCGGCCAGGCCATCGCCCGCTACGGGGCTGCCGGACGCTTCCGCTTCCTGCGTCAGGTCGCCGACGGCGAACCGCAAGGCACGCATCGCCGGTGCTACTACTACACGGCCCTGCTGGACGTCGATCCCGAGACGGCAGCCGAAGGCGGCCGTGCCCTCTGGCACACCGGCAGCTCCCAACCCGAAGCCTGCGACACCCTGTTCGACACCCTCCGCACCCGCGGCGAGATCGGCAATCAGGAGATCTGGGAGCGTCAGGCCCTCGCCTGGCAGCAGGGCGAATCCGGCCTCGTGCGCTACCTCGGGCGCTTGCTGGGCAGCCGCTGGCAAGAGGCCAACGATGCTCTGTCCCGTTTGCAGCAGGATTTCTCCGCCGTCACCCAGGTACCACGCTGCATTGGCCCGGAGTGCCGCGGCAGCGATGCTCTGTTCGCCGCGGCCATGCACGGCTTCACGCGTGCCGACACCGAGGCGGCACTGGAGTCCTGGCGGCAAATCGCCCCACACCTTCCCCTTTCGGAAAGCGTCCACGATGCCATTGAGCGCGACCTGGCCTTCTATCTGATGGTGCGCGACATCGACGCTCACGCCGGCTGGCGCGACGATGTCATCGCACGCCAAGCGGAGCCGGACCTGCTCGAACTACGGGTGCGCACAGCACTCGCCGAGCGCGACTGGCAGGGCGTGATCGACTGGGTGCACCGCATGCCCGACGAGCCGCGGCAGGAAGCACGCTGGCAGTATTGGCTGGGACGCGCCCTGGAACAGCTCGGCGACCCGGCTACGGCACGCCAGGCCTACGCCGCCGCGGCCGATCAGCGCAGCTTTTTCGGCTTCGCCGCGGCCGACCGCCTGGGCCAACCCTATGCGCTCAACCTGGAGCGCAACGCCGTCTCTGCGGCAGACCGTGAACGGGTGGCCGCCTTGCCCGCCGTCGAGCGCACCGAAGCGCTGCTGCGCATCGACGAACCGGGGCTAGCCGCCAGCGAGTGGTACGCCGCCGTGGCCCGTGCCGAACCACAGGAGGCGCGTGCCCTGGCCGACTACGCCGCCCAGCGCGGCTGGCACGCCAAGCTGGTACAGACCACCATCGCCGGCCGACTCTGGGATGCCCTGGAATGGCGCTTCCCCGAAGCCTACCGCGATGACTTTCTGCGCTGGGGAGATGCCACCGGTGTCGACCCCTACCTACTGATGGGTATCGCCCGGCGCGAAAGCGCCTACAACCCGAAGGCCCTCTCCCCCGCCGGAGCACGCGGACTGATGCAGCTCATGCCGGGCACCGCCCGCCAGGTAGGCCAGCAGTTGGGCATCGGCGACCCGGGACTCCATGGGGTGCTCGACCCGGCCCTCAATATCCGCCTGGGCAGCACCTACCTGCGTGACATGCTGGAGCGCTATCGCGGCAACCGGCTGGCAGCAGCGGCGGCCTACAACGCCGGCCCCGGCCGCGTCGACCGCTGGCTACGTGATGGACCGCAAGACTTCGACCTGTTCGTCGAGAGCATCCCCTTTCGCGAAACCCGTGACTACGTTCAGGCCGTACTCGCGTACCGGGTGATCTTCGAAAGCCTCGCCAACGGTGGCAACAGCGAAGGCGTCTCGCTGCTCAGCACTGCGGAACAGAGCATGCGTTACGACGCCTCGCTGCTGGCCAGGAACTGAGCTGCGGGATGCGGGATGCGGGATGCGGGATGCGGGATGCGGGATGCGGGATGCGGGATGCGGGATGCGGGATACGGGATGCGGGATGCGGGATGCGGGCAATAGCCTGGCTCGCCGCTCGAAACCCGAAACCCGAAACCCGTATCTCGTGGCTCGTATCTCGTGGCTCGTATCTCGTGGCTCGTGGCTCGTGGCCTCGAGGGTCAGCCCGGCTGGCGCTCCAGCGCCAGCTTCAGCCCAAAGACGATCAGCACCGCCCCGGTCAGCCCATTGAGCCAGCGGGAAAAGGTGCGGCTCGCCAGCAGGCGCCCAAGGCTGCCCACCATGACGGCGATCGCGATCTGCCAGAGGTTGGCGATCACGAAGTGCACGCCGGCCAGAAACAGCGACTTGACCAGCGCCGGGTCGCCCGAGGCAATGAACTGCGGCAGAAAGGCCATGTAGAAGACTACCGTCTTGGGGTTGAGCACGTTGGACAGCAGCCCCTCGCGCAGCGGCCGCCACACCGAAACTCGCTCATGCTTCTCTTGCCCCACGCCAGCCACCGGCAGCGCCTGCCCTCGACGGGCGGCCAGCAGGCTGGCCAGTCCCAACCAGATCAGATAGCCCGCCCCCGCCAGCTTGAGCACGCCAAACGCCCAGGCCGACTGCAGCAGGATCAGCGAGATTCCCAGCGCCGAGATGGCAGCATGCACGAAGAGCCCACAACAGATGGCCAGGCTGGTCAGCACGCCGTCGCGTACGCCACCCCGGGCGGTATTGCGGATCACCAGCAGGGTATCCACACCGGGGCTCAGGGTCAGCAGGGTGATGGCGATCAAGAACGGCCAGAACTGGGCATCCAGCAGCATGATGGGGCTCCCGCAAGTCGAAGCGTCAATGGCAGCGAGGCTTCGATTCTACCCGATCCCGCCTTTCAGGAGGTGCCACGCCCCCTCCCGGCACGCGACATTTCTTCCCTGGACGCTCTCGAGTTTTCACTCTACATTGGGATTGGCGGGCACCGGAGCTGGTGGAAGCGCTCAGCTTGACGCTCCCTTCGGCCCTGATGCATCATCCGCTGCGTTGGACAGCAAGTAGAAAGACGTCAGTTGTATTTCGATTTGTCGATACACCCGAAGCGCACTCTCACTTGTCTTGCCCACGCACTTCGGGCCCGGCACGGCCGTGTGCCCAGCACGATCCATCAGTAAGCATGCAAGGAAATCGACAATGGCAACTGGCACTGTCAAGTGGTTCAACGACACCAAGGGCTACGGCTTCATCTCTCCGGACGACGGCGGTGACGATCTGTTCGCCCACTTCTCCGAGATTCAGGCTGAAGGCTTCAAGTCCCTGCAGGATGGCCAGAAGGTCTCCTTCGAGGTCACCCAGGGCAAGAAAGGCCTTCAGGCCTCCAACATCCGAGTGACCGACTGAGGCATCGCCTCGGGCGATACGCTCTCGCTCCGGCGATGGCGATCCGCAAGAAAAGGCCCACCTTGGTGGGCCTTTTTCATGTCCGGGCGATCTTGAGCCTCAGTCGGTAGACTCGGCGGGCTCCGGCACATCGAGCTCTTCGAGCCCCTCGGAGGGATCGCGGCTCTCGGCTTCCTCGAACTGCTCATCGAGCTCGCGCTGCGCCTCCTCGAAGCGCCGTTCCTGCTCCTCGATGATAGCGTCGATATCGTGGCGGGTCGGCTCGCCGGCCTGGGCGGCCTGCTCGTCGAGCTCGCTGCCGCCGACTTCGGGCATATCGTCGGATGGCTCGAGTTCGGTTTCGAACTCCATGGAGTCGCCGTTCATCGGCTCGGGAACCGACGGCTGGCCCTCGACCTCCTCGAACTGCTCGTCGAGGCGGCGCTGGGCTTCCTCGAAACGACGCTCGGTTTCCTCGATGATGGCATCGATGTCAGAGCGGGTCGGTTCTCCCGGCAGCGCACCGCCCTCTTCCAGGGTTTCCGTCGGAGATTCGCCAAGCGTCTCCTCATCGGCATCGATCTCCTCGTCCTCCGGCGCCAGGGGGTCTTCCCCGCCTGCAGCCAGGCCACCTTCCTCGGTATCCGTGGCCGCCCCGCCTTCCGCCGTTGGTTCGGCAGCGTCGCCCTCGGTCACGGCCTCTCCGGTCCCGTCACTCTCTGCCGACTCCTCGACGACACCGTCCTCACTCTCGCTAGCGCTCTCGTCCGCAGCGGGAGCCTCGGTCTGCTCGGGCATCTCGGTCTGCTCGGGCGTCTCGGCAGCGGTGTCATCGCCGTCGTCACCGCAGCCTGCCAGGCCGAGGGCCAGCACGAGCGCCACGACTGCAGATTTCCATGGTGTCTTCACCATTGGCTGTCTCCTGAATTCGGGGGGCTCATTGCAGCAGAGCCAAGGCTTTCAAGCAAGGTAGGATGACCAAAATCAGCTGGCGAACAGCTGCCCTTCGATATCACGAAACGCCTTGAATTCGATGGCATTGCCGCTGGGGTCGCGGAAGAACATCGTGGCCTGCTCGCCGGGCTCGCCCTTGAAGCGGATGTACGGCTCTATCTCGAAACGCACACCGGCTCCGGTCAAGCGGTCGACCAGCGCTTCCCAGTCAGCCATCGTCAATACCACGCCAAAGTGCGGCACGGGCACGCCGTGGCCGTCCACTGGATTGCGATGGTCATCGACGCCCTCGTCGCCCAGGGCCGGGTTGAGATGGCAGACGAACTGATGGCCGTAAAGGTTGAAATCGACCCAAGCATCGCTGGAGCGGCCCTCCGGACAGCCGAGGAGCTCGCCGTAAAAGCGCCGCGCCTCGGCGAGATCGCGAACCTGCACGGCCAGGTGGAAAGGAGTCAGCATCGTGTCGCCTCCGATTCGGTCAGGGGGTGGTCGTGTCATCTTGCCGCAGCCCGCAAGCGTTGGACAGTGTCACACAGCCTGCAATCCAAGGGGGTATCATGCCCCGAGAGAGTTAAATCGCGCCGGCATCCCATTCCTGCGATGACTTATTTACACTAAGCCTTCCTCAGCGGGTTTCGGAACAGAGAGTGTCCATGATCGATCCTGCCTTTCTCGTCGCGGCCTTCATCGGTGGTTTTGCCGCCTCGGCAGTGCGCCTGCCCCCACTGGTCGGATTTCTCGCCGCCGGTTTCGTTCTCAATGCGATGGGTTTCGAACGTACACCGCTGGTCGACTTGCTATCCGACATTGGCGTGACCTTGCTGCTGTTCATGATCGGACTCAAGCTGGATGTGCGCACGCTGTTGCGGCGCGAGGTCTGGGGCGGCGCATCGCTACACATGCTGGGTTCGACCGCCCTGATGGTGGCGCTGCTGGCCGCGCTCAAATGGCTGGGGCTGGGTCTGCTGGCCGATGCCGGCTGGCAAGTGCTCACCATGCTGGGTTTCGCCTTCTCGTTCTCGAGCACCGTCTTCGTGGTCAAGGTGCTGGAAAAGCGCAGCGAAACCCAGACGGCCTACGGCCGTCTCGCCATCGGCGTCTTGATCATGCAGGACATCTTCGCCGTGCTGTTCATCACGGCGTCCACCGGCGAGCTGCCCAGCCCCTGGGCGCTGGCCCTGCTACTGCTGATTCCCCTGGCACCGCTGCTGCGCCGGCTTCTGGATGCCCTCGGCCATGGCGAGCTGCAGATGCTTTTCGGCATGCTTCTCGCTCTGGTTCTCGGCTACGCGCTGTTCGAGAGAGTCGGCATCAAGGGCGACCTCGGCGCCCTGATCATCGGCCTGCTGCTTGCTCCTCATCCCGCCGCGCAGGCACTGGCGCGCGCCATGTTCAACCTCAAAGAGCTCCTGCTGGTCGGCTTCTTCCTCGGTATCGGCCTTACGGCCATGCCGGACTGGCAGCACGTCGCCGTTGCCGCCCTGGTGGTGGCGGCACTGCCGTTCAAGAGCCTGCTCTATCAGCTGGTCTTCATGAGTTTCCCCATGCGCAACCGTACCTCGCTGCTGGCGACCCTGAGTCTCTCCAACTACTCCGAGTTCGGGTTGATCGTCGGCACCATTGCGGTGGGCAGCGGCTGGCTGAGCGATGAGTGGCTGGTGGTGCTTTCACTCGCCGTGGCGATGAGCTTTGCGGTTTCGGCCGTGGTCAACAGCGTCAGTGAAGGCATCTATCGTCGCCTCGAACCACGCCTGCCACAACGCGACGAGACGCGGCTTTCAGCCAGCGACCGCCCCATCGAAGTCGGCGATGCCGAGGCCGTCATTCTGGGTATGGGGCGTATCGGACGCAGTGTCTATCGACGGCTGCAGAAAGAGTACGGCCTACGCGTACTGGGTATCGACAGCAATCCGCAAAGCGTCAAGAAACTGCATGCGCGTGGTTTCAACGTACTCGAAGGCGATGCCGTGGACTCCGACTTCTGGGACAAGCTGCTGATGTCTCCCGACGTGCAGATGGTGGTGCTCGCCATGCCGCACCATGCGGGGAACCTCTTCGCCCTGAAGCAGCTGCGCTCACGGCGCTTTCAGGGCCGGATCACCGCCGTCGTGGAATTTCCCGAAGAGATCGAACCCATCCGCGAGCTGGGCGCCCATGCCGTCTTCCACGTCTATGACGAAGCGGGACGTGCCCTGGCGGACAGTGCCGCGGAAGAAGCCGGCATCAGCTCGGTATCCCAGCAATTGGGATGAGCCGGCAGGCCACTTTGACGCTGACGGGATTTCCTCGCATGATGCTCACCACCCAACTTGAGGCATCTACCCTGACCATGCAAGATTTCTTCTCCTGGCTCGGCAGCTTCCTGGGCGAGTTGATCCGTTTCGTGGTCGACCTGCTCAGCCGTCTCTACCGTCACGTGAGCGATGCCGCCCGCGGCTTTCTGGACGGTCTCACCGAATCGCTGGGCATCGCCCCGTCACTGATCAGCGTGGCCATACTGGCCATCGGGCTGTGGCTGCTCTATCTCGCCCTGCGCGCGCTACTGCGACGGCGGCTGATCGCCACCGTCGTCTGGGGTGTGTTGGGGGTGATGGTACTGAGCTGGCTGATCACCTGATTGGACGGGCGCTTTGCTGTTGCGCTCGACATCCTGGTCGCCGGCGGTACTCGCCATCCTCATGTAGCAGGCTACACTCCGGGAGCTGCGCTCCGGCGGCGACCAGCCTGTCGTCGCTCGCGACGCACACCACCTCGCCCAATTCGATGGCCCATTATTGAGCCAATGCCTTTTCCACCACTTCGTAGACGTTGGGCGAAAGCTCCTCGGCGCGGATGCGCTCGAGTTCGCGCTTCATGAGCTCCTGGCGCAGCTCATCGAAACGCTGCCAACGGGTCAGCGGGGTGATCAGGCGCGCGGCGATCTCCGGGTTCAGACGGTTCAGCTCGATCACCACGTCGGCGAGCAACTGGTAGCCCTGGCCGTCGGGGCGATGGAAGTTGACGCGGTTCTGCCCGGCGAAGGCGCCGATGAGGGCGCGTACGCGGTTGGGATTCTTGAGCGAGAAGGCCGGGTGCTTCATCAGGAAGCGCACCCGCTCGAGGGCATCCGACTGCGGCCGGGTGACCTGGATGCTGAACCACTGGTCCATCACCAGCGGATCGTGGGCCCACTTCTCGCCGAAGGCGCGCAGCGCCGGATCGGACAGGTCGTCGCGCGAGCTGTGGGTAAGCAGGGTCAGGGCGTGACGCACGTCGGTCATGTTGTGGTCGGCAGCGAACTGCTGCTGGGCATGTTCGATGCCCGCCTCGTCCTCGATGGCCACGAGATACGAAAGCGCCACGTTCTTGAGGCTGCGCGCACCGATCTGCTCGGGCTCCGGCGCATAGGGCGCGTCGCTGCGATTGGCCTCATAGACGGCGAGGAAGTCGTCGCGTAGCGCCAGCGCCAACGACTGCTTGACGAAGGTACGCGCCGCGTGGATGGCGTCGACGTCCACCAGCGGCTGCTGCTCGGCGATGTAGGCCTCGGAAGGCAGGGTCAGCATCTCGGCGAGCACCGCCTTGTCGTCGGTCGAGCCGGCCTGCGCGAGCAGGCTGCGGAAGGCCTCGACGACACGCGGATCCATCACCTTCTCGACGCCGTTGCGGTGAGCGGCGATGAGATCGTCCAGCGCCAGCAGCGCCAGGCGCTGGCCGGCGTCCCAGCGATTGAAGCCGTCGGAGTCGTTGGCCAGCAGGAAGGCCAGATCCTCGCGGCCGTAGGGAAAGCGCAGCTTGACCGGCGCCGAGAAGCCGCGCGCGAGTGAGGGCACCGGGGCTTCGGCGACATCGGTGAAGACGAAGGTCTGCTCTTCCTCGCACAGATGGATCACCGCATCGTGCCCCAGACGCTCGCCGTCCAGGGTCAAGGTCAGATCTTCGCCGGACTTGGTGCCCACCAGCCCCATGCGAATGGGGATGTGCAGCGGCAGTTTCTCCGGCTGGCCGGGCGTAGCCGGGATGCGCTGACGCAGGGTGAGCCGATACTCGCACTCGGCGTAGTCGTACTCGCCGTGGGCATCGATCTCCGGCGTACCGGCCTGGGAGTACCAGCGCAGGAACTGGGAAAGGTCCTGGCCGGAAGCTTCGGCCATGCAGGCCACGAAATCCTCGATGGTCACCGCCTGGCCGTCGAAGCGTTCGAAATAGCGGTCGCTGCCGCGACGGAAGGCTTCCCATCCCACCAGGTTGCGCAGCATGCGCACGATCTCGGCACCCTTCTCGTAAATGGTCAGAGTGTAGAAATTGGAGATCTCGATGTAGTGGTCGGGGCGCACCGGATGAGCAGTGGGGCCGGCATCCTCGGCGAACTGGGCGGTGCGGAAGAAGGCCACGTCCTGGATACGCTTGACCGGCGCCGAATTGGTATCGGCCGAGAAGCACTGGTCACGAAAGACCGTGAAGCCCTCCTTGAGCGAGAGCTGGAACCAGTCACGGCAGGTCACCCGGTTGCCCGACCAGTTGTGGAAGTACTCGTGGGCGACGATGCCCTCGACGCGCTGGAAGGCCGCATCGGTGGCGGTGTGGGGGTGGGTCAGCACCGCTGCCGAGTTGAAGATGTTGAGCCCCTTGTTCTCCATGGCGCCCATGTTGAAGTCGTTGACCGCCACGATCATGAAGAGGTCGAGATCGTATTCACGGCCGTAGGTCTCTTCGTCCCAGCGCATGGCGCGCTTCAACGAAGCCATGGCGTGATCGGTCTTGTCGAGATTCTCCTCCTCGACCCAGATCTGCAGGGTCACCTCGCGACCGCTGGCGGTGGTGAAGCGATCCTCCACCTTCTCGAGATCGCCGGCCACCAGAGCGAACAGATAGCAAGGCTTGGGAAAGGGGTCATCCCAGGTGACGAAATGCCGACCGCCGGGCAAGGTTCCCCGCTCTACCGGATTGCCGTTGGAGAGTAACACCGGCTCGCGCTCACCGTCGCCGATCACCGTGGTGGAGAAAGTGGCCATGACATCGGACCGATCCGGGTAGAAGGTGATGCGGCGGAAACCTTCCGCCTCGCACTGGGTGCAATACATGCCAC
Source organism: Pseudomonadota bacterium (assembly GCA_051749645.1). Lineage (GTDB taxonomy): Bacteria > Pseudomonadota > Gammaproteobacteria > Pseudomonadales > Halomonadaceae > Halomonas. The sequence goes on from JBNJIT010000003.1 coordinate 382,279, forward strand.
TGGACTGATAGAGCCCCTCCAGGGCGGTGTTCTCCTGGGGCGCGATCGTGACCTCGGTGTCGAGCTGGAAGCGCTCGGGCACCCGATGCACGGTCAGCCCGTGATCGTCCACGGCATACTCGTCCTCACCCAGCGGCTGGCCGTCGATGGCGATGGCCTCCAGCGCGAGCTGCTCACCGTCGAGGACGAGGGGCTCGCCCGCCTCGCGCTGGGGATGACGCTCCACGTGCAGGCGAGCCTTCACTCGCGTCGCCGCTGGGTCGAGGTCGAAGGAGAGCTCGACATGCGTCACGCGGTAGGCGGGCGGTCGATAGTCGCTCAGGTAGGTGGGCTTGGGTTCGGACATCGGGAACTGGCTCCTGTCGGAAATCGACCGCCATTGTACGGTGGCCGCGCCCCGAACCTCAAAGCACCGCTCTCAGCGCCGTGACGGCGACGCCGAAACCGACTCGAGGCTCGGTTCCGGACGGGTCACTATCCACACGCCAACGAGTACCAGGCCAGCGACCAGCGTGGCTTTGAGCCACACCAGGCTCAGCGTCAGCGCGAGCACCAGAATCGACACGCCCAGCGCCAGCACGGCAAGATACTTGGCATGCCGTGGAATGGCCCGCTCGCCTTCCCAGGCCACCACGGCGGGGCCGAATCGCGGGTGTTCGCGAATCCACAGAGCAAAGCGCGGCGAGCCACGCGAGGCGGCCCACACCGCCAGCAGCATGAAGCAGGTGGTGGGCATCAGCGGCAGGAACGCGCCGATCACTCCCAGCGCGAAGCTCACCCAGGCGAGAGCGAGATAGGCGGCACGGCGCACTGACGGCATGAACGTCCTCCCGATCGAGCCCCTGACGGCCACCGCCCGCGAGTGGCGGCAGCGTTGATACATTCATTCAAGCGCATTCGGTGCCGCCTTGCCAATCGGCTGTGTCTATGACGGCAGTTATTCATGCATACGGAAAAGCCCGCCGGAGGCGGGCCGAAGAGCAACGTCACACGGTCTACTCGATGGGGATTTCGCGCCGGCTGGACCTGACCTCGCCGCTGCGCGGCACGGTCACCGTCAGGACGCCGTTGGCGAAGGATGCCTTGATATCCTCGGCCTTGGCATCCGCGGGCAGGTCGAGCACGCGGCGGAAGCTGCCGTAGGAGCGCTCGACACGCTGATAGCGATCCTCCTCGGTGGTGCTCTCCTGACGTTTCTCGCCCTCGATGATGAGCCGCTGATCGTCGAGGGTCAGCTTGACGTCCTTTTCGTCGACACCCGGCACCTCGACGGTGATCGCGTACTCATGCTCACGCTCGGCGATATCCAGTTGCGGGCGCAGCAGCGTCGGCATGTCGCCGAAACGCCCCTCCAGCGAGGGCATGCCGAACTGGCGCATGGCGTTGTCCATCCAGCGATCCAGCTCCTGATGCATGCCCAATAGCGGTGACAGCTCGCCGCGGCGCGGCTGCTCGACCGGTGATGCGCTGGACGGTGCGTCGCTGGCTTCGCTCTTGAACCAGTTCCACGGAGAAAATTTCTGTAGATTCATACGCCACCTCCTCGTCAATGAACACGTGACGCAAATCCCAAGGGATACTGCCTGTCTTCACTCATAGATTTGGTGACGCGCAGACGCTTTTCAAGGCGCCTCGCAGTGATCTTGATCTGGATCAACCAAGGTCGGCGACTTTTGCGTATCAGTCACGGAAGTTATTGAACTGCAAGGGAAGGTCGGGGCCACCCTCGGCTCTGAGCAGAGCCATGACGCTCTGCAGATCGTCGCGCTTCTTGCCCGTCACTCGCACCTGGTCGCCCTGGATCTGTGCCTGCACCTTGAGCTTGCTGGCCTTGATGCGCTTGACGATGTCCTTGGCCTCCTGGGCCTCGAGTCCCTGCTTGAGGTGAACGGATTGGCGGGCGCGCACCCCCGAGAGCTCCGGCTCCTTCACGTCCATGCAGCGAGGATCGATGCCACGTGCGATGAGTCGGTTGCGCAGCACGTCGAGCATCTGCTTGAGCTGGAAGTCGACTTCGGCTTCCAGCGTCACCGTTTCCCCGTCAAGCGCAAAGCTCGCGGTGACACCGCGGAAATCGAACCGCCCCTGGATTTCGCGATTGGCCTGATCCACCGCATTGCTGGCTTCGTGCTTGTCGAATTCGGAAACGATATCGAAGGAGGGCATATTGGCATCCTGCACTACATGAAAACGGAAACGAAAGGTCGCAAGGCGGCAGTCTACACCACTCGTTGGCGACACGGCGCGGTCAACGCTTTCTCCATTTGCCAGCCGTCACAGCCATCGGCGTAGTAATCGGCCAGCCAGCGCCGCAGGCGAAAGCCCATGCGCCGGTAGAGCCCCAGCGCGGCCCGGTTGTCGGCACGCACCTCCAGGCTCAAACACCCCGCCCCATGCGCCACGGCCGCCGCTTCCAGGGCACCCAGCAGCCGTCGCCCGATACCCCCGCCACGTGCCTCGGGGTGCACGCAGAACGAGTAGAGGCGCACCCGCTGGCTGCCGCGACGGAACAGCAACAGGCCGTAACCCAGCAGGCGGCCGCTTTCGTCAACGGCCACCACGGTCAGGGCATTAGCCCGATTGAGCAGGTGCCAAAGCTGGCGACGACTGAAACGATCGTTCTCGAAGGCGATCTGCTCGAGCTGCACGATCGCCTCGAGATCCTCGGCCCTACCCTGACGCAGCGCGATGGCCATGACATGACTCCCAATGGTTCGTCCTGGATTGTCACCACGCGCCGAAGTGCTGTCAGCGCCCTGCTGCATGAATTTATTTCAGCCTCGCACCGGCTTGTCCGAGGCGGACCACACCACCCACGTGATCAACTTGTGCAGCGACCTGGACTATCTGGGCAGCGGTTACTACGTTTCGCTGCTCGCCCAGGCACGCAACCAGCGTGTCCTGCCCTCGGTGGAAACCCTCAATGCCCTGTCACGCAAGGCACTGGTCGACCTGCAGTTGGACAGCCTGGCACCGCTGCTCGGCGAGCTCTCGCGCAAGGTGTGGCGAACGCCCAAGGCACGCAAGCGCTATCGCTTCGACCTGGCCATTCTCATCGATCCCCAGGAAGCCCTGCCACCCAGCAACCGCGGTGCACTGCGCGCCTTCATCCGTGCCGGACGCAAGCTAGGCATCGACGTGTCGCTGATCACCCGCCGCGATGCCGGTCGCCTGGCGGAGTTCGACGGCCTGTTCATTCGCGAGACCACGGCGCTGGACCACCACACCTACCGCATGGCCCGCCAGGCCGAGCACGAGGGCCTGGTGGTGATCGACGCGCCTCAGGACATCCTGCGCTGCACCAACAAGATCTATCTACACGCCCTGCTGCGCACGCGCAACGTTCCGGCCCCGGAAGGCCACCTGCTGCAGCGCCGCGACCGTGGCCGGCTCGCCGAGCGCCTCGCCGGGCTGACGTTTCCCCAGGTTCTCAAGATACCCGATGGCAGCTTCTCCCGTGGCGTGGTGAAAGTCACCGACCTCGAACATCTCGAACGCGAGGCCGCGACACTCTTCGCAACATCCGCGCTGCTGCTGCTCCAGGAGTGGCTGCCCACCGAATACGACTGGCGCATCGGCGTGCTCGACGGTCAGGTGCTGTTCGCCAGTCGCTACTACATGGCACGCGGGCACTGGCAGATCTACGATCACTCCGGCTCACGCGTGAAGAGTGGCGGCTTTACCACGCACGATCCCACCGAAGTGCCTCCCGCCGTGCTGCAGGCGGCCCTCAAGGCGTGCCGTCTGATCGGCAACGGCCTGTACGGCGTCGACATCAAGCAGTGCGGTGAGCGTGCCGTGGTCATCGAGGTCAACGACAACTCCAACGTGGATGCCGGTATCGAAGATGCCCGGCTGGGCCGCGCCCTCTACGAGCGCATCATGGGAGTGTTCCAGGCACGCATGGAAGCGCAGCGCCGACAGATCAACTGAACGGCAGCGACTGCATCGCTCGCATTGCCGGCCACCAACCGCGGACGATACGCAAGAAACGCCGAAGGCCGGGCAAGGGCCCGGCCTTCGGCAATGCAGCACCATTTCCAGTTCCGGCGAGCTATCCGTCGAAGGGATTACGCAGCACGATGGTCTCGTTGCGCTCCGGTCCGGTGGAGATGATGTCGATGCTGGCGCCCACCTTCTCCTCGAGGAAACTGATGTAGGAACGGGCATTGGCCGGCAGTTCCTCGACACGCTTGATCCCCAGGGTTGACTCGCTCCAGCCGGGAAGGTCTTCGTAAAGGGGTTCGATGGCTTCGTACCCCTCGGAATCCACTGGCGTGTCCAGCACCTCGCCATCCTTGCTTCGATAACCCACGCAGACACGGATGTTTTCCAGGCCGTCGAGCACATCGAGCTTGGTCAGGCACAGGCCGGAAACCGAGTTGATCTGCACCGCATGGCGCAGAGCTACCGCATCGAACCAGCCGCAGCGCCGCGGGCGGCCGGTGGTGGCACCGAACTCGTGCCCCTTCTCGGCCAGGTGACGGCCGTGCTCGTCGAACAGCTCGGTGGGGAAGGGTCCGGAACCGACGCGAGTGGTGTAGGCCTTGGTGATGCCCAGTACGTAGTCCAGGTAGAGCGGCCCTACGCCGGAACCGGTGGCCGTGCCACCGGCGGTGGTGTTGGAGCTGGTGACGTAGGGATAGGTGCCATGGTCGATGTCGAGCAGCGAGCCCTGGGCCCCTTCGAAGAGGATGTTCTCGCTGGCACGGCGCATCTGATGCACCAACCCTACCGTATCGGCCACCATGGGGCGCAACTCTTCGGCCATTTGCATGGCGCTGTCGAGCACCTGCTGGAAATCGACCGGCTCCTCGCCATGGTAGTGGGTCAGCACGAAGTTGTGATAGTCGAGCACCTCACCGAGCTTGGAAGCGAACCGCTCGCGGTGGAGCATGTCTCCCAGGCGCAGGCCGCGGCGCGCCACCTTGTCCTCGTAGGCCGGGCCGATGCCGCGCCCGGTGGTGCCGATCTTGGCCACACCGCGTGCTTTCTCGCGAGCCTGGTCGAGGCGCACGTGGTAGGGCAGGATCAGCGGACATGCCGGAGACAACCGCAGGCGCTCGCGCACCGGCACGCCCTTGGCCTCGAGCTCGCGGATCTCCTTGATCAACGCTTCCGGTGACAGCACCACGCCGTTGCCGATGACGCAGGTCTTGTCGGGACGCAGTATGCCGGAAGGGATCAGGTGCAGGACGGTCTTCTCGCCATCGATCACCAGGGTATGCCCGGCATTGTGTCCGCCCTGGAAGCGAACCACGGCCGCGGCAGACTCGGTGAGCAGGTCGACGACCTTGCCCTTGCCCTCGTCACCCCACTGGGTGCCCAGTACCACTACGTTCTTGCCCATTGCTCTCTCGTCTCTCGTTGCTGCACCGCCGGCTGGCGTCTAGCCAGGTTTGGCCGGCGGGCCGGATTGGATATCGGTCAAGCCCGACAGCCTGCTGGCGGTCAGTCCGCTTGCCTCACGCCGCGCTCACTCTTCCAGGTCCGCAACCTGCCACTGCCCGTCGCGCCACACCAGCTGGCGGCTGCAGCGATGTGCACCGGGGCCGGTCGACTGCCCGGGCAACGCCTGCACCACACGCTCGCCGCCACTGCGCAAGTCGGCGATCGCCTCGGCGATACCGTCGCCTTCGGCGGGCGCCCAGATGCCATCGCAGGGCGGCTCGTGATGCCCCAGGGTGGCCAGCAGCTTGAGATCCATGGAAAACCCCGTCGCCGGCCGGGCCCGCCCGAAGGCGCGTCCGGTATCATCGTAGCGCCCACCCTTGGCCAGCGCCTGGCCATAGCCGGGCACGAAGGCAGCGAACATCATGCCGGTATGATAGCGGTAGCCGCGCAGCTCACCCAGGTCGACGTACAAGGCCACCTCGGGGTGCTCGGCGGTCACGCCAGCAGCGAGGGCACGCAACCGGGCCAACGCCTCGCCGACCGCTGCCGGCGCCCCGGCCAGGGCATCGCGGGCGGCATCCAGCACCTCGGGGCCGCCGTGCAGGGTGCCCAGGCTTTCGATCATGCCGGCAACGCCCGGGTCGCGGACACTGGCCGCGACCTCGCTGGCCAGCGCCCCCGGTGACTTGAGCGCCAGCGCCTCGTAGAGCGCACGCTCCTGGTCGGCATCCAGCGCCGCGGCCTCTACCAGGCTGCGGTAGATGCCGACATGGCCCAGTGCCAGATGGAGCTCCTCGGCACCGGCTGCCTTAAGGCTGGCCAACGACAGGCGAAGAATCTCCAGGTCCGCCTCGGGGCCGGCATGGCCGAACAGCTCGACGCCCACCTGCACCGGGCTACGCCCTCCCTGGTTCTGATCGGCCTTGGCACGCAGCACGTTGGTGCAATAGCACAGCCGCGATGGCCCCTGATGCCGCATGGAGTGGGCATCCATGCGCGCCACCTGCGGAGTGACGTCGGCGCTGGCGCCCATCAGGCGGCCAGTGGCCTGATCGGTGAGCTTGAAGGTCTGCAGGTCGAGATCGCTGCCGGTGCCGGTCAACAGCGAGTCGAGGAACTCCACCGGGGGCGGCATGACTTGATCGTAACCCCAGCGGTGGTAAAGATCGAGCAGCGCCCGGCGCAGCTCCTCCATGCGGCTCGCCTGGGGCGGCAGCACTTCATCCATGCCGTCGGGCAGCAGCCAGCGGTCAGCAATGGTCATGGCATCCATCCTGAAAACGAGGGAATCGAGGCGGAGAGCGACCGGGAACGCCCACAAAAAAACCGGGCTACCGCCCGGTTGCAGGAGTCTACCACGTTTGCTCCGGGGATGAACCCCGCCCGGCATGCGCGGGCGGGACATCCCGGCAGCGCGATTACTCCTCGTCGATCACGTCCGGACTCTTGAGATAACGGAAGAAGTCGCTCGTCGGGTCGAGCACCAGCATGTCCTGATCGTCGCTGAAGCTGTCGCGATAGGCGTTCAGGCTGCGCCAGAAGCGATAGAACTCCTGGTCCTTGCCATAGGCTTCCGAGAAGATCGCCGCGGCTTCGGCGTCACCTTCGCCGCGCAGCGTCTCGGCTCGCTCGGTGGCCTGGGCCAGCAGCACCTGACGGCGCCGGTCGGCGTTGGCGCGAATGCGCTCCGCCTCTTCCTTGCCCTGGGCACGCCATTCGCGGGCCTCGCGCTCACGCTCGGAACGCATCCGCTCGTATACCGCCGAGGAGACATCCTCAGGCAGGTCGATGCGCTTGACGCGGATATCGAGGATCGCCACCCCTAGCTCGTCGCGCAGCAGGTCGTCGAGCTCGTCGGTAGGCCCCGTCATGAGGTCGTCGCGACGCTCGGCAATGATCTGTTGCAGGTCGAGGCGACCGAACTCGTTACGCAGGCTCTCATCGACCCGTGGCTGGATCAGTCGAGTGGCCATCATCTCATCGCCCGAGGTGGCCTCGTAGTAGCGAGTGGGATTGACCACCTGCCACTTGACGTAGGAGTCGACGATCACCGCCTTCTGCTCCAGGGTCAGGTAGCGGCTGGGGTCGGTGTCCAGCGTCAGCACACGAGTGTCGAACTTGCGCACCGTCTGGGTGATCGGCACCTTGAAGTGCAGACCCGGCTGGATGTTCTCCTCGATGACCTCACCGAAACGCAGCTTCACGGCGCGTTCGGTCTCGTCGACCACGTAGAGACTACTGCTGGCCAGCCATGCCGCAGCGGCCAGGCCGCCGACGATGAGCAGGGAACGGTTATTGATCATTTAGCGGCCCTCCCTGCGGATCCCACTGGAGTTGCTGTTGCTTTGACTACCGCTCTGCGATTCGAGGTTGCGCATGCGCTCCAGCACGCGCGGGTCGAGCTCGCCGCTTTCGCCCTGTTCGGCGTCGGCATTGCTGCGCGCGCCCCCAGGCCGCTGGTCGAGCGGCAGGTACATGAGCGGCGCGTCGTCGCTGACATCCACCAGTACTTTCGGCGTCTTGCCGAACACTTCGGCGATGGCGTCCAGGTAGAGGCGTTCGCGCATGATCTCCGGTGCATTGCGGTACTGGGCCAGCAGCGCATTGAAGCGGTTGGCTTGACCCTGTGCCTCGGCCACCACCGACTCGCGGTACCCCTGGCCCTGCTCGACCAGGCGCTGAGCCTGACCTTGCGCCGCGGGGATGATGGCGTTGGCATAGGCCATGCCCTCGTTGATGGTGCGCTGGCGGTCTTCACGGGCGCGAATCACGTCATCGAAGGCATCGATGACCGGATCGGGCGCCGCGGTGGACTCGATGTTGATGGTCTGCAGCCGAATACCGGTACCGTAGCTGTCCAGATAGGACTGCAGACGGCTTGCCACGGAGCTACCGAGAATCTCGCGCCCCGAGGTCAGGATCTCGATCATGTCGGTGCCGCCCACCACGTGGCGCAGAGCGCTGTCCAGCGCATTCTCGATGGAGAGCTGCGGGTTGCGCACGTTGAGCATGAAGTCACGCGGGCTCGCCACCTGATACTGAGCCGAGATCTCGACCTCGACGATGTTCTCGTCGCGGGTGAGCATCGACTGAGTCTGGGTCAGCGAGCGGACGCGGGTCACGTTGACCATGCGTACGTCGTCGATCAGCGGCGGGTTCCAATGCAGGCCAGGCGTCACGACTTCCTGAAACTTGCCGAAGCGCAGTACCACACCGCGTTCGGCCTGGTCGACCAAGTAGAATCCGGAAGCCGCCCATACCGCCAGAGCGATGACGACCAGCAGCCCCGGCAGGGTGAAGGCGTTGCGTGGACGACCACCGCCGCCCTTGCCACCTTTGCCGCCGCCCTTGCCGCCACGGCCGCCCAACAAGCCGTTGAGCTTGTCCTGAAACTTCTTCAGCGCCTCGTCGAGGTCAGGTGGCCCTTGATTGCCGCCACGGTTGCCGCCGCCTCCGCGTCGCCCCCCGCCGCTCCACGGATCATGCTGGTTGCCACCACCAGGCTCGTTCCAAGCCATACGTCGTCTCCACTCTAGCGTTGTCTGCCGATACCGTCGCACGGTCGGCGCGGCGTCGGTTGCCATCCTATCGGCGCCTCAGGCGCCATGGCCCTGTTCTGTACTGTGCGTATCGTCCGGTGGGATCACGATTCCCACACCGGACGCTCCTGCAATTCGCGCGGCAAGTAATCCTCGGCGCGCTCGCCGAGCCGCGCCATCAGTTGAAGGAAGTCGCGACGCGGCAGGCGAATCACCAGGCGTGTGTGCCCGGCTTCGTCAAAATGTTCCTCGCGCACCGCCCCGAGCTCGTGCAACCCCGCGCGCAGGCGGCCCTGTTCGGGAGCGAGCGTGAGCGAAAAGTCGATCACGTCGTCAGCCAGGCACTCCGAGAGTGCCTGGTAGAGCAGGTCGATACCGCGCCCCTGCTGGGCCGAGAGCCACACCACCTCGGGGCGCCCCTCACCGTCGCGCTCGATGCGCGGAGCGCTGTCGAACAGATCGATCTTGTTCATGACCTTGAGCATCGGCACGTCGAGGGCGCCGATCTCGTCGAGCACCTCTTCCACCTGTGTGACGTTGAGCTCGCGATCCGGGTCGGCGGCATCGATCACATGCACCAGCAACGCTGCCTCGGCGGCCTCCTGCAGCGTGGCCTGAAACGCCTCGACCAGCTTGTGCGGCAGGTGGCGAATGAAGCCCACGGTATCGGCCAGCACCACCGGCCCGACGTCGTCGATCTCCAGACGGCGCAAGGTCGGGTCGAGGGTAGCGAACAGCTGATCCGCCGCATAGACCTTCGACTCAGTCAGCGCGTTGAAGAGCGTTGACTTGCCGGCATTGGTGTAGCCCACCAGCGAAACGCTGGGAATCTCGGCCCGCGAGCGCGCCCGCCGGTTCTCGCTGCGCTGGCTACGCACCTTGTCGAGGCGCTTGTGTATCGCCTTGATGCGCGAGCGCAGCAGCCGGCGATCGGTCTCGAGCTGGGTCTCGCCCGGCCCACGCAGACCGATACCGCCTTTCTGGCGCTCCAGGTGGGTCCAGCCGCGCACCAGGCGCGTGGACATGTACTCCAGTTGGGCCAGCTCGACCTGCAGCTTGCCCTCGTGAGTGCGTGCCCGCTGAGCGAAGATATCGAGGATCAACCCCGTGCGATCGAGTACGCGACAGGCGAGCGAGCGTTCCAGATTGCGCTCCTGCGACGGGCTCAATGCATGATTGAAGATCACCAGCTCAGCCCCATGCACGGCCAGCGCCTCGCGCAGCTCCTCCACCTTGCCACTGCCGACGAAGGTGCGCGGATCGGGGCGCTGCCGGCTTCCGGTCAGCAGCGTAGCCGGTTCCGCTCCCGCAGAGCGCACCAGCTCCAGGAATTCGCCCGGATCTTCACGCTCCCGCTCGTCCTGAAAGTCCACATGCAGGAGTACCGCCGTCTCGCCGGCGTCGGGGCGCTCAAAAAACAATCACTGACCTCACTCGTTGTTTTCCGGCTGGGCAGCAGGATCCTGGGGCGGCAGACGCACGTTGCGCGACGGAACCACCGTGGAAATGGCGTGCTTGTAAACCATCTGGCTGACGGTGTTGCGCAGCAGGATCACGAACTGGTCGAAGGATTCGATCTGCCCCTGCAGCTTGATCCCGTTGACCAGAAAAATCGATACCGGAATGCGCTCCTTGCGCAGAATGTTCAGGTATGGGTCTTGAAGGGACTGCCCTTTGGACATTTTGCCTCTCCCTAATGGTTTTCTTTGAGGGGTGGAAGTTGTGCTATTGGGGCGGGTCACCCGGCCGCTCGAAGCGCTCATCTTACGCTAACCGACCGATTCGCGCACGAGTTTCAGAAGCGTTTGGCGTGCATCATCGGCATCGGAATCGATCCACTCGAGCCCCGGCCAGCGACGCAGCCAGGTCAACTGCCGCTTGGCCAACTGTCGCGTTGCCACCACGCCGCGGTGGCGCAGACGCGCGAGGTCGCCTTCGCCTTCCAGATATTCCCAGACTTGACGATACCCCACACACTTCATCGATGGCAGCCCGGAATGCAGATCGCCTCGCGCCTTGAGCGCTGCCACTTCGTCGATCAGCCCGGCGGCCAGCATGGCATCGAAGCGCTCAGCGATACGCGCATGCAAAATACGGCGCTCTGCGGGCCCGATTCCTATCGACAACGTCCGCCAAGGAAAGGTTTCTGGACGTTGCTCGCGCCACAGCTCGGCAAGGGGCCGGCCACTGATACGGTACACCTCCAGCGCTCGCAACAGTCGCTGCGGATCGTTGGGGTGAATGCGCGCCGCCGAGGTCGGATCGACGCGGTCGAGTTCGGCATGCAGGACAGCCAGACCGTACACCTCGGCCTCACGCTGCAACTCAGCTCGCACCGCCGGGTCGGAAGCCGGCAGATTGGCCACTCCCTCCAGCAGCCGCTGGGCGTACATCATGGTACCGCCCACCAGCAGAGGAATGCGCCCCGCCGCTGTGATCGCGGCCATCTCGCGTCGGGCATCGGTGCGAAATTCCGCCGCCGAGTACGGCTCGGCCGGATCGCGGATGTCGATCAGGCGGTGTGGTGCCCGTTCCAGCTCCTGCGACGACGGTTTGGCGCTGCCGATGTCCATGCCGCGATAGACCATGGCGGAGTCCATGCTGATCAGCTCGACGCCCAGTCGCTCGTGGAGCTCGATGGCCAGGTCGGTCTTGCCGGCGGCAGTAGGGCCCATCAGGAGGATGGCGAGGGGACGTTCGTCGAGCATGCGGGCTCCCGAAGAGGCTGATCCGGCGACAGGTCTACGGGGAGGCGCTGTGAATCCTTCCCTGGACGCTACCGATTCCATCCCTGGAACCGGACCTCCTCTACGACCTGTCCCCGGCGCCTCTTGTAAAACGGCACAGTTCATTACATCGAAGTTCACTGGCCGCGCAGGAACAGGCGGTCCAGCTCCTTCAGGCTCATCTCGGTCCAGGTGGGACGACCGTGGTTGCATTGCCCGCTACGCTCGGTGCGTTCCATGTCACGCAACAGGGCGTTCATCTCGGCCAGGGTCAGCTGGCGGTTGGCGCGCACGCTGCCGTGACAGGCCATGGTGGCCAACAGCTCATTGACGTGCGCTTCGAGCCGGTCGGAACGCCCATAGCGATCCAGGTCGCCGAGCATGTCGCGCACCAGCGCTTCCACGTCGGCATTGCCGAGCAGCGCCGGCACCTGGCGCACCAGCAGCGTCTCCGGCCCGGCCACGTCGAGTTCCACGCCGAAGCGCGCAAAGGCCTCCCGTTCGGCCTCGGCGGTGGCCACCTCGGCGGCACTCGCCGCCAGCGACACCGGCACCAGCAGCGGCTGCGCTTCCAGGGTGCCCTGATGCACTTGGGTCTTCATGCGTTCGTAGACGATCCGCTCGTGGGCGGCGTGCATGTCGACCACCACCAGGCCCCGCTCGCTCTGGGCGAGAATGTAGATACCGTGAAGCTGCGCCACGGCATAACCCAGTGGCGGCGGACGCGTTGCATCTTCCGGGGCGAGCCGGGGTGCCGCGGAAGCCGGTGCGTCCTGACGCTCGGCAGTGGCCACGTCGGCTGCCGCGCCACCGGCGCCGGGCATAGCCGGCTGGGGTGTCAGCAGCGTCTCTTCGTGCTGGGGATGCAAGGCACGGTAGCCCTCCATGAAGGCGCGAACGCGATCCGGACTCGCACGCTCTTCACGCTCGTGCAACGCCATGGGCTGCTGCTGCCAGCGTCCGGCCGCTTCGCGCACCTGCCGCTCGTCTTCGACGTCCGGCTGGGCCGTTTCGACGCCAGTGCCTTCGCCGGGGCGTGCCTCGGCCAGCGCCCGATGCAGGCTGGAGAAGAGAAAGTCATGCACCAACCGGCCGTCGCGGAAACGCACCTCGTGCTTGGTGGGGTGGACGTTGACGTCCACCACTGCCGGATCGAGCTGGAGATAGAGTACGAACACGGGATGCCGGCCATGGAACAGCACATCGCGATACGCCTGGCGAATGGCATGCGCCACCAGACGGTCGCGCACCACGCGACCGTTGACGAAGAAGTACTGCTGATCGGCCTGGGCGCGCGAGTGGGTCGGCAAGCCCACCCACCCCGACAGACGCAGATGACCGGCAGAGAGGTCGAGGTGCAGAGCATTGTCCAGGAACGTCTTGCCCAGCAGCGCGGCCACACGACGCTCGTGCCCCGCCGGGTCGTCGGCAGCCGGTAGCTGATGCACGGTCTTCTGGTTATGACGCAGCGTCCAGGCCATGTCGAAGCGTGACAGCGCCAGGCGCCGAAAGGCTTCCTCCACATGCCCATACTCGGTCTTTTCCGTACGCAGGAACTTGCGTCGCGCCGGCGTATTGAAGAACAGATCACGCACCGTCACCGAGGTGCCACGAGGGTGCGGTGCCGGAGACACTCGCGGTTCCATCTGACGTCCCTCGGCAACCACCCGCCAGCCGGCAGTAGGGTCGTCGTCGACGTTGGAGGCAAGTTCCAGGCGCGATACCGAACTGATGGAGGCCAGCGCCTCCCCCCGAAACCCGAGGCTGGGCAAGCCCTCCAGCTCTTCGAGGGAAGCGATCTTGCTGGTGGCATGCCGCGACAGCGCCAGCGGCAGGTCGGCTTCCTCGATGCCACAGCCATCGTCGCGCACGCGAATCAGCCGCGCACCGCCCGCCTCCAGATCGACCTCGATGCGGCGGCTGCCGGCGTCGATGGCATTCTCGACGAGTTCCTTGACCACCGAAGCGGGGCGCTCCACCACCTCGCCGGCAGCGATCTGGTTGGCGAGTCGCGGGTCGAGAACCCGGATACGGCGCTGTTCTGACATATCACTCCACGATAGCTGGAAGCTGGAAGCTGGAAGCTGGAAGCTGGAAGCTGGAAGCTGGAACGCAACATCATATCACCTGCCTTGGAGTCAAGGTTTTCTTCCAGCTCCTAACTTGAGCCCGCGAAGCGGGCGTTCTTCTAACTCCGGGCGAAGCCCGGCACTTCCAGGCGCAAAGCGTCGCTCTTCCAGCTTACAGCTTATGAACGGGGTATCCGCAGCACCTGGCCGACGCGAATCACGTCGCCGTTGAGCTCGTTGGCTTGCTTGAGCTGCGCGACGGGCACCTGATGCCGGGCCGCGATCTCGGACAGGGTATCACCCGGCTGGATCCGATACTGGTTGCCGGCAGTGCTGCGCTGGTTGTCGCGCTGCCAGGCCAGTAGGCTGGCCGGCGGTGGGTTGCGCTGAAAGTGTTCGCGCAAACCGCTGAACAGGGCTTCGGCGAGCCTTTGCTGGTAAGCCTCGTCGCGCAGGCGACGCTCCTCGTCGGGGTTGGAGATGAAGCCCGTCTCGACCAGCAGCGAGGGAATGTCCGGCGACTTGAGAACCATGAAACCGGCCTGCTCGACCCGCGATTTGTGCAAGCGGTTGACGCGTCCGAGTCGATCCAGCACCTGGCCACCGATTGACAGCGAATCGTTGAGCGTCGCAGTCATGGTCAGGTCGAGCAACACCCCGCGAAGCACTTCATCCTTGTCCTTCAGCGACAGGCTGCCATCCACGCCGCCGATCAGGTCGGCCTGATTCTCGCTCTCGGCCAGCCACTGAGCGGTCTCCGAGGTGGCGCCGCGCTGAGACAACGCGTAGACGGAACTGCCGTTGGGACGCGGACTGTTGAAGGCATCGGCGTGAATCGAGACGAAGAAGTCCGCCTTCTGCTCGCGGGCGATGCGCGTTCGCTGGCGCAGCCCGATATAGTAATCACCGTCGCGGATCATCACCGCGCGGAAGCCGTCAACACTATCGACCTGCCGTTGCAGACGACGCGCGATCTCCAGAACGACATCCTTCTCGCGCGTACCGCTGGGGCCGATGGCGCCGGGATCCTCTCCACCGTGACCGGCATCGATGGCGATGATGATGTCGCGCTTGGGATGCGGCTTGGCCGGCTGCGTGACGGTATCGGCGGACTCGACCGACGAGGTCGCTTCGCCCGTACCTTCGCGATGCGCGCGTTCGGCAGCGATCTCCTGTTCGCGGATCATCGCCTCGATGGGGTCGATGGGGTTCTCCACCGCGCTCTCGCCGGGATACTCCATGTCCACCACCAGCCGATGGCCGTACTGATCGTTGGGGGGCAGCGAGAAATGACGCGGCTCGATGTCGCGGGCGAGCTCCAGCACCACACGCAGGCCGGTTCCGTCACGGATGCCGCTGCGCACCTCGCTGATGGCGCTGCCCTCGAGATCGAGGCGCGCCAGATCGGTATTGAGGCCACTCTCTTCCAGGTCGATCACCAGACGTCTCGGATCGTCGAGCAGAAAGACATCGGCATCCGCGGCAGTGGAGAGGTCGAAGACCAGTCGTGCGTGGTCGGGAGCCGCCCAAAGGCGCACGTTGTCCACCTCGGCGGCGCCAACCGGCAGCGCGAACAGCACGAGGCACGACGTCAGCCACGCACTGCGCCATCTCTTCGGGAGGGTACACCAGCGACACAGACGTCCTAATCCGCTCATGTCGCGTCACGCTCCTCAGCAGGGGGGATAACGGCCAATGAAGGCATTTCCGCAAGCCGGGCCAGGGCTTCGCGACCCAGTGCGGTGTGAGCAACCAGGAGGGCTTCACGCCCCGGCACGGCCACGCGCAGGTTGACCTCCAGATCGGGTTCCGGCAGCCAGCCAGCTCCGCGACTCGGCCATTCCACGAGAATCAGCGCCTCCTCGCCGAACAGGTCGCGTCCGCCGATGAACTCCAGCTCCTCGGGATCACCCAGCCGATAGAGGTCGAAATGAAAAAGGCGCTGACCGTTCAACTCATAGGGCTCGACCAGCGTATAGGTCGGGCTCTTCACCGGCCCGTAATGGCCGTAGGCGCGCAGCACGCCGCGAGCCAGCGTGGTCTTGCCGGCCCCCAGCTCGCCGGCCAGATGCACGCGGCCACGCCCGCCCAGGGCTCGCCCCAGGCATTCGCCGAAGGCGACCTGGCGCTCTTCATCATCGAGTCGCACGCGCATTATCGCTACCTGTCCTGCACCATGCCCCGGGAAGGGGCATCGGGGTTGACCAGTTTTCGCGCATAGGATGCCAGATCGCCCGCCAGCAGGCCACGCTCGCCCGACTCTCCCGCCGCTTCGTCGGCCGCCCGCGCATGCACCACGACCCCGGCCCAGGCGGCGAGCGCTGGTGTCAACCCCTGAGCGATAAGCGCACCGAGCATTCCGGAAAGCACATCGCCCATGCCGCCCGAGGCCATGCCGGGGTTGCCGTAAGGACACACGGCGAGCCCCTCGGCGGTGGCCACCAGGCTGCCGGCCCCCTTGAGCACCACCACGCCGCCGCGACAACGCTGCAGCTCCATGGCAGCGGCAGGCCGGTCGGCCTCCACCTCGGCGGGGCTAACGCCCAGCAGCCGGGCGGCTTCACCGGGGTGCGGGGTGAGCACCCAGTCGTCGCGCCGCTCGTCCGGCCAGCGCGAAGCCAGCAGGTTGAGGCCGTCGGCATCGACTACCAGCGGACGCCGGGCAGCCAGCGCCGCCTGCAGCATGCCCTGGCCCCAGGCGCCCTGCCCCAACCCCGGACCCACCACCAGTACGTCCGCCGCCACAGGCAGCTCGCCCAGGTCGGTAGCGCCGCGCATGGCGTGCACCATCACCTCGGGGCGGCGTACCAGGCTCGCCGTGACATGCTCCGGCGCCGTGGCGAGGCTGACCTTGCCGGCACCGAGTCGTCCCGCCGTCTCGCTGGCCAACAGTGCCGCCCCGCCAAAACCGGGCGCACCGCCCACCACCAGGACATGGCCCATGGCACCCTTGTGAGCATCACGGTCACGCGGCGGCAGCAGCGCCGGAATCAGCGCGGCATCGAGCAGTTGGGCCGCCGGCAACAGATCCCGCTGGGACGATGCATCGACGCCCAGGGGCTGGAAGTCCACCTCGCCAGTGAGCGACGGCGCACGCCCCGTGTGCAGGCCCAGCTTGTCGCCGATGAAGGTCACGGTGCATGCGGCACGCACGGCGATGCCCAGCTCGGCGCCGCTGTCGGCGGCCAATCCCGATGGGATGTCGATGGCCAGCACCGGCCGGTCGCAGGCGTTGATCGCCGCGATGGCCTCGCGCATGGCGCCGCGTACCTCGCCGCCGAGGCCGGTGCCAAGCAGCGCATCGACGATCACCTCACCGGTGAGCGCCATGTCGGGCTCCCAAAGCTCGACCCCCACCCCGGCAGCGCTGGCCATTTGCGCGGCGCGAGCGGCATCGCCCTGGAGCGCCTCGGGTTCCTTGAGCGCGATGCGTTGCACCCGGACCCCGGCCGCAGCGGCCAACGCCGCCAGCACATGGCCGTCGCCGCCGTTGTTGCCGCCGCCGCACAGCACCGTCAGACGACGCACGTCCGGCCAGCGGGCCAGGAGGCGCTGCCAGGCGGCCGAGGCGGCACGCTGCATCAACGCGAAGCCCTCGATACCGCTGGCGATGGTGCGGCGGTCGAGCTCGCGCACCTGCTCGGCGCGGTACAAGGGACGCAGGGTAAGCAAGCTCGCGGCACGATGCGGTTCGGTCATGCGGTGTCTCCCCTTTCAGCAATGCCGTATCATGGTGGCCACCGCTGCACGGCCATTATCAAACAGCGGTTCGTTACTTTTGTGAAGTGTGTCCGCATATTGACGGATTCGCCAATCCCCAGCCTCTCTTGCGCGATATTTGCCCGATCATGAGCTGCGTGACCTGCGCTACCGACACCGACCTGTCCAGCCTCGCCGATACCATCAAGCAATGGGGGCGCGAGCTCGGCTTCCAGCAGGTGGGGATCACCGACATCGACCTGGCCGAGGACGAACGCCGCCTGGCGCGCTGGCTCGACGCCGGTTACCAGGGCGAGATGGGCTTCATGGCCAAGCACGGCACCAAGCGCACTCGCCCCGCGGAGCTGGTGCCGGGCACCCTGCGCGTGATCAGCGTACGTCTGGACTATCTGCCCGCCGAGGTGGAGAGCGCCAAGGTGCTGGGCCAGCCGCAGACGGCCTACGTGTCACGCTATGCCGTGGGGCGCGATTACCACAAGCTGATGCGCAAGCGCCTGGCGACGCTGGCGCAGTGGATCGAGGGCAAGGTCGGCCCTTTCGGCCATCGCTCCTTCGTCGATTCCGCCCCGGTGATGGAACGGGCGCTCGGGCGCAAGGCCGGGCTCGGCTGGGTGGGCAAGAACGCCATGCTGCTCAACCCGCGGGCCGGCTCGCTGTTCTTTCTCGGTGAACTCTACATCGACCTGCCGCTGCCCGTGGACCCGCCCTTCGAGGGCGACCATTGCGGTAGCTGCAGCGCCTGCCGGACCGCCTGCCCCACCGGTGCCATCGTCGAAGACCGGGTAGTCGACGCCCGGGCCTGCATCTCGTACCTCACCATCGAACTGCACGGCGCCATTCCCGAGTGTTACCGCGAGGCGATGGGCAACCGCGTGTTCGGTTGCGACGACTGCCAGTTGGTATGCCCCTTCACCCGCTTTGCCCGAGCCACCGCAGAGGATGACTTCGCCCCGCGGCATGCCCTGGACCGGGCGAGTCTGCTGTCGCTGTTCGCCTGGGGTGAGGAGGAGTTCCTGGACAAGACCGCCGGCAGCCCGATACGGCGCATCGGCTATACGCGTTGGCTGCGCAACCTCGCCGTGGGGCTCGGCAACGCGCCCTGGAGCGAGGCCGTCGAGGCTGCCCTGTACGCGCGCCTTGCCTACCCCTCGGACCTGGTCCGCGAACACGTACGCTGGGCGCTGGCGCGTCAGCGGGAGAAGCGCCAACAACTGATAGCGGTAAGCCGTAAGCCGTAAGCCGTAAGCCGTAAGCCAGGAAATGGCCCTCCACCTACGGGTAAAAAAAGTTTTACTTACAGCTTAAAGCTCATGGCTCCCGGCGGAGCCGGGTCATTCCTCCTCGTCGCTGTCGTCCTCCTCAAGACGCAGAAACATCCGGCGGTAGTGGGCCAGTTCGGCAACGGATTCCTTGATGTCGTCCATGGCCAAATGCACGTTGCGCTTCTCGAAGCCCGCCGTGGCGCCGGGATTCCAGCGTTTGGCCAACTCCTTGAGGGTCGAGACATCCAGGTTGCGGTAGTGGAAGAAGGCCAGCAGCTCGGGCATCTCGCGCTCCAGAAAGCGACGGTCCTGATGCACGCTGTTGCCGCACATGGGCGAGGTGCCAGGGTCGACGTACCGGTGCAGAAAGGCCAACGTCTCACGCTCGGCCTCGGCGGTGGTCACGCGACTGTGCCGCACACGCTCGGTCAGCCCCGACGCTCCGTGGGTCTTGGTACACCATTCGTCCATCGACTCGAGCAGCGTGTCGGGCTGGTGAACGGCGATGATCGGCCCCTCGGCGACCAGATTGAGGTCGTCGTCGGTAATCAGCGTCGCCACCTCGATGATGCGTTCGCGTTCGGGGTCGAGTCCGGTCATTTCCAGGTCGATCCATACCAGGCGCTGCTTGCGCGGGTCCGGCTCGTTGCTCGTCTTGGCCATGGCCACTTCCTTGCAGGGCGTCGCGTCGCCAGGCTGGCGACAGCGCACGCAATGGGTGAGTACAATGCTGCCATTGTACCGATCTTCAGGGGCCCATGAGCAAACGCAAGCTGAGTCGCCAGCAGCGCTGGCGCATCGACAAGATCCAGGCCGAACGCGCCGCAAGAGCCGCCAAGCGCAGTGCCCGAGAGGACACCGCTCTCGCAGCCGGAGAGCTGGGCACCGAGCGGTCGGGGCGGGTGATCGCCCACTTCGGCCGCACCATCGAGGTACGCCCCGACGAAAGCGACACGCCGATACGCTGTCACCAGCGCGCCAACCTCGACGGCTTGGTCACCGGCGATCGCGTCGTATGGCGCGCCGCCTGCGATGCCGACGGCCAGATCGTCGACGGCGTGGTAGTGGCGCGCGGCGAGCGCGACAACGTGCTCGAGCGCCCGGACGCCTACGGCCAACTCAAGCCGGTAGCCGCCAACATCGACCAGATCCTAATCGTCTTCGCCGTGGAGCCCGCCCCCCACGCCAACCTGATCGACCGCTACCTGGTGGCGGCCGAGGCCACCGGCATCGCCCCGGTACTGGTGCTCAACAAGGTCGACCTGCTTCCCGAGAAGGGCGGCGAGCTGCGAGAATTGCTCGAGCGTTACGCGGCACTCGGCTACCCGGAGATTGTCACGACCACCGCTCGCGACACGGGGCTAGATGACCTGTGCACCCAGCTCGCCGGACGCACGTCGGTGTTCGTGGGCCAGAGCGGGGTGGGCAAGTCCTCGCTCATCGACCGTTTGTTGCCGGGTGAAGCCTTGCGCATCGGCGCGCTCTCGAAGGACACCCGCAAAGGCACCCACACGACCACCACCGCGCGGCTCTATGCTTTCCAGCACCGCGGCGCCGCCGAAACCAGCAGCGGTGAACTGATCGACTCTCCCGGCATCCGCGAATTCGGCCTGGGTCATCTCGACGAGCGTCAAGTCGCCGAAGGCTTCATCGAGTTCCGCACACATCTGGGGCACTGCCGCTTCCGCGACTGCCGTCACCGCCAGGAGCCCGGCTGTGCCCTGCGCGAGGCCGTGGAGCGGGGCGAGATCCACCCCGAACGTTTCGCCAGCTATCGTCGCATCGTCGATAGCCTGAATGAATCCTAGACTCAACAGGATCCAAGATCAGGAGATCGCCATGAGTTCCGAAGACAATCTATTGCCGCTGATCGTCGAGCCCGAGCAGCTCGCCGAGCACCTAGATGCCCCGTCGCTGTTGATCGTCGACGTGCCGCTCCGCCCCGAGAGTCATGCCGAGGGCCACGTGCCGGGCGCCGTCTTCCTCGACCACCGTCGACTGCTGCGTGGCGAGGGCGAGGCTCCCACCGACGCCCCTTCCGCCGAGGCGCTGTCTCGGCTGTTCAGCGAGCTGGGCCTGACCCGCGATACCCACGTGGTGGCCTATGACGACGAGGGCGGCGGCTGGGCAGGACGCCTGCTATGGACCCTGGAGCTGATCGGCCATACCCGCTACTCCTACCTCAACGGCGGCATTCATGCCTGGCGGGATAGCGGCCAGCCGGTATCCCGGGAAGGCCGCACCCCCACCCCCAGCGACTACCAGGCAGAATTCTTGCACCCCGAGGTGCGCATCGACCGAGCGGAGCTTCAGGATCGCCTGGGCGAGCCGGGAATGGCGATATGGGATGCCCGCTCGCGCGAGGAGTATGATGGCCAGCGCGGCAACAACCGCCGCCTCGGACATGTGCCAGGCGCAGTGAACTTCGAATGGACGCAGGCCATGGACCGCGAGCGAGGTTTGCGCATCCGCGACTACGCCGAGCTGATCACCGAACTCGAGGCGCTGGGCCTCACGCCCGACATGGAGATCGTCACTCACTGCCAGAGTCACCACCGCAGCGGCTTCACCTGGCTGGTGGGGCGTGCGCTGGGCTTCACCCGGATGCGCGGCTACGGCGGCTCCTGGCAGGAGTGGGGCAACCGCGACGACACCCCCGTGGAGCGCTGAGCGCTTCGCGCTGCTCCGAGCTGCGGGCTACGAGCATCGAGCTATTGGTAGTAAGATAGCGATCTAGCCCGTCGCCCGTCTCGCCAGAGTATCCCCCTTGTTGCTATCTCGACTCTTCTCCCTGATCCAGTACCCCCTACCCCACCACCTGCTATCGCGGCTGGTGGGGAAGCTCGCCGAGTGTCGCCTGCCGTGGTTAAAAAACGCCTTGATCCGCGCATTCATCAAGCAGTTCAAGGTCGACATGGGGCAGGCGCTGGAGTCCGAGCCCACCGCCTACCCCACCTTCAATGCTTTTTTCACCCGGGCACTCACCGCGGATGCCCGACCGTTGGGCGACGGCGTACTGTGCCCCGCCGACGGCACCCTCTCGCAGTTCGGGCCCATCGAGGCAGGGCTATTGCTGCAGGCCAAGGGGCACCGCTTTGCCCTGGCCGACCTGCTGGGCGGTGACACCGTGGCGGCGCGCCGCTACCTCGGCGGCAGCTTCGCCACCGTCTACCTGTCGCCCCGTGACTACCACCGAGTGCACATGCCGCTCGCCGGCACCCTCACCGAGATGGTCTACGTGCCGGGGCGACTCTTTTCGGTCAATGCTGCTACTACGGCCCATGTCCCCAACCTCTTCGCCCGCAACGAGCGCCTGGTGTGCCACTTCGACACCGAGCACGGGCCCATGGTGATGGTGCTGGTGGGGGCGATGATCGTCGCCGCCATCGAGACGGTGTGGGCCGGACAGGTCACGCCGCTGTCGGGTCAGGTCCAACGCACGCGCTTCGACCAGCCGATCCACCTGGAAAGGGGGGCGGAAATGGGTCGCTTCAAGCTCGGCTCCACCGTGGTGGTGGGCTTCGCCGAGCCCGTCGATTTCGCCGATACGCCACCCGGTGGCATGGTCAGCATGGGGCAGACCCTGGGGCACTTTGTAACGCTTTGCGAAGAACGCCGGGGACAGGCCGCAGAGGGGGAATGGTCTAAGTAGCAGCTCCCAGGAAGGGGGTATGGCACTCCCTCGTAGGCCCGTCGACGGATCGCCTCCAAGCGGTGAGGATGGTATACCGCTCGGGATGCATCGCTAGCAGTGCGGTGTGGCAAAGGCCATCACCTCCGCCACGCTCGCCTTGCCCAGCGCCAGCTGGATCAGCCTGTCGAGGCCCAGCGCCACCCCGCTGCCTGCCGGCATGCCGTGCGCCAGGGCCGCCAGCAGCCGAGTATCGACATCCACTTCCGGCAGCCCCGCCGCACGGCGAGCGGCGTTGTCGGCGGCGAAACGCTCGGCCTGCTCGGCGGCGTCGGTGAGCTCGTCGTAGCCGTTGGCGAGTTCCAGCCCTTCGCAGTAGAGTTCGAAGCGCGAGGCTAGCCAGGCACCGTCCTCGGGGTCGCGATGGCGCCGCGCCAGGGCTGCCTGGCTGGCCGGATAATCCACCACCACGTCGAGGCCACCGCGGCCGAGCGTCGGCTCGATGACCAGACTCATCAGCAGGTCGAGACAGTCGTCGCGGGGCGCATCGCCCATGTCCAGTCCGCCGCGCTCGCTGGCCAGCCGTCGCAACTCGGCCAGCTCGGCGACAAAGGGGTCGAGGCCCAGCGACTCCCGGAACAGCTCGCGATAACGGCGAGGCCGCAGCGGCCCCGGTTCGCGGCCAAGCACGCGGCTAGTCAACGCCGCCGTCTCCTCGATCAGCGCATCCAGGGCAAAGCCGGGGCGGTACCACTCGAGCATGGTGAACTCGAGGTTGTGGCGACGGCCCACCTCGCCGTCGCGAAAGCTCTTCGCCAGTTGGAAGATGGGCCCGCTGCCCGCAGCGAGCAGGCGCTTCATATGGAATTCCGGCGAGGTCTGCAGCCACAGGCGTTCTCGCCCCACCGAGGTGGTCGCCTGGCAGGAGAGCGACGCCAGGTGGAGGTCGGTGCTGCCAGCGTGGCCCAGCACCGGCGTCTCCACCTCCATCACCCCGCGCTCGGCGAAGAAGGTGCGCACCTCGGCCAGCAAGCGCGCGCGCTCGCGCAGGGTCTCGATGGATGCGGTGGGGCGCCAGTCGGTGGGCATCGAGGATTCCTCCAGAAAAGACGAAGGCCACGCACTTAAGCGTGGCCTACGTTGGGCAGCATGAAACCGCGGCTTGCCGGCGACAGGTCTACGAGAGGGCGCTGTGAATACATCCCTGTACGCTACTTTTGCCATCCATGGCAAAAGACCCTCTCTACGACCTATCCCCTACGCCGCTAACCGCACAAGACGTCCTAGCGCCCTCTCCGAGCGATGTTCAGGCTAGGCGAGTCCCGAGTAAGGCAGCGGAGTTTAGCAGCGCTAAATGAGCAAGCCGTCTCGGGATTCAACGATGAATGAGCGAGCGCAGGAAGGGCCGCACCTCAAGCGCGGGAGACGTACTCGCCGGTCCGCGTATCGATCTTCAACAACTCGCCCTCGTTGATGAACAGCGGCACGCGCACCACGGCGCCGGAGGAGAGGGTCGCCGGCTTGGAACCGCCCTGGGCGGTGTCGCCCTTGACGCCCGGGTCGGTCTCGGTGACTTCCAGTTCGATGAAGTTGGGCGGCGTGACGTTGATGACGTTGTCGTTCCACAGGGTCACGGTGTAGGCCACCTGTTCCTTGAGCCACTTTTCGGTATTGCCCAGTGCCTTCTTTTCTACCGGGTACTGCTCGAAGGAGCCATCCGTCATCATGAAGTACCACATCTCGCCGTCGCTGTAGAGAAACTCCATCTCCAGCTCCAGCACATCGGCAGCCTCCAGGGATTCACCGGATTTGAAAGTACGCTCCCAGACCCGTCCGGTCATCAGGTTGCGCAGCTTGACGCGGTTGAAGGCCTGTCCCTTGCCCGGCTTGACGAATTCGTTCTCGAGAATGGTGCAGGGATCGCCGTCCAGCATCACCTTCAGACCGCCCTTGAATTCGTTGGTAGAATACGTCGCCATGATCGCTCCATGTTCGAGCGCGCCCCCGATGCCGATCGGGGGCGCGCATGAGGTGACATTCGGCGAGAACGAACTCGCCAACATTGACTGGTGGATTGCATGATAACCCGAAGCCCCGCCGATTTGCAGCGAGCACGCCAGCGGGACGCCATCCCGCTGGCCGTGACGCCCGACTGGCAAAGCCAACTCGCTCGCGCGCTTCGCGACCCTCACGCGCTGTGCCAAAGGCTGGGGCTCGATCCGGCATGGCTACCCGGCGCCGAAGCGGGCAACCGACTCTTCGAGGTGCGTGTGCCGGAAGCCTTTCTGGCCCGCATGCGCCACGGCGACCCACACGACCCGCTACTGCGACAGGTTCTGCCCCTGAGCGAGGAGGCCCAGCCTGCGCCGGGCTACGTAGCCGACCCCCTCGATGAAGCCGCGCATACCTCGGCCCGCGGGCTGATCCACAAATACGCGGGACGCGTGCTGCTCATTGCCAGCCCTGCCTGTGCGGTGAACTGTCGCTACTGCTTCCGCCGCCACTTCCCCTACGACGACAACGCCCCCTCTCGGGCCCAGTGGGACGAGACCCTGGAGCACCTGCGCAACGACCCCTCGATCCACGAGGCGATCCTCTCCGGCGGCGATCCACTGGCCGCCAGCGACCGCCAACTCGCCTGGCTCGTCGAGCGGCTCGACGCCATTCCCCACCTCAAGCGCCTGCGAATTCACACGCGCCTGCCGGTGGTGATTCCCGACCGCATCGACGCCGGCCTCCTCGACTGGCTCTCCGTCACTCGCCTGCAGAAGGTGGTGGTACTGCACGTCAATCACTCCAACGAGATCGACGATGCCGTGATCGCTGCCTGTGCCAGACTGAAAGAGGCAGGAGCGACCCTGCTCAATCAGAGCGTGCTGCTGCGCGGCGTCAATGACTCGGTGGATGCCCTGGCCGCGCTTTCCGAGCGACTCTTCGAGTGCGGCGTTCTGCCTTACTACCTGCACGTGCTCGACCCGGTGGCCGGCGCCGCGCATTTCGATGTTCCCGACGTTGAAGCCCGCAAGCTGGTTGCGAGCATCAGGGAGGTGCTGCCGGGCTTCCTGGTGCCAAAGCTGGTCAGGGAGATTCCCGGCGAAGCGAGCAAGACGCCGCTATAGCCGCTACCCGCTCCACCACCATCGCCACACCGCCGCACTGGCCATGCCCAATGCAATGGCCAGCAGCGGATTGCGCCAGGCGATCGCCACACCGCCAGCGGCCAACGCCGCCAGCTTGGTACCGCCATCGCCATGCACGACCATCGGCGTGATCACGGCGATCAAGACCGAGCTCGACATGGCGTCGATGAAGCGACGCACCCTGATGCCCAGCGGCACGTACGACATGATGAGCAACCCCACCACGCGCGACCCATAGGCAATGGCCACCATGAGGCCAATCGCCACCAGCGATTGCCACGACACCGACGCACTCATGAAGCGGTCGCACCGAACCAGCGCCCCGGCAGCATCACGGCCAAAGCGCCACCGGTCAGTGCCCCGACCATCACGTGCAAGTAGGGCGGCAACCACCAATACGCCATCAACGCACTGGCCGCCGCCGCCAGCCACGGCAACGCCATCACGGCACGCGGATTGCCGCCGACCACGATCATCAGCAGGAAGCAGAGCATGATGACGTCGAGGCCAAAACGCTCCGGCTCGGTGATCCCGCCCCCGAACGCCAACCCTACCCCCGTGCCCACCACCCAGGCACTCCAGAGCGCAATGCCACCGCCCAGCAGGATGCCGAGATTACGTTCGCCACGGTGATATTCGCCCAGCGCCATGGCCCAGTTGGAGTCGGTCAGCAGTATCACCATGGCGAACTGCTGGTGCCTCGGCAGCGGCTCGAGCCACGGATAGAGCGCGGCACTCATGAGCATGTGACGGGTATGGATGGCCAGGGTGACCGCGGCCAATGCCAGCAGTGGCAAGGGCGGATGCCAGAGCTCCAGTGCCGCGAACTGCGACGGTGCCGCGAACACGAACAGGCTCATCAGCATCGCCTCCCAGTCGGCCAACCCCCGATGGACGGCCGCCACCCCGAAAGCCAGACCGAACGCCACCGTGAAGGCGGCCAGCGGCAGCATCATGCGAATGCCCCGCCAGGTCCCCTTGGCATCCAGCCGGACATGTTTTTCCTTTGACATCATGTTGTTGAGCACCCAACGCCAGGACTGTCACGATAAAACAAACAGATCTGTTTGTTTTTTTGTTGAACGGAGTCTAGATTGAAACCCGTGCGTTCGCCATCCCGCAACGTGCCATCCAGATGACACCACACAACAGAAACAAGCTGCCGATCATCACGGACTGGAGAACAACATGACGCTTACCCGCCACCCGCTGACACTGGCCGTCGCCGCGCTCGCCCTGCCGGCACTCACCGCTTCGGCACAGGCCTCGACCTCGTTCATTGCCAACTCGTTCTACGATCAACAGCATCCTCACTCCCGCTATGGCTACATCGAATGGGCCGAGACCGTCGAATCGCTCTCCGGCGGCGAACTGCAGCCCGAAGTCTACACAGGCACGGTTTTGCTGGCACCTCGCGCCAGCCTGCAGGGCATTCAGGACAATATCGCCCAGGTGGCTCACCACGCCGCCGTCTACACGCCGTCCGAAATGCCGGTGGCCAACGCCGTGCAGGAACTGGGCTTCAACTTCGATGATCCGCTGACCGGCATCCTCGCCGTCACCGACTTCAGCCTCAACAACCCCACCCAGCTCGCCGAATGGGAGGAGCTGGACATCGTCTATCTCGGCGCCTACAACACGCCTCCCTACGTGCTGTTCTGCCGAGAACCGGTTCGCAATCTCGACGAGCTGCAAGGCAAGCGAATCCGCACCGCCGGCTCGACCGTTTCCCGGTGGGTCGAAGAGGCCGGCGGCACCCCGGTCAATGTGCCTTCCAGCGAGATGTACAGCGGCCTCGACCGCGGTTCCCTGGATTGCGCCTCCAATGCCGCCAACGACCTCATCGACCGTTCGCTTTGGGAGGTCGCCGAACACACCACCCTGCTGCCCACCGGCATGTATTGGTCGGGCCCACAGTGGGGCTTCAACGCCGACTTCTGGGCCGGCCTGAGCGATGCCCACCGCGATGTCTTCAAGGAAGCCACCGCCAAGGCCATGACGCGCATGATCGTCCAGTACCTGGGCACCGCGGAAGCTGCGCTGGAAGAAGCCAAGGCCAAGGGCAACAACGTCTACGAGCCCGACGACGACCTGATGGGCTCGGTGGAGGCCTTCCGCGAGAAGGCGCTGGAGAGCGTCTATGACACGGCGCGGGACGAGTACGGCGTCGAGGACCCGGAAGCCTTGATCGACGACTTCCTGGCCACCCATGCCAAGTGGGAGGAGTTGCTCGCCGACGTCGACCGAGAGGACGAGGAAGCCCTGGCCGAACTGGCGATGCGCGAGATCTTCGATAAGCTGCCGGCAGACTACGGTATCTACTGATATCGGCGACACCTGGCCGCCTCCCGGAGGCGGCCTCTGCCCGGAGAACTCAGCATGGCAAAACGCCAGACGCAAGAGGAACGCTCACGCCACACCCGAAGGCGGGTCATGCAGGCGACCATCGAGTGCATCCTCCAGAAAGGCATTCGCGCCACCTCGACCGTGGATGTCGCCCGCCAGGCCGGCGTCTCGCGTGGCGCGCTGGTGCATCAGTTTCCCTCCAAGGAAGCGCTGATGCAGGCGGCCCTGGAAGATCTCCTCAACCGCGAGGTCGACAGCGTCCGCGACATGGCGACACGCGTCCAGGCAGGCGAACTCGACTTCGACGCCCTGTTGAAGGCGCTCCACGAACACTTCAAGGGCGACTTGTACATGGTCACCCTGGAGTATCTGACCACCGCGCGCACCGACCCCGCCATCATGGAGGTGCTGGTTCCGCTGGCGGCCAAGTTCAATGCCTCGCTGGAGCGCATCTGGGAGCAGTTGCTGATCGGCGCCGAGCACACGTCCCACCAGAAGCGGGTCGCTCTCAACGCCACCCTGTGCATGATGCGCGGCATGGGCGCTCAGAGCATCTGGCGCGACGACCCCGAGCTCTACCGCGACATGCTGC
Organism: Pseudomonadota bacterium; assembly: GCA_051749645.1. GTDB lineage: Bacteria > Pseudomonadota > Gammaproteobacteria > Pseudomonadales > Halomonadaceae > Halomonas. The sequence continues at coordinate 410,698 of JBNJIT010000003.1, forward strand.
TGTTCTGGAAGCGGACCCTGCTCGAACTGGGCTTCTCCGCTTCGGACCAAGACACGAGAGACCCCGCATGTATCCCACAACGATCGAGAGACTGAGTGGCTGGACGGCCAAGGGTGCCCTGGCGCTCTCTGCCCTGTTCCTGGTGCTCATGGCACTGCATGTCTCGCTGGACGTGGCGCTACGCTACGCCTTCGGCAGATCCTTTCCCGGCACCCTCGAGGTCGTCTCCTTCTATTACATGGTCGCCGTGGTTTTCCTGCCGCTGGCCTATGTCGAGCTTCAGCAGGAGCACATCAGCGTCGACGTGCTGGTCGGCCGTTTTCCCGCCTCGGTGCAGCTGGCGCTCTACCTCTTCGCCGGGCTTCTCGGGCTGCTCTACTTCGGCATGCTCGGCTACCAGAGCTTTCTCGATGCTCTGAATGCCACCGCTCGGCTGGAAACCGCCATGGCCAACTTCCGCTTCTACCTGTGGCCCAGCCGCTGGGCGTTACCGACCGGCTTCGCGGCCATGTGCCTGGCCATCCTCGCCAACATGATCAAGGCGCTGCGTCTCCGCCAAGCGCTGTAGGAGTCCCGACATGAGTCACCTCGAGATCGGCATGGCAGGCATTGCCATTGCCTTGGTCCTGATCGCCCTGCGCGTGCCAATCGGCGTCGCACTGGGTCTGGTATCGATCATCGGCATCGGCGAAATGACCAGCATGCCCGTGGCCTGGGGCATGATCTCGGCCACCCCCTTCGATTTCGTCGGCACCTGGGAGCTGACCGCAGCTCCGATGTTCCTGTTCATGGGCTATTTGTGCACGACCACTCAAATGACACAGGGATTGTTCCAGGCCATGCGCCTCTACCTGGCCCGGCTTCCGGGCGGGCTCGCCGTGTCGAGCGTGATGGCATCGGCATTCTTTGCTGCCGCTTCCGGTTCCAGCGTAGCAACCTCGGCAGCCATGTCGCGCATCGCCGTTCCCGAAATGCTCAAACACAACTATGACAAGGGGCTGGCGACCGGCACCATCGCCGCCTCGGGCACTCTCGGCTCGCTGATTCCGCCCAGCGTGCTGCTGGTGCTATACGGCGTCTACGCCCAGGTCTCGGTAGGCCAGCTGTTCATGGCCGGCTTCATTCCCGGCGTACTGTCGGCACTGCTGTACATCGTCATGATCATGGTTCGTACCAAGCTCAACCCGAGCCTGGCCGGCGATGCCGACGTGCGTTCGAGCTGGAGCGAGAAATGGGAGGCTCTGAAGCACATCTGGCCACTGCCGCTGCTCATCGGCGCCGTACTCGGCGGCATCTTCCTCGGCGTCTTCTCGCCCACCGAAGCCGGTGCCGTCGGCACCACCATCGCCGCCCTGATCGCCCTGGCCCGCCGCTCCCTCACCGGCGCCGCCATCCGCGAAGCCCTGCTGCGTACCGCCGTGAGCACCGCCAGCATCTTCATCATCCTGATCGGCTCGCTGTTCTTCACTCGTTTCCTGGCCATGAGCGGCGTACCGGCGGCCTTCTCCGAGATCATTCTCGGCGTCAGCACCGAGACCTGGTGGATCCTGCTCGCCGTCGCGCTGATCTACCTGGTGTTGGGCATGTTCATCGACTCCATCGGGCTGCTGCTGCTGACCCTGCCGCTGATACTGCCGTTGGTTCAGGGCGCCGACCTCAACCTGGTGTGGTTCGGCATCATCGTCGTGAAACTGCTCGAGGTCGGCCTGATCACGCCGCCCATCGGCCTCAATGTCTATGTGATCAAGGGGGCGCTGGGCAAGAGCGTCACCCTGCCCGAAGTCTTCAAGGGGGTGAGCTGGTTCCTGGTAATGGACATCGTCGCCCTGCTGCTGATCGTGCTGATCCCGGCACTCTCGCTCTACCTGCCGCAAAAAATGTTCTAAGGCAGCCACCAAGAGGAAAATCCATGACCGCGACACGCCTGACAAATGCCAACATCATCGACACTCGCCGGGGCAAGGTGCTCGCCGATCGCCACGTTCGCATCCAGGATGGCCGCATCGTCGCGGTCAGCGAAACGCCGCTCACGGGCAATGACGACCGAGTGATCGATCTGCAGGGTCGCTATCTGATGCCCGGCCTGGTCGACTCTCACGTCCACGTTACCGCCATTACCCCCAACTTCGCTCTGCTCGAGACGCTGTCGCCGTTCTATGTGGGCGCCAAATCCAGCGAACTGATCGAAGGCATGCTGATGCGCGGCTTCACCACCGTGCGCGATGCCGGCGGCGCCGATCATGGTCTGGCCAAAGCGGTCGACGAGGATAGCCTGGTCGGCCCACGCATCATGTACGCTGGCAACGCCCTGTCGCAGACCGGTGGCCACGCCGACATGCGCGGCCCGGGGCAGCAGACCTTCGAGGGCTGTTTCTGCTGTGCGGGCCTGGGTCGCGTCTGCGACGGAGTCAGCGAGGTGCGTCGCGCCGCCCGTGACGAGATTCGCAAGGGCGCGACCCAGATCAAGATCATGGCGTCCGGCGGCGTCTCCTCGCCGACCGATCGTATCGACAGTACCCAGTTCTCCCTGGAAGAAATCGATGCCATCGTCGAAGAGGCCACCGCCGCCAACATCCACACCATGGCCCACGCCTACACCGCACGCGCCATCAATCGACTGATCCCGCGAGGCGTCAAGACCATCGAGCACGGCAACCTGATGGACGAAGAGAGCTGCCGACTGTTCCTCGAACACAATGCCTACCTCACGCCGACGCTCGCCACCTACGACGCCTTGGCCAAGGAAGGCGTGGAAGCCGGCATGGCCGAGCATCTGCAGCGCAAGGTCTTCGACGTGCTCGACGCAGGCGGCAAGGCTCTCGAAATGGCCCAGCGCCACGGCGTCAAGATGCTCTTCGGCACCGACCTGCTGGGACGCATGCAGCGCCATCAGCTCAACGAATTTCACCTGCGCAAGGACGTCGTTCCAGCCGACGAACTGCTTCGCGCCGCCACCTGCAACGCCGCCGACGCCTACGGCCACAGCGGCGACTTCGGCGAAGTCATCCCCGGCGCCCGCGGCGACCTCATCGTCCTGGACGACAACCCGCTCGACGATATCACCGTGCTGACTCGCCCCGAAGAGCAGCTGCTGCTCATCATGAAAGCGGGGAAACTGTACAAGAACCGGCTGTAACGACGAGCTAGAGCCGAGAAACGAGAAGTCAGAAGTCAGCGGTGAAAACAAGAGAAGGAAGAGGGTGACGCTCTTCCTTCTCTGTACGCATCACGGTCGATTGCCGCAGTCGGTCAGACGAGGGACTCGGCGGTGACGTTGGCCGCTGGCGCCTGGGTGGAGAGCTTGCGGTTGATGGCGCTCATCACTGCGTTCATCGAGGCGGTGGTGATGCTCTCGTCGATGCCGGCGCCGAACACCGCCTCGCCGTCGATGCGCACTTCCACGTAGGCGACCGCCTCGGCGTCGGCGCCCTGTCCGCGGGAGTGCTCGTGATAGTCGATGATCTCCACGTCCTGTCCCTCGGCAGCCAGCGCACGAACGAAGGCTGCCAGCGGCCCGTTGCCCTCGCCGCGGATGGTGCGTCGCTCGCCGTTCTGGGCAATCTGCGCCTCGAGGTGCACGCGGGGACTGTCGGGCTCCGACGAGAGACGATGGCCGACCAGTGCGAAGGGCTCGTTCTGATCGAGGTACTCGTCGGCAAAAGCCTGATAGATCATCCGCGAGGTGATCTCCTTGCCCGTGCGGTCGGCGACCTCCTGTACCACCTGGCTGAACTCGATGGAAAGTCGGCGCGGCAGCTCTATGCCGTGCTCCTGCTCCAGCAGGTAGGAGACGCCTCCTTTGCCGGACTGGCTGTTGACCCGGATCACCGCCTCGTAGCTGCGTCCCACGTCCATTGGATCGATGGGCAGGTAGGGAACTTCCCACATCGCCTCGGGGTTGGCGCGGCGCTCGGCCATGCCCTTCTTGATGGCATCCTGATGGGAGCCGGAGAATGCGGTGAAGACCAGGTCACCGACATACGGGTGCCGCGGATGCACCGGCAACTGATTGCAGTGCTCCACCTCGCGCATGATCGGCGTGATGTTCGAGAAGTCGAGCTCCGGGTGCACGCCCTGGGTATAGAGATTCATGGCCAGCGTCACGATGTCCACGTTCCCCGTGCGCTCGCCATTGCCGAACAGCGTCCCCTCCACACGATCGGCCCCGGCCATGATCCCCAACTCAGCCGCGGCCACGCCGGTACCGCGATCATTGTGCGGGTGCAGGCTGACGATGAGGCTATCGCGATGCTTGACCTGGCGGCAGAACCACTCGATCTGGTCGGCGTAGTGGTTGGGTGTGGCGACCTCCACGGTAGCCGGCAGGTTGACGATCATCGGCGCATCGACGCTCGGTGCAAAGGCATCCATCACCGCCTCGACGATCTCCACCGCGAAGTTCAACTCGGTGGTGGAGAACAGCTCGGGCGAGTACTGGAAGGTCCAATTGGTTTCCGGCGCTGCCTCCATGCGCTTGCGGATCTGTTCGGTGGCCTCCACGGCGATCTGCACGCACTCATCCTTGTCGACGTTGAACACCACCCGGCGGAACACCGGGTCGGTGGCGTTGTAGACGTGCACGATGGCGTTCTTGGCACCCTCGAGTGCCTCGAAGGTGCGATCGATGAGGTGCTCGCGCGCCTGAGTCAGCACCTGAATGCTGACGTCGTCGGGAACTCGGTCCTGCTCGATCAGCGAGCGAACGAAATCGAAGTCGGTCTGGGAGGCCGAGGGAAAGCCCACTTCGATCTGCTTGAAGCCGATCTTCACCAGCAGATCGAAGAAGCGCTGCTTGCGCTCGAGATCCATGGGATCGATCAGCGCCTGGTTGCCGTCGCGCAGATCGACGCTGCACCACTGCGGCGGCACCTCGATGCGACGATTGGGCCACTGCCGGTCGGGCAAATCGACGGCAACGAAGGGACGGTACTTGTCGGCAGGGTTATCGAGCATCATGGCGGCGGTCTCCCGGAATGCGAGTCGAGGGGGAAAGGTCGGAAACGACTTCGCCCCGCCAGGCTTGGCCAGGCGGGGCGAAGTCGATGTCGGCATTGTTGCCCGCTGCACGGCGCACGACTGGCGCAGTGACGAAAGCGGAATGGGTCATGGGGTGATCGGTGTTGGCAGACATGGTACGACCTCGATGAAACCTGGACAGTGGGCAATGCGGTACGCATCGCCCGGCGCGCTCAGCGGCGGGCTAGTAGTCGTAGGTCTAGATCGAGGCAGTACGCTGTCGGATTCATACCTCTAGAGAATCAGCCCTGGCCGGATTTGTCAACTCCGGAAGGAATCTCACGCGAGGCAAGCGACGCCTCCATGCGGTCGAGCTGGCAGCGTAGCGAGCGCACGTCGTCTCGCAGACCGTGCAGCTCGGCAGCCTCTCCCTCACCGCTCTCCAGTTCGATCGCCAGGTTCTCCTTCTGCATCACGTCGAGCACGATGCCGATCATCATGTTCAGGAAGATGAAGGCCGTCAGGAAGATGAAGGTGAGGTAGTAGATCCAGCTCCAGGCGTAGACCTCCTGAGTGGCGTACATGACGTCCGTCCAGTCCTCGAAGGTAGCGATGCGAAACAGGGTGAGCATGGAAATCGAGATATTGCCCCACAGGAATTCATCGACATCCGAGAACAGGAAGCTGCCAATGGCGCCATAGATGTAGAAGATGATGAACATCAACAGCACCACGTAGCCCATGCGCGGGATCGACTTGAACAGCGCCGCGATCAGCATGCGCAGCTCGGGTATCATCGACACCAGACGCAGTACCCGGAAGATGCGCAGCAACCGCGCCAGAAGCACCATCTCGGAGTCGTCCATGGGGATCAGACTGGCCGTGACGATCAGGAAATCGAAGACGTTCCAGCCCCGGCGGAAGAAGTCGCGCAGGCGCCGCTCCGCCGCCATGCGGATGAGGATCTCCACCAGGAAGAATACGGTGATCGCCACGTCAAGCATCAGCAGCCACTGCTGGAAGGGACCGACTTCATCTTCGTAGGTCTTGGCACCGATCAGCAGTGCCGAAACGACGATGATGCCGATCACCGTCAACTCGAAGAGCTTGTTCGAGCGCAGCCGCTCGAAGCGCTCGCGCCAAGTGATGAAAGAGGTACTCATGGATGCGACAGTCTCACAGCTGGCTGTATCCGGGGATCGAGTGGCGCAGCAGACGAACGAAAACGCCGCCACGCCGATACGGCAGAAAACGGCGCGATAGTAGCATGCATGAGAGAAGCACGAACCCTCACCCCAAGTAGCCAAGCGCCCTCGGGAGACTCACAGATAGAACGGCATGGCCGTGGGCCGGAATGGTGGCGAGCGAAGAGAAAGGAGATCAGGCGTTTCGGGAAGGGGAAGCGACCATCCCTGGTCGATCATGACTCTAATCGGCCGATCAGCCCATGAAAGCGACGATGGCATCGTGCGCCGCTCGCTGAGCCAGGGCGTGTGAAACCCAATGACTGAAGATTTCGCTATTGGGTTCGATGGCGAGCTGGTGAATTGACATGGGGTTTCTCCCGTTTTTTGGTGAAACCTGATCATGCCCCAGCGCGACGCAGTGCGCAAATTAACGAAACCGGATGCATCAAAATAGAAAAACATTTGAATTTCATGAGTTTGAAAACAAAAATCCGGCTTGCATCAAATTCTCAACTGGCTACTGCACCATTGGCGGGCATGACCTGAATCATGCCCGGGGTGGCGAATGCCGGTCAGGTGGTCAGCGCCGGAGCGGTGAGGATGCGCAACAGGTCTTGGGCGTGACGAGCCGCATCCAGCCCCAGCGACGTCAGGTAACCGCCGTCGGCCTGGGTCAGCAGGCCCTTGGCGTGCAGCCGCGAAGCCGCGTCGACGGCCTCCGCCGGGGCACTGCCGGCATGCACCTTGAGGCCTTCCTGGGTGGTATCGAGGTTGAACAGACAAAGCAGGTTGAGCTCGTCGAGCCGTTCGGGGGTGAAGCGCGCTTGGGTCATGGCGACCTCCGGGTCGGGTGGGCTTTCCCGAAGGTACGTCAGACACCGGCCGGACGCCAGCACGGTTACACTTCCTCCAGATCCCCCTGGCGATAACCCATCAGGTACAGCACGGCATCGATGCCCAGGGTGGAAATCGACTGACGCGCCTGGCTGCGCACCAGCGGTTTGGCGCGGAAAGCGATGCCGAGCCCGGCGGCGGCGAGCATCTTGAGGTCGTTGGCGCCGTCGCCAACGGCAATGGTCTGCTCCATGGCGAGCCCCTCGCGGGCGGCGATCTCGTGCAGCAGGAGCGCCTTGCGGTCGGCGTCGAGAATCGGCTCGGCCACCTCGCCGGTCACCTTGCCGTTCTCGATGACCAGTTCGTTGGCGTGGATCTCGTCGAAGCCGAGCCTCTCCTGCAAGTGGCGGGCGAAATAGGTGAAGCCGCCGGAGAGAATCGCCGTGCGGTAGCCTAGCCGCTTGAGGTGGTGCATCAGCCGTTCGACGCCATCCATCAGCGGCAGATTCTCGGCGATCTCGGCCAGCACCGACTCGTCGAGCCCGCGGAGCTTCGCCATGCGCTCGCGGAAGCTCTGCTGGAAGTCGAGCTCGCCGCGCATGGCGCGCTCGGTGACAGCAGCCACCTCTGCGCCGACGCCATGGCGGCGCGCCAGCTCGTCGATCACCTCAGTCTGGATCAGGGTGGAATCCATGTCGAAGCAGACCAGACGACGGTGTCGACGCCAGATGGAGTCCTCCTGGATGGCGATGTCGACGCCATGCATGGCACCCAGCGCCAGTGCCTTTTCGCGCAGGGCATCGAGGTCGACCTCCTCGCCGCGCAGCCAGCACTCCACGCAAGACCCGCGGGGTTGGGCGTTCTCTTGCGCCACCCCACCATCGAGCGGCTCGCGACCGGAGAGGCGATGGATCAGCTCCACGGTGAGGCCATACCCGGCGGTGAGCGCGCCGACCTCGGCGAGGATTCCCGCCGGCAGATGCGGTGCCAGCAAGGTCAGAATCAGCCGCGGCTGGCTGGCCTGCACGCTCCAGCGCTGGTACTCCTCGGCGCTCACCTGGATGGCCTGGACATCGAGCCCCAGCTCGTCACCCACCGCCGAGAGGGCGGTCTCGAGTTCGGCGTCCCGTTCGAGCCCTACCAGCGCTTCCAGCGACACCATACCGAAGGTCACGCTCTGGTTGATGTCGAGCAGCCGCGCGCCGCTGCGCGCCATGGCCTGGCCCAGGCCGGCCAACTGGCCGGGTCGTGCCGCGCCGGTGGCGCGAATCAGCAGTCGTCGTGTCATCATTGCCTCATTTCATGAGTCGCCACGAGATTCGGGCTGCGGGCCACGAGCAGCCCGAAGCCCGAAGCCCGAAGCCCGAAGCCCGAAGCCCGAAGCCCGAAGCTCAAGAGTCTACCTCGAGTCGGTCGACTTTCTGCAGACCACGCGGCAGCTTGCTGCCGCGCCGGCCGCGCTCACCGCGGTAGTAGTCCAGATCGCCGGCCTTGAGGGTCAGGTGGCGCTTGCCGGCATGCACCACCAGCGCCGCACCCATCGGCAGCACCACCAGGTCGCGCACGAACTCCTCGCGGCGCGCAGCGCGGGCCCCGGGGATGTCGATCATCTTATTGCCCTTGCCCTTGGCCATCTCGGGAAGCTGGTCGAGCGGGAAGACCAGCAGCCGTCCTTCGTTGGAGACCGCCGCCACGCTGACGCCCTCCCCTTCCGGCACCCTGAGCGGCGGCAGCACGTTGCACCCCTTGGGCACGCTGAGCACCGCCTTGCCCGACTTGTTCTTGCCGGTGAGTTCCTCGAGGCACGCCACGAAACCGTAACCGCCATCCGAAGCAAGCAGATAGCGGGTCTCGGGTGGCGAGAGCATCACCCCGGTCATGTGGGCACCGGCCACCACGTTGGCCCGCCCGGTGACCGGCTCGCCCTGGCTGCGTGCACTGGGCAGGTTATGAGCCTGCAAGGTGTAAGCACGGCCAGTGTCGTCGAGCAGCACCAGCGGCTGGTTGGTCTTGCCGCGGGCCGCGAGGTGGAAGCGATCACCGGCCTTGTAGGAGAGCCCCGCCGGGTCGATCTCGTGCCCCTTGGCGCTGCGGATCCAGCCCTTCTCGGAGAGCACCACGGTGATGGGGTCGGCGCCGAGCAGCTCGACCTCGGAAAGCGCGCGCGCCTCCTCGCGTTCGACCAGCGGCGCTCGTCGCGCATCGCCGTAATCCTTGGCGGCGGCGCGCAGCTCCTTCTCGATCAGATTGGTCAGCTTGGCCTCGCTGCCCAGCAAGGCCGCGAGACGCTTGCGCTCCGCCTCCAGAGCGTCCTGCTCGCCGCGGATCTTCATCTCCTCGAGCTTGGCGAGGTGGCGCAGGCGCAGTTCGAGGATCGCCTCGGCCTGGCGATCGGAGAGCCCGAAGGTGGCCATCAACGCCGCCTTGGGCTCGTCCTCCTCGCGGATGATGCGGATCACCTCGTCGATGTTGAGATAGGCGGCGAGCAGCCCTTCGAGGATGTGCAGGCGGTCCTCGACCTTGCCCAGGCGGTGCTCCAGGCGGCGGCGTACCGTAGTGCGGCGGAAGGAGAGCCACTCACCCAGCATGTCCGGCAGCGGCATCACCCGTGGCCGGCCGTCGAGGCCGATGACGTTCAGGTTGACGCGAATGTTCTTCTCGAGGTCGGTGGTGGCGAACAGGTGCGCCATCAGCGCCTCGATATCGACCCGGTTGGAGCGCGGCTCGATCACCAGCCGGGTGGGGTCCTCGTGGGTCGACTCGTCGCGCAGGTCCGCCACCATGGGCAGTTTCTTGGCCTGCATCTGGGCGGCGATCTGCTCGAGCACCTTGGCCCCACTCACCTGGTAGGGCAGTGCGGTGATCACCACGTTGCCCTCTTCGAGGCCATAGCGAGCGCGCAGCTTCACCGAGCCGCGGCCGCTCTCGTAGACCTTGCGCAGGTCGGCGCGCGACGTGATGATCTCCGCGGCCGTGGGGAAATCCGGCGCCGGCAGGAATTCGACGAGATCGGCGGTGGTGGCCTCGGGGTGGCGCAGCAGGTGGCAGGTCGCCTCGACCACCTCACCTACGTTGTGGGGCGGAATGTCGGTGGCCATGCCCACGGCGATGCCGGTGCCGCCGTTGAGCAGCACGTGAGGCAGGCGTGCCGGCAGCACCACCGGCTCGTTCATGGTGCCGTCGAAGTTGGGGGTCCAGTCGACGGTGCCCTGGCCGAGTTCGCTGAGCAGCACCTCGCTGAACTTGGAAAGCCGCGCCTCGGTGTAGCGCATCGCCGCGAACGACTTGGGGTCGTCGGGGCTGCCCCAGTTGCCCTGGCCATCCACCAGCGGGTAGCGATACGAGAACGGCTGGGCCATCAGCACCATCGCCTCGTAGCAGGCGCTGTCGCCGTGAGGGTGGAACTTGCCCAGCACGTCGCCGACGGTACGCGCCGACTTCTTGTACTTGGCGTTGGCGTTCAGCGCCAGCTCGCGCATGGCGTAGACGATGCGCCGCTGGACCGGCTTCATGCCGTCGCCGATATGCGGCAAGGCACGATCGAGGATGACGTACATCGAGTAGTCGAGGTACGCCTTCTCGGTGTATTCACGCAGCGAGAGACGCTCGACGTCGCCCTCCGCGACTTGGATATCCATGGTCATGGGTTCGGGGCCCTATCTGCCATCATGGAAAATTCACGGGAAGTGCCCGCACGAAACGTTCTGGAAGAGCTTCGAGCCGCGAGCTTCGGGCTCCGAACCCCGCAGCCCGCAGCCCGTAGCCCGCAGCCCGCAGCCCGCAGCCCGCAGCCCGCAGCCCGCAGCCGAGGTTACACTTCGATATCCGCCAGATTGCCGTAGTCCTCCAGCCAGCTCTTGCGATCCGAGGCGCGCTTCTTGGCCAGCAGCATGTCCATCATCTCCATGGTGCCGTCATCGACCTCGCGGGTGAGCTGCACCAGGCGGCGGGTGTCGGCGGCCATGGTGGTCTCGCGCAGCTGCAGCGGGCTCATCTCGCCCAGACCCTTGAAGCGCTGAACGTTGGGTGGGCCGGCCTTCCGGGTGCCGCGCTTGCCTTCGAGGCGGCGCAGGATCGCCGCCTTCTCGCTCTCGTCCAGTGCATAATGCACCTCCTTGCCTAGATCGATGCGATACAGCGGCGGCATGGCGACGAAGACGTGACCGGCATCCACCAGCGCCGGAAAGTGGCGCACGAAAAGCGCACACAGCAAGGTGGCGATGTGCAGGCCGTCGGAGTCGGCGTCGGCGAGAATGCAGATCTTATGGTAACGCAGCTTGGAAAGGTCGCTGCTGCCCGGGTCCATGCCGATGGCCACGGCGATGTCGTGGACTTCCTGGGAGCCGTAGATGTCGTGGGACTCCACCTCCCAGGTATTGAGTATCTTGCCGCGCAGCGGCAGGATCGCCTGGGTTTCGCGGTGGCGCGCCTGCTTGGCGCTGCCGCCGGCGGAGTCGCCCTCCACCAGGAAGAGCTCGCTGGCCGCCGGATCCTGGCCCGAGCAGTCGGCGAGCTTGCCGGGCAGCGCCGGGCCCGAGGTAACCTTCTTGCGCGCCACCTTCTTGGCGCTCTTCTGGCGGCGCTGGGCGGCGCTGATGACCAGCTCGGCCAGCGTCTCGGCCTGATCGACGTGGTGATTGAGCCACAGCGAGAAGGCGTCCTTGACCACCCCGGAGACGAAAGCCGCCACGGTGCGCGAGGAGAGGCGCTCCTTGGTCTGGCCGGCGAACTGCGGGTCGAGCATCTTCACCGAGAGCACGTAGCTGACGCGCTCCCAGAGGTCATCGGCGGTGAGCTTGACGCCCCGCGGCAGCAGGCTTCTGTACTCGCAGAACTCGCGCAACGCCTCGAGCAGCCCCGAGCGCAGACCGTTGACGTGGGTGCCACCCTGAGGCGTGGGAATCAGGTTGACGTAGCTCTCCAGCAGCGGCTCGCCACCTTCGGGCAGCCACTGGATCGCCCAGTCCACACCATGCTCGTCGTCGGCGAAGTGGCCCACCAGCGGCGAGGCCGGCAACACCTCGAAGCCGTCGGTGGCCTGAGCCAGATAGTCGCGCAGGCCGTCGGCGTACTGCCAGGCGCTCTCGGCGCCATCGGTATCCACCAGTACCACCTCGAGCCCCGGACAGAGCACCGCCTTGGCGCGCAGCAGGTGCTTGAGCCGCCCCATGGCGAGCTTGGGGCTGTCGAAGTAGCTGAGGTCGGGCCAGAAGCGCACCAGAGTGCCAGTGGCTCGCTTGGGTGCGCTGCCCACCACGGCCAGTTCGGCGACCTTCTCGCCGTGTTCGAAGGCCATGGCGTGGCGGCTGCCGTCGCGCACCACTTCCACCTCCAGGCGGCTCGACAGCGCATTGACCACCGACACGCCCACACCATGCAGGCCGCCGGAAAAACGATAGCTGGACTGGGAGAACTTGCCGCCGGCGTGCAGCCGGGTGAGGATCAGCTCGATGCCGGAGACGCCATGCTCCGGATGGATGTCGATGGGCATGCCACGGCCGTCGTCGGCCACCTCGATGCCGCCATCTTCGTGCAGGCGCACGGTGATCCTATCGGCATGGCCGGCCAGCGCCTCGTCGACGCTGTTGTCGATCACCTCCTGGACCAGGTGGTTGGGGCGGCTGGTGTCGGTGTACATGCCCGGGCGCTTGCGCACCGGCTCCAGGCCGGAAAGCACCTCGATCGAACTGGCACTGTATTGCGTCATGCGTCGTCTTCCTGATGGGTGATGCAGCCGGCAGCCAAACCGTGGCCGCCGTGAGCAAGAATCGCCGGCAGATAGGTCGCCAAGGCGGAGAAGCCGTGGTCTCCTCCAGGGTGGATCGCACAGCGCGCCCCACGGTAGCAGGCAAAGGCATGGGCCGGGTCGAGCGTCTCGTCGGCGGTGCCCAGCAACAGCAAATAGCGTCGGGACTCGACCCGCAGCGGCGTCAATGCCTGAAGCTCGTCACGGTGGGTCTCGGTGACCGTGAAACGTTCGCCGGTGTAATCGTTGACGAACGCCTGGCCGAGCCACTCCGCTACCAGTCCGGCCGGCTTCACCGCCGGATTGATCAACGCCGCCGGCAGGTCGTGGCGCTCGGCCAGGCAGGTGGCCAGAAAACCGCCCATGGAGCTACCCACCAGCAACGGCGAAGCCCCCAGCTCGGCGAGCCTGGCCTCGGCCAGGGCGAGCGCCGCTTGCGGCCAATGTGGAAGCTGTGGCGTGGCGCAGGGCAACGTCAGCTCGGCGCAGGCCGAGCGCATCAAGGCTGCCTTGGGGGAGCCATGGCCGCTGTTGAAGCCGTGAAGATAGAGCACGCCAGTGGCCCGCTGTGCCTGCAACGGCGTACTCAGCATACCCAACACCCTGTATGCATTGCCAGCACTCCCTGCCATTCAGTCATCACCGCCGCTCTCCGCCAGCCACACCGCTTCGACCAAGGCCCGCGTGGAGGCATCCATGCGTTCGTGGCCGGAGTGACTCGACAGGATGCGCTCGGTCTCGCCGGCAATCTGCTTGCCGAGCTCGACGCCCCACTGGTCGAAGGGATTGACGTTCCAGATCGTTGCCTGCACGAACACCTTGTGCTCGTACAGTGCGATCAACGCGCCGAGCGTGGCCGGCGTCAAGCGATCGAGCAGCAGCGTGGTGGAGGGCTGGTTGCCACGGTAGCGCTTGTGGCCGGGCCGCGGCCCCTCTTCGTCGATGGCCTCGTCGCCGAGCATCAGCAGGCGCGACTGGGCGAAGCAATTGGCCAGCGTCAAGCGATGCTGCGACTTGAGGTGTTCGCGGGTGGCCTCGTCAGCCACGTCGTCGTAGCGGCACAGAGGGGCAATGAAATCGCACGCCACCGGCTGGGTGCCCTGGTGCAGCAGCTGATAGAAGGCGTGCTGGGCATTGGGGCCGAGCTGGCCCCACAGTACCGGGCAGGTGGAATAGCCTACCTGGCGGCCGTCGTGGGTGGCCGACTTGCCGTTGGATTCCATCTCGAGCTGTTCGAGATAGGCGGCGAAGAATTCCAGGCGCCCGTCGTAGGGCAGGATGGAGTGAGCGCGAATGTCGAGGAAATTGACGTTCCAGATTCCCGCCAGAGCCAGCAGCACCGGCAGGTTATCGGCCAGCGGCGCCGTGGCGAAGTGCTCGTCCATGGCATGGGCTCCGGCGAGCAGAGCTCGAAAGTTGGCCATGCCCACCACCAGCGCAATGGGTAGCCCGATAGCGCCCCACAACGAGTAGCGTCCGCCGACCCATTCCCAGAATTCGAGCTGGTTGGCCGACGCAATGCCCCACTCGCTCATCTTCTCGGGGCTGGCCGAGACACCGATGAAGTGCTGGTGCATCACCAGATCGCCGTCCACTCCCTCCAGGCACTCGAGTCGCGCCATCAGCCAGTCACGGGCCGTACGCGCATTGGAAAGCGTGTCGATGGTGGTGAACGACTTGGAGGAGAGCACGAACAGCGTGGTCTCGGGGTTGAAGCGACCCAGGTAGTCGACGAGCTGCGAGCCGTCCATGGTCGAGGCGAAATGGACCTCGACGCGATGCGCGTCCGCGAGCCGGTAGTCGGCCAGGGCATGAGTGACCATCAGCGGCCCCAGATCGGAGCCACCGACCCCGAGGTTGACCACGTCGCGGATGGGGCGACCGGTGGCACCGCGCCACTGGCCGGCATGGAACCGCGACACCATGTCGTCCATGCGCGCCAGCGTCGCCTGAACCCTGGGTACCAGATCCTCGCCGTCCACCTCCAGGCTGGCATCGGCCGGCAGGCGCAGCGCGGTATGCAGTGCCGGGCGGTTCTCGCTGACGTTGACCCGCTCGCCACCCAGCAGGTCGCCAATCGCCTCCGGCACGCCGGCCCGTTCGGCAAGCGCCAGCAGACGCGACAGCGTCTCGTCCGACCAGCGCTGCTTGGAGAGGTCTAGCGTCAGCCCTGCAGCACGGCGCGTGAACCGCTCGGCGCGCCGCGGCGCCTCGGCAAACAGCTCGCCAAGATGACACCGGCCCATCGTCTCGGCATGGGCCTCGAGCTCACGCCAGGCGGCGCTCTGGTCGATCATTCACTCCTCCTTGAAAGCGGCGGATGCAGCGGCACGGCGGCGCGCGTAGAATGGCGCCCGTTCCCGCTTTCGTGGCTCGATCATGAGTGATGCATCTTACCGTGACGCCATCTATTCGACACCCCTCGACCGGATGGCGCGCTTTTCCTTCGACGAACGCGTGGTGGCCTGCTTTCCCGACATGATCCGTCGCTCGGTGCCGGGCTACGGACAGATACTCGGAATGCTCGGGCTGATCGCGCGGCGCCACCTGCGCCACGGCGCCCGCGTCTATGACCTGGGCTGCTCGCTGGGGGCCGGCGGCTTGGCGCTGGCCGGTAGCCTCGCTCCCGACGCCTTCCGCTACACCGGCGTCGACCTCTCTCCGGCCATGGTCGCACGCGCGCGCGAGATACTCGCCGCCGAGTGTCCCGAGTACGCCATGGAGGTCGCCGAAGGCGACATCCGCCACCTGGACTACCGCCCTGCCGGGATGATCCTGCTCAACTTCACCCTGCAGTTCCTCGAGCCCTCGGAGCGCGACGCCGTGATCGCCGCGCTCTACGAGGCACTTGAACCCGGGGGCGTACTGGTGCTTTCCGAGAAGATCGTCGACCCCGACGAAGCCGACAACGCCTGGCGAGTGGAGCGTTACCACGATTTCAAGCGCGCCAACGGCTACAGCGAGTTGGAGATCAGCCAGAAACGCACGGCGCTGGAGAACGTGCTGGTACCCGACACTCTCGATGCCCATCACGCCCGACTGGCCCGCGGCGGCTTCGCCCGCTCGTTGACCTGGTTCCAGTACCTCAATTTCGCCTCGCTGGTCGCCTTCAAGGAGCCCGGCGCCGCACGACCGGAGGCCCAATGAGCCGAGAGCGCCCGTTGCCGCACCGTTCGCTCTACCGCGCCTTCGTCGACCAGGGCCTCGACCGCTGGCTGGCACGGCTTCCCGAGCAGCTCGCCGCCGGCCTCGACCGTCAGCGCTACGGCGACCTGCCGGCCTGGGAAAAGGCCGTGGCCAAGCTGCCGGCGCTGCCCGAGGCGCGCGAGGTACGGCTGGACGCCGATACCGTCTCGGTGGAGTGTCAGCTCCCCGACAGCCAGCGCCGCCAGTGCGAGAACCTGCTGAAAAAACTCATGCCCTGGCGCAAGGGGCCTTACTCGCTTGCCGGCATTCACATCGATACCGAATGGCGCTCCGACTGGAAGTGGCAGCGCGTCGCGCCGCACCTGGCCCCGCTGGCCGGCCGACGCATGCTCGACGTGGGCGGCGGCAACGGCTACCACGCCTGGCGAATGGCAGGCCAGGGCGCCGTCTTCGTGCTGGTGATCGACCCCTCGCCGCGCTTCTTCTACCAGTTCCAGGCGCTGCGCCACTTCGTCGGCGATGCCGACGATGGACGCACGCACTTCCTGCCGGTGGGTATCGAGGATGTGCCGGAGCGGCTCGCCTTTTTCGACACGGTCTTCTCCATGGGCGTGCTCTACCACCGCCCCTCGCCACTGGAGCACCTCCTGCAGCTCAAGGAAGCGCTGCGCCCCGGCGGCGAGCTGGTGCTGGAAACCCTGGTCGTGGCGGGCGACGAAACGACCGTACTGCTGCCCGGCGAGCGCTACGCCGCCATGCCCAACGTCTATTTCCTGCCGTCGTCGGCGGCGCTGTGCCGCTGGCTCGAGCGCTGCGGTTTCGACAACGTGCGGGTGGTCGACGAAGCGGTGACGACCACCGAGGAACAGCGCGCCACCGAGTGGATGACTTTCCAGTCGCTGGCCGACTTCCTCGACCCGGCCGACCCGACGCAAACCCGCGAAGGCTACCCCGCGCCGCGGCGAGCGGTGGTGATGGCCAATCGGCCAGGGTGAAACCCGCTAGCGCCGCAGAATCACCAGCCAGCGCCCCAGGTTCAGGATGCTGGAAAGCGAGGCCGCGACGTAGGTGAAGGCGCAAGCCGTGAGTACGTGCCGCGCACCGGGCATGTCGTAGGGCGGCACGTACTCCTTGAGCAGCGGCAGGGCACGCTGGAAGCTGGCGTCGAACTCCACCGGCAGGGTCACCAGATGCACCAGGGCGGCGGTTCCGAAGCTGATCACGGCGGCGACCACCACCAGGGCGAGCCCGCCGGGAAGGCGAGTGATGATGAACAGAAAGGGAGCGGCCATCATCAGCAGCGCGCCGATCTTCTCCGCACGCTGGGCCACCGCGACCAGGCGCGAGCGGGCGAGCAGCGGCGCATAGCCCTGATGATGCTGAATGGCGTGGCCCACCTCGTGAGCGGCCACGGTCACGGCGGTGAGCGAACGCCCGTCGTGGACCTCAGGCGAAAGGCGCACCCGGCGTGCCTGTGGGTCATAGTGATCGCCCTGATCACTGCGCTCCACCTCGACCCCTTCGATGCCGAGACGCCGCAGCAAATGATCGGCCAGCTCCGCGCCAGTACCCGGATAGTCGTTGCGCCCACGGGCGTGGCGCTTGAGCACCCACTTCGCCCAGGCATTGGGCAGCAGGAACACGGCCAGCAAGAAGGCGATCAGCAGCACGATCATCGAACGAGGCTCCAGGCAGATCCAGTCATTGGACACAGCCTACCAGAGCCGGTTTCCGGCGCGATGACCGACAACAAGAAACGCCAGGGCTAGCGCAGATAACGGCATCGCTCGCAGGCCCGATGCAGGCCATCCATGGCCAGCCCGTTCAGAGCGTTGCGCCTCACCCCTGGCGCCGGACCGCCTCTTCGGCCGGTTCCCGGCGCCCTTCGTGTCACGAAACCGGCAAGTGAATCACTTCAGCAGCTCGCGAACGTCCTTGGCTTCCCAGTGCGGGAAGTACTTGCGCACCAGAGCGTTGAGCTCGATCTCGAAACCGACCCAGTCGACTTCCCCGGAGGCGTCGGCCTCCGCCGTCAGGACATCGCGTACCATGCCGGCCCCCACCGTGACATTGGTCAGCCGGTCGATGACGATGAAGCTGCCGGTGCCGGGACTGCGCGAATAGCGATCCAGCGGCACCGCAGCGGTCAGCTCCACACGACAGCGCGCGATGGCATTGAGATCGAGGCGGTCGGCGGAATGGCGTTCGAGGGTGTTGACGTCCGCCTGATGCAGGATCTCGCTCACCCGCCCCGACACGGCCCGGCCGGCCAGGCGAAAATCGACCTGGCGCCCCGGCTCGAGAGGCTCGTCATGCATCCACACGACATCGGCCTCGAAGGCGCTGGCCAGCGACACCTCGTCATCCTCGGCGACCAGCCAGTCACCGCGCGAGACGTCGACCTCGTCGTCAAGCGTCACGGTGACCGCCTGGCCGGGGAAGGCCGCTTCGAGGTCGCCGTCGTAGGTCACGATACGCGCGACGCGGCTGGTCTTGCCGGAGGGCAGCACCTTGACCGCCTGCCCCGGGCGCAGCACTCCCGCCTCCAGCGTGCCGGCATAGCCGCGGAAATCGAGGTTGGGCCGGTTGACGTACTGCACCGGCAGGCGCAGATCGGCGAGGTTCTGGTCGCGTACCACCTCGACGGTCTCGAGCTGGGCGAGCAGCGGGGCCTCGTCGAACCACGGCATGGCGGCGCTCTCGTTGACCACGTTGTCGCCCTCCAGCGCCGATATCGGCACGAAGCGGATGTCGCGCACCGCGAGCTGCTCGGCAAAATCGCGATACTCGGCGACGATCTCCTCGAAACGCGCCCGGGAGTAGTCGACCAGGTCCATCTTGTTGACCGCCACCACCAGGTGCTGAATGCCCAGCAGATCGCAGATGAAGCTGTGCCGCCGGGTCTGAGTCTGCACCCCGTAGCGTGCGTCGATCAGGATGATGGCGAGACTCGCCGTGGAAGCGCCGGTGGCCATATTGCGGGTGTACTGCTCGTGCCCCGGGGTGTCGGCGATGATGAACTTGCGCTTGTCGGTGGAGAAGAAGCGGTAGGCCACGTCGATGGTGATGCCCTGCTCGCGCTCCGACTGCAATCCATCCACCAGCAACGCCAGGTCCACCGAATCGCCGGTGGTACCGCTGGTCTTCGACGCCTGGGTGATCGCCGCGAGCTGGTCGTCGAAGATCATCTTGGAGTCGTGCAGCAGCCGCCCGATCAGCGTCGACTTGCCGTCGTCGACGCTGCCACAGGTGATGAAGCGCAACAGATCCTTCTGCTCGTGCTCGCGCAAGTACTGCTCGATGTTGTCGGCGATCAACGCGGACTGGTGTGACATTGCCAGAGCCCCTAGCTGTAAGCTGTAAGCCGTAAGCTGTAAGTCACCCCACAACTTCGGCCTCCAGATCTAGATTCATTCGTCGTCCAGAGTGATGAGCAACCCATGAAGCATTGAAGAGACTTCACGGGTTTCCTGTAACCACTGCCGGCCTTTCTGATCATCGATGTAGCCGATATCCATGCCGATATAGACTTGAGTCCGCAATTCTGCACATGAGCCTCTGGCTATCACCAGAAAATGGCGTTTATCCTTCCTCGTGTGCCTGGACATCCCCTCGGCTATGTTACTGGGGATGGAAAGCCCGGAACGCGTGATTTGATCCCTAAAGCCGAAATCACGAAGATTAGATAGTGTCTTGTAGAGTTCAGCCGATAAACGTGCTGATCGTTTCCAGACTTCTAGCTTCTCGAAGTTCATGGGCTCCCTCCCAGCGCCGCAAGCTTGCTGTCCTTCTTACAGCTTAAAGCTTACAGCTTACGGCTTGATAACGCGCCTCCGGCGCGTTAGAAGTACCCCTCGCGCTTCTTCTTCTCCATCGACCCCGCCTGGTCGTGGTCGATGGCCCGCCCGCTGCGTTCCGAGGTGCGGGTCAGCAGCATCTCCTGGATGATCTCGGGCAGGGTGGCCGCCTTCGATTCCACCGCGCCGGTGAGCGGATAGCAGCCCAGGGTACGGAAGCGTACCCAGCGTTTTTCCGGCACTTCGCCGGGTTCCAGCGGCATACGCTCGTCGTCCACCATCACCAGCATGCCGTCGCGTTCCACCACCGGCCGCGGGGCGGCGTAGTAGAGCGGTACGATGGGGATCTGCTCCAGGTAGATGTACTGCCAGATGTCCAGCTCGGTCCAGTTGGAGAGCGGAAAGGCACGAATCGACTCGCCCTTCTTCACCCGCGCATTGTAGAGATTCCACAGCTCAGGGCGCTGGTTCTTGGGATCCCAGCGATGGTGCTTGTCGCGGAACGAGAACACCCGCTCCTTGGCCCGGCTGGCCTCTTCGTCGCGCCGCGCGCCGCCAAAGGCCGCATCGAACCCGTACTCGTCCAGCGCCTGCTTGAGCGCCTGGGTCTTCATCACGTCGGTGTAGGCACTCGAGCCGTGGTCGAACGGATTGACGCCCGCTTCGACGCCCTCTCGGTTGATATGCTCGATCAACTCCATGCCCGATTCCGCTGCCATGCGATCGCGAAACTCGATCATCTCGCGGAATTTCCAGGTGGTGTTGATGTGCATCAGCGGAAACGGCGGCGGCCCGGGGTAGAAGGCCTTGCGCGCCAGATGCAGCATCACCGAGGAGTCCTTGCCGATGGAGTAGAGCATCACCGGGTTGGAAAACTCGGCGGCCACCTCGCGAATGATGTGGATCGACTCGGCCTCGAGCTGCTGCAGATGCGTCATCCGCCGCGGGCTGATGGCGCTGGTTTCGGCACTGGCCGCCCGAACGGCCGGTTCACGAGTCGCGGCGTGTCGCGCAGGAGCATGGAGACTGGTCATCGGCCCGTATACCTCGCATGGCAGAATGGAGAATCTGCGCACAGGGTACGCTGGAGCGGTAATAACATGAAAGAATGATTGCCTATCTTTTTAGGCAAAATGGCTATACTTGGGCGCTACAGCTCCACCCGCTCCACCCATGTCAGCCAACCATCGCCGTGCAGGTCGACGACGCGATAGCCAGGCCGCGACGCCTCGTCGATGGCGAACTCCGCCGAGCCGGCGAGGAACTGGTCCGTGGTGGAGGGGCAGCCGTAAACCGCCACCCGGCCCTCGCCACAGCGCTGCCGGCTGGCAAAGGCCTGATGGATGTGGCCGCACAGAATGACCTGGACCTGGGGATGGGCGGCGAGCGTCTGCCACAGCGCTTCACGATCCACGAGACCGATGGCATCCAGCCATTGCGAGCCAACGGCCAGCGGCGGATGGTGCATGGCGATCAGCGTCGGCCGGTCGTCCGCCGCCAGGCGTTCGCCCAGCGCCGAGAGCTGCGCATCGCCCAGTTCGCCGTGGGGTTGGCCACTCACACGGGTATCGAGCCGCAGCAGGCGCCAGCCGCCCAGGTCGATTTCCGACTGACACTCGCGCACCGCCGCCATCAGCTCGGGATCGTCGTGGTTGCCGGCCAACCACGACCAGGGGCAGTCGAGCCGCGACAGGGTGCGCTCAGCCAGTTGGTAGGAGGCCGGCGTCTCGTCCTGGCTGACATCGCCGGTGACCAGGACGATATCGGGACGCTCGCCCGCGACGGCTTCCACCACGCGTTCGAGCTGACGCAACGGAAAACCCGCCCGGGAACGTGCATCAGGATCGGCATGCAGGTGGCAATCGGTGATCTGGACCACTCGCATCAGGGCAACATCTCGTCAGAACGACTCATTCACGGTTACGGAGTCAAGGCAACTGAGGCAGGTCGGCGACATGACCGTGAGCCAGGCCATGGGCGAGCCACTCGCCGAGGAAACGGTTGAGCTGCAGTTTTTCGTCGGGCTGGTGCATACGCACGTTGGGGTAGCGATAGCGGCCATGGAAATGGCGCTCGCGTTGAAAGTCGGTGACCTCGGCCATGCGCACATCGTGATAGAGGTGCACGCGCATGCGCGGCGGCTCGATCAGCGCATCCATGATACCGCGCTGAGTGACCCGCACGATGGTCGTGTAGGGCGCCCGCTCCTGAATCGCCAGGCGCAGCACACCGAAGAGGCCATGCTCGCCGATCAACTCGAACTCCCGCACCTCGCCGGCCGGCAGATCGCCCAGCAGGCGCATCAGGCGCAGATAATTGGCACTGCATTCGCCCTGCAAGCCCTTCAGGTCGGTGACGTAAGCGCTTCTTGTCAAGCTACCTCCTTGCTCTCAGGGACGCCCGCTGTCCAGCCAGCCAATGGAAGGCGATCAGACACATGGCATTGTCGAGTCGCCCTGATTCGAGGAGTTCCCAAGCCTCGGCATACCCTAGCACATGCACGCGAATGTCTTCGTGTTCCTCGTCGAGGCCATGCACGCCCCCCAGGCCGCTGCTGTCGACCAGGGCACAGAACAGCGTCACTCGCTCATTACAGGCACCGGGGCTCGGGTAGTAGGTGTGCAGCTCGACGAGCTCGCCCACCGCACAGTCTGCCTCTTCGCGCGCTTCGCGGCGAGCGACGTCGGCGGGACTCTCCCCCGGCTTGACCAGGCCGGCCACCACTTCCAGCTTCCACGGCGAGGCCGGATCATCCAGCGCCCCGGCACGAATCTGCTCCACCAGCACCACGGCATCGCGTTCCACATCGTAGAGCAGCACGCCCACGGCATCGTGGCGGCGGTGCACTTCACGCACGACCTTTCCGCTCCACCCTCCCTCGAACAGGCGGTGGCGCAGGTGGACTTCCTCCAGGCTGAAAAAACCCCGATGCAGGCAGCGTCGCTCCAACAAGTCGACATCGGCCGACGTGAAGCGCGCCGACGTCGGGGCCGGTGCCTCTCGCGAGTCGCTCATGGCGGTCTCCAAGTCACGCAATTGGAACCATTATCGTGACCGCGGGCACCCGTGCCAACCGCGATACCCGCCAGACCGTGCTTCGGCGCGCTCTTAGAGGGTGTTTACAAAAGTCACGAGCGACGACCAGGCAAGGCGGAATCAGCCGAAAAAACGGAGTTTACGAGCTTGTAAATGAGTATTCTGAGGCTGATTCCAACACAGCATGGGCGAGCGCAGTAGTTTGTAAACACCCTTTTAGAGGTCCGAGAGCAATTCCCGCGCTTGCTCGCGCAGCGCCGCGTCGGAGCCTTCACGGCCCTCGCGTACCTCGCCGGCCATGGCCCGCTCGGCGTGCTCGCGGGCCTCTTCGGTACGCCCCTCCTCTGCCAGGAAGGCCGCGTAGTAGTAGTTGACGTCGATCCCCTCGGGGCGGATCGCCAGCGCTTTCTCGAACATCGACTCGGCCGTCTCCTCGTCTCCGAAGCCCAACGGCCAGCCCGGCGCCCGATCGTAGAGCGCGCCCAGCGTCACGTAGGCCGAACCGTCGTTGCCATCCGCGTCCAGCTCCACAGCTTTCTCCAACGCCGCCCGCGCCTTCTTGGCGCTGTCCAGTGCGCCCAGCCCGCTGCGCTCGCGAGCGTGGGACGCCTCGATGATGCCGTACCAGACCTGCGGTTCGGCGGTATCGGGATGCGCCTCGGCCAGCGCCGCCGCCTCTTCGGCCAGCCGCTCGAACGCCTCCCGACGCTCGCCCTCCGGTCGCTCCGTGGTGATGCGCTCCCAGCGCTGCTCGAGGTCGGCCACCTCGCTCTCCCAGGCAACGGCAACGGTTGCCATCAGCGACAGCAAGCCGGCAGCGACGATGCACACATGGCGTCGAATCATACAGAGTCTCCTCGGTGATGTTGTCGTTGTTCCACCCAGGAAATGTAACGAACGTTTGAATGATTCGCCAGTCACTGGCCATGCCTCATGTCATGACGCGACAATGTGGCCAACCCAATCAGCGACCGCGGAGGCCCACAGCCAATGAAAGGCCGCAACATGACACGCTGGCGAGACCCCGCCAAGGATCCGCGCCAGGAGCCCAAGAGCAACCTGATCACCGCCGAGGGCGCGGCACGCCTGCGCGGCATCCTCGACCACCTGTCGCGCGTCAAGCGTCCGGCACTCTCCACCAAAGTGGGCGAGGCCGCGGCGCTCGGCGACCGCTCGGAAAACGCCGACTACACCTACAACAAGAAGGAACTCAACCGGGTCATCGCACGCATCCGCTACCTCACCAAGCGCCTCGACGAACTGCAGATCGTGGATCGGCTGCCGGCCGACACCGGAAAGGTCTATTTCGGCGCCTTCGTGACGCTGGAAGATGACGACGGCGAGGAGACGAAGATTCGCATCGTCGGCCACGACGAGACCGATACCGCCAAGCGCTGGATCAGCATCGACGCGCCGCTGGCCAAAGCACTACTCGGCAAGGCGCTGGACGACGAGGTCACGGTAGCCGCCCCCGGCGGCGAAACGAGCTACGTCATCACCGAGATCGATTACCGCGACCCGCAAGGGTAATCAGCGCTTCACCGCCCGGTAGACCCGAAAGCGGCGGTCATCGGCGAGTATCTCGAAACCGCCGAAGGCGCGCTCGAGGCGCTCTGCATAGGGCAGGAAGGCGTTGGCCACCAGAATGAGCTGCCCACCGCGCTCGAGATGTTCGGGTGCTTCGCCGATCAGCCTTGCCGCCGGGCCGTAATCGATGGCGCGCTCCTGATGGAACGGCGGGTTGCTGACGATGGCCACGAAGCGCCGCCCACCCAGCGCCGAGTAGACGTCGCTCTCCAGCGCCTCGCCAGCCAGGCCGCTGGCAGCCAGGGTGCGCCGGGTCGCCTCCACCGCAAAGGCGCTGACATCCACCGCCGTCACGTCGTGGCCACGCCTGGCCAGCCAGGCGGCAAGGATGCCGTCGCCGCAGCCCAGGTCGAGAACGTCGCCCGCGCCGGCCCGCAGTGCCCCGGGCAGAGCCTCGAGAAGCAGCCGCGTGCCTGCGTCGAGCTTGTTGTGGCCGAACACGCCGGGATGGCTGGCCAGGGTCAGCCGCCCATCTTCAAGGTCAGCGTCAAAGGTCGTCCAGGCGGCTTCCGGCGAGAGATCGACCGCGGCCAGGCGCGTGGCGAAAAGCGAACAACGCCGGGCGCTGTCCACCTTGCGGCAGCCCAGCCCCAGCGCCGCCAGCACCTTGAGCACGCGCTTGATGCCGCCCTGGTTCTCGCCGACGAGCTGAAGCGGCGTTCCCGCCGGCAAGGTGGCGCAGAGCCACAGCAGCCACCATTCGCCCAGCGCATGGCTCTTGGGCCAGAACAGCACCGCCCCCGGCGGTGCCTCGGGCAGCCTCGCAGCGAACGGCGAATGGGCAGGCCGGCCCTGGGCTCGCCATGCCTCGCGGACGGCGAGACTGGCACTCACCGCCGCGCCCTCGCCCGTCTCCAGCCAGGCATCGCGCGGCGGCGACACCCACCACCAGCCGCGGTAGTCGGCAGCCTGGCGTTCGAGCAGCTGGCAGACCGGTGTTTCGGCGCTCATGGCAAGGGCTCCTGGGTTGGAAGCATGGCGGGTTCGACCACGGCGGGACGAACCAGGGTGTAGAGCAGGTAGCGCCCCAGTCGCCAATGCGGCTCGGCGCGGCAGTAGCGCCATTCCAGTTCGAACAGTCGGTCGCGTTCAGCGGCGTTCTCCACGGGGCTGTGCATGTAATCGTGAAAGACACGGATGCCCGCCACCGCGCGCAGTTCGAGGCCGCACTCGGCGCTCCAGGCCACGACCTGAGCGTGGGTCAGCGGCGAAATGGGCGTCAGCCGCCGGCGGCGCCCCTGCCCTTCCAGCCGGTCGGCCAAGGCCTTTTCCAGGTTGCCCTTGACCACGTTGGAAAAGCGCAGCGCATCGCGATTGAACACCATCAGCGAAAGCTGCCCGCCCGGCGCTAGCCGGTCGGCCAGCATCGCCAGGGCGGCGCGTGGCTCGGCCAGCCACTCCAGCACCGCATGGCAGGCGATCAGCGACCAGGGGCCCGGCGCGCGTTCGGGCAGCGCCTGCAACGGCGCCTCGATGAAGCGTATCGGCTCTCCCTCTAGCGCTTGGCGGGCGCGGTCGAGCATCTCGCGGGAGGGCTCGACCAGCGTCGCCGCATGACCGCGAGCGGCGAACCAGCCGGCCAGCTGGCCCAGGCCACCGCCCACGTCCAGCACCGGCTGGTCGTCGAGGTCGAGCAACTCCGGCAGCAGCCGGTCGAGGAGTGCCAGGCGCAGCTCGCCGCGCGGCGCTCCGTAAAGACTGTCGGCGAACTTGTCGGCCAGACCGTCGAAGTGGCGGTCGCCGGCTGGCGACAACGGTGAGGGGTAATCGGACATGGCGAACATTCTACCCGGATCGGACCCCGAGCGGCAGCCGCTGCGCCCAGGGCGTAGCGGCTTCGAGCTGCGCGGCCAGCGCCAGCAGGCGGCGCTCGTCACCCATGGGCCCCAGCACCTGCACGCCCACCGGCAGCCCCTCCGGAGTGACATGCAGCGGCAACGACATGGCCGGCTGGCCGGTGAGGTTGGCAAGCTGCGTATAAGGCGTGCGCGCCAGAGAATCGCTGGCCAGACGTTTGAGCGCCCCTGCCTTGAGCGCCAAATGAGCAGCGCCAGGAATCGCCAACAGCGCCATCAGCCGCTCTCGGGCCCGCGCCGGGTAGAGTTCGCCGCGTCGCGGCGCGGGCGCGGCCGCCACCGGCATCAGCAGCGCATCGAAACGTCGATGGAAGGCGCCCATGGCCCGCGCCGCGCTGTTCCAGTCGCGCTTGGCGAGCTCGTAGTCGCGGGCCGGCAGGCAGCGCCCCAGCCGACCGATGGCGCGCGTGGCCGGCTCGATGGCCAGGCGCGACACGGGCACGTCGGTCTCACGGGCGATCCACGCCAGATCGGCGGCCAGGTGTCCCAGGTAGAGCGTCAGGTAGCTGTTGGCCAGTGCCGCGCCGTCTACCGGCGGGTCGGCCCACTCCACGTCATGGCCCAACCCTTCGAGCTGGCGTGCGGCACTCTCCACGGCCCGGCGCACTTCGGGATCGAGCCGCGTTCCGAGTGGGCAGCCCAAGGGTTCGCCCAGCGAGACGGCGACCCGCAGCCGCCCCAGCGGGCGCTGTAACGCAGCGAGAAAGCCATTTTCGCGAGCCACCGGATAGGGGCCGCCCTCGTCCATGCCATTGGTGGCATCAAGCAGCGCCGCACTGTCGCGCACGCTGCGCGTCACGGCGTGCTCCACCACTGCGCCCTGCCACACCTCGGCGTGACCGGGCCCCAGCGGCACCCGCCCGCGGGAGGGCTTCAAGCCGAACAGCCCGCAGTAACTGGCGGGGATGCGGATCGAACCGCCACCGTCGCCCCCCATGGCCAGCGGCACCAGCCCGCCGGCCACCGCCGCTGGAGCCACCCGGCGAATGCTCGGGCTTCCAGGGGTTGACCGGGTGCGGAAAGGCTTGCGGCTCGGTGATGCCCATCAGTCCCAACTCGGGCGTGGCCGTCTGGCCGAGTATCGTCAAGCCCGCGCGCCGCAGGCGCGTCACCAGGGTCGAATCCGCCCCCGGCCGCCAGTCGGCGAGGGCCGCACTGCCGAAGGCCAGCGGTTCGCCGGCCAGTGCCATCAGCAGATCCTTGGTGAGCGTCGGGACCCCGGCAAAGGGGCTGTCGTGAGTCACCGCCCGGTTCTCGACACGAGCCCGTTCGAAACGCGTGCGCACCACGGCGCCCAGCCATGGGTCGTCCGCCTCGATGGCGGCACAGGCGGCCTCGAACACCTCGTCGCGACTCACCTCGCCACCTTGGATGAGTGCCGCCAACCCTGTGCCGTCGAGGCGACGGTACTCGTGCTGTTCCATTGCGCTCCCTCAGGTGGCAAGTGTGGCCAGGGGCCTCCGATGCAGCCCCTGATGCGGCCCGCTCCGTCAGCCGACGGGCTCGAGTGGCTCCCAGTTGGTGCGGTTGGCCAGAAACTCGGGTCTCGGCTTGTTCCCGCAATAGGGATCGTGAAGGGTGTTCTCGACGCTGTTGTAGACGAAGAACAGATTGCTGCGCGGCCAGCACGACATGTTGATGTTGGAGCCGTGCAGGGTATTGCATTCGAAAATGATCAACGAACCGGCCGGCCCCTTGGGTGCTTCGATGTCGCCCTTCGACATCAGTTCGCGCAGGCTTCGCTCGTCCGGCACGCCGATGTACTGGCTTTTCAGCGACTCCTTGTAGTTGTTCTCCGGCGTACGCCCCACACAGGGTACGAAGTAGTTGTGAGAGCCGGGAATCAGCATGAGCGGGCCGTTGAACTCGCCGTTGTCGGTGAGCACGATCGAACAGCTCAGCGAGCGCATGCGCGGCATGCCATCCTCGCTGTGCCAGGTCTCGAAGTCCGAGTGCCACTCGAAGCCCTTGCCCTTGAAGCCGGGCTTGTAGTTGATGCGCGACTGGTGGATGTAGACATCGCTACCCAGCAGCTGCCGGACCATGGCCAGCAGGCGCGGGTCGCGCGTCAGGCGGCTGAAGCGCTCGGATATCTCGTGGATCCCGAAGATCGAGCGGATCTCCTCCCGCCCCGGCTCGAGCACGGTGCCCTCGGAGAGCTTGAGGTCGGCATCATTCTCATAGTCCCTCAGGTCCTGGATGAAGTCGTCCATCTGCGCCTTGTCGAAGAAACTATCGAAGGAGATGAACCCCTTGCGCTCGAATTCGTCGACCTCCTCGGCACTCAAGGGGCCACTGTTGCGCTGCTCGGCACTGTGCACGACCGGATCGATCCGCTCGAACATGCCCAGCTTGCGCTCCAGCCGAGTGGGAAACAGGTCCTGAGTATCCTTCATGAAAACCTCCATGCTGGATCAGATATTGCTACGTACACTGTCCAACGTGGGAACGGGAGAAGCGTACTGCAACCACCCCCCGTTTTTCGTCCGGTTTCAGACCGTGGCGTCACGCCCACGCGACCGGGCGGACCAGCGCTCGCGGCCGTTCTCCAGCCAGGAGAGCAGCGCCGGGATCACCAGCAGCACCAGAAAGGTGGAACCGGCCAGGCCGAAGGCGATGGAGGCCGCCATGGGAATCAGGAACTGCGCCTGCAGCGAGGTCTCGAAGAGCAACGGCAAGAGCCCGCCGATGGTGGTCAGGCCGGTGAGCAGCACCGCCCGCATCCGCTGCACCACCGCCTCGTTGAGCGCCTCGTCGATGGCCAGGCCACGATCGCGCTGCTGACGGTAGAAGCTCACCAGGATGATGGCATTGTTGACCACGATTCCCGAGAGCCCGAAGAGACCGAACAGCGACAGGATGGTCAGCTCCAAGCCCATCGCCCAGTGGCCGAGCAGCGCCCCGATGAGCGAGAAGGGAATGATCGCCATGACGATCAGCGGCAAGCTCCAGGAGGCGAACACCCAGGCCAGCACGCCGTACATCAGGCCCACCCCGACCAGCAGCCCGACGCGCATGTCGGCCAGCGTTTCGCGTTGGTCGGCGGCGCGCCCCTCGAAGCTGTAGCGCAGGTGGTGCTCGCTGGCGAGCTGCGGCAGCGTCTCGGCATCCAGGCTCGCCAGCACCTCCTCGGCACTGGTCACCCGGGAATCGAGCTCGGCGGTGACCTCCACCGCCAGCTGGCCGTCGGCATGGCGCAGCGCCTCGAATCCCTGGCGGTAGTCCACAGCCATCACCTGCTCCAACGGAACCTGGCGGCCATCGTCCAGGGTGATCGCCAGGCTCGAGAGCGTGGACAGACGCTCGCGCTGCTCGCGGGGCAGCTGCACGCGCACCTCCATCTCATCGGCACCCGACTGGTAGATCTGGGCGATCTGCCCGTCGAAGGCCGTACGCAGCTGGCGCCCCAGGCTCTCGGTGGTCAGGCCCAGCGCCTCCCCGAAAGCGTTGACCCGGTAGATGAGCTGTTCGCGCCCCCAGGGCATGTCATCCTCGGTATCGATCACGCCGGGCAGGCTCGACAGCGACTCGGAGAGCGAGTCCGCCGCGCGGCGCAGCGCCACCGCATCCTCCCCGGTCAGGCGGATGTTGACGTCCTTGCCCGGCGGGCCGGCACTGCGCTCGTTGATGGTGAGATTCTCCAGCCCCGCCGGTTCCGCGATGCGCTCGCGCCAGGCGCGGATGAAATCGGCGTTGCGCACCTCGCGATGGTCGGGCGAGACCAGCTCGATCATCAGCGAACCGACCTCGTCGGCGCTGCGGCTCGGCGCTCCGCCCTCCAGGGTGGCGCCGTGGCGCGCCACCACGGTATCCACCAGCTCGCCGCCCAGCTCTCGCTCGGTGTCGTCCAGGGTCTGCTGCAGGTGGTCGAGAAAGCGGTCGACCCGTTCCTCGGGCGTACCGGCCACGAAGCTGGCGTTGGCGTACACCACGCTGGCCTCCGGCGTAGGAAAGAATAGGAAACCCAGGCGGCCGCCCGCCAGCAGCCCGGCGGTGAAAAGCGCCACGGCCACCGCCATGGCCAGGGTGGCGCCGCGGTGGCGCAGCGTCAGCGCCGAAAAGCGCCGGAAGGGCCCCTCGCGAAACGCCTCGAAGCGCATTTCGAAGGCGTTGCGCAACCGGGCCGGGCCGCGCAAAGGCCGCCCTTCGCCCGCACGCGGCACGAAGGCGTTGCGCAGGTGGGCCGGCAGCACCACGAAGCACTCCAGCAGCGAGGCGATCAGCACGCAGATCATGATCACCGGAATGTCGCCGAGGATGTTGCCGATCACCCCGCCCACCATCAGCAGCGGCATGAAGGCCGCCACCGTGGTCAGCGACGAGGCCATCACCGGCCACAGCATGCGCCGCGCCGCCCCGGCCGAGGCGTTGCGCGGCGCTTCGCCCTGGCGATGATGGGCATCGGCATCCTCGCCCACCACGATGGCATCGTCGACGATCACCCCCAGCGCCATGATCAGCGCGAACAGCGACATCATGTTGATGGAACCGCCCAGCCCCCAGAACACGCCCAACGAGGCCATGAAGGCCGTGGGGATGCCCACCGCCACCCACAGCGCCACCCGTCCCGGCAGGAACAGGTAGAGCAGCACCAGTACCAGCAGCAAACCGCCCAGACCGTTGTTGATGAGCAGCGAGATGCGCTCGTCGATCAGTTGCCAGGTCT
Organism: Pseudomonadota bacterium; assembly: GCA_051749645.1. GTDB lineage: Bacteria > Pseudomonadota > Gammaproteobacteria > Pseudomonadales > Halomonadaceae > Halomonas. Next base: position 441,510 of record JBNJIT010000003.1, read on the forward strand.
CGTCGTGCACCTCCAGCGTCACGCTGGGCGGCAAAGCCGGACGCGTCTCGGCCAGCCACTCGTCGAACCGCCGCGCCGCCTCCAACGAGTTGCCATCCTCGGCGCGCTGCAGCATCAGTTCCACCGCCGGAGCGCCGTTGCGGCTGAGCTGCACCGTCCCCTCGCGGGATTCCTGACGAATCGTGGCGATGTCGCCCAGCTGCAGCGTGAAGCGGTCACCGCTCATCACCGGCAGACTCTCGAAACCCAGCGGATCGCGGCGCTGCTCCAGTGAGCGCAACTCGCGGGCGCTGTCCTGCTGGCCGAGCACCCCGGCGGGCAGGTCCCGCGACACGTTCGCCACGCGGGCGGCGATGTCATCCAGCGACAGCGACAGGGCCTGCAGGCGCTGTGCCGGCACCTCGATGCTGATCTGCTGCTCGGGCAAGCCGCTCATCTCCACCCGGTCGATGCCCCGGGCCAGCAGCTCGTCCTCGAAGCGGTGTGCCAGCTGACGCAGCTCCCGTTCGTTCAGCTCGCCATGCACCAGCAACCGTGCCACGGGCTCGTAGCGAGCCACGCGGTTGATTACCGGTGTCTCGGCCTCCGCCGGTAGGTTGGTGAAGCCATCCACCGCCTGGCGCACGTCGTCCAGAGCGAGGATCGGGTCGCTTCCCTCGGTGAACTCCAGGGTGATGCTGGACACCCCCTGGGCCGAGGTGGAGGTCATGCGCTTGAGCCCCGAGAGGCTACGCAGGCGCTGCTCCAGCGGGTTGGTGATGCCCGCCTCGACATCTTCGGCCGAGGCGCCGCTCCATGGCACGCGCACGGTGACCACGTCGAGAGCGAAGGTGGGAAAGAACTGGATGTTCATGCGGCTCAGCCCGAGCACGCCGCCCAGCAGCATGACCAGCATCACCAGGTTGGCCGCCACCCGGTGATGCACGAAGAAGCCGATGACCCCGCGACGTCGGCTCATGCTTCGGGCTCCTCGGCGGCCGACTCGGACTCGGCCACCTCCACGCGCAGCCCGGCCATGGCGTTGGGCAGGAGGGTCACCGCCACCCGGTCGCCGTCGGCCAGCTCATCGGCGGAAACCAGCGCCCAACGCGCGCCGTCGGGCCCCGGCAGCTCGCCGTGGCGCTGAACCTGGATACGCTCCAGGCGCGAATCGTCGCTCACGCGGTAGAGCACGTCACTGCCGTGCAGGGCGCTGAACGGCACCGCCAGGGCATCGCTCACCGCGGGCCGCTGCAACCACACCGGCACCAGGCTGCCCGGCCGCAGGCCGGCGGCCGGGCCATCGAGGGCAAAGATCGCCTCGGTCCCCGTGGGCTCGCTCTCGCCGGCCAGGCGCTCGAGCACGAAGCGCTGCTCGCCCTCCTGGGCCACGGCGGCGAGCGGCTTGCCCTGTTCCAGCCGGGCGGCCAGCTCGGGCTGATAGCGGTGCGGTACCCGCGCCCTCAGCTCGAGACCCTCCTGCGGGTAAAGCGACAGCAACGCCGCCCGGACCGAGACCTGATCGCCCGGCGCCACCTGCACGCCGGTGACGACGCCGTCGAAGGGCGCCGTGACGCGGCTGCGCTGGGCATCGCGCCGAGCCCCGTCGCGCACCGCCTCGGCGCGCGCCAGACGCGCTTCCAAGCTCTTCAACCGCGAGGGAAACTCGGCCACGGTACTGGCCCGGATGGTGACGTTGAGCCGCGCCCGCGCCAGGGTATCGCGCGCCTCGTCCAGCTCCGCCCGCGAGGCCAGATTGCGTTCCACCAGCGACTCCACGCGCTCCAGCGAACGCTGCGCATTGGCCAGGATGTCGCGCTCGCGCGCCAGCGCCTCCTGCTCGTTGTCGTGGCGAATGCGCTCGCTGTCGATCTGCGCCCGCAGGTCCGCCACCTCGGCCTCGGCCTGGCGCAGCGGTGGCTGGCTGTCGGCCTCGTCCAGCGCCACCAGCAGCTCCCCGGCGGCAACTCGCTGGCCCTCGCGCACCGGCCGCTCGGCGATGCGCCCCGCCAGCGGCGCGACCACCTCCAGGCGCTCCGGGGCCACGATCTCGCCGAACAGAGGCAGCACGGGCGCCTGGTCGGCCAGCTCGACGGTCAGCGTCTCGACCTGCCAGCTGCGCTCCTGGGGCGCCACCTCTGCCGGTTCCGACCGCGTCAGGCGCAAAGCCATGAACGCCGCCACGCCGAGGGCGAGAATCAGCAGGGGTAACAAGCGTTTGATCATCGAGGCATCCTGGCACGAGCAAAGAACGAAAGGCTATAAAGCAGCGCCAGTATACCGACCGCCATCGCCTGCGCGAGAGGTCGAGTTAGCGGTGTGACAACGTTTCGCAGTGGCCAGTGTCGTTGAACTCAACGGCGTGAATTGGAGCTGAACTGGCCCTTCCGGCTCCTTCAGCGAGACCGCTGCCCCGTTTTCTCCGCCGAAATGTCTTTGAGACTACCCGACACGTACTTGTGAAGAACGCTCGCCACCAGCGACTGATACGGAAGTCCCTCCTCCAGGGCGCGGCGCTGAAGCGCTTCCAGATCGCGGCTGGAAATACGGATGTTGATGCGCCTGTCTTTCTTGAAGGTTGCCTCCGCCGAACTCGCGAGCGATTCGCGACGCGCGTCATCCAGCTCGGACACTAGCTCGCCCGACTCGAAGGCTTCCAACAGCTCTTGCTCTTCTCGATCCAATTTGGTGTCACTCATGCTTGCCTCCCAGATAGACTCTGGTTGCCTTGCGGCTGGGTATAATCGTCTCGAAGAACAACTCCCTGTCATCTTCGACGTACGGTACCAGCCAAGCGTAGTCGTCGATTCGCACCACCAGCATGCGCTGGTAGGGGTATCTTTCCGTGTTGGGATGAACCATGTCGTCGAGCAATGCCCCCGACTGCAGCGCGAACAGAACGTCTTCGAACGAGATGCCTCGCTCGCTCATCAGCGTTTGGTTCTTGGCAGCATTCCAATTGATGGGTTTCATGAGTAAAGTCTAGCAAAATGTGTGCCTTTTGGCATCATTCGCTATCGAAGACCCGCGGCTCCTGGCAGACTTCCCTACCTCATCGAGAAGAGTTCGAGCGGTGTGACAACGTTTCGCAGCAGGGCCAGCGGTTTCGCTCACCGCCCGATTTCCTTATAATGCGCGTCGTTTCACGCCCAGTTTGCCCTCTTAGCTCAGCTGGATAGAGCAGCCGCCTCCTAAGCGGCAGGTCGCAGGTTCAAATCCTGCAGAGGGCGCCAGACAGCATCCCTCGTACACGCTATGCTAAGTGGTAGTCGGCAATCCTTCCCTCTCTGGAGGGCTCCATGATGGGCACCATCTCGAACCACGCTCCACTCAGCAAGGCCACTGTGCTGGCCACCGCATTCGCCGTAGCCAGCGGGCTGGGCGGTATCGTGCAGGCATCCAATGCTTTCGAGGCCGCTACGGTGGTGGCGTCGCCCACGAAATCCTCACTTGCCGAACTGCGCCAACTGGTTGTCGATATCCAACCTAGTGCGTCAGCCTTGGCTCGCGCGTTAGAAGAAACCTACGTGGCAGTGAGCCAGGGCGATGTCGACCAGATCGATGCCGGGGATCACGCCGAATATGAAGCGATGGCCCAATCCCTCCGCCAGCATGAGGCACAAATCGATCGCATCATGCAGCGCGTCGACCCAGTGCGCGACGTTCTGATGCCCCTGCGGCGCACGCTGGCCAAGGCGCGCGCCAATGCCACAATCATGGCCAGCCTGGCTCGCCAGCACCTTGGCGAGCAGCAGTCCATACCCGGCCGGGCAGACCCTGAAGGAATGAAGGCCTTAGCGAACGCCAACTCCGAGATCGTTTTCAGGCACTCGAGTTGAAACGAAACCGGCACGGATGCCATCCATGGTCGTCGAGATCGAACTGCACCCAGATTTCGAGCAGGCTCTGTCTGCGTTACAGCATCGCTTTCCGAAGCTCCGTGACGACCTGATAGCCGATTTCAGGCAGTACGTCGCATCATCCTGGACTCAAGTTCCCGACTACTTCGGTCGCGATTCCATTTATACGCAGCCATTCGTAGCGATGCGTGCCAAGCTGAGACACATTCACATCCGCTTGCCGCCACGGAGCTTCAGTCCGAACACCAGCCAATGGGATCGCACCGCACCCAGCAACGCTCCCGACCAGGATGCCGCCCTTCTCTACGTCCAGCATGAGTTCGACGAACACCGCTTCCTGATTCTGGCCTTCCTCTACCCGGATGCTCACGGACAAGCGCGGCAGGAACAGCTCATGAAGTACCTGGGTTATGAAGCCCAGACATTTCAAGATTCTTGAATTCACGGCCCCGAATGGCGCCCCGTGCCCTCTTCGGCCAGGGCGACCAGGGAGGCGTGGTCCTCGATGCACAGTTCGCGGCCGTCGACGCTGACCAGCCTCTGCTCCTGAAAGCGGGCCAGCACCCGGCTGACGGTTTCCAGCGCCAGGCCGAGGTAGCTGCCGATGTCCGAGCGCGACATGGAGAGATGAAAGCAGTAGGGCGAGCAGCCGCGGGAGCGGAAACGCTCGGAAAGGCCCAGCATGAAGCTGGCCAGACGCTGGTCGGCGGTGCGACCGGAAAGCAGGCTCATCATGCGCTGGTCGTTGCACAGCTCGCGACTCATGCAGCGGAAGAGCTCGCTGCGCAACTCGGGCACCTGCTCGGCCAGATCGTCCAGCCGATGGAACGGCAGCTCACAGACAAAGGTCGATTCCAGCGCCACCACACTGCCGTAGCAACGCGATTCGGCGATGCCGTCGAGCCCGACCACTTCGCCGGGCAGGTAGAAGTGGGTGATCTGGTCGCGCTGGCCAGGTTGTTCCACCACCTGCTTGAGGCTCCCCGAACGCACCACGAAGAGGCTTTCGAAGGCCTGGCTCTGGTGCATCAAGCGCTGGCCGCGCTTGAGGGGGTGGGGATGTTCGATGATGGCATCGAAACTCGACAGCGCCTCGACTTCCAGCCCCAACGGCAGACAGCGCGCATGCAGCGCACAGCGCTCGCAGCGCGTCTCGCGGGCTGGCCGCGGCCGACCACCCGGCCTCGACCTGCCGCTTTTTTCCCTGACGATGCCAGTCACCGCTCTCCTCCTCGGCTCGCACTTCCAAGCCATTGCATAGCCCAAGAGCGTACGCCTTCACCGTGGCCGACGGGTTGATGCCGGTCAAGGCTTTTCGGGAGAACGTACCATGCAAACGAAAAAACCGGCCCCCGAAGGGGCCGGTTGTGTCGCGTTTCTTGCTAAGCCAGGGGCTTAGAAGAAGTAGCGAGAACCGACGATGGCGTAGGTGTCTTCTTGAGCGTCTTCCTTGCGATCCTTGTCGTGGATCTCGGTGAAGACGTCGAAGTTGTCGGCCACGCGGTAGTAGGCGCCGAAGGCGATCTCGTCGCTGTCGTAGTCGAGAGCGTGATCTTCGTCACGATCCTTGCGGTAGTAGTCCGCGGTCATGGTCAGCTGATCGCTGACATTCAGCACGCCGCCAATAGCGTATACGTTCTGATCGGCGCTTTCACCGGTCGGGTCCTGCTTCTCGGCGCCGACACGCAGGTTGAACATGTCGTTGAAGGCGTAGGAGAGGCGGGCACCGGTGTTGTAGCCAGCGTCGAAGTCGCCGTTCTCATCGGCAATGACGGTATCGGTTTCGCTGATACCGCCGGCCAGGGTCAGGCCACCCACTTCGTAGCTGAGAGCACCGGCAAACAGCACTTCAGAGCTCGGATCATCTACACCAGAGGGAGCAGTGTAAAAATCCTCCAAGTCATTATTAGTAATAGCTGTGTTCAACTCAGCAAGGGTCATGCCACTAAAGTCGAGGCTGCCGGCAGTCTGCTGATCCGCCTTGCTGTAATGCTTGGCCTGCAGAGCGGCCTGGAAGCCTGACATCTTCGGCGTCAGGTAGGCGATGGCATCGCCACGGCCGTTGTCATCCGGGCCGTGGAAGCCGTAGCCAGCCGCCATGGCGTAGAAGTCGAACGGCTGGAACACCACCTGCTTGTAGATGTTGTCGAAGTTGCCGGCCTGCAGGGTACCCCAGCTGGCGCTCTCGGCACCGATCCAGGCGTGGCGCACTTCGCTGAAGCCGCTGTCGGTATCTTGCTCGTCAGCGTTGAAGCGCCACTCGACGTGACCGAAGAAGCGCAGGTCGTTGCTGACCTGGTTGGCCACGTCCAGCTTCAGACGAGAGCCGGCGTTGACGTAATCGCTGTCGCCGTCGTAGCCCTGCTGGACGCCCACGCCGATACGGCCGCTGATGTCGATGCTCTTGCCGTCCTGGTCGTAAACGGTGGCGGCATGAGCGGCGGAGGCGACCATGGCGCCGGCAATGGCAGTCGCTAACAGTGTCTTTTTCATCGCGATGGTTCCTTTTGACTAGCTTACTGTTTCGATCGTTATGGCACCGCTGAACGGTACCGCCGGCTTGCCGGGCATGCGTCCCGCCTCTGGCGGCCTCGCTCCTTCTCAGGAGGCAGGCCGGGCCGGGCATGGCCGCAGCGAAGCCTTGTTATAGTCCAATGCTCGCAGGTAGAACTCTATACCGGGATTAGCAGGAACGCAACAAGAAAAAAACACTGTTTTCCTTCGCCGCGAACACTGTTCCTCGATATGACTCTCTGAGGCGGCGCACCGCGCCCGTTGCCCAGCGAGGCGCCGCCCCAGCCCGCCGCAGCGAGTACCTGGCAACGATGAGCAGAGACATGATGCCCAGCCACTGCGCTGCTGGCAACCCAAAGGGATATCAACGTTTGGTTACGGGGGCGTTTCAGCGTCGGCCGTTGTGCTTGGCCACCAGCGCCGAGAGTTTGGCTTCCATGCGCACCTCGGGGGAAGCGCGCTCGCCAGGGGGCTCGGCATCGGCAACCGGTTCGGCGCCGACCCGAGTCTGTGGAGCGTTCGACTGGGGCGCCTTCGGCTTGGCTGCGTTCGAGTGCGCCTTGGCGCGCTGGGCACCCTCACCCTTGCGCTTGGGCGCCCCGCTCTTGCCGCCGCGGCGCTGGCGTTCGGCCTGCAGGCGTTCCAGCTTGCGGTGGGCGTGCTCGGCAGCCTGGGCATCTACCGTGCCGTGGGGCTGGCCGTCGAGGCCGATGCGCTCGGCGCCCTCGCGCACACCCTTGAGGTAGCGCGGCAGATTGACATAGCCGGCCAGTGCCCGGCGCACCAGTTTTTCCGGCCAGGGCTCGTGGGCCGCGAGGTCGAGATGAATACCCACCTTGAGGGGACGGGTGTGGCCCTTGAAGAAGGTCTGCGGGTAGCGCTGGTACCACTGGGCCAGCAGAGCATCGGGAGACGGGGCCTGCTCGATGGGTAGGCTGGCCTGGCGCTCGGCTGCGTCGCTTGGCGCCTGGCTGTCGAGGCCATCACTGGCGCTGCCGGCAGTGCCTTCGTGGGAGCGGCTCTGCTCGGCCGGTGCCGCCGGAGATGGCGCCGCCGCTCGCGGACGGTGACCGATCAGCGCCGAGAGACCCTGGGCGGGCCGCGCCGAGGCAAAGGCGGGCGCCGGCTCGCCGCGCTGCAGGCGCTCGCGCAGCCGGGCGTTGTCTTCGTCGAGCTCGCGGTTCTGCTCGGTGAGTTCGCGGTTCTCTTCGCTGAGCTCCAGGCCCAGGGCCTCGAGCTCGCTGACGCGCTCCTTGAGCTCACGCAGTTCCCGGCGGCACGCCGCCAGCTCGTCCAGAGCGGCGCCGGCACGGTCCTCCAGGGTGGCGAGCAGGCGGTGTGAACGTTCCTCGGTCAAACCGGTTTCCTCCAACTCGGGCGTAACGGCAGGCCCATCAAGAGTCAGTCTGTGCCAGAAGCCCGGCGGTGACAAATGTCGCGGCGAAGCGACGGCTACCGGCGCCGATAGGCCACGAAGGCGTAGGCCGGCTGGCCTTCGCCGGGCTCACCGGGTACGCGCTGCACTTCCTCCCATTCGGCGGAGTCGAGAGCAGGAAAGCGGGCGTCGCCTTCCACCTCGACATCCACCTCGGTGAGGTAGAGCCGGCTGGCCAGGGGCAGCGCCTGGGCGTAGATCTCGCCGCCGCCCATCACCATGATCTCCTCCGCGGCATCGATGGTGGCCTGACGGTCGGCCAGGGCCAGCGCCGATTCGATGTCGTGGCAGACGCGCACGCCATTGTGATGAAAGTCTTCGGCGCGGGTGACGACGATGTTGAGCCGCCCCGGTAGCGGCCGGCCGATGGACTGAAAGGTCTTGCGGCCCATCACCAGCGGCTTGCCCTGGGTCATGCGCTTGAAGAACTTGAGATCCTCGGGCAGGTACCAGGGCAATTGACCCTCGACGCCGATCACGCCGTTGCGTGCCACAGCGGCGATCATGGCCACGGGAACCAGGGTTTCGTCGTTCATACGGCGACCTCGGCCTTGATGTGGGGGTGCGGGTCGTAGCCCTCGATGGCGATGTGCTCGAAACGGAAGTCGAACAGGTCGCTCACGCCGGGATCGAGCGCCAAGCGCGGTGCCGGGCGCGGCGTGCGCGTGAGCTGAAGTTCCGCCTGTTCCAGGTGGTTCAGGTAGAGATGGGCATCGCCCAGGGTGTGGATGAACTCGCCGGGTGCCAGGCCGGTGACCTGGGCGATCATCCGGGTGAGCAGCGCATAGCTGGCGATGTTGAAGGGCACGCCCAGGAAAATGTCGGCGCTGCGCTGGTAGAGCTGGCAGGAGAGCCGTCCTTCGGCCACGTAGAACTGGAACAGGCAGTGGCACGGCGGCAGTTGCATCTCGTCGACCTGGGCGGGGTTCCAGGCCGAGACGATCAACCGCCGCGACTGAGGGGTCGTGCGGATCTGCTCGAGCACCTTGGCGATCTGGTCGACGTGGCCGCCGCGGGGGTCGGGCCAACTGCGCCACTGATAGCCGTAAACGGGGCCGAGATCGCCGTTCTCGTCGGCCCACTCGTCCCAGATGCGCACGCCGTTTTCCTTGAGGTAGGCGATGTTGGTGTCGCCGGCCAGGAACCACAGCAGTTCATGGATGATCGAGCGCAGGTGCAGCTTCTTGGTGGTGACCAGCGGAAAGCCGCGGGCGAGATCGAAGCGCATCTGGTGGCCGAACAGCGAACGCGTGCCCACGCCGGTGCGGTCGCTGCGCTCCACGCCGTGCTCGAGCACTTGGCGCATCAGATCGAGATAGGGCTGTTCGAGAGGCGGTCTTGAATCGGTCACGGCGTTCTACGGTTGGCGAGTGGGGTGAATAGTGTACAGGTTCAAGGCGCCGGCAGTCGCTTGCGAGGTGGCATGGAGCGGCACTGGCGCGGGCGCATCAGGCGGCATCCCGCTCAGTGAAGTTGCTCGAAGACTTCCGGGTGCTGCTCCGCGATACGCAACAGCGCAACCGCTGGCCCCTGGGGCTCGCGCCGCCCCTGCTCCCAGTCCTGAATGGTGCGTACGCTGACTCCCATCAGCCCCGCAAAAGCTGACTGGGAGAGCCGCAATTTCAGGCGAATCTCCTTGGGCGCTGACGGTTCAGATAGCTCATGCTGGCGAAGTGACGCCTCACCCTTCTTGAACCGCCTGATTTCATTGATGCCATCGAGGATCTCTTCCCCAAGGTTTCTGTCACCCATTCTTGATCGCCTCCGCTATCTGCCGAAGCATGTGCCCAGGAATACTGGCGCGCTCCGATTTGCTGTAGAGCGTCAACAGCCAAATCTCATGCTCAGAAACTTTCCAATAGTAAATGACTCTGACTCCGCCACGCTTTCCGGAACCCGCCAACGACCATCGAATCTTGCGAACGCCTCCGGAACCTTTGATGAGATCGCCTGCGTCCGGTTTCTTCAACAAATACGTTTGAAGCCCACGATACTCCTCGTCCGTAAGGTAGTCCGGTAATAGCTTGGTAAATGTCGAAGTTTCGATGAACAGCATGTTAAAATCATACGGCATTGCCGTACTTTTAGCAAGCTAGCATCAGTGGGAGCTCACATCCACCGACTGCTTGCGCGACCAGACGATCAGCGCCGCGCCGACGGCGATCATCGGCAGGGTGAGCAGCATGCCCATGGTCATCCAGCCGAAGGCGATGTAGCCAATGTGCGCATCGGGCAGGCGCACGAATTCCACGCCGAAGCGGAATACGCCGTAGAGCGTGAGAAACAGGCCGGAGACCAGGCCGCGACGCCGCGGCGAGGCGGAGACGAACCACAGCACGGCGAACAGCACGGCCCCCTCCAGCGCGGCCTCGTAGAGCGAGGTGGGATGGCGCGGCTCCGGCCCCATACCGGGAAAGGGCATGCCCCACGGCAGCTCGGTCACCCGGCCGGGCAGCTCGCGGTTGATGAAATTGCCGATACGCCCGGCCCCCAGGCCGATGGGCACCAGCGGCGCCACGAAGTCGGTGAGGGTGACGAAAGCCAGCCCCTTCTTGCGCGCGAACCACAGCGCGGCAAGCAGCACGCCGACCAGGCCGCCATGGAAGCTCATGCCGCCATCCCACACGCGGACGATCCACAGCGGATCGTCGGCCCACTGGCCAAGGCCGTAGAAGAGCGCATAGCCAAGGCGGCCGCCGAACACCACGCCGAGGGCGGCGTAGAAGAGCATATCGCCCACGTCGTCGTCGGTGAGGCCGAAGCGCGCGGCACGTCGGCGCCCCAGGAACCAGGCGGCGACGAAGCCGACCACGTACATCAGGCCGTACCAGTGCACCTGGAAGGGGCCGAGCGAGATGGCCACGGGGTCGATGTCGGGATAGTCGAGCATGGTCGGTCCTTCAGAGTAGAAAGCGGATGCCCACCACGGCGAGCAGTGTGGCGAAAGCGAGGCGCAGCACGTGAGCCGGCAGCACGTGGGCCAGGCGCGCGCCGACACGGGCGAAGGGCACGCTGGCGATGACGATGCCGAGGAAGGCGGGCCACATCACGAAGCCCGTGGCGCCGGCGGGCAGCAGAGGATGGCCCCAGCCCACGACGACGAAGGTGACGGCGCCGAACAGCGCGATGGGCAGCCCGCAGGCCGCCGAGGTGCCCACGGCCTGGGTCATGCTGGCCCCGCAGCGCGACAGCCAGGGCACGGTGAGCGTACCCCCGCCGATGCCAAACAGCGCCGAGACCCCGCCGATCACCGCACCGGCCACGCCCATGGTCAGCTTGCCCGGCCGCGCGGCACCCGCCTTGGGGGACAGGCCCAGCGCCATCTTGGCGGCGACCCCCAGCACGAAGATGCCGAACAGGGTGCCGAGCAGCCCGCCGGAGAGGTTGCCCGCGACGAAGACGCCGGCCACGGCGCCCAGCATGAGGCCGGGCAGCAGTGCCATGAACCAGGGGCGGTGAATGCTGCCCTTCTGGAAGTGCGCCCAGGCCGATGAGGCCCCCGTCACCACGATGGTGGCCAGTGACGTGCCCACCGCCAGATGCATGGCGATGCCGGCATCGACTCCCTGCAGGCCGAAGGCGAACACCAGAGCGGGCACGATGATCAACCCGCCGCCCACGCCGAACAGGCCGGCCATGGTTCCGGCCGCCGCGCCGAGGGCCAGGTAACCGATCAACGTAACGATGAAGCTCATGTCGTCAGGGATTCCTTGAAAGCATCGGGCCGCCAGTAGCGCAGCATGGCAATCAACGCATTGGGGCGATAGGGCTTGGCCAGGTAGTCGTCCATGCCGGCGTCGCGAAAGCGGCGCTGGTCACTCTCCGAAGCGTTGGCGGTGAGAGCGATCAGCACGCTGCGCGCAGCGCTGGCCTCGTTCGCTTCCGCTTCGCGCCAGCGGCGCACGGTTTCCACACCGTCCATATCGGGCATGTAGATGTCCATGAACACCAGATCGTAATGCTGGTGCCGGCGCCGTTCCAACGCCTCGCGACCGCTGGCCACGCTATCCACCGCCAGCCCCTGCCCTTCCAGCACCTGAGTCGCCAGCATGCGATTGACGGGGCCGTCGTCGACGACCAGCACGTGAAGGCTCGAGGGAGCCGTCAGGTCGCGGGAGGGGGGTAACAGCTCGTAGGGTTCGTCCACCAGGCTGTCGAGCAACAGGTGAACATCGGCCGCGCGCTCACGCAACTCGCCCAGGCGCTGCGCCTCGACGCGGCCCAGGGCGCTTTCCAGTTCCCGGTCGAGGTCATGGAGCAGCGGGCCCAGCTCGCGCTGCAGCAGCGCCAGATAACGGGATTTCAGCCGCGACTCCTCGCGGGCGCGCTGGCGGGCCGTGAGCAGCTCATCGAGTTCGCGGAAGCGGTCGCGCGGCTCGGCGAACAGCATCAGTTCGTAGCCAGGTATGGTGAACCGCTCCACCTGACGGTGATGCCAGGCCCCTTTGGCATCGAGCACCTGGATCAGCTCGGGCCCGGCCTCGCCGCTTCCCAGGCTGTGCAGGCGCGGCGTGGGATCCTGGCCCAGCAGTGCGTCCAGGGGCTCGCCGAGCAGTTGCTCCATGGCCCGGTTGATGGCCACGACACGTCCGCGAAACAGCAACACGCCAGGTCGCAACGTGGCGTTGAGCAGCCGCGAGAGCGAGGGCTGCTGCTGCCAGCCCGACTGCAGTGCCAGCAGCGCTTCGTTGAGGTTGCCCAGCCGGGCGATCAATACGGACTCATCGCCTGACGGCAGGTCCGGTTCGTGCAGCCAGGGAGGCAGCAGCGCACCGAGTTCGCGGGTGCGCCGCTCGAGCTGTTCCAGCCCATGATCGAGTTCCGACTGGCAGGCACGCAGACGATGCCGAAGCTGCAAGAGGAAGGCGGCAGTGGTGAAGGTCGTTCCCAGCAGCAGTGCCAGCAACAGCCAGCCGACGGCCGTCCAGGATGCCAGCTCGGGCTGCCCGAGCCACAGGAAGAGACCCACGGCCAGGCACAACAGCACGACCGCCAGCTGGGCCAGCAGCAAGGGCCATAGCAACGGCCAGACGAGGCGAGTCCAGAAGCGATCCGTGCGCTGCGTCGGCATGGTCATCCCTGTGGCGAGTCGGCGATGGCATGAGTGTACGCGGCCGCACGAAGGCTGTCATGGCAAGGCCAACCTTCTTGGGCTGCCCTTCACGGCTCTTACCTCAGTGGCGAGCCGCTGCGCGCGGCTCGCTATCCCCGCAGCCCGACGCTGAGCTCATTCTCGCCGAGGGGCACGCCATGCGGGCCGAAGCGGCGCTCGCCAAGCCGGATGCGCCGCTCGCCGGCATCCCACTCCAGCCAGGTGGTGGCGCGGGTACCGTAGTGCTCACCGAGAATGAACGGCGATGACAGCTGGCGCTCGCGCTCGAGCCCCACGCCGGTATCGGGTAGATGTGCCACATCGGCCGGCTGGGTATCGGCCAGTGCCGCCAGCGCCCGCTCCGGCCACGCCTTGGGCTCCTGGGCATGCTGAAGCGCCTGGCGAGCACGAATCAGCTTCGGCCAGGGAGTGTTCAGGCTGGCATTGGAGAGGCCATGAGTACCGGCGGCGATTGGCGCGAGCTGCAGACGATCGCGACCGCGGTGCAGGTGCCACAGTCGCTGGCCATCGCCGGCCAGCAGGTTGAATCCGGCGTAGCGCCACCCCTGCCCTGCCGCCAGCCGCTCGAGCCAGGCCGGCAGGTCGTCACACTCCAGGGCCTCGCGCACCAGCTGCCCGCGGCTGGGCGCATCGGATGCCACCTTGAGCGCAGGGTCACGCACGTTGGTGACGGCGGCAAAGCGCCCCCGGCGATGCACGGCCAGCCAGGTACCGCCGGCTTCGAGGTCGCGACCTCCGACGATATCGGGCGTCCCTTCCCAAACTCCTAGCGGCGCCGCCGGCCGCGCATGGAATTCGTCGCGATTGGCGACCAACCGTAGCGGCACCGGCGTACCGGGAGCAAAGCGAAAGACGATCAGGCACATGCCGTCAATCCCGTGGCGGCAGCAAGTGAGCGAGCTGCCATTCTTCGAGCCGGTCGATCAGGTGGCTGCGCACGGCCGCGGGGGTGTTGAGAGCCAGCGTCTCCTGCACCAGGCGCTCCGCGGCCTCCAAGGGAACGCGCCGAATGGCGGCGCGCACGCGCGGCAGGCTGGGAGCGTTCATGGAAAGCGCGTCGAAGCCCATGCCCATCAGCAGCAGGGCTCCGGCGGGGTCTCCGGCGAGTTCGCCGCACACCGAAATCGGCTTGCCCAGACGCCGGGAATCCTGGGCCAGGCGAGCCAGAGCGGAGAGCACCGCCGGGTGGCAGGCGTCGTAGAGGCCGGCTACCCGCGGATTGTTGCGATCCACGGCAAGCAGGTACTGGGTGAGATCGTTGCTGCCCACCGAGAAGAAGTCGGTACGCTCGGCCAGGGCGTCGAGCTGGTAGAGCGTGGCCGGCACCTCGATCATCACCCCCACCTTGGGACGCACCACGCTCACGCCCTCTTCGCCCAGCTCGCGAATGGCCCGATCGAGCATGCGCATGGCATCGTCGACCTCGTCGACGTTGGTGACCATGGGCAGCAGAATGTGCAGGTTTTCGAGCCCCTGGGAGGCGCGCAGCATGGCACGCAGCTGCACCATCAGCACTTCGGGATGGTCCAGCGTGACGCGAATGCCGCGCCAGCCGAGAAAGGGGTTGGCTTCCTCGATGGGGAAATAGGGCAGATCCTTGTCGCCACCGATGTCCAGGGTGCGCATCACCACCGGTAGTGGCGCGAAGCTCTCCAACTGATCGCGGTAGAGGCGCGTCTGCTCCTGCTCACCGGGGAAGCGTTCGGTGATCATGAACGGCACTTCGGTGCGGTAGAGCCCCACGCCGCTGACACGCTTCTTGAGCGAAGCCACGGCATCGATGGCCAGGCCGGTGTTGACCATCAGCGGCATGGTGTGGCCATCCGGCGTTTCGCTGGGCAGATCCTGCTCGTGTTCGAGCACTTCGGTAAGCGCCTGCTCCTCGGCGATGAGGCTCGCGTAGTGGCTACTGAGTTCCTCGGTGGGACGCACGAAGAGCCGCCCGCGGTGGCCATCGAGCACCACCGGCGCGCCGGAAAGCCGTGGCAGCGGCAGGTCGACCATGCCCAGCACGGTGGGAATGCCCATGGCGCGTGCCAGTATGGCCACGTGGGAGGTGCTCGAACCGCGCACCGACACCAGCCCCGCCAGCCGTTCGCGGGGGACTTCTCCCAGCATGGCGATGCTGATTTCGTCACCCACCAGGATGGTGCTCTCGGGGAAGGTCTCCGGCGTCTGCGGGCTCTCCTCCTGCAGGTGGGCCAGTACCCGGCGCCCCAGGTCGCGCACGTCGGCGGCACGCTCACGCAGGTAGTCGTCGTCGACCCGCTCCAGGTACTGCACATGGCGGCGCACCACGTCGGCCAGCGCCCCGGGCGCCCACTGCCCTTCGCGAATGCGCTTCTCCACCTCCTGGGAGAGCGCCGCCTCGCCGAGCATCTGCTGGTAGACCTCGAACAGCGCCAGCTCCTGAGCAGAGATGCGGTTGGCCAGGCGCTCCCCGGCGGATCGAATCTCCTCGCGAACCCGCTGGATGGCCTCCTTCAGGCGCGCGGTCTCGTAATCCACGTCGGTGGGGATCAGATCGGGAACGCTATCGAGGTCGGCAGGCGGAGCGATCACCACCGCCTCGCCGATGGCCATGCCGGGCGAGCCGGCCACCCCGGTGAACACCGCCTGTCCGCCGCTGAGACTGGGGCGGTTCAGGCTGCCGGTCGCCAGGGCATGGGCCAGCACGCCAGCGAGCTGCGCCCCCATGGTGACCAGGAAGGCTTCGTCCTCCTCGTCGTAGCGACGCTTGTCGCTCTGCTGCACCACCAGGACGCCGAGCATGCGGCGCTGGTGGATGATCGGCACGCCGAGAAAGCTCGAATAGCGCTCCTCGCCGGTCGCGGCGAAGTAGCGGAACTTGGGGTGGGCCGTGGCATCTTCCAGATTCAACGGCTCTTCGCGTTCGGCCACGAGGCCCACCAACCCCTCGCCCACACGCAGGCTGACACGCCCCACTGCCTGGCTGTGCAGGCCGATGGTTTCCATCAGCACCAGCTCGTCGATGTCGCCATCGTAGAGATAGAAGGAACAGACATCGGTGCGCATCGCCTTGCGAATGCGGCGCACCATGGTGGCCAGGGCCGCATCCAGGTTGCGGGCCCCATTGACCTCCTGAATGACCCGGCGCAAAACCTCGAGCATCGGCGTCTTGCTTTCCATGATTCTTTTCTCCGGCTGAGGAAGCCGTGACGCGCAAGGCGCATCATTCGCCCCCGGACCGGGCCTTCCCGGCCCGGTGATTGGTATCAGCTTCCTTCCAGGGCGAGGCGCTGGGCGCGGGGTGAGAGCTCCCGCAGCGCCCGGCGATACACCTCGCGCTTGAAGGGCACCACCTGACCCAGGGGATACCAGTAACTGACCCAGCGCCAGCCGTCGAACTCAGGCTTGGCCGTGCCATCCATGCAGATGCGGCTTTCCTGGCAGCGAATGCGAAGAAGGAACCACTTCTGTTTCTGGCCGATGCATACCGGCCGGGAATTGGTGCGAATCATGCGTCGCGGCAGGCGATAGCGCAGCCATCCTCGGGTACAGGTCAGCACTTCGACGTCATCGGCGGTGAGGCCGATCTCCTCTTCCAGCTCGCGATATAGAGCCTGCTTGGGTGTCTCGGTTGCCTTGATGCCTCCCTGAGGAAACTGCCACGCATTCTGTCCTACCCGACGCGCCCAAAGCAGCTGCCCCTGAGCGTTGGCAATGATGATGCCAACGTTGGGGCGAAAGCCGTCAGCGTCGATCACGGACGTCACCTTGTTAAAACATCATTGAATCCATTCTTCCACAAGGGTGCAAAGCGCATCAATAAGCAGTGCACGCCAAGTGTGCAGAAGCAGCACGCTTTCCGCTCGGCACGCCGATCTGCCATAATCGCCGGCTTTGTGCCGTCTGATGCATCAGACTGGCCGCTTCAACGCTACAACATTAGAGAGGTAAGCCGTGAGCCTGGCCATCTTCGACCTGGACAACACCCTGCTGTCCATCGACAGCGATCATGCCTGGGGCGAGTTCCTGCTCGAGCAAGGGGCCGTGGATCCACAGGCCTATCGCGAGGCCAACGATCGTTTCCTGGCCGACTACGAGGCCGGCACCCTGGACATCCACGCCTTTCTCGAAGTGGCGCTGAAGCCGCTGGCCGAGAACAGCCCCGAGCAGCTCGCCGCCTGGCACCAGCAGTTCATGGCCAGCAAGATCGAGCCGCATATCCTCTCCAAGGGCGAAGAGTTGCTGGCCCGCCATCGCAGCCGCGGCGATACCCTGCTGATCGTCACCGCCACCAACCGCTTCATCACCGGCCCCATCGCCGAACGCCTGGGCGTCGACGACCTGATCGCCACGGAGCCGGAAGCGATCGACGGTCGCTACACCGGCCGGGTGAGCGGCACGCCGAGCTATCGTGATGGCAAGGTAACACGCATCCGCGAGTGGCTGGCCGACAAGGACATTACCCTCGACGATGCCTGGTTCTACAGCGATTCGCACAACGACCAACCGCTTCTCGAACTCGTCGAGCACCCGGTGGCCGTGGACCCCGACCCCACCCTGCGCGAGGTGGCCGAAACGCGCGGCTGGAAAGTTATCAGTTTGCGGGACTGACCCGACTTCGTCGGGAGCTGGAAGCTGGAAGAGCGACGCTTCGCGCCTGGAAGCTTGAAGGTCCGGCTTCGCCAAGGCCTGCCAAGCGCCCACTTATGCAGAAACCCCACTCAGGGTGTGATGAACTGAGCGGGGTTTCGTTCTTCCAGCTTCTAGCTTCAGGCTTCAGGCTTACCCAAGCAGATGCTCCACGGCGGCGCGTTCTTCGCGCAGCTCGTCTTCGGTGGCCTTCATCTTCTGCTTGCTGAAGTCGTCGAGCTCGAGGCCCTGGACGATCTGGTACTGACCGCCCTGGCAGGTCACCGGGTAGGAGTAGATGATGCCCTTCTCCACGCCATAGCTGCCGTCGGCGGGAATCGCCATGCTGACGATCTTGCCGTCGGTGCCCAGTGCCCAGTCACGCATGTGATCGATGGCCGAAGAGGCGGCGGAAGCGGCCGAGGACGCCCCGCGAGCCTTGATGATGGCGGCGCCGCGCTGCTGCACGGTGGGGATGAAGTCGTTCTCGTACCAGTCACGCTCGACCAGCTCCGGTGCGGGCTTGCCATCCACCTTGCAGTGGGCGATATCGGGGTACTGGGTGGCGCTGTGGTTGCCCCAGATGATCATGCCTTCCACATCGGTGACGTGCTTGCCGGTCTTCTGGGCCAGCTGGGTCAGGGCACGATTGTGGTCCAGGCGGGTCATGGCGGTGAACTGACCCACGTCGAGATCCGGCGCGTTGCACGAGGCGATCAGCGCATTGGTGTTGGCCGGGTTGCCCACCACCAGCACCTTGACGTCACGGCTGGCGTTGTCGTTGAGCGCCTTGCCCTGCACGGAGAAGATCGCCGCGTTGGCTTCCAGCAGGTCCTTGCGTTCCATGCCCGGGCCGCGCGGCCGCGCACCCACCAGCAGGGCAAAATCGGCATCCTTGAAGGCGACGTTGGCATCGTCGGTGGCGACGATGTCCTGCACCAGCGGGAAGGCGCAGTCGTTGAGCTCCATCACCACGCCACCCAGCGCATCCATGGCCGGCGGAATCTCGAGCAGCTGCAGGATGACCGGCTGGTCCTTGCCCAGCATGTCGCCGGAGGCGATGCGGAACGCCAGCGAGTAGCTGATCTGGCCGGCAGCGCCGGTAATGGCAATACGGACGGGATCTTTCATGGTGGCTCCTTCGGTTGTCGCCGTTAGGATGGGCCGGGCCGGCAGGTCACCGTCTCGGCCGGAAATCGAACCGCCAAGATGGTATGCCTGCGGTGCACAAAACTCAATGCGACCTGCGGCTAGGCCAGTAGAAGGAGTCGTACGGTCTGCCGTTCCGGGTGGGCGATGGTCTCAAGTCTGGGTGGCTTGCGCATTCGCCGACGGCGTATGAACGGCATGCAGCCGGGCGATCAGCTGATCCTCCATGGCGAAGCGCTCGGTGAGGCCACGGGCGAGACGGTCGAGCCAGGCGGGCAGACGGGGCAGATAGTGACGGCAGCGCACGGGCGTGGCGTAGTCGGCATCGAAGGCGAGCATCAGCTCGGTGGACATGTCGAGTCGCTCGAGCAGCTTTTCGGCAATGCCGAGGGCCTGGTCATCACCGAAGTGTCGTGCCTCTTCGCGCAGCTGCGGATAGATCTCGAAATGGCCAGCGCTGATGTAGTCCATCAGCAGCTCGCTGAAGCGGTCGATCTGCGACTTTTCGACCGCTTCCAGCTCGGCGTCACAGGCCTCCTTGAGTTCCACGAAGCACACCAGCAGCTCGCGGCGCTCGTCGAGCCAGCGATCGATGAGGCGATGGACCCCTCCCCAGCGTTCCTGGGCGTTCTTGCAATCCTCGAGCATGGGCACCTCCCTGGCGGCGCGTCACCGGAATCTGGCCGGCCCGACGCGATACGACCTTTCAGGCCGACGTCGCTCAGACTCGCTCGCGGCCAGGGTCGCTGTCAATCCCGATACGTCGGCACCGTCAGTGACGTTCAACGCTCCAGGAACGATACAGCAGACCCAGCGGCGCCAGTGCCAGCACCAGAAAGCCGACGAGCGTCCAGCCCGGCAGCGAGATGCCGAGAAACAGGAAATCGATGTCGGCACACTCGCCTGAGCCGGAAAGCACCATGGAAATCATCTCCTGCAGGGGCAGGATATCCATCATGTAATCCAGGCTGGGGCCGCAGCTGGGCACCTCGTCGGCCGGCAGCGACTGCAGCCAGAGGTGGCGCCAGGCCACGCCGACGCCGCCCAGCACGGCCACCAGCGACAGAGCGCCGTAGATGCCGGCACCGAGCCGTCCCGCCGGGTCGTGCAGCGCCGCCACGAGAAACACCGCCGCCGCCGAGAGCACGGCAACGCGCTGGAAGATGCACAGCGGGCAGGGCGCCAACCCCACCACGTGTTCGAGAAACAGCGCCACGCCCATCATCAGCACGCAGAAAGCCAGGCCGGCCAGGCTCCACTGGCGCACTCGCCAGCGACGAAGAGAGGTCATCACGAAGCGTCTCCAGCATGCTGCATGGTGGATGATCGACCGACCGTGGCCACGCGAGCCTCACGGGCACGGGCGAAGTAATGGCCGAGAAAGGATTCGAAAGACTCGGTCTCGGCCGCCTCGATATCGCGCTGCTGGCGATGCGAGGTAGACACCAAGTCGGCGAACAGCGCTTCGCGGGCGGGGTCCATCGGCTCGGCACGCAGTTGTGCGGCCTGCTCCTTCGCCAGTGCCAACATGACATCGACGAACTCCTCGCCGCTGGCCTCGAGGCGCGCCAGCAAGCGGCCGGATGGCGTCAGCGACGGATCGTCGAGACTCGGCTCGAGCTCAGCCAGGGCGTCGGCATGCGGAGTGCCCTCCTCCACTGACGCATCGAGGAGCTCGGCGACCTGGGCGAGCTCGGTGAATATCTCGCCGCCCCACTCCGCCACCGAGCGCCGCCGCCCGTCGTGCTCCAGACGCATCTCGGGGTCGCGACCGCGTTCCACCACTCGCTGGCGGTTGTCGTCCAGGCGATCGCACTCGTCGTCGGGAATCCACGGGCTCTCGGAAAGCAGGCACCACATCAGGAAGACGTCGAGAAAGTGCATCCGCGCGGCATCGATGCCCAGCGCGTGGAAAGGGTCGAGATCGAGGCAGCGCACCTCGATGTATTCCACGCCGCGGGCCTCGAGAGCCTGGCTCGGCGTCTCGTCGTGGCGCGCCACCCGCTTGGGGCGAATGTCGCTGTAGTACTCGTTTTCGATCTGCAGGATGTTGGCGTTGAGCTGGTGCCATCGGTCGCCTTCGTGCACGCCCAGCGCCTCGTAAGCCGGCCAGGGCGTGGAGATGGCGTGGCGCAGGGTATTCACGTAGTTGGAAAGCGAGTTGAAACAGATCTTCAGCTGGGCCTGCACCTTGTTCTGATAGCCCAGGTCCGACATGCGCAGACTGGTCGCGTAGCGCGAGATCAGGGTGTCGCGGCCGTGGGCCTCGAGTTTGTCGGGAATCCGGCCATCCGGCAGGAAGCTCCGGTCGAGCGCCGGGGAGGCACCGAACAGATAGAGCAGCAACCAGCTATGACGCCGGAAGTTGCGGATCAGCCCGAAGTAGCGCGCCGAACGGTAGTCGTCCAGCGACGTGTCCGAGGCACCGTCCATTTCGCGCAGCTGCATCCACAGCTCGTCGGGCAACGAGAAATTGTAGTGCACGCCGGCGATGGCCTGCATGATGCGCCCGTAGCGCACGTCCAGCCCGCGGCGATAGACGTGCTTCATCATCCCCACGTTGGAGGTGCCGTAGTCGGCGATGGTCACGCTGTCGTTGCCGTCGAGCCGCGCCGGCATGCTGCCCGGCCAGATCAACTCGTCGCCCAGATGGCGATGGCTGAAGCGATGCAGGTCGGCGAGAAACGCCATGGCATCCGCCGGCCGGCAATAGACCGGCGTGATGTACTCGAGCAGCGCCTCGGAGTAGTCGGTGGTGATGTGCGGATGCGTCAGCTTGGAGCCCAGCGCCGCGGGATGCGGCGTCGCCGCGATACGGCCGTCCCGGTCGACGCGCAGCCCCTCTTTCTCGACGCCGCGCCGCAAATGGCCGAAGCGCCGCTGACGGGCCAGGGTGGAGAGACGCAAAACGGTGGCAGTCAGTGATTCAGACAAGGCGACAACCCCATGTCATGGCTGCGCCCAGCAGCCGGTCTAAGCGAGGCGGCCGCTGAAGGCGGCCGCGGGTAATGGTGTCAAGTATGACGGCACGCACGCGGGGTTCAAGACTTGCCGCGCTGCGCCTGGCGCAGTGCTTCGCCGAGCGCCCCGAGCTGACTGCCCGAATCGCCCTGACGGCCGCCCCGGTCCGCGCCCTTGCGCGGCGGCTTGCCCTGCGAGGCGTTGCGCTTTTCTCCACTGCGGCGAGGCTTGCCGCCCTCCTCGTCCGGCTGGTCGTCCAGACGCATGGTCAGGCCGATGCGCGCGCGCTCCAGATCCACGCTCATCACTTTCACCGTGACGATGTCACCGGCCTTGACCACCGAGCGCGGATCCTCGACGAAACGATCGGAGAGCGCCGAAATGTGCACCAGGCCATCCTGGTGAACACCGATGTCGACGAAGGCGCCGAAGTGGGTGACATTGGTGACGCTGCCCTCGAGGATCATGCCAGGTTCGAGATCCTTGAGCGTCTCGACGCCTTCGCGGAACTCGGCGGCCTTGAACTCGGGGCGCGGGTCGCGGCCGGGCTTGTCGAGTTCGGCGAGGATGTCGGTCACCGTGGGCACGCCGAAGCGCTCGTCGGCGAAGTCGGCGGGCTTCACCGTCTTGAGGGTGGCGCTGTCGCCAATCAGCCCGGCCAGCGGCCGGCCATTGCGCTCGGCAATGCGTTCTACCAGTGGATAGGCCTCCGGGTGCACGGCGCTGGCGTCCAGCGGGTTGTCGCCGTTCATGATGCGCAGAAAGCCCGCACACTGCTCGAAGGTCTTGGGCCCCAGGCGGCTGACGTCGAGCAACTGCTTGCGGCTGGTGAAGGCGCCTTCGGCGTTGCGCCGCGCGACGACCGCCTCGGCCAGCGCCGGGCTGAGGCCGGCCACCCGGGAGAGCAGTGCGCTCGAGGCGGTGTTGAGATCGACACCCACGGCGTTCACGCAATCCTCGATCACCGCCTCGAGGCTCTTCGACAGCTGCAGCTGGGAGACATCGTGCTGGTACTGACCCACGCCGATGGACTTGGGCTCGATCTTGACCAGCTCGGCCAGCGGGTCCTGCAGGCGCCGGGCGATGGAGACGGCGCCGCGAATGGTAACGTCGAGGTCAGGCAGCTCGCGCGACGCGTACTCGGAAGCCGAGTAGACCGAGGCGCCGGCCTCGCTGACCATCACCTTGGAGAGATTGCGCTTGCCGGCCCTGTTCTTTGAAGAAAAAAGCTTGACCAGGTCGGCAGCCAGCTTGTCGGTTTCGCGGCTCGCCGTGCCGTTGCCCACGGCAATCAGCGCCACGTCGTGCTTTTCCACCAGCTTGGCGAGTTCGGCCAGCGCCGCGTCCCAGCGCTTCTGAGGGGCATGAGGATAGATGGTGGCATGTTCGAGAAACTGACCCGTGGCATCGACCACCGCCACCTTGCAGCCGGTGCGCAGGCCGGGATCGATGGCCAGGGTCGCCTTCTGCCCGGCCGGGGCGGCCAGCAGCAGATCCTTGAGATTGGCGGCGAAGACATCGATGGCCTCGGCCTCGGCGCGCTCGCGCAGCCGGCCCAGCAGCTCGGTTTCGAGGTGGGTGTAGAGCTTGACCCGCCATGTCCAGCGCACCACGTCACGCAGCCACTTGTCGGCCGCGCGACCTTCGTCGTGGATACCGAAATGCCTGGCGATGGCCACCTGGGCGGGATGGATGGGCGCCTCGTCTTCGCCGGGCAAACGGATGGCCAGTGCCAGCACCCCTTCGTTGCGGCCGCGGAACATGGCCAGCGCGCGATGCGAGGGGACCTTGGCGAGTTTTTCGTCGTGCTCGAAGTAGTCAGAGAACTTGGCACCCTCGCGCTCCTTGCCCTCGAGCAGGCGCGCACTGAGTTCGCCCTCGCTCCATAGCCGCTCACGCAGCGCGCCGACCAGCTCGGGATCCTCGGCGAAACGCTCCATCAGGATCTGCTTCGCCCCATCCAATGCGGCTTTCGCATCCTCGACGGCGGGAGTGTCGCCCTCGGCCGCGCGAAGGTACTTCGCCGCCTCGGTTTCGGGGTCAAGGCTAGGGTCTGTCAGCAGCGCATCGGCCAGCGGCTCCAGCCCCGCCTCGCGGGCGATCTGCGCCTTGGTGCGGCGCTTCTTCTTGTAGGGCAGGTAGAGATCTTCCAGGCGCTGCTTGGTGTCGGCGGCCTGGATCAGACTCTCGAGCTCAGCCGTGAGCTTGCCCTGCTCGTCGATTGCCGCGAGCACCGCCTCCCGGCGCTCCTCGAGCTCCCGCAGATAGCGCAGGCGCTCGTCCAGCTGGCGCAGTTGGGTGTCGTCGAGGCCACCGGTGACCTCCTTGCGGTAGCGGGCGATGAAGGGCACGGTGGCGCCGCCGTCGAGCAGCTCCACCGTGGCCGACACCTGCTGAGGGCGAACGGCGAGCTCTTCGGCGAGACGGGAAATGATGCGGGTCGTGGCGTCCATGACATCCTTGGCGTTGCTGCGTCAGAGAAGAGGCGCAACGGTATCACAAGGCCGGCTTCGCCGGGAGCCTGACCTGGGCCTCGCCCGGAGCTGGAAGCTGGAAGCTGGAAGCTGGAAGGCAGTGAGCCCAGCAATAATGGGGTCAAGGGTTTTCTTCAAGCTTATGACTTCAGGCTCCGAGCCAGGCCCGGCCGGGTTTTCTTACAGCTTCAAGCTTATGGCTTCAAGCTCCCGACGAAGTCGGGGCCGGATGAAAGCTCAGCGCCAGTCCGTTGTTGCACCAGCGCAGCCCGGTGGGGTCGGGGCCGTCGTCGAAGACGTGGCCCTGGTGGCCACCGCAGCGCGCGCAGTGATACTCGGTGCGAGGCAGCAGCATGCTGAAATCGAGCTGGCTGAGCAGATGCCCTTCCACATGCTCGAAGAAGCTCGGCCAACCGGTACCGGAGTCGTACTTCATAGCACTGGTGAACAGCAGCAGGTCGCAGCCGGCGCAGCGATACTCGCCCTCGCGCGTCTCCGCATCCAGCGGGCTGGAGAACGGCTCTTCGGTGCCGTGATCGCGCAGTATCCAGAACTCATCGCGGGTGAGTCGCTCGCGCCACTCGGCTTCGGAGAGCTCGAGCGGCTCGATGTCCTCGGCCCGCTCCAGGTTCACACGGACGTACCCCAGGCTCACGCCGGGAATCAGCGTGGCCGCACCGGTCACGCCGATCAGCCCCAGGAAATGGCGACGTTGCATGATCTGCCTCCTGCGGGGTGACGGCCACCCCGGATGGCATGGATTCCAACGCAGACGGGGAAGGGCCTGCGCCCTTCCCCGTTATGACCGCGATCGTGCGCGGCGGTTCGGCTCGACGAAGCTTCAGACGAGACTCGGCCCCGCATTGACGATGGCCTCGCTCACGCCGTCGAACTTCTTGAAGTTATCGACGAACTTGGCGGCCAGGTCGTCCCGCTTGCGGTCATAGGCGGCCTTGTCCTCCCAGGTCTCGCGCGGGTCGAGCAGGCGGGTATCGACACCCGGTACGACGGTCGGCACATCGAGGTTGAGACCTTCGATGCGCTGGGTCTCGACCTCGCGCAGCACGCCGGACTGAATGGCGCTGATGATGGCGCGTGTGGTGGGGATGGAGAAGCGCGAGCCGCCCTCGCCGTAGGCGCCGCCGGTCCAGCCGGTATTGACCAGGTAAACCTGGGCATCCTTCGCGGCCACGCGCTTGATCAGCAGGTCGGCATACTCACGGGCCGGACGCGGGAAGAAAGGCGCGCCGAAGCAGGTGGAGAAGGTGGCTTCGAGGCCACTGGAAGACCCCATCTCGGTGGAGCCCACCTTGGCGGTGTAGCCGGAGAGGAAGTGATACGCCGCCGCTTCCTTGGACAGCACCGAGACCGGCGGCAGCACGCCGCTCATGTCGCAGGTCAGGAAGATGATCGCATTGGGCTCGCCGGCACGGTTTTCGGGAACGCGCTTGCCGACGTGCTCCAGCGGATAGGCCGCCCGAGAATTCTGGGTCAGGCTGTCGTCGGCGAAGTCGGGTTCGCGGCGATCGTCGAGAACCACGTTCTCCAGCACGGTGCCGAACTTGATGGCGTTCCAGATCACCGGCTCGTTCTTTTCGGAGAGGTCGATGCACTTGGCATAGCAACCGCCTTCGATGTTGAACACGGTGCCCGGACCCCAGCCATGTTCGTCGTCACCGATCAAATAGCGTGCCGGATCGGCGGAAAGCGTGGTCTTGCCGGTGCCCGAAAGACCGAAGAACAGCGTGGTCTCGCCGTCTTCGCCGACGTTGGCGCTGCAGTGCATGGGCAGCACGTCGAAAGACGGCAGCAGGAAATTCTGCACCGAGAACATGGCCTTCTTCATTTCGCCAGCGTAGCGCATGCCGGCGATCAGCACTTTCTGCTGGGCGAAGTTGATGATCACGGTACCGTCGGAGTTGGTGCCGTCACGCGCCGGGTCGCATTCGAAGAAGGGCGCGTTGAGGATCGTCCACTCATTCTTGGCGGCAGGATTGTAGGCGGTGGGCCGCACGAACATGGTACGCCCGAAGAGGTTGTGCCAGGCGGTCTCGGTAGTCACCCGCACCGGCAGATAGTGCTCCGGGTCGCTGCCCACGTGAAGCTCGGACACGAAATGCTCGCCGCTGCCCAGGTAGTCTTCCACGCGCCCCCACAGGGCATCGAACTTGTCGGCATCGAAGGGGCGGTTGACGCTGCCCCAGTCGATCTGGCCGCTGGTGGACGGCTCATCGACGATATAGCGATCCTTGGGCGAGCGACCGGTGCGCTCGCCGGTGTTCACCACCAGGGCGCCGTTGGCGGCCAGGCGGCCTTCGCCGCGCAGCACGGCGCGTTCGATGAGTTCGGCGCTGCTGAGGTTGGCGTGGGCTTGGGGGGCGACTCGAGGTTTGGTCATGTCGGTTCCTGGGCCTTGCGGCCGGTTCTCTCTCGTGGGCCTGGCGCTGAGCACGCCATTTGCTAAGGGTTTCCGATCGCTCCCGAGGGGGTCACCGTACTTATCGCTGTTATGAGCAGGGCAATCGGCCGAAAAGCGGGCGCCATTATGGCAAAAAGCAAGGCTATGGGGAACGCTGCCGTTGGCCGAAGTTCTTGTAGTTTTACTACTACATCGAGACCATTTCGCGACAAGTTGTCGCACGATTCATGCTGCTTTGCAGCGCTGCGGGCTGCGGGCTGCGGGCTGCGGGCTGCGGGCTGCGGGCTGCGGGCTGC
>JBNJIT010000004.1:0-428162 GCA_051749645.1 Pseudomonadota bacterium
TTCCCAAACCCCGAGCTCACACGAGCTCGGGGTTTTCTCGTTTGAGGGCGCGACAACAGCAAGGATTAGACTTTAGGCTAATACCAGGCTATAATGCACTGCAACATGGACAGCGATTCGAGGTGCATTATGGCTAGCAAGGTAGAAGCTTTTCCAACGGTTTGGGATCATTCAATCACTTGGCGCCCCGCCCTCAAGCCTTTCCTGCGCCGGTTCTGGAAAGGGCTGATGCGGCTTTCGGAAGCCCAGTGCCAGGCTCAGGCGCGCCGCGGTTTCCTGCCATACCAGTGATCGTGGGCTGAGCGCCAAGGAACGCCTTAAGGGCGACCCAAAGGCGGGTTCGTGATGAGTGAAGCCCGGGGCCTACGATGGCCCCGGGCTTTTCCATGGATGGTCGCCTACACCACGCCCTGATCGATCATGGCATCGGCGACCTTGCGGAAACCGGCGATGTTGGCGCCCAGCACCAGGTTGGTCGGGTTGTCGAACTCGGCAGCGGTATCGGCGCACTGCCGGTGGATGTCGGCCATGACTTCCTTGAGCTTGGCGTCGACCTTTTCCAGTGGCCACTTCTGCATGCTGCTGTTCTGGGCCATCTCCAGCTGGCTGGTCGCGACGCCGCCGGCGTTCGCCGCTTTGCCCGGGCCATAAGCGATCTTCGCTGCGAGAAAACGGTCGACTGCCTCGGCGTTGGAGGGCATGTTGGCGCCCTCGCTGATGCAGTCGACTCCGTTGTCGAGCAGGGCTGCCGCATCGGCATCCGTCAGTTCGTTCTGGGTTGCGCAGGGGAAGGCGACGTGACCCTTGATGCGCCAAACGGCATGACCGTCGGCAGGGTAGTCGGCCACGGGAATGTAGCTCGCTTCGGGATGCCGCGCGAGATAGGCCTCCAGGGAGACCCGCTTGATTTCCTTGAGCTCCTTGAGTAGCGCCAGGTCGATGCCACGAGGGTCGTGCAGGGTGCCGCGAGAGTCGGAGCAGGTCACGGGCAGTGCATTCAGCTCATAGAGTTTCTCGATGGTGTAGATCGCCACGTTGCCAGCGCCGGATACCAGGCAGGTCTTGCCTTCCAGAGTTTCGCCTCGTGTTTCCAGCATGTTCTCGGCGAAGTAGACCGCTCCATAGCCGGTGGCTTCCTTGCGACCGATGGAGCCGCCCCAGTCGAGTCCCTTGCCGGTGAGAATGCCCTCGTAGCGTCCGGTAAGGCGCTTGTACTGACCGTAGAGGTAACCGATCTCACGCGCGCCAACACCGATATCACCGGCCGGCACGTCAGTGGTTGGGCCAATGTGGCGATAGAGCTCAGTCATGAAGGCCTGACAGAAGCGCATGATCTCGCCATCGGATTTCCCCTTGGGATCGAAGTCCGACCCCCCCTTGCCGCCGCCGATCGGCAGCCCGGTCAGGGCGTTCTTGAAGATCTGTTCGAAGCCCAGAAACTTGATGGTTCCCGCGGTCACGCTGGGGTGAAAACGCAGGCCGCCCTTGTAGGGCCCCAGCGCCGAGTTGAACTGGATGCGAAATCCCTTGTTCACCTGGACCTTGCCGGCATCGTCGGTCCAGCAGACCCGAAACAGAATCTGGCGCTCGGGCTCTACGATACGCTCGATGATGCCGTGGTCGTGATAGTAGGGGCTGTGTTCGAACAGCGGGCGCAGGCACTCCAGCACCTCCTCGGCGGCCTGGTAAAACTCGGTTTGCGCAGGGCTGCTCTTCTCGAGGCGTGCGAGGGTGTCGTGAACGTATGGCATGGGCGGTTCCCCGGAATGTCGATGGCAACGAACGAACGCTGCCAATCAGGTGCTGAAGTCGGTGAACACTATATAGCAGTGCACCATAATGCAGCAAATGCATAGGGCATGCCGGGATTAGACATAGATATGAGGCGAAAACCCTTCAAAATTGCTTTTTTGTGTGCACCAATATGTTGCATTATTAATAGTTAATTAGCGATAATTCAACGCTGAGTGCCTCGGGACGTTGAGGGGAGTGCGCTGGTATCATTGAGGCCCAGTCCCCATGTGGAGCCCCCTGATTGTGACCCTGACGACGCCGGCGCTACTGTTCCCCGCCATCTCGCTGCTATTGCTCGCCTATACCAATCGTTTCCTGGTGCTTGCACAGCTGATTCGCAAGTTGGCCGACGAGGAACGCAATCAGCACCACGATGTGGCGGCGCGCCAGATTTTGATGCTGCGCAAGCGCATCTCGCTCACCAAGCGTATGCAAGTGGCCGGTGTGCTGAGTTTCCTGCTCTGCACACTGTCGATGTTTTCGCTGTTTCTGTCCCTGGAACTGCTCGGTATGGTGCTTTTCGGTATCAGCCTGATCACGCTGTCGATCTCGCTGATCTACTCGCTCTGGGAGGTGCTGTTGTCGACCAATGCGCTCAACGTGCAGCTGCAGGACATCGAGGCTCTTGGCGAGGCGCGTGCGGGGGCGCCGAAGGCGTCGAGCGGGAGTGCAGAGGAGGGTTCCTGATGCCGACAGCGACGCAGAATGAAGCCACCCTCGTGCCCGATCGGCTGCTGTTCTACTGCCGGCCCGGGTTCGAGGCCGATCTGGCGTCGGAAGTGGCAGAGCGGGCGAGCGCTCTGGGTTGGGTGGGGGAGGTCGAAGCCGTGCCCCTGGCCGGGTGCGTGGACTTTCGTATTGAGGGAGACAGGCCGGTCAATGAGCTGCATCGCCAGTTGCGCCTGGCCGAACTGGTATTTGCGCGCCAGAGCCTGGTGGGTTTGTCGCCGCTGCTCCTGTCGCGCGAAGACCGTCTGACGCCCATCGTCGAACAGGTGGTCAAGAGCGGATGGAGCTTCGAGACCGTCTGGCATGAGACGCCCGATACCAACGAAGGCAAGGCGCTGGCCGGTTTGACCAAGGCCCTGGCGCGCCCGCTCGAATCGTTGCTGAAAAAGCGCGGAGCGTTGCGTCGCAAGGCGGGAGGTCGTCGGTTACACCTGTTCTGGCAAGATGGCGATCGCGTTCAACTGGGAATGAGCTTTCCCGGCAATCGCAGCGAGCTGCCCGGTGGCATTCGGCGGCTCAAGTTTCCCCATGCGGCGCCTAGCCGTTCGACGCTGAAGCTGGAAGAGGCGTGGCATGAGTTCGTGCCACGCGACGAGTGGCCGGAGCGGCTTGCGGAAGGGATGCAGGCCGCCGATCTGGGCGCGGCGCCGGGGGGATGGACCTGGCAGTTGGTGCGGTGCGGCATGCATGTCTTCGCCATTGACAACGGCCCCATGGACAAGGGGTTGATGGCCTCCGGAATGGTCGAGCATCAGCGTGAGGACGGGTTCGTCTGGGAGCCGCCGTACCGACTGGATTGGCTGGTCTGCGATATCGTCGACAAGCCTGCGCGAGTCGTGGCAATGGTCGAGCGCTGGCTCGTCAGGCGCTGGTGCCGTGAGGCGATATTCAACCTGAAGCTCCCCATGAAACGCCGATGGGAGACGGTGTCGCGCTGCTTGGCCGAACTTCAGAGTTCGCTGGATGATGCCGGCGTGAGAGCCGAACTTCGTTGTCGGCACCTGTACCACGACCGCGAAGAGGTGACCGTCCATGCGAGAATGCTGGATTGAGCCTTCGCGCTTCGGGGGTGGACTCGTCAGTATGAGGGCTCGTAGGCGCGAATGATCTCTTCTTCAGTGAGCAGAGGCCATATGCGTTGCATGACACGGTTGCGCTCCTCGCTGCGGTACCACTCTTTCCAGGCGCGCATGTCGCGCCATTTGGTGATCATCAGGCGACGGTCGCTATGCCCCAGCTCGACGAGGGTCTCGCCGCCGACGAAGCCTCTGGCGCCCAGCGACCAGCGCATCGCTTCACGTGCGGCTTGCTCGTATTCCTCCTCCAGGCCGGGCATGATACGACGTTCGATAATGATCTTGATCATCTGAGCTGCTCCCTACACCGAGGTCTTCGATGGTTGATACTGCCGACTCCCTACCCGACTTCCAGGTCGAGCTGGACACGACCGGGCTCTACTGCCCGGAGCCGATCATGTTGATGCATAACAAGGTCCGGGACATGGCATCCGGCGAGGTGCTCAAGGTGGTGGCAACCGATCCTGCCACCACCCGCGATATCCCGAAATTCTGTCACTTTCTTGGCCACGAACTGGTGCAGCAGCAGGAGTCGGACGGTCATTACCTATATTTTATCCGCTTGGCTTGAGGCCTCCCAGCCCTCGTCCGGCTTGCCTGGATGGCGAGGGCCATGTCGTCATCGGTGCTCCATCGGCTCGTGGGGAATCACCATGAGCGCCAGGGCCTCCAGGGTGGTGGGGTCCTGCTCGCGAATACGGTTGGCGATGCGGCGCTGGAAGAAGTAGATGAGGCGATGACGGCTGCGGGCCGGGTAGAGGCAGGAATCGCCCGGCAGAATGGGAGTGGCTTCGACGAGCGATTCGTCGGCGAGCAATGCCTCTATATTGCCGTCACTGTAGAGGCGCCAACCGAACACCTGCTTCAATTGCCAGGGTCCTTGGGTTTCGTCGATGCACAAGGCATGAGTGCCCAAGGTGTCGGGTAGCTGCTGGATCAGCGTGACCTCGTGGGTTTCCTCGTAGTCGAAGTAGGCAGCGGCGTGCTCGAGCTCCATGGCCTTGTGGGGGGGAGCCGACTCCAGCAGTTCTTCGGTTTCCGGGTCGCGGTAGCCGATGAAGCACCCCTGCTCCGGATCGTCCAGCCGGTGGCACGGCGTCAATGCTTCCATCCAGGGCACCAGCCCGACGACGTCCCCATCCTCGCGCAATCCCCAGGCCAAGATCGGCATGCCATAGTAGGCATCGGGGTCGGAGGCCAGCTGGTAGACCATTTCCAGGCCGTCGAGCTCAGGGGCGAGCCGGATCAGGCGCTGCTTGGCCTTGTGCCGCTGGCGCATCGCTTCCAGGTCGATGACCTGGGCAGGGCGGGATGACAGTGAAATACCCATGATCTCCCTCCAGGTTCTGCGTGGTCACGGCTTGTGACGCGGCTCGCGGCGGATCCCGGCCTGTCGATTCCACCAATAGCACAGAGGCCATGCACAAGTTAAGTCTCTATGTGCGATTTTCACGAGCAGCGCTCGGCCAATCGTTGCCAGTAGCGGTCGTGGGCATCGAGAACCGCGCGGTAGGCGGGCAACGGGGCTTCGGGATTGTCCAGCGAGAGCCAGCGATGGCGGTACTCGGCGATGCCCTCGGGAGGGGAGACGTGGCTGGCCAGAAGAGCATCGATGGCGGTCAGCCAGCGGCCGGCCAGCGTTTCCAGACGCGCCAGCCATTGCCGCGCGGGGCTGGCCTGAAAGCGGTTTCTCAGGTCGGGGCCGGATGCGTCCAAGGGGGCGCAGGCATCGCGGCTGTCGAGTCGTCGGTCGAGCAGATCGTTGGCCTCGCTCAGGCGTTGCTCGGCGAGGAGCAGGGCTCTGAGCAATTCGGCCGTGAGTGGCCGTTCGCGAAGCGTCTTGAGATGGCCTTCCAGCGTCGAGGATTGCGGCGACCAGTCGGGATTGAACTGGTTGCGGGTGGCGTGCCGCAGCCAGCGCACCGCATCCAGCTGATCGTCCAGGGGAGCGGTGTCGCTGGGCTCCAGCGCGGCACTCGCCCGGGAAAAGCTGCCCGTCCACTCGTCGGAGTCGAACAGGCTGTTCCAGCTCACCAGTGGTAGCTGCCGGGTCTTGCGGCGGGCGATGCGCTCCAGCCGTGCCCGGTCGTCATCGGCCAGGCGTTCGGCCACCTCGCTGTCCCGGCAGGCGTCGAGGCGGCGCCACAGTTCGAGCTCGTAGAGCCAGCGCTGGCTGGGGGGCGCCACGCGGCCGAGCTGGTTGTTGCGCGCCGCGACCAAGTTGGTGATGTGGCATTCGCGCAGGGCGTAGACGTCTAGCAGGCCCTCGCGCGTCTCGGAAACCTCGAACAGTCGTTCCTGGCGTTCGGGAAAGGCGCCGATGTTACTCGGCGCCGTCGGCTCCGGGGCCGGCAGGTCGAGGGCCTCGGCCAACTGGCGTTGATAGTCGCGAAGCAGGGCGTCGCCCTCGCCCATTCCTCCGCAGCCGGCCAACGCCAGGGTCGTGATGAGCGCCATGGCGTACAGCCAGGCCGGTGGGCACCGTCTAGCCATGCGGAACGTCGAGGCTGCCATTCGCCATCCCCTTCGCGACTCGGCGCAGGCGTTCGCCGAGCAGTAGTGCCGCCGCGGTCAGACCGGCAATCAGGCCCACCCAGTAGCCGTGGACGCCCATCGGGTCGATGAGGTCGGCAACCCCGTGCTCGCCGAGCCAGTGGCCGCCTCCCAGGCCAACCAGCCAGTAGGCGATCAGCGTGATCACCATGACCACGCGGGTATCCTTGTAGCCGCGAAGCGCGCCGGCCAGGTTGACCTGGAGCGAATCCGAGACCTGGAAGATCATGGCCAGTACGACCAGCGAGAGCGTCAGGCGTTGCACGGCCACGTCATGAGTGTAGAGGGCGATCACCGGCTCGGCGGTCAGCCACAGCAGGGTGCTGTTGAATACCGCCACCAGCAGGCACAGTACGATTCCGTTCCAGGCCACCAGGCGGGCGTGGCCAGGGCGTCGTTGCCCCAGGGTGTTGCCGACCCTGACGGTGAGCGCCATGCTCAGCGACAGCGGCAGCATGAACAGAATCGAGGTGTAGTTCAGCGCCACCTGGTGGGCCGCCACGGTGACTTCGCCGAGGCTGGCGATGAACAGGGCGATCAGCGTGAACAGCGTTACCTCGACGAAGATCGCCACTCCGATGGGTACCCCGACGTAGAGCAGCTCTCCGATCAGTTTTCTCTGCGGAAGCGTGGGGGCGTGCCACAGGGCGACATCGCCGTAGGCCGATGAGCGATGCGTGTAGGCCACCATGGCCAGGCCCATGACCCAGAAGGACAGGGCGGTGGCCAGACCGCAACCCAGCGCGCCGAGCGCCGGCAGCGCCTGTAGCCAATTCGGCAGCCAATCGCCGAACAGGCCGGTGAGGCCTTCGCCGCCATAGATCAGCACGAAGTTGCTGGGAACGTTCACGGCCAGCCCTACCAGGCTGATCCATAGCGATGGCCGGGTATGGTTCATGCCATCCGAGAAGGCGCGCAAGGCCTGGAACAGAGCAATGCCGGGCATCCCCAGCGCCACGGCAGCCAGGTATGCCGCCGAGCGTTCGGCGACCGCCTCGGGAACGGCCATCAAGCGGAAGATCGGCATCACTGCGAGCCACAGTACCAGGGCCGCGATGACGCCCAGCGCCAGCGCTACCCACAGTGCCTGGTGTACGTTGGGGCGGATGCGTGGCGTGCGACCGCCCCCCAGCAACTGGGCGACGATGGGCGTGAGTCCCATCAGGGTGCCGGTCATGAACAGCATCAGCGGCAACCACAGGCTCGAGCCCACCGAGACCGCCGCCAGGTCGGTGGCGCTCAAGCGCCCCGTCATCATCACGTCGACGACGCTCATGCCCGCCTGCGCCAGTTGGGCGCCGCAGATGGGCAGGGCTAGTCGGATCAACGGCCGCGTTTCCGTGCGGCTGGCAGAGAGTAAATCGACGATGAATGTTGCCAAGAGAGTGGCTCCTTGCCGGCGATACGACCGGGATATGCGGCGAATTCCCGAAGAAGTCACTAGCTTAGCAACTGCCGACGCACCTTGCTTGATGACCGGGCGGCGTCGTCGCGGTAGGCTGTTCGGCACCCCGCAACCCATTGCCAACGGAGGGTGATACCGTGGTCGAACCCCTGCCCCAGGAAAGTCGTTTTCTGGAAGCCCTGAGCAAGGATGCCTGGCCGGAACCGCAGCGCCAATGGGGGCTCGAATCCGTCGGCCTCGATCCCACAGGGTTGGTCGAGCTGTTCGATTCGCAGCTCATGAGCCGCCATCTGGATCTGCATGCGCGACGCCTCCAGGCACGGGGCGAAGCTTTCTATACCATCGGCAGTGCCGGCCATGAAGGCAACGCGGCCATTGCTGCCGCCTTGCGCCCCACCGATCCGGCCTTCCTGCACTACCGCGATGCCGCCTTCATGATCCAGCGCAGCCAACAGGTACCCGGCCAGACGCCGCTGTGGGATCTGCTGCTGAGCTTCGCCGCCTCGGCGGACGATCCCATTTCGGGAGGGCGCCACAAGGTACTGGGGTCGAAGGCGCTGGCCATACCGCCGCAAACCAGCACCATTGCCTCGCACCTGCCCAAGGCGATGGGCACGGCCTATGGGCTGGGGCTGAGCCGGCGCCTCGGCGGCGCGAGCGAGACGCCAGACGACGGCGTGGTGCTGTGCAGCTTCGGCGATGCTTCCTTCAATCACTCCACCGCCCAGGGGGCCCTCAATGCCGCCGGCTGGGCGGCGTACCAGAGCGTACCCATGCCGCTGGTGCTGGTGTGCGAGGACAACGGCATCGGCATTTCCACGCCCACGCCCGACGGGTGGATCGAGGCCAACATGCGAGCCCGTCCCGGTTTTCGCTACTTGAGCTGTGACGGGAGCGACCTGCTCGATACCTGGCAGGCCGCTCGCCAGGCGGTGAAGCTGGCACGCTCGCGTCGGCAGCCGGTCTTTCTTCACATGCGCTGCGTGCGGCTATTCGGCCATGCCGGCTCCGATGCCCAGCAGGCCTATCTGACCCCGGCACAGATCGAGGCCGCCGAGGCCCGCGATCCGCTGTTGGTCAGCGCCGGCCTGCTGCGTCGCCATGGGGGGCTCAGCCGTGACGAGATCGCCACGCGCTATCATGCCATGAGCGAGCGCATCGCCGAGCTGGGCGAGAGCGCCATTCGACGGCCCAGACTGGAAACCGCCGAGCAGGTGATGGCGAGCATCGTGCCACCGCGGCGCCCCAGTCGTGCTCGCGACGAACAGGGCGAGGTGGATGCGACTCCGGTGCCCATGGCCAAGGGGCTCAACCAGGCCTTGCAGCGCCTGATGCAGCGTTACCCGCAGCTGGCGATGGCCGGTCAGGACATCGGCCGCAAGGGCGGTGTCTATGGGGTGACCCAGAAGCTTCAGGCCCGCTTCGGGGCGCACCGGGTGATCGACACGCTTCTCGACGAGCAGAGCATCCTGGGGCTCGGCATCGGCCTGGCTCATCACGGCCTGGTGCCGATTCTCGAGATCCAGTTCCTCGCCTATCTGCACAACGCCGAAGACCAGCTGCGCGGCGAGGCGGCCACGCTCAGCTTCTTCTCCAACGGCCAATATACCAACCCGATGGTGGTGCGCATTGCCGGGCTCGGCTACCAGAAGGGGTTCGGCGGCCACTTTCACAACGACAACGCCATTGCCGTGCTGCGCGACATTCCCGGACTGCTGGTGGCCTGTCCCGCCAATGCAGCCGACGCCGTGGGACTGCTACAGGAAGCCGTGCGCCTGGCCGACGAAGAGCAACGCGTGGTGGTGATGCTCGAGCCGATCGCGCTCTACCATCAGCGCGACCTGCTAGACGAGGGCGATCAGGGCTGGTGTTTCGCCGACCCGGGGCCGCAGCACCGTCTGCCGGTGGGCGAGCTCGGCCAGTGGGGGGAGGGTGGCGATCTCGCCATCGTCACCTACGGCAACGGCGTCTATCTCTCGCGCCAGGCGGCGGCCCAACTGGCCGAGGAAGGCATCGAACTGCGCATCATCGATCTGCGCTGGCTCACCGCCATCGATCACGACGCCGTGCATCGCGCCGTGGCCCGGTGCGAGCGAATCCTGGTGGTGGACGAGTGTCGTCGCACCGGGTCGCTGAGCGAAGAAGTGATCACGGCGCTGGTTGAGCGCGGCATGGCTGGCGAGCGGCTGGCCCGGCTCACTGCCGAGGACAGTTTCATTCCGCTGGGACGCGCCGCCACGGTGACGTTGCCCTCGGTGACGAGCATCGTCGCGCGGGCGCGTGAGTTGGTGAAAGGCGGGGGCTTCAAGGCTGATTGAGGGCCAGCCGCTGATGCAGGTACAGCATCACTTCCACCTCGTGCTCGGGGCGCAGCGGTTCGAGCCCCAGCTCGCCGAACAGCTCGCCGCGAGCGCGGGTCCACTCGCCGCTGTCCAGATCGGGGTAGAGGCTGTCGGCCGGGGCCAGCTCGACGAAGGGGTCGATGCCGTAGGTATCGAAGAGGCGCGCGAGAGCGGCCTCGTCGTCGTAAATGCCGGCCGTGAACAGCGTGGCATTGAAGTGGTCGCCTTCCAGTTCGCGAATCACGTCCAGCGGGCTCACCCCAAGGCTGGTCAGCTCTTCCAGGCTGTAGCCGTTCAGCGCGTTCATCTCTTCATCCAGCCAGTCTTCGTCGGGCTGGATGAGGGTATGCTTGATGCGGCCATCGGGCAGTACCCATGCGATGGCCAGCGGGAGTTCTCCGTCGTCACCGGTTTCCACGGCGATGAATCCGGGAATGTCGGCCATGTCACTCCTCCTCCTGAGCGGAATGGCGGGGCCCGGCGGACGTCGGCATGTCGGCCAGGCGAAAGAAAGCCCGTGCTGTGGCGGTGGTCGCCTGGGCCAGTTCGGACTCGTCGATGCCGCGCCAATGAGCGATCTCCTGCACGATCCACGGTAGCAGCGCCGGTTCGTGGCGTCTTCCCTTGAGTTTGGCAGGTAAATGGCGCGGCAACAGGTAGGGGCAGTCGGTTTCCACCATCAGCCGGTTCAGCGGGATCTCGCTCACCAGGTCGCGTAGATGGTGGCCGCGTCGCTCGTCGCAGATCCAGCCGGTCAGTCCGATGTGCAGGTCGAGATCCAGGTAGCCGTGCAGCGTGGCCCGGTCGGCGGTGAAGCAGTGGACGACGGCATCCTCGATGTCGTCGCGCCAGGCGTGGAGCATCTCGCGCAGGCGGCGGCCGGCGTCACGCTCGTGCACGAACAGTGGCTTGCCGCTTTCGGCCGCCAGCCCCAGTTGAGCTTCGAAGGTGCGCTCCTGCTCGGCGGGCGTGGAAAAGTTGCGGTTGAAGTCGAGCCCGCACTCGCCCACGGCCACCACCTCCGGCTGGCGATGCAGTTCGCGCATTGCCGCTTCCAGACCGGCGTTCCAGTCGCTGGCGTCGTGGGGGTGGACCCCGGCGGTGGCATGCAGGCCGGGGTAGCGCCGGGCCAGTTCGACGGCCTGCTCGGCGTGTTCGCGATCGGTGCCGGTGACGATCAGAGTCGTCACGTTGGCTGCCCGTGCGCGGGCCAGCACGGCATCGAGGTCGCGAGCGAAACTGGCATGGGTCAGGTTGGCGCCGATATCCGTCAGCGGGGCCGGCGAGCGTCGCCGCAGCGCCTCGGGGAGGAAGTCGTCGAAGGGCTCGGTCGTGTCGGCCAAAGTGGAAGCTCCTGTTCGAATCTGCCGCGCATTGTAGCCAGCGATAGCGCACTTCGGCCACGCCGGCGCGTGCTTGCGTTACACTGTGCGCCTTCACGATCGAGAGAGGTACCCGCGTGACCCTGCTACGTCTGGAACAGCTGCAACTGGCCTACGGCAACCACGTGCTGCTCGACGGCGCCGACCTGGTGCTCGAAAAGGGCGAGCGCCTGGCATTGGTAGGGCGCAACGGCAGCGGCAAATCGACCCTGTTGCGCCTGGTGACCGGTGAGATTCAGCCCGATGGCGGCAGCATCTGGCGCGCACCGGGCCTAAAGATCGGCGTGCTGGCCCAGGATCTGCCCGAGGCCGATGGCCAAACCATCTTCGATGTGGTGGCCGGCGGCCTGCCCGAGGCCGGGGAGCTGCTTTCCGAGTATCACCACCTGGTCGGTGAGGCCGAGCCCGACATGCGCCGCATGGCCGAGCTGCAAACGCGGCTGGAGTCCATCGACGGCTGGTCCTTTCACCAGCGTATCGACGTGGTGCTGACCCGCCTGGGGCTGCCAGCCGACGCCGAAATGGCGGCGCTTTCCGGCGGCTGGCGCCGCCGTGTGGCGCTGGCTCGGGCCCTGGTAGCCGAGCCCGACCTGCTGCTGCTCGACGAGCCCACCAACCACCTGGACCTGGACACCATTGCCTGGCTGGAGGAGCAGTTGCTCGCTTTCAACGGCGCCGTGCTGTTCATTACCCACGACCGGACCTTCCTGTCGAAGCTCGCCACCTCCATCCTCGAGCTCGACCGTGGCCGCCTCGGCCGCTATCCCGGCGACTATGCCAAGTACCAGGAGCAGAAAGCCCACGAACTGGAGGTGGAGGCGCGCGAGAACGCCGAGTTCGACAGGAAGCTCGCCCAGGAGGAAGCCTGGATTCGCCAGGGCATCAAGGCACGGCGCACCCGCAACGAGGGGCGCGTGCGAGCGCTCGAGCAGATGCGCCGCGAGCGCAGCCAGCGCCGCGAGCGCCAGGGCCGGGCGAGCTTCGGTGTCGACAGCGGCGAGCGCACCGGTAAGCGCGTGGTGGAGCTTGAGCACGTCACCCAGCGCTTCGGCGACGAAACGGTGGTCCGCGACCTGTCGCTGGAGATCCAGCGCGGCGACCGCATCGGCCTGATCGGCCGCAACGGTGCCGGCAAGACCACCCTGCTCAAGATTCTGCTCGGCGAGCTCGAGCCCAGCGAGGGGCAGGTGCGTTTGGGCACCAATCTGCAGGTCGCTTACTTCGATCAGCTACGCGCCGGCCTGGAGCCGGAGAAGAGCGTCTACGACAACGTCGCCCAGGGCAGCGACCGGATTGCCGTGGGGGGACGCGACCGCCACGTCATCAGCTACCTGCAGGATTTTCTGTTCACTCCGGCGCGCGCTCGCCAGCCGGTCAAGGCGCTCTCCGGCGGCGAGTCCAACCGCCTGCTGCTGGCCAAGCTCTTCACCCAGCCGGCCAACGTGCTGGTGCTGGACGAGCCCACCAACGACCTGGACGTCGAAACGCTGGAGCTGCTCGAGGAGTTGCTGCTCGACTTCGATGGCACTTTGCTGTTGGTTTCTCACGACCGCGCTTTCATGGACAACGTGGTGACCGGGGTGCTGGCGTTCGAAGGCGATGGCGTGGTGCGCGAGTACGTGGGCGGCTACAGCGACTGGGTGCGCCAGGGTGGCAAGCTCCCCCCGGCCCCCTGGGAAGGTGCCGCGCGCCAGCGGGCGGAACCGGCGAAGCGTGCCGATGAAATGCAGGCCGGCAACCCTGGCGAATCTTCCACGGCAGCGAAAGCGGTGGCCAAGAAGCCCGTCAAGCTCTCCTACAAGCTGCAGCGCGAGCTCGATGGTCTGCCGGCCGAGATCGAACGGTTGGAAAATGCCGTGGCGGCCTATGAAGCCACGGTGGGCGATCCGGGTTTCTATCAGCAGGACAGCGAGACGGTGACCCAGACGCTGGAAGCGCTCAGCGAGACTCAGGCGGCGCTGGACGCCGCCATGGAGCGGTGGATGGAGCTGGAGGCGCTCGCCGCCGGAGAGTAAGCGACGATTCGCGACTGCGCTTTTTCAAGATAAGAAGGCGTTTTGGCGGGTGTCAGGAATGAGGTTACTCTTCGCTCTCTTCGCCCTTCTTGCCCACGCGTACCGCGAGGACGTCGCACTGGGCGCCGTGCAGCACGCCGGTGGAGGTGGAGCCGAGCAGCAGGGCGAAGCCATGCCGGCCATGGGAGCCCACCACGATGAGATCGACGTCGTGCTCTGCGGCGAAGCGATGGATCTCGGTGTCGGGCATGCCTACGACGACGTGCTGATTCTCCTTGGGCACGTGCTCGTCGGCGATCTCGGCCAGGCGATGCTTGGCGTGCTCGTCGAGCTGATCCTGAATGCTGGTCAGGTCCATGGGAATGTCGCCGCCGTAGGCGAAGCCCAGCGGCTCCAGCGTATGCATGATGGAGAGCTTGGCCTGATTGCGCTCGGCGATCTGCAGTGCTCGTTCCAGCACCTTGTGGGAGTCCTTGGTCAGATCGACCGCGACCAGGATGTGGTGGTATTCGTTGCTCATGGCAGGCTCCTGCAGTGAGGTAGGGTCCGAAATCGTATAGACACTCTAGGACGACGAATGAGCGAGGACAACGACTTGCATCAAGAAACACTCGGGAGGTGGCGATGGGCTGGCTGGTGATCGTGCTCGTGCTGATGCTGATGGTCTCGCCGGTGATGTGGCTCAAGCCCAGCCCGCGTCAGCGACGCATCGTGCCCTTGCGCAAGGCGGCCCGCGAGGCCGGGGTGACGGTGAAGCTCGAGCGGCCACCGTTGCATGGCGAGAAGGCCGCCATGCCCGGCTATCGCTGGGATTTTCCGGTGGAGCGGCCCGGGCCGCGGTTCGTGCTGGTGCGCGACAGCGAGGCGAGCGAGGTTCTCGAGCCCTATCTGGCTGGCTGGCGCTGGCGCATCGAACCGTTGAGACCGCTGCCGGCGAGTGCCCGCGAACCGTTGGAAGCGTTGCTGACGCGTCTGCCGCAGGATGCCCTGGTGCTGGAATCCAGCGAACACGGCGTCACCCTGTGGTGGTGGGAATCCCAGGATGCGGCACGCTTTCGCACCTACCTCGATGACTTCCGTCGCCTGCGCGACGCCTTGGCCGGTCAGCCCGACCGGCCGGATGCGCTGCGGGTTTTTGGGGCCGGTGCCTCGTCTACCGGCGAGTGACGTTGCCCGTTGCCGGCTCTCAGTTTTCGTTATCGCCGGCCTGAATCGCCAGTCCATTCTCTTCGATGTGTGCCAGCAGGGCATCGAGGCGTTTCACGTCCTCGTCGCTGAGCCCGTCGAGCATTTCGCGTCGGGCCTGGGTCACGACTTCATCGATTCGCTCCAGCAAGGGCGTTGCCTCGCGGGTGAGGTAGACCCGTTTGGTGCGACGATCCTGATCGCAGGGATGACGTTCGATCAGGCCCTGTTCGGAAAGTTGGTCTAGAGTTCGCACCAGCGAGGGCGCTTCCACGCCGATGGCACGCGCCAGGTCGCACTGGGCCTGGCCGTCGCCGAGGCGCCACAGGTGATAGAGCGTGACCCAACGGGTCTGGGTCAGGCCCAGAGGTGCCAGTCGCTCATCGATGATGGCACGCCACAGTCTTGGCACGCGGGACAGGCGGAAGCCGATGTTCTGATGCATGACGTGTCGCTTTCCGTAGAGTTTGGCGAATTGTCCGGAGCCACGGCGTGTAATGCAACTGGCCGTGGTCAAAGGGGGACGAACTGGCTGCAGCACGTCAGCGTTGCCCCGAGTCGGCTGCAGTTGGCGGCATGACGCGTGGCCGATCCGTCGACGGGCCTTCGAGTGGGGCCGACCCTCCCGGCGCGCTACCTTGGCAATGCTTCCTCTCCACGGCCTGGCCCTCGGCGCCTTGCAAGGGGAGTCGCTGAGATCGTCTTGCTGGGGCTTGACGCGTCACCACTTGTGCACCAAGCTTGCAAAAATCAAACGGCCGTATGAAATCGGGAGATGTTGGGATGATCTATCAAGGCAACGCCATCACGGTGGCGCGTGGCGATGACGACATCGCTACGCTCACCTTCGACCTGCAGGGTGAGTCGGTCAACAAGCTGTCGAGCTCGGTGGTCGCCGAACTGGGCGAGGCCGTGCAGGCCATCCAGGCGCAGAGCGGCCTTCAGGGGCTGGTGATCGGCAGTGGCAAAGAGGTGTTCATCGTCGGCGCCGACATCACCGAGTTCCATGACCTGTTCCACAAAGGGGAAGAGTACCTGGTCGAGATGAACCTGAAGGTGCATGACATCTTCAATGCCATCGAAGACCTGCCGTTCCCCACCGTGACGGCCATCAACGGCCTGGCGCTGGGCGGTGGCTGCGAAGTGACGCTGGCCACCGACTTTCGCGTCATGACCGATACCGCCAAGATCGGCCTGCCCGAGACCAAGCTGGGCATTCTGCCGGGCTGGGGTGGCTGCGTGCGCCTGCCGCGGCTGATCGGCGCCGACAATGCGGTCGAATGGATCGCCGGCGGCAGCGAGAACAAGGCCCAGGCGTCACTCGCGGTGGGCACCGTCGATGCCGTGGTATCGAACGACCAGCTCGAAGCGGCGGCCAAGGACATCCTGGCCCGCGCGAACGCCGGCGAGCTGGACTACCAGGCCCGTCGCAACGAGAAGACGCAGCCTCTCAAGCTCAATGCCATCGAGCAGATGATGGCCTTCGAGACCGCCAAGGGCTATGTGGCCGGCAAGGCAGGGCCCCACTATCCGGCGCCCATCGAGGCCATCAAGGTGATCCAGAAGGGCGCCGGCGAGGAGCGCGGTCGTGCCCAGGCCATCGAGGCCAAGGCCTTCGCCAAGCTGGCGCTCTCCGATGTGGCCTTCAATCTGGTCGGTCTGTTCCTGAACGATCAGGTGGTCAAGAAGCAGGCCGGCAAGTACGAGAAACAGGCCAGCCCCATCGAGCAGGCCGCAGTGCTGGGGGCCGGCATCATGGGCGGCGGCATCGCCTACCAGAGCGCCTCCAAGGGCACGCCGATCCTGATGAAGGACATCAAGGAGGAGGCCATCGAGCTGGGGCTCAAGGAGGCTCGCAAGCTGTTCGCCAAGCAGGTCGAGCGCGGCAAGCTGACCACCGAGCAGATGGCCGAGAAGCTCACCAACATTCGTCCGACTCTCTCCTATGGCGATTTCGGTCACGTCGATCTGGTGGTCGAGGCGGTGGTCGAGAATCCCAAGGTCAAGGATGCGGTGCTCACCGAGGTGGAAGGCCTGGTGGGGGAGGACGCCATCCTCACCTCTAACACTTCGACCATCTCCATCAACCGATTGGCGGCCAACCTCGAGCGCCCCGAGAACTTCTGCGGCATGCACTTCTTCAACCCGGTGCATCGCATGCCGCTGGTCGAGGTGATTCGCGGCGAGAAGACCGGTGACGCTGCCGTGGCCGCTA
Source organism: Pseudomonadota bacterium (assembly GCA_051749645.1). Lineage (GTDB taxonomy): Bacteria > Pseudomonadota > Gammaproteobacteria > Pseudomonadales > Halomonadaceae > Halomonas. The sequence goes on from JBNJIT010000004.1 coordinate 16,697, forward strand.
CCGTGGCCTATGCCCGGGCCATGGGCAAGACACCCATCGTGGTCAACGACTGCCCGGGCTTTTTGGTCAATCGCGTGCTGTTTCCCTACTTCGGCGGCTTCAGCCAGCTGATGGCCCAGGGCGCCGATTTCCAGCGCGTCGACAAGATCATGGAAAAGTTCGGCTGGCCTATGGGCCCCGCCTACCTGCTCGACGTGGTGGGCATGGACACCGCCGTGCATGCCGGGGAAGTGATGGCCGAAGGTTTCCCCGAACGCATGGGCAGCCTGGGCGGCGACGGTGGCAAGAGCGCCATTCAGGCGATGTTCGAGAACGATCGTCTGGGGCAGAAGAACGCCAAGGGCTTCTACGCCTACGAGGAAGACAAGAAGGGCAAGCCGAAGAAGGTGAGCGACGAAGCCGCCATCGAGCTGGTCAAGGGCGTGGCCAAGGAGAGCCGCGAGTTCAGCGACGATGACATCATCGCCCGCATGATGGTGCCGCTGTGCCTGGAGACGGTGCGCTGCCTGGAAGACGGCATCGTCGGCAGTGCCGCCGAGGCCGACATGGCGCTGATCTACGGCATCGGCTTCCCGCCGTTCCGCGGCGGCGCGTTGCGCTACATCGACGCCATGGGCGTGGCAGCGTTCGTCGAGCTGGCAGACGGTCTGGCCGAGGAGCTGGGTCCGCTCTACGCGCCCACCGAGAAGCTGCGCGAGATGGCCAAGGCCGGTGAATCCTTCTACTCCACCCAAACCCAGGGCTGAGCCCACCGCGAACAAGGAGACGCAAGCAATGAGTCTGAATCCGAGAGACATCGTGGTGGTCGACGGCGTGCGTACCGCCATGGCCAAGGCCAAGAACGGCGCTTTCCGTCACGTGCGCGCCGAGAACCTCTCCGCCGCCGTCATGCAGGCGCTGTTCGACCGCAACCCGGGCTTCGACCCGGCCGAGGTCGACGACGTGATCTGGGGCTGCGTCAACCAGACCCTGGAGCAGGCCATGAACATCGCCCGCAACGCGGCGATCATGACCGGCATCCCGCGCAGTGTGCCGGCGCAGACGGTCAACCGCCTGTGCGGCTCTTCCATGACCGCGCTGCACATCGCCGCCGCCAACATCAAGGCCGGCATGGGCGATGTCTACGTGATCGGCGGTGTGGAGCACATGGAGCACGTGCCCATGACCCATGGGGTCGACGTCAACCCGGCAGCCAGCAAGCATGCCGCCAAGGCGGCCATGATGATGGGACTCACCGCCGAACTGCTGGGCAAGATGCACGGCGTCTCCCGCGAGGAGCAGGATGCCTTCGGCGTGCGTTCACACCAGCGTGCCCAGGCGGCCATGGAGAAGGGCTACTTCGACCACGAGACGATCGGGGTCGAGGGACACGACGAACGCGGTTACCGCGCGCGGATCAAGCGGGACGAGGTGATTCGTGCCGATGCCAGCCTGGAGAAGATGGCCGAGCTGAAGCCGGTGTTCGATCCGCGTAGCGGCTCCGTCACCGCAGGCACCTCCTCGGCACTCTCCGTGGGCGCCTCGGCAATGGCGGTGATGAGCTACGAGCGAGCCCAGGCCCTGGGTCTCGAGCCCATCGCCCGGGTGCTCTCCACCGGGGTGGCGGGCTGTGACGCCTCGATCATGGGCTATGGCCCGGTGCCGGCGTCCAAGAAAGCGCTCAAGACGGCTGGTCTGACCATCGACGACATCCAGACCGTGGAGCTCAACGAGGCCTTCGCCGCGCAGAGCCTGCCGGTGCTTAAGGATCTGGGGCTGCGCGACGCCATGGACGACAAGGTCAACCTCAATGGCGGCGCCATTGCCCTGGGGCACCCCCTGGGCTGCTCGGGAGCACGCATCTGCACCACCCTGCTCAACGTGATGCAGCAGCAGGACACCAACCTCGGCCTGGCGACCATGTGCATTGGCATGGGACAGGGTGTCGCCACGGTGTTCGAACGCCTGAAGTGATCCTATGCGGCCGGCGCCCCCTGACCTAGCTAGGCAGGGGGGCGTTTGCAGGCTTCGCGTTTGCGGCACTGCCTGAGCCAATTGTCCGCTTCTCGTGGCGTTGACGGCTTGGCCGATGCACAATAAGATGTATTTTTTATGCATCTTATTAATCTCGCTGTGAGGTCACGCTGATGGGACTCAAGAACCTTTTCAAGAAAGACAAGGCAGAAAAGCCGGTGGTGCAGGCGCAGGAGGCCGTTTCGGCTAAGCCGGACGCGGCCGTCAACGTCGATCCGAAAAAGGCCGATGCACAGCAGAAGGGCAAGCACGGGGAATCCGGCAATTGCTGCGGGTCCTGCCAGTAACCCATGCCGAAACCGGTCGTCAATTGAGCTGCCCGGGCCACCGGTCGGAACGATAGCCGCCCGAACCACGTCAGCAGCAGCGGGCTTGCCTACCAGGCAGGCCCGTTCGCGTGTGGGCATGACGCACAGCGGTCACGCGGAGTGACAGGGCCGATGCGCTACAGCACGCCCGCCTCGAGCCCGGCAGCCAAGTAGAGGCCCAGTTCCTCCACCTGTTCCACGAACTCCTCCTGCCACTCGCCGCGCAGAATCAGCGGTTCCTGCACCCAGCGCCAGCGTAGGCCGGTGACGATGCCCTCCACGGCGCGGCGGGTGCCGGTGCCATCGCGCCCGGCGCGGATGTAGAGTGCGCAGGGCAGTCCCTGCTTCTCCTCCAGCACCGGGTAGTAGCTGCGGTCGAAGAAATCCTTCAGCGCCCCGCTCATGTAGCCGAGGTTTTCGGTGGTGCCGAGCAGGATGGCGTCGCAGGCCAGAACGTCTTCGGGGCCGGCGTCGAGGGGGGCCTTGACCGTGATCTCGACGGCCTCGATATCCGGGTGGTGGGCACCGCGCTCGGCCGCCTCGCGCAGCTTGAGCGTATTGGCGGAGGGTGCGTGGGCCACGATCAGCAGTTGTTTGCTCATGTTGACAGCTCCTGGCCTTTTTCCGACGCTGAATCGGCACTTACCGTTCAGGAAACATGGAGGACGATCGACATGGCCTTTGCTCTTTCAACCATGCAGCTGGAAAGCAGTGCCTTTGCCCCTCAGGGTGCCATTCCCACCAAGCATACCGGTGAGGGTGACGATGTCTCCCCGGCGCTTGCCTGGAAGGGGGCCCCGGATGGCAGCAAGGGCTTTGCGGTGATCTGTCACGATCCCGACGCGCCCCTGGTGCAGCACGGCACTTACGGCTTCGTGCACTGGGTACTCTACAACCTGCCGGGGTCCACCACTTCGCTGGAGGAAAACACGGTCCAGGGAACCAGCGGGAAGAACGATTTCGGCAAGCTCGGCTACGGTGGCCCGATGCCGCCGGAAGGCCATGGCCTGCATCAGTATTACTTCTGGGTGCTGGCGCTGGACAAGCCGACCGACCTTCCCGAGGGTCTTTCGCTGCCCGAGGTGCTCAAGCAGCTCGAACCGAACCTGATCGGCATGAATCGCCTGGTCGGCACCTACCAGCGCGACTGAGGCCATGCTTTCACGCCGTGGCCTGTGGCTGCGGGGCGGCCACGCCATCGTGGCCGCAGACCAGGTCTTGCAGTTCGCGGCAGAAGGCATCCAACGCCTCGCTGGGTGCATCGCTGCGCCGGTGCAACTCCACCTCCACCTGATCGAGGGGCGGTAGCCCCTCGGCCTCTCCCACGATGCGACACCCCCTGGGCACGCTGCGTGGCGTCTTGATCGTGGCGGCAAGCCCGGCCTGCACGGCCAGGTTGATGCCGGTCGGTGACGGGCTTACGTAGTGCAGTTCCCAGCGCCTGGCGGCACTCCCCAGTGCTGACAGCGCATGGGCGCGAAAGATGCACCCCTCGGGGTTGAGGGCCAGCGGCAGCGTCTCCCAGGCCTGGACCTCGCAGTGCTCGGCCACTACCCACACCATCGGCTCCCAGCCCAACAGGTGGCCCGAGGGCGTCGGCGCGTGGCGAATCGACAGTACCACGTCGAGCAGGCCTTCCTGGAAACGCTCCACCAGCGCAGCGCTGATATCGCAGGTGATGTCGAGCCGCGCTTCTGGGAAGCGTTCGGCGTGGCGGGGCAGCAGGTCGGGCAGGTAGGTGGCCGCCTGCTCCTCGGAGGTGCCGAAGCGGATCAGCTCGCCACGTCGCGTTTCGCCGAGCGCTTCGCGAGCATCCGACTCGAGCTTGAGCATATGTCGGGCATAAGGCAGCAGACGTTCGCCAGAAGCGGTCAGCAGCACGCTGCGGCTGGTGCGCTCGAACAGAGGATTGCCCATCTGTTCCTCGAGCCGCTTGATCTGCAGGCTGATGGCGGACTGGGTGCGATGCAGTATCTTGCCGGCAGCACTGAAGCCCTCGCACTCGGCCACGGTCACGAAGGCGCGTAGTAGGTCGGTATCCATTATCGATGAGCCTTTTAAATTTATTGTATCTCAAGCATTCATTTTTATTATGGTTCTCGCCTCACTATCCTGTCCAGGGACAAGACAACACCGTCAAACCCCGACGAACAGGAGTCATTGTTCATGCACGCGACGGCAACCGAGACATCCACGCATGCGCTCAGCGGTCTGATCGACCTGTCACGCTACCCCCTCGACGACCTTGACGGCGAGGCCGGCCAGGCGCTGCTGGCCCAGTGCCGCCGCCAGCTCGCGGACGATGGCTGCGTGGTGCTCGAGCGGTTCGTGCCCGATGAGGCGGTGGCACGGCTCGAGCGCGAGACCGAACGTCTCTCGCCGGAGGCGCACTACAATCAGACCGAGACCAATCCCTACAACAGCGCTGGCGATGCGAATCGCCCGGCCAGCCATCCGGTCAACCGCTTCGGCGATCGTACCAACGGCTTCGTGGCCGGTGACCGCATCGACGACGACACTCTGATCCGCCAGGTCTACGCCAACCCGGATTTCCAGCGCTTCATTGCCGCTGTCGTGGGTATGGAGACGATCCACCCCTACGCCGACCCGCTGGCCGATCTGGTGGTCAACGTGCTGCGTGACGGCTGCCAGCACCCCTGGCACTACGACACCAACGAATTCATCGTGACGCTGATGACGCGCCAGCCCGAAGGTGGCGGTCTGTTCGAATACGTGCCGGGCATTCGCAGTCCCGAGGGCGAGAATTTCGACGCGGTGGAAAAGGTCATCGATGGCGATCGTTCGCAACTCACCTCGCTGGCGTTGCGCCCTGGGGATCTGCAGATCTTCTTCGGCCGCTACTCCTTGCACCGTGTCACGCCGGTGGAAGGCCCCCGCGAGCGGCATACGGTGATCTTCGCCTACGCCAAGGAGCCGGGTTTCATCGGTCGCCCGGAGCGCGCCCAGCGCATCTTCGGCCGCATGGCGCCGATCCACGAGAGGCTTCTCGAGGAAGGCATGGATCGCAGCGACAGCCTCGCCGATTGAGCCCTGGTCTTGCGTTCCCCAAGCATTCCTGCCGATGGCCGCGCTGCGGGCGGCCGTCACCCTGACGACACAGCGAGAGTATCCATGAGCATCGTAGAGTCAGAGAAACTGACCGACAGCGAGCCGGACCGGATTCCGGTGGTGCCGTCTGCGCCGATGGCCAACGGCGATAGCATCCCCACCGCCTTCGACCCCGTGCAGTTGCGCGCCGGGCGTCTGGCGCGCTTGCGCGACATGATGGCCGAGCAGGGCTATGCCGCCCTGGTGTTGTTCGACCCCAACAACCAGCGCTATGCCACCGGCTCGCGCAACATGTTCGGCTATTTTCTGCGCAACTCCACGCGTTACATCTACGTGCCGCTGGAAGGCCCGATCATCCTCTTCGAATATCCGGGCAGCGCTCACGTCTCCACCTGGCTGGAGACCATCGACGAGTCTCGCACCTCCAAGGTGGTGTGGTCGGCGGTGAACCAACGCGATGACATCTCCTCCGACCCCTTCGGCATCGAGATCGCCGAATTGATCGAGGCGCACGGCCGGGGCAACAAGAAGGTCGGCCTGGACCGCTGCGCGCTCAATCTGGCGCGCTCGCTGGAGGCGCAGGGGCTGGACGTCCATGACTGCATGCAGGACACCCTGCACTGCCGGCGCATCAAGACCCCCGAAGAGATCGCCTGCCTGGCTCAGTCCATGGCAGCAAGCGAAGCCTCGGTGGCCGAGGTGGAGGCCGCCATCAAGCCCGGCATCACCGAGAACGAGCTCTTCGCCATCATGTACGGCGAGGTGATCAAGGGCGGCGGCGAGTTCATCGAGACGCGTCTGCTCAACTCCGGTCCACGCACCAACCCGTGGTTCCACGAGGCCAGCGATCGCAAGATTCGTCCCGGCGAGCTGGTCGCGCTCGACACCGACACCATCGGCTGCCACGGTTACTATTCCGACTTTTCGCGCACCTTCCCGGTGGGCCCGGGCAAGCCCAGCGCCTACCAGTGCGAGATCTACCGCATGGCATACGACCAGGTGCACCACAACATGGCGATCCTGAAGCCAGGCATGAGCTACCGCGAGGTGGCCGAGAAAGCCTGGAAGATTCCCAAGCGCTTTCTGGACCGCCGCTACCCCTCGATCATCCACGGCGTGGGCATGCACGGTGAGACGCCGCTGGTGGCCCACCACATGGACTTCGATCGTTTCTCCAAAGACGGCATCCTCGAACCCGGCATGGTCGTCTCGGTGGAGAGCTACATTGGCGAGATGGGCGCCGCCGACGGCGTCAAGCTCGAGGAGGAGGTGCTGATCACCGACAGTGGCATCGAGAAGCTCTCGCGCTATCCCTTCAATGAGGCATTGCTGGGCCGGGAGTTCTGAGCCAAACCGACGGCAGCTTTTCGAAATGCCCGCGCTGCGTTGGCAGGCGGGCGTTGCGCTCGGGTAAGTGGTATTGCGGACCCGCGGGTTACTTGCCCAGTGCTTCCAGCAGCACTTGGGCGACCGGCTCGGAGGAGGGAGGGTTCTGCCCGGTGATCAATTGGCCGTCGCGGCGGGTGTAGGGTGTGAAGTCGTCGGCCTTGGAGTAGCGGCCGCCGCCGGCGATCAGGGCATCCTCAACCAGCTTGGGAACCACGTCGGTTAGGCCTACGGCGGCTTCCTCGCCGTTGGTGAAGCCGGTGACCTCGCGCCCCTGAATGATCGGCCGCCCCTCGGGGTCGCGGGCGTTGATCAGTGCGATCGGGGCGTGGCAGACCGCGGCCACCGGCTTTTGCTTGGCCCAGAAGGTCTCGATCAACCGGATGGAGTCGGCATCCTCCACGAGGTCCCAGAGCGGGCCGTGACCGCCGGGGTAGAAGATGGCGTCGAAGTCGTCGGCACTGACATCGGCAAGGCGGCGTGTGTTGGCAAGCCGCGTCTGGGCGTCATTGTCCTGCTTGAAGCGTCTGGTTGCCTCGGTCTGGCTCCCCTCGGCGTCGCTCTTGGGATCGAGCGGCGGCTTGCCGCCCTTGGGTGAGGCCAGCACCACCTCGGCACCGGCGTCCAGGCAGGCGTAGTAGGGCGCTGCCAGCTCTTCCAGCCAGAAGCCGGTGGGCTCGCCGGTATCGCCAAGGCGGTCGTGGGATGTCAGGACCATCAGAATGCGTTGGCTCATCGAACTCTCCTATCTTATGGCGTTGCCTTCGGTGAGTTTGGCCACCATTGTGGTGGTATACCGAACCGGTTGGGAACTGGCGATTGCCTATGAAAGGCATTCAGTGACTTCATCACGCGGCGAAGGGAGTCTTGCCCGAGTCGACCCGTCGGCGCCTCGGCACTCTGGAGGTGACGTGGCCATGGCAACGTTGAAGGTGTATTACGACGGCGTATGTCCCGTCTGTCGGCGAGACCGCGCCCGCTACGAGCGTTGGGCCGGCGAGGCCGGCCGGCAGGTGGCCTGGTGTGACGTGACCGAGCATCAGGAGACACTGCGCGACAAGGGCGTCGACCCTCAGGCGGCGCTGCTCTCGCTGCATGTGGAGGAGGAAGAGGGGCGCATCGAGGAGGGCATCGATGCCTACATTCTGCTGATGCGCCGGGTGCCGAGGCTCAAGCCTCTGGCCTGGCTGATCGGTCTGCCGGGGCTCAAACCGCTGCTGCGCTGGTGGTACGATCGCTGGGTCAGGCGGCGGCTGGCGCGAGAGGGGCGTTTGTCCTGAGGTCCAATGGTAATTGCCGAACGGGGTTGCCATAGTGGCCCGATCGTCGACGATGGCCCATGGCCGGTATCCTTCAAAGGCATCCCATGACCCGCAAGATACCCCTGCTCCCGGCTCACGAGGAAGGCGCCGCTTCGCCCGGCGCCGAAGATCTGCTACGCATTCTCGACAGCCTGGATGCGGCGGTGTATGCCAGTGACATGCACTCCTATGAGCTGCTCTTCCTGAACGCCTACGGACGTCAGCAGTGGGGGGAGCCGGAAGGTCGAAAGTGCTGGCAGGTGTTGCAGGAGGGGCAGAGCGGGCCCTGCGCTTTCTGCAACAACCCTCAGTTGCTGGATGAGCAGGGGCGCCCCGGGCCTGCCGCGGTGTGGGAGTTCCAGAACACCCAGGACGGTCGCTGGTACCAGTGTCGCGATCAGGCCATCGTGTGGAGCGATGGGCGCCTGGTAAGGGTCGAGATCGCCTCCGACATCACTGAGCGCAAGGCGCTGGAGGATGCCCTCAAGGCTTCGCATCAGCGCGTCGAGAAGCTGGCCTATCGCGATGAGTTGACCCAACTGCTCAACCGTCGCGCTTTCTTCTCCGTGTGCCGCGAGCAGCTGGCCTGCCGCCGTTCCGTGGAGCCCTTCGCCGTGGTACTGATCGATGTGGATCACTTCAAGTCGATCAATGACTCCCTTGGCCATGCGGCCGGTGACCAAGTTCTGCGGGAGGTGGCCAGGCGCTTTCGGGCGGAGATGCGCAGCGATGACATCCTGTGCCGCTTCGGCGGCGAGGAGTTCGCTCTGGCGCTCCCTGGCAATTCCCTCGCTGCGGCCGGGGAGCTGGCCGAGCGCCTGCGCCTGGCACTGCGTTCACGGCCGCTGGCCTATGCGGGGCAACGGTTCGACGGCACGGCGAGTTTCGGGGTGGCAGCGGCCTCGGGTGACGAGGTCGATCTGGATGCGCTGATCAAGGCGGCCGATCAGGCGATGTATCGCGCCAAGCGACAGGGGCGGGACCGGGTTTGCACGGCCTCGGGAGTGGAATAGTCTGGGCGTGAGAACGGTGCCTCGTGTCACTCTTCTCCATTCAGGGTAGCGACCAGTCGCCTCGGGCCGCCGTGGTTGCGGTGCTCGCCCAGCCAGATGCCCTGCCAGGTGCCGAGCGTCAGACGACCGTCGCGCACGGCCAGCGTCAACTGGGTGCCCAGCAGGCTGGCGATCACATGAGCGGGCATGTCGTCGGGCCCTTCCAGCGTATGCCGGAAGTAGGGCAGGTCGCCCGGCACCAGGCGGCGCAGGAAGGCGTCCATGTCATGGCGAACGTCCGGGTCGGCGTTCTCGTTCAGAGTCAGCGATGCCGAGGTGTGCAGCAGCTGCAGATGCAGCAGGCCCACTCGGCAGCGGGCCAGGTTGGGAAAGGCATCGACGATCCGGTCGGTGATCAGGTGAAAGCCGCGCTCCATGGCGGGCAGCTGGATCTCCTGCTGGTTCCACATCTCGATCTCCTCTTCTCCGGGGCTTCAGGTACTTCAGGGTTCCCCTCACAGGATTTCCCCTTCAACGATAGCCCGACATCAGTTCGCGGATCAGCGGTGTATCGGCGTCGCGATGAGTGGGCAGCTCGAAGCGGGCCTTGGCAATGGCGGTGCGCGAGAGCTCGGCGGTGATCAGTGTCTCGCGGTCCTCGGCTTCGGCGAGCGGCTCGCCGCGGGGGCCGAGGATGCGTGAGCCGCCCCAGAAGTGACTGCCGTTCTCCGGGCCGAAACGGTTGGCCATGATCACCGGGGTGCCGTAGGTCATGGCGTAGAAATGTACGTTGAGCACCCAGTTCTGCTCGTTGGAGAAGTCGTCGCTGACGATGCCGCTGGCCGAATTGATCGGCGCACACAGCACCGTGGGGCGGGCCAGCAGGGTGGCATGCACCAGGGCCGGGTTCCACAGGTCGGCGCAGATCAGCTGGGTGGCAGACCAGCCCGGGCGAATCTCGGTATGGGTCAGTTCGCTGCCGTGGGTGAACCACTTGCCCTCTTCCAATCCGCCGTAGGTGGGCAGGTTGAGTTTGCGATGCACGGCGACGACCTCGCCCGCCTGCAGGATCGCCAGGGCGTTATAGTACTCGCCGGGGCTGGCCTCCTCGACGAAGCCCACCACCGTTTGCATGTCGCCGCAGGCAAGAGCCAGGTCGGTCAGGCGCGGGTCTTCCAGCGGCATGGCTACCTGCATCACGCGGCTGCCCAAGCCGTAGCCGGTCAGCGAGAGCTCGGGAAAGACCAGCAGCTCCAGCCCCAGCTCCCGGGCCTCGGCGATGCGCTCGAGGTGTCTGGCGAGGTTGCTATCCACAGCGCCGAGCTCGGCGTTGAGCTGCGCGGCGCCTACCCGCAGTTGGTCCTGATAGTGCATTCGGGCCTCCCGTGACGGCAGAAGGCCGCCGAATCGGCGGCCTTCCTTGGAGGGGCTCAGTATGCCAGCGGCGGCAGGCGCCTCAAAGCAGCTCGTTCTCTTCGAGGAAGCTTTCTGCCACTTCCTCGATGGTTTCGCGCTCCACGTCGACTCGGGCGTTGAGCGTGGCCATTACCTCATCGTCGAGCAGCGAAGAGAGGGCATTCATTTGCTCGGCAAGCTCCGGGTTGGCATCCAGCATTTCCTGGCGTACCACCGGGGTCAGAGCGTAGGCGGGAAAGTAATTCTGGTCGTCTTCCAGCACGTGGAAATCGAAGGCGGGGATGCGGCCATCGGTGGCGAACACCAGGCCGACATCCACCTCGCCGTCGCGCAGCGCCTGATAGACCAGGCCGGAATCCATGCGCTTCACGTTACCGCGGTCCACACGGAAGCCATAGGCCTCTTGCAGCGGGCGCCAGCCGTCTTCGCGAGCATAGAATTCAGCGTTGAGGGCGAAGGTCAGTTCTTCGCCGTCGTTGACGGCCTGGGCCAGGTCGGAAAGGGTTGCCATGTCGCGCTCTTCGGCGTCATCGCCGCGCATGGCCAGGGCGTAGGTATTGTTGGCTGCGGAGGGTTCGAGCCAGACCAGCCCCTTCTTGCCGTCCAGTTCCTTGACGCGCTCGTAGGTCTCCTCGGGCCCGAGACGTTCCGTGATGTCGTTGTAGTTGATCAGCGAGGTACCGGTGTACTCCCAGTAGAGGTCGATCTGGCCGTTTTCCTGGGCCTGGCGCAGCACGGCAGAGCCCATGCCGGCGCGGCTTTCCACGTCGTAGCCGAGTCCTTCCAGGTACTGGGTGGTCATGCTGGCGAGGATCTGCTGTTCGGTGAAGTTCTTGCCGCCGACCGCGATCTCTTCGGCCTGTGCGGTGGCGAGCGAGCCAGCGAGCGCCAGTCCGGTCAGGGTTGTCATCAGGTGTTTCATGGGATGTAACTCCTCTTGTGTCGTCAATGTCACGGTTGGGACGTTGCGTTGGGTACGCCTCCTTCAAGCACGGTTGGGGTTGACCCCGCGGGGAACCATCAGGAAGGCGATGGTGGCGATCAGCGCATCGACGACGATCGCCAGCAGCGCCGTGGGGATGGCACCGGAGAGCATCATCACCGGGTCGTAGAGGTCGATGCCGGTGAAGATCAGCTCGCCGAGGCCGCCGGCGCCGATCAAGAAGGCCAGCGGTACGGTGCCGACATTGATGGTCAGCGCCGTGCGTATGCCGGCAAAGATCACGTAGAGGGCATTGGGCAGCTCGACCCTGAGCAGCTGCTGCAACGGTGACATGCCAATGCCCGCGGCGGCTTCCCGCAGTGCTGGGTCTACGCCTTTGAGGCCGGCGTAGGTGTTGCGGGCGATGGGTAGTAGGGTGGCGACGAACAGGCCAAAAATGGCAGGTACGGTACCGATGCCCAGAAAGCTCATGGAAAGTGCCAGCACCGCCAGCGTGGGGATGGTGGTGCCGATGTTGAGGACTTGCATTAGCGATTCGGCCAGTCGCGCCATGCAGGGGCGCGAAAGAACGATGCCCAATGGAATGGCGACCAGAATGGCCAGGCCGCCGGAAACGGCCGTCAGCCACAGGTGCTGGAGCGCCAGAAACTGGATATCGGGGAGATACCACATGAAATCGTCGATGACCCCGCTCGACTGGCTCCATACCCCGGCGAAGAATATCGCCACCAGCAGAAGCGCGCGCAGGGCCCCTTTCAGGCTCTGGATGGGCATCGGCTCACTCCTTGGTCGCGGCGTCTGCGGTCTGGCGATTCGTCTCCTGGGCACGAAAGCGGGCACCTAGATGGTGTGTCATGGCACGCTGGGTGATCTGTCCGCACACACGGCCATTGTCGTCCACGCAGGGCAGCCAGGTGGTGTCTTGTGCGAACATCAGCGAGGCAACCTTGCGCAGATCATCTTCGAGATTGACGGTGGCCGGCACATTCTGGAAGTGGTCACGGCAGTAGCCGCGGGTGGTGCGGGCGACGGCTCGGGTAATCAACCCTATCGGCTGATGCTGGTCGTTCACCATCAGGATGGAATTCTGGTAACCGAAATCGTCGATCTTGGCCAGCGCCGCTTCCAGCGTGTCGCTGGGCACGACCGTGCCGATCTCGTCGGATACGACTTCGCGCACCTTGACCAGGTTGAGGCGCTTGAGTGCCCGATCCTCGCCAAGAAACGATTCGACGAAGGCATTCTTCGGCGCTGCGAGCAGGTCGTCCGGCGTCGAGTACTGAACAAGCTTGCCTTCGCGGAATACGGCGATGCGGTCGCCCATCTTGATCGCCTCGTCGATATCGTGGCTGACGAACATGATGGTCTTGTTGAGCTCCTGCTGCATTTTGAGGAACTCATCCTGGATCACTGCGCGGTTGATGGGGTCTATGGCCCCGAAGGGTTCGTCCATCAGCATCACCGGCGGGTCGGCGGCCAGTGCCCGGGCCACGCCGATACGCTGCTGCTGGCCGCCGGAGAGCTCGTTGGGGTAGCGCTTGAGAAAGGCGTTGGGCTCCATGGCGATCATCGCCATCATCTCGCGGGCACGCTCGCGGTAGCGGGCCTTGTCCCAGCCCAGCAGCTTGGGCACCACCGTGATGTTTTCCTCGATGGTCATGTTGGGGAACAGGCCGATCTGCTGGATGACGTAGCCGAGGTTGCGCCTCAGCTCTTGGGTGTTCAGACCGGAGGTGTCCTCGCCATTGATGAACACCTTGCCGGAGGTGGGTTTTACGATTCGGTTGATCATCTTCAGCGTGGTCGTCTTGCCGCAGCCGGAGGGACCGAGCAGGATGCAGATATCGCCGGCGGGGACTTCCATGCTGATATGGTCGGCAGCGACCACGGCGCCCTTGGGCGTGTCGAAGACCTTGGTCAGGTTGTCGAGCTGGATCATGGGGGTTCCTTGCTTCGGAATCTGTCGTCTGGGCGTCAAGCGGGCTTGGCGGTGCGCTCCATTCCTCTGGGCGTCAGGCGCTTCTGCACGTAGAGGAGGGCGTAGTCGACCACGACGGCCAACAGGCTCACCGCCACGGCACCGACGATGAGCTGGCGCGGGTCGGATTGGGAAATGCCACGGCTGATGAAGGTGCCGAGCCCCCCGGCGCCGATGTAGGCAGCGATGGCCATGACGCCGATGTTGAGCACCACGGCGGTACGCACGCCTGCCATGATGACCGGCACGGCCAGCGGTATCTCCACCATGCGCAGACGCTGATTGGGGCTCATGCCAATGCCCCGAGCGGCCTCGCGCAGTGCCGGGTCGACGTTATTGATGGCCGTGTAGGTGTTACGGATGATCGGCAGTTGTGAATAGAGCAGAACTGCGATCACGGCTGGCACGTAACCGATGCCGTGGCCGATCAACGAAAGTACCGGAATCATGATGCCGAACAGGGCGATGGAGGGAATGGTGACGATGATCGAGGCCGCATAAAGCACTGAGCGTGCAACCCGCTCGCTCTTGGTGATGGCGATGCCGATGGGGACGCCGGTCAGGGTGGCGATGCCCACGGCGACGCCTACCAGGGAGATGTGCTCCACGGTGCGTCGGCTCAGCAGATCGAGATTGTCGAGGGCATACTGAATCAGTTCCAAATGCGCTCTCCTCCATGGGCCCCGAAACGTTGAGAGTTGGGGCCGTTATTCTTGAACAAGCGTAGTCGCCGAATGCGACCCGGAGCGCCTCGACCCAGGGGAGGGCGGACGGTGCAGGGTGCGACAAATTGCCCTGCTGGAATGATCACAGCCTAGCAGAGCTGCATAAATATTTGTTTTCCTGAAGGATGACGATGCGAAATGCGTGCCATTGCGCAGTTTGATGCCAGGTAGGGAGATGGCGGTTCGTTGCCGTTCACTCGGAGGACCAGTGCCGCTGCATCTCGAGAAAGGTGAGCGAAGCCGACCAGGTGATCAGCATGAAGCCGGTCAGTGCTTCGGTGCCCATCAGGAAGCGTATCGGCCCCTGAGGCACGACGTCTCCGTAGCCCAGAGTGGTGTAGGTAATGGCCGACATGTAGACGTAGTCGAGAAAGTTCGCCACCGAGATGCCACCGAAGCCGCCGGCCAGGGGGTGTTCCAGCAACAAGGCACTGGCTAGGGCAAAGAGCCAGATCTCGGCGACATGGGCTGCCAAGAGTCCGAAGATCAGCACCAGGAAGCGGCGGCGTAGCGAATGGTGGCCGGAGCCCTTTTGCCGCCATAGGCGGGTCGTTATCTCGTAATGCAGAAGAACGCAGACGACGACGGTAATGAAAGTGGCTCCTACGGCCAAAAGGTGGCCCGCATCCAGTGGTATATCGATCAAGGCAGCGTTCCTGTTGGAAATCCAAGAGCAAGCCTAGCGCGGCTTCCCGGGTCAAGTCAGTCACCTTCGGTGGCATGACGAGCCAGAGGGCTGCTGCTAGGATAGGGCTATCCGTCACACGCGTGTCACGTTGCCGGTGTATCCGGCACTTGCTGCAGGGAACGCTGCCATGATCACCGAACGACCCAACGGCGGAGCGGTGGACGATACGCTCACGCCGCTGGCGCTGAAGCGTGTGGGTATCGATACCTACCGCGAGAACGTCGCCTATCTGCATCGCGACTGCGATCTCTACCGTGCCGAGGGCTTTCAGGCACTGGCCAAGGTGGAGGTGCGTGCCAACGGCCAGTGCATTCTGGCGAGCCTCAACGTGGTCGACGACCCCGCCATCGTCGACTGTGTCCAACTCGGGCTCTCGGAGGATGCCTTCCACGCCCTGGGGGTCGAAGAGGGCCATCCGGTCAGCGTCTCGCAGGCCGAGCCACCGGCGTCGATCCCCGCCCTGCACCGCAAGATCGCCGGCGAGCGCCTGTCCCGCGAGGATTTTCACGCCATCGTTCGCGACATCGCCGAGCTGCGCTACTCCAAGATCGAGCTCACCGCTTTCGTGGTCGCCTGTGATCGCGGCGAGCTCGACCGAGAGGAGGTATTCTATCTCAGCGATGCCATGAGCCGGGTGGGCCGCCGTCTCGACTGGCACGAGCAACCGGTGGTCGACAAGCACTGCATCGGCGGCATTCCCGGCAATCGCACCTCGCTGCTGGTGGTGCCCATCGTTGCCGCCCACGGCCTGCTGTGCCCCAAGACGTCGTCGCGAGCCATCACCTCGCCGGCCGGCACCGCCGACACCATGGAGATGCTGGCCAACGTCGATCTGCCGTTCGATACCCTCGGCGAGATCGTGCGCACCCACCGCGGCTGTCTGGCGTGGGGCGGCACCAGCCAGCTGTCGCCCGCCGATGACGTGCTGATCGCCGTGGAGCGGCCACTCTCCATCGACTCGCCCGGCCAGATGGTCGCCTCGATCCTCTCCAAGAAGGTGGCTGCCGGCTCCACTCACCTGCTGCTCGACATTCCGGTGGGTCCGCATGCCAAGGTGCGCTCCATGCCCGAGGCGCGCCAGTTGCGCAAGCTGTTCGAGTACGTCGCCAAGTGCCTGGGACTGACCCTCGAGGTGGTCATCACCGATGGCCGCCAACCCATCGGGCGTGGCATTGGGCCGGTGCTCGAGGCGCGCGACGCCATGCGGGTGCTCGCCAATCACCCCGAAGCGCCCATGGACCTGCGTCAGAAGGCGCTGCGTCTGGCCGGTCGCATGCTCGAGTTCGACCCCGACGTGCGCGGCGGTGACGGCTTCGCCATCGCCCGGGACATCCTCGATTCGGGGCGGGCCCTGGAGAAGATGCGCGCCATCATCGCCGCCCAGGGCGAGAAACCCTTCGACCTCGAAGCTCCGCCGCTGGCGCCCCAGCACTTCGATGTGGTCGCCCCTCGGGCCGGCGTGGTGATCGCGCTGGACAACCTCAAGCTGGCGCGCATCGCGCGTCTGGCCGGTGCGCCCAAGGCAACTGGGGCCGGTGTGGATATGCAGGTGCGCATCGGTGATTCGGTCGAGGCTGGCCAGCCGCTCTACCGGGTCCATGCCGCCTATCGCAACGAGATGACTTTCGCCCACCAGGCCAGCGAACGCGATAGCGGCGTGACGCTCGGCAGCCGGGAGTCGATCCAGTGTCTCAACGTGGAGTTCTGATGAGCCCCGAACTGCTCCATTTTTCCGATGAAGCGGTGCCGGCGCGGCGCCTGGCGGAGGCGGCGGGCCTGAGCGCTCGCGCCGTGGAGCGTCACCGCTTTCCCGATGAAGAGCTAAAGCTTCGACTGCCCTTCGCTACGCAGGATGACGTGCCGGAAACCCTGGTGGTCTATCGCAGTCTCGACCGCCCCAACGAGAAGCTGGTCGAGCTGTTGCTGATTGCCCGCCATGTGCGAGAGCGGGGCGTGAGGCGCGTGGTGCTGGTTGCGCCGTATCTCGCCTACATGCGCCAGGACACGGCCTTCCAGCCCGGCGAGATCGTCAGCCAGACCATCGTGGGCGGTTTTCTGGCCGAACTCTTCGATGCGGTCATTACCGTCGACCCGCATCTGCATCGCATCGAGCGTCTCGATCAGGCGATACCCATCGAACGGGCCATCGCGCTCACCGGTGCACCGCGGCTGGCGGAGCTGGTCGCCGAGAAGCGGCCCCGGGCGTTGCTGCTGGGGCCGGATGAGGAGGCGCTGCAGTGGGTGCAGCAGGCTGCCGCCGCGACCGGCCTCGATCACGGTGTGTGTCGCAAGGTGCGTCACGGCGATCGCGATGTCTCCATCGCATTGCCGGCGCTGGACGTGAAAGGGCGCCAGGTGGTGCTGATGGACGATGTGGCCAGCTCCGGGCACACCCTGGCCGGTGCGGCTCGACGTCTGCTGGAGGCGGGAGCTGCGTCAGTGGATGTGGCCGTTACTCATGCGCTTTTTGCTGACGACGCCCTGGCCGTGATCGAATCGTCGGGGGCCGGTCAGGTGTGGAGCACTGACTGCATCGCTCACGCCAGTAATGCCATTGCCATGGCGCCGGTGTTGGCCAGGGCCTTGAATGATATGCTGAAATGCGCTGACTGATGCGGCCTCCCTCCCCGACGCTGCAGAAATAATGATAATAAGGCAACGGGCGCCCACGATGCGCTCGATGGGATCGATACGCCTGCTTGGGCGACGCCGATAAAGGACGTCGCAAAGCAGGCCCGGGAAGGAGTTGGAACGGATGAATTCGATGAATGGAGCCATTCTGTTGGCGGGCCTGGCGATCGCGCTGGCATTGAGCGCCTTGGGGATATTCCTTTACGTACGCCGCGCCCAGCCCGATGACGAGCCCGGCGTGAGCGTGCCGGAGCCATCGCCGAGTGCGCCTGCGCCGCAGGAGCGTGAGCCGGTGCCGGCGAAGGCCGAAACGAGCGAACCAGAGGCGGAGGAGGTCTCCCACCGGTTCCAGGTCGTTCGGGGGGATGGTGTGCAGCAATGCCTGTTCGTGGTATTCGACTGGCCGGCACTGGATACCAATCGGCGACTCAACAAGATCCTCGAGGAGGAAGGTGCCGTCTTCGATGCCAGGCAAGGCGTTTACACCATTCGCGATGGACGCGCCGGTTACCGCCTGACGGTGGCCGACAGTACGCCGCCTGGACGGCTGCCGCCACTTCATGAGGCCGGGGAGCACCCCATCGTCGGGGGCATTTCCATTCTGGTGCATTTTCGTAACAAGAAGCGGGTCGCCCAGAGTCCGGAAACACTGATCCGCTTGACCCAGTCGGTGGCGGCCATCGGCGGCAAGATTCTCGATGCCGAGCGCAACGAGGTCAGCACCGAGGACTTTGCCCGTCTGCGCCAGGGACAGTGACGACAAGCCCTGTGGCGTCGTCAGCGCCGCAGTATCCAGTAGCGATGCCCCATGGGGTCCGGGCGCTGATGCAGCGTCGGCGGGTCGTCTGGGGCCGTGTCGTCGAACGGGAATGCCGGTCGGTCCGGTGGTACCAAAGCCATCAGCCGCCGAATGCGCTCACTGGTGGGTGGGTGCGTGCGTAGCCAGTCGATCCAGGCCGGCGGGTGGTAGCCGAACAGCGCTGCCAGCCACTGGCCCTGATGATGCTCGAGCACCTGCAGCGCCGAGGCCAGGCCGCGGGGGTCCCGGGTAATGGCGATGGCTTCCAGGTCGGCGGTGTACTCGCGGTTGCGCGACAGGGCGAGCTGCAACAGGGTGCTCAGGGTCGGGGCCAGGGCAACCAGCAGCAGCGTGAACCATGGAACGGCCAGCTTGCCGGTGACGATCATGGGCAGCATCAGCAGCAGGCTTATCTGAACCAGGGTAGTCGCCCAGACGGTGAGGCGGGTCATGGCTGCGGCGAGCGACATCACCCGGGTGTCGCCATGGCGCAGATGGCTGGTCTCATGGGCGAGCACGCCGGCCAGTTCGCGCAGCGATAGCGTGCGCAACAGTCCTTCGGTAACGGCAATCCCGCCGTCGCGCTGGTCACCGACGGCGAAAGCGTTCAGTTCGGCGGTAGGGGCGTAGTAGAGCTGGGGTTGCATCTTCAGCTCGGCTCGCTGGTAGAGCGTATCGAGCAGTCGGTAGAGCGCCGGGGCCTGGTGGCGGTGCAACAGGCCCGCGCCACTGTTGGCCAGTATCCAGCGTGCCGGTACCCAACTGCTGAAGTAGGCTGCCAGCAGCACCGTGGCGAAACAGAGAACGACCCCGAACGGTCCGGCGAACAGGTAGCCGGGTATCGACAGCACCAGCGCCAGACTGACCATGATCAGCAGTGTCTGCAGGGCATTCTTGATACGGCTGCGCCACAGCCGCTGTGGAGTCGGTGGCATGCTGACCCTTCGTCGCTGGTGTGGCGTTCTGCCGAACGTTGCCATGAGCGTCGATCATCCCCATTATTGCCGGCCGATACAACCGCTTGCCTCGGTTACGGGGTCGGATGCTCCACGCGCCGGCTGGATGGCTGACGGTGCTAAGGTGACGGTAGGCAGGAGCTGTGAGGAAGCGGCATGGATCCACGAAAACGGCGCGAGCTGGAAGCCGAGCATCATCCGGAAGCGGTTCGTCATCGCCTGAACGCACCGCAGCCGGTGCGTACGGTGCCCGATGCCATCCTGGGTGGCATCGATGGCTGCGTTACCACTTTTGCCGTGGTGTCGGGCGCCTTCGGTGCCGGCTTCTCAGCCACGGTGGCGCTGGTATTGGGTGCTGCCAACCTGCTTGCCGATGGCTTCAGCATGGCGGTGAGCAACTACGAGTCGATCCAGGCCCAGCGGGACTACATCCAGGGCGTGCGTGAGCGCGAGCATCTGCATATCGACGAAGTGCCCGAAGGCGAACGCGAGGAGATCCGCCAAATCTTTCGCCGCAAAGGTCTCGAAGGCGCGACGCTGGAGCGCGTGGTCGAGGCGATCACCGGGAATCGCGAGGTCTGGGTCGACACCATGCTTACCGAAGAGCATGGTCTGCAGACGCTGGGGTTGAGCCCGCTGCGCTCTGCGCTCACCACCTTCCTGGCCTTCCTCGTCGTGGGTGCCATGCCATTGTTGCCCTACACGCTGCCCGCGCTCGGCATTGCTCAGCAGTTTTTCGCCAGCCTTGCCGTGGCGGGCCTGATGTTCTTCGGAATCGGCATGCTGAAGAGCCTGGTCTACGGTCAGCCGGTGCTGAAGTCGGGAGTGCGTACGCTGCTGATGGGCGGGGCCGCGGCGGGCCTGGCCTTTGCCACCGGGCATCTTGCCCAGGCGCTATTCGGGGTGGCGCCATGAACGTTGTAAGATGCCCTCCGCGTCGCCTGGCCGGCACCCACGGGTAACGCTGAGACCCGCTGGGCACGCTTCGTCATTGTGTATCTTCGAGTTGGATCAGAGGAGAGAGTCATGAGTTTCGAGGGAGAACGACATCCCGGCGTGCAGGCGCCGACGCGTGATACCGAGGGATTTCGCCTCAACCACACCATGCTGAGGATCAAGGATCCGGAGAAGGCACTGGCTTTCTATACCCGGGTGTTCGGCATGCGCGTGCTGCGTCGTCTGGACTTCGAAGAGATGCAGTTTTCGCTCTATTTCCTGGCGCGTCCGGAATCTGGCGAGACGGTGCCCGAGGATGTCGGCGAGCGCACCGTGTGGACCTTCAGTCAGCGTGGCGTGCTCGAGCTGACCCACAACTGGGGAACCGAGCGCGAACAGGACTTCGCCTACCATGACGGCAATGCCGAGCCTCAGGGGTTCGGGCACATCTGCTTCAGCGTGCCCGACCTGGAAGCGGCCGAGGCCTGGTTCGATGCCAATGACGTGACCTTCGTGAAACGCTCCGACCAGGGCAAGATGAAAAACGTCATCTTCGTCAAGGATGTCGACGGCTACTGGATCGAAGTGGTCCAGGCGAATCGGTTGGCGGCACTTGGCGACTGATCCGGTGGAGCAGGATCCGCTCAATTGCCGGGGAGGCAGCTCGGCAGGCTGTCGCGCAAGGCGTGGGGCAGAATGCCGAGGGTCTCGAACCCGGCGACATCGGGGTTGGCGAGATTGTTTCGGGACATGAGAATGACCTGGTCTCGCGTGAGGGGCGGATTGGGCAGGACGGATGCCAGCAGCGCCAGCCCGTGCCACACCGCAAGGGGCACCGGGATCAGCGGCCTTTCCCGCCCCAGGTGGGCCATCACGAGGCCCAGCACGTCGCGATAGCGAAGCACGTCGGGGCCCCCCAGCTCGAAGAGGCGCTGGGGTGGTGGGTGACTGCCGAGGATGCGATCCACGGCGCGTGCCGCATCGCCCACGTGAACCGGTTGCAGGCGCATCTCGCCATGGCCGAACAGCGGGATCGCGGGCAGCCGGGTGAGTCCGGCAAGCGTCGTGAGGAAGGCGTCTCCGGGGCCGAACAGGACGCTGGGACGCAACAGCGTTGCGTGGGGGAAGGCCTCGAGAACGGCGGCTTCGCCTGCGGCCCGAGCGCGAACGTAGGCGGACGGCGACCGGGAGTCGATGCCGATTCCCGAGAGATGCACCAGCCGTTCGACGCCGGCTTCGCGGGCCAGCCGAGCCATCTGCGCGGCACCGTCGACGTGAATGGCGGCGAAGCTCAAGTCGCGGCGCTGCACGTACAGGCTTACTGCATTGACCGCCCCGTCGGCACCGTCAAGCGCTTCGGCCACCTGGCTGGCGTCACGGATATCGACGCGGACGGTCGACAGTGGGTCGCTGGCGTCCGACCAGGCGGGCAGCGTCGGCAGGCGGGCGGCGATTCGTACGTGATGGCCGGCGTCTACCAGCGTGCGCACGATGGCTCGGCCCACGAAGCCGGTACCGCCGAATACCGTAATGGTCGTCATGGTGGCCGCTACAAAGACGGACGTTACACGCAACTCACCCCGCGCCCTCAGAGCGCGGGGTGAGTCAGGGTGGGACCGGGATGCGAATCAGGCGTAGGCGTTGATCTGCGTACCCAGGCTGCCCTCGTCGGCAAGTTCCGGTTCGGCACCGGCCGACTCCATCAGGGCACTGACCTGATCCTTCTGAGACTCAAGCGCTTCCTTGAGCACCTGCATCTGCGCCTGCTGTGCACTTTGAGCCTGTTCCAGGCCCAGTGAGCTTCCTACGGCGCTATTGACGGCGGAATCCATGTCTCGCCTCCTCTATTTTCAGCGAATGCCTCCTCAACCTATCAGGCGCGGAGTCGTGATGCAAAGCATTGGCCGGATGAAGCCTTTCCGAAAGCTTGACGTTGATTGTCCTGCTGTGCCGATATGAGCCCAGGCAGCTACGCTGCTTCCTGTGGGGCGTCCTGAAACGAGGGTGGTTCAAGTCATCGGGGACGGGGGGGCGGCATGGGGATACAGAGTAGAACCTGGCGGGACAAGTCGCTTCGACCCGCCTGGGAGGCCAGAGGGCCTGCCTTCACTCGGGAACTGGTACGTATGGCGGTGCTGGCCGTGGTGCTGGCGCTGGGCACGCTGATCGTTTACGTCACTGGCGGCACGCGTTTCGCCTATCCATACCTGATGCTGATCCCGGTGCTGCTCGCGGCTGCCTGGTACGGAGTTTTCGGCGCCATCGTGGCGGCGATGTTGGCCGGGCTGGCCATGGCCGCCACGCCGTTGAACGTGGCCACCGGCGAGGCGCAAGGCACGCTCAACTGGCTGATTCGGCTCGGCTTGTACCTGGTCATCGGCGGGTTTGCCGGCTGGCTGTTTTCCCGGCTTCGCAACACCTATGCCGAGCGTGACGTGGCGGCGCGTACCGATCCGCGTGTCGGGCTGCCCAATCAGGTGGCCATGGAGGAGGATCTGGCCGGCCTGCTGGCCGATTCACCGTGCCGTGACGGCAAGACCGTCGGCCTGATCCTGGTGCGAATCGCCGACATCACCGATATCCTCGAGGCCATGGGGGCGGACGCCTCCGATGAGCTGGTCAGCGAGATGAGTCGGCGGATCGCCCGCCTGGATGGCGTGAGGGGCGTCTATCGTTTCAGCGGTGCCGAGCTGATGCTGCTACTGTGGCCGGTGGATCGTGAAGGTCTGGAGCTGACCGCCGAACGATTGGTCGCGCTCGGCGAGGACAACCTGCCGGTGAAGGGCATACCCGCCCGGGTGCAGCTCGTCCTGGGCAGTGCCCTGCCGCAGGATCGGCAAACCCCGGAGGAGCTGGTGCGCGAGGCGCGCATGGCGCTGCTGGCGGCGACGGAAGCGCATCGCTCCCACTGTCATTACCGCCCCGAGTTCACTCAGCGCACCGTGCAGACGATCAAGATGATCTCGCGGGTCCGGCATGGCCTCGAGCAGGGTGAATTTCTGCTCCACTATCAGCCCAAGCTGCGGCTCGCCGGCGATGGCGTGTGCGGCTGCGAGGCATTGATTCGCTGGCAGGGCGACGATGGCCGCCTCATACCACCGGGGCTGTTCATGCCCAAGGTGGAGAACACCACACTGATCGAGCCGGTCACGCGTTTCGTGGCCAGCGAGGCGTGCCGGTTCGCCAAACGCTTCGCGGGAACCGTCAGCATCAACGTCTCGGTTCGTAACCTCCAGGATGCGGCCCTGCTCGGCGAGATCGAAGCGCTCATGGAGCGCAGCGAGCTGTTGCCCTCGCGGCTGGAAGTGGAGATCACCGAAATGGCATTGATGAACGATCTGACGGCGGCCCGTCAGGCGCTGGAGCGGCTGCGCAGCTTCGGCATCGGAGTCAGCATCGATGACTTCGGCACCGGCTTCGCCTCCTTCGAATACCTGCGCCACCTGCCGATCACCGGCCTCAAGATCGATCGTGCCTTCGTCGATGGTCTGGGTCACGACGAGCGGTCGCGCAAGCTGATGGCCTGCCTCATCGACGTGGGACATGCGCTGGGACTGGAAGTGACTGCCGAGGGCGTCGAGACAGCCGAGCAGCATCGCATTCTGCGCGAGCTCGGCTGCGATCTGGCCCAGGGCTTTCTATACACCAAGGCGCTGCCCGACGACGAGCTGCTCGCCTGGCAGCGCGACCACGAGGGCAGGGATGACGCCTCCCGGTGGTGATCATTGCCTGACTTCGCGTTTTTCGCCTCTCCTCCTTGATGCCGTCTTCCAGTCGGTGGGCGGTGTCTTTGTTGCTCATGGAATGAGAATGATTGATGTTATTGTCGCTAACATCCTCGAACATGCCGCTATTCAGCCGGAAAGCGGTGCAAAAGGGGCGGCGGGGGTTCACATCACAGGCATAGAGGACTAAAATGGTCCCCAATACGTTGTGGGTCAGCTCGACCGCCGACCTAGCCTGGAGGAATCGCCATGCTCAAGCTTTCACGGCTGACCGACTACGCCGCGGTGGTGATGGCGCAGATCGCCCGCCATCCCGACCAGTCGCACGCGGCGGGTGAGCTGGCCGAGGCCGTGCAGCTGCCGCATCCCACCGTCAGCAAGACGCTCAAGATGCTGGTGCGTGCCGGTCTCCTGGAATCGCGGCGCGGCGCCCAGGGCGGCTATTCGCTGGCGCGTCCGGCCTCGCAGATCACCGCTCGCGATATCATCACCGCCATCGAAGGGCCGGTGGCGATGACCGAATGCAGCCAGGCGGACGGCGACTGCGATCTGGTGTCGGTATGCGGCGTGGCCGACAACTGGCAGCGCGTGTCGCTGGCCATCCGCACGCTGCTCGACAGCGTGACTCTGGCCCACCTAGCCGACACGACACCGATCAAGCTGCCGGTACAGTTACCCATCCAGAGCGTCAGTCTGGCCGCGGATACGGCGTGAGGTCCGCCGCACGCCGCGCGATAAACCATCAAGACCACCCTGGCGAGTCGCCCTCGCCGTCCCAACCGCCCGGGAGGGGGAACATCATGGCAAGTGAGGAAATGGAACAGCTCGTCCGTCGCGAATACAAGGAAGGGTTCGTGACCGACATCGAGAGCGATACGGTACCGCCCGGCCTCGACGAGAACACCATCGCCTTCATCTCCAAGAAGAAAGGCGAGCCGGAGTGGATGCTGGAGTGGCGCCTCAAGGCCTATCAGCAGTGGTTGAAGATGACGCCGCCGTCTTGGGCGCATCTCGACTACCCGCCGATCGACTACCAGGCAATCTCCTACTACAGCGCCCCCAAGCGCGACGAGGATCGCCCGCAGAGCCTCGACGAGGTCGACCCCAAGCTGCTCGAGACCTACGAGAAGCTGGGCATTCCGCTCCACGAGCGCGCGGCGCTGGCCGGCGTGGCGGTGGATGCAGTGTTCGATTCCGTATCGGTGACCACCACCTTCAGGGAGAAGCTGGGCGAGGCGGGCGTCATCTTCTGCTCCATGTCCGAGGCGATCCGCGATTACCCTGAACTGGTCAAGCAGTACCTGGGTAGCGTGGTGCCGCAAGGCGACAATTACTTCGCGGCGCTCAATTCGGCGGTGTTCACCGACGGCTCCTTCGTCTTCGTGCCGGAAGGCGTGACCTGCCCCATGGAGCTCTCCACCTACTTCCGCATCAACGAGCGCAATACGGGGCAGTTCGAGCGCACCCTGATCATCTGCGAGAGCCGCGCCCAGGTGTCGTATCTCGAGGGTTGCACTGCGCCGCAGCGCGACGAGAACCAACTGCACGCCGCGGTGGTGGAGCTGGTGGCGCTGGAAGACGCCTACATCAAGTACTCCACGGTGCAGAACTGGTACCCCGGCGACGAGGACGGCAAGGGCGGCATCTACAATTTCGTGACCAAGCGCGGTGACTGTCGCGGCGACCGCTCGCGGATCAGCTGGACCCAGGTCGAGACGGGCTCCGCCATCACCTGGAAGTATCCCTCCTGCGTGCTGCGCGGCAAGCACAGCATCGGCGAGTTCTACTCCGTGGCGGTGACCAACGGTCGCCAGCAGGCGGACACCGGTACCAAGATGATCCACATCGGCGAGGGGACTCGCTCGACCATCGTCTCCAAGGGTATCTCCGCCGGTCGCGCCGACCAGTCCTACCGCGGCCTGGTCAAGATCGGCCCGCGGGCCAAGAACGCGCGCAACTTCACCCAGTGCGATTCGCTGTTGATCGGCGACCAGTGCGGCGCCCACACCTTCCCCTATCAGGAGATCGGCAACAGCACCGCCACCGTGGAGCACGAGGCGACCACCTCCAAGATCGGCGAGGACCAGTTGTTCTACTGCCAGAGTCGCGGCATCTCCGAGGAGGACGCGGTGAGCATGATCGTCAACGGCTTCTGCAAGGACGTTTTCCAGGAGTTGCCCATGGAGTTCGCCGTCGAAGCCGAAGCGCTGCTCAACGTCACTCTCGAGGGCGCCGTGGGCTGAAGCCGTGTTCAAGTGGCCGGTGGGATGAGCGCCGGAAAAGCTCATCCAGGTCAAGGCGCATGGTATGCCCATGCGACTGAACAACGAATCCATTTGTGCAAGTCGCCGCGACGGCTAGCCAGAATCGAAAAGGTACCGAAGATGCTCGAAGTCAAGGATCTGCACGTCACGGTCGAGGGCCAGGAAATCCTCAAGGGCCTCGATCTGACCATCAATGCCGGCGAGGTCCACGCCATCATGGGCCCCAACGGAGCCGGCAAGTCGACCCTGTCGGCGGTGATCGCCGGCAAGGAAGGGTACGAAGTGACCCAGGGCTCCATCACCTTCGAGGGCAAGGACGTGCTGGAGATGGAGGTCGAGGAGCGTGCCCAGGCCGGTCTGCTGCTCGGGTTCCAGTATCCGGTTGAGATCCCCGGGGTGAAGAACATCTACCTGCTCAAGGCGGCGCTCAACGCCCAGCGCGAGGCGCGCGGCGAGGGTGAGATGCCGGCGCCGGAGTTCATGAAGCTGATCAAGGAGAAGATCGCCTTCATGAAGATGGATCCGAGCTTCCTGCAGCGCGCCGTCAACGAGGGCTTCTCGGGCGGCGAGAAGAAGCGCAACGAGATCCTGCAGATGCTGGTGCTCCAGCCCCGGCTCGCGATGCTCGACGAGATCGATTCCGGCCTGGACATCGACGCCATGCGCGTGGTGGCCGAGGGCATCAATTCGCTGCGCAGCGAGGAGCGCGGCGTCCTGCTGGTGACCCACTACCAGCGTTTGCTCGACTTCGTGGTGCCCGATCAGGTGCACGTGCTGGTCGACGGTCGCATCGCCAAGAGCGGCGATGCCGATCTGGCTCGCGAACTCGAGGCGCGTGGCTACGACTGGGTGGTGGAGGAGTCCGCGGCATGAGCGATGTGCAATCTCCCAGCGACGACGTTCAGCGCTTTTTGGCGCGGCTGACCGAACGCAACGCCAGCCGTGGGCCGGAGCCGACCTGGATCACGGCTCGGCGCCAGGCCGGAGCGGCACGCTTCGAGGCCATGGGCTTTCCCCACCGCCGGGTGGAGAACTGGAAGTATACCGACGTGCGCGCCATCGCCCGGAACGATTTCGCGTTCAGCGACGATGCCAGCTTCTCGCCGGCCACGGCGGCAGCGCTGACGCTGCCCATCGAAGCGCACCGTATCACCTTCGTCGACGGCGTCTTCTCCGCGGCGTTGTCGCAGCTCGACGAGCTGCCGGCCGGCGTGTCGCTGCTGCCGCTCTCCCAGGCGCTCGACGAGAACCATGAGGCGGTGGGGGGGCCGCTGGGGCGGCTGACGGGAGTGGAATTCTCGCCCTTCGCCGCGCTCAATACCGCCTGCATGGAAGAGGGCACTGTGCTGCGTCTGGCGCCGGGCACGCGGGTCGACAAGCCGGTCGTGGTGCAGTTCCTCTCCCGGGCCAACGATGCGCCGGTGATGAGCCATCCGCGCATTCTCGTCGAGGCCGGGGCGCGCAGCCAGGCCACCGTCATCGAGCATCACGTGGGCGAGCCGAAGGCGGCCAACTTCACCAACCTGGTGGAGGAGGTCATCCTCGAGCGTGGGGCCATCCTGGCCCACTACAAACTGCAGGAAGCGCCGCTCGCCGACCTGCACGTGGCCAGCATCCACGTCGAGCAGGGGCGCGACAGCCGCTTCACTTCCTTCAATCTGAATCTGGGCGGCGGCCTGGTGCGCAACGACCTGATCACCGAGCTCAACGGCCAGGGCGCCGAGGCGACCTTCAACGGCCTCTTCTACGGCCAGGGACGCCAGCACGTGGACAACCACACTCTGGCCAACCACAACGCGCCGCACACCACCTCCAACGAGAACTACAAGGGCATCCTCGACGACCGCGCCCATGGCGTGTTCAACGGCAAGGTGGTGGTCAAGCGCGACAGCCAGAAGATCGAGGGCTACCAGAGCAACGCCAACCTGCTGCTCTCCGATCGCGCCGAGATCGACGCCAAGCCGGAGCTCGAGATCTACGCCGACGACGTCAAGTGCTCCCATGGCACCACCACCGGACAGCTCGACGAGGAGGCGGTCTTCGCCCTGCGCACCCGCGGCATCGACGCCCAGACTGCCCGCGGCCTGCTGACCCTGGCCTTTGCCGGCGAGGTGCTCGATCAGGTGGGGCTGGATGCCATTGCCGAGCGCGTCGAGCGTGCGGTGGCGGGCAAGCTGCCCGAGCGTTTCAACCTCGCCGGGCTGGTGGAGACGGCCGCGGCACTCGATGAGATGGTAGGTGAGTGACGGGAGAACGACCATGAACGACCTGGCAACCAGAGATGCCCACGCGGTTCCGACCCTGGACGTGGCGGCCGTGCGGGACGACTTTCCGATCCTGGCGCGCCAGGTTCATGGCCAGCCGCTGGTCTATCTCGACAACGCCGCCACCAGTCAGACCCCGCGGCAAGTGATCGAGGTGTTCGACGACTATTACGGTCGCTACAACGCCAACATCCACCGCGGGCTGCACACCCTGGCCGACGAGGCTACGGCGGCCTTCGAGGGCACCCGCGACACCGTTCGAGCCTTCCTGAACGCCGCCGAGACCCGCGAGATCGTCTTCACCCGCGGCACCACCGAGGCGATCAACCTGGTGGCCCACGCCTGGGGACGGGCCAACCTCGGGGCCGGCGACGAGGTGCTGATTTCGCGCCTCGAACACCACTCCAATATCGTGCCCTGGCAGCTGCTCGCTCGGGAGCTGGGCTTCGCCATCAAGGTGATTCCTGTAGACGAGCGCGGTGTGCTGGATATCGAGGCTTATCGGGCACTGTTCACCGAGCGTACCCGGCTGGTGGCGGTCAACCACGTTTCCAACGCCTTCGGCACGGTGAATCCGGTGCGCGAGATGGCGCGCATCGCTCACGATCGTGGCGCACGCATTCTCGTCGACGGTGCCCAGGCCGTCCCCCACCAGGCGGTGGATGTGCGCGACATCGATGTCGACTTCTACGCCTTCTCCGGCCACAAGGTCTATGGGCCGACCGGGGCCGGGGTGCTCTACGGCAAGGCCGAGCTGCTCGAGGCGATGCCGCCCTGGCAGGGCGGAGGGGAGATGATCGCCACCGTTTCGTTCGAGCGCGAAACCACCTTCGCCGACATTCCACACAAGTTCGAGGCGGGCACCCCGGCCATCGCCGAGGTGATCGCGCTGGGTGCGGCGCTCGACTGGGTGGGCCGGGTCGGCATCGACGCCATTGCTGCCTGGGAAGGGCGTCTGTTGGCCTACGCCACCCAGCGAATGTCGCGTATCGATGGCTTGCGCATCCTGGGTACCGCGCCGGACAAGGCGGGCGTGCTGTCGTTCGTGGTCGACGGCGCTCACGCCCAGGACATCGGTTTGCTCATCGATCAGCTCGGCGTGGCGATCCGTACCGGCCATCACTGTGCCCAGCCGCTGCTGCACCACTTCGGGGTGGAGGCGACCTGCCGGGCATCCTTCGCGGCCTACAACACCCTGGAAGAGATCGACGTCTTCACGCAGGCGCTGGAGCGAGTCATCGGCATGGTCCGCTGAGGGAGTCAGGGTCAAGGACATTGAGAGCGATATGAGCGACATCGAGCAGATAGCCAGCCTCCACAAGGGACAGCAGCTGCCCCTGCAGCGCGACGTGGCGGCGATCTCCATTCCCTTCGGCAAGACCGTGACCCTGGCCGAGGACAGCATCGTCAGCGTGATGCAGGCCAAGGGCAGTTCGGTGAGCATCGGCCACGAGGGGCGGCTCTATCTCATCGAGGGCAGCAACCTCGATGCGCTGGGCCTCGAGCCTCTGCCGCGGCCGACCCTGGCCGAAGACGCCACGGACGAGGAAATCGAGCAGTTCGTCTGGGACCAGCTACGCACCTGCTTCGACCCCGAAATCCCGGTCAACATCGTCGATCTGGGGCTGGTCTACGGCTGCCGTATCGAGCGGCTGATCAGCGGCGAACGCATCGTCACCATTCGCATGACCCTGACCGCGCCGGGCTGCGGCATGGGCGACGTGATTGCCGCCGATGCCCGCAACAAGATCCTGGGCGCCCCGCAAATCAGCCAGGTGCACACCGAGATCGTCTTCGACCCGCCCTGGAGCCGTGAGATGATGAGCGACGAGGCCAAGCTGGCGCTCGGCATGTTCTGAATCCCGGCGCGGAAAGGGTAATGAAAGCGGTGGCGTGGAAGGCGTTCAGGGTCGTATTGATGGGGTCGGGAGCGCTGGCGCTTCTGGCCGCCATGCTGTTCGTGGCAGGAAACGCCTGGGTGCTGACCCAGACCCAGGGACGTATCGAGCGGACGTTGCCGCAATGTGGCCCCGAGCAGGTGGGTATCGTCTTTGGCACTTCTCACTGGACACGCAGCGGGGTGCGCAATCCCCATTTCGACGCCCGGATGAGTGCGGCCTCGCAGCTGATACGCCTGGGGCGGGTGCGGCATCTACTGCTTTCCGGCGACAACCGTACGCGTTTCTACAACGAGCCGGTCACCATGTGGCGCGAGCTGCGTGAACGCTACGTGCGTGACGAGGACATGACGCTGGACTACGCGGGATTCAGCACCTTCGATACGCTGGCCCGCGCGCGGGATGTCTTCGGGGTGGAGCGGGCGGTGCTGGTGACCCAGGCGTGGCACCTGCCGCGGGCGCTGTTCATTGCCGATGCCCTGGGCCTGGAGGTCGTCGGTTGTGCTGCATCGACAGCGACGGTCGACGGCCAATGGCGTCTGCTGGTCCGAGAGTGGGTGGCGCGGGTTGCGACCCTGGGCGATCTCTACCTGTGGGGACGCGAACCCTACTTCCTCGGCCCTCTGGAACCGCTGGAGATCGCTCCATCTGCCTGGGAGCTACCGTACGAGGAAGGGCGGGATTAGGTCAGTCCGGAGAGGCGGCCATGCGGCGTTTCTCAGCGGCGCTCCTTCTGAAGCTCATACAGCTCGCGAATGAGCGCCCGACAGCCCGTCCAGCAACGCTCGACGGCGGCTTCCACGGGTTCGGGAAGCGGGTGAGTATAGAGAGTGGCCAGCGCCTGCATCAGCACGCGCTCCTGCTCGAGCAGTTCGCCGATCACTACCTGGCTCTCGTTGCCCACGAAGCTCTTCAGTCGGCTCCACAGCCACAGGTAGTCGTCGCGTTCGACGTCGGCATCCCGGGGCAACAGCTTGAGGTGACGCCTGGCCAGTTCCCGCAGTTCCCGCATCGCCTTGCTGCGCGCCTCGTAGTGAGGCTTGAGCGCTTCGCGCAGGGAAGGGCGCAGGCGCTCGAGATTGTCCTGAAAGTAATCGATGCTGTCGGCCAGCGCTTCCAGTACGCTGTCCATCGCCACCTGGCGATTGTCGAGAAACATGGGCGGTCACCTCCTCCGGTGACGCCGATTGTGGGGCTGTCGTGGCACTTTTGCCACCCCCGGCGTCGAGAAAATCGTGTGCCGTGGTCTCATCCTTTCGGCTTGGGTGGCGCCTTGCGGGGGGCGACGGCATTTTTCTCCAGGTGCTCGATGATCAATCCGGCGATGTCCTTGCCGGTGGCGCTCTCGATGCCCCGCAGCCCCGGCGAGGAGTTGACCTCCATGATCACCGGCCCGTGGTTGGCGCGCAGCAGGTCGACACCGGCCACGCGTAGGCCCATGGCCTTGGCGGCACGAATCGCCGTGGAGCGTTCTTCCGGCGTGATGCGGATCACGCTGGCACTGCCGCCGCGATGGAGGTTGGAACGAAATTCGCCTTCGATGGCCTGGCGCTTCATGGACGCCACCACCTTGTCGCCGATCACCAGGCAGCGGATATCGGCACCGCGGGCCTCCTTGATGTACTCCTGCACCATGATGTTGGCCTTCAGGCCCATGAAGGCCTGAATCACGCTCTCGGCGGCCTGATTGGTCTCGGCCAGCACCACGCCGATGCCCTGGGTGCCTTCCAGCAGCTTGATCACCAGCGGGGCGCCACGAACCATGGTGATCAGGTCGGGGATGTCGTCCGGCGAGTGGGCGAAGCCGGTGATCGGCAGACCGAGTCCCTTGCGCGAGAGCAGCTGCAGCGAGCGCAGCTTGTCGCGAGAGCGGGTGATGGCTACCGAGTCGTTGAGCACATAGGTGCCCATCATCTCGAACTGGCGCAGCACGGCGCAGCCGTAGAAGGTGATCGAGGCGCCGATACGCGGAATCACGGCATCGAAGGGCTCCAGATTCTCGCCCTTGTAGTGGATCGAAGGGTGGTGCGCGGCAATGCTCATGTAGCAGCGCAGGGTATCCACCACGCGGATCGTGTGGCCACGGGTCTCCGCCGCCTCCACCAGGCGGCGGGTCGAGTAGAGGTTGCGATTGCGGGATAGCAGCGCGATACGCATCGAGGGCTCCGCGTCGAAGTGTCGGGGGGAGTCAGGGCTCACCGTGCAGGAAAGCGGCGCCGGGGGCGACCAGCAGGCGACGCAGGGCGCGGCGGCCGAGCAGCATGGGGTGACGCATGTCGCGGCGATCGGCCAGGGTCAGCTCCACCATCATCTCCATCTGGCCGAGCCGCATGGGCGTGCGGATGACGTAGCGCCACTCCTTGTGACCGTTGGAGCTGGTCACGAGGCGGCGATCGTGCAGATGCAGCCGAAAGACGTGAGCCGGGGTATCCGGCCCGCTGCTACGGGTGGTGAAACTGACCCACAGGTGCCCTTGTTCCTCGAAGGTCTCGATGTCCTCGGCGTGCAGCGCGGAAGTGCGCGCGCCGGTGTCGGCCTTGGCGCACAGCGACAGACCGAGCTCCGGCAGGGTGACCATCTCGCGGCGTCCGATCACGGCTTTGGCGGTATAGGGCAGTTCCTTCATGGTGTTCTTCCCCTGTTGTCACGCGTGTCGCTGTGGCGGTCTCGTCAGCTCGGCGAGACGGCGACCGATGGCGGAGTCCGGCTCGGCCTCGCGCAGCGTCATCAGCACCGGCAGTCGCAGGCGCGGAATCAGCGCCAGGTCGCGAGCCACGGCGGCAAAGTCGGTGCGCGGCGTTTCCGCCAACCGAGCGAGGAACTGCGGCAGTCTCGAGGCCTCCTCGAGATGCGTCCAGCCACGGCCGGCGATGGCGGCCAACAGGTCGGGGACGCAGGCATCGGGGTCGGCCAGCAGCGCATCGAACCAGTCCCCGGCGATGGCCGTATCCGCGCCGCCCATGGTCCGCACGCAGGCGCAGAAGGTTTCGACATCGCCCACTGTGGCGGCGTCCTCACCGCGCTGGCGCAGGGCTTGGGCCAGCTCGTTGGGAATGGCGACGTGCTCCAGACAATAGCATAGCGAGGTGAGCACCTCGTTCGGCAGGGCGGCGATGCGCTCGGCCAGCGCGCGCGCGGCTTCGGCGTCCAGGCGTACGGCGTAGTCGGCCAGGCCCTGCAGACCCAGTGCCTGCCAGTCGATGGCCTGTTGGCCGCTCAGGTAGGCCTCCACCGGTTCCAGGTGCTGACTGGCCGGCTGTCCCCTGTCCCGGGTGGCGCGGGCATGCAGCATCGCCTGGAAGGGCAGCGAAGGGGTGAAGGCCAGCGGGTTGTCCTGCATCAGGTTGTCCACCTTGTCGGGCGCCGACGCGTCGAGGCTGCGAACGTTGCGGCCCAACGTCTCGAGCAGCCGCTGCAGGAAGGCATCGCGAGGCGCCGCGTCCAGCGTTCCCTGTTCGTCCAGCGGCAGGGCCAGGAACCAGATCACTGGGTCCGGCATGTCGCCGACACGAAACACCAGGCCGAGACGCGCTTCGCCTTGCCATGGGGCCGGCCAGGCCAGTTCGCCGTTCTCGAAGGCGGCCAGGGTGTCGAGCGAAAAGGGCTCGACCCGGCGACCCAGGTGGTAGGCACGCACCTCGGCGCCGGTGCGCAGGAAGAACTCGTGAAGGGTATGAATCGGCTGCATGGCGACTCCCGAATCGAAGCGTGCACTCTACCGCGGTGCACCCGACCTTGTCAGCCACCGGGCGGCGCGAACGGTGGCGCAGTGATCAATGATTGATCAAGTCCGCGCAGCGGCCGTCATTCGTGACCCGGGGATGACTTTCCATAGCTTATCCACAGTCTCGTTCAGCGAAGCTGTGAATGATGTGATCCGAACCAACAACGAGTTCGTGGGGTGGCCAAGCCCCGAGGCGGGACGGGATAATGAGGGTCAATTCACGCGAGGACTTCGACATGACGGTTCACGAAGAGCTCGATGTGGCCCTGCGTCGCCTGGAGGCGACCATGAAGGCCACCAATCTGTGGCAGATGGAACCTCCGGGCCCCGAGGCTTATGCCAGTCAGCAGCCTTTCTGCATCGACACCATGGCGTTGCCGCAGTGGCTGCGCTTCGTGTTCATTGCCCGGCTGGATGCGCTGGTGGAAGCCGGGGCGCCGATGCCCGAGACCTGCGACGTCGCCCCGGCGGTGGAAGCCTACCTGGCCCAAGAGGGTGCGCGCGCCAACGATCGCTTGCTGTTGTGCAAGGCGGTGGAGGAGATCGACCGCCTGGTGACCGACAACTGACGCCGCTGGCTGTCAGTGCCACGAATGCAGCGAGGCCCGCCATTGGCGGGCCTCGCTGGGTAACGAGCCTGTCAGCGGCTTAGAAGCGATAGCTGAAGCCGGCCATGAAGACCCAGGGATCGATATTCACGGTACCCACATCGACGCCTTCAATGGAAGCATCGGTGTCGATGTCGATGTACCAGGCGGCGGCGTTGACGGCCCAGTTGTCGTTGATCAGCACATCCAGGCCCACCTGACCGGCGGCACCCCAGGAACTATCGAGGTCCAGGTCGACTTCTGCGTCGCCGAGTGCGTGGACGGTCGCTTTCTCGTCGAAGAACTTGGTGTAGTTGAGGCCGATACCGGCATAGGGCTGCACGCGGGCGTCGGTGCCACCCAGCGG
This sequence comes from Pseudomonadota bacterium, assembly GCA_051749645.1. Classification (GTDB taxonomy): domain Bacteria; phylum Pseudomonadota; class Gammaproteobacteria; order Pseudomonadales; family Halomonadaceae; genus Halomonas. Next base: position 51,667 of record JBNJIT010000004.1, read on the forward strand.
GTAGTACTGCAGGGTTACGGTGGGCGGCAGATGCTTGGTGGAACCGGTGGCGCCACCATCGCCTACATTGATGTCGTGCTTGAAGGGCAGGGCGGCCAGCAGCTCGACGCCCAGTTTGTCGTGGAAGCGATAGCCCAGGGTAAAGCCCAGATTGGTATCGTCGTCGACATCGGTACCCAGTACCGGCAAGCCAAGGCCGAGTTCGGGTAAATCGAGGTCTCCATTGTCGCTCTTGGGGCTGACGTGGGCGGCACCCACGCGGGTGAAGAAATCGCCTTCGCCGTAGGCCAGGGCCTGGGTGCTGGCGGTAGCTGCGGCGGCCGCGACGAGGCCGGTGGCGAGCAGCGTGGGCAGAGCGGACTTGCGCATGGAACGACTCCTTTCGGTACGCGTTTCAGAAGAAGCGGCCACGGCCGCTGCGGTGCAATAGGGCCAGTCTAATAAGCCCAAGATGATTTTTTCTTGATCCAAGGCAATTGTTTCATGAGACAACTAAAGAGGTATTTCTAATATTGGTTTTGCCGCTGGTATCAATGCGGCGGAGCTGCTGCCAGGTGGATCAGTGAGCCCTTGTCGGCGAGAGGGCGTTGGATGGATGATTCTTGCCAAGGCATTCTCTGCTCGCCGGGCACGTGCAAATCGGCTTCACTGAAGGCGGAAGAGCGTAGAGGAGTGTTGTCATGCAACCGCGCAACGTCGACCGACCGCTGCCTCGGGTGCCGCTGGTGTCCATGCTGGTGGCTGCCGGCCTGGCGCTGTGGCTGCTGTTGCGACCCGAGCTGCTCAGCGGCCTGGTCATGCCGCTGCGCCTGCCGCTGATCGGCCTGGGTGTCTGGGCGCTGGGTTCGGCCTTCATGCAACCGCTGGGGCTCGAGGTTCGCCGCCCCTGGTTGCGCCGCGCTACCACGCCGCCCCTGAGCCTTGCGGCCCTGGCGCTATTCACGCTGGTGGTGGTGCTCAGGGCCTGGTGGTCGTAAAGGAAGGGAAACGCAACGAGCCGCCCGAGGGCGGCTCGCTGGTCGACGCCTGAGGCCTGGGGCCGTCAGACGATCACTCAGGTCTCGTCGAAGGTATCGAAGTCGGCGGTGACCTGGAGGTTGGGCTCTTCCGTGGCCAGGCTCGCCACCACGATGGCGATGTAGGCGAAGATCACCCCGGGCACGATCTCGTAGAGATCGAAGATGCCGCCGGAGGCCTCGGCCCACAGCACCACGGTGACGCCGCCCACCACGATGCCGGCCAGCGCGCCCCAGCGGTTCATTCGCCGCCAGTAGAGCGACATGATCAGCGCCGGGCCGAAGGCCGCACCGAAGCCGGCCCAGGCGTAGGCGACCAGGTCGAGCACCGTGGCGTCGGGATTGAGCGCCAGCAGGTAGGCGATGATGGCGATGCCGATGACGGCGAAGCGGCCCACCCAGACGAGTTCGGTCTGGCTGGCGTCCTTGCGGAAGATCGCCTTGTAGAAGTCGTCGGTCAGCGCCGAGGAGGAGACCAGCAGCTGGGAGTCGGCGGTGGACATGATGGCGGCCAGGATCGCGGCCAGCAGGATGCCGGCGATCACCGGGTGGAAGATCAGGTTGACCATCACCATGAACACCGTCTCGCCGTCGGCCAGGTCGCGCTGTACGAAGCCTACGCCGAGCAGGCCCACGGCGACGGAGCAGATGAGTGCGATGGCCGTCCAGCTCACCGCGATGCGGCGGGCGGCGGGGATGTCGCGGTCGCTACGGATGGCGGCGAAGCGTGCCAGGATGTGCGGCTGACCGAAGTAGCCCAGGCCCCAGGCCAGGGAGCTGACGATGCCGATGACCGACAGCGCCTCGCCGGTGGAGGCGTCGCGGAACCAGGCCAGCATGTGCTCGCTCTCGGCGGCGAGTGCCGCGCCGGCACCGCTGGTGCCGCCCAGGTCGCTGAAGGCGATGATGGGCACGATGAGTAGCGCTGCCACCATCATCAGGCCCTGGATCAGGTCGGTCCAGGAGACCGCCAGAAAGCCGCCGAAGAAGGTGTAGGAGATCACCGCGATGGTGCCGATGGTCACCGCCATGGTGTAGTCGTAGCCGAACACCGTCTCGAAGAGTCGGCCGCCGGCCACCAGACCGGAACTGGTATAGAAGAGGAAAAACAGCAGGATGAAGATCGCCGAGATCACTCGCAGCAGGTGGGTCTTGTCCTGAAAGCGGTTGGCGAAGTACTCCGGCAGTGTCAGGGCATCGCTCACCTTGAAGCTGTAGAGACGCAGTCGGCGCGCCACGACCAGCCAGTTGAGCCAGGTGCCGATGAGCAGCCCCACGGCAATCCAGCTCGCCGAGATGCCGCTGACGTAGGCCGCGCCGGGCAGGCCCAGCAGCAGCCAGCCGGACATGTCCGACGCCCCGGCAGAGATCGCCGAGGTCCAGGGGCCGAGGGTACGGCCGCCGAGGATGTAGTCGGAGAGGTTGGTGGTTCGCATGTAGGCGACCAGGCCGATGCCGAGCATCAGCAGCAGGTACACCACGAACGTGAAGCCAATGGCCATGTTGTTCTCAACCATGATGGGGTTCCTTCAGTCGGTGTTGTTGTGTCGACAGTCGTTGGGATCGATCAGGTGATCACTCGTCTTCCAGCGCCAGCAGGGACGCATTGCCGCCCAAGGCAGCGGTATTGTTGGTCACCGTCTTCTCGGTGGCGAAGCGCAGCAGGTAATGCGGTCCGCCGGCCTTGGGTCCGGTACCGGAAAGCCCTTGGCCGCCAAAGGGTTGAACGCCGACGACGGCGCCGATGATATTGCGGTTTATGTACACGTTGCCAGCACGAATCTTCTGCGCAATGGCCTCGGCAAAGGATTCGTTACGGCTGTGCACGCCGAAGGTCAGGCCATACCCGCGTCCATTGATCGATGCGATCACGTCGTCGAGTTCGCTGGCCTTGTAGCGCACGATGTGCAGAATCGGACCGAACTGCTCGCGCTCCAGCGCCGCGATGCCATCGATGGTGAAAGCCACCGGCGGCACGAAGGTTCCCTCGGCGGTATGGGCCGCCTCGAGCGGAGTTTCGGCGACCAGGCGCCCCTCGTCCTTGAGGCGCTCGATGTGCGCCATCAGCCCCTGGCGGGCATCGTCGTCGATCACCGGTCCCACGTCGGTGCCCAGATCCCGGGGGTCGCCCACGTGCAACTCGGCCATGGCGCCCTTGAGGATCTCGATTACGCGATCGGCCACGTCTTCCTGCAGGTAGAGCACGCGCAGCGCCGAGCAGCGCTGACCGGCGCTCTGGAAGGCCGACTGGATCACGTCCACCACTACCTGTTCGGGCAGCGCCGTGGAGTCGACGATCATGGCGTTCATGCCGCCGGTCTCGGCGATCAGGGTGGGCAGCGATGCATTCTCGCGGGCGGCCAGGGCGCGATTGATCACCTGGGCGGTATCCGTGCCGCCGGTGAAGGCCACGCCGGTGATGTGCGCATCGCCGGTGAGCACGCTACCCACGGTGGGGCCGTCGCCGGGCAGCAGCTGCACCACGTCGCGTGGCATGCCGGCCTGGTAGAGCAGCTCCACCACGCGATGGGCGATCAGCGAGGTCTGCTCGGCGGGTTTGGCCAACACGGTGTTGCCGGACACGGCAGCGGCGACCATCTGGCCGCAGAAGATCGCCACCGGGAAGTTCCACGGACTGATGGCGGCGAATACCCCGCGGCCGGCAAGCATGAGCTCGTTGGATTCGCCGGTGGGGCCGGGCAGCGGCATGGGGGCGCCGAACAGCTCCTCGGCGCGCATGGCGTAGTAGCGACAGAAGTCCACCGCCTCGCGGATCTCGTCGACGCCGTCGGTGAGCAGCTTGCCGCCCTCGCGGGAGCAGAGCGCCATCAACTCGGCGAGATTCTCCTCGAGAAGGTCGGCGAAGCGGCGCAGGATGTCGGCGCGCTCGACGACCGGTGTGGCGTCCCAGCGTGGGAAGGCCGTCCAGGCGGCATCCAGCGCTTGGCTGGCCTGCTCGCGGTTGGTCCACTGCACGCTGCCGACGATCTGACGACGATCGAAGGGGCATTTCACTTCGTGGGTATTGGTCGGGTCGTCGGAGACCTCGACGGCGAGCAGCGGACCGGCTCGGTAGGTCTTGTCCATGACCTTGGCCATGGCATCCATTAGCGGCCGGTAGTGGCTGCGGATATTGAGGTTGACGCCGCGGGAGTTGCGGCGTTTCTCGCCATAGATGTCGGCAGGCAGCGGAATCTTCGGGTTGGCGAGCCTGTCGTGCTGGCGCAGGGTCTCCACCGGGTGCACGCACAGCGATTCCACCGGCACCTTGGGGTCTACCAACTGATGCACGAAAGAGGAGTTGGCGCCGTTCTCCAGCAGGCGGCGGACCAGGTAGGGCAGCAGATCCTTGTGCGCGCCCACCGGGGCGTAGATGCGGCAGTAGGTGCCCGCGGGAGCACGCTGCAGCGCCGCGTCGTAGAGCGCCTCGCCCATGCCGTGCAGGCGCTGGAACTCGAAGTGGCGCTTCACTTCGTTGGCCTGCTCGAGGATGGTGCAGACAGTATGAGCGTTGTGGGTGGCGAACTGCGGAAAGATGCGCCCACGGGTCGCTTCTGAGAGCAGGAAGCGAGCGCAGACCAGGTAGGCGACATCGGTACCCGCCTTGCGAGTGAATACGGGGTAGCCCTCGACGCCGAGCTGTTGGGACTCCTTGATTTCGGTGTCCCAGTAGGCGCCCTTGACCAGGCGCAGGGGCATCTCGTCGCCCTGGCGCTCGGCTAGGCGGTTGAGGTAGTGCAGCACCGGCAGCGCGCGCTTCGAGTAGGCCTGCACCACCAGGCCGAAGTGGCCCCAGCCGTGGCAGGTTTCGCTCTCGTAGACGGCGCGGAACACTTCCAGCGAGAGCTCCAGGCGGTCGACCTCCTCGGCGTCGATGGTCAGCGCCACGTTGCGCTCGCGGGCCAGGGCAGCGAGTTCGCGCACGCTGCCCACCAGCTCGCGCAGGACCTGTTCGCGGCGGCCGAACTCGTAGCGCGGATGCAGTGCCGAGAGCTTGATGGAGACCGAGGGGTCGGGCGTGGCGTCGCCCAGCGACTGGCTCGTCTGGCCCACCCGCTCGATGGCGTGGGCGTAGTCCTTGAAGTAGCGCTGGGCGTCGTCGCGGGTGCGTGCGGCCTCGCCGAGCATGTCGTAGGAGTAGGTGTAGCCCTTGTCGAACAACGGCTTGGAGCGCTTCAACGCCTCGTCGATGTCGCGGCCGAGCACGAATTGGCGCCCCATGATCTTCATCGCCTCGACCATGGCATGGCGAATCACCGGCTCGCCCATGCGGTTGACCAGCTTGTTGATGAAGCCGCTGGGCCGCCCGTCGCGGGGCTTGTCCAGGGTTACCACGCGGCCGGTCATCAACAGCCCCCAGGTAGAGGCGTTGACCAGCCAGGACTCGCTCTTGCCGACATGGGCCTTCCAGTCGGCCGGCCCCAGCTTGTCCTCGATGAGGGCGTCGGCGGTAGCCTTGTCGGGGATACGCAGCATCGCCTCGGCCAGGCACATCAGCATCAGGCCTTCGTGGGTGTCGAGGCTGTACTGCTGGAGCAGCTCGTCGATGGTATCGACAGCAGTGTCCATCTCGCGCACGTCGCGCACCAGGGTCGCCGTCTTGTCGGCGATGCGTCGGAAGTCGTCGGCATCGGCGGCGAGCACGTCGATGAGTTCGCCGACGAAGGCTTCCTCATCGACGGCGTAGTGATCGCTGATACGATCGAACAGGGTATCGAGATCCTGCTGCCAGGTATCGACAGCAAGCATGTTGTTGGCGTTGAGCATGAAAGATCCCCCGGGTTTCACCCGTCTGAAACGGCATACCCACGGCAAGACTCGAGCGCACTCGCTCGAGGCCGGTGGATGACTTTGACTCTAGAGTGGGACACCGGGAACTGCTTGCGAATTTCCCGGAATTGTTTGTCGATTTCGCGGTTGCCGGCCGCCAGGGGGTTGAAATTCCGACTTAAGTCTAACGGCTGGCGACGGCCAAGCAGGGTGCGCTGCCTTGGCCCAGAGCTTGGCGCAGCTGGCTGGGTGGATGGCCGTAGGTGCGCCGAAAGGCGTGGGAGAGTGCGCTCTGATGGGCGAAGCCGGTACAGGCGGCGACTTCCGAAAGAGGCATTCGGCTGCTCTCGAGCAACTGGCGAGCCGCCTCCAGCCGGCGACGGCGCACGTACTGCCAAGGGGTGACCCCCGTCTGCTCGCGAAAGCAGCTGCGAAAATGCGCCTCGCTGAGGCATGCTTCTGCGGCCAGGTCGCCGACGGTCAGCGGTGCGGCCAAGTGATGGTCGATGAAGCGGTCGAGCCGCTGCAGGTCGAGACGCCGTTGGGGGGCCGCGGGTTCGCCGCCCAGGCGGGCATGCAGGCAGCCGAGCAGGGTGGCGGCGAGCCGGTCGCTCTGCGCCGGATCGTCGAGCCCTTCGGGGGTCTGATCGAGCTCCATCAGCAGGAAGTCCAGGTAGCGCTTCAGCGGAGCGTCGAGGTCGAAGAAGCGCGGTGCGTCGAACAGACGCGAGAGTTCGCGATGATGGCCGGTGAGCGAGGGCGTATCGCCGGGCAGGTCGAGGATCAGCTGGCGATTGTCGCCTTGGCCAACGTAGTAGTGGACATGGTTGGCCGGCACGATACAGCCGGAGAAGGCCGAAATGGCGCCGCCCAGCCCTTCGATCTCGAACTCGGCCTGACCGCGCAGGCCGATGACGATCTGATGGAAGTCATGGTCATGGTGGCGGGTGCGCGGTTCGAGGGGGATCTGGCGAATGGCGCTGGGCATTGGGCGCTCCAACAGAGATCGGGATGTTGGGCGGGCAGTATAGCCGATGGGCGCTCAGCGCTCATGCCGTGTGGAGTCGTCCGTTCCGCGCTGCAGACGCAGGCGTGCCGCCAGATGGTCGCGCAGCGCGGCGAGTTCCTCTTGACCGGTGGCATCAAGCAGCGACCTACCGCGGGCCATGCGGCCATAGCGGCCGTGTTCGTCCATCAGTCGGTAGGCTCGGCGGCGTACCCCTTCCAGATACTCGTCGTGGCGAATGGGATGGCCGATGACGGCATGCCATTCATTCTCGTTGACGCGATTCTCCAGGGCTTGATCGAAGAGTTCGAGCAGGTGCTCGGGTTCGGTGCGGTAGCGCGGCGTACGCGACATGAGCAGCAAGGCCAACACGCTTCCGATGACCAGCAGGCAGACCGCCAGGATGAGTAGAAAGAGTGCCATGCCGAAGCTCTCCTCAAGAGGCACTATGCATCGGAGCCGGGACGATGGGATGAGGTGACGGTCGGGCCAGCAGCGGTAGTGGAGCGGGTGAAGGGAATCGAACCCTCGTCTTAAGCTTGGGAAGCTTCTGCTCTACCATTGAGCTACACCCGCGAGGCGGCCAGGAGATCATAAAGGAGGCTTTGCCGGGAAGGCAAGCCTTGCGGCGGGGGCTGGGAGCATTGCCGTTGGCCTTGCCACAGAGGCTGCTGTTCCGTCGATAGTGCGGCGAAATCTGGAAAAGATCTTCGCCGCGATGAGAACTTTTTGGCTGAAGGCTGTCATAAAGGTACAGACAGCAGCGCGATGGCAGTCGTTAACACTGTTGTTCTGTCTAGCAGTTTCGATCTTGCCGCCCATGCATTGGCATGTGGCGGCTTCTTTTATGTTATGCGCCGGTCAGGATAGGTGCCTTTTGCCCGCGGGCTGCAACGCGTTACGCCCGGCGACTGCCGGGCGCGCTGGAAGTGCCTGGGGGCGAGCGGCGATCAGGTATGGCGCATGCGTAGCAGGGCGCTCAGTACGTCGCGCCGGGTGACGATGCCCACCAAACGCTTCTGTTCGGTAACGGGGTAGACCTTGGGCTTGGGGCCCAACATTTCCTGAGCCAGGTCGGTGATGCTTTTGGTCGGAGAGACCGACAGCACTTCATGGCGCATCAGCTCATTGACCAACGGCGGTTCGTCATTCAGGTAGGCGCTCTCCAGTACCTTGCCGAGCACGTCCTGCTCGGATATGAAGCCGATCAGGTGGTCATGACTGTCGACCACCGGAACTCCCGGCAGACGGTGCAGCGCCAGACCTTCGGCCAGAGTGGTGACCGAAGTGTTGCCGGTAACCCGGTAGCAGTCGCGGGACATGATGTCGCGCACGGTGGTGGGGGCCTTGCTGGGCATGGCGGATCTCCTTGTCCAGTGACGATGAGCATGTCACGTGTTCAGCATAGCCGAGTCGCACCCAGGTTCTTTCGGCGCTGCCAACACTTTCGCCAACGCTGGGCGCGGAACCCGAGCAAGCTTTCGCGACTCTCAACGAGAGGAGCCTCGGGTGTCCTATCCTTTCTCGATGCCCGCTGAGCTACCGCTGGAGGTGCCAATGGACGCACGGGAATACATGGCCAAGAAAGGCATCGATCAAGGGCGTGACGAGCAGCGCCCCAACACCCTGGAGGAAAAGGCCTGGGAGAGGGCTCGTGAATCCGGCGATCACCGACCGCAGGCTGGAACGCCATTCGACTGGGAGGAGTGGGAACGCTATCACGCGGATCTGGCCGACGATGCCGGGCGTATCGAGCAGAAGATCGATCATGAGCATCGCCAGGCCGTCGAGGACGCGACTGGCGTATCAGCGCATGATAGTGCTGCCGTGCAGTACTATGAGCCGCCGGCCGCCACGACCTCGGCTGACTCTGCCCCCGCCGTGCCGGATGAGCCCGCTCCCCGCGCGGCACTGCTGGCCCTGGCGGTACTCCTGCCACCACTGGCGGTGGGGCTGGGTGGTTTCGGTGGGCAGCGCGTGGTGCGCAATCTCCTGTTGACGCTGCTGGGTTGGGTTCCTGGTGTCGTGCACGCCTGGCGGATGGTGAAAGGTCGGTGATGCGGCGCCTTGAAACGGCCTTTCGTACGGGGGTATCCTTCGTCAACTTTTAAAATTACTGGAGTTGACTGTGGGCTACCTCATTGGCGTCACTGCCCTCTGGGCGTTTTCCTTCTCGCTGATCGGCGTCTATCTGGCTGGGCAGGTGGATAGCTACTTCGCCGTCTTTCTGCGGGTGGCTCTGGCGGCCGCGGTATTCCTGCCGTTTCTGCGTCCCTCGCTGCTGCGCGGCCGCCAGCGCCTGGTCCTGATGGCGCTGGGTGCGGTTCAGCTCGGCGTGATGTACATCTTCTTCTACCAGTCCTTCCTGCTGCTATCGGTGCCAGAGGTGCTGCTGTTCACCATCTTCACGCCGATCTACATCGCGCTACTCGATGATGCCCTGTTCGGGCGCTTTACGCCTTTCTACCTGTTGACCGCGGCCCTGGCGGTGCTCGGTGCGGCGGTGATTCGCTACCAGGGGCTGGATAGCGGCTTCTGGGCCGGCTTCCTGGTGGTGCAGGGCGCCAACCTCTGCTTCGCTCTGGGGCAGGTCGGTTATCGCCGCTTCTCGGCGACGCTGCCGGAGAGCCTGCCTCGCCACAGCGTGTTTGCCTGGTTCTACCTGGGCGCCATGGTCGTGGCATTGCCCGCTTTCGCATTGCTGGGCAACGCTTCGGCACTGCCCACTACCGGCGTGCAGTGGGGCGTACTGCTGTGGCTGGGGCTGGTCGCTTCGGGGCTCGGCTACTTCCTGTGGAACCTCGGTGCGACTCGCGTGGATGCCGGGGCATTGGCGATCATGAACAATGCGCTGATTCCCGCCGGGCTGCTGGTCAACCTGGTGATCTGGAATCGCGATGCCGATCTGCCGCGCCTGGCGCTGGGCGGTGCCATCATCGTCGGTTCGCTGGTTCTCAATGAGTGGTGGTTGAAAAAACGGCAAACCGCCATGGCCTGAGTGCGTTTGGAGTCGAGTTTGCCCGCCTCGCGGCCAGTCGCCATAATGAGCGGCCGAGAGCGGATGAGCCAGGGCATGACGACTTTCACCAGCAAGGCTTTTAAGAACATCGGACTGATCGGCCGCCTGGGCAGCACCGAGGTGGTGGAGACCCTGAAGCGGCTGATGCGTTTCCTCGACGAGGGGGGCTACCACGTCATCGTCGAGGATCGCACCGCGACGGTGTTGCTGGATCACGGCCACCCAGAGGCGAGCCGCCGCACGCTGGGCGAGCTGTGCGACCTGGTGATCGTGGTGGGCGGTGACGGCAGTCTGCTGGGGGCCGCCCGCACGCTGTGCCACAGCGGTACCCTGGTGTTGGGCGTCAACCGCGGTCGGCTGGGCTTTCTCACCGATATCTCTCCCGGCGAACTCGAGGAGCGGGTCGGTGAGGTGCTGGCGGGGCGCTACGAGGTGGAAGAACGCTTCCTGCTCGACGCCGAGCTCTACCGAGACGGAATCCTGGTGGGTAACGGCGATGCGCTCAACGAGGTGGTGCTGCACCCCGGCAAGGCGGTGCGCATGATCGAGTTCGAGCTGTTCATCGACGGCCAGTTCGTCTACAGCCAACGCAGCGACGGCCTGATTATGGCCACGCCCACCGGTTCCACCGCCTACTCGCTGTCCGGCGGCGGTTCGATCATGCATCCCAAGCTCGATGTGATCGAACTGGTGCCGATGTTTCCGCATACCCTTTCCTCGCGCCCCATCGTCATCGATGCCGCCAGCGAGATTCGCGTGCACATCGGCGAGACCAACCAGACCTACCCGCACATCAGCTGCGATGGCCAGACCCGCGCGGTGGCCAAGCCCGATGATGTGCTGGTGGTGCGTCGCAAACCGCAGCGGGTGCAGTTGGTGCATCCGCACGGTCATAACTTCTACGAGGTCCTGCGCAGCAAGCTGGGCTGGAGCAACCGCCTGGGGGACTGAAGTGACGCGACACGCGAGTCTCGAAGGCTTCGATCTGATCGGCGACGTGCATGGCTGTGGCGCCACGCTGGCGAGCCTGCTGGAAAAACTCGGCTACCATCAGCGTGGCGGGGTCTATCGTCATCCACGGCGCCGGGCGATCTTCCTCGGCGACCTGATCGATCGCGGTCCGCGCATCCGTCTGGCGGTGAACATCGCAAGACGCATGGTGGAGGAGGGTGAGGCCGAGATCGTCATGGGCAACCATGAATACAACGCCCTGGCCTACTGCCAGCGTGCACCGTCACGGCTGGGGCGCGAGTGGCTGCGCGAGCACACTCCACGCCACAACCGCATCATCAAGGAGACCTTGGAGCAGTATCGGGACCACCCTGCCGAGTGGGACGACACCCTTGCCTGGTTCCGGGAGATTCCACTGGTGCTGGAGCTGCCGGGGCTGCGCGTCGTGCATGCCTGCTGGGATCAGCCGCTGATCGATGCACTGCGCCGTGAGCATCCCGACGGGCGCATCGACCAGACCTTCCTCGAAGCCTCGGTCGAGCACGGCACCCTCGCCTCGCAGGTGATGGACCGCCTGACTCGCGGTACCCATATTCCGCTACCCGAGGGTGTGACGATCCATTCCGGCGATGGCTTCACGCGTCGGAGCTTTCGCGCCCACTTCTGGGCCCGGGAACCACGCACCTGGGGCGACGTGGTCTTCCAACCGGACAACCTGCCGGACGATCTGGAATCGCGTTTACTGACCGACCACGAGCGGGCCTATCTCAGTCACTACGGGCCGGAGGAGCCGCCGCTGTTCATCGGCCACTACTGGTGCGAAGGCATTCCCGCCCTGCCGGCTCCCAACGTGGCCTGCCTGGACTACAGCGCCGTGAAGTTCGGGCGTCTGGTGGCCTATCGCTGGAGCGGCGAGTCGTGCCTGAACGCCGATCATTTCGTGTGGGTTCGGGTGCCGCAGGAGGAAGCGGCACGACCGCGGCCCTGGGAGATCGACTTTGATTGATTTACAAAAAGCTACGTTTTTTTCTCGCCGCGATCGTGAACTTCCCGTGGCCTCGCTTATCAGAGTAGGTGTTCCCTTGAATGATCCCTTGCTCTTGTCCGGCGGCCCCCCTTCCGCCGGATTTTTTCTGTGCGCGCACCGTGGCGGTAGTGCGACGCCGCTTCAGGAGACCTCATGTATCGGGTGATGCTGTTTCCCCATGACATCGATACCGGTGAGCTGCGACGAGCGCTGTGGGCACACCGCATCGGTCATCGCTTCACCGAGGAAGAGGACGGACAGGTGCTGTGGCTGGCCGATCCCGACCAGCAGGCGGCGCTACAGCAGCTGCTCGTGCGCTGGCAACGCGGTGAACCGCTCGAGCCCGAGCGCCGGAAGGCCACCGGCCAAGGCACTTCGCTGGCGGTGCCCTTTCGTCAGGCACCGGTGACCGCCTCGGCGCTGGCGCTGTGTCTGCTGGTGTTTGCCGCCATGGGTCTGTTCGGTGATCTCGTGGTGGCCTTGCTGACCATCGTGCCGGTGGGTGTGGCCAACGGTAGCCTCGCCGTGGGCAGCCTGGGAGAGGCCTTGAGCAGTGGCCAGATATGGCGGCCGTTGTCTCCGGCCTTTCTGCACTTCGGCTGGATGCATCTGATCTTCAACATGCTCTGGCTGTGGTATTTCGGCCGCCAGGTAGAAGCGTTGCACGGTTCCCTTCGCATGCTGGGCGTGCTGCTGATCGCCGGTATCGGCGCCAACCTGGCGCAGTACGCCACCGGCACGGTGCTCTTTGGTGGCATGTCCGGCGTCGACTTCGCCCTGCTCGGCTATGTCTGGCTGATGTCGCGTCGAGTGCCGGCGAGCGGCTTCTTCGTGCCGCAGATGCTGGTGGTCTTCATGCTCGGCTGGATGGTCTTCACCATGACCGATGCCGCCTCGGTGGTGGGGTTCGGCAACGTAGCCAACGAAGCCCACCTGGGCGGTCTGGTCGTGGGGCTGGCCATGGGCTGGTACTATTCCCAGAAGGCGCGCCGCCGCCAATGACTTCCCCTTCCGCGAGAACGATGCCATGAGCGAGATGACCTTCGAGCGCATGATCCAGCAGATGACCCCGACCATCTACGAGAGTCTCAAGCAGGCGGTGGCCCTGCGCAAATGGCCCGACGGCCGTCGGCTCACCGCCGAGCAGACCGAGCTCTGCCTGGAGGCGGTGATGCGCTATGAGGCCGAGAACCGGGTGCCCGAGGAGCAGCGTGTCGGCTACTTGTCCCAGCGCACCTGCGGCAGCGCCTCCAGCGGCGCCGACGTGCCGCCCGAACTGGCCGGCCTGGCACAGGACGCCACCCGTGACTGAGACGTCGTCCATCGAAGCGGTCCAGGTCGTCCGGGGGTGTCTGACCAAGATGGCCGTCGAGCCCGGGCGTGGCAGTGCGCCGGCCCGCTATACGTTGCGTGCCGGTACGCAACGGCTCGACCTCAATGCGTGCCTGGGGCGGTCGCTGCGCCTTTCATGGAGTGGCGCCATCGCCTGCACTCACTGCGGCCGGGCCACCCGCAAGAGCTTCGGCCAGGGTTACTGCTATCCCTGCTTCAAGCGTCTCGCCCAGTGCGACACCTGCATCGTCAAGCCGGAGCTGTGCCACTACTTCGAAGGAACCTGTCGCGAGCCGGAGTGGGGAGAGCGCCACTGCTTTCAGCCTCACATCGTCTACCTGGCCAATGCGTCCGGCCTCAAAGTGGGCATCACCCGTGCCACCCAGGTGCCGACCCGCTGGCTCGATCAGGGCGCCGTCCAGGCCCTGCCGGTGCTGGCGGTGGAGAGCCGCCAGCAGGCCGGCTTCGTCGAGGTGCTGTTCAAGGAGGAGGTGGCCGATCGTACCAATTGGCGCGCCATGCTCAAGGGAGACGTCACGGTGCTGGATCTTGCCGCCGAGCGCGACCGTCTGCTTGCGCGTCTCGACAGCGGGCTGGCCAACCTGCGCGAGCGCTTCGGTCACGAGGCCATTCGTACTCTCGACGAGCGTCCCGTCAGCCTGGACTATCCGGTGCTCGAATACCCTCGCAAGATCGTCTCCCACAACTTCGACAAGCACCCGGAGGTATCCGGCACGCTGCAAGGCTTGAAAGGTCAGTATCTGATCCTCGACAGTGGCGTGATCAACCTGCGCAAGTTCACCGGCTACGAGGTCGAGGTCGCCGCCTGAGCTATCCTGGCATCAGGCAAGACCAGACAGGAGCTCGCCCATGAATGCCTCCATGCGTGCCATGCGCTTGCATGCCCCCAGCCAGCCCCTGGCGCTCGACGAAATTCCCATTCCGCGCCCGGGTGCCGGCGAGGTCCAGCTTCGGGTGCTGGCCTGCGGTGTCTGCCGCACGGACCTCCATGTCGTCGACGGCGAACTCAGCGAGCCGCGCCTGCCGCTGATTCCGGGCCACGAAGTGGTGGGGGAGGTGACGGCACTGGGCGAAGGCGTTACCGGTCTTGCGCCTGGGCAGCGAATCGGGGTTCCCTGGCTCGGCTGGACCTGCGGCGAGTGCGAGCCGTGTCGCGCCGGCCGCGAGAATCTCTGTGAGCGTGCCGAGTTCACCGGCTATACCCGCAACGGCGGTTATGCCGAGTACGCCGTGGCCGATGCCCGCTACTGCTTTCCCATCCACGACGGCGATGCCCAGGCAACGGCGCCACTGCTGTGTGCCGGGCTGATCGGCTATCGCACCTGGCGGCTCGCCGGCGGCGATGAGCCCAAGCGGCTGGGACTCTATGGGTTCGGGGCGGCGGCCCACATCCTTGCCCAGCTCGCCGTGGCGCGCGGGCAGAGCGTCTATGCCTTTACCCGCCCGGGCGACGAGGCGGCTCAGGCGTTTGCCCGACGGCTGGGCGCCGTCTGGGCCGGCGGCAGCGACGAGACGCCACCCGAGCCGCTGGATGCCGCCCTGCTGTTCGCGCCGGTGGGGTCGTTGGTGCCTACGGCGCTCGGCCACGTCAAGCCTGGCGGTACCGTGGTCTCGGGCGGCATCCATATGTCCGACATTCCTGCTTTCCCCTATCGCCTGTTGTGGGAGGAGCGCAGCGTCCGGTCGGTGGCCAATCTCACCCGTCGCGACGGCGAAGAATTCCTGGCACTGGCGCCCGAGGTGCCGATCCGCACCGAGACCCGAGCCTATCCCTTGGAAGCCGCCAATCAGGCGCTGGACGACCTGCGCCAAGGGCGGTTGTCGGGCGCGGCGGTGCTGATTCCTTGATCGGGTTCAAGCGAACAGATCGCCCTGGGCGCGGGGCGGGCGAAACGCCGCGGTATCCAGCGACTGCGCCGCCCAGGCGTCTGGCGTGTTGAAACCCAGCTGTCGGCACGCCCGGCTGAAGCGCTGCTCGAGCAGGTCGACGAAGATGCCTTCGCCGCGCATGCGTTTGCCGAAGCGGCTGTCGTACACCTCTCCGTCGCGGCACTGACGCATCAGGCTCATGACCTTGGCGGCGCGCTCGGGGTAGTGGGTTTCGAGCCACTCTTCGAACAGCGGCGCCACTTCTCTCGGTAGACGCAGCAGCATCCACCCGGCCGTACCGGCGCCCGCCTCGCGGGCGGCCCCCAGCAGGCGCTCGAGTTCGTGGTCGGTGAGTCCGGGGATCACCGGGGCGATCAGTGTGCCCACCGGCACGCCTGCCGCCGTCAGCTGCTCGATGGTGCGCAGCCGGGCTGCCGGCGAGGCGGCGCGTGGCTCCAGTGCGCGTTTGAGATCGCGATCCAGGCTGGTCAGGCTGATCATTACCCGTACCAGGCGGTGGTGCGCGAGTTCGCCGAGCAGGTCGCGGTCGCGCAAGATGAGCGCGCTCTTGGTGACCAGGGTCACCGGGTGGCGACATTCGAGAAGCAGGGAGAGCACCTCGCGGGTAGTCCGGCGCTCGGCTTCCAGCGGCTGGTAGGCGTCGGTGTTGCCGGCCAGGTTGATCGACCGGCAGACGTAGCCGGGCTTGGCGAGCTCCTCGCGCAGCCGTTCCACCAGCCCGGTGCGAGCGATGAGGCGCGACTCGAAGTCGAGGCCGGGCGACAGGTCCCAGTAGGCGTGGCTGGGCCGGGCGTAGCAGTAGATGCAGCCGTGCTCGCAGCCGCGATAGGGGTTGAGCGAGCGGTCGAAGGGCAGGTCGGGCGAGCGGTTCCAGGACAGGGCGCTGCGGGTACGCTCGTCACGGACTTCGGTGGCCAGTCGCTCCGGGACTTCCTCTTGCCACCAGCCGTCATCCACCGCCTCGACTCGCGAAGGGGCAAAACGATTGTCCGGATCGAAGGTGGCTCCGCGCCCTTTGCGCGTGCCGAGGGCAGGGCGGCGAGGCATCGATGAGTCTCCATATCTGTATTTATGTACAGTATAGCGATGGCTCGAAAGGACGCCAAGGCATCTTGTCGAGCTCTGCACCGCTAGCGCTCCGGTTCTGCTGGACCGGGTAAGGGCTGCTATGATGGCCGACTTGGTTGCCATCCATGCCTCGCAGGAAGCCCGCATGCTCTCTGACACCCTCGCCACGCTGCAGCCCGCCGATCACGCCATCGCGGCCGATGTCACCGCCCACCTGAACAACCTCACCAAACCGCCGGGCAGCCTTGGTCGCCTGGAGACTCTGGCGGTGACCCTGGCGACCCTGAGCGGTCAGCGGTTTCCCCGAGTGTCGCCGCCGGGGGCGCTGGTTTTCGCTGCCGACCACGGCGTGGCGGCCGAGGGCGTCTCCGCTTTTTCCCAGGACGTCACCGCGCAGATGGTGGCCAACTTCGTCGCCGGCGGTGCGGCGATCAACGTCTTCGCCCGGCAGATCGGCGCCCGTCTCGAAGTGATCGACGTGGGCGTGGCCGGTGCGGTGGCAGGCGAGGGCGTGGTGGATGCGAAGGTGCGGCTCGGCACCGCCAACATGGTGGAGTCGGACGCCATGACCCGCGGCGAGGCCGTAGCGGCGATCGAAGCGGGCATTGACGCTGCCGAACGCGCCGTCGAGGCGGGCTGTCGCTGCCTGATCGTCGGTGAGATGGGCATCGCCAATACCACCGCCAGCAGTGCGCTGTTGGCGGTGCTCACCGACAGCCCAGTGGCCGGTCTGATCGGGCACGGCACCGGGATTTCCGCCGAGCGGCTCGCTCACAAGCAGTCGGTCATCGAGCGTGCCATCGCCGACCGCGCGCCGGACTGCGACGACCCGCTCGACGTGCTGGCCAGACTTGGTGGCCTGGAGATTGCCGCCATGGCCGGGGCCTATCTGGGCGGCGCGGCGCGCCGGGTGCCGCTGCTGGTCGACGGCTTCATCGCCACGGTGGCGGCGCTAGTCGCCTGCCGGCTGGGCGCGGCCACGCGGGACTATCTGATCTTTGCCCATCGCTCCAGGGAGCCGGGGCACGCCCATGCGCTGAGCGCTCTCGATGCTTATCCTCTGCTGGATCTGGAACTACGCCTGGGCGAGGGCACCGGAGCGGCGCTTGCCTTCCCGCTGCTGGAAGCGGCAACGCGCATGCTGGCCGAGATGGCGACCTTCGAGGATGCCGGGGTCTCCGCTGGCCAGGCACCATGACCCAAGCGCCTCTTTCGCTGGCCCTGCTGGCACTGATCGGCGTGGCGGTGCTCGTCGACCTGCTGGTTGGCGACCCGCGCCGGCTGCCGCACCCGGTGGTGGGCATCGGCCGGGCGATCGCCCGGCTCGAGCGTCTCTGGAACCATGGTGGCTCGCGGCCACGGCGCTGGCGTGGGGCGCTTCTCGCCGCGGTGGTGGTGGGCGGCACCTTCGGCGTGACCTGGGGCGTGCTGGCGGGGCTGGCATGGCTGCATCCCGGTCTGGCACTGCTCGCTGAGCTGTGGCTATTGGCGACTGCGCTGTCCATCAAGGGGCTGGCCGATGCCGGCCGGGCGGTGGCCTCGCCACTTAGCCGCGGTGATCTGCCTGCCGCCCGACGCGCCCTGTCAATGATCGTGGGGCGCGACACGGAACGACTCGATGAGGCCGAGATCGCCCGCGGCGCCGTGGAAACGGTGGCCGAGAACAGTGTCGACGGCATCACCGCGCCGCTGTTCTGGGCGCTGCTCGGCGGAGCGCCGCTGGCGCTGGCCTACAAGGCGGTCAACACTCTGGACTCCATGGTCGGCTACCGCAACGCCCGCTATGCCGACTTCGGCTACGCCTCGGCCAGGCTCGACGACCTGGCCAACTGGGTGCCGGCCCGGCTGACGGCCTTGGCGCTTTGGCTTGCGGCCTGGGCGTTGCCCGGCGTCCGTCGCAATGGAGCGCTGGCCGCCACCCGGCAACAGGCGCCGTGCCACCCCAGCCCCAATGCCGGTTGGCCGGAGGCCATGGTGGCGCAGCTGTTGGGGGTGCAGTTGGGAGGCATCAATCACTACGCTGGCGTGGCCTCGCAGCGCGCGGTGCTGGGTGTCCCGCTGAGCGAGGGCGGGGAGCCGCTGGCGGCGAGACATATCGAGCGTGCCATCCGCTGCATGCACGGTGGCTGGCTGGCATTCGTGCTGCTGATGGTGCTGACCGTGTTGATCAAGGAGGGCCTGATATGACCTCGCACGAGGCCTCCTGGCCATCGCATGGCGGCCAGGCCGGGCCGCTGCTGGCGCGCTTCGGACTGCCCCCGGATCATCCGTTGCTCGACTTCAGCGCCAACCTCAACCCCTTGGGGCCGCCGGCGTGGGTGCCCTCCCAGTTGGCCGAAGCGGCCGAAGGGATTGCCCACTACCCGGCCCCCGACTACCGCACGGCCCGGGAAGCGATTGCCCGCCAGGCCGGCGTTGCCATGGAGCAGGTGCTGCTGACCAATGGCGGCGCCGAGGCGATCTTCCTGGTAGCTGCCCTGCACGCCGGCGGCCGGGCGGCCATCGTGCAGCCGACTTTCTCCGAGTACGCCCGGGCCTGCCGCGCCTTCGGCCTCGCCGTCGACGACATCCAACTGGTTGCGCCCGACTTTCCACTCGATCCGGAAAGTCTCGGTGTGTCCCTGACGCCCGGCACGCTGCTGTGGTTGTGTCGCCCCAACAACCCCACCGCCA
Source organism: Pseudomonadota bacterium (assembly GCA_051749645.1). Taxonomy (GTDB): domain Bacteria; phylum Pseudomonadota; class Gammaproteobacteria; order Pseudomonadales; family Halomonadaceae; genus Halomonas. The sequence continues at coordinate 70,440 of JBNJIT010000004.1, forward strand.
CCCTGGTGCCGCGCGAGACGGTCGAGCGACTGCTGACCCTGGCCGCGGCCCGCGGCTGTCGGGTGGTGGTCGACGAGGCCTTCATCGACTTCGTGATGTCGCCAGAGGAGAGCCTGGCCCCGCTGCTGGCGCGTTTCGACAACCTCATCCTGCTGCGCTCCCTGACCAAGCTCTATGCGCTACCGGGATTGCGGCTGGGCTACCTAATGGCGAGCGAATCACTGGTGCAGCAGTTAGTTGCGCGCCAGTCTCCATGGAGTGTCAACCACCTGGCTGCTGAGCTGGTGGCGCCGCTGTTGGCCGACACCGCCTTCCTGGCCCGTACCCGGCAGTGGCTGGCCGACGAGCGGCCACACCTGCAGGCCGGTCTCGCCGCCGCCGGTCTCGAGGTGATCCCGAGTCGTGCCAACTTCTTTTTGGTGCGGCCAGCGATTGAAGTTGAAGCGACGGCAGGGCAGGTCCAGCACGATAGGATAGGTGAGCCGGGAACAGGTCGAAGAGGAGGTCATTTGCCTGGGATGGCAAATGTAGCGCCCAGGGAAGGGTTCACAGCGCCTCCTCGAAGACCTGTTGACGGCTCGATTCAGGCGCCTATGACTGAGGCAATTGCCCTGACGACCGAGAGGCTGTTCGAACGGTTACTGCGTGCCGGCATCCTGGCTCGCCATACCCACGGCTTTCCCGGGCTTGACGGTGGCTGGCTGCGCCTGGCACTGCGTGACCGGAACTCCAACGCGCGTTTGCTCGCCGTCTTGAGCGAGGGAGAGGGGCCATGATCGCCTTCGTCAGTGGCGGGGCGCGCTCCGGCAAGAGTGAGGTCGCCGAGCACCTGGCGCGTGAGTGTCGGCAGGCCCGCGGCGGGGCGCTCTATTACCTGGCCACGGCGACCGCGGCGGATGCCGAGATGGCCGCACGCATTGCCCGCCACCGCCGCGACCGGGGCAGCGAGTGGCGCACTCGCGAGGCGCCGCTGGCGCTGGGAACGGCGCTAGACGCCATCGAGCCCGGCAGCAGCGTGCTGCTCGACTGTCTGACGCTGTGGGCCGCTCGGGCACTTTTCGAGGCCGGCTACGGTGACGCTGAGGGCCTGGCCCAGCTCGGGGCGCTGCTGGCCGCGGCGCGGTCGCGGTCGTTGGACCTGGTGGTGGTGTCCAACGACCTCAACGAGGACGTCCCGCCCCGCGACGACGCTACCTGGCGCTATCTGGCCTTTCTGCAGCGCCTGCATTGCCGGCTTGCCCACGAGGCCGATCGGGTCGTCGAGGTGGTGGCGGGAGTGCCCGTTGCCTGGATCAGCGAAGGGGAGGTGAGGCGATGAAGGAGGCTGGCTATGGCGTGCTTCTCGCCTTCCAGTTCCTGACGCGGTTGCCGGTTCGGGTGGCTTGTCCCTGGAACGCAGCCACGGCTCGCTGGGCCCTGCGCAGTTATCCGCTAGTGGGAATCGTGCTCGGCGCATTCCTCGCCGGTGCCGCCTCGCTGTTGGCAAGTGCGCTGCCGACGCCGATCCTGGTGCTTGCGCTGCTTAGCCTGTGGGTGGCGCTCTCCGGGGGGTTGCACCTGGACGGCCTGATGGACGTGGCCGATGCCCTGGGCAGCAATGCCCCTCTGGCAAGGCGCTGGGAGATCATGAAGGATCCCCAGGTGGGCAGTTTCGGTATTCTGGCGTTGGTCTTCCTGCTGGCCTGGAAGGGGCTGCTGCTGTGGGGACTGCTGGATGTCGGTGCCTCGCCGGGTGTGCTGGTAGCCGTGCCGGCCTTGGCGCGTTTCGGTGCCGTGGCACTGTTGCGCCTGGCGCCTTGTGCGCGTCGCGAGGGTCTGGCCTGGGCATGGCAGCAGCATCTTGGCCGGTACGATCTAGCGCTGGCCCTGCTGGTGATGGTGCCGCTGTTCTGGGTGCTGGCCGGCTGGGCATGGCTGCTGGCAGGCTTGCTGCCTTTTCTGCTCGGCTATGGCTGGGTAATGACGCGGAGTTTCAATGGCATCAACGGCGATATCGTGGGTGCCGCCATCGAGGGAGGAGAACTATGGCTGTTGCTGATCGCCTGGAGCTGGTGGTCGTTCGCCACGGGCTGACGGCCTGGAATCGCGAGCGACGCTACCAGGGTCAGCGTGACGTTCCGCTGTTGCTGCCCGAGGCGAGGACCGGCCTGGATAGCTTGCGCGAGGCGCTGGCCGAGGACGAGTTCGATGCCGTGTACGCCAGCGATCTGATGCGCTGTCGCCAGACCCTGGCGCACGTGCTGGTGGGTCGCCGACTCGGCGTCGAGCCGCACTTCGACGCGCGCCTACGCGAACTCGACTTCGGGGAGTACGAGGGCAAGTGTTACGAGGAGCTCCAGGCACTGCCAGCCTACCGGGCATGGATCGACAGCCAGGGCGAACAGGCTCCGCCAGGCGGCGAATCCACCCGTTCGCTGCGTGAGCGCCTCGGAGAGTGGTTCGGTGATCTGCTCGCCGACGTGGAAGCCGAGGGGCTACAACGGGTGCTGGTCGTCACCCACGGGGGCGTGATTCGCGAACTGCGCCGGCATTTCGAAACGATCGAATTCTGGGAAGGCAGCGTGGGCCAGGCCGAAGGCCGCCGGCTGATCTTCGTGCAACGAGAGGGGGAGTGGCAATGCAGCTCTTCGTCGGCGGTGCCTGTTCCGGCAAGCGCAACGCCGTAAGCGAGCGTTTCCCGGCCGCTCGCTGGCATCGTCTGGAGGCCGGAGCCTCACTGCCTGTCTGGGAGAAGACGGTCGATCCTGAGATGTCGCTGGTGGTGACCGGCTGGGCGGACTGGATCGAAATGGCCCAGGGCGACGAGCCCGACGACGATCGGTTGCGCGAGCAGCTGGTTGCCGCCCTCGAGGCATTGTGCGCCGTCGAGCGCGAGCGCGGCTCTACGGTCATCGTGATCCTGTCCGAAATGGGGCGCGGCATCGTGCCGATGGCAGCTTGGCTGCGTCGGCTGCGTGACCTGGCCGGTTGGCTGGCCCAGGACGCCGCCGCACGTGCCGATGGCGTCTGGTACGTCCGCCATGGACTCGTCAAGTCCCTGAAGTGAAGGGGCATGTCGCGTTATGGCAGGTCGTCGTTGACCCCGCCACGTCGGGTTGCTAGGTTACGTCAACTCTCAGGTGCCCCAGGCGTGCGCAGACACGTCGGGGTGAAACGGGAAGTCGGTGCGCTTAGAGCCATTCCGACGCTGCCCCCGCAACGGTGATCGAGTTTAGGAGCCTGTAGGACGTAACGCTGATCTACTGCGAGATCCGACAGGCTCCCGGGAATGCCCTATACCACTGTGCCACTTGGCATGGGAAGGTGGTTTTCCGGGACGCTACGCGTCCACTCGTCAGCCCGGAGACCGGCCCGAGAGTCCAGGAAACGCCGAATACAAATCGACGAGCGGGATGAAGCGCAAGGCGCACGCAGCGCAGAAACCGGAGCCTAGGCGTTACTAGGTGAGGATTTCGAGCAGCGCGCAACGCAGCGATTCGCCCGCGCAGGCATTTGTAGGGCGTTTCCCTCATGCCGGGTTGCGGTGGGCGACTCCGAGGCAGGGTTCTCGTCGCAGCCGTCGTCTCCCTCTCTCGTCCCTTGCCGCCCCGGTGAATGCAACACCATTGCCGTGCGGGCAGGCACGGCGAGCAAGGGACCTCCATGAACACCACACGCAACGCACACCGTGGCCTGGCCGCCTTTGGTCTGGCTCTCCTTCCGCTGGCCGTCCAGGCCCAGTCCGAGAGCGACGGCAACGACGCCGTTGACCTCAACCCTCTGGTGGTGACCGCTACCCTGGCGCCGCGCACCGCCGACGAGTCGCTTTCCTCCGTCACGCTGCTCGACGAAGCGACACTGCGCCGTCAGGATCCCGCCAGCTTTGGCGATCTCTTTCGCGGCCAGCCGGGTGTGGATGTCACTACCAACGGCAGTTTCGGCAAGACCAGCAGCGTCTACATTCGTGGTACTTCCAGCGATCAGAGTGTGCTGATGATCGATGGCATTCGCCTGCGTTCGGCTACCTCGGGTGGTGCCGCCTGGCAGTATCTCGACCCGCGGATGTTCGAGCGCGCCGAGATCGTGCGCGGCCCACGCGGCAGCCTCTACGGTGCCGACGCCGTGGGCGGTGTGGTGCAGCTATTCACCCACGATGCGGAGAAAGGAGGCCCGCATCCCCGCGTTTCCGTCGGCGGCGGCAGCTTCAGTTCGCAGCGGCTCAGCGCCGGGCTCTCCGGCAGCGAGGGCGGTACCCGTTACAGCTTCGCCGCGAGCCGTTTCGATACCGACGGCGCGCCGGTTCGTCGCGATGGCGAGGACAAGGGCTACGACAATACCTCCGGCCTCGTACGCCTTTCGCACACCTTCGATGGTGGTGCAGAGGTCGGTGTCCTGGCGTTGCGGGCGCGAGGTAGCACCGAATATGACGGTGGCAGCATGGACTTCGTTCAGCAGGTTGCCGGTATTCATGCTGAGCTCCCAGTGACGGAACAGTGGCGTAGTCGACTGAGCCTGAGTGAATCCCGTGATGAACTCGAGAATTTCTCCGAGGCTTCGATGTGGGGACCGGCCAGTACATCTATCTTCGACACCCGTACGCGTACCGTCCGCTGGGAAAATGCCCTGTCATATGGCGTGCATGAAGTGATAGCAGGTCTCGAATTCGAAGAAGACAAGGTTGCCGGTACGTCGAACTACACTCCGGGCAGTCGGGAAAACCTGGCATTCTTCTCTCAAGCTCTGCTGGATATGTCCCCTGTTTCGGTGCAGGCGGCCCTTCGCTTTGACGACAATGAGCATTTTGGCGAAGAGGTTACCGGCAGCATGGCCATAGGCCTGGAGCTGGATGCGCATCATACCCTGCGTACGAGTTACGGAACGGCCTTTCGCGCACCCACTTTCAATGATCTCTACTATCCACAGGATTCCTGGGGCTATGTCGGTAACCCCGATGTGAAAGCTGAAACTTCCGGCACTCTTGAGGTCGGCATTCGAGGGCAGTACGAGGCGTACTTCTGGGACTTGGCCGCTTATCAGACGGATGTCGATGATCTTATCGACTGGGGGGAGTCTCCCAGCAACCCTTCGTTGACTACACCGCAAAATATCAGTGAAGCGCGAATTCGTGGTGTTGAGCTTTCTGCCGGTGCTGAGTTCGACAAATGGACTTTGCAGGCTGCTCTAACCTGGATGGACCCTGAGAACCGCGGCGAGGGCGACAGCAACGAAAATCGTGGCAACGATCTTAGGCGCCGTGCCACGCAAAGCCTGCGTTTCGACGTCGATCGCGAACTGGGCGACTGGTCGCTGGGCGGCTCCTGGGTCGTCCAGAATCACCGCTACGACGACGCCGAGAACGATGAGCGTTTGCCCGGCTTCGGTCTGCTCAACCTGCGCGCCGGCTGGGAGTTCGCACCGATGTGGTCGACGCGGCTGACGCTGGATAACGTGCTCGACAAGGAGCACGAGACCGCCGGAGGCTACATCAACGCCGGCCGTGCCGCCTTCCTCAGCGTGCATTTCGGCGGATGATGATGTCGCGTCGTTTTCTGAGCGGCCTTGCCCTGGCGCTGCTGCCACTGGCGGCAGCGCCGGCCTACGCCGAGGTGTGCGCCATCGACGATGCCGAGCGCGAAGTGTGCCTGCCGGCGCCGGCCGAGCGCATCGCGGCACTCTCGCCCGGGGCCACCGAGCTCGTCTATGCCGCCGGGGCCGGCGACAAGGTGGTGGCGGTGGTCGACTACAGCGACTACCCCCCCGAGGCGCGCGAAGTGCCCAAGGTGGGGAGTCATACTCGCCTCGACATGGAGCGGCTGGCGGCCCTGCGCCCGGCCCTGGTGATCGGCTGGGTGACCGGCAATCCGCCCGAACAGCTGGAGACCGTCGAGTCGCTGGGGGTGCCGGTATTCTATCTGGAGCCGCGCAGCTTCGAGGACGTCGCCAGCGCCATCGAGCGCCTCGGGACGCTGGCCGGCACGGTCGAGCCGGCGCGTCGCGAATCGAACCGCTTCCGCGAGGGCATGGCCGAGATTCGCAAGCGCTACGCCGACCGGGAGCTGGTGCGGGTCTTCTACCAGGTGTGGGACGAGCCGTTGATGACCATCAACGATGCGCACCTGATCGGCAAGGTGCTGTCAGCCTGCGGAGGGGTCAACGTCTTCGGGGGGCTGGAGCGCCTGGTACCGCGCATCGACGACGAATCGGTGCTGGATGCCGATCCGGAGGCGATACTGGCCGGCGGCATGGGCGAGGAGAACCGTGAGTGGCTCACTCACTGGGAGCAATACCCGCATCTGACGGCGGTGACCGAGGGCAACCTCTTCTTCGTGCCGCCGTCACTGATTCAGCGCCCCACGCCGCGCCTGCTGGAGGGCAGCCGGCTGTTCTGCGAGAAACTGGAGGAAGCGCGTGCACGCCGCTAGGCCCACGCTGGGTGTGATCGGCGGCCGCCGCGGGCTGATTCGTCCGCTGGGCCTGTTGACGCTGGCAGCGCTAGCGGCCCTGGCGCTGGGCGTCGGCGTCGGCAGCGTGGCGGTCTCTCCGGGGGAGCTGTGGGCGGTGATCACGGGGCAGGGCGAGCCGCTTTCGCGCACCTTGGTGCTGGAGTTGCGCCTGCCGCGGTCGCTCTCGGCTTTCGCCACCGGCGGCTTGCTGGCGCTGGCCGGGGCGCTGATGCAGGTGCTGCTGCGCAACCCTCTGGCCGACCCCTATGTGCTGGGGCTCTCCGGCGGCGCCGCGGTAGGGGCGCTGGCGGCCATGCTGGCGGGGCTCGGCAGCGCACTGATCACCGGTTCGGCCTTCGCCGGCGCACTGCTCTCCACCTTGCTGGTGTTCGGCCTGGCCCATGGCACCGGAAGCTGGACGCCAGCACGACTGCTGCTCACCGGGGTGGTTGTGGCGGCCGGCTGGGGTGCGGTGGTGACCCTGATGCTGGCAGTGAGCCCCGTCGAGCGACTGCCCGGCATGCTCTACTGGTTGATGGGCGATCTCGCTTATGCGCGCTCGCCGGTGCCGCCGCTGTTACTGCTAGTGGTCGTATGCCTGTTGGCCATTCCCCTGGGGCGCAGTCTCAACGTGCTGGCCCGCGGGGCGCTTCAGGCCGCAGCCCTGGGCGTGGCGGTGAGGCCCCTGGAATGGACGATCTACCTGGCGGCGAGCGGGCTCACCGCCATGGCGGTTACCACAGCCGGGAGCATCGGCTTCGTGGGGCTGGTGGTGCCGCACATGCTGCGCCTGGTGCTGGGCAACGACCAGCGCTTGATCCTGCCCGCCTGTGCGCTGGCCGGGGGTACCCTGCTGGTGCTCGCCGATACTCTGGCGCGCACCATCATCGCGCCCGAGCAGTTGCCGGTCGGCGTGATCACGGCGCTGCTCGGCGTGCCGACTTTCCTCTATCTGCTCTACCGGAGCCGCTGATGAGCCGACTCGAAGCCTGCGAGCTGGTGATCGACGTGCCGGGGCGTGGCGACGGCCGGGCGATGACCCTGAGCCTGGAGCCGGGGCAGGTGTGGGGCGTGCTGGGTCCCAACGGGGCGGGCAAGACCACGCTCCTGCATACTCTGGCGGGGTTGCGTGCGCCGCGGCACGGTACGGTGCACCTCGACGGCGAGCTGCTGGCCGGGCTGTCGCGCCGCCGGGTCGCCCGTGCGCTGGGTCTGGTCTTCCAGGAGCGTCACGATGGTTTCCCTGCCACGGTGCAGGAGACCGCGCTGATCGGTCGTCATCCCTGGCTTTCGCCCTGGCAGATGGAGGGCGGCGAGGATCTGCAGCTGGCCGAGGCGGCCCTGGCGCGCCTCGACGTGGCTCACCTGGGGGAACGCCTGGTGAGCACGCTCTCCGGGGGCGAACGCCAGCGTCTGGCTCTCGCCACGGTACTCACCCAGGGGCCAGCCATCTGGCTGGCCGACGAGCCCACCAACCATCTCGACCTGCACCACCAGACCGCTGTCATGGCCTTGCTCGCCGAGCAGGCTGCCGAAGGGCGCGCCGTACTGATGTGCCTGCACGACCTCAACCTGGCTGCGCGCTGGTGCGATCGGGTACTGCTGCTCTATCCCGACGGCGAGGCGTGCTGGGGACCGCGCGACACCATGCTGGTGCCGGACGTCCTGGAGCGACTCTATGGCCAGCGTCTGGCCACTGCAGAGGTCGACGGCGCTCCCGTTTTCGTACCCGTGAGGTGACATATGACGACGAACCCGATTCGCGGCGAGGCTCATGCCGCTCTGATTACCGCGCCTGGCTCCGGCCAGGGCAAGTCCATGGTTACGGCCGCACTGGCGCGGTTGCATCGCAATGCGGGGCGTCGGGTGCGCGTGTTCAAGCACGGTCCCGACTACCTGGATCCCATGGTGCAGGAAGTCGCCTCCGGCGCTCCGGTCTACCAGCTGCACCCCTGGATGACCGGCGAAGCCGAGTGCCGCTGGCGATTGGCCGAGGCCGCCAGGGAGGCGGACCTGATCCTCGTCGAAGGCTCTATGGGGCTGTTCGACGGCAATCCGTCCAGCGCCGATCTGGCGATACTGGCCGGTCTGCCGGCGCTGCCGGTGATCGATGCCTGGGGCATGGCCCAGACCTTCGGCGCCGTGGCCCAGGGGCTCGCCAACTTCCATCCGCGGCTCGCCATCCACGAGGTGATCGCCAACCGCGTGGGCAGTCCCGGCCACGGTCGGCTGCTCGCCGACAGCATGCCGGAGGGGCTCTCACTGCTCGGCGCCATTCCGCGTAGCGAGGCCATGGCGATTCCCGATCGTCACCTGGGGTTGGTGCAGGCCGGCGAGCTCGATGGGCTCGATGCCCAGCTCGATGATGCCGCGGCGGTGCTCGCCGAGGCAGGGCTCGACCGGCTGCCGGCCCGTGTGACGCTGGAGGCGGCAGAGCCCGTTGCGCCGTCGCGCCGGCTCGATGGGGTGCGCATCGCCGTGGCCCGTGATGCGGCCTTCGCCTTCATCTATCGTGCCAACCTCGATCTGCTCGAGGCCATGGGGGCCGAGTTGGCGTTTTTCTCGCCATTGGAGGACGCTCGGCTGCCTGTCTGCCATGCCCTATGGCTGCCCGGCGGTTACCCGGAGCTGCACGCCGCCAGGATTGCCGCCAACGCGTCGATGCGCACGTCGATCTGCGCCCACCATGAGGCCGGCAAACCGATCCTGGCCGAATGCGGCGGGCTGATGGCCTGCATGGAAAGTCTCGTCGATGGCGATGGCGCCGAGTACGTCGCATACGGCCTGCTGTCCGGCACCGCACGCATGACCGGCAAGCTCAGTGCCCTGGGCCTGCAGAGTCTGGACACGGCGCTGGGTGAGCTGCGTGGCCATACCTATCACCACTCGTCGCTGGAGACCCCGCTGCGACCGGTTGCCCATGCCAGGCGCCTGGCGGGCAGTTCCGCCGAGGCGGTCTATCGTGAGGGGAGCCTCACGGCCAGCTACTTCCATGGCTACTTTCCTTCCGCACCGGCACTTGTCGCCGCCATCTTCACCGGCGAGGGCTTGAATGCCGCCCTTTCCGCTACTCCAGGAGACTGACATGAAGAACGTCGACCCCCAGCGTCATGCCGAGCGCATGGCCATCAAACAGCGGATCATGAACGAGCGTATTTCCCAGGCCGACAAGGAGCAGGGGCTGTTGCTGGTGCATACCGGCTCGGGAAAGGGCAAGAGCAGTTCGGGCTTCGGCATGCTGGCCCGAGCGTTGGGCCACGGCATGAAGGTGGGCGTGGTGCAGTTCATCAAGGGTGCCTTCAGCACCGGCGAGGAGGCTTTCTTCCGCGACCTGCCGAACGTGGAGTACCACGTGATGGGTGAGGGCTATACCTGGGACACCCAGAACCGCGAGCGCGACATCGAGAAGGCCGAGGCAGCCTGGGAAGTCGCTCGCCGCATGCTCGCCGATCCGAGCTTCGACCTGGTGCTGCTCGATGAGCTCAATATCGCCCTGCATTTCGAGTATCTGAATCTCGACCGGGTGCTCGACGACTTGCAGGCGCGCCCGGCGATGCAGCACGCCATCGTCACCGGTCGCTATGCACCCAAGGCGCTGATCGAGCTGGCCGATACCGTCACCGAGATGAAGGCGGTCAAGCACGCCTTCAAGGACCAGGGGGTCAAGGCCCAGAAAGGTATCGAACTCTAGGATAAGGACGCCCCATGATCGGAGTGATCCGTCGGATAAGGCTCGAGCTGTTATTCCTGCTGGCGCTGGTCCTGCTGGCGTCACCGGCGCCGGCCCTGGCCAAGACCCTGTTCGGCGTGGTGTCCGAACGCTCGGCCCCGGCTCTGGCTGCCGGCGCGGACCGCTTCGCCCGGGAGCATCCAGAGCATGAGCTGATCCTGCGCACCCCCAGCCAACTGGAAGAACTCGGAGATCGGGAGCTGGTGGCTCTTTGGGAGAAAGCGGACGCGACCCTGATGGCCGGTGTGTTCGGTGACGATACCGTACCCAGGCTGGCTCGCTTGCTCGATCGCGAGCCGCCATCCGGCGAGCTATTGGCGATCAGTTCCGACCGGCGCCTGGTGACCCGCTCCCGGTTTGGCGGCAAGGCCTCGCTGGCGGAGCTGGACAAGGAAGAGCTCGATGAACTGTATGGCAAGCCTGCGGAGGATGACGATGCTGGCGAATTTCACGACGCGCTAAAGGATGACTTTCCCGAGCAGGCTCCCTGGCTCAAGGGGCGAGCCTACTGGCAGGGACGCAGTGCCGCCAATCTCTCGGCGCTGATGGCCTGGCTGCTCGGCGAAGAAAGTCGGGAGCCGGAGCATCGGCAGGCGGTACGCTATTACCAGCAGGGTGACGTGGTGGGGACACCGGAGGTGGACGAAGAGCGCCCCGTGGTGGCCGTACTCGACCTGGATTCCGGTGACGAGGCCGGGAACCGCATTCTGCTGGACCGTCTGTGTCGGTCGCTGCAAGAGCGTGATCTGCAATGCATTGGCGTGCTGGCCCGGTGGGGCGGACCCAGTCGCCAGGCGGTGGAAGGGCTGGCGCAGTACGACAACCTGGCCGCGGTAATCAATCTGCAGGATTTCGTCATCGGCGGCGGAGGCGAGCGCGAAGCCGCTACCGAAGCACTGGAAACTCTGAATGTGCCGGTGCTGAAGGGCCTGCGACTGCAGGACCGAACCCGCAGTCAGTGGCAGATTTCCGATGACGGCATGCCATGGGACTCGGTCCATTACCAGCTCGCCATGCCTGAACTGCAGGGCACTTCGCAACCGCTGCTGCTGGCCACCGCCGGCGAGCCGCAGATCCACGAAGCTACCGGTCTCGAGCTGCAACTGTTGCAGCCCGACGAGGCTCAGGTAGAACGGGTGGCCGAACGGGCCGACCGCTGGCAATACCTGCGGTCCACGGTAAACGCAGACAAGCGTCTGGCCATCGTCTATTACAATCACCCGCCTGGTCGCCACAATGTCGGCGCCGACAATCTGGATGTACCGGACTCCCTCTGGGAAATCCTGAACCGGCTCAAGGAGGCGGGTTATGACACGGGTACCCTGCCGGAGTCCCCGGATGAGCTGCTCGACCTGATCCAGGAGCGGGGTGTCAATCTGCCGGAGAATCGCAAGGCACTGGCAGAGTTGCATGAAAAGATTCCTCATCTCGGCCCCGAGGCATACCAAGACTACTTTGACGGCCTGCCGGAGGCGGTTCGCTCCGAGATGGAGCAGGGGCCTCTGGGGTATCTGCAGGCGCAGCTGCGCAAGGCCGTGGAAGCGGGCGAGACGGAACTGGGCAAGACCCTGATGGCGCGGACTCTGGGGGATATGGAGCACCTGCTGGAAGGGGCCGACCATCCCTCTCGGGATCGCGCCCTGCGACTGCTCGGACAACTGGAAGACCATTACGAAGAGCTGATTGCCGGCGATTCCGACGATTGGCAGGCCGCCCGGCGACAGGTTGGCGCACTGGTGGAAACCGGTATCGAGGGGCTGAAAGGCTGGGGCGAAGCGCCCGGGCGGGTCATGGTCCATGACGGCGACATGCTGATCCCGGGGCTGCAATTCGGCAAGGTGTTTGTTGGCCCGCAGCCGCCACGGGGGTGGGAGCTGAACGAGGAACTGCTGCACGCCAACACCACCATCCCGCCGACACACCAGTACCTGGGCTTCTACCATTGGCTGCGGGACGACTTCGGAGCCGATGCGATTGTCCACCTGGGGCGCCACTCCACCTATGAATTCCTGCCCCGGCGACGGGCCGCCATGGGCGAGGACGACTACCCATTGCTGGTGGCCGGCGACATTCCCGGTATCTACCCCTACATCGTCGACGGCGTCGGCGAGGGGTTGCAGGCGAAACGTCGGGGTCTGGCGGTGATCGTCGACCACCTGACACCGCCGCTGAAAACCACCGAGCTTTACGACGAACTGCTGGAGCTTCGCCAACTGGTGGAAAGCTGGGAGGCTGCGGAATCCCGTAGCGACTCCGCCCTCCAGGGCCGGGCCATCAAGAGGATCCGGGAGACGGTGGAGAACCTGGAAGTGCAGGACGAACTGGTCGATACCATCGCCGAGGAACATCATATCGACGGTCTCAGTTACGACAAGGTCGATGATTCCATGCTGGTGCATGAGATCGGTCACTACCTCACCGATCTGCAGGAAGACTTCATGCCCCACGGCTTGCATGTCTTCGGTCAGGATTGGGACGAAGACGAAGTGGACCTGATGCTGGAATCCATGGGCGACCAGGAGGCCCGCGAGGCGCTGGAGCGATCACCGAGAGCCGAGCGCACGGCCCTGCTGGGCGCTCTGGATGGTGAGTACGTCAGCCCCGGCCCCGGTAACGATCCGGTGCGCTCGAAGGATGCCCTGCCCACGGGGCGCAATTTCCATGCCCTCGACGGCGCGGTGATGCCCACCAAGCTGGCCTATGAACTGGGCGAAGAACTGGCCGACACGGCTCGCGAGGATGCCGACCCCGACGGACGGGCGGCGGTGGTGCTCTGGGCATCGGATGCCGTTCGGGACGAAGGCACCATGGTCGCCTTCGGAATGGCCCTTCTGGGGGTCAAGCCGGAGTGGAACAGCCGGGGCATCGTCTCTGGCCTCGAGCGGGTGGGCGGTGCACGCCGGGATGTCCTCTTCACCACCTCGGGCCTGTTTCGGGATCTCTATCCGAACCTGCTTGCCTGGCTCGACCGGGCGGTTCTGCTGGCCCTCGATGGAGCCAGCGAGACCATTCTGGAGGAACATCCGGAGCTGGAGGAGGCCCTGCAGGGCGCCCTGGAACCGCTCGGGGTGTTGCGCGACCCCGGTGCCGATTCCCTGGCGGACAACCGTGTCGCCGCGCACTGGGTGATCGAGGTACGTGAGGCGCTGGCGGCGGATGTCAGCGACGCCGAGGCCGGCCGTCAGGCCAGTCTGCGCCTGTTTGGCGATGCTCCGGGAGCCTATGGTGCGGGGGTCAACAGGCTGGTGGAGCGCTCCGGTTTCTGGGAAGAGCGCAGTGAGGTCGCCAATGCCTACCTGCAGCGGATGGGCCACGCCTACGGGGTCGGCGAGAACGGTCGCTCCGCCCATGACAGCTTCCGCCAAGGGCTGTCTCAGGTCAGCGATACCTACCTGGGTCGCGCCAGCAACCTGTATGGACTGCTGGATAATAACGACGCCTTCGACTACCTGGGCGGCCTCAATATGGCAGTGGAGGCCATCAGCGGAGAGACACCCCAGGGCCGGGTGATCGAGCATGCCAACCCGGAGCAGGCCAGCATCGAGCGTCTCGACACCGCGCTGGTGCAGGAACTGCGCGGGCGCTACCTCAACCCCGAGTGGCTCAAGCCCTTGATGAAACACGACTACGCTGGTGCCCGCACCATGGGCAGCAAGTTCATGGAGTACCTGTGGGGCTGGCAGGTGACCAATCCGGAGATCATCGAAAGCTGGGCCTGGGATGAGGTCAAGGCCGTGTACCTGGACGACAGTCACGACCTGGGTCTGGATGAGTTCCTCGAGAAGGGCCACAACGTTCACGTCAAGACGAACATGGAAGCCATCCTGTTGGTGGCGGCCCAGAAGGGGTACTGGGAAGCGGGAGGAGATACCCTGGATGCACTGGCCGATCAGTTTGCCCGGCACGTCGTGGAAAATGGTTTGCCGGGCAGCGGCCACACCCGCCCCGACCATCCCATGCTGGCCTGGATCGAGCCGCGTCTGGACGAGTCGCTGAGGGAGGAGTTCCAGGCGGCCCGGGCCGAAGCGCAGATGCCGGTACCGGCATCTGCCTCGCGGCCGACCCGGATCACCGAGCTACAGCCGCAGAGTGCCTCCCCACGGGAGTCGGAACCGTCTCCGGAGGAGGCCGCAGAGCCACAGCAGCAACAGCAAAAAGCCGCGTCGGAAGCGGACAGTGGCGAAGGTGAGCCCTCCGGCTGGCAGCTATGGCTGCTGGCGGGAGTGCCGGCGCTGCTGTTCGGCGGGGGGCTGCTCTACGGAACCTTCTCAGGGAGGCGTCATGTCCGCTGAAATTCTCAGCCAGCTGACCCATGAGTTCGTTGGCTGGCTGCTGGCCCCGATATTGTTCCTGCTGATGGTGGCGGTGGCCGTTGCCATCTGGGAGGCCGGGATCAGTGTATCGGAGCGGTTCTGGGTGTTGCCGCGTTTGCATCGGACTGGCCGGCCCGGTGCCGTGACCCAGCTCGGCCGGCGCCGGATCGAGCGGGCCGACCTGCTGGCCCGGATAGGGCCCATGCTGGGCCTGATGGGCACGCTGATCCCTCTCGGTCCCGGACTGGCGGCTCTGGGGCGCGGGGAGCTGGAGGTGCTGGCGGATGCCGTCACCGTGGCCTTCGATACCACGGTGATGGGCCTTCTCACCGGTATCGTCGGCTTCATCCTGGCGAGGCTACGTCGTCGCTGGTACGACAATGTTCTGGATGCCTTGGAAGAATCGGTAACGCCGCCTGAGCCCGGCTCGTCCCCGGCTACATCACAGGAGACTGTCCGATGAGGCGGAACCTGACCCGGAGTCGTTTTGATGCCGAAAGCGAGGAGCCTCTCGGGCCGCTGGCGAATCTCGTCGATATCATGCTGGTATTCGCCTGTGGCCTGATTGCGGCGCTGTTTGCCAGCAGCGAGCAGTTCCACGAACAGCTCGAGAAACGCAGTCAGCCGGTGAAGCAGGGCGACGAACTGACCGACCTTCCGGAAGGCATGGGGGAAGCGGGTCAGGGCTACGAATCAATGGGGCAGGTGTATCGGGATCCGGAAACCGGCAAGCTGATCCTGGTCGGGGAAACGGTGGAATGACCTCTTACAGGGAGCGCGGGTGGGGGGCGACATGGCCACACTGATGGTGCAGGGCACCACCTCGGATGCCGGCAAGAGCACGGTGGTGGCGGCGCTGTGCCGGGTGCTGGCGCGCCGGGGCGTGTCGGTGGCGCCGTTCAAGCCGCAGAACATGGCGCTCAACAGCGCCGTGACGGTGGACGGCGGCGAGATCGGCCGCTCCACGGCGTTGCAGGCGCTGGCGGCGGGTGTCGAGCCTCACAGCGACATGAATCCGGTGCTGCTCAAGCCGGAGAGTGACCGCGGCGCCCAGGTGATCCTGCGCGGTCGGGTGCACGGCCACATGGGCGCTATGGACTACCACGCCTACAAGCGCCAGGCTCGCGACAGCGTGCTGGCCGCCTGGGAGGCGCTGTCGAAGCGCTTCGACGTGATCATCGCCGAGGGGGCGGGCAGCCCGGCGGAGATCAACCTGCGCGAGAACGATATCGCCAACATGGGCTTCGCCGAGATGGTCGACTGCCCAGTGCTGCTGGTTGGCGACATCGACCGCGGCGGGGTATTCGCCCAGTTGGTCGGCACTCTGGCGTTGCTCAGCGAGAGCGAGCGGGCCCGCACCAAAGGCTTCGTCATCAACCGCTTCCGCGGCGACCTGGCGTTGCTCGAGCCGGGCCTCGCGTGGCTCGCCGAACGCACCGGCAAGCGGGTGCTCGGCACGCTGCCCTACCTGCACGGCCTGCTGCTCGACGCCGAGGACAGCATCGGCCGCACGGGGCGCGAAGAGGGCGAGCCGGCGCTGCGGGTCGTGGTGCCGGCGCTTCCGCGCATCAGCAACCACAACGACTTCGATCCATTGCGGCTTCACCCGCGGGTGGCGCTCACCTTCGTGGGGCCCAACCAACCCATCCCGCCGGCCGACCTGATCGTCCTGCCCGGCAGCAAGAGCACGCGCAGCGATCTTCAATGGCTGCGTGCCCAGGGCTGGGAGACCGTCATTGCGCGCCACCTGCGCTACGGCGGCCAGGTGCTGGGCATCTGCGGCGGCTTCCAGATGCTTGGCCGAGCCGTCCACGACCCCGACGGCCTCGAGGGGGCGGCCGGTTCCACGCCGGGGCTTGGTCTGCTCGACCTCGAGACGCGAATGGTGGCGGGCAAGCAACTGCGTAACGTGATGGGCCGGCTGCTGCCGGAGGATGTGCCCCTCACCGGCTACGAGATCCACAATGGCGTGAGCGAAGGGGCTGCGCTCGCGCAACCGCTGGTCGCGCTCGATGGCCGCGAGGGAGAACGCATGGATGGCGCGGTGAGTGCCGACGGTCAGGTGATGGGCACCTACCTGCATGGCCTGTTCGACCGGCCCGAGACCTGCACGGCGCTGCTGGCGCGCTGCGGCCTGGCCGGCGAGGCGGCGGCGGTAAACTACGCCGACCACCGCCAGGCGGAGCTCGACCGCCTGGCTGACACCCTCGAGGCCCATCTGGATATGGCGGTCATCGAAGAACTGCTGTCGAGTGGGAGCTCGGCAGCAGCGCCTCTCCGGTAGCGAGCTTCGTTGGGGTCAGGGGGTCGGCAAGCGTCCGTCGAACAGTGCCGGGTCGTCGGTGATGGCGCTCTGCACCCCCCAGCTCCACTGGGGGGCGAAGGCGCCAGGATCGTTGACGGTATAGGCGAGCAAGCGATAGCCCGCTTCGCGGACTGCGCGGGCGCCGCGTTGGCTCAGCCGCTTCCAGTCGGTGTGCACACTGAAGGCGTCTACCGCTTCGCAGCGGGCCTGCCAGTGGCGTGGCAATCCTTCGAAGAGAACGCCGAGTGCCAGTCGTTCGGGGCCGGCGAAGCGCCGTGCATGGTCCAGCGCGGCGTCGTTGAACGAAGAGAGAATCAGCCGCTCGGGCGGCAGGGCATCGAGCAGGGTGGGAAGCGCACCGTCGACCAGTGCCGGTGCGCTGCGTCCGCGGTTGACCTTGAGTTCCAGGTTGAGCCCCATGTCGAGAGCGTCGACGAGTTCGAGCATCTCGCGGAGGGTGGCCATGCGCTCGCCGACGAAGTCATCGGCGAACCAGGCGCCGACGTCCAGTCGCCGGGCCCTGGGCAGTTCCAGGTCGGCGAGGGCGTCGCGCCCATCCGAGCAGCGCCTAACGCCGGCGTCGTGCCAGATCACCGGTGTGCCGTCGCCGAGCAGTTGCACGTCGAGCTCCACCCAGGTACAGCCGGCGCGGTGGGCGGCACGCACGGCAGCCAGGGTGTTCTCCGGTGCACGAGCCGAGAGCCCGCGGTGGGCAATCAGCGGCGGCAGGTCGATGCTGGGGTGACGATCTGGCATGCGCTCGCTCCGGCTGGACAGGACATCGGCGACAGTGTCGCGGTCAGAAGTGACAGGATAACGACTTGGGGGCCGCCTGGCATAGGCGAAGCGCGTCGTGAGTGTGTCGGACTGGCGCTGATTCGCTGAAAATCCGGGATTACGGCGATTTTCATTCGATATGCTTCGTTAAATAGCTCGCTATTCACCTCTCCAGATCGATAAACTTGTCTCGAAATCCGACTTTCTCGCAACGATCGGTCGAGTCAGGCAGCCTGCCAGGCTTGCGCGTTTTTCACAGAACAGGTGTAGAGGCAAGACATGAAGGTGATGACCCCGGAACGCCGCGAGCAGCGCGACGCCTGGCTGGCCCGGCTATGCGCCGATCACTATGGCCGCGAAGCAGGGCTGGCGCCGCTGGTCACCTTTACCGGGATGCGCCAGGTGCTGTTCGCCCAGGAAGCGGCGCGCCTGTGGGCACTGGTGGACGACCGACAGCGGCCAGGGGCCCTGGCGCTGCTGGTGCTGGACGAGGCAGGTGGGGGGATGCGCCTGTGGCTCTCCGCGGCGCCGGGTGGGGACCGCGAGAGTGAGCGGCGGTTGATCCGCGAACTGGCCAAGAAGGCGCCGTTGCGTCTCGACGCCGCCGACCAGGAAGCCGAGGCCTTCTACCAGCGTTGCGGCATTTCGCGCTGGTTTGCCTTGCCCGGCGGCCGTCGGGTGGGGCTGGCCAAGCATCATCCGGCTCGCTGCGTCGACGAGCTGGCTCCGCCACTGGATTTCGACGAAACTGCGATCCTGCGCCGCTTCAAGCACGACGCACGTTTCTTCGAGGCGGAGAAGCGGCTCTTCGTCGAGGCGCTGGACGCCTTTCCGGTCGGCGTGACTTGACCGAAGCGATGATCGGCGCTTGGATGGCTCGACGATATCCCAAGAAACAAGGATCTGACGACATGGCCAAGCGCATCCAATTCGCTCGTAGCGGTGGCTCCGAGGTTCTCGAACTCGTCGATGTCGCCCCCGCCGAGCCTGGTCCCGGCGAGGTCCGGGTCGCCAACCGGGCGGTGGGTCTCAACTTCATCGACATCTACTTTCGCACCGGCCTTTATCCTGCGCCGGGTCTGCCCTCGGGACTGGGTACCGAGGCGGCCGGGGTGGTCGACGCCGTGGGCGAGGGTGTCAGCCACTTGAAGAGTGGCGATCGTGTCGCTTATGCCCAGGGCCCCTTGGGTGCCTATGGCGAGTCCCACACGCTGCCGGCGGCCAAGGTGGTCAAGTTGCCCGACGCCATCGACTTCGAAACGGCGGCGGCCTCGATGCTCAAGGGGCTGACGGTGCAGTACCTGCTACGCCAGACGCGTGAGCTTCAGGGTGGTGAAACCGTCCTGTGGCATGCCGCAGCCGGTGGGGTCGGCTCCATCGCCTGCCAGTGGGCCAGGGCGCTGGGTGTGAAGCTGATCGGCACCGTGAGCTCGTCGGAGAAAGCGGCGCTGGCCGAGAAGAACGGTGCCTGGGCGACCATCGACTACACCCGGGAAGACGTCGTCGAGCGCGTCCGCGAACTGACCGGCGGCGAGATGTGCGACGTGGTCTACGATTCGGTGGGCAAGGATACCTGGGAGACTTCGCTCGACTGCCTCAAGCCGCGCTCGCTGATGGTCAGCTTCGGCAACGCCTCGGGGCCGGTGGAGGGGGTGAATCTTGCCATCCTCAACCAGAAGGGTTCGCTCTTCGCCACCCGGCCGAGTCTCAACGGCTATGCCGACACCCGCGAGCGGCTGGAGTGGATGGCCGGCGAACTGTTCGAAATGCTCGAAAGCGGTCAGGTCCAGGTCGATGTTTCCCATCGCTACCCGCTGGCCGAGGCCGGCCGGGCGCAGGATGCGCTGCAGAACCGCCAAACCACCGGCTCGACGATTCTGCTGCCTTAAACTTTGGCTGCGGGCTGCGGGCTGCGGGCTGCGGGCTGCGGGCTGCGGGCTGCGGGCTGCGGGCTGCGGGCTGCGGGCTGCGGGCTGCGGGTGCTCGTAGCCCGCCCCGCTCGCGTCCCGCAGCCCTCAGCCGCTCTCCACGTACGCGCCCATCTGGCGCATCCGCGACTCGAAGTTCGCCACGTTGTCGACCAGGTCGTCGGGGCCGAAGGCGACGCACTCCGCCAGCAGCACCTCGATCAGAGTGATGGCCGAGAGAATCGAGGGAAAGAAGTGCGGCGTGGCGTTGGCCACGGTGAAGGTGATCGCGGAACCCGGCACCAGCGGCGAGCGCAGGGTGTCGGTGATCACGATGGGGCTGAGCCCCTGCTGCCGGGCGATGGTCAGGGCGCGCATGGTTTCGTTGCAGTAGGGTTCGAAACCGAAGGCGACCACCACGTCATCCTCGCCATAGGCCGAGAGTTCGGTGAGCAGCCCCCCCTCCTGGCCGCGTATCAGCTGGACGTTGGGCATGGCGATGCGGCCCACGTAGGCGAAGTGGTAGGCGCAGGCGAAGGTGTCGCGAAACCCCACCACGGCCACACGGCGGGCTTCCAGCAAGCGCTTGGCGGCCTCTCGCACCTTGGTCTGGTTGTTGGCGGTGAACAAGCGTCCGATGTTGTCGAAGGCGGCGTCCCCCACGTCGAGGAACACCTGATCGTCGGTCTGGCTGGCCAGACTACGCAGTTGGTTGGCGCGGCCGGAAAGCTCCACCGGGCCGGCCTGCACTGCCGACTGGAATATCTCCCGGAACTGCTCGTAACTCTCGAACCCCAAGCGCTTGGCCAGACGCACCAGCGTGGAAGCAGTGACCGCGGCGGAAGTGGCCGACTTGCGAATCGATTGGAAGGCGATTTCCACCGGGTGCTCCAGCACGTAGCCGGCGGCCAGTTTCAGCTGCGGGCTGAGTTCCGGGTAGGCGTCGGCCAACTGCTGTTTCACCGTTTCCAGGTCTGCCGGCGGCGTCTTGCCAGCCGATGATTCGCTGTTGTCAGGCATGTGTTCCTGCACGGCGATCTCCTGCTTTCCAAAGTGGCGCCATTGTAACTCATGCGTGGCGCCAATCGATGAAACAATCGTTTCTCATAGATTTATATGATGGTACGTGCGTGTTGACGTTGTCTACGGCCGTGGTCTAGGATGCGCGGCATAACAAGTGTGCCGAATACAGTTCTATAACGGTACGTTTGTTTCTAGCCAGGAAAGCCTGTGTGATTCGTCATCCGTGCTGCTCCTGCCGATTCGAACCCTGGAGAGTATTCACGTAACGCCATGAGCCACACCTCCCCTGAAACACTGATCGTCGACCGTCACGGCCCGGTGACCACGATCCGCTTCAACCGCCCCCACCGCCTCAATGCGGTGGTCGAGCCTCTTTACACTGAGCTGCTAGCAGCCCTGGCCGATGCCGAGGCGGACAGCGAGGTGCGCGTCGTCATTCTCACCGGCGAAGGGCGTGCCTTCTGCGTGGGTGCCGACATGAAGGAGCATGGCAGCGCCAGTCGCTCGCTCTACCAGCGGCGCCAATACCTGCAGCTCGGCAATGACGTCTGCGAGACGATCCTGCGCTTGAAGAAGCCGGTGGTCGCTGCGGTGAACGGTTACGCGCTGGGCGCGGGAGCGGAAATGGCCGTGGCCTGCGACTTCATCCTGATGGACGACGACGCCCAGATCGGCTTCCCCGAGGTGAGCATCGGCACCTGCGTGGGTGGCGGCGTTTCCAAGCTGCTGCCACAGCTGGTGGGGCTTTCCCGGGCGCGTCAGCTGCTCTATACGGGCCGGCGCGTCCACGGCGAGGAGGCCGTGCGTCTCGGACTGGCCACGTCGAGCTGGCCGACGGAAGCGCTGATGACCGAGGCTCGTCAACTGGCAGAGACATTGGCGCAGCAGGCGCCGGTTTCCATGGCCATGCTCAAGCGCTTGGTCAATCAGAGCGGCCACACCGATCTGGAAGGGCAGCTGCAGCAGGAGCTGGATGCCGTCTTCACCTGCTCGACCACCGCGGATTGGCAGGAGGGGGTGGACGCCTTCGCCGAGAAGCGTCCGCCCCGCTTCCAGGGCCAGTAGCCCCTGACGCAAGCACGTGTGATATCCCGCCCGGCACGACGCCGGGCCATTGACCATCCACTATGAACCCCGAGGTCAAGGTCGACAGCACATGAATCCCATCGAAGGACACCTACCCACTCGCAGCCCCCTGCACGACATTCTGGCACCCCGTGGCATCGCTGTGATCGGCGCTTCTGCCGACCCCACCAAGCGTGGCTACAAGGCCATGGTAGGCCTGGTGAAGGATGGCTACCGGGGGGAGATTTATCCGGTCAATCCCAAGGCCGACATGATTCTCGGCATCGAGGCGTGGCCCTCGGTCACGGCCATTCCCGGCAACCCGGAGCTGGTGCTGATCTGCACCCCGGCGGCCACGGTGCCCGGGTTGATCGCCGAGTGCGGTCGCCGCGGCATCAAGGGGGCGGTGATACTCGCCAGCGGCTTTGCCGAGATCGGCGGCGAGGGCGCCGATCTCGAACGCGAGATGATGGCCAAGGCGCGCGCCCATGGGGTGCGTATCATCGGCCCCAACACCTCGGGCATCTTCAACCTGCATCACCAGGTCAACCTGCTGGCACTGGACAACGTCAAGCCGGGAGACGTGGGGATCATTTCCCAGTCGGGCAACATGCTGCTGTCGTTGGCGCTGGAGGCGCAGCACAATGGTCACGTGGGCTTTTCCACCTACGTGGGCCCGGGCAATCAGAGCGACATCGGTTTCAACGACTACCTGCGCTACCTGGGCGAAGACGAGCACACCCGGGTGGCGACGCTCTACGTCGAGGGCTTCCGCGACGGACGCAGGTTCCTCGACGTGGCCCGCGAGGTGACTGCCATGAAGCCGGTGGTGGTCTACAAGTCAGGGGCAACCGAAGCCGGCCAGAAGTCGGCCAGCTCGCATACCGGGGCACTGGCCGGCAGCTATGGCATGACCGTCGACCTGCTCAAGCAGGCTGGGGTCAGCGTAGTGCACCAGTCCGATGAGATCCTGCCGGTGGCCGAGGGACTGGGCCTGTTGCAGAAGGCGCGCGGCAAGCGCGTGGCGGTCATCTCCGACGGCGGCGGCCAGGCCACCATCGCTTCAGACCGCCTCACCGAGGCGGGGCTCGAGCTCGCCGAACTCAACGACACCACACGTGCCAAGCTGCGCGAGGTGCTCTTCCCTCAGGCTTCTACCGTCAATCCGGTGGACGTGGCCGGCTCTACCGACGCCAACCCCTCGCGGCTGGCCACCTGCATGGAGATCGTCGCCGCCGATGATAACGTCGACAGCGTTTTCCTGGTGGGCATGTTCGGCGGCTACAGCATCCGTTTCGCCGAATCGCTGCTCGGCGACGAGATGCGCGGCGCCGAGTCAATGGTCGACCTCTCCCATGCCACCGACAAGCCACTGGTGATCTACAGCCTGTATGCCCCGATCAAGCCGCCGGCTTTGCGCCGTCTGCACGAGGCGGGGCTTCCAGTCTACGACTCCATCGAGCACTCCGTACGGGTGCTGGCGGCACTGGGGGAGCGCGGCCTCTACCTGGCGCAGAACCACCGTCAGGAGCGCGAGATGGCGGTGTCGGCCAAGCCCGAGTTGGCCGAGCTCTTCCACCGTGCTCAGGGTGAGGGGCGCGACCTCTTCGAGTACGAGGCCAAGCAGTTGCTGCGCGGGCACGGCGTGGCGGTGCCGGAGGAGCGGGTCGTGGGTAGCGAGAGCGAACTGGTCGAAGCCGCCAAGGCCTTCGGCCAGACCCCCTTGGCCATGAAGGTGGTTTCCCGGGATATCCTGCACAAGTCCGATGCCGGCGGCGTTCGGCTCGACCTGGTCGGCGAGACGGCACTGCGCGAGGCACGCGAGGCGATCCTGGCCTCGTGTCGTGCGTACGATCCCCAAGCCGAGATCGAGGGCGTGCTGGTCACTCCCATGGCCAAGAAGGGCGTCGAGGTGATTCTCGGCGTGATTCGCGACCCAATCTTCGGCCCGGTATTGATGTTCGGTCTGGGTGGCATCTTCGTGGAGATTCTCGAGGACGTGGCATTCCGCTCGATCCCGCTTTCCCGCCATGATGCCGAGTCGATGGTGGAGCAGATCAAGGCCAAGAATATTCTCGGCGGTGTGCGCGGTGAAGCACCGGTGGACAGGTCGGCGCTGGTCGATCTGCTGCTTACGGTATCGCGCATCGTCGAAGCCTATCCCCAGCTCGTGGAACTCGACCTCAATCCGGTGATCGCGGGTGCCGACGGCTATGCCGTGGTCGACGCCCGGGTTATCGTGGCACGCGATCTGCCACCGGCAGACAGCGATCTGGAGGCTGCCAGCGCATGAGTCAAACGCACACAACGTCTCAGCCCGAGCTGAGCGATGCCCGCCTCGAACTCGAGGGGCGCATCGCCACCCTGACACTGGACCGCCACGACGTGCGCAATGCCTTGACCGGCACGGCGCTGGTCGACGACATCGTCGCCGTGGCCGAGTGGGTCAACCGTTGCGACGAGGTTTCGGTGCTGGTGATCACCGGCGCCGGCTCGGCGTTCTCCGCCGGTGGCAACGTCAAGGACATGGCCAGCCGCGGCGGTGACTTCGCCGGTGCCCCGGCCGAGGTGGCCGAGCGCTATCGCCGCGGCATTCAGCGCATGCCGCTGGCCCTCGACGCCGTGGAGGTGCCGATCATCGCCGCGGTCAACGGCCCGGCCATCGGCGCCGGTTTCGACCTCGCCAACATGGCCGACCTGCGGCTGGCCTCGAGCAGGGCGAAGTTCGGCGAGACGTTCCTCAACCTGGGCATCATTCCCGGCGACGGCGGCGCCTGGTATCTGCAGCGCCTGATCGGCTACCAGCGTGCCTTCGAGCTGACCCTCTCCGGGCGGGTGATCGACGCCGAGGAGGCCAGGGAGACCGGCATCGTGCTGGAGGTCACCGAGCCCGAGGCGCTGATGGCGCGCGCCATGGAGCTGGCCGAGCGCATCGCCGCCCAGCCGCCCAAGGCCACGCGGCTCACCAAGCGGCTGATGAAGAAGGGCAGCCGCATGGCGCTGCCCGACTTCCTCGACCTCTGCGCGGTGTTCCAGGGGTTGTGCCACAACGAACCGGAGCACCTCGAGGCGGTCAACGCCATGCTGGAGAAGATGACGAAGTAACCCGCCTTCTCCGCGTTCTCTACCCGGCTGCGGCCGGGTTTTTTTGCTTCCTAGGCCATGAAAGGGCTTGTCCAGCAAGGGCAAAGCTGGCGATGCTGAGGCCATCCGATCTCACAGGGAGGTGAACGCATGGCCGACAGCACACTGGTCTTCATCGTGCTCGGGCTGACTCTGGCCGCCTTCGTCTGGGGGCGCTTTCGCTACGATCTGGTGGCGCTTTCGGCGCTGCTCGGTTCGGTTCTGCTGGGTCTGGTGCCGTCGGAGGAAGCCTTCCTGGGCTTTGGCCATCCGGCGGTGATCACCGTGGCCGCGGTGCTGGTGCTCAGTCGCGGCTTCGAACGCTCCGGCGTGGTGGACGTGATCGCCGAGCAGGTGCTCAAGGTGGGCGAACGGCTCTTCCTGCAGCTGTTGGTGCTCACCGGTACCGTGGTGGTGCTCTCCGGCATCATGAACAACGTGGGCGCGCTGGCACTGCTGCTGCCGGTGGCCATGCGCATGGCCCGCGAGCACGATGCCTCCCCCTCCATTCTGCTGATGCCGCTGGCTTTCGGTTCGCTGCTCGGCGGGCTGACCACGCTGATCGGCACTCCGCCCAACATCATCATCTCGGCTTACCGGAGTGGCGTTACCGGCGAGAGTTTCGGGATGTTTTCCTTCTCGCCGGTGGGGGCGGCGGTGGCGCTGGTCGGACTAGCCTTCATTCTCCTGGTGGGCTGGCGGCTGGTACCCCAGCGCGCCGGCAAGGCCTCCACCGAGGCAATGTTCGACACCGCCCACTACCTGGTGGAGCTGCGAGTCGGCGAGGAGTCGGAGGCCAACGGCCTGACCCTGCGCGAACTGCAGGAGGAGCTGGAAGAGACCATCCCGGTGCTGGCAGTGGTGCGCGGTGAACGGCGCCGGGCCGGCCATGCCTTCTTCGGCGCATTGAAAGAGGGCGACATCCTGCTGGTGGAGGCGGGGCCCGAGGAGATGAAGCTGCTGGAGGACAAGGCGGGGCTTCGCCTGGGCAAGGAGGCCGAAGATGATGATGAGGAGGAGGCCGAGGAAGGCTCCGAGTCAGCCGACGATTCCCAGGCCGAGGTGAGTGTTAGCGAGAAGGAAAAGAGCGATGCCGACAAGCCCCAGAAGGGGGGCGTGGATACCGAGGGGCTGCAGCTGGTCGAGGCGGTGGTACGCAACGACTCCATGATGGTCAACCGCACCGTCACCCAACTGCGCCTGCACAACCAGTTCGGGCTGCATCTGGTGGCGGTGGCTCGGGACGGCGGCCGCCTCAAGCAGCGGCTGCACGAGATCCGCTTCCGCCCCGGTGACGTGCTGCTGCTCCAGGGGGGGGAGAGCGAACTCTCCGAGAGTCTGGCGACGCTCGGGTGCCTGCCGCTGGCCAGCCGTAACCTGACTCTGGGGCAGCCGCGAATGCTGCTTGCCTCGCTCGCCATATTCGCCGCCGCCATCCTGGCCATGATTTTCGACTTGTTGCCGGCGGCGGTGGCGCTGTCGCTGGCTGCCCTGGTGACGCTGATGGTCGGAGTGCTGCCGTTGCGCGAGGGCTACCAGGCCATCGACGGTCCGGTGATCGTGCTGCTCGGCGCCATGATCCCGGTCGGCCAGGCGCTGGAGACCAGCGGCGGCGCGAACCTGATTGCCGAAGGCATGCTGGCGTTGGGCAGTGACTGGCCGGTGGTGGTCTCGCTGGGAGCCCTTTTCTTGCTGTCGATGGTGCTCTCCAACGTCATCAACAATGCCGCAGCGGCGGTGTTGATGGCGCCCATCGCAGCGAGTCTGGCCAGCGGCTTCGATGTTTCGGTGGACCCTTTTCTGATGGTGGTGGCGGTGAGCGCTTCCTGTGCCTTCCTTACGCCCATCGGGCACCAGTCCAACACCTTGGTGATGGGCCCGGGCGGCTACCGCTTCGGCGACTACTGGAAACTGGGATTGCCGCTCTCGCTGGTGGTGCTGGCGGTGGCGATGCCGATGATCCTGATCGTCTGGCCGCTGTAGCCCTTGACCGAGAGCGCATCCCGCCGCACAGGCTCCAGCCTTGTCGGCGTTTGGGAGCGGCAAGGGAATGACAGGACGCCCCGGCGGCTGGCCGGGGCGTCTTGATCGCTGAGGGCGAAGGTGGGGGTCAGGCAGGGTTGTGGCGCAGCACCTTGTCCTTGTCGATGACGAAGGCGTCGTATTCGAAATCGTCCACAGTCAGCAGTTCCAATACCTGGGCTTCGCGCTCGCGCATGAAGGCGGCGTCATCTTCGCTGATGAGGCCGGTCTTGGCTGCTTCCTCCACCCGCTGCTCCGGATGCAGGGCCTCGGGAGGCAGTTCACCCTTGGCGTAGGCCTTGTTGACCGTGCGGTAGAGCGTCTCGGCGCGTTCCTGGGTCGCCAGCAGGGCGTTGTAGCGTGCCAGCGGATTTTCCCGTGTGCCGTCGTCGGTGTCCCAGGTATTGCGTAGCAGCTTGTCGCGCAGGGCGGTGTCGCGGGAGACGGCCTGGGCGATGCGACGTGTCAGCTCGTCGTGGGGGCGCTTGCAGCGCTTGCCCCGTGGCATCACCAGCACGCGCAGGGTGCGTGCCAGGGCGCGGTTGGGCAGGTTGTCGAACAGCTCGTCAAGGGCGTGCTCGGCGCGGTTCAGCAGCAGTTGGCAGCTGTAGTGGAAGAGCGTCGCCTCGTCTTCGACCTTGTCGCCCTCGTGCCACTGCTTGATCACCATGGAGGCCAGGTAGAGATTGGAGAGCACGTCGCCCAGGCGTGCCGAAAGCATCTCGCGCTGCTTGAGGCTCGAGCCGAGGCTAGCCATGGCGGCATCGGCGCACAGGCCGAAACCGGCGGAAAGCCGGGCGATCTCCTGGGCGTAACGCTTGGCCACGCCGTCGAAGGGTGCGGCGGGCCTGCCGATGCCCAGCCCCTGGGTGAAGGCGCGGGCGGCGTTGCCGAAGATCAGCCCGGCATGGCCGAAGAACGCCTTGTCGAAGGCCTGGACGTCGTCGGATTCCTTGGCGGCCAGCTCTTCCAGCACGTAGGGGTGGCAGCGGATGGCGCCCTGACCGAAGATCATCAGGTTGCGCGTCATGATGTTGGCGCCTTCCACGGTGATGGCCACCGGATTGGCGCTGTAGCCGATGCCCAGATAGTTGCGCGGCCCCAGGGTCACCGCCTTGCCACCGTGGATGTCCATGGCATCGCTGAGGATCACGCGCTGGAATTCGGTGAGCTGGCTCTTGAGAATTGCCGAGGGCACTGCGGGCTTCTCGCCGTGGTCGATGGTGTTGGCGGTCTGGTAGACCGCTGCCTGGGCGATGTAGCCCAGGGCCGTCATGCGCGCCAGCGGCTCCTGGACGCCTTCCATCTCGGCCACCGGCACGTTGAACTGGCGACGGATGCGGGCGAAGCCGCCGCTCCAGCCGATGGCGTAGCGGGCGGTGCCGGTGGCGCCGGAAGGCAGGGTGATGCAGCGGCCCACGGAGAGACACTCCACCAGCATGCGCCAGCCCTGGCCGATCATCGTCTCGCCGCCGATGATGGTATCCAGCGGTACGAAGACGTCCTTGCCCTTGATGGGGCCGTTGAGGAAAGGGCTGCCGATGGGGTGGTGGCGGCGGCCGATCTCCATGCCTTCGGTATTGCGGGGAATCAGCGCCAGGGTGATGCCGCGGTCCTCTTCCTCGCCCAGCAGGTGGTCCGGGTCGAACAGGCGGAAGGCCAGGCCCACTACGGTGGCGATGGGCGCCAGGGTGATCCAGCGTTTCTCGAAGTCGAGGCGTACGCCGAGGACTTCCTCGCCGTCGACGATCTGTTTGCAGACCACACCGGTGTCGGGCAACGAGGTGGCATCGCTACCGGCGCGTGGGCCTGTGAGACCGAAGCAGGGAATCTCGCGGCCATCGGCCAGGCGTGGCAGGTAATGGTTCTTCTGCTCGTCGGTGCCGTACTTGAGCAGCAGTTCGCCAGGCCCCAGGGAGTTGGGCACGCCCACGGTGACCATCAGCGTCTCGCTGGCCGAGAGCTTCTGCAGTACCAGGGACTGGGCCTTGGCGGAAAAGCCCAGGCCGCCGTACTCCTTGGGAATGATCATGCCGAAGTAGCGCTCCTGCTTGAGATGATCCCAGAGCTCCTGGGGCAGGTCGGCGCGCTCCTTGGCGATCTCCCAGGCGTTGCACATTCCGGCGGCCACGCCACACTGGTTGTCGATGAAGGCACGCTCCTCCTCGCTCAGGCCGTCGTCCCGATAGTCCAGTAGCGCTTGCCAGTTCGGCTTGCCGGTGAACAGCTCGCCATCCCAGGCCACGCTGCCGGCCTCCAGCGCGGTACGCTCGGTGTCCGAGACTTTGGGCGAGACCTTCTTGAACATCGCGAACAGCCGTGGGGTCAGCCACTTGCCGCGCAGCGCCGGCAGGCCGGCGGCGGCCACGCCGGCGGCACCGAGCAGCAAGAGGACACCCAGCAGCGTGGAAGCGAAGAGCAGGCTGGCCAGGCCGGTGGCGGCGAGCACCGCCAGTGCGGGCAGGGCGCCGGCCTCGCGGCGCATCACCGCCAGCAGGCCGACGATGGCCACGGTCAGCAGGATCAGGGTGAGCATGGAGAAACTCCGCTGGTTGGTAGTGCAAAAATTCGAACGAATGTTTGAATTCTTGCAGACTAGCCCACTTTACTGCAACCGGCCAGTACCCACGATCATGCCAAGGCCCAATACGTCGAGCTATCTTGCTCGAGGCTTTCCCGGCGGTAGGCCGGTTCGGGGGCGCTGTGCCCCCTCCCTGGGCGCTACCGATGCCCTGCTGCGCTCACGCATCCTGCTCCGCTTGCAGGGCCGGCGCTATCCGTCGAGCCGGCGCTGGGGCTCGCCGCGGGCCGGGGCGTTGCCCGCCACATAGTAGGGGGCGTCGCTTTTCGACAGCCGCTCGCGGCCGCGGACGCGATCGGCGATCTTCTCGGCGAGCATGATCGTCGGCGCGTTGAGGTTGCCGGTGGGGATCAGCGGGAAGAGCGAGGCATCCACCACCCGCAGGCCCTCTACGCCGTGTACCCGGCCCTGGCCGTCCACCACGGCATCGTCGCCCTCGCCCATGCGGCAGCTGCCGCAGGGGTGGTAGGCAGTCTCGGCGTGGGCACGCACGAAGGCGTCCAGCTCGGCGTCGGAGGCCACGTCCGGCCCCGGCGAGATCTCCCGGCCGCGGTAGGGGTCGAAGGCGGGCTGGGCGATGATCTCCCGGGTCAGGCGGATGGCGTCGCGGAACTCCTGCCAGTCCTTGTCGGTGGACATGTAGTTGAACAGGATGCTCGGCGCCGCCTCGGGATCTTGGGAGGTGAGGCGGATGCGCCCGCGGCTCTCCGAGCGCATGGAGCCGACGTGGGCCTGGAAGCCGTGGGCCTGCACCGCGCTCTTGCCGTTGTAGCTGATGGCGATGGGCAGGAAGTGGTACTGCAGGTTGGGCCACTCTTCCTGGTCATTGGAGCGGATGAAGCCACACGCCTCGAACTGGTTGCTGGCGCCGATGCCGGTGCCGAGGAACAGCCATTCGGCGCCGATCTTCGGCTGGTTGTACCACTTCAACGCCGGGTAGAGGGAGATCGGCTGCGTGCACTCGTACTGGATATACATCTCCAGGTGGTCCTGGAGATGGGCGCCGACGTTGTCGTTGACGTGCACCGCCTGGATGCCGAACTCGTCGAGCACGTCCTTGGGGCCCACACCGGAGCGCTGCAGGATCTGCGGCGAGGCGATGGCACCGGCGCACAGCAGCACTTCGCGGCGGGCACGGACCTGCCGTGGCTGGCCCTTGTGCGTATAGCGCACGCCTGTGGCGCGTTTGCCTTCGAATTCGATGACGTCGGTGGTGGCACGGGTCTCGATGGTCAGGTTCTCGCGCCCCTTGGCCTGGTCCAGGTAGCCGCGGGCGGTGGAGGCACGCCGGCCCTTGGGGGTGACGAAACGGTCCATGGGGCCGAAGCCCTCCTGTCGGTAACCGTTGACGTCCTCGGTCTCCGGGTAGCCGGCCTGCTTGCCCGCCTCGATGAAGGTGCGGTAAAGGGGGTTGTTGTCGTCTTTCGGCGTGGTGACGTCGATTGGCCCGCTATCGCCATGGTAGGCGTTGCCACCGATGTCGCGTCGCTCGGACTTCTTGAAGTAGGGCAGACAGTCGGCGTAGGTCCAGTCTTCGAGGCCCGTTGCCTTGGCCCAGTTGTCGTAGTCCAGTGCGTTGCCGCGGATGTAGCACATGCCGTTGATCAGCGAGGAGCCGCCCAGGCCCTTGCCCCGGCCGCACTCCATGCGCCGGCCGTCCATGTGGGGCTCGGGGTCGGTCTCGAAGGCCCAGTTGTAGCGCTTGCCCTGCAGCGGATAGGCGAGCGCCGCCGGCATCTGGGTGCGGAAGTCGAAGCGGTGGTCGGGGCCGCCGGCTTCCAGCAGCAGCACCTGTACGTCCGGGTCTTCGGTGAGCCGGGCGGCGAGCACGTTGCCGGCGGAGCCGGCGCCGATGATGACGTAGTCGAATTCGCGAAGCTGGGACATGGCGGTTTCCCAAAAAATTGAAACGGAGGTGGCGTCGGGCGTCAGAACCCCAGTCCGCGGCTGATCCGTGGACAGGTCTACGAGGGGGCGCTATGAATCCCTCCTTGGACGCTACCGATGCCATCCCTGGCATCGGACCCCCTCTATGACCTGTCCCCGGCGCCGCTCATCTTGGTGGCCGCAACACGACTCACGGCTCGTGGCTCGAGGCCCGTGACTTAGAACACCGACTCGAAGGGGCCCATCTCGATCTGCACCGACTTGGTCTGGGTGTAGTGGGCAAGCGTCTCGAGGCCGTTCTCGCGGCCCACGCCGGACTGCTTGTAGCCGCCCACCGGCATCTCGGCGGGGGATTCGCCCCAGGTGTTGATCCAGCAGATGCCAGCCTGCAGGCGATGGATCACCCGGTGGGTGCGGTTGAGACTTTCGGTGAACAGGCCGGCGGCAAGACCGTAGTGGGTGGCGTTGGCGCGGCGAATCACTTCCTCTTCGTCACCGAAGGCGAGGACTGCCATTACCGGGCCGAAGATTTCCTCGCGTACGATGCGCATCTCGTCGGTGCAGTCGGTGAACACCGTGGGCGCCGCCCAGGCGCCTTTTGCCCGCTCGCCCTGATTCCAAGCGTCTCCGCCGGCCAGCAGCGTGGCACCCTCCTGCTTGCCAAGCTCGATATAGGAGAGCACCTTGGCCTGGTGCTCGAAGCTCACCAGTGGGCCGAAATTGACGCTCGGGTCCAGCGGGTCGCCGGCCTTGATGCGTGCCACGCGCTCGGCGATCTTCGCTTCGAAGTCCGCCTTGACGGCATCCTCGACGAAGACCCGGGTACCGTTGGTGCAGATCTGCCCGCTGGAGTAGAAGTTGGCCATCATGGCGGCGTCGGCGGCGCGGTCGAGGTCGGCATCGGCGAACACGATCAGCGGCGACTTGCCGCCCAGTTCCATGGTCACTTCCTTGAGGGTGGAGCCTCCGGCGGCGGCCATCACCTTCTTTCCGGTGTTCACCTCGCCGGTGAAGGAAACCTTGTCGATGCCGTCATGTTCGGTGAGCATCGCGCCGACCGCGCCGTCGCCGTGAACGACGTTGAAGACGCCGTCGGGAAGGCCCGCCGCGGTGAAGATCTCGGCCAGCTTCAGGGTAGTGAGCGGGGTGACCTCGCTGGGCTTGAAGACCACGGCGTTGCCGGCAGCCAGCGCCGGGGCAGCCTTCCAGCAGGCGATCTGGATGGGATAGTTCCAGGCGCCGATGGCACCGATCACGCCCAGCGGCTCGCGACGGGTGTAGACGAATGAGTCCTCGCGCAGGGGGATCTGGGTGCCCTCGATTGCCGCTGCCAGGCCGGCGTAGTACTCCAGGGCATCGGCACCGGTGACGATGTCCACCGCGGCGGTCTCGCTGATCGGCTTGCCGGTGTTGCGCGTTTCGAGCTCGGCGAGTTCATCGTTGCGCTCTCTCAAGATCGCCACGGCGCGCTGCAGGATGCGGCCACGCTGCATGCCGCTCATGGCGGCCCAGGCGCGCTGGCCCTCGCGGGCTGCGGCCACGGCGGCGTCTACGTCGGCGGCGGAAGCCTGCTGTACGCGGGCCAGCACGCTGCCATCGAAGGGGTTGACGACCTCGAAGGTCGTGCCGGAAGTGGCGTCGACAGGGCAGCCGCCGATGTAGAGAGTTTGGATGTCGAGCTGTGCCATGAGGCCTCCTGTTCGGGCCAGGTCGGTGTGCGGAAGGTGATGGCTCAAGCGCCGTCCGGGTCGTAAGCCGCCACCTCGTGGCCGGCGAGCAGCTGGTCCAGCGCCGCATGCGCCAGGCGGCTGGCCTTGTCGGCATCCAGCTTGCCGGGCGTGAGGGCACCGCGCAGCCAGAGCCCGTCGATCACGGCGGCCAGGCCCGCTGCTGCACGGTGAGCATCGTCGCGGGGCATGAGACGCCGGAACTGGTGGCACAGGTTGGAGTGCAACCGGCGATGGTTCACCTGTTGAAGCCGCGCCAGGCGCGGCTTGTGCATGCTGCTGGCCCAGAAGGCGAGCCAGGTCTTGGCCACGGCGCTGGTGACCTGGCTGCGGTCGAAGTTGCCATCGATGATAGCGCCGAGGTGGGCTCGGGCGCTGGTGTCCTCGAGCGACTGGCGACGTGCGGCCACCGCGTTTCCCAGGTCGTGGAGGATCTGGCGCATGGTCGCTTCCAGCAGACCGTCCTTGCCGCCGAAATAGTGGCTGATGATCCCCGCCGAAACGCCGGCATGGCGGGCAATGCGCATGACGGTGGTATCCGCCAGGCCGACTTCGTCGATAGCGACCATCGTGGCCTGGATCAACTGCTGTCGACGGATGGGTTCCATTCCGACCTTGGGCACCTGCGCACTCCTGTTAGCGGTTTCTGTCTTGCAACCACACCTGTAGACGTGGTTACCATGTGCACAGCTTGCCATTTCTTTATTGAACGTTCAATCAAGAAAGGGCAGTCGTGAGCCTGGCGCCACGGCTATACTCAAGTGGCCAACCGAAAAGGGGAACTCCGATGAACAAGACGAACCTGTCGACTCTCACCGCTTTGGGCATGGGTGCCGTTGCCATGGGGCTAGCAGCCTCACCGCAGGCAGCCGACGAACCCGAGAGCTGTAGTACCGTTCGCTTTGCTGAAGTGGGCTGGACCGATATCACCGCCACCACGGCGCTGACCACCGAAGTGCTGGAGGCGATGGGCTACGATACCCGCATCGATACCGTCTCCGTGCCCATCGCTTATTCCGGCATGAAGAATGGCGATTTCGATGTCTTCCTGGGGAACTGGATGCCTTCCATGGCCTCGATCAGCGATCCCTACATCGAGGATGGCGACGTCGACCGCCTGAGTGCCAACCTCGAGGGTGCCAAGTACACCCTGGCCGTACCGCAGTACGTCTATGACGCCGGTGTCACCTCGGTGGAAGACTTGGCCGAGCACGCCGATGAGTTCGACAGCGCCATTCACGGCATCGAAGCCGGCAACGATGGCAACGAACTGATCCAGCAGATGATCGACGATGATGCCTTTGACCTGGGCGATTGGCAGTTGGTCGACTCTAGCGAGGCGGGCATGCTGGCCGAGCTGCGCGCTCGGGTGCCGGACGAAACATGGATGGTGTTCCTGGGTTGGGAACCGCATCCCATGAATACCAACTTCGACATGGCTTACCTGGAGGGCGCCGACGACTACTTCGGCCCCAATCTGGGCGGCGCCACCGTCTACACCAACACCCGCGGCGGTTACGTCGGGGAGTGTGGCAACGTCGGCACCCTGCTGGACAATCTTGAGTTCACTCTGGAGATGGAGAACCAGCTGATGGGCGAGATCATGGATGAGGGTGAAGACCCCCGCGATGCTGCCCGCGCTTATTTGCAGGCCAACCCCGAGGTACTGGATGACTGGCTCGAAGGCGTGGAGACCCGTGACGGCGAGCCGGCGCTGCCGGCGGTGAAGGCCGAACTCGGACTCGAAGGCTGAGCCCGATAGAGACTTGCCTTGGTGGCGGGGGGCGTGCATAATTCTCCCCCGTTGCCTGGCGAGCTCACCAGGCCCACGGAAAAGGCTACGTAGCTCAGTTGGTTAGAGCACATCACTCATAATGATGGGGTCCCCTGTTCGAGTCAGGGCGTAGCCACCAGACCTGTCGATGACGCCCGTTCGCCCCTGGCGAACGGGCGTCATCGTTGACGGAGTCACGGGGCCCAGGTGGCAGTCGTAAAAGGGCAGGTGAGCGGTATACGGGCCTTGACCTGATGAAAGCGATCCGTATACTACGCTCCGTGTTCGAGGCCATTCCCCGATAGCTCAGTTGGTAGAGCAAATGACTGTTAATCATTGGGTCGCAGGTTCGAGTCCTGCTCGGGGAGCCATCGATTCAGAACACGCCATGCTGATCCACGCAGCCGATCCCCGATAGCTCAGTTGGTAGAGCAAGTGACTGTTAATCACTGGGTCGCAGGTTCGAGTCCTGCTCGGGGAGCCATCAGCGATCCTGCCGCATTCATGCCCATTCCCGAATAGCTCAGTTGGTAGAGCAAGTGACTGTTAATCACTGGGTCGCAGGTTCGAGTCCTGCTTCGGGAGCCATCACTTCCCCTTGGGCATTTCCTCCTCGCGTTTTCATTTTCGATTCCGGTCATACAAGACATTTCTTGCGGGACGTCAAGAAACCGGCAGTGGTAAAGCCTGGGGCGCGGATCTAGTGCTTCCGGTCACTTGACGGCATAGGCCGGTCATGTTCACTTAACTCCGGTTCAGTTACGTCTCAAGCGAGCGTTTGGATATCCCTCTCACCCATGAGTCGCTGATCGATGTCACAGCAGGTTGACTCGTCTTCCCGTGCTTTCTTCCGCAGTTTGGTGGAGCGCATGGGCGATATCGTTTGGTCGGTCAGGGCCGATGACCTTTCGCTGGAATACCTGAGCCCATCTGCCGAGCGTATCTTCGGCATTCCGCTGCATGCCTTCAGTGACGATTCGGCCTTGTGGCTGGCTCGCGTGCACCCGGATGACCGCGATGCCGTGGCGGCGAGCCACGAGACACTGTTGGCCCAGGGGAGTGTCGAGCGCTGTTATCGCGTGGTTCGCCCCAATGGCAGTCACGTGTGGCTGCAGGATTCGGCCTGGACGATGGCCGGCGACCACGGTCGCTTGATTCGGCTGTTCGGGGTTGCCAGGGACGTCACCGAGCAGCGCGACGCCGAATGCCGGATGCGTGAGAGACTCCGGCTTCTCGAACAGCTCAAGGCGCGCACCAGCGATGCCGTTTTCATCGTCGATATCGATGCGGATGGCGGCTTTCGTTACCGGGAGAGCAATCCTGCCCATCAGCGCAATACCGGCCTGAGGTCGACGGACATCGTCGGCAAGACACCCCATGAGATCGTCGGCGGGGCACAAGCGGATCGGGTGGTGGCGCACTATCGCCAGTGCGTCGAGCAGGGGGAGCCCATCGAGTACGAAGAGCAGCTCCAATTGCCGGGCGGGCTTCGCGACTGGCACACCCTGCTCGTTCCCCTGCGTGACGCGACCGGGCGGATCGTCGAGATCGTCGGCCTGGGACGCGAAGTCACGGCCGTGCGTGACAGCGAGCGCCGGCTCTGGGCTTCGTGGCAGGAGCTGGACCAGCTGCTCGAGGCCACCCCGGCAGTGCTCTACTCGTGTCGTCCCTCGCGAGAGCTAGTGCCGACCTACATCAGTCCCAACCTGTACCGAATGCTCGGCTATCAGCGTAGTGAGCATCTGGGCAAGGCCGTATGGCTGACCGAGCTGGTGCATCCGGAGGATCGTGACGACGCCCGGCGGCAGGTCGAGCGCCTGCTTCTCGAGGGGGGTGCCGTTCGGCTGCGTTATCGAATACGGCATGCCAAGGGGCACTACCTGTGGGTGCATGGCGAGAAGCGTCTGCTCCATGATGACCAGGGCCGCCCCGAGCGGGTGGTCGGGGCAATGCTGGATCTCAGCGAGCAGCATGCCATGGAGCAGAGACTGGCCAAGCTGAGCGATCAGCTGCCGGGCTTCATCTATCAATACCGCTTGAGCGCGAATGGCGAGGGAAGCTTCCCCTATGCCAGCCATCGCAGCCGCGAGATATACGGTGCGGATCCCGAAGCGTTGCGGGAAAGCGATGCCCGTGCGTTCCACGTCATTCATGACGATGATGTGCAGCGGGTCGTCGAGTCGATATGGGAGTCGGCGGAGACGCTGTCCGCCTGGCAATGCGAGTACCGTGTCAACCATCCCGATGGCCATCAGCTGTGGGTTCGGGGCATGGCAACGCCTGAGCGTCTCGATGACGACAGCGTGCTGTGGCATGGCTTCATCTGCGACATCACCCGGCAGAAGCAGACGCAGCTGGAGCTGCAGGCCAGCGAACAGCGCTTTCGGCGCATTGCCGAAACCATCAGCGACGTGCTCGGTCTGCACAACGCCGACGGCGACATGCAATACCGTTTCGCGAGCCCTTCCGCAAGGCGGATCCTGGGCTATGCGCCCGATGAACTGCTGGGACGCGCGCTGTTCGATTTCGTGTATCCCGGTGATGTCGCACGGCTGCTCGACAGGGTGCATCATCGCTACCTCGAGGGGGAGGCGGAGCCAGGCATTGAGTACCGTTTTCGCCATCGTGACGGCCACTACCTGTGGCTGCACACTCAGGTAATGCCCGTCTACGACCATGAGCGGCGCCTGATCGCACTGCAGACGCTGTCGCGCGACGTGACCGAGCAGCGCCAGGCCCTGCAAGCGCTGGAAAGCCTGGCCGAACGCCAGCAAAGGATTCTCGAGGCGGCGGGAGAGGGCATCTACGGCGTCGACCGGCAGGGCTGCATTACGTTCATGAATACGGCAGCCAGCCGACTGCTGGGCTGGACGTTGCAACAGACGCAGGGCAAGAACTCCCACGAGCTCTTTCACCATACTCGCCGCGATGGAACCGACTATCCTCTCGCCGAATGCCCTATTTTCAAGGCCATGCGCCATGGGCGGCCGTGGCGTGTCACTCAGGATTGCTTCTGGCACCGGAGCGGAAAGATCTTTCCCGTGGAGTTGGTCGCCTCTCCGCTCATCGAGCATGGTGAGATCGCGGGCTGTGTCGTGGTGTTCAAGGACATTACCGAGAGACTGGAAGCTCAGCACCAGTTGGAGCGGCTTTCGACGATCGATGAGTTGACGGGCGCCCCCAATCGTCGCTACTTCCTGCGTCGCTTCCATGAAGAGCTGCAGCGGCTGAGGCGTAGCGGCACGACGGCCAGCCTGCTGATGTTCGACATCGACCACTTCAAGCGCATCAACGACCGGTGGGGGCATGCTGCCGGCGATGAGGTTCTCAAACGGCTGGTCGCGGTTTGCACGGACAAGCTGCGCTCCCAGGATCTGCTCGGTCGGCTCGGGGGCGAAGAGTTTGCCATTCTGCTGCCAGAAACCGACCTCGAGGGGGCCAGGGCCTTTGCCGAGCGGCTGCGCAAGGCTTGCGAGTCGATGACAGTGGCGATGAATCGAGAGGCTCTGCAGGTGACGGTGAGCCTGGGGATGACCCAGCTGGAGCCGGAGGACACGCCGGAAAGCGGGCTGGAGCGTGCCGACAAGGCGCTTTACAAGGCCAAGCGCGCCGGACGCAATCGCTCATGCGTTGCCGATGGCGACGAGCCCGATGTCAACATGGGCAGCGAGCGAACCGGCGACTCCTGAGCGGTGCTGCCTTCGGTTGCGGTCGAAGGCAGCACCGCTACTGCATCAATAAGCAACCCGCTCAGGGGGAGCCGGCAAGGCGGCGCTGGGAAAGTTCCGCGTAGTCGGCGAGGATCTCGGCCGCTTCAAGAACCTGGGCTCGATCCACGGGCTCGTCGTCCCGATCGTCCTCGTCGCCGTCCCGGGCGTCGGCCCACTCTTCCAGAGGCTCTAGTCCGAGCGCCTCCCGTCGCTGGTTTTCCAGGGCGAGCTGCTCGGCTTCCTGCTGTTCCACTTCGCGCTGACGCTGCTCACGGTCGAGGCTCACGCTGGTGCGCTCCTCACGCATGTGGTCGGCCAGCTCGGCACGCTGTTCCAGGTAGACGAAGTTGGGGTGGGTGTCGGCGCGGCGTTCATGCCGGTTGCGCAGGGTTTCGAGGTACTCCCAGGGTTCGCCGTAGGTGCGATACTGCACTTCGCGGACGGTGTCCCACTCCAGAGCGTTATCGAGGCTGCTCTCGCCGATCCGCTCCGGGTCGATGAGGTTGGGGAAGAGAATGTCAGGTTCCACTCCGCGGTGCTGGGTGCTCTCCCCGGAAATACGGTAGAACTTGGCGCGCGTGAGCTTGATTTGCCCGTGACTGAGGTCGCTCAAGGTCTGCACGGTACCCTTGCCGAAGGTGGCGTTGCCTAGCACCAGGCCACGGCCATAGTCCTGGACGGCGCCAGCGAAGATCTCCGAGGCGGAGGCCGACAGGCGGTTGACTAGCACGGCCAGAGGGCCGTCGTAGAGCGCACCGCTTTCGGTGTCACCGTAGAGATTGATGCGTCCCCGAGCATCGCGGACCTGCACGGTGGGGCCGCGGTCGATGAACAGTCCGAGCAGCGAGTTGGCTTCCTGCAGCGCGCCACCGCCGTTGTTGCGCAGGTCGAGCATCAGGCTGTCGATGCCTTCTTCCTGCAGGCGTTCGATCTCTCGGGCGACGTCGCGGGTAGTGCTGCGGTAGTCTTCCTCGCCGGCCTGCCAGGCATCGAAATCGACGTAGAAGGTGGGAATGGTGATCACGCCAACGCGGCGTACGCTGTCCTCGCGCTCGACTTCGATGACTTCGCCTTTGGCGGCCTGCTCCTCGAGATCCACGGTATCGCGCGTGATTTCGACTTCGTGAGAACGAGTCATGTCAACGGCTTCGGCCGGCACCACGTCGAGGCGGACGACGCTGCCCTTGGGGCCGCGGATTAGGTCGACGACCTCATCGAGGCGCATGCCCACCACGTTGATCATTTCGCCATCCTCCTGGCCCACGCCGACGATGCGGTCGGCTGGCTCCAGGGCGTCGGCGCGGTCGGCGGGGCCGCCTGGCACCAGGCTGGTGACCTTCACGTACTCACCATCGGATTGCAGCATGGCACCGATGCCTTCCAGGGACAGACGCATCTGGATGTCGAAGGACTCGCCCTGCTGAGGCGAAAGATATTGGGTATGCGGGTCGATGCTGCCGGTGACTGCGGCCATGAACAGGCCGAAGACGTCCTCGCCATTGGTCTGTTCCAGGCGTGTGAGCTGTCCTTCGTATCGCTGGCGCAGGTTGGCTTCGATTTCGTCGCGGGACTGGCCGCTGATGTCCAGCGTGAGCGCGGCATTCTTCAAGCGCTTGCGCCACAGCTCGTCCAGCTCTGCCTCGCTGGTGGCCCAGGCGGCATCGCTGCGGTCCGTCTCGAGCCGATCGTCGCTGTCGAAGGTGAGTGGCAACCCTTCGTCGATGCGTGCCAACAGCCAGTCGTAGCGAGTTTCGGCACGCTCGTGGTAGCGCCGATAGAGGGCGTAGGCTTCTGCCAGCTCGCCATCGAGGAGCATGTCGTCGAAGCGGGTTTCGAGATGCTCGAAGTCCGCGATATCGCTCTCGAGCAGAAAGGCGCGCTGGCCGTCGAGAATGTCCAGGTAGCGGTCGAAGGTGGTCTGCGACCATTCGTCGTCGAATTCGATATCGGCGTAGTGGCCATAGCGCAGGGATTCGGCGACTTCCACGGCGACCTGGCGATGGGCATCGCTGGGTTCTATCCGCGCCAGCGCCGAGGCGCTGACCAGCAGCAGCACCACCAGCAGGGTGGTTCTCCGCCGAAGGGCGACAAGCTGGCTCATCAATGAAGCACTCCTGGTTTCGTGTACACTTCCTTCCCTAGACACGCACAAGGCGGACGAGTTGCGAAAGGCCGGTTCGGCATTGTAGCAGTTGTCCTGCCAACCACAGCCCCTGAAAGAGGATTCTCATGTCTCGGGAAGCCCGACTGGACCGCTTGTTCGACTTTTTGAAGCGCTCGCCCACTCCCTGGCATGCCGTGGCGGCCATGGCCGAGCGATTGGAGGACGCGGGCTATCGTCGTTTGTCGGAGTCCCAGCCCTGGCAGCTAACCCCGGGCGAGCGGGTCTACGTGACCCGCAACGACTCATCGATCATCGCCGTGCAGTTGCCCCACGGGGAGCTCGAATCACTGCGCATGATCGGTGCACATACTGACAGCCCCGGGCTTCGCCTCAAGCCTCAGGCAGCGCAGCAGAGTGCCGGCTGGCTGCAACTGGGCGTGGAGGTCTACGGCGGAGCCCTGCTGGCACCCTGGTTCGACCGCGACCTGGGGCTGGCCGGGCGGATGCACCTGCGCCATGCCGACGGTCACCTGGAAGGTGTGCTGCTCGACGTCGATAGGCCGGTGGCGATCATCCCCAGTCTGGCCATTCATCTCGATCGCGAGGCCAACAACGGCCGCTCGCTCAACGCTCAGACGCAAATGGCGCCGGTCTTCCTGCAGGGCGGGGAGGGCGCCGATCTCGAGCGCCTGCTGCGAGAGTGGCTCGATCTCCAGCATGGCATTCGCGATGCCGAGATTCTCGATTTCGAACTGGGATTCTATGATCTCCAGCCTCCGGCCCGGGTCGGGGTAAACGGCGAGCTGATCGCCAGCGCTTGCCTCGACAACCTGCTCTCCTGCTTCATCGGCCTCGAGGCACTGCTGGAGAGTGACGGTAGTCAGGGTGCCCTGCTGGTGGCCAACGATCACGAGGAGGTGGGCAGTGCCAGTGCCTGCGGTGCCCAAGGCCCTTTCCTGGGCGATGTGCTGCGCCGCATCAACGCTCAGTTGGGCGAGGTCGGCGACGAGGGCTATATCCGCCTGGTCCAGGCGTCGCGGCTGATCTCCTGCGACAATGCCCACGCCCTGCATCCCAACTTTCTCGACAAGCACGATGCCGCTCACGGGCCGTCACTCAATGGCGGGCCGGTGATCAAGGTCAATGCCAGCCAGCGCTACGCCACCAACAGTGCGACCGGTGCGCTGTTCCGCGATCTGTGCCGCGAGGCCGGCGTGCCGGTACAGACTTTCGTGACTCGCGCCGACATGGCCTGCGGCAGCACCATCGGCCCCATCACTGCCACGGAGATCGGCGTGCCGACCCTGGATGTGGGCGTGCCGCAGTGGGCCATGCACTCGGTTCGCGAGACGGCGGGTAGCGCCGACGTGGAGCATCTGACCCGTGCGCTGACAGCCTTCGTCAATCGCTCGGTGCTGCCCTGATGCCAGGCGGCGAACCACGGGCGTTGGGCTTCGAGTTTCGCGCCACGAGATACGAGCCTCGAGCCACGGGTTTCGAGGGGCGAGTTAGACTATGGCCCGCAGCCCGCAGCCCGCAGCCCGCAGCCCGCAGCCCGCAGCCCGCAGCCCGCAGCCCGCAGCCCAAAAAGCCCGCCTGGGGAACAGGCGGGCTTTTCGGCATCCGATCTGGTGGCTACGCCCTGACTCGAACAGGGGACCCCATCATTATGAGTGATGTGCTCTAACCAACTGAGCTACGTAGCCGCACAACGGGGGCGAAGTCTACGGATTTATCCGGCGCTGGTCAAGCACTTGGCGAGGCAGTGCTCAGACGTTGAAGCGGAAGTGGATGACGTCTCCATCCTGGACGATGTACTCCTTGCCCTCCAGACGCCACTTGCCGGCGTCCTTGGCGCCCTGTTCGCCACCGAGCGTGACGAAGTCGTCGTAGGCCACCACCTCGGCGCGAATGAAGCCCTTCTGGAAGTCGGTGTGGATCACGCCAGCGGCCTCCGGGGCGGTGGCACCGACCTTGACCGTCCAGGCGCGCACCTCTTTCTCGCCGGCGGTGAAGTAGGTCTGCAGGCCGAGCAGAGCATAGCCGGCACGGATCACCCGGTCGAGACCGGGCTCCTCCATGCCCATCTCGTCGAGGAACATGGCACGCTCCTCGTCGTCGAGCTCGGCGATTTCGGCCTCGATCTGGTTGCACACCGGCACCACCACGGCGCCTTCCTCGGCGGCGATCTCACGGACCACCTTGAGGTAGGGGTTGTTCTCGAAGCCGTCTTCGTTGACGTTGGCGATGTACATGGTGGGCTTGAGGGTCAGGAAGCCGAAGCTCTTGAGCTGTTTCTTCGCGTCGTCATCGAGGCCGAAACTGCGCAGTGGTTGCCCTTCGGCCAGGTGCGGCTGGACGCGGTCGAGGATCGCCTTGGTGGCAATGGCCTCCTTGTCGCCGCTCTTGACCACGCGGGTCAGGCGCTGGATGGCACGCTCCACGGTGTCGAGGTCGGCCAGAGCGAGCTCCAGATTGATGGTCTCGATGTCGGCCCGCGGATCGACCTGGTTGGCCACGTGGATGACGTTGTCGTTGTCGAAGCAGCGCACAACGTGGGCGATGGCTTGGGTCTCGCGGATGTTGGCCAGGAACTGGTTGCCCAGCCCCTCGCCCTTGGAAGCACCCGCCACCAGGCCGGCAATGTCGACGAACTCCATGGTGGTGGGGATCACCTTCTGCGGCTTCACGATCTCGGCGAGTCGGTCGAGACGCGGGTCGGGCATGGGTACGATGCCCACGTTCGGCTCGATGGTGCAGAAGGGAAAGTTCTCGGCGTCGATACCGGACTTGGTCAAGGCGTTGAAGAGGGTCGACTTGCCGACGTTGGGCAGGCCGACGATACCGCAGTTGAAACCCATGGGATCGTCCTGGAAAGCGTGTTCGAAATTGGCGATTGGCCGGTATTCTACGCGACCGAGCTGTAAGCCATAAGCTGTAAGCTGTCAGAAACCCCATTCCGGCCAGCCGTGGGGTTACTTACAGCTTATGGCTTCAAACTTTTGGCTGGCTTTTCAGCCGGAGGCTGAAAAGCTGTGCAGCCGGTTCATGGCGCGGGCCCAGTCGTCGGCGATGGCCAGGGGCAGGGTGGTCTGGCACTCGTCGATGGCCGCGTCGATGGCGGCACGCTCGGCCTTGCCGGGACGGCCCAGTACGTAGTTCGTCACCTGACGGGCATCGCCCGGGTGGCCGATACCGATGCGCAGGCGGTGAAACGAGTTGTCATTGCCCAGCGCACGGATGATGTCGCGCAGGCCGTTGTGCCCGCCGTGGCCGCCGCCTCGTTTGTAGCGCGCCGCACCCGGAGGCAGGTCCAGTTCGTCGTGAGCGACCAGCAGCTCGTCCGGCGCGATCTTGAAGAACTGGGTCAGCGCCGCAACGGCGCCGCCGCTACGATTCATGAAGGTCGTGGGTTCGAGCAGGTGCAGCTCATGGCCATCGAGACGCACCTTGGCATGCAACCCGAGGAACTTGCGTTCCGGACGGAGCTCGGTGCCGGCTGTGCGTGCCATGGCCTCGACCAGCCATGCGCCGGCATTGTGCCGAGTGGTGGCGTAGTCGGGGCCCGGATTGCCCAATCCGATGATCGCTTTGACCTGACTCATCGCTCAGACTCCCAACAAAAAAACAAGCGCCGAGGCGCTTGAAGTAAAGAGTGGGGCCACGCTAGGCGTGACCCCTGAGCGGCGGGGTTACTCGCCGCTCTCTTCGCCTTCCTCGCCCTCGGCGGCTTCGCCGTCCTCGGGTTCGCCGGCAGCGCGGGTCTTGGGCTTGGTGATGCTCAGCACGGCGTTGTCATGATCTTCGCCGTGGGAGAGCTCGACCAAGGTGACGCCGGCCGGCAGCTTGAGGTCGGAAAGGTGCAGGGTGCTGCCCAGCTCGACGTCGGCAATGTCGACCTCGAGGTAGTCGGGGAGATCCTTGGGCAGGCAGCTCACCTCGATGTCGTTGGAGAGCACGTGCAGTTCGCCGCCCTGATCCTTGATGCCGACGCACGTCTCTTCACCGATGACGTGCAGCGGAATGCGCAGGTTGATCGCGTGGGTGGCGTCCACGCGCAGGAAGTCGGCGTGAGTGACCAACGGCTTGTAGGGATGGCGCTGAAGGTCGCGCACCACGACCTGCTGAGGCTTGCCGTCCACCTGCAGTGTGATCACCGAGGAGAAGAAGGCTTCTTCCTCGAGTGCCTTGTAGAAGCTGGTCTTGTCGACGGCGATGGGTTGGGGTGCCTGCTCGCCACCATAGACGATGGCCGGCACTTGTTCGTTCGCACGACGCAGGCGGCGGCTCGCACCTTTCCCCAGGTCGTTACGAACGCTGGCGTTGAGTGTGTAATCGGACATGGAATTGCCTCTTTCTGGAGAATAAGGAAACGCTCGGACCCGCGACCAGATCCCAACGCTTCCGGTTGCCCGGGCGACATCGCCCGGGACCTACGTC
Source organism: Pseudomonadota bacterium (assembly GCA_051749645.1). Lineage (GTDB taxonomy): Bacteria > Pseudomonadota > Gammaproteobacteria > Pseudomonadales > Halomonadaceae > Halomonas. The sequence continues at coordinate 115,350 of JBNJIT010000004.1, forward strand.
ACGCCGTTCGACCGAATGGGATTCAGTGGAACATGGCGCTGACGGATTCTTCGTTGCTGACCCGACGGATCGCCTCGGCGATCAGGCCGGCCACGCTGAGCTGGCGGATCTTGCCGCTGCGGCGAGCCGTGTCGGAGAGCGGAATGGTATCGGTGACGACGACCTCGTCGAGCACCGAGCCGGTGATGTTGTCCACGGCCGGGCCGGAGAGAATCGGGTGGGTGGCATAGGCGACCACGCGGCGAGCCCCGTGATCCTTCAGAGCGTCGCCGGCCTTGCACAGGGTGCCGGCGGTATCGATCATGTCGTCCACCACCACGCAGGTACGGTTCTCGACTTCGCCAATGATATGCATCACCTGGGCCTGGTTGGCCTGGGGGCGGCGCTTGTCGATGATGGCGAGGTCGGCGTTGAGCTGCTTGGCGATGGCACGGGCCCGTACCACGCCGCCCACGTCTGGTGACACTACCACCAGGTCGTCGTAGTTCTGGCGCTCGATGTCGTCGAGCAGAATCGGCGAGCCGTAGACGTTGTCCACCGGCACGTCGAAGAAGCCCTGGATCTGGTCGGCATGCAGATCCATGGTCATGACGCGGTCGATACCGGACTTGACCATCATGTCGGCGACCACCTTGGCGGAAATCGGAACGCGGGCGGAGCGCACGCGGCGATCCTGGCGGGCATAACCGAAATAGGGCACCACGGCCGTGACCCGGGTGGCGGAGGCCCGGCGAAGGGCATCCGTCATCAGGATCAGTTCCATCAGATTATCGTTGGTCGGCGCACAGGTGGACTGCAGAATGAAGATGTCCTTGCCGCGCACGTTCTCGTTGATTTCGACCGCGATTTCGCCGTCGCTGAATTGCCCGACCGTGGCATTGCCGAGACGAGTGTCCAGGCTCTCGGCAACCTTCTGGGCGAGTTCGGGATTGGCGTTCCCGGCGAAAACCATCAATTTTGACACGCGCAGCCACCTTTGCTGTGTTGGGTCTTCAGGGATCGGGTCGACGGTCGTCCGGGACGGAATGGCTGGGGTAGGAGGATTCGAACCTCCGCATGGCGATACCAAAAACCGCTGCCTTACCGCTTGGCTATACCCCAGCAATCGGCTCCGCACCGGGTCGGTTCAGCGCGCCGCCGCCATGGCGCTTTGCGACGGCGATCATCGACCCAGCGCAGCATGAAGGGGTGAGCGATTCAGGCCTCGTGCCGCGAAGGCCATCCAGCGCTCCGGCATGTTGGCCAGCAGCCGCTGGGCCTCGTCTTCGCTCGTCAGAGTGGCGAAGACGCAGGCGCCGGTGCCGGTCAGCATGGCCGGTGCGCGCTCGCCAAGCCAGCTCAGCGCGTCAGCGACGGCCGGATAGAGTGCCTTGACGGTAGGCTCGCAGTCGTTGCGCCAGCCGGGCGCTCCCCCCTGCAGTGCGCGCGCCATGGTAATCGGGGGGGTGTCGCGTGTCAATTGTGAAGCCCCGAACACGGCCGGCGTGGCCACCGTGACGCTGGGGTGGACGACCACGAACCAGGGCGTATCGAGCTCGACCGGCGTGAGTCGTTCGCCGATGCCTTCTCCCCAGGCAGCATGACCGCGCACGAAGACCGGCACGTCGGCACCCAGGGCGAGCCCGAGGTCGGCCAGTTCGTCCAGCTCGAAACCGAGGTTCCACAGGTGCTCAAGGCCGAGCAGTGCGGTGGCGGCGTTGGAGCTCCCACCGCCCAGGCCGCCGCCCATGGGAAGGCGCTTGTCGAGGTGGATGTCGGCACCGAACCGCACGCGGCCGGCGGCCTGCAGCGCACGAGCGGCACGCACGATGAGGTTGTCATCCATGGCAACGCCCGGCAGCGGTGGCGTGAGACGGATTTCGCCATCGCTTCGCCGGCGCAGGTGGAGCGTGTCGCCGTGGTCGAGGAACTGAAAGAGTGTCTGCAGTTCGTGGTAGCCGTCGGCGCGGCGACCGACGATGTGCAGCAGGCGATTGAGCTTGGCCGGGGCGGGCAGCGCGAGCCACGCCGGGCCCGGCGTTGGCTCAGTCATCGTCGCTTTCCGGTCGCCATTCGTTGATCACCAATGTCACGCGCAGGTCGTCGTAGGTCATCACCAGGCGGCGCGGTAGCCACAGCGACTCCACCTGGGTCCAGTCGCGATAGTCGATCGTCCAGCCGTCCTGCTGCAGGTGGCGCGGGAAGCCCAGCGCGTCCGTTTCCAGCTGATGGGGGCGCTCTTCGTCCGGCAGGCCGCGAACCCATTCGGCGAGCGCTTCGACGGGCAGCGACCAGCCGAGCTGTTCCTGCATCAGCGCTTGCGGTGTCTCGGCTTCGAAGCGGCCCTCGGCGGTGGTCATCGAGAAGCGGCCCTCGCGTCCTTCCAGGGTGTTGCGTCCGCTACCGAACGGACCGCTGATGAGCAGGCGGTAGTAGTGAGGGTACTGGCTCCAGTCGAGGTTGGCGCTGGTCGACTCCTCGGGGGTGCGAAGTCCGGCCTTGCCGATCAGGGACCAGGTATCGAACGCTTCGATGCGCGCCCGTTGCGCCTCCCAGTCACCGGGTTGGCGTTCGCCTTCCGGGGCATCCGGGCGACCCGCGCATCCAGCCAGCAGGGCCAGGGCGAGTGTGAGCAAGAGAAGTCGTGGGGTCGGCAGGAAAAAGGTCATGATCATGTCTCATCTGTCTGAGAGGCATCAGGGACGAGCTCGGGGATGCGTTCGAGCAACTCGTCCAGCAGCGGGTGTTCATCGAAGCGTTCGAGTGCCTCGCGGACCGTGTCGCGGGCTTCATCCCGGCGGTCGAGGGCCCACAGCACTTCGACCAGATGGGCGGCGACTTCCTGGTCCGGCATGGCGGCATAGGCGCGCTCCAGCCATGGCAGGGCGCGTTCGGCATCGCCGAGTCGGTAGTAGACCCAGCCGAGGCTGTCGAGAATGGCGGCATTGCCGGGATCCAGCTCGTAGGCGCGCTCGATCAGCTCGCGCGCTTCCTCGAGACGGTCCTCGATGTCGAGGTCGGCCAGGGTATAGCCCAGGGCGTTGAGGGCCATGGCGTGCTCGGGATCGTTCTCGATGATGCGCCCGAGGTCACGCTCCATGGCCTCGAGGTCGCCCTCTTGCCAGGTGCGCATGGCACGCAGATAAAGAAGCTGTTCGTCGTTGGGAGTGCGTTCGAGTTCGCTGTCGAGCAGGGTGTCGGCGGCGTCCTGGCGTCCCTGCTCGTCGAGAAGCTCCACCTCGAGAGCGACCAGGTCGCTGTAGTGCTGCTCGTGGCGCAGCCGTTCGATACGCAGGAAGGCGCGGGCGTCCTGCAGGCGTCCATCGTCGATGAGCATGCGTGCCGCACGCAGACGGGCGTTCAGGAATTCATCGCCGGGAGGCACCTGCCGGTAATAGAGAAGGGCGTTGTCGACTTCGCCTTCGGCCTCGGCGATGGCACCCAGCAATGCGAATGCCCCGGCCGGCGTTTCGTCGCTGTCGGTGAGAGGCAGCAGCAGGCGGCGTGCCGGCTCGAGGTGGCCCCTCTCCAAGTAGAGCTCGGCCAAGGCGAGACGCAGTTCGTGCCCGCCGGCATGACTGTCGAGCAGGGCATCGGTACGGGCTTCGGCGGCGGCTACGTTACCCAGCGCCAGTTCGGCCTGGGCGAGCTGCAGCACGAAACGAGGGTCATCCGGAGAAATGTCGAGCCCGCGCCGGGCGGCGTTGCGGGCGCGTTCGGGATCGTCGGCGTTCAGGGCCAGCTGGGCGCGGGCGAACCATATCGCCGGCAATTCAGGGTGCCGCTCAGCGAGTCTGGTCAGACGTGCATTGGCGCGGTGCGTCAGGCCAGTGGCAGCCTCCAGCATGGCCAGTGCCAGTTCGGCGTCGTGCAGCCGGGGCAGCTCGTCGTCGACATGTTCGAGGAAGGTGGCGAGTCGCTGGCGAAGCGGCACCAGGTCGGTGTCGGACTCCAGCGCCAGCTCCACCAGTCCGGAAAGGTCGGCCTGGCTGCCTCGCTCGGCAAGGGCCAGGCGCTGTTCGAGGGCCTCGAGCCAGTTGCCGCGCTGGATGGCGAGGCCAGCCAACAAGCGCATGGGGGCGTTTGCCTGGGGAGCCAAGCGCTGCCAGCGCTCGACGGATTCCTCGAGTAGCAGCGGGTCGCTGCTGAAGCGTGCCGCCAAGGTGGCGCGCTCGGCCAGCGAGGGGATGCCGAGGCGTTCGGCCATCTTCAGGTATTCTTGGGTGGCGCGCCGGTAGTCGCCACGCTGGCCGGCGAACTCGGCCAGCAGCAGCGACGAAAGACTGTCGGCATCGAGTCCCTCCTCGATGGCCGGTGCATTGGCCAGTGGATCCTCATGGGCGTTGCCGGAGTCGGGCGTCGGCAGCGCCTGGCATGCGGCCAGCAGCAGAGGAGCAACGAGGCCGGACGCGGCCAGCCCGAGGCGCCAGCGCCGACTCGGATGATGAAGGCGAGAGCGTGTCGCCGCGCGGTAGGTGGAGGGCATGCGAATCCTGTCCAGTAGACCAAGCCGTCAGCATACCGGCTCATGGCGCATGGGCAAAGCGACGGCCGCGCGCTTGGCGGGCAATTGCCGTCAGGCATGACGATCTCCTGGGTATCGGTCGCAGAGGAGGCCGCCAGGGGTTCTTGCGGCAGGTCAAGGTTGCATCACGGCCGCCTGGCGCCCGAACGGTCAGGCTGTGGTAGAATCCTGCGCCGCAGAGGTGGGCTTTTGAGGCACCACCGAACGACACAACGCGAAGACGCCTAACGCATGACGCTTCTTGCCCTTGGTATCAATCACAAGACGGCTACCGTCGCCGTACGCGAACGGGTCGCCTTCACGCCCCCGCAGTTGACATCGGCACTCGGTCAGCTTCGCGGCATGCCCGAGGTGCGGGAAGCAGCCGTGCTGTCGACCTGCAATCGTACGGAACTGTACTGCGTTACCGAATCCAGCGGTGAAAGGCCGATCCTCGACTGGTTGAGCGATTTCCATGGCTTGCCGGTGGATGACCTGTCTCGCTGCGCTTATCACTACCTGGATAATGAGGCAGCACGCCACCTGATGCGGGTGGCCGTGGGTCTCGATTCCATGGTGCTCGGCGAGCCGCAGATCCTCGGTCAGTTGAAGGAAGCCTACCAGTCGGCGCGCGATGCCCAGGGGCTGGGCGGTGAACTCGAGCTGCTTTTTCAGCACACTTTTTCCGTGGCCAAGCAGGTGCGTACGCGGACCGGCATTGGCCAGAACCCGGTGTCGGTGGCCTACGCGGCGGTCAGCCTGGCCAGTCGGATCTTCGATGACTTCGCCCGTTCACGGGCTATGCTGATCGGTGCTGGCGAGACCATCGAACTGGTGGCCCGCCATCTGCGCGAGGCGGGGGTGCGCGAGATGATCGTCGCCAACCGGACCCGCGAGCGGGCCGAGGAATTGGCCAGCCAGTTCAATGCCGAGGCGATTTCGCTCAACGAAATCCCCGATGCCTTGCCGCGCGCCGATATCGTCATCTCCTCCACGGCAGCGCCGCTGCCCATCCTCGGCAAGGGCATGGCCGAGCGGGCTTTGAAGAAGCGCCGCCACCGGCCGATCTTTATGGTCGACATCGCCGTGCCGCGGGATATCGAGCCGGAGGTGGGCGAGCTCGATGACGTCTTCCTGTATACCGTGGACGATCTGAACGAGGTGATTCAGGAGAATCGCCGGCATCGCCAGGTGGCTGCGGATCAGGCCGAGTCGCTGATTGAGCACGGCGTCAGCATGTGGCTACACGAGCGGCGCATCCGCAGCAGCGGTGAGCTGATCCGGCGTTACCGCGACCAGGCCATCGACCTGCGCGAGCTCTCCGAGCAGCAGGCGCTGGCGCGTCTGGCGCGCGGCGAGGATCCGGAGAGCGTGGTTCGTCTGCTGGCGCATCAGCTCACCAACCGCCTGTTGCACCGCCCCACCGTGGCCATGCGCGAGGCGTCGGGCAGCGAGCGCCGCGACCTGCTGGCCGCCGCGGAGTCTCTGCTGCTCGACCCCCCTTCCCCGAAATCCTGACAGGACACGCCATGAAAGCGACCCTGCGCCAGCGTCTCGATGCCTTTGTCGAGCGCTTCGAGGAGCTTTCCGCCCTGCTGGCGGAACCGGAGGTGATCGGCGATCAGCCGCGCTTTCGCGACTACTCGCGCGAATATGCCGAACTCGAGCCGTTGGTCGAGGCCTGGCGGGACTACCGTGCCACCGAGGCCGACCTGGAGAGCGCCGGCGAGCTGACCAATGACAGCGATGCCGAGCTGCGCGAACTGGCCGAGCTGGAGCTCGCCGAAGGTCGCGACAAGCTGGAAACACTGGAAACTCGCCTCAAGCAGCTGCTGGTGCCCAAGGATCCCGACGACCGGCGCAACGTCTTCCTCGAGATTCGTGCCGGTACCGGCGGCGACGAGGCGGCGCTGTTCGCCGGCGATCTGTTCCGGATGTATTCGCGCTACGCCGAGAAGCAGGGGTGGAAGGTCGAAGTGGTCAGCGCCAGCCATGGCGAACAGGGTGGCTACAAGGAGATCATCTCGCGCATCAAGGGCGAGGGCGTCTATGCGCGGCTCAAGTTCGAGTCCGGCGCGCACCGCGTGCAGCGCGTGCCGGCCACCGAATCCCAGGGGCGGATCCATACCTCGGCGTGCACCGTGGCGGTGATGCCCGAAGCCGACGAGGTCGGAGACGTCGACATCGATCCGGGCGATCTGCGGGTGGATACCTTCCGCTCCAGCGGGGCGGGCGGCCAGCACGTCAATACTACCGACTCGGCCATTCGCCTGACGCACCTGCCCACCGGGGTGGTGGTGGAGTGCCAGGAAGAGCGCAGCCAGCACAAGAATCGCGCCAGAGCCATGTCACTGCTCGCTGCCAAGCTCAAGCAGACGGCCGTGGATAGCCAGCGGCAGGAACAAGCGGATGCGCGGCGATCGTTGGTGGGGTCCGGCGATCGCAGCGAGCGCATTCGCACCTACAACTTTCCTCAGGGCCGCGTCACCGACCATCGCATCAATCTCACCCTCTACAAGCTGGGCGAGGTGGTCAGCGGTGAGCAACTCGACGAGGTGATCGCTCCACTGATCCATGAGTACCAGGCCGAGCAGCTCGCCGCTCTGCAGTTGCAGGGCACGTAATGCATCTGGACAGGTTGCTGCGGCGAGCGATCCGGCGCCTGACGGGCTCACCCACGCCACGTCTGGATGCCGAAGTGCTGCTGTGTCATGCCCTGGGGTGCACTCGCACCTGGCTCTACACCTGGGGCGACCGTGAGGCGACGACTCTGGTTCGGGCGCGCTTCGAGGCGCTGGTGGCCGCGCGCGCCGCGGGTCGCCCCGTAGCCTACCTCACTGGTGAGCGGGAGTTCTGGGGGCTCTCCCTGGAGACTCACCCGAGTACCCTGATTCCACGACCGGACACCGAGACGCTGGTCGACGTGGCGCTGGCACTGGCACCGGCGGCGGTGGGCAGGCTGCTCGATCTGGGCACTGGCACTGGCGCCATTGCCCTGGCCTTTGCCAGCGAACGGCCGGATTGGTCGGTGGTCGGTATCGATCATCAGACCGAGGCGGTGGCCCTGGCACGCCGCAACGCCGAACGGCTGGCCATCGGCAATGCCGCATTCCTCGTAAGCGACTGGTTCACGGCACTCGTCGGTGAGCGTTTCGACGTGATCGTCGCCAATCCTCCCTACGTCGCTGCGGACGATCCCCATCTGGTGCATGGCGACGTGCGCTTCGAGCCGGTGAGCGCCTTGGTGGCCGGCTCCGATGGCCTGGATGACCTGCGCTATATCGTCGCAGCCGCGCGCGACCATCTGGTGGCGGGGGGGTGGCTCGCTCTGGAGCACGGCCACGCCCAGGGAGCGGCCGTGCGCGAGCAGCTGTTGGTGGCCGGCTACGCCGAGGTGGCGAGTCACCACGACCTGGCGGGTCACGAGCGGGTCAGCCTGGGGAGAATGCCCGGCCTGCGTTGAGGGGGCGTTACTGGAGGGGGGGCATCCACTGTGATACATGTGTTCAGGAAAAAATACCGACAGTCGGCCCGATCCCGAGAACGAACGCTGGCGGTTTCCTCCGCCGCTGGGAAATTTCAGGTGAATCGCCTGCCGCGTCGACAGCCTCCATCCATTTCGACCGGTGTGTCCATCCAACAATGAAAGCCAAGACCCGCTCGCTCGATCGCATCGACCTAAAGATTCTGCGTTGCCTGCAGGAGAATGCCCGCATCTCCTACGTCGACCTGGCCGCTCAGGTCGGGCTCTCCACCACGCCCTGCCTGGAGCGCGTCAAGCGCCTCGAGCGGGCCGGCGTCATCCGCGGCTACCGCGCCGTGCTCGACCCCCGTGCGCTGAAGGCCAACCTGCTGGTGTTCGTGGAGATCAGCCTGGAGACCCAGTCGCCGGCGGTATTCGACGAGTTTCGTCGCGCCGTGGCGCGGCTTCCGCAGATTCAGGAGTGTCACCTGGTTTCAGGGCAGTTCGACTACATCCTCAAGTGTCGCATCCCGGAGATGTCGGCCTATCGCCAGCTGCTGGGTGACGTGGTGCTGACCCTGCCGGGCGTCAAGGAGTCCAAGAGCTACGTGGTGATGGAGGAGGTCAAGGAGGAGTTTTCCCTCTACGTACCCGATATCGAGGAGCTCGAAGAAAAATGAGTGCCATGAGCGACGAGGCACTGCTGCGCTACAGCCGCCAGATCATGCTGGAGGCGATCGACATCGAGGGGCAGGAGCGCCTGCTCGCATCCCGTGCGCTGGTGGTGGGTGCCGGTGGATTGGGCTCGCCGGTGGCGCTCTATCTGGCCGCGGCCGGCGTGGGGCGGCTGAGCATCGCCGATGCCGATACGGTGGAGCTTTCCAACTTGCAGCGCCAGATCGCCCATGGCATGGCCGACCTCGGCCACAACAAGGCTGCCTCGGCCCGCGAGGCGGCGCTGGGACTCAACCCCGGGTGCCGGATCGAAGCGTTGACGCAGCACCTGGACGGCGAGGCCATGGATGCGGCCGTTGCAGCCGCCGACCTGGTCCTCGACTGCACCGATCGCTTCTCCAGTCGCTATGCCATCAACGCCGCCTGTTGGCGTGCTGGCGTGCCGCTGGTTTCCGGGGCAGCGATTCGCTTCTCCGGCCAGCTGGCGGTCTTCGACCCGCGCGATCCCGACTGCCCTTGCTATGCCTGTCTCTACCCGCCTGATGGCCTGGGCGACGAGGCGCTCTCCTGTGCCGAGAGCGGGGTGGTGGCGCCGCTGGTGGGGCTCATCGGCTGTTTCCAGGCGCTGGAGGCGATCAAGCTGCTCAGCGGCGCCGGCATGCCGCATCGCGGGCTCTCCACCTTTGACGGCCTGCACGGCCAGTGGCGTCATTTCCAGGTGCCGCGGGATCCGGCGTGCCCGGTATGCAGCGCCGATTAGACGCACGGCGTGTTCACTGTGCAGCGCTGCGGGCGGCCTGATTCTTTGGCATTTTTTATTTGACAGTTTTTACGTTCGGAATGAGCGAGACGGTAGTTTTTTAGCGCTTTCTATGAGCGATAATGCCTGGAGTTTCCCTGGCGCCGATACTGCCCCCGTTATTGAATACTTGACATTCGTGCGCTGCCTGGTGTCAAACTGGTGGCGCGGGGAACGCGAGATATCCGGCATTCTCCCGCGTATTTGCTGATCGCAACCAACAACAACGAGCGCAGTGCGCATGAATACACAGGCTTCCCTTTCTTCTACTGCGCGACGCCTCGAGCGCCCCGCTTCCTGGTATCGCGACTCCATCGCCGTGGACCTGGATGCTTGCCCGCCGCTGGCCGGCGAGGTGCGGGCCGACGTATGCGTCATCGGAGGGGGCATCACCGGACTGTCGGCAGCGCTGCATCTGGCCGAGCGCGGCCACGCGGTGACATTGCTTGAAGCCGGCGAGATCGGTCATGGGGCGTCCGGGCGCAGCGGCGGACAGATTCTGCCCGGGCTGGGTACCGACATGGCGACCATCGAAAAGGCGCTGGGGCAAGAAGCGGCGCGCGACGTGTGGGAGATGAGCCGTGAGGCCGTGCGTCTCACTGCCGAGCGCGTCGAACGGCATGCCATTCCCTGCGAACTGTCATGGGGCTATCTGCACGCCGCGGTGAAAACGCGTCATGTCAGAGAGCTGAAGGCCTTTCGCGACCGCATGGCCAGAGATTACGGCTATGAAGCCCTGGAGTGGCTCGAGGGCGATGCGCTGCGCGAGCGTGTGGTCACCGATGTCTATCCCGGCGCGCTCTACGAGCGCGAGGCGGGTCACCTGCATCCCCTCAATTATACCTTGGGGCTGGCCAGGGCGGCGCAGGCCGCCGGGGTGCAGCTTCACGAGCACAGCCCCGCGTTGGCCGTTCAGCGAGGACCAAAGCCGGCCGTAACGACCGAGGCCGGGCGGGTGAGTGCCGACTTCGTGGTGCTGGCCACCAACGCCTATCAGAGCGGTCTGGTGCCCGAGCTCAGCGGTCGGGTGATGCGTGCTGCCAACTATATGATCGCCACCGAGCCGCTCACCGCGGATCAGGCGGCGCGGGTGTTGCCGCACAACGATGCTCTCTCGGATGCCAATTTCGTTCTCGACTACTATCGCCTCTCGGCCTCCCGGCGGCTGATCTATGGCGGCGAAGTGAGCTACGACGGCCGTGAACCGCGCAACCTGTCGGCGCGCATGGATGCCAAGATCGCCCGTCTGTTTCCGGCTCTCCAGGGCGTGAGCATCGACTATCGCTGGGGAGGTGACGTGGCGATCACCCTCAATCGTGCGCCGGACTTCGGCCGCCTGGATGCCAATCTCTTCTATGCACAGGGGTATTCCGGCCATGGCATGGCGCTGGCGGGCCTGGCGGGGAAACTGCTGGCAGAAGCCATTGGCGGACAGAGCGAGCGCTTCGATGTCTTCTCGGCCATGCCGCATCGTCGCTTTCCGGGTGGGCGCCGCTTGCGTCTGCCACTGCTGCTGCTCGCTACCCATTTCTACAAATTGCGTGATCGGTTGTAACCCGACGGTCGCCACTTCGAGGGCCCTACCATGAGCGACTCCATGACGGCGGATGCTACCGGCAAGACCTCACCGACCTCGGCCGCGCGGGCTACCCCGACCCGCGAAGCCTCGTCCATCGAGCTACAGGGGCTGCACAAGCGTTTCGGCCGCGATACCGTGGCCCTTGCCGGTGTCGATCTGGATATCGAGCCCGGTGAGTTCTTTACGTTGCTGGGGCCATCCGGCTGTGGCAAGACGACGTTGCTGCGCATCCTCGCCGGCCTCGAAGAAGCCGATGAGGGGCGCTTGCAGATTGGCGGACGTGACGTCACCGAAGTGCCTCCCCACCGGCGCAGCGTGAATACCGTGTTCCAGTCCTATGCGCTCTTTCCGCATCTGTCGGTGCGCGACAACCTCGCTTTCGGGCTCAAGATGCAGGGGCTTGCGGCGGCCGAGTGCGATGCCCGTGTCGCGAAGATCGCCGAGTTCATCCAACTTGGGGATCTCATCGACCGCCGTGTCGATCAGCTCTCCGGTGGTCAGCGCCAGCGCATAGCCCTGGCGCGGGCGCTGGTCTGCGAGCCCGACGTGCTGCTGCTCGACGAGCCGCTATCGGCGCTGGATGCAGGGCTGCGCAGTCAGCTTCAGGTGGAACTGCTGCGAGTGCAGAAGCGGCTCGGCATGACCTTCGTGTTCGTCACTCACGACCAGCAGGAAGCGATGGTGATGTCGGATCGCATCGCCGTGCTCAATGGAGGGTTGATCCAGCAGGTCGGACCGCCGCGCGACGTCTATGAGCGGCCCGTCAATGCCTTCGTGGCTCGTTTCATGGGCCATGACAACCTCTACCCAATCACCGCTCGGGATGGCGACAGGGTGACCACGTCGCTGGGTCAACTGCGCGTGGAGCAGGCCGGCGCCGGCGAGCTGCTGCTGATTCGCCCCGAGACGCTGGACCTGCTGCCTGGAGACGTCGAAGGGCCCAATCATTTGCCGGCTCGCGTGGTCGAGCGCCTCTACCGCGGCAGCCATGCCGAGTATCGTCTGGCTGTCGCCGACACCACCCTGCAGGCCATGGTCAACAACCGCGGTCGCCACCTTCCCGAGGTCGATGAGCGGGTCACCGTCGTGGTGGCGTCCGACGACCTCGTCACCCTGGCCGAGTGAGGAGGAGACATGGCTTATTCCGGCACGCTCCCCACCGCTCGCAGCCAAGCCATGGTTCGCGAGGCCCGACACCTGCTGATGACCGTGGCGCCCGGCGCATCGTGGATCGTCTTCTTCCTGGTATTGCCCAGCGCCTACCTGATGAGCGTGGCCTTCATGTCCAGCGGCACCTATGGGTTGCCGGAGATGCCGCTCTCCCTGGAGTCGTTCCGTCAGTTGGCTGGATTCGGCTTCCTCGGCTGGAGTCCGGGCAACCTATACACGCTGCTGCGCTCGCTGTGGCAGACGCTGGTCTCCACGGCGCTGGTGGTGATCATCGCCTACCCCATCGCCTATTACATCTCGACCTGTCGTGCCCGGTGGCGCCCGATCATGCTGCTTGCCGTGGTGGTGCCTTCCTGGACCAATCAGGTGATCCGCACGTTCGGCTGGATGAATCTGCTAGCACCGGGAACGCCCCTGTCCGGCGTGGCCGAGAGCCTGGGACTGATTGCGCCCAACATGGGGCTCTATCCATCGAACTTTGCGGTGACGTTGGGCCTTGTCTACAACTTCCTGCCGTTCATGGTTCTGCCTCTGTATGCCGCCTTCGAGAAGCTCGACACGGCCCAGGTGGAGGCCGCACAGGATCTCTACGCTTCGCCGCAGCGCGCCTTCTGGCATGCCGTCTTTCCTCAGACGCTGCCGGGGCTGCTGGCCGGAGTCGTGCTGGTGGCCATTCCCGCCTTCGGCATGTACGTGATTCCCGAGCTGCTCGGCGGCGGCAAGGGGATGATGCTGGGCAATCTGGTGGCCAATCAGTTCGCGGGATCCGCCAACTGGCCGCTGGGCGCCGCCGGCGCCATCCTGATGCTGATCGCTACCTTCATCGGTCTGTTCGCCATGCGTCGCATCGGCAAACGCCTGGGTGGCGGCGAGGAGGTGGTGATATGAACAAGCGATCCTTCCGGCGTGCACTGACTGGCATCTGGTGGCTGACGCTGCTGTTCCTCTACTTGCCGCTGGCTGTGGTGGTACTGTTCTCCTTCAATGCAGCCAACAGTGCGGCCAGCTTCACCGGCTTCTCCTTGCGCTGGTACGAGCGCCTACTGGGCAATGAAGAGATTCTCTCGGCCTTTGCCAACAGCATGATCCTGGCCATCGTCTCCTCGGTGGTGGCGCTGGGCATCGGCTGTCTCATCGGTTATGGCATGTACCGTCATCGCCATCGCAAGCTCGGCTGGCTGATCGTGCTGATCTACCTGCCCATCGTGTTGCCGGATATCGTCTTCGGCATTTCCGAGATGGCCTTTTTCGTGCAGATCCACCGACTGACCGGATTCCTGCAGCCGGGGCTGGGCACCATGATCATTGCCCACGTCACCTTCCAGATCCCCTTCGTGGCGCTGATCGTCTATTCGCGCTTCGTCGGGCTCGACCCGGCGCTGTTCGAGGCGGCCAAGGATCTCTACGCCTCGCCGGTCAAGCGAGCGGTGCACTTCATGCTGCCGACCATCAAGCCAGCGTTGATCTCGGCGTCCTTCCTCTCCTTTACCTTGTCGGTGGATGACTTCGTCATCAGCTTCTTCACCGCCGGACCGGAGAGCGCCACCCTGCCCATCTATATCTGGGGGGCGATCAAGAAGGGGGTCTCTCCCGAGATCAATGCCGTTGCCACCCTGATGCTCGGTGCCGTGGCGATCGCCGCCATTGCGAGCCTACTGTTCAGCCGTCGCCGGCCGGCCTGAGCCGGCACTCAATGACCCAAGGGGAAACGAGGAGAGCACTATGACAATGCACAAGACGACTCTGGCCCTGTCCCTCGGTGGGCTGCTGCTCGCCGGCAGCGTCCACGCCCAGGAGAACAAGCTTTACCTGTTCAACTGGACCGAATACATGGATCCCGACATCATCGAGGACTTCGAAGCGCAATACGACGTTGAAGTGGTGCAAAACTACTTCAACTCGCTGCCCGAGATGTTCGCCAAGCTCAATGCCGGCGGGGTGTCGCAGTACGACATCATCGTACCCTCCAACTACTACGTGCCGCGCCTGATCGAGACCGGCCTGGTGCAGAAACTCGACAAGTCGAAGCTCGACAATCTCGACAATGTCATGGAGCAGTTCCGCGACCCGAGCTATGACCCGGGTGCCGAATACTCCGCTCCCTACCAGTGGGGGACCACGGCACTGGTCTACAACACCGAGACCTTTCCCGAAGCGCCCAAGAGCTGGTCGTTGATGTTCGACACCGAGGTCAATCCCGATCATCCCTTCGCCTTGATGGGCGACGGTCAGGTGAGCATGGGGGCCGCTTGCGCCTACCTGGGGCACGGCTACGACTGCACCGATCCCGAGGCCTGGAAGGAGGCCGCCCGGCTGATCATCGACACCAAGCGGCGCGATACCTTCAGCGGCTTCACCGACGGCACTCCGGCGCTGCAGCAGCTGGCCCGCGGGGTTACTCATGTGGGCATGAGCTACAACGGCGACTATCTGTTCTTCAAGGACGAGGATCCGGAAACCTTCGCGACACTGGACTTCATGATTCCCGATGAAGGCGCCGAGATGTGGGTGGATGCCATGCTGATTCCGTCCGAGGCGCCTAATCCCGACATGGCGCACAAGTTCATCGACTTCATCCTCGATGCCGAGGTCGGAGCACGGCTCTCCAACTACAACTACTACGCCAGCCCCAACGCCGCGGCAGAGCCTCACCTCGATGAAGTGCTCACCCAGCCGCCGGTACAGCCCAGCGACGATGACATGGAGCGGCTGCGTTTCACGCCCAGCCTCCAGGGCGAGGCACTGCAGACCTTTCAGCAGCTGTGGTCGGAGGTCCAGTCTCGCTGAGCGAGCGGCTCCCGGTCTCGGCCGGGAGCCCGCCAATTTCCGCAAGGACAACCCCATGAGTGACTCACAGGATCGGCCGGTCCTCAACGACTGGTTTCAGTCGCACGGCATCACCGAAGTCGAATGCCTGGTCAGCGACCTGACCGGGATTCTCAAGGGCAAGATCATGCCCGCCGGCAAGTACCTCAACGGCGGGCGTCCGCGTCTGCCCGACTCGATCTTCATCCAGACCGTCACCGGTGGCTATCCAGACGACGAGGACATCCGCTTCTGGAATCCCGCCGAGCGGGACATGGAGCTGGTGCCCGATCTCAACGCCATCTATCTCGTGCCCTGGGCCGATGACCCGACGGCACAGATCATTCACGACTGCCACTATCTCACCGGCGAACCGGTGGAGCTGGCGCCGCGTCACGTGCTCAAGCGAGTGCTGGAGTTCTATGCCGCGCGTGGCTGGAAGCCGGTGGTCGCTCCCGAGGTGGAGTTCTACCTGGTCAAGACCAATACCGACTCCGACTATCCGCTGGAACCGCCCATCGGACGCACCGGGCGCCAGGAGAGCAGCCGGCAGTCCTTCTCCATCGATGCGGTCAACGAATTCGACCCGCTGTTCGAGGAGATGTACGACTACTGCGAGGCCATGGATCTCGATCTCGACACCCTGATCCACGAAGAGGGAGCCGGGCAGATGGAGGTCAACTTTCAGCATGGCGATCCCCTGCAGCTGGCCGACCAGGTGGTGATGTTCAAGCGCATCCTGCGTGAAACGGCGCTGCGTCACGGCATGTATGCCACCTTCATGGCCAAGCCCATGGCCAATGAGCCGGGCAGTTCCCTGCATATCCATCAGAGCCTGGTGGACAAGCAGACGGGCAACAACCTCTTCGCCGGCGAGGGCGATCAACCCAGTTCGCTTTTCCATCATTACCTGGGTGGCTTGCAGCGCTATCTGCCGGCGGCAATGCCGCTGCTGGCTCCCAACGTCAACTCCTACCGGCGCCTGATGCGTGGCGAAACCAGCGGGTCGGCGCCGATCAACGTCGAATGGGGGCTCGACAACCGCACCGTCGGCCTGCGTGTGCCCGTATCGCCACCGGCTGCCACGCGCATCGAGAACCGCCTGGCCGGGGCCGACGCCAACCCTTACCTGGCTATTGCCGCCTCCCTGGCGTGCGGCTATCTGGGCATGCTGGGCCAGCTCGAGCCGCGCCCGCCAATGCTGGGGTCGGCCTGGTCCGGCGGCAACAAGCTGCCCGACGACGTCGGCCCCGCGCTGGACGACCTGCGCGACTGCAAGGCGCTTGCCGACGTGCTGGGCGAGCGATTCGTCAACAGCTACCTGGCAGTCAAGCGTGCCGAGCATAGGGCGTACTTCCAGGTGATCAGTTCCTGGGAGCGAGAGCACCTGCTGCTGCGGGTCTGAGCGGTGCTGGACATGGTCCAGGTGTCCGGAGACGGTTAGACAGTGCCTTCTTGTAGACGAATACAGACGCAATCGAGGAAGTCGATATGACGGCAACGGCGGCCACCGATCACGTGGCGTCCTGGTATGCGGCCACGGCCAACCCCGCACCGGAGCGGCCTGCACTGACAGATGACATCGACTGCGACGTTTGCGTGGTCGGGGCGGGCTTTACCGGGATTTCGGCGGCGCTGCATCTTGCCGAGCAGGGCCTCTCGGTAGTGGTGCTTGAAGCGGCCCGCGTGGGGTTTGGCGCGTCCGGTCGCAATGGCGGGCAGATCGTCAATAGCTACAGTCGCGATATGGACGTGATCGAGGTGAAGTACGGTGCCGAGACCGCTCGTGCCTTGGGCGACATGGCTTTCGAAGGCAACCGCATCATTCGCGATCGCGTCGCTCGTTATGGAATCGATTGCGATCTGCGTGACGGCAATCTCTTCGCTGCCTGCAACGCCAAGCAGCTGCACGGACTGCGCGAGCACAAGGCACTGTGGGAACGCTACGGCTACACCGAGCTGGAGCTGCTGGAAGGCGAGGCCGTCAAGCGGGAAGTCGACTCGGAGCGCTACAGCGGCGCCCTGGTCGATCATGGTGGCGGTCACCTGCATCCGCTCAACCTGGTGCTGGGCCAGGCCGAGGCATTGGAATCGCTGGGCGGTCGCATTTACGAACGGTCACCCGTGACCGGCATCGACCATGGCGAACCGGTGGTCGTGCATACGCCATCAGGTCGGATCAAGGCCGAGCGGGTGGTGATGGCCGGCAATGCCTATCTCAAGGGCGTGCTGCCCGAGATCGAGGGCCAATCGATGCCCTGCGGCACTCAGATCGTCACCACCGAACCGCTCGGCGAGGCCCGCGCCCGAGCTCTGATCCCCAATGGTCTGGCGGTGGAGGACTGCAACTACCTGCTGGACTATTATCGTCTGACCCGTGACAACCGCCTGCTCTACGGTGGCGGGGTCAACTACGGTGGCGACGACCCCAGCGACATCGAAAGCGTCATTCGGCCCAAGATGCTCAAGACCTTTCCGTCACTGGCCGACGTCAAGGTCGAGTACGCCTGGAGTGGCACCTTCCTGATGACGCTCAACCGCCTGCCGCAGTTCGGCGTGATCAACGGCAACGTCTATTATGCCCAGGGCTATTCCGGCCACGGCGTGACCTGCACGCACCTCGCCGGCAAGCTGATAGCCGAGGTGATCGAGGGGCGCAGCGAGCGCTTCGATGCCTTCGCCGGCCTGCCTCACCTGCCGTTCCCTGGCGGGCGCCTGCTGCGCGTTCCTCTGTCGGCGCTGGGGGCCTGGTACTACCAGGCCCGCGATCGCCTCGGCATCTAGGCAGTACTGATTGCCTACTGCGCTCGATATCCTGACCGCCGGCGGTACTCAGAATCCTCATTGTCTGCCGTGTAAACTCCGGTTCTTCCGTTCCGGCGACGGTCAGCCTCTCATCGCTCGTGACGCCAATCAGCACTTCCAGGGCTTGATGCATTCAGAACAAGCCGACGATCTCGCCGTCGTCGTCGATGTCGATGCGTGAGGCAGCGGGTTCGGCGCTGAGACCCGGCATAGTGCGAATTTCGCCGCATAGCGCGTAGACGAAGCCGGCGCCGGCGGAGAGGCGCACCTCGCGCACCGGCAGCAACCAGCCGGTGGGCGCTCCCAGCAGTGTCGGATCGGCGGAGAGCGACAGGTGACTCTTGGCGATGCACACCGGAAGGTGGCCGTGGCCCTGGGCCTGGAACGCCTCGAGTTGCTGACGGGCCTGGGGCGCGAGCTCGATGCCATCGGCACCGTAGATCCGCGTGGCGATGCGTTCGATCTTGTCGGCGAGCGGCAGCGCATCCGGGTAGAGGAATCGGAAGTCGCTACCGGCATCGGCTGCCTCGGCGACCGCCTCTGCCAGCTCCACGGCTCCGGCGCCGCCATCTCGCACGTGGGTGGAGACTGCCGCGCGTACGCCCGCTGCCGCGGCGATGTCGTGGATGATGGCGTGTTCGCTGGGGTAGTCCGTCGGGAAGGCATTGATGGCCACCACCGGGGTGATGCCGTGCGCGCGGATATTGTCGATCTGCTTGACCAGGTTGCTGGCGCCGGCCTGCACGTCCTGCGGGCTTTCGTCCTGCATCGCGGCCGGCAGGGGGTGGCCGGGGCGCACCGTGTGCCGGCCCGAGTGGTACTTGAGCGCGCGTACCGTGACGACCAGAACGGCAGTGTCGGGTGTGAGCCCTGAGCTGCGGCATTTGATGTTGAAGAAGCGTTCCGCCCCCATGTCCGCACCGAAGCCTGCCTCGGTGACCAGGTAGTCGCTGCCGTGGATGCCGAAGCGGTCGGCGACGATCGACGAGTTGCCGTGGGCGATGTTGCCGAAGGGGCCGGCGTGGATCAGCGCTGGGGCATGCTCTAGCGTTTGCAGCAGGTTGGGCTTGATCGCCTCCTTGAGCAGGACGGTCATGGCGCCGGCCGCACCGATGTCGTCGGCGGTGACCGGCTCGCCGTCGCGGGTCTCGCCCACCACCATGCGGCCGAGCCGCTGGCGCAGGTCCGCCAGGGAGTCGGCCAGGGCGAGCACTGCCATGACCTCGGAGGCGGCGGTGATCTCGAAGCCGCTCTGGCGTGTCACGCCATCGCCGCGCCCGCCAAGGCCGGTGACGATGTGGCGCAAGGCGCGGTCGTTGAGATCCAGCACGCGCGACCAGCACACCGAGCGAGGGTCGAGATCGACCCCGCGGCGCTGGTGGAGATGGTTGTCGATCATTGCGGCGAGCAGGTTGTGCGCCGCCGTGACGGCATGAATGTCGCCGGTCAGATGTAGATTGATGCGCTCCATGGGCACTACCTGACTGAGCCCGCCGCCGGCGGCACCGCCCTTGAGCCCCAGGGTGGGGCCAAGGGAGGGTTGGCGTATGGCCACCGTGGCCCCATGGCCCAGCTGCTGCAGACCCTGGACGAGACCGATGGCGGTAGTGGTCTTGCCCTCGCCCAGGGGCGTGGGGGTGATCGCCGAAACCACCACGTAGCGGCCACGTGAGCGGCACTCGAGATCGCTCAGTGCGCCCAGGTCGAGCTTGGCCACACCGCGACCGTAGGGCTCCACGGCATCGCCGGGCACGCCCAGCCGATGGGCGATCTCCTCAATGGGCCACAGCCGTGCCTGTCGCGCGATGCTGAGATTGTCCTGCATGGGAGGTGTTGCTGTGGACAGTGCCTGGGGTTCGGGGGCCATGAGGGGTCTCCTGATGCCGGTTGCGGTAGGCGTGCGCCTCGTTTCAGTATTTTCGCCATGAGCCATCGCCGTTTGTGCGCAGGCGTCAACCGGCTTGGTCGCAGCGACACCGGTGCGATGTCTCTGCAGGTGGGGCGGTTGACGTGGCTATGCAACTTGGTGCCATATTCATTGTCGTTTAACCAGAACGGCGAGATGGCTCCGGGAGGCGAGCATGGAACCCCACGAGTTGCCGGGCGATGGCCAATACGACATCGGGTTCCTGTTGATCCCGGGGTTCTCCCAGTTGGCGTTCTCCTCGGCGCTGGAGCCGCTGCGGATGGCCAATCACCTCACCGAGCGGCGGCTCTATCGCTGGCATCTGCTGAGCCGTGACGGTAAACCGGTCACGGCCAGCAGCGACTTGGCGACCGGCGTCGACGCTGCCCTGTCTTCGGCTCCAAGCCTCGATCTGGTGGTGGTGTGTGCCGGCGTTGAGGTGCAAAGCCATTGCGATCGCGACACTCTGCAGTGGCTACGGCGCCAGGCCGGTCGGCACCTGCCGCTGGGAGCCGTGTGTACCGGAGGCTACGTGCTGGCCCAGGCGGGGCTGCTCGACGGCTATCGCTGCACCCTGCACTGGGAGCACATATCTAGCCTCCATGAAGCCCTGCAGTTTCCCCGTGTGACCTTCTGCTCGCAGCTCTTCGTGCTCGACCGGGATCGCTACACCTGTTCGGGCGGCATTGCGCCGCTGGACATGATGCTCACCTTGATTGCCCGTCAGCAGGGGCTGGGGCTGGCCGAGGCCATCGCCGAGGAGTTCATCCACGAGCGCATTCGTGGCGTGGGCGATCGCCAGCGCAATCCGCTGCGCGTGCGCCTGGGTCATAGCCACCCCAAGCTGGAGGAGGTGGCCACGCTGATGGAAGCCAATCTTCAGGAGCCGCTCACCCTCGACGAACTGGCCAGCCACGCCGATCTCTCGCGGCGCCAGCTGGAGCGGCTGTTTCAGCGCTACGTCGACTGTCCGCCTCTGAAGTACTACATGGACCTGCGCTTGATGCGGGCTCGCCAGCTGCTGCGCCAGACCCACATGCCGATCACCGACGTGGCCATGGCGTGCGGCTTCGTTTCTCCACCGCACTTCACCAAGAGCTATCGAGACCACTTCGGTCATTCGCCAAGCCGCGAACGGGAGCGTAGACGCGATCGCGAAGCGGCCGCCCAGGCCGCCAGTCCCCTGTTATCGCACTCTCCGGCCGATCATACCGAGTGAGGCTCAGCTGCGGGGGCGCAGGTTCTCCGGGTCGTAGAGCGGGCGATACCCCACGGCGGCCACCCGCAGCGGGTAGTGCTCGCCGAAGTACTCCATGATCAGGGCGTTGCCTTCCCTGGCATCGCCCTCCGGCAGGTAACCCAGAGCGATGACTTTCTCCACCGAGGGGCCGTAGGCGATGCTGGTCACGTAGGAACGGCGTCTCACGCTGTCGATCAGTACGTCGCCGCTGGCCGGGTCGAGGATAGGGGCATGGCCGACCGGGAAACGTGGCGTTCCCGCGGCGTCGCGATTCTCCTCCATGACCAGGGTGCACAGATAGGCGGGCTGCCGGTCGCGTTCGCGCTGAGCGAGATAGGCCGCCTTGCCGTGGAAGTCCGCCGCCTTGACCTTGGGGCGGGCCAGTCCCGCCTCGTAGAGATTGTATTCGGTGAGCAGGTCGACGTTCTGCAGCCGCAGGCTCTTCTCCAGACGCCGGCTGTTGGCGTAGGTCTCGACGCCCACCGGAGTCACGCCCTGCTCATGGAGAAGATCCCAGAGCGCGAGCCCGTAGCTGAAGGGGACGTAGAGCTCCCAGCCCTGTTCGCCCACGTAGGAGATGCGGAAGGCCCACACCGGCAGGCCGCGAACGCGAATCTCGCGGGCCGTGGCGAAGGGGAAGCGCTCGTCGTCGAGTTCCTCGGGGGCGTCGGCGACGGCCTGCAGCGTGCGTCTGGCGTTGGGACCCCACAGCCCCAGAGTGGCCAGGCTGTCAGTGCGGTCCTCGACGTGCAGACCCTCGAGCCCGCGGGCCTGGGCCATGCGCGTCATCCACACGAGGTCACGATGGCCGGTGTCGCCGCCGCAGATCACCCGGTAGCGGTCGTTGCCCAGGCGGACGATGGTGAGATCGCCGTGCACGCCGCCCCATTCATCCAGGAAATGGGTGTAGACGCCCTTGCCGGTCGGGGTGTCGCCGCCGACCTTGGCGACCGAGAGGTATTCCAGCAGGGCCTCGGCGTCCGGGCCGGAGACGTCGTAGATGGCGAAGTGGGAGAGATTGATCATGCCCACGTCGTCGGAAAGCGCCAGGTGCTCGGCGTTGGAGACGCGCCAGAAGTGGCGGCCGTCCCACTCGTCGAGTCGCTCGGGTATGCGCTCGGCGTAGCGCTCCAGCAGTGGCTCGTTGGCCGCGTAGCCGTGGGCGCGTTCCCAGCCGGCGGCTTCCATGAAGTGGCCGCCGAGCTCCCGCTCGCGGGGCCAGAAGGGGCTGCGCCGGAGGTTGCGGCCACTCTCGAAGGGTTCGCGAGGGTGCACCGGTGGGTCGTAGATCTTCCTGGCGATCTCCTGGCAGCGCCCGTACACGTAGTCGGGTGTCTTCTGTACCGGATAGAAACGGGCGATGTCGATGCCGTGGGGGTCGAGCTCCGGCTTGCCCCGGGTGAGCCAGTCGGCGAGTACCTTGCCCATCCCCGGGCCGTCCTTGACCCACACCGCTTCGCAGAACCACAGCCCGCGGGTCTCGGGGGACTCGCCGACCAGTGAGCCGCCGTCGTTGGTGACGGAGAGCAGACCGTTGAAGGAGTGCTTTTCGTCCCAGCCCAATTCGCCGAGCGCGGGGGTCAGTTCGATGGCGCGCTCGAAGGCGTCCATGACCTGATCCAGCTCGAGATCGCGCATGGAGGGCGACAGCCGTGCCTGGTGCCGCTCGAGGATGTCCTGGGGAGGGACGAGTCTGGGCGAGTGGGCCTCGTAGTAGCCCCACTCGAGCTGACCGCCTTCGGTGCTGGATGGGTCGCCGGTATCGCGCAGGTAGGCGGAGTTGCCCTGGTCGCGCAATAGCGGGTAGCCGATCTCCAGGCCAGTGCCGGCAAAGGTGTCGAAGGGGCCGAAGAAGAGCAATGGATGCTCGACGGGCATCAATGGCAGGGCGGCGCCGCCCATGGCGGCGGGAATCGGTCCCCAGATGCCGGAGGTGACGATGACCACCGACGTGGCGATATAGCCCTTGGCAGTCTCCACGCCATGAATGCGACCGTTGCGTACGTCGATGCTCAGCGCTGGGGTATCGGCGAAGGCCTTCAGGGCTCCCGATGCCACCGCCCGCTCCACCAGTTCGCCGGCGACCTGCTGCGAGCGCGGCACGACCAGGCCGGCGTCGGGGTCCCACATCGCTCCCTGGATCAGGTTGCGGTCCAGCAGTGGAAAGCGTTCGGCGGCCTCGGCGGCACTGATCATGCGCACGTTGGTGCCGAAGGCTTTGCCCGAAGCGACCTTGCGCTTGAGCTCAGCCAGGCGGGCATCGTCGCCGACGCGCGCCACCTCCAGGCCGCCGATTCGCTGGTAGCGGCCCATCCGCTCATAGAAGCGCTGGCTGTAGGTGGTGGTGTAGCACGACATCTTGTCGTGGGAGGTCATGTAGCAGAAGTCGGAGGCGTGGGACGTCGAGCCGATATCCGAGGGGATCGACGACTTGTCGAGGCCGACCAGGTCGTCCCAGCCCTGCTCGATCAGGTGGTGGGCCACCGAAGCGCCGACGATGCCGCCCTGGCCGATGATGACCGCGCGTGCCTGCTGGGGTAATGCCGCCATGCTCCTCCTCCTGGTGTGCCGCCTGGGTTGGCCGTCGCTGTCACTATTCAAGCTAATGCACCCAGCCTGCGATTGCTGTCCAGCGACGACTTGCATTTGCATCGTGACGACAGCGTGAGGCAAAGCGTCGGCATGCACTGTCGCTGGCGCCAAAGTCGCTGTCGTCGCTGGTGCCATGGCAGTGGCCAGTGAGCATTAGCTTTACATCAGGGTAGCGCGTTTGCGCGCCTCGGAGGTCGTCGCAGTCGATCAGTGTCACGTCCGACAGCCTCCTGGCATTCATTCGATTTCGCCTCGCCGCCGGTGCGTTCCGTGGGGCGGGCAAGGAGCGGCAATCATGTCCCAGGCCATCGAGAGCATTCAGCACACCCAGGCGGCGCCGGAGATCCTGCTCTATCCGCGTATTCGCAAGTCGCCGTTCTTCTATGCCTCGCGGCGGCATGGAGTGCGCAAGTACAGCGTCTACAACCACCACTACCACCCGCGCCTCTACACCGATCCGGTGGATGAGTACTGGGCGCTGGTGGAGGGCGTCACCCTGTGGGACGTGGGAGTGGAGCGCCAGATCGAGATCAGCGGCCCGGATGCCTTCGCCTTCACCCAGCGCTTGGTGCCCCGCGACATGCGCCAGTGTCAGGTGGGGCAGTGCAAATACGTCTTCGTCACCGCCCCCGACGGCGGCATCATCAACGACCCGGTGCTGTTGCGCATCGAGGAGAATCGTTTCTGGCTGTCGCTGGCGGACAGCGACGTGCTGCTGTGGTGCCAGGGGTTGGCCTACCATTCCGACCTCGACGTCACCCTCCGGGAGGTCGATGTGGCCCCGGTCCAGGTTCAGGGGCCCAAGGCCAAGGCGGTGATGGTCGACCTGTTCGGTGAGGCCGTGCTGTCGATGCCCTATTACCATCTGATGGAAGCCGAACTCGACGGCATGTCGGTGGTGATCTCGCGCACCGGTTACTCCGGCGAAATCGGCTACGAGATCTATCTGCGCGAGGCGAGCCGCCACGGGGAAGCGCTGTGGCAGCGGGTCTTCGAGGCGGGGAGGCCCCATGACATGCAGGTGATCGGCCCCTGCCACATCCGACGCATCGAGGGGGGGATCCTCGCTTTCGGCTGCGACATCTGGTACGACACCAACCCCTTCGAAGTGGGCATGGGTTATGACTGGATGGTCGACCTGCGTGGCGACGATGACTTCATCGGTCGCGCTGCGCTAGAGCGTATCAAGGCCGAAGGGGTTTCGCGCAAATTGGTGGGAGTGGAAATCGACGGTCCCAGCGTCGGCTACTTCACCGACGGTGCCATGATCGACGTCTTCCCGGTCCTCGATAGTGCCGGCACGCGTATCGGCCAGGTGACCTCGGCCACCCGTTCACCGCGGCAGGAGCGCAATATCGGCTATGCCATGGTGCCGATCGAGCATAGCGAGTTGGGCACGCCGCTGCGCATCGAGGCCAATACTGGCCTGCAGGAAGCGCGGGTGGTTTCCAAGCCGTTCCACGACCCCAGCAAGGCGATTCCCAAGGGGTGAGCCCCGGTACGACCCCACCGGTGGTGGGGTCATACGTGGCGCAGATACCAGTCGTACTCGAGCTTGTTCACCACCTGCATGGCCGCATCGCGCTCGGCGCGACGGTTGGCCAGGAAGACGGCGAGGAAGTCGTGTCCCAGTGCCGCATTGAGCACGGCACTCCCTTCCAGTAGGTCGAGAGCTCGTTGCCAGCTGTTGGTGAGGCTGGGGGATACCTGGGCGTAGGCGTTGCCGGTGATGGGGGGCGGCGGTTCGAGCCGATGATCCAGGCCATGCTCGATGCCGGCCAGCAGGGTCGCCACCAGGAGGTAGGGGTTGGCGTCGGCGCCGGCTACGCGATGTTCGATGCGTCGCGCTCCGTTGGGCCCGGCTGGAACACGCAGTGCGACCGAGCGGTTGTCGTATCCCCAGGTGGGTGTCATGGGTACGTAGAGGCCCGGCTGGAAACGGCGGTAGGAGTTGAGATTGGGCGCGCAGATGGCCATGCTCGCCGGCATCGTGGCCAACAGCCCGGCTACGGCATGGTGCAGGCGGGGCGTGCCGAGTGGCTCGCCATCCGGGTCGGCGAAGACGTTGTCGCCGGCCGGGTCGAGCAGGCTGATGTGCACATGAGTGCCGTTGCCGGCTTCCTGCCCATAGGGCTTGGCCATGAAGGTCGCCTCGAAGCCGTGCCGAAGAGCGACACCCTTGATCAGCCGCTTGAGCAGCACGGCGCTGTCGCAGGCGGTCAGGGCGTTTGCGCAGTGCACCAGGTTGATCTCGAACTGGCCGGGAGCGCACTCCTTGAGCGCCGTGTCCAGCGGCAGCCCCTGGATGTCGGCAGCGTGCTGGATCGCCTCGAGAAAGTCGGCGTACTCATCGAGCTCGCTGATCGAGTAGAGCTGGCTCTGAGTGGCGCGTTCGCCGTTGCCGGGTGACAGCGGCGGCTGGACCATGCCCAAGGCATCCCGGGCGCGATCCACCAGGTAGAATTCCATTTCCACGGCGACCACCGGCGTCAAGCCGGCGTGCTGAAAACGGGCCAACACGCGAGACAATACCTGGCGAGGGTCGGCAAAGAAGGGGCTGCCGTCGAGCTCGCTCATGGTCATCAACAGCTGGGCCTGGCGCCCCTCCCGCAGCCAGGGGCTGGGGGCGAGGGTCCCCGGTATGGGGTGACAGACTCGGTCGCCGTCACCGCTCGACAGGCCCAGGCCGGTTTCCTCGATGGTGTTGCCATTGATGTCCAGCGCGAACACCGACGCCGGCAAGTGGATGCCCTGCTCATACGCCTTGGCGAGGTTGCTGCCTGGCAGCCGCTTGCCGCGCATCACACCGTTGAGGTCGCTGATCAGCAGGTCGACGCTGTCGATGTCCGGATGCTGCTCGAGAAAGGCATGGGCCTCGGCGACTGGGCGAGACGACATGGTGTCACCTGTGCGTGGTTGGCTTTGATGGCTATCTTTCAGTTGCTGTCAGGTGTTGTCAAATCCTTTACGACAGAAAGCTGTTCGTTGCGCCTGACTGGATCGCTATAGAGCTCTTCGGTGCGCATTGTTTGGGGATTCTTGCAGTTTTTCGTGACGAGTTGGCAATCGGCATTTGGGGCTGTATGTTGAGCAAAGTATAACATTGCTCCCATGAGTGGCTCGCGCCGAGGAGACTCCACCATCATGAGCCAGGAATTGAAAGCGCTCGACCGCGCCCATCATCTTCACTCCTTCACCGACTTCAAGGCCCTGGGAGAAGAGGGCAGTCGTATCATCACCCATGCCGAGGGTGTCTACATCCACGACAGTGAAGGCCATCGGATTCTCGACGGCATGGCCGGGCTGTGGTGCGTCAACCTGGGCTATGGCCGCGAAGAGCTCGTCGCTGCGGCCAGCGTGCAGATGCGCGAACTGCCTTACTACAACAATTTCTTCAAGACGACGCATCCGCCGGCCGTGAAGCTCGCCGAGACGCTGTGTCGCCTGGCGCCTCCCTACGTCAATCATGTCTTCTTCACCGGCTCCGGCTCCGAGGCCAACGATACAGTGCTGCGCATGGTGCGACGTTTCTGGGCGCTGCGGGGCAAGCCACGCAAGCAGTGGGTGATCGCTCGCGAGAACGCCTACCACGGCTCCACCGTTGCCGGCATGAGTCTGGGCGGCATGGCGCCGATGCACGCCCAGGGCGGTCCGCTGGTGCCGGGTATCGCCCACGTCCGCCAGCCCTACTGGTTTGACGAAGGGCGAGACCGGGACCCCGAGGCCTTCGGCCGCGAGTGCGCTGCCGCCATCGAAGCGAAGATCCAGGAGCTGGGGGAAGATAACGTCGCTGCCTTCATTGCCGAGCCCGTGCAGGGTGCTGGCGGGGCCATCATTCCGCCGGAAAGCTACTGGCCGGCGGTGAAGGCGGTGCTGGCGAAATACGACATCCTGCTGGTGGTCGACGAGGTGATCTGCGGTTTCGGACGTCTCGGTGAATGGTTCGGTAGCCAGCACTACGGTCTCGAGCCCGATCTGATGCCGATTGCCAAGGGACTCTCGTCCGGCTATCTGCCCATCGGTGGCGTGCTGGTGGGGGATCGGGTGGCCGATACGCTGATCGAAGCGGGTGGCGAGTTTTTCCACGGCTTCACCTACTCCGGCCATCCGGTCTGTGCCGCCGTGGCATTGAAGAATCTCGAACTGATGGAAGCCGAGGACGTGGTGGAACGCGTTCGCGACGAGATCGGTCCCTACATCGCCAAGCGCTGGGGCGAACTGGCCGATCACCCGCTGGTGGGTGAGGCGCGTTCGCTGGGGCTGATCGGCGCCCTGGAGCTGATCGATCCGGCCTGCGGCGAGCGTTTTCCCAAGGCGTGGGGAGCGGGCAACCTGTGCCGGGACATCAGCTTTGAGGCCGGCCTGGTGATGCGTTCGGTGGGTGATACGATGATCATTTCGCCGCCCCTGGTCATCACCCGCGAGCAGGTCGACGAGCTGGTCGGCCTGGCCCGCCAGGCGCTGGACGAAACCGCTGAACGTCTGGCCCATCGCCGGGCTCGCCAACCCCATACAGAGGAGAAATCCGCATGAGCGCCCAGCATCGTCCCGAGAGCCGTGCCGACTGGCAGGCCCTAGCCGACGCCTTGACCTTCGAGTCTCGCGCCTTCATCGACGACGACTTTGCGGCAGCGGCCAGCGGCGAGACCTTCGAATCGCGCAACCCGGCAACCGGCGAGCTCCTGGCCGAGGTGGCGAGCTGCGATGCCCCGGATGCCGAGCGCGCGGTGGCTGCCGGACGCGCCGCCTTCGCCGCTGGCGGCTGGTCGCGCCTGGCTCCCGGTAAGCGCAAGAAGATCCTGCTGCGGCTTGCCGACCTGATGGAAGACCACAAGGATGAGCTGGCACTGCTCGACACCCTCGACATGGGCAAGCCGATCGGCAGTTCCCTCGGCGACATGGCCGGTGCCATCGCTTGCTTGCGCTACAACGCCGAGGCCATCGACAAGGTCTTCGGCGAGGTGGCGCCCACCGGCGAGGAAAGCCTGGCGCTGGTACTGCGTGAGCCGCTCGGTGTGGTGGCTTCCATCGTGCCGTGGAATTTCCCGCTGATGATGACCGCGTGGAAGATCGCGCCGGCACTGGCCGCCGGCAACAGCGTCATCCTCAAGCCCTCGGAGAAGTCGCCCCTCTCGGCGTTGCGGCTCGCCCAGCTGGCCCAGCAGGCGGGCCTGCCGCGCGGTGTCTTCCAGGTACTGCCGGGCTTTGGCCATACCGTGGGCAAGGCATTGGCGCTCTCCATGGAGGTCGACTGCCTCTCCTTCACGGGCTCCACCGCCACCGGCAAGCAGCTGATGCAATATGCCGGGCAGTCCAACCTCAAGCGGGTCTACCTGGAGTGCGGCGGCAAGAGTCCCAACCTGATCTTTGCCGACTGCAAAAACCTCGACCGGGTGGCCAAGCATGCCGCGGCGGCCATCTTCCACAATCAGGGAGAGGTGTGCATCGCGGGCTCACGACTGTTGGTCGAGAACAGCATCCGCGAAGCGTTCGTCGACAAGGTGCTGGCCGCTGCCGAGACCATGCAGCCGGGCGACCCTCTCGATCCCGACAGTTTCATGGGAGCCATCGTCGACGAGGCTCAGCACCGCCGTATCCTCGATTACATTCGCCAGGGGGTGGAAGCGGGAGCCCGGTTGCGTACCGGTGGCCAGGCGCTGTCCGGGCGGGGGCTGTTCATACCGCCAACGGTGTTCGACGGCGTGACGCCGACGATGGCCATCGGCCGCGAGGAAGTCTTCGGCCCGGTGCTCTCGGTGTTCGGTTTCGACAGCGAGGAAGAGGCCATCGAACTGGCCAACGACAGCGTCTACGGCCTTGCGGCCGGCCTGTGGAGCCAGGACATCGACCGCATCATGCGCGTGACGCGCCGACTCCATTCGGGCCAGGTGTTCGTCAACAACTGGGCCGGCGGTGATCAGACCGTGCCCTTCGGTGGCGTCAAGCAGTCGGGCAACGGCCGCGACAAGTCGATGCACTCACTGCAGGAGTACTCGGAGCTCAAGACGGTGTGGATGGCGCTGTCGACCTGAGTTCAGGATGAAGTCAAGTTACGCCGCCGGCCTCAGAGGCCGGCGTCGTCGTTGGTGCGGTGCTTCACGGGATCTGTCGTCGCCGCTCCTCGATCTCGGCCAACAAGGCTTCGGCCTCTTCGCTGAACGTGGCATTGGCGCGCATGTCTCCGTTGCGGGCGGCTTGCATGGCTTGCTTCAGCTTCTGCTCATAGGCCTTCTGCAGTTGGCGGGTCGGGTTACGCTTTAACCATCCGAGCATTGTCTCTCTCCTGGTGTGTCAAGGCGCCATTTCGGGCTCAGAAACTGGCCCACTCCGGTTCCGGTCGAGCGCGTTCAGTTCCCGCTGTCGTGGCCTGCGGCGCCGGATCCGCGGTTGCATTCAGGCTGGCCAGGGCGCGATTCACTGCCCGGCTGCTGTCCGGTAGCTGGAAAGCCGACATGGCAGCCATCAACTGCTGAGCGTGTTGACGCAGGTTGCCCGCGGCCGTGGCACTCTCCTGTACCAACCTGGCGTTCTGTTGGGTGACCTGATCCATCTGGGTGACCGCCGTGCCAGCCTCTTCGACCCCGGCACGCTGTTCGGCGCTGGCGTGGCTGATTTCCTGCATGATCTGGCTGACCCGGCCGATGGCGGCAACGATGTCTTCGGTGGCCTGGCTGGCCTCGGCCGCACGTTCGTTGCCGTGCTTGACGCGTTCCCCGTTGCGCTGGATCAGGTCGGTGATCTCCTGGGCGGCGTCGGCGCTGTTCTGGGCCAGCTTGCGCACTTCGGCGGCGACCACGGCAAAGCCGCGACCGTGTTCGCCGGCCCGCGCCGCTTCCACCGAGGCATTGAGTGCCAGGATGTTGGTCTGGAAGGCAATGTCGTCGATGGTGGAGATGATGCTGGCGATCTCGCTGGAGCTCTCGTCGAGCTCGCGCATGGTATGAGTCACCTGATGCACCGCTTCGCCGCCGCGCTTGGCCGTGCTGGAGGCGTCTTCGGCTTCACGGCTGGCCTGTTCGGCGTTATCGGAGTTCTGGGTTACGGTGCCGTTGAGTTCTTCCATGGCCGAGGCGGTCTGCGTCAGTGCACTGGCCTGTTGCTCGGTGCGGGAGGCGAGGTCGCTGTTGCCTTCGGCGATCTGTTCGCTGTTGCTGGCCACCGATTCGGCGGCGGCGCGCACCTGAGCGACGATGCCTTGCAGTTGGCGGGCCATGGAAACCTGAGCGGCCATGATGCTGTGCCGGTCGCCCTTGCGCAGTCGCCCTTCGGTGGCCAGCTCGCCACGTCCGATGGCCTCGGCGAACGCTTTCACCTCATGCGGCTCGGCGCCCAGTTCATGCAGCAGCTGGCGTGACAGGAAGTAGGCGATGAGGCTGCCGATCACCAGAGCGGCCAGGCACAGGCCCAGCATCAGCATCTGGAAGCCGGAGGCAGTGTCCCGTGCGCTGGCAGTGTCGGTGGCCGTTTCCGCTTCCTGGTGGTCGATGAAGGCATTGATGTCGTCGAGCCACTGGAAGAAGGCCGGACCGGCCTGGCTGAGCAGGGCGTTGCGCGCCTCGTCGAGGTTGCCGCTTGCGCGTGCGGCGATGATTGCGCCGGCTAGGGCGTTGGTGCGTTCTGCCTGGTTCTCGATGGCATCCAGCAGCCGCTCCTCTTCCTGGCTGGCGGCGTTGGCTGTCAGGGTGTCTGCCATGCCTTGGTTGGCGGCCCGGTAGTTGTCGGCCAGTTCCCGATAGTCGGCCTGCAAGCGTTCCAGTTCTTCCGGCTGTGCGACCAGCGTCATGTCGCGCAGCAGGATGGCGCGGTCGTGTACGCTGCCGCGCCAGTCGATGGCATGGCGGAGCTTGACGCCATTGACGTCGTTGATGGTGGTCAGGTCGCGATCGATGCGGTTGACCTGGTCGATGCCGATGACGGTGAGAATGACGATCAGGGCGAGTACGGCGGAAAAGCCCCCGACCAGGCGGGTGCGAATACCGAGGCGAGCCATTCTGGCGGTGAGCGTTCTCATTGTGGGCGTTCCTTCTGCGTAGCGTCTGGGGTAGGTGCATGACATCGATGCGACCCTGTGCGTTACCAGACTAATACTTGTATTATATTTGTACAAGTATTTTGCCGTTGTGCAGCTAGCTGAAGCGTGCTCACCGCCGCCGTTAGGTGGAGGCAGCAGCCGAGAAAGGGGGTGTGCAAGGAGAGGGTGACAGGAAGGGCGGTAAAGGTGTTGTAAAAGGAGTGGCCGGGCGGTGCCCCAGCCTCAGAAGGTGCGGGCCGGGGTGGCGCAGCTGACCAGGCGGCAGGGAATCTGGCCCGGATTGCGAAAGCGGTGGGGGACGTTGGTGTCGAAGTAGTAGGCTTCGCCGGGGCCGAGCACGCGGCTTTCGGCGCCGATGGTGATCTCGATCTCGCCCTCGAGCACCACGCCGGCCTCCTCCCCCTGGTGGGCGATCATCTCGCGGCCGGTGTCGGCGCCGGCTGGATAGGTTTCGACCATGAAGGCCAGCGCCCGGCTCTCGCGATTGGCTCCGACCAGCTTGTAGATCACCTGGCCCGAGCCCATGTCGGCCAGCTCGTCGGGCTTGTAGAAGACCTGGTTGCGACTCTCCAGATCCATGGTGAAGAAGTCGCCGACGCTGATGGGGATGGCGTCGAGAACCTTCTTGAGGGAGCTCACCGAGGGGCTGACCTTGCCCTGCTCGATCAGCGACAGGCTGGAGTGGGTCACGCCGCAGCGCTTGGCGAGCTCCCGCTGAGATATCCCGCGCAAAGTACGCAGGGCGCGCAATCGTGTGCCGACGTCATCGGACATCTGGGTTTCCTTGCTGGCGTGAAGTGTCGTTGTCGCCACGGGTCGAGCCCCGTGGCGACGGTCTGGCCGGGTGGGGCTCAGCACAGGGCGTCGAGCTTTTCCTTCAACAGCTGGTTGACCTGTTGCGGGTTGGCGGTGCCGCGTGAAGCCTTCATCACCTGGCCGACGAAGTAGCCGATCATCTTGCCGCGCTTCTCCGGCTCGGCGTCGCGGTACTGGGCCACCTGAGCGGGGCTGTCGGCGATGACCTGGTCGATCATCGCGTCGATGGCCGCGGTGTCGGTGACCTGCTTGAGGCCTTTGGCTTCGATCACTGCGTCGGCGCTCTCGCCCTCGCCATGCCACAGTGCCTGTAAGACCTGCTTGGCCGCCTTGCCGTTGATGGTGTCGTCAATCACCCTGGCGATCAGTTCGCCGAGCTGGCGGGCCGAGACGGGGCTGTCCTGGATGGCAAGTCCCTCGCGATTGAGCGCGCCCGAGAGCTCGCCCTGCACCCAGTTGGCCGCTTGCTTGGCATCGCCACAGGCGTCCTTGACGGCCTCGAAGTAGTCGGCCATTTCACGGGTGGCTGATAGTACGTTGGCATCGTAGGCAGAGAGCCCCAGTTCGTTCTGGAAGCGCGCCCGCTTTTCGTCGGGCAGTTCCGGCAGGATCTCGCGCAGGTGATCGACGTAGGCCCGGTCGAGCACCACCGGCAGCAGGTCGGGGCAGGGGAAGTAGCGGTAGTCGTTGGCTTCCTCCTTGGTTCGCATGCTGCGGGTTTCGTCGCGTTCGGGGTCGAACAGTCGCGTCTCCTGGACCACCTTGCCGCCGTCTTCCAGCAGCTCGATCTGGCGTTCCACCTCGAAGGCGATGGCGCGCTCGACGAAACGGAAGGAGTTGACGTTCTTGATCTCGGCACGGGTGCCGAAGGCTTCCTGGCCCTGCGGACGCACCGAGACGTTGACGTCGCAGCGCATGGAGCCTTCGGCCATGTTGCCGTCGCTGATGCCGAGGTAGGTGACGATGGAGTGGATCGCCTTGAGGTAGGCGGCGGCCTCCTTGGCCGAGCGCATGTCGGGCTCGGAGACGATCTCCAGCAGCGGCGTGCCGGCGCGGTTGAGATCGACGCCGGTCATGCCGTGGAAGTCTTCGTGCAGCGACTTGCCGGCGTCCTCCTCGAGGTGGGCGTGGTGTACCCGGACGCGCTTGGTGCTGCCGTCGTCGAGCGATATCTCCACCACGCCAGGACCGACGATGGGATGGTACATCTGGCTGGTCTGGTAGCCCTTGGGCAGGTCGGGATAGAAGTAGTTCTTGCGGTCGAACACCGAGACCTCGGGAATCTCGGCGTGGATCGCCAGGCCGAACTGCACGGCCATGGCCACGGCGGCCTCGTTGAGCACCGGCAGCACGCCGGGCAGGCCCAGGTCCACCGCGCAGGCCTGGGTGTTGGGCTCGGCGCCGAAAGCGGTGGAGGCGCCGGAAAAGATCTTGGACTGGGTGGCGAGCTGGACGTGCACCTCCAGCCCGATCACGGTTTCCCATTGCATCAGGCGTTCTCCTCGGCGAAGGCGGGACGGCGCAGGTGCCAGTCGGTGGCTTGCTGGAACTGATGGGCGACGTTGAGCAGCCGCTCCTCAGCGAAGTGGGTGCCCAGCACCTGGAGGCCGACGGGGCGGCCGTCGACGAACCCGGCCGGCACGCTGATGCCGGGAATGCCCGCCAGGTTGACGGCGATGGTGTAGATGTCCTGCAGGTACATGGAAACCGGGTCCGACTTGGCCCCCAGGTCGAAGGCCGGGGTGGGGGAGGCGGGCCCCATCAGCACGTCGACCTGTTCGAAAGCGTCGAGGAAATCCTGGCGAATCAGCCGCCGCACCTGCTGGGCCTTCTTGTAGTAGGCGTCGAAGAAGCCTTCGGAAAGCGTATGAGTGCCGATCAGGATGCGTCGTTTGACTTCCTCGCCGAACCCCTCGGCGCGGGTGCGCTCGTAGAGGTCGATGAGATCCTTGGGATCGTCGCAGCGGTGACCGAAGCGCACGCCGTCGAAGCGCGACAGGTTGGAGGAGGCTTCGGCCGGAGCGATGACGTAGTAGGCCGGAATGGCATAGTGCGTATGCGGCAGGCTCACCTCGCGCACGCTGGCGCCCAGCGTCTCGAAAACCTCGATCGCCTCATGCACGGTGGATGCCACGGCCGGGTCGAGGCCCTCGCCGAAGTACTCCTTTGGCAGGCCTATCTTGAGGCCGGCCAGGGGCGCATCGAGTTCGGCGGTGTAATCCGGCACGCCCCGCGCTACGCTGGTCGAGTCGCGCAGGTCGTGTCCGGCAATGGCATTCAGCAACAGGGCGCAGTCCTCGGCCGTGCGTGCCAAGGGGCCGGCCTGGTCCAGGCTCGATGCATAGGCGATCATGCCGTAGCGCGACACCCGCCCGTAGGTGGGCTTGAGACCCGTGATGCCGCAGAAGGCGGCGGGCTGGCGAATCGAGCCGCCGGTGTCCGTGCCCATGGCGGCGGGCACCAGTCCGGCGGCCACGGCGGCGGCGCTGCCCCCCGAGGAGCCGCCGGGCACGGCGGTGAGATCCCAGGGGTTCTTCACCGGGCCGTAATGGCTGTTCTCGTTGGAGGAGCCCATGGCGAACTCGTCCATGTTGGTCTTGCCCAGGCTCACGGTGCCGGCGTCGGCGAGCTTCTCGACCACGGTGGCGTCGTAGGGCGACACGAAGTCGTCGAGCATGCGCGACCCGGCGCTGGTCTTCACCCCCTGGGTGCAGAAGATGTCCTTGAGTGCCAGAGGAAGGCCGGTGAGCGCGCCGGCCTGGCCTGCGGCATGAGCGGCATCGGCTCGCTCGGCCGTTTTCAGGGCAGCGTCAGGCGTAACGGTGATAAAACTGTTGAGCTCGCCATCGAGGCGTTCGATGCGGCTCAGCAGATGCTGGGTAAGCTCATGGCTGGTGAACTCGCCGGAGGCGAGGCCGGCGGCGAGTTCGCTCAGTGTCTTGTCATGCATGCGGCATGGCTCCATGAAGACGTGCCGGAAGGGTGGAATGGCGGACGAAGCGGCTCCGAAAATGGGCGCCGACGGCGATCATTCGACGACCCGCGGCACCAGATAGAGGCCGTTCTCCACGGCCGGGGCGCAGCGCTGGAACTGGGTGCGCCGGTCGCTTTCGGTCACCTCGTCGGCACGCAGGCGCTGGGTAGCGTCGAGGGGGTGCGACAGGGGGGCGATGTCGTCGGTGTCCACCCGCTGAAGCTGGTCGACCATTGCCAGGATGCGGTTGAGGTCGTCGACATAGCGAGCGGCGTCGCCATCGTTCAAGCCGAGCCGGGCCAGGTGCGCTGCCCGCTGCACATCTGCTTGTTCAAGCGCCATGGGCTGGATGTCCTCGCACGGGTTGAGAGTGGGAAACAGCCGCTGAATGTACCATATTCACTGCGTGACGGCAGCCGCGGGTCGGGTGCGCAGAGACGGCGTTGCTTGCTGCCAGGGGGCCGCGGTGATACCGTTTGCCTCCGCACAGGGTTCCCGGTCCGCACTAGGTAACGACTTCCATGTTCAAACGTTTGAGGGGGCTGTTTTCCAGCGATCTGTCGATCGACCTGGGCACGGCCAATACGCTGATATATGTCCGCGGTCGCGGCATCGTGCTCGACGAACCGTCGGTGGTGGCCATCCGTCAGTCAGGCAACATGCGCAGCGTGGCTGCGGTAGGCGCCGATGCCAAGCGCATGCTGGGACGCACGCCGGGCAACATCACTGCCATTCGTCCCATGAAGGACGGGGTGATTGCCGATTTCACCGTCACCGAGCAGATGCTGCAGCACTTCATTCGCAAGGTCCACCAGAGCACCTTCCTCACGCCGAGTCCGCGAGTGCTGGTCTGCGTGCCGTGCATGTCGACCCAGGTGGAGCGCCGCGCGATCAAGGAGTCTGCTGAGGGCGCCGGAGCGCGCGAGGTGTTCCTGATCGAGGAGCCGATGGCAGCGGCCATCGGTGCCGGCCTGCCGGTGGACGATGCCCAGGGCTCCATGGTCGTGGACATCGGCGGCGGTACCACCGAGATAGCCATCATCTCGCTCAACGGAGTGGTCTATTCCGAGTCGATCCGCGTCGGCGGCGATCGCTTCGACGAGGCGATCTCCGCTTACGTGCGTCGTCACTACGGCAGCCTGATCGGCGAGGCCACCGCCGAGCGCATCAAGGAGGAGATCGGTTGCGCCTATCCCGGCGGCGAGCTGCGGGAAATCGACGTTCGCGGCCGCAATTTGGCCGAAGGCATCCCGCGCAGTTTCACGCTCAACTCCCACGAGATTCTCGACGCCCTGCAGGAGACGCTGGCCTCGATCGTCGCCGCGGTCAAGAGCGCTCTCGAGCAGTCGCCCCCGGAGCTGGCTTCGGACATCGCCGAACGCGGACTGGTGCTGACCGGTGGGGGAGCGCTGCTGCGCGATCTCGACAAGCTGATCGCCGAGGAGACCGGTCTGCCGGTGATCGTCGCCGAAGATCCGCTGACCTGCGTGGCTCGCGGAGGCGGCAAGGCGCTGGAGATGATCGACCGGCATACTTTCGAGCTGCTCTCCAGCGACTGACGCAGTGAGGCATATCGGGGGAAACGTCTATCAAGCCGTTGTTCTCGCACGGAT
This sequence comes from Pseudomonadota bacterium, assembly GCA_051749645.1. GTDB lineage: Bacteria > Pseudomonadota > Gammaproteobacteria > Pseudomonadales > Halomonadaceae > Halomonas. Next base: position 152,302 of record JBNJIT010000004.1, read on the forward strand.
CGGTGCCCGTCTATCGCATGCTGCTGTGTGCGTTGCTGGCTGCAGCGCTGATGTTCGCCGACCATCGCCTCACACGCATGGAGGCCGTGCGGGCCCAGCTCTCCACCGTGGTGGCGCCCATCCAGTGGCTGGTCAGCGTTCCCAGTGACGTCCTGACCTGGGGGTCGCTGGCGCTTTCCGAACAGCGCGCACTGGTGGAGGAGAATCGCCGCCTGCGCGAGCAACTGCTGCACCTGTCCCATCGCGTCCAGCGCATGTCGAGTCTCATGGCCGAAAACGTGCGTCTGCGCGAACTGCTCGATGCCGGCAGTCGGCATGACGTCCCCTACATTACCGCCGAGCTGCTCTCCCTGGATGCCGATCCGTTCACGTTTCAGATGGTGGTGGACCGCGGTCGCCGGGATGGCGTCTACGTCGGACAGCCGGTAATGGATGCCTCGGGGCTGGTAGGGCAAGTCACGGCGGTTTCGGCCTTCTCCAGTCGCGTGCTGATGCTGGCCGATGCCAGCCATGCGTTGCCGGTTCAGGTCAATCGCAATGGCCAGCGTTTCATCGTCCAGGGCTCCGGTGAGTACGATAGCCTCGATGTGCTGCATGTGCCGGATACGGCCGACATCCGTGAGGGCGATCTGCTGGTCAGTTCGGGGCTGGCGGGACGGTTTCCGCCGGGCTTTCCCGTCGCGCGGGTGAGCGAGGTCGTGCACGACCCGGGCCAACCCTTTGCCCAGGTGACCGCCGAGCCGGCCGCACGACTGCAGCGTTCGCGTCACTTCCTGCTGCTCTTTCCCCCGGAGCCTGCTCCTGAGGCACCGCAGAAATCGACGGGCGGACCGGGGGCTGCCAGCGAGTCGTCGGCCGGAGCTGCCGATGAACGTGCCGCTGCCGAGGAGGATGCCTGATGCCGAGCGCTCCACTCACGGCGCTGCCATGGATCTGGCTGTCCCTGCTGCTGGCGCTGTGCCTGCAGGTGATGCCGCTGGCCGAAGGGTGGCAGGTATGGCGCCCCGATTGGCTGGGTTTGATGCTCATCTACTGGTGCATGGCGGCTCCCGACCGCGTCGGGGTCTTGCACGGCTTCGTCTTGGGAATCCTGCTCGATCTCATCGAAGGCGCCACGCTGGGTCAGAATGCCCTGGCGTTGTCGTTGCTGGCATTTCTCTGTGCGCTCGTCTATCCGCGGTTTCGGGCCTACTCTCTGTTGCAGCAGTCACTGTTGATATTGGTGCTGCTGGGGCTTTCTCAGCTCACCGAGCAGTGGCTGCGCACGCTCTTCGGGCCTTTTTCCATGCACCTTTCCTTTCTGTTGCCATCGCTCATCGGCGCTGCGTTGTGGCCTTGGTTGGCCACCATGTTTCGCGCCATGGAGCGTCGTCTGGCTGGCGTGGAATGAGTGGTATTTCCTATGATGGTTTCTGCAGATCCTCCCGTTCTCCGGCTCGCCTCGGCCTCGCCACGCCGCCGCGAGCTGCTGGCCTCGATCGGCGTGGCCGTCGAGGTATGCCCGGTTGACCTCGACGAGTCGGCGCACCCCGGCGAGGCGGCAGCCGACTACGTGCTGCGTCTGGCCGGCGAGAAGGCATTGGCCGGTTCGCGCCATTCATCGTTGCCGACGCTGGGCTCCGATACGGCGGTGGTTCGTGACGGTGCTATCCTCGGCAAGCCCCATGACCGTGTCCATGCGGCCGCCATGCTGCGTGGGCTGGCTGGGCGCAGTCATGAGGTGCTGACGGCAGTGGCGGTGAGCGGGCCGGCTGGTTTGGTCGATGCCTGCGTGGCCACTAGGGTGGTCATGCGGCCCATCGAGGACGCCGAAATCGATGCCTATTGGGCCACCGGCGAGCCGGTCGACAAGGCGGGAGGCTATGCCATTCAGGGCTATGCGGCGGTGTTCGTCGAGCGTATAGAAGGCAGTCATTCGGCGGTGGTGGGGCTGCCGCTGTTCGAGACCGCTGCGCTGCTGGAGCGGCAGGGCGTGCCATACTGGAACCGCGCTGTATCACGATGACAGTGTGTCATAATGCGCGCAGATTCGTCTGGACAAGGACTTCCGCATGAGTGGTGAAGTACTGATCAACCTCACCCCTATGGAAACCCGAGTGGCGGTGGTGGAGAACGGGGTTCTGCAGGAGGCCCTGATCGAGCGGACGCGACGGCGCGGTATCGTCGGCAATATCTACAAGGGGCGCGTGGTCCGCGTGCTACCCGGCATGCAGGCGGCGTTCGTCGATATCGGCCTCGATCGTGCCGCTTTCATCCATGCCCACGAGGTCATGCCGCCGGGTACGCCGGCGGAAGAGCAGCAGGCGATCGGCTCGCTGCTGCATGAAGGACAGGCGCTGGTGGTGCAAGTCACCAAGGATCCCATCGGTTCCAAGGGCGCCCGGCTGACCACGCACCTGTCGGTGCCGTCGCGCTACCTGGTCTACATGCCCGACTCTCCCCACAGCGGCGTATCGCAGCGCATCGAGGACGAGGCGGAGCGCGAGCGGTTGCGTGAACTGCTCGATGCGGTGCAAGGCGATATGGAGCTGGAGATCACCGGCGGCTTCATCGTCCGTACCGCTGCCGAGGCGGTGGGGCGCGATGCGCTCTATACGGACATGCATTTCCTGCTTCGCCTGTGGCGCAAGGTCAGTGAGCGCAAGGTCACGGCCCCGGCGCCCAGCGTGATCTACGACGACTTGCCGCTGTTCATCCGCACGTTGCGCGACCTGCGTAACGACGAGATCGAGAAGGTGCGCATCGACTCCCGCGAAAACTACCTCAAGCTGCTGGAGTTCGCCGAAGAGTTCATGCCCGAAGTCGTGACGCGCATCGAGTATTATCCGGGCGAGCGGCCGATCTTCGATCTCTACAGCGTCGAGGACGAGATTCACAAAGCGCTGGGGCGCAAGGTGCAGCTCAAGTCGGGCGGGTACCTGGTGATCGATCCCACCGAGGCGATGACCACCATCGACGTCAACACGGGGGGCTATGTGGGCCACCGCAACCTCGAGGAGACGATCTTCAAGACCAATCTCGAGGCGGCCAATGCGATTGCCCGCCAGCTGCGCCTGCGCAACCTGGGCGGCATCATCATCATCGATTTCATCGACATGGATGACCCGGAACACCAGCGCCAAGTGTTACGCATGCTGGAGAAGGTGCTGGAGCGCGATCATGCCAAGACCAAGTGCACCGGGGTCACCGAGCTGGGGCTGGTGCAGCTGACCCGCAAACGCACCCGGGAGAGCCTGGAGCAGACGCTCTGCGAGCCCTGCGCCACCTGTGGCGGGCGCGGCACTCTCAAGACGGCCGAATCGGTGTGCTACGAGATATTCCGCGAGATCTTGCGCGAAGAACGTGCCTACAGCGCCGAAACCTACATGGTACTGGCGTCCCAGGCGGTGGTGGATCGCCTGCTGGACGAGGACTCTGCAGCCGTGGCCGATCTGGAGACCTTCATCGGCAAGACGATTCGTTTTCAGGTCGAAAGTCACTATTCCCAGGAGCAGTACGACATCGTGCTGATGTGAGCCGATGCACCCGATCCGCTGGCTGAGTCGCTGGGGTCTGACGCTCGTTGCCGTCGTGCTGGGCGCGCTGGCCGTGCTGCTGCTGCTGCTGCGTCTGGCGCTGACGCAGGTGGACGACCTGGCGCCCCGCGTGGAGCGACTGATCGAGGCGCGCTTCGGCGCCTGGGCCGAGTTGGAACGTCTCGATGCGCGCTTGACCGGCCTGGATCCTCGTGTCGAGGCGGGTGGGCTCGTCATTCGCACTCGGCAAGGGGTCGAAGGGCAGCCGCTGCTCGAAGTCGAGGGTGCGCGGTTGCGACTCGATACACTGTCCAGCTTGCGTGACGGCGTGCCCGTGGTCGAAGAGGCCCGGCTCAACGGACTCACCCTGCATCTCTACCAGAACGATCAGGGGGCCTGGCATTGGCCCGAGCCGGCACGGGTGCCCCCTGAACTGATCCCCGGTACGGCGTTCGGTATCGAGCGTCTGGATTTCTGGGTTGGGATGCTGCTGCGCCAGCGCGCCTGGGTGGAAGAGCTGCGCGTGGTACTGCATGGCCGCGAGGCGCAGCTTGGCCTCACGGCGCCCCGCGTGCTGATGACCGGCGATGCAAGACGCACCCACCTCGAAGGCGAAGTGTTCCTGGACGGCGCCCCCGAGGCTTCACTGCAGGCCGCGCTGGAGATCTTTCCCGGTCCCGGTGGTTTCGGGGATTTCAGTGCCGCTCTGCAGGCCGACATGCAGCTCGATACCTTGATCGAGCTGGCCGCCGTTTTTACCCGCACCGACGATCCATTGCGCCTGGCCGAGTCGCGCGGTGAGGCTCGGCTGTGGGGGCGTTGGCATCGCGGTGCGCTGGCCGATGCACGGCTCGATCTCACGGCGCCGCGGCTGGCGTTGCGCCACGCCGAAGAGCTCATCGCCCTGGAGAACGTGGAGGCCCGCGGCCAGTGGCTTCGGGACGAGGCCGGCGACGGCTGGCAGGCATGGGTGGAAGGCGATGCCGGAACCGTGGACTGGGCGGCGCCCGAGGAGATGACGCAGGCCGGCGGGCCGGCGCTGCCGCACCGTTGGCATCTGCGTCGCACCGGCCGCGGCTGGTGGCTCAATACCAGTGAGTTCGAGCTCGCGTCTCTGGCGGCCTGGCGGGATCGCGTTCCCCTGCCGGAGGGATTGAGCCGAACCATCGACAGCCTGGCGCCGCGCGGCCGAGTCGCCGGCCTGGGCGTGGGGCAGCAGAACGGTGAATGGCTGGCCCGCGCGGCACTGCATGACGTCGAGGTATCGCCCTGGGAGCAGGCTCCCGGTGGCGGTCCGCTGGATGCCTGGGTGGAGGTGCGCGACCTGGCCGGCAGCGTGCGTTTCGTGGGTGCCGATGGCATGACGCTCGACTTTCCCGAGATCTTTCCTGAACCGCTGGCGCTCTCCCGCGCCAGCGGCGAGGTGAGCTGGGCCTACGACGGGCCGCGTAGCTTCGTCAGTGGGCGAGGACTTCGGGTCGGCTGGCAGGGCGCTGACGTCGAAGGCGGATTCGGCCTGGCTGTGGGGGGAGAGGAGCGAGGCGCTTTGGGACTGGATATCGACTTTCGCCATGCCGACGCTCGTCAACGTCCGCTGGTTGACTGGCTGCCTACCAAAGTCCTCGATCCCGAACTGACCGAGTGGCTGGCCGGTGGTGTGGCCGGCTACGTGCCGCAGGGGCGTCTGCGGCTGCATGTGCCGATTGGACGCGATGAGACACAGGTCGATCCCCGCGTGCGGCTGGACCTGGCGATAGAAGAGGGGCGCTTGCCCTTTGCGCCCGACTGGCCGGTGCTGGAGGCAGTAGACGGGCGACTCAGAGTGGACGGCGAGGAACTGGAGGCGCAAGTGCATCATGCCGAGAGCCTCGGTGTGTCGGCGGCCAACGGCCTCGTCACCCTCAGCGACGACGACCTCAGGGTGCGTGGCGACCTGACCGCCGATGGCGAGTCGCTGCGCCGTTACCTGTTGGCCATGCCGCTGGAGGGCATCGACGCCGTGGCAGCATGGCGCGGTGAGGGGGTCAATGAGGCCGACCTGGACTTGGCGTTGACGCTGGACGAGCCGGAATCCCTGGATTTGACCATTGAAACCCAGGCTGCCTTTACGCGCCTGATCCAGAACGATCTGGGGCTCACATTCAATGACGTGCAGGGGCCGCTAACCTGGCATCAGCGGGGTGAGGAAGGAGGGCTCAGCGGCGAGGTCGAAGCCCGGTTTTTCGGTGGCCCGGTGGCTGCGGAGCTCGACACGCGCAGCGGCGACATCGCGTTGACCGGCACGTCGCAGGTCGCGGCGCTGCTCGACTGGGGGGGCGTCAGTGCGCTGGGGGACCGGCTGACGGGGCAAGTCCCTTGGCAGGCTGAATTCGAGCTGAACGAGGGGCGCAACCGGCTTCGCTTGACCAGCGGACTCGATGGCCTGGCCATCGATCTGCCCGCGCCGTTCGGCAAGGCAGCCAATGCCTCGCGGGCGCTGCGCCTCGATGCCGACCTGGACAGCGGTCGGATAGATGCCTCGCTGGGCGACATGGCTGCCTTGCGCTGGCGCTCTCTGACGACGATGTCGGTCGGCCAGGGACAGCTGTGGCTGGGTCGTGTGCCGTCCGAACCGTCCTGGCCCGATGCTGCTGGCTGGCACGTCGAGGCCTATCAACCGCGTTTGGTGCTGCCGGCCTGGCGTGGTGTCTTGTCGTCACTGGTCGGCCCGGCGAATGGCGGCCGGGGCAACAGGCTGCACAGTGTCGAGCTGGATACCGACTGCCTGGATGGCGGCAGTGGCTGTGTGGGTAGTTTCGCTGCCGAGGCGGTCTCACTGGATGGCGGCGGTTGGCGCGTGGGGCTCGACGGCAGTTTGATGGAAGGGCGTCTCGATTACCGTCCTACTCTGGAGGAGCCGGTGGATCTGGCCCTCGATCGGCTGACCCTGAATGCTCTCATGCCGACAGAAGACCCAGGCGGGACCGGTGAGCTGATGAGCGAGCTCGACGTGGCTCCCGACCCCGTGGCGTTGCCCGACTGGGTGGCCGACTTGCCGAGTGGGCGCATGCGGGTTGCCGAGGTCGAGCATCGTGGCGGGACTGTCGGCCCCTTTACCGCGTACTGGCAGGCTCAGCCAGGACGACTCAGCGTCGATCCGTTGGGCTTGACGCTCGGTGAGGTCTCGGCGCGTGGCCAAGTGGTCTGGGAAGCGGTCGGCGAAGGGTCGAGCCTGACGCGATCGCGTTTCGATCTGGAGGGGCGTGACCTGGGAACGGCGCTGGAACGCTTGGGCCAGCCGGTAACCTTGCGCAACGCCATGACTCGGATGCGCAGCCAGCTGGCCTGGCCGGGAGCCCCCTGGCAGTTCGCCCTGGCGCGTTCGCGAGGCAGTGTGGAGGTAGAGCTGGGCGAAGGGCGATTCCTGAACGTCGAGTCGCCTTCGGCACGCCTGATCGGGTTGTTCAATCTCGATAACCTGGTGCGTCGGCTGCGCTTGGACTTTTCCGACGTGACCGGGCAAGGTACCGCCTTCGATTCCGTCGTGGGAGCCGCTACGCTGTATGAAGGCATTCTCGAGACCCGTGGGCCGGTGGAAGTGAAAGCACCGGCAACCACTTTCACCCTGGAGGGCACCGTGGACCTGGCGCGGCGTGAACTCGATCAGCGATTGGGCGTCACAGTGCCCATCAGCCGCAATCTACCGCTGGCCGCCGTGATGGCTGGAGCTCCCGTGGTGGGTGGCGCACTGTTCCTCGCCGATCAGTTGTTCGGCAGCGCCATCGATCGGGTCACTCGAATACACTACCGCGTGCGCGGTCCCTGGACGGCGCCGCAGATCACCTTGGAAGACGCTGAATGACGATACGACCGCATGCCCTACTCGATACTGCTGCCGAGATTCTGTTGCATCCCGGCGGCCTGAACCTCGAGGCTCTGGATACGGGTCTTGGCCACGTGTTGACGCCCGGCATCGACTACGCCGATCTCTACTTTCAGCGCAGCTGGCACGAGAGTTGGGTGCTGGAAGACGGTGAGGTCAAGGAGGCCGGCTACAACATCGATGGCGGGGTGGGGGTGCGGGCCATGGCCGGCGAGAAGACCGGCTTCGCCTATTCCAATCAGATTACCGCCGATGCCCTTGCCGAGACCGGTCGGACCGCTTCGGGCATCGTGCGCAGCGGTTCGCGACTCGGTGTCGCGCCGCGGGCGATCTGCCATGCTCCGGCGCGCTATGCCACCGTCGACCCCCTTACCGGGCTCTCCGCCGGTGAGAAGATCGCCCTGCTCAAGCATGCCGACCGCGTGGCGCGGGCCGCCGATCCTTCCGTTAGCCAGGTGAGCGCATCGCTTACCGGGGTGCACGAGGTCGTGCTGGTGCGCGCCAGCGACGGCACACTGGCCGCGGACATCCGGCCCCTGGTGCGCTTCAATGTCAGCGTCATCGCCGTGAAGAATGGCCGCCGCGAACGCGGCAGCGCCGGCGGGGGCGGCCGCTACGCCATGGATCGGCTGCGTGACGACGATGTCGCCGAGCGTTTCGCCAAGGAGGCCGTGCGACAGGCGCTGGTCAACCTGGAAGCGGTGGATGCCCCGGCGGGACAGTTGCCGGTGGTGCTCGGAGCGGGCTGGCCCGGCATCTTGCTGCACGAGGCGGTGGGCCATGGGCTCGAGGGCGACTTCAACCGCAAGGGCAGTTCCGCCTTTGCCGGCCGCATGGGCCAGCGTGTGGCAGCGAAGGGGGTCACCGTGGTCGACGATGCCACTCTGGACGATCGCCGGGGTTCCCTGGCCGTCGATGACGAGGGCACCCCAGGGCAGTACACGCCGCTGATCGAGGATGGCATTCTGACCGGCTACATGCAGGACAAGCTCAATGCCCGGCTGATGGGCATGACGACCACCGGCAATGCGCGCCGCGAGTCCTTCGCCCACTTGCCCATGCCGCGCATGACCAACACTTACATGCTTGCCGGCCAGGACGATCCGGCGGACATCATCGGCAGTGTCAAGCGCGGTCTCTATGCGGTCAGCTTCGGCGGCGGCCAGGTGGACATCACCTCCGGCAAGTTCGTCTTTTCGGCAAGCGAAGCCTACCTGATCGAGGATGGCCGCATCACCGCGCCGGTGAAGGGTGCCACGCTGATCGGTAACGGTCCTGAGGCGATGGGCCGGGTATCGATGATCGGCCACGACCTGGAACTCGATACCGGTATCGGCGTGTGCGGCAAGGAGGGCCAGGGGGTGCCGGTGGGGGTGGGGCAACCCACCCTCAAGATCGACGAGATCACCGTGGGGGGGACGCAGTCGTAAAGCTGGAAGAGCGCCGCTGCGCAGCTGGAAGCTGGAAGACAAAGCCTGTCGCTTCGGGCTTCGGGCTTCGCTCGCGACCCGGGGCTCGTGGTTCGCCGCTCAGAGTCCCGCAGTGTCGCGAATCAGCCGGAACAGCCGGCGAGCGTTGGTGGGCGGCTTGTCCCGCTCGCGTTCCTGACGGGCGTTGCGCACCAGCTGGCGCAGCGCCTGACGATCGACGTCGGGATGGTCGGCGATGAAAGCCTCGACGGCGGCATCGCCTTCGTCGATCAGCCGGTCGCGCCACCGCTCGAGGCGGTGAAAAGCGAGGTCGCGACGCTGCGTTTCCTGCTCCATCTGCTCGAAGACGGCATGAATGGCGTCGAGATCCTCACGGCGCATCAGCTTGCCGACGTACTGCATGTGGCGTCGGCGCGCCTCGCGGGAGCGGATGCGGCCGGTTTCCTCGACGGCGGCCAGCAGGTCGTCGGAGAGCGGCAGGCGGGCTCGCTCGGCGTCACGCAGGGCAATGATCTTCTCGCCCAGGGCCTGTAGCGCATGCATTTCGCGCTTGAGCTGGGATTTGCTCGGCCGTTCGTCGGCCGAAGGAGTGAATTCCTGGGTCATACCGCATCCAAGTGAGTGGGAGGGTAGAGAACGGCAGTCGACGCCGCTCATGGCAAAGTATACCAGTCCGCTGCCGGCAGCGGACCCGACAAGAATCCGATGCGGCTGATGGGTCGCGTGGTCACGAACGCAGTACGGCCCACGGGCCGGTATAGGAAGGAGAATCGCATGACACAGGCTTTCGACGCCGCCGCCCAGCAGGGTCTGCTCGAGTCCCGCGCCGAGCAGGCACTTGCCTTGGCACGTCGGCTGGGTGCCGATGCCGCCGAGGTGGGGGCCAGCGTAGATCAGGGGGTTGGCGTCAGCGTTCGCGAGGGCGAGGTGGAGACGGTCGAGCTGTCGCGCGATCAGGGTATCGCGGTGACCGTCTACGTTGGGTTGCGCAAGGGCAGTGCTTCCTCCACCGATGCCAGCGAGGCCTCGATCCAGGCCGTGGTCGAGAAGGCGCTGGGCATTGCCCGGCACACGGGGGAGGATCCGGCTGCCGGGCTGGCCGATGCCGAGCTGATGGCGCGTGAACTGCCCGACCTTGACGTTCACCACCCCTGGACACTGAGTACGGATCAGGCCATCGACCTGGCGCTGGCGTGCGAGTCGGCGGGGCGGCGTGTGACCGGCATTCGCCAGTCCGAGGGGGCATCGCTGTCCAGCGGTGAGGGAGTGCGGGTCTATGCGAATAGCCACGGCTTTCTGGGTAGCCAGTGCGGCAGTCGGCATTCGCTATCCTGTCTGCTGATTGCCGAGGATGCGGGCGGCATGCAGCGCGACTACGAGTACACTACCGCTCGCGACCCGCGCGACCTGGTAGCCGCCGAGACGGTCGGGCAGCGCGCTGCCGAACGAACGCTGCAGCGCCTGGGCGCGCAGCGCCCCGCCACCGGCCGCCTGCCGGTCATGTTCGATGCCACGGTGGCCAGTGGTTTGGTGGGACATCTGATGAGCGCCATCGCTGGCGGCTCGCTCTACCGTCAGGCGTCCTTCCTGTGCGAGCGGCTGGGCGATCCGCTCTTTCCCGAATGGTTCACGCTCTTCGAGCGTCCCATGGAGCGCGGCGCCATGGCCAGCTCGCCGTTCGACAACGACGGCGTGCAGACCCGTGACAACGTCTTCATCGAACAGGGCCGGCTGGCCAGCTACATGCTCTCGGCTTACAGCGCCCGCCGCCTGGGGATGCAGACCACCGGCAACGCCGGCGGTGCCCGCAACCTGCGTATCGAGGCACCTCTACAGTCACGCGACGAACTCTTGGCGCGCATGGGGCGCGGGGTGTTGGTCACCGAACTGATGGGGCAGGGCGTCAACGGCGTGACCGGTGATTACTCACGCGGTGCCGCCGGCTTCTGGGTGGAGAACGGCGAGATACAGTATCCGGTGGAAGAGTTCACCATTGCCGGCAACCTCGAGACCATGTTCAAGGGGCTCGCCGGCGTGGGCGACGACCTCGACACCCGCGGCAGCATCCACACCGGCAGCTGGCTGATCGACGAGATGACCGTGGCGGGCGGCTGAGCCGGGCTTCGCCCGGAGTTGGAAGTTTGAAGAGCGGCGCTTCGCGCCTGGAAGCTAGAAGAAAAACCTGACCCTAGGGTTAGGGAGGCCATGCAGCCTTCCAGCTTCCAGCTTTCAGATATCCTCTTCGAAACGGGCGTCGAAAAGCGCCTCAATAGCGTCCAGCGCCGCTTCGGCATCCTCGCCCTCGGCGCTCACGGTCAGTTCGGTGCCGCAGGGGGCGGCGAGCATCAGCAGCGCCATGATGTTGGCGGCATCGGCACTCTTGCCGGCGTGTCTGACGGTGACGCTGGCTCGGAAGGGTTGGCAGCACTGTACGAGTTTGGTGGCGGCGCGGGCGTGCAGGCCTCGCTTGTTGGTCAGAGTGAGCTTGCGGCTGGCCACGCTCAGTTTTCCTCGTCGTCTGGAGATGTCGCAGGCGGCGTTCCCGGGGTGAGCGGTGTCTGGATGCCGAGCTCCCGGTGGCGCAGGCGGATTCCCGTCTGCTGTTCGGCCAGATGGTGGGCGAGCTTCTCGGCGAGATACACCGAGCGGTGCTGCCCGCCGGTGCAGCCGATGGCCACCGTCAGATAGCTGCGATGGCTATCGCGATAGGCGGGCAGCCAGCGCTCCACCCAGGCGACGATGTCGTCGAGCATCTCGCTGACCAGCGGGTATTGCTCGAGAAAGGCAGCGATGCTGGGATCCCGGCCGGTAGCCGAGCGCAGTCGCGGATCCCAGTAGGGGTTGGGCAGGCAGCGCGCGTCGAAGACGATATCGGCATCCAGGGGGACGCCGCGCTTGAAGCCGAATGACTCCACGGTCAGCGTCAGTTCTTCCGCGCAGTGCCCTGCCACTTGCTCGGTGATGCGCCCGCGTAGATCGTGGACCGACAGGCGTGAGGTGTCGATGATCAGATCGGCGCGGTCGCGGATCTCGCTGAGCGCATCCTCTTCCGACTCGATGGCTTCGGCCAGCGTCATGTCGCTGTCCCGGGTGAGCGGATGTCGTCGGCGCGTCGCCGAGTAGCGTTCGAGGAGGATGCGCGCGTCGGTGGTGAGATAGATCACTTGCCGATCGACCTCGCGGCTGCGCAAATCCTCGAGCAGTTGCGGAAAGCGCTGCAGGGCATGGGGCAGATTGCGCGCATCGATGCTGACGGCGATGGCTTCGGGACCGGTGGGGCTCTCGCTCAGCTCGTCCACCAGGGCGCCGAGGAGCATGGCCGGCAGGTTGTCGATGGCATAGAAGCCGAGATCCTCGAGGGCTTGCAGCGCGATGGACTTGCCCGATCCCGATCGTCCGCTGATGATCACGAGCTGCATAAGGTCGGGCTCTCCCGGATAGGTCATCGGAATGGGCGTTAATTGCCCTGGCGGCGGATTGCCTCCAGGAGAGTCTCATGCAGCTCGCGCTGGGTGGTGCTGCGGCGCAGACGCGTGCGCGTATCGGCATCGTTCATGACGGTGGCCACCTGGCTGAGCAGGGCCAGGTGGGTGTCGTCGGCCTCTTCGGGAACCAGCAGAACGAATACCAGGTCGACGGGCTCGCCATCGATAGCATCGAAGTCGATGGGCTCGGCGAGCTTGAGAAACGCCGCGACTGGACCATTGCAGTGCGGGCTGCGGGCATGGGGAATGGCCACGCCGTTGCCGATGCCGGTGCTGCCCAGGCGTTCGCGACCGATAAGCCGGTCGAAGACCTCCTGGCTGTCCAGGCTCGGGGTATTCTGGGCGATGAAGGTGCTGAAGAACTCCAGCACCCTCTTCTTGCTGCCCCCGGGGACGGCAAACAGCGCGCGTTCGGGGGGCAGGATGGCTTCCAGTGACATGAGGAATCAGCGAGCGCCGGCGCCCTGGGCGCGGGCTTGGGCTTTTTCCTTGTGCTTGACCAACTGGCGGTCGAGCTTGTCGGTCAGGGCGTCGATGGCGGCGTACATGTCCACGTCCTGAGCCTCGGCGTGAAGGTCGGCGCCGGCGGCATGCAAGGTACAGGCGGCCTGTTGTCGCTCCTTTTCCACGGAGAGCGTGACCTGGACGGTGGTGATGTTGTCGTAATGACGCTCCACGCGCGCCAGCTTCTCGTTGACGTAGTCACGCAGTGCATCGGTCAGCTCTACATGGTGGCCGGTGATATTGACTTGCATGACAGGCTCCTTTGTCCTTCGGGTGGTGCCTCGATTGTAACCCTTTTTCCTGTCCTGCAAACCCCCCGTCACTTGACGGTCATCAGAGTGTCAGCGGAAGCGTTTGCGTTCGCTGGAGGAGGGAATGCCGAGGGCTTCGCGGTACTTTGCGACCGTGCGCCGGGCGACTTGAATGCCTTCTTCCCCAAGCAGGTCGACCAGCTTGCTGTCGGAGAGGGGCTTGCGCTGCGGTTCGTCCTGGATCAGTTTGCGGATACGGGCGCGAATCGCCGTGCTCGAGTGGGCATCGCCTGTACCTTCGCCACCCCCGACGTGGCTGGAAAAGAAGTACTTGAGCTCGAAGACGCCGCGAGGAGTGTGAATGAACTTCTGGGTGGTGACCCGGGAGATGGTCGACTCGTGCATCTCCACCACCTGGGCGATGTCGGCCAGTACCAGGGGCTTCATGGCCTCTTCGCCACGTTCCAGGAAGTCGATCTGGCGCGCCATGATTTCACGCCCGACCCGGAGCAGAGTGTCGTTGCGGCTGACCAGGCTCTTCATCAGCCAGCGCGCCTCCTGCAGGTGATCCTTGAGGAACTGGTTGTCCTGGCTCTTGTCGGCACGGCGAATCAGGGCCGCGTAATCGGGCTGGATGCGCAGACGGGGCAGAGCCTCGGCGTTGAGTTCGACGCGCCAGCCGTCGCTGTCGTGTCGGGCCACCAGGTCGGGAATGACATAGTCGCTAGCGACATCGGCATAGGCGCTGCCAGGCCTGGGGTCGAGCGAGCGTACCAGAGAAATGACCGTATCGAGGGCGTCGTCGTCGAGACCCAGGCGACGTTTCAGCAGGCGGCGGTCGTCGGTGGCCAGCGCCTCGAGAAACTGGCGGACCAGGCGCCGTGCCTGGGGCAGTAGCGGGGTGTCATCGGGCAGCGTGGCGAGCTGGAGCATCAGGCATTCGCGCAGGTCGCGGGCAAAGACACCGGTGGGTTCGAACTGTTGCAGACGCAGGAGCACCTGCTCGACCTCGCGGGTGGGCAGGCCGTCGAGCCCTTGCTGGCGAAGCCCGTCGCGGATTTCCTCGAGGGGGTGGGCAAGGTAGCCGGCGTTGTCCACGGCATCGATCAGGCTTTCGGCGATCTGCTGCTGGCGGAGAGAGAGGTCGGTCATGGCGAGCTGCCAGGCCAGATGGCCGGCCAGGCTCTGTCCGCTGGCCTGGCGTTCGAAATCGGGGCCTTCACTACCGCTTGCGCTGCCGCCGTGATCGGGGTAGGTGTCCGACCAGTCACTATCCACCGTGAGATCGCTGGGGATTTCGTTCGACCACTCCTCGTCGCGCGTTTCGTCGACGCGCTGTTCGCCGAAGTCTTCGTCGAGCTCCAGCATGGGGTTGGTTTCCAGTGCCTGCTGGATCTCCTGGCGCAGGTCGAGCGTGGAAAGCTGCAGCAGAGCAATGGCCTGCTGCAGCTGAGGCGTCATGGTCAGCTGGGTGCCGATGCGCAGTTGCAGTGAAGCTTTCATGGCCATAGGGAGGATGCTCGTTGACCGAAAAGGCTCACCCTAGACCGCTGTCAGCCTGCATGCAAGAGGAGTTCGTGCATTTTAAAAGCAACAATCATGCCATGCGCAATCTTCGTGCCGCAGGGCATGGTACGTTGCTGTATCAGTGTGTTGTGATAGGGCTTATAGCCGGAAGGCGTCACCCAGATAGACTTCACGGACTCGGCGGTTGGCGAGGATGCTTTGTGCGTCGCCTTCGGCGATGATCTGGCCGTCGCCGACGATGTAGGCGGTGTCACAGATGTCCAGCGTCTCGCGCACGTTGTGGTCGGTGATCAGAACGCCGATGTCGCGCGCCTTGAGCTGGCGGATGATGCCCTTGATTTCGTTGACGGAGATGGGGTCGACGCCGGCGAAGGGCTCGTCGAGCAGGATGAAGGCCGGCTCGGTGGCCAGGGCCCTGGCGATCTCGACGCGCCGTCGCTCGCCACCGGAGAGGCTCATGCCGAGGTTGTCGCGGATGTGGGTGACGTGGAAGTCGTGGAGAAGCTCTTCCAGGCGGTGCTGACGACCCGTGCGATCCAGGTCGCGGCGCGTTTCGAGGATGGCCATGATGTTGTCGGCCACCGAGAGCTTGCGGAATATCGAGGCTTCCTGGGGAAGATAGCCGATGCCGGCGCGGGCCCGTTCATGCATCGCTGCCCGCGACAGGTCATGGTCGTCGATGGCCACCGTGCCGGCATCGGCACGCACCAGGCCGATGATCATGTAGAAGGAAGTGGTCTTGCCGGCGCCGTTGGGGCCGAGCAAGCCGACGATGCTGCCCTGGGCGATGTCCAGGCTGATGTCCTGCACTACGCGGCGGCGCTTGTAGCTCTTGGCCAGATGACGGGCGTGTAGGGTCTTCATGGCGCTCACTGTTCCGGCTGCAGGGTCATGCGCACGCGCTGGCGCTCATCGACGCCGTCGGCTTCGGAGCGGGCCTGGACTTCGCGACGGTCGAGGAAATACTCCAGATAGCCGCCGTCGAAGGTGTCGCCCCCTTGATGCAGCTCGGCGCGATCGATCAGTTCCACACGTCGTTCGCTCACGTGATAGTGGATGGTGCGTCCCCAGCCGCGCACTACGGGCTCTTCCGGAGAGGGCTGCTGTTCGATGTACGCGCGTTCGCCGGTGGCGATGGCTCGCGAGAGCTCGCCGGCTTCGTTGCGTTGAATTTCGACGCGCTCGCCGGTGAGTTGAAGGCTGCCCTGGCGGATGTCTACGTCGCCGGTGTAGATGGCGGTGCCGGCTCGATCATCCAGGTCGAGCTGGTCGGCGGTCACTTCCACGGGGGCCTCGGCATCGCCCTCCAGAGCCAGAACGGGGAGGCTGGCCAGGGTCAGGGCGAGCAGGGGCAGGCAGGCGGTACGCATCATGGCTTGGGCTCCTCGCGGTCGGCGGTTGAGTTGCTGCGGGGCTCGGGGGGATGGTGGCCGCGCACATTGTCGGTCAAGCGGGCGCGGTTGTCATGGATCCAGGCATCGAAGCGGTCGCCACGCATGCGCTGTGGCGGCTGCCGGAGGGTGGCGGACGTTTCACTCCAGGCGTGACCGATGTCGGCGTCGTAGTGCAAGACCTCGGTATCGAGCTGCCAGCGTTCGGCGGGGGCGACGAGGCGCGCATCGCCCGACAGGGTGAGGGGATTGCCGTTGGCTCCGAGGCGGCCGGCATTGCCGTTGGCAAGCCAGCGTCGGCCGCTGTCGTCGATGAGCTCGACACGGGGAGTTTCCAGGCGGGTGACGTCGTCATGCGGCGTATGCGACAGGCGGGGAGTCACCAGACGTTGATGGGCGTCTCCCGTGGCGTCGAAGCGTGTCAGGCGGGCCTCTTCCAGATAATAGTCCGGCTCGCCGGCGGCATCGCTGGGCACTGGCCCCGGCGGCGCAGGTTCCCGGGGGTCGAGCCACAGGAGTATGCCACCCAGGCCGATCACCAACAGCAGCAGCCAGAAGCGGAAGGCGGGACGTGGCCAGCGCATCGTTCAGCGCGTGCCGTGCAGGTAGGTGTCGAGCTCGGCATCCCAGTGCCCCTGAGCCTGGAGCAAGATGTCGCAGATCTCGCGCACCGCGCCATGTCCGCCGGGCGTTTCGGTGACCCAGTCGGCATGTCGGCGAATGTAGGAGGGGGCGCCCGGTACGCTGATGCCCACACCGGCGTGCCATATGGCGGCGATGTCGGGCATGTCGTCGCCGCAATAGGCGGTTTGCTCCAGGTCGAACTCCAGCCGCGCGCAGAGTTCGTGGAGCATGTCGAGCTTGTCGGCCACGCCCTGGTGAACGTGCTGAATGCCCAGGGCGGCAGCGCGGCGACTCACCATCGGCGAATCGCGCCCGGTGATCAGCGCCGTCACGATGCCGGCCCGCTGAAGCATCTTGATGCCGTGGCCGTCATGGGTGTGAAAGGCCTTGATCTCGATTCCGTCGGCCTGAAAGTAGAGACGTCCATCGGTGAGTACGCCATCCACGTCCAGGGCCAGCAGGCGTACCTGGCGTAGACGGTCGATCAGATGTGGGGCCGGAGTTGGGGGGTCCAGGGGCATGCGCTCTCCTCGGTGGTTCATATCACGCCGCTGGCGAGCAGGTCGTGCATGTGCAGGGCGCCGATGGGGTAGCCGGCTTCGTCGACCACGGCCAGAGCCGTGATGCGATTGTCTTCCATGACGCGCACCGCCTCGGCGGCCAGCACGTCGGGGGCAATGCGCTTGCCCGGGCGGGTCATGACGTCGTCGACCCGGAGTGCGCTGAGGTCGCCGTGATGATCCAGGGTGCGGCGCAGGTCGCCGTCGGTATAGATACCGGCAAGACGACCGTCGGCGTCGACCACGCAGGTGAAGCCTAGCCCCTGCCGGGTGATCTCGAGCAGAGCGTCGCGCAGTGGGCTGCCGAGCGGCACTTGGGGCAGTCGCTGGCCTTCGTGCATGAGGTCGCGCACTGTCAGCAGCAGTCGCTTGCCCAGGCTGCCGCCGGGATGCGAACGGGCGAAGTCTTCCGCGGTAAAGCCGCGCGCTTCCAGCAGGGCCACGGCCAACGCATCACCGAGCGCCAGCGCTGCGGTGGTGGAGGCAGTGGGAGCCAGGTCGAGCGGGCAGGCCTCACGGGCGACACCCGAGTCGAGGTGGGCGTCGGCGTGGCGGCCAAGCGTCGAACCGGGGCGGCCGGTCATGCTGATCAACGGCGTGCCCAGGCGCTTGAGCAGCGGCAGCAGGGCGGTGACCTCGCCCGTCTCACCGGAATTGGATAGCGCGAGCACCACATCGCCGGGGGTGATCATGCCCAGGTCGCCGTGGCTCGCTTCGCCGGGGTGAACGAAGAAGGCCGGCGTGCCCGTACTGGCCAGGGTGGCGGCGATCTTGCCGGCAATGTGGCCCGATTTGCCCATGCCGGTCACCACCACGCGCCCCTGGCAGGCGAGTACCAGCTCGCAGGCGCGGTCGAAATGATGATCGAGCCGCTGGGCGAGAGCGGCGATGGCCTGTTGTTCTACGGCCAGGGTGCGTCGAGCGCTGTCGCGCAGTGGCGAGGCGTCGGCATCGGGGGCGATCGAGGTATCGGTGGTCATGACGGAGATTGTTGCCCGTTGCGGGGTTTCACTCAAGTGGGCGTGGTGCCGGACATGCCGAGCCAGGCCAGATAGATGAGGTAGCTCGCCAACAGTGCGGCACCGGCCAGGCGGCCGACGTGGCCGCGCCGCTGCCACAACAGCAGTGCGCTGAGGCCCAGCGTCAGGGCCAGCATCACCGGATAGTCGCGACCCCCGGCGGCCGGGTCACTGGCTCCAGGGGCCAGCAGTGCGGGGATCGGCACCACGGCCAGCATGTTGAACAGGTTGGAGCCGATGACGTTGCCGATGACCAGGCCATGCTGGCGCTTCAGTGCGCTGACGATGCAGGCCGCCAGTTCCGGCAGACTGGTGCCGATGGCGACCACGGTAAGCCCGATCACCAGTTCGCTGATGCCCAGTCCGCGGGCCAGTTCGCTGGCGCCCCAAACGAGGGCGCGCGAGCTGACCAGCATGATAGCCAGGGTGACCGCCAGCCACATCAGAGCCTGGCCCAGTGGCATGCCGGGAATGGAGTCGTCGGGGTGCACGTCCGGGGTGTCGGCACGGATCAGCCACCACAGGCTGAAGATCAGCAGCAGCACCAGCAAGGTGCCGTCGAGACGATCGAGGTGGCCATTGGCCAGTGCGTAGCCGGCAAGCCCGGTGGCACCCAGCAGCAGTGGCAGTTCGCGGCGTACCATGGAAAAGGGGACGGGGACCGGCACCACCAGGGCGGTTATGCCGAGCACCAGGCCGATGTTGGCGATATTCGAGCCCAGGGCGTTGCCCACGGCGAGGTCGGGCGTGCCGTCGGCGGCGGCCATGAAGGATACGGCGATCTCGGGGGCCGAGGTGCCGATGGAGACCACGGTCATGCCGACCAGCAGGGTGCTGACGCCGGCACGACAGGCCGTGGCGGCTGCGGCGCCGACGAAACGGTCGGCGCTCCACAGCAGGCCGACGAGGCCGGCAAGAACCAGAATCAGGGGCAAGAGCATGGTATCGGACGATGGCTGAGAAGGGGGCCATTAAACGTGCTGTGCAAGTGCGGTGCAAGAGCGTACTGGCGTCGTCGCGGTGAGTTAAGATACGATGTTCGATAATTTTCTCGGGAATCGGCCGATGAGTGACTCCCCCTTGGTAGTGGTCAAGAATCTGCATTTCTCGCGCGGCGATATGCCGATCTTTCGCGGCGTCGATCTGCATATTCCGCGCGGCAAGATCACTGCCGTCATGGGGCCGAGCGGTACCGGAAAGACGACGCTGCTCAAGCTGATAGGGGGTCAACTGGAGCCGGATTCCGGGCAGGTACTGATCGATGGACACGATGTTCATGCGCTATCTCGCAAGGCACTTTTCGCGATGCGTCGGCGCATGGGCATGTTGTTTCAGAGCGGTGCGCTGTTTTCGGATCTCGATGTCTACGAGAATGTCGCCTTCCCGTTGCGTGTGCATACCGATTTGCCCGATGCCATGATCCGTGACGTGGCGTTGATGAAGCTCGAGGCCGTGGGGCTGCGCGGGGCTCGTACGTTGACGCCCGCGGAGTTGTCCGGTGGCATGGCGCGGCGAGTGGCGCTGGCCCGTGCGATTGCGCTGGACCCGGAGTTGGTTCTCTACGATGAGCCCTTCGTCGGTCAGGACCCGATCTCCATGGGAGTGCTGGTACAGCTGATCAAGCGACTCAACCAGGCGTTGGGCCTCACTGCCATCGTGGTTTCCCACGACATCAAGGAGACGCTTTCCATCGCCGACTACGTTTACGTGATCGCCGATGGCGAGGTCATGGCCCATGGCACTCCGGCCTCGCTCGACGTCGACGATGACCCGCGCGTCAGTCAGTTCGTGCATGGTGAGCCCGATGGACCGGTACCCTTTCATTATCCGGCGGTCGACTTTTTCACCGATATTCTGGCCACAGGGGTGCAGCGATGATGGCGCGCCTGCAGCAATTCGGTCGCCGTGGCTGCGATAGCCTGGAAACGCTGGGCCGTGCCGGCCTTTTTCTGGTGCAGTCCTCGATCAGCGTGCCCTCGCGGGAGGGCTGGCACCTGTGGTTGCGTCAGATGCACTTCGTGGGCGTGCTTTCGCTGGCCATCGTGTTGGTGTCGGGGCTGTTCATCGGCATGGTGTTGGCGTTGCAGGGCTACACCATTCTGGTCGATTTCGGTGCCGAGCAAGCGCTGGGACAGATGGTGGCGCTGTCGCTGCTGCGCGAGTTGTCGCCGGTGGTGGCGGCGCTGCTCTTCGCCGGTCGGGCCGGCTCGGCACTGACCGCAGAAATCGGACTGATGAAGGCCACCGAACAGCTCACCAGCATGGAGATGATCGGCGTCGACCCGCTGCGTCGCGTGGTGGCGCCGCGCCTGTGGGCGGGGTTCGTGGCCTTGCCGTTGCTGACCGTGGGGTTCAGCGTAGTGGGCATCGGCGGCGGTTACCTGGTAGGGGTAGAATGGCTGGGCGTCTTCGAGGGCTCGTTCTGGGGCAACATGCAGTCCAGCGTCGACTTCTGGGCCGATATCGGTAATGGCATGGTCAAGAGCCTGGTCTTTGCGCTGGTGGTGACATGGATCGCGGTGTTCCAGGGGTACGATTTGATTCCCACCTCTGAGGGCATATCGCGGGCCACGACGCGCACCGTGGTCTACTCCTCGCTGGTGGTGCTCGGGTTGGATTTCGTGCTCACCGCCGTGATGTTCGGCGGCCTTTCCTGATACCTGGAGACATGGCATTGACGTTCGGAGAAACGGGATGAAGCGCAGCAAGACGATGGAGCTTGGGGTCGGCATTTTCATGCTGGCCGGCATCCTGGGCCTGGTGTTCCTCGGGGTGCGCGTCAGCGGCCTGACCTTCACTGCGCCCGGTGATACCTTTCGCCTGGAGGCCAATTTCGCCAATATCGGCAGCCTCAAGCCGCGGGCACGAGTGACCATGGCCGGCGTGACGGTAGGGCGTGTCACCGAGATCGACCTGGATACCGAGTGGTACGATGCACGGGTCGTCCTGGAGCTCGATGGTGAGCTCGAAGACCAGCTGTCGCGAGATACCACGGCCGCGATTCTCACGGCCGGCTTGCTGGGCGAGCAGTACATAGGTCTTTCCGTGGGGGGCGATCCGGAAACCCTCGCCGATGGCGATGCCATACGCGACACCCAGTCGGCGGTGGTGCTCGAGGAACTCATCCAGCAGTTCGTGTCCAACATGGCCACCAACTAGCGTGGCCCATCTCTTCTTTTCCTGTGCCGAGGACGTCTGCCATGAGCCTGAAGCCTGCTGTTCTTGCCCTGTTTCGCCGGTTCTGGCCGGTTCTCGTCGTGCTGTTGGCGTTGCCCGCCCAGGCCGAGCCCGAACGTAGCCCCGAACAGGTCATCCGCGGCAGCATCGATGAGTTGGTAAGCCAGATCGATGGTCGCCGCGACTACTTTGCCGACAACATGGATGAGCTGGAAGCGCTGGTCGACGATAGTCTCGACGACATTGCCGACTTTCGTTATATCGGTGCCAGCGTGATGGGGCGCTATTTCCGCAATGCCACACCCCAGCAGCGTTCACGCTTCGTCGACACTTTTCGCCAGACTCTCATCGACACTTATGCCAAGGGGCTGGTGACTTTCGATTATGCAGAGCTGCGCGTGCTCGATACCCAGCAGCCCCCTCGTCATGAGGATCAGGCCAGCGTGTCCATGGAAGTGGTCGCCACCGACGGTACGGTTTACCCGGTGAGCTATACGTTGCGCCTGTCGGATGGCCAGTGGAAGGTGGTCAACGTCATCGTCAATGGCATCAACCTGGGGCTGACGTTTCGCAATCAGTTCGACCAGGCGATGCGTGACCACGGTCGCGACTACGATGCGGTGATCGACGCCTGGTCACCGGAGCTGGACGTCGAGGAGCTCGAAGAGGGCGGCGACGCATGAGCCGTCTCCTCCAGCAGGATGGCGTGTGCCTCGAGGCGAACGCCGGCGTGCTGTGCGTGAGTGGTGACGTAGACTTCGACGTTGCCGCCATGCTCGCCCGGGCGGGCAGCGCCTGGCTCGAGAAACAGTCGGCCAATGCTTGCGTGACTCTCGATCTCTCCGGGGTCGAGCGGGTCAGCAGTGCGGCGCTGAGCGTGCTTCTCGAGTGGACCCGCCGTGCCAGAGCGTCGGACATCACCATCCAGCGCGTACGGCTCTCCTCGGCGCTGACGAGCCTGACCCGTGTGGCGGGGCTGGATACTCTGTTGCCGTTGGATGCCGAACCGTACTGAGCTGCTGGCATCGGCATCGCCAAGCGCGCCGCTTTTCATTACCATGTAGGTTTTCCCTGATCGCGGCACGTCGGCTTCTTGGGCGACGGTCGCGTCCTCGTCGATGACAGGCCCAACCACAGGAGTTCCGGCTTCCATGCAACCCAGTGACGTCAAGGCGCTACTCGAGACCCGTATCGAAGGGTGTGACTTCCACATCCAGGGCGAAGGCTGCAATTTCCAGGTCATTGCCGTCGGCGAGGTCTTCGGCGGGCTCTCGCCGGTCAAGCGCCAGCAACTGATCTATTCGGCGCTGGCCGACGAGATCGCTTCCGGGGCCGTGCATGCCGTGAGCATCAAGACCTACACCCCGACGCAGTGGCAGGGCGCTCCCGAGAACCCCGAATCCCGCAACCAGGACGCCTGACGGCCGAGTCGCCATGGACAAGTTGATCATTACCGGCAACGGTGCCGTCGAGGGCGAAGTCTGGGCCAGCGGCGCCAAGAACGCGGCCCTGCCCATCCTCTGCGCGACGCTGCTGGCCGACGAGCCGGTGACGGTGGGCAATCTGCCACACCTGCAGGACATTACCACGACCCTCGAGTTGCTCGGCCGCATGGGCGTGGAGCCGGTGATGGGCGAGAAGATGAGCATCCAGCTCGATGGCTCCCAGGTGCGCTACTGCCATGCTCCCTACGAGCTGGTGAAGAAGATGCGCGCTTCGATCCTGGTGCTCGGTCCGCTGCTCGCGCACTTCGGTCATGCCGACGTGTCGCTGCCGGGAGGCTGTGCCATCGGCTCGCGGCCGGTGGATCTGCACATTCGCGGCCTCGAGGCGATGGGGGCCGAAATCCATGTCGAGGGCGGCTACATCCGTGCTCGCGTCGATGGGCGGCTAAGGGGCGCGACGATTTTCTTCGATACCGTCACGGTGACCGGGACCGAGAATCTGTTGATGGCGGCGACGCTGGCGGCCGGAACCACCGTGCTGGAAAATGCCGCCCGCGAGCCGGAGGTGGTCGATCTGGCCGAATGCCTGATCAAGATGGGGGCGAAGATACGCGGCCATGGCACCGACACCATCGTTGTCGAAGGCGTCGAGCGCCTGCACGGTGCCGAGCACGATGTCATGCCCGATCGCATCGAGACCGGCACGTTTCTCGTGGCGGCGGCACTGTCGCGGGGTCGCGTGCGGGTGCGCAATACCCGCGCGGATATCCTCGAAGCGGTGCTCGCCAAGCTCGAAGAGGCCGGAGCCGAGGTGTCCAGCGGCGATGGGTGGATCGCGCTGGACATGCATGGGCGGCGTCCCCGGGCGGTCAATGTGCGTACGGCGCCCTATCCCGCCTTTCCCACCGACATGCAGGCGCAGTTCGTGGCACTCAATGCAGTGGCCGAGGGAACCGCTCGGGTGGTCGAGACGATTTTCGAGAATCGCTTCATGCACGTTCAGGAGCTCAATCGCATGGGGGCCAAGATCGCCTTGGAAGGCAATACCGCGGTGATCGAGGGGGTCGAGCGGTTGTCCGGGGCACCGGTCATGGCTACCGATCTACGTGCCTCGGCATCGCTGGTGGTGGCAGCAATGAAGGCCGATGGCGAGACGCAGGTGGATCGCATCTATCATATCGACCGTGGCTACGAATGCATCGAAGAGAAGCTGCAACTGCTGGGGGCCCGCATACGGCGCGTGCCCGGCTGAGTTCCACCATCGCTATCCCGGCAAGGCGAAATCATGAGCAAGCAACTGATTCTGGCCCTCTCCAAGGGGCGCATTCTCGACGAAACCCTGCCCTTGCTGGCCGATGCCGGCATCGTGCCCGGCGAGGATCTCGGCAAGAGCCGCAAACTGCTTTTCGACACCAATCTTCCCGACGTCAAGCTGGTGGTGATCCGTGCCACTGACGTGCCGACCTACGTGCAGCTGGGCGCTGCCGACCTGGGTGTGGCGGGTAAGGACGTGTTGCTGGAGCACGGTGCCGAGGGGCTCTACGAACCCCTCGATCTGGAGATCGCTCGCTGCAAGCTGATGACGGCGGGCATCGACGGTAGCCAGCCGGCCCGGGCACGGCGTCGCGTGGCGACCAAGTTCGTCAACGTGGCACGCCGCTATTATGCCGAGCAGGGGATTCAGGCAGAGGTGATCAAACTGTACGGCGCCATGGAGCTGGCGCCGCTGATGAACCTCGCCGATGAGATCGTCGACATCGTCGATACCGGCAATACCCTGCGTGCCAACGGCATGTCGCCGCGTGAGCTGATCGCACCGATCAGCACTCGGCTGGTGGTCAACCAGGCCTCCATGACCATGAAGCACGCGCGTATCAAGCCGCTGCTCGCTCGTCTGGAGGCGGCAGTGCAGCAGCGTCATGCCTCCGGCGTATCGGCTTGAGCCGGGCAGGGCCCTGAGTGACCGGGCGTTTTTCGACTTTTTCTGAGTAGGAGGCTGGGCGGCAACATGAGCGAATCCCAAGATACGTTCTGCGGCATCAATCGGCTTGCCACGGACGACGACGACTTCGACGCTCGCTTCGACGCGCTGCTGGCCTGGGAGGGCGTCTCCAATGCCGACGTGCAGCAGCGCGTCGAGGCGATCCTGCGTGACGTGCGGGAGCATGGCGACGCAGCCCTGATCGAGGCCACCAATCGCTTCGACCGAGTGTCGGTATCGAGCATGGCGGAGCTGACGATTCCTGCCGAACGGCTGGCAGAGGCTTTCGCAGGCTTGCCCGAGGCCCAACGGGAGGCGCTGTCGCGGGCTGCCGAGCGTATCCGTACCTATCATGAACGCCAGAAACCCGAGTCCTGGCATTACACGGAAGCTGACGGCACCGTGCTCGGCCAGCAGATCGTCCCACTCGATCGTGCCGGCATCTACGTGCCGGGCGGCAAGGCGGCCTACCCCTCGTCGGTACTGATGAACGCCATTCCCGCACACGTGGCCGGGGTTGGAGAGATCATCATGGTGGTGCCCATGCCGGATGGCGTGCTCAACGAACTGGTACTGGCGGCAGCCCACCTCGCCGGAGTGGATCGGGTGTTCGCCCTGGGGGGTGCCCAGGCCGTGGCGGCGCTCGCCTACGGCACGCAGACGGTGCCGCGAGTCGACAAGATCGTGGGGCCGGGCAACATCTATGTAGCGACCGCCAAGCGTGCGGTGTTCGGTCAGGTCGGCATCGACATGATTGCCGGTCCTTCGGAAATCCTGGTGGTGTCCGATGGCGAGACCGCTGTGGATTGGCTGGCCATGGACCTCTTCTCCCAGGCCGAGCATGATGAGGACGCACAGGCGATCCTGGTGAGCTGGGACGGGGCGCACCTCGATGGCGTCGAGGAGGCCATCGGGCGGCTGCTGCCGACGTTGGAGCGGGCCGAGATCGTGCGTCAGTCTCTGTCGCGTCGCGGTGCGCTGATTCGCTGTCGTGACCGGGAAGAGGCGCTGGCGCTGGTCAACCGAGTCGCCCCCGAGCATCTGGAGCTCTCCGTGGCCGACCCCGAGACATGGCTGCCCGGGGTGCGTCATGCCGGCGCCATCTTCATGGGGCGCTACACCGCCGAGGCGCTTGGAGATTACTGCGCCGGCCCTAACCATGTGCTGCCCACTTCCGGCACGGCACGGTTTTCGTCGCCGCTCGGCGTCCCCGATTTCCAGAAGCGTTCTTCGCTCATCCACTGTTCGGCGGCAGGTGCCTCCACCCTGGGGGAGACGGCATCGGTGTTGGCCCGCGGCGAAGCCCTGACCGCTCATGCTCGTTCGGCAGAGTACCGTATCCGCAAATAGCTAGGTGCGAGCGGTGCCTTGACCTGTTCTCCGGCTCTGGGAATGCTCAGCGCAAGGGTTGGCGTCGCTGAGGGGTCGGGCGTTCACCGACCTCCAGGGTCACGGAGAGAGTTTCGCCGCCGCGAACCACGGTCAGCGGTAGTTCGGCACCGGGTTCGATGGCGGCGATATCGCTCATCGCGATGCGGGCATCGAGGATGGGGCGTCCATCCACCTCCAGCAGGACGTCCCCGGGCCGCAGGTTGGCACGGTCGGCCGGGCCATCGGGAACGACGCCGGCGATTACCACCCCCTCTGGCGCATGGAGGCCGAAGGACGCGGCGAGTTCCGGAGTCATCTCCTGGGCCTCGATGCCGAGCCAGCCGCGAATGACACGCCCCTTCGTCACCAGGTCATCGAGGATGCTGCTGGCCAGCCGGGTGGGAATGGCGAAGCCGACCCCCTGGGAGCCCCCCGAGCGGGAGAAGATCGCCGTATTGATCCCGACCAGGGCCCCATCGGCATTGACCAGAGCCCCCCCTGAGTTTCCTGGATTGATGGCGGCGTCGGTCTGAATGAAGTCCTCGTAGGCATTGAGGCCCAGATGGCTGCGGCCGGTGGCGCTGATGATGCCCATGGTGACGGTCTGACCGACTCCGAAAGGGTTGCCGATCGCCAGCGCCACGTCGCCGACGGCAACGTCTTGGCTGTTGGCCAGCGAGATCACCGGCAGGTCGTCGACGTCGATGCGCAGCACGGCAAGGTCGCTTTCCGGGTCGGTCCCGACCACCTCGGCCAGGGTCTCGCGGCCGTCACGCAGTGCTACCTGTATCTCGTCGGCGCCATCGATCACATGGTGGTTGGTGAGCACGTAGCCATCTTCGCTGACGATAACCCCGGAGCCGAGACTGGAGAGCAGGCGCTGTTGGCTCGGCATTTCGTCACCGAAGAACTGGCGGAAGAACGGATCGGACATCAGGGGATGCTCTTCGCGTTCGACCACGCGCGAGGAGTAGATGTTGACCACCGCGGGTGCGGCGTTTTCCACGGCAGTGGCGTAGCTGGCGGGGCCCTGTTCGCGACTGAGCGGTGCCGCCTGACGCACTTCCGGGGTGGGGCGGGGAGCCGGCTCGCTCTCTGGTGCAGCGGTAGGGGCCTCCACAGGCGAGGACGATACCCGGGGTGTCGACGAGCGCTCCAGCAGTTGCGGAAAGGTGTTGAGCAACACGATGGCCAGCAATACTCCAGTGATGACGGGCCAGACATAGGCAGAGAAGGGTCGACGCATGCGGCGCTATCCTGATCGGTAGGGGGTCGAGAAGAGTTCCGTGCAGTCGTGACAATCAAAATGGCGTGCAATAGTGTATCACTGCCACCCATTCGCTGTCCGGAGGCCTGCATGATTGCCCGAGACCAACTGGTCGCTGCCTGCGATACGCTGCTCGATGCATCGCACTTCAAGGACTATACCCTCAATGGTCTACAGGTCGCCGGCCGGGAAGACGTTGCCCGGGTGATGACCGGGGTGACTGCCTGCCAGTCGCTGCTCGATGCGGCCGTGGCGTGGCGCGCGGATCTGCTGCTGGTTCATCACGGCTATTTCTGGAAGAACGAGCCGGTGGCCGTCACCGGCATGAAGCGGCGTCGGCTGCGAACGCTGCTGGTCAATGACATCAATCTGCTGGCCTACCATCTGCCGCTCGATGTCCATGCCGAGCTCGGTAACAATGCGCAGCTGGCTCGCCGCCTCGGTGTCGTGGTCGAGGGGTGTGCCGATGGCGAGTTGGGCGAAGGGCTGGTTTGGTTGGGCAGCCTACCGGAGCCCTGTAGCGCTCGAGAGCTGGCCGGTCGCGTGGATAGCGCCTTGTCACGCGCCCCGTTGCTGATTGAAGCGCCGGAGCGCAGCGATATTCAGCGTCTTGCCTGGTGTACCGGCGGCGCCCAGGACATGATCGTTCAGGCCTGGGAGGCAGGCGCGGATGCCTTTCTGTCGGGGGAGATTTCCGAGCGCACGACACACCTGGCACGCGAGCTGGGTATCCACTATCTGGCGGCTGGCCACCACGCTACCGAACGCTATGGCGTCAAGGCGCTGGGCGATTGGCTAGCGCGTGAATTCGGTGTCGAACATCGGTTCGTCGATATCGACAATCCCGCTTAGGTGACACCGGACGCCTGGCGCTTCTTCGCTTGCCGAGACGGCTTCCCGCAGTGCTGTGTGCCATGGACGGAGGGGCGCCGAGGTCAGTAGCGTGGGGGCTGCGGCTCTGCCGCAGACTCCGCGCTGGGCTTGAGGCCGAAGTCCTCGGAGAGGGTGCCGCCGCTGCCGTCGGCATAGTCACGCGGAGTGGGGACAGTAGGCGCCGCGGCATCGTCAGCGATTACCTCCAGCCCCCGGCGTTCAGCCGGAGCCTTCTCGCCAAGGGCGGCAGCGTCGTCCGCCAAACGTTGCTCCAATGCCTGAGATTCTCGCTGCAATCGGCTGACCAGGGAGGTGACTTCAGTGAAGTGCTCGCTGAGTCGTTCGCGCAGCTGAGTCAGTTCCCGTTCACGCTCGGCCAGCTGTCGGCGAAGCCGCTGACGCCGGTTGGCGCCGCCGCCGGCCAGGTGATACCCCATCGCGCCGAAGCCGCCGCCTGCCACCAGGCAGGCGAAGGCCAGTATCCAGTTGATGTTGCCGTATTCCACTTGCATCTCTCCGTTCGGTGCGCGTGACTGGGTGGTGGGCCGACGTGCGTGCCCATTATAGAGGTGCCGGTGGTCTCGGGGTCAACGCGCCAGAAGTCTTC
Organism: Pseudomonadota bacterium; assembly: GCA_051749645.1. Taxonomy (GTDB): domain Bacteria; phylum Pseudomonadota; class Gammaproteobacteria; order Pseudomonadales; family Halomonadaceae; genus Halomonas. Next base: position 181,191 of record JBNJIT010000004.1, read on the forward strand.
CTGCGCAGGGTGGCTGGGATGCGTATAATGGCCGCCTTCATACCCAAGCGATCACGTCGAACCAGGAACCGTCATGCGCGATACCGAGACTGCTCAGGGCGTTGCGACACCGCTGGAGTGCTACCGAGCTGACCTCGAACGGGAAGATTTCCAGTACGACCCAGCCCAGGAGCGCGCCGTAGCACATTTGCAGCGGCTCTACGACGAACTTGTCGCCAGCCCGCGCCCGGCGCCACGCGACACGCCTGGTGGTAAGGGCCTCAAGTCGAAGGTGGCGGGGTTGTTCGGGCGTGGCGACAAGGCGCAGGAGGAGCCGGTCCTGCCATCGATTCATGGCCTCTATTTCTGGGGGGGAGTGGGCCGTGGCAAGACCTATCTGGTCGATACCTTCTACGAGGCGTTACCGTTTTCGGACAAGATGCGCACCCACTTCCATCGTTTCATGCAGCGCGTCCACAATGACCTCGATCACTACAAGGGCGAGAGAAATCCACTCACGCTGGTCGCCGGCAAGTTCGCCGCCGAAGCGCGAGTGATCTGCTTCGATGAGTTCTTCGTCAAGGACATCACCGATGCCATGATCCTGGCCAACCTGCTCGAGGCGTTGTTCGAGCGTGGCGTGGTCCTGGTGGCGACGTCCAACATCGTGCCCGACGAGCTCTACAAGGACGGCCTGCAACGGGCGCGCTTCCTGCCCGCCATCGATCTGCTCAAGCAACACTGTGAAGTGGTCAACGTCGATTCGGGTATCGACTATCGACTGCGAGCGCTCGAGCGCGCCGAAATCTTCCATGCTCCACTCGATGCCTCGGCCGAGACGGAGCTGGCGCGCAGCTTTCGCGAGATTGCCGGGCACGAGGGCGAGTCCGACGTGGCCATCGAGATCAACCACCGAGTGCTGCGTTCGCGCCGCCTGCACGATGACATCGTGTGGTTCGAGTTCCACGAGCTGTGCGATGGGCCCCGTAGCCAGAACGACTACATCGAGCTGGCGCGCGAGTATCACAGTGTGCTGGTCTCGAACGTGCCGCGCATGAGCGGGGCCACCGACGACCAGGCACGGCGTTTCATCAACCTGGTCGATGAGTTCTACGATCGCGGCGTGAAGTTGTTGATGTCGGCGGAGGTGCCCGTGGATCAGTTGTATGCCGAGGGGCGCCTCGCATTCGAATTCAAGCGCACATTGTCACGTCTGCGGGAGATGCAGTCCCGGGAATATCTGGCGTTGCCACACAAGCCCTGACCCGGATTCCGTCCGGGAGCTATAAGCTGGCTTCCAGCTTCCAGCATTGCCTTGGCGATGGCGGCTCATGTAGAATGCGCGCTCGCTCGACCGTTGTTTCGCCTGCGGGCGGACAACCAAGAAGAATAGGGACGATCCCATGTCGGCAGCGCCGGCGGCTGGATCCAATACATCCAATGTGGTGCTTTCATCCATGAAGACGTTCACTGCCAAACCGCAGTCCGTGCAGCGCGACTGGTACGTCGTCGATGCCACGGACAAGACGCTCGGCCGACTGGCCACCGAGATCGCTCGTCGCCTGCGTGGCAAGCACAAGCCCGAGTTCACTCCCCATGTGGATACCGGTGACTACATCGTCGTGGTCAATGCCGAAAAGGTTCAGGTGACCGGCAACAAAGCCCGGGCCAAGAACTACTATCGCCACACCGGCTACCCGGGTGGTCTGCGCTCCATGAGCTTCGAGCAGATGATCGCTCATGCGCCGGAGCGCGTCATCGAGTCTGCCGTCAAGGGCATGCTGCCGAAGGGCCCCCTGGGGCGCGCCATGTATTCCAAGCTGAAGGTTTACGCCGGTGCCGAGCACCCGCATGCCGCCCAGCAGCCGCAAGAATTGAACATCTGAGGGGGTCATCGCCATGACACAGCAGTATTACGGTACCGGGCGCCGCAAGACTTCCACCGCCCGCGTCTTTCTCAAGCCGGGCACCGGCAAGATCACCGTCAACAGCCGCGAGCTGGATCAGTACTTCGGCCGCGTGACTGGCCGCATGGTCGTTCGCCAGCCGCTGGAGCTGACCGACACTCTCGGACAGTTCGACGTCTACGTTACCGTCAAGGGCGGTGGCGGCAGCGCTCAGGCAGGCGCCATCCGTCACGGCATTACCCGGGCGTTGATGCAGTACAACGAGGAATTCCGCCAGTCGTTGCGTGCGGCGGGCTACGTTACCCGCGATGCCCGCGAGGTCGAGCGCAAGAAGGTGGGGCTGCGCAAAGCACGCCGTCGCCCGCAGTTCTCCAAGCGCTGAATACGGTCATTGCTGCGACAAAAAAGCCCAGGCGGTTGCCTGGGCTTTTTCTTTTTCAGACAGTGGTTTGCAAGATAAATGCCACCTTCGTTAGGCCTTGTTCGTCTTGTGCATGACGGCGCGATTCCTTACTATGTGGCGGATTTGGTATCCGTGGTCGCGGGAAGAAAATTCCGTGATGGATCACCGGGTAAGCTGATGGGAGAAACCATAACATGGCAGATAACGGCGTGAACAAAGGGCGGCGCCGTCTCCTCTTGGGTGCGACCACCGTGGTGGGTGCGGTGGGTGCCGTAGGAGTGGCGGTTCCCTTTGTGGCTTCCTGGCAGCCGAGTGCCAGGGCAAGGGCAGCGGGCGCGCCCGTCAAGGCGGACGTCTCCAAGCTAGAGGAAGGGCAGCGCATGATCGTCGAGTGGCGCGGACGTCCGGTATGGATCGTCAAGCGCTCACCCGAAATGATCGAGCGTACGGAGAGTTTCGATACATCGCGGTTGGCCGACCCGGAGTCCAGCGAGCCACAGCAGCCCGGCTACGTCTCCGGGCCGCTGCGTTCGATTCGTCCCGAGATATCGGTGCTGATCGGGATCTGCACGCACCTCGGCTGCTCGCCGCTGTTCCGCCCCGAACCGGAAGACGTGGATATGGAAGCCTGGCCGGGCGGCTACTTCTGTCCCTGTCATGGATCCTTCTTCGATCTGGCGGGGCGCGTGTTCCGTAACGTGCCGGCGCCAACGAACCTGGAGGTCCCGCCGTACCGCTTCGAAAGCGACGATGTGATCATCGTTGGCGAAGACGAGGAGACTGCCTGATGGGTAACCCGAACAAAGCCAAGGCGGAAAGCGGGATCATGCGCTGGGTCGATGATCGCTTCCCCGCCACGCAGATGTGGCAGGATCACCTGTCCAAGTACTATGCCCCGAAGAATTTCAATTTCTGGTATTTCTTCGGTTCGCTGGCCATGCTGGTGCTGGTCAACCAGATTCTCACCGGCATCTGGCTGACCATGAGTTACAATCCCTCGGCCGAGGGAGCCTTTCGCTCGGTAGAATACATCATGCGCGATGTCGAGTGGGGCTGGCTGTTGCGCTACCTGCACTCCACCGGCGCATCGGCCTTCTTCGTCGTCGTTTACCTGCACATGTTCCGCGGGCTGCTCTACGGTTCCTACAAGGCGCCACGCGAACTGATCTGGATCTTCGGTATGGCCATCTACCTGGCGCTCATGGCCGAAGCCTTCATGGGCTACCTGTTGCCGTGGGGCCAGATGTCCTACTGGGGTGCCCAGGTGATCATCTCGCTGTTCTCTGCCATCCCGGCCATCGGTCCGGATCTGGCTCAGTGGATCCGCGGCGACTTCCTGATTTCCGGGATCACCTTGAACCGTTTCTTCGCCTTGCACGTGGTGGCGCTGCCGATCGTGATCCTGGCGCTGGTGGTGCTGCATATCATCGCCCTGCACGAGGTCGGTTCCAACAATCCGGACGGCATCGACATCAAGGCCAAGAAGGACGAGTCCGGAAAACCTCTGGATGGCATTCCCTTCCATCCGTACTACACGGTGAAGGACATTTTCGGAGTGGCGGTGTTCCTGTTCGTCTTCATGGCGGTGGTCTTCTACTTCCCCGAAGGCGGTGGCTACTTCCTCGAGCCGCCCAACTTCCAGCCGGCCAACCCGATGGTGACGCCGGATCACATCGCTCCGGTGTGGTACTTCACTCCCTTCTACGCGATCCTGCGCGCCATCACCTTCTCGGTGTTCGGGCTGGATGCCAAGTTCCTGGGCGTGATTTTCATGGGTGGGGCCATTGCCGTGCTCTTCGTGCTGCCCTGGCTGGATCGCAGTCCGGTACGCTCCATGCGCTACAAGGGGTGGATGTCCAAGGTCATGCTGGCCGTGTTCGCCGTGAGCTTCGTGATTCTGGGCATACTGGGCGCGCTGCCCGCCACGCCGCTGCGCACTGCCGTCGCCCAGCTATGCACCGCACTCTACTTCGCCTTCTTCCTGCTGATGCCGCTCTACACTCGGCTGGAGAAGACCAAACCCGTTCCGGAGAGGGTGACTGGCTAATGAAAAAGCAACTGTTCGCACTGCTCTTCGCGCTGGTGCCGCTCTCGGCGTTGGGAGCCGGCGCTGCAGACGTGCCTTATTCGATGACCCCGGATCTCGATGACAAGGCATCACTGCAGCGGGGCATGCAGCTCTATACCAACTACTGCATGGGCTGCCACTCCCTGGAGCATCAGCGTTTTGCCCGGGCTGCCGAGGATCTGGGCATGCCCCAGGATCTGGTCGAGCAGAACCTGATTTTCTCTTCCGATCAGGCCTACAATGACCTGATGCACAACGCGATGGCCGAAGAGGACGCAACCAACTGGTTCGGTGCCGCGGCACCTGACCTGACCCTGGAATCGCGCGTGCGCGGTACCGACTGGATATACTCCTATCTGCTCACCTTCTACCGCGATCCCGAGCGTCCCAACGGGGTCAACAATCAGGTGTTCGAGATGGTGTCGATGCCCAACGTGCTCGAACCACTGCAGGGCGTACAGGAGGAGGTCTGCGCCGAGACCGATAAGCCGGTCGAAGGTGAGGAGCCGGATCCGCTGACTGGCAAGTATCAGTCTTGCCACACTCTCCAGGTGACTGAACCGGGCAGCATGGAACCTGAAGAGTTCGAGGAGGCGGTCTACGACCTGACCAACTTCCTGGCCTACGTTGGCGAGCCATCGAAGCTGCAGGCCCAGACCCTGGGTCCGAAGGTGTTGATCTTCATCTTCATCTTCGGCGTGCTGGCGTATCTTTTGAAACGCGAATACTGGCGCGACGTTCACTGATCTCACGGTCAGTGGTAATGCAGGGGGCGTATGGCCGAGGCCGTGCGCCCCCTGTGCGTTGTCACGTGGTCGAGGTAGGGTGTAACGTCGGCGCCCCTGCCAGGTGGCTCGCGTGTTATCATTCGAATTCGATTTGATGCGAGGAATGTTTCATGGGTGTAGTGGCCAAGCGGTCATCGATGACCTTCTACTCCGGTAGCGATGATCACTTCAGTCATCGTGTGCGCATCGTGCTGGCCGAGAAAGGCGTCGCGGTGGACATCGTGGAGGTCAGCGGCGATCAGCGTCCCGAGGAGCTCGCCGACCTCAACCCTTATAACAGCGTGCCCACGCTGCTGGACAGGGATCTGGTTCTCTATGAATCCAAGGTGATGATGGAGTACCTCGATGAGCGCTTTCCGCATCCGCCTTTGCTGCCGGTCTACCCGGTGGCGCGTGCTCAGAGCCGACTGTGGATGCATCGTATCGAGCGTGAATGGTGCCCCCTGGTCGAGCAAATCGAGCAAGGCGGAAAGAAAGACGTCGAGAAGTCGCGCAAGGAGCTGCGCGAGAGCCTAGTCGGCATTTCGCCCATCTTCGAGGATATGCCCTATTTCATGAGCGAGGAGTTTTCGCTGGTGGATTGCTGCATTGCCCCGATTCTGTGGCGGCTGCCGGAACTGGGTATCGAGCTGCCCGAAAAGCAGGTCAAGCCGCTGATCAGCTACATGGACAGGCTGTTCGAGCGCGATGCTTTCATTGCTTCGCTGAGTGAGCGCGAGCGCGAAATCCGCGCTTGAGCGCTACGATGCTGGCGAGGCTAGTGCAACCAACTGGAGGAGGGCAACCGATGCTGTCGAGCCGTCCCTATCTCGCCAGGGGCCTCTATGAGTGGCTGCTGGATAATGAGCAAACGCCTTATGTCGTGGTGGATGCCGAGCAGTCGGGCGTCAAGGTGCCCCGCCAGTTCGTGCAGAATGGCCAGATCGTGCTGAACGTCGGACCCACGGCGGTTCGGGATCTCGTCATCGACAACGCCTGCCTCTCCTTCCACGCCAGTTTCGGTGGGCAGGCGATGCAGGTGGTGGTGCCGACGAGTGCCCTAGTGGCGATCTACGCCCGCGAGACCGGGGTCGGCATGGTATTCGGCCACGAGCCGGTGATGCCCCAGCCTGAAGCCGAGCGGGCCGAGGACGGGTCTTCACCGGAGACGGAACGTCCGGTGGAGGCCGACGTGGATCGTGAACACGAACCGGAAAGCGGTCGCGCTGCTGATGACGAGTCGCCGTCCCGCGGACGTCCCTCGCTGAGGGTCGTCAAGTAGCACCGTCTTGATGTGGATCGGGACTCGACGACGGCAGGCCAAGTGGCCTGCCGTCGTCGTTGGTTGGCAGGCTGCGCTCTAGTCCAGGTAGTCGAAGACTTTGACGATACGTTGTACGCCGCCGACCTTCGAGATGGCCTCGACGATGCGGTCGGCCTCTTCACGGGTGACGATGCCCATCACGTAGACGCTGGCGTTTTCGGTGATGAAGCGCAGGTGGCTCGTGTCAATGGTTTCATCGGCGGCCAGGGTCGTACGGATGCGGGTGTTGAGCCAGGTGTCCGCCAGACGCTGGCTGGCTGGAAGATTGCCGGCAATGGCCAGTTCATTGTGCACATCGCGAACGTTGCGTACGGCACTCGCGATGTCACTGGCCATTTGCTTTAGCTCTTCGCTGGGAACCTGGCCGGTGAGCAGCACGACACCGTTGTAGGCATCGACGTTGATGCGTGCATCGTCCAGGCGCGAGTCGCTGCGACGCAAGTTGTGCGTGACCTTGGTTTCGATGCTCTCGTCCTCGACCTGTGTGCCCAGGGTGCGCTCGCCGTAGTTTTCCTCGATGGTGCTGGGATGAGTGACGCCCGTGATGGCCGTACAGCCGGTCAGGCCGAGCAGAGCGGTCAGGAGCAGAAGCGGAAAGAGACGATATCGGGTCATGGGACTACTCGCTAGTGCCGAAGAGTTGTTCGTCGATGAGGTCGCACAGGCAGTGGATGACCAGCAGATGGACCTCTTGAATGCGTGCCGTCGAGGTGGCCGGCACGCGAATCTCGCAGTCGTCCTGGCCGAGCAGCGATGCCATGTCGCCGCCGTCGCGGCCGGTGAGCGCCACTACCGTCATGTCGCGGTCATGGGCTGCCTGGATTGCCTGAATCACGTTGGCGGAGTTGCCGCTGGTGGAGATGGCGAGCAGGATATCGCCAGGCTGGCCCAGGGCGCGCACCTGCTTGGAAAAGACATCGTTGTAGCTGTAGTCGTTGGCGATGGAGGTGAGCGTGGACGTGTCCGTGGTCAATGCCAGGGCCGGCAGGCTGGGCCTTTCGCGCTCGAAGCGGTTGAGCAGCTCCGAGGAGAAGTGCTGACTGTCGCCGGCGCTGCCTCCGTTGCCGCAAGCCAGAACCTTGCCCTCGTTGACCAGGCACTGGACCATCATCTGGCTGGCGACCTCGATGAAGGGCGGTAGGACCTCGCTGGCATAGGTCTTGGTGTCGATGCTGGCGTTGAAGTGACCGAGTATTCGCTGCTGGAAATCCATTCTTTGGTCCTGGTCTCGGAGCTCAAAAAGCTTCGAAGGCGCCTTGAATCCACTCGAAATCGAGTTCGGGTGGCTTGCCGGTTACGGCCAGGGCATCGAAGCGGCAGGGACATGATAGCCGGTTGCGAGTGAGATAAAAACGCGCTGCCTTGATCAGCCGGCGCTGCTTGGCGGCGGTGATCGTTTCCAGCGGGTGACCGTGGCGGGAATCGGTGCGGTGACGCACTTCGAGGAAGATCAAGGTGTCGCCGTCGCGCATGACCAGGTCGAGCTCGCCGCCCTTGGCGTGCTGGTTGCGGGCTACCAGAACGAGCCCCCGGGCGACCAACCATTCGGCCGCCCATTGCTCGACTTGCGAACCCCGCGCCCGGGCGTCACTGCCGTGCGCCATCGTCACTCTCCGGAGCTACCAGTGGCTCGCTGCCGAGCGGGGTGCCTTCGAGGCGCTGGGCATCGTCGGTCAGGCCGCCGTCATCCAAAAAGTCGGTGACCAGCACTGGACGGGGCAGACCGTTCTCGAAACGGGCCCATGGCAGGCGCCGGTGAAAGCGACCGTCGTCTCCCACGCTCAGCGTGCCGGTGGCGCCGAACAATTCGCTGTCGGGGAGCAGGCGGAACTGGGGTAGCCGCAATGCCAGCTCGTAGGCGTCCACACCCATGGCCAGCAGGCGAAACAGCGATGGATCGGCATCCTCGCGCAGTTGACGGTAGCTGGCCTGGAAGGGCAGGGCTTCCTCGCCGCCGACGGCGGCATCGGGGATCTGCCAGGGAATATCGATGAAGTTGACGCCGTCGAGGTCGTGGTCCAGCAAAGGTTGGGGACGCCCCTCATGGAGGTGCGAAGTGGCGTAGATGGGCAGCTCGGCGGCATCGTAGTAGTCGAGTGTGGGGGGAACCTGCCTGGCAAAGCTGGGAACGGCGAGCAGGAAAAGCATGTCGGGGTCGCTGCCCAGGGCGCGCTGGGTGCTTTCGGTGGCCGAACCGGACGTAGCGTAGGCGACGCGGTTGGTGATAGTGCCGTCGTTGCGTTGCCATGTCTCTTCGAAGGCCTGGCCTACCCGGCGACCCCAGCCGTTATCGGGAATCAGCATGGCAGCACGGCGGTGGCCGTCCTCACGGGCGCGGCGTGCGACCTGGCGCGCCTCGTCCTCGGCCGAAAGGCCGTACTGGTAGAGCTGATCAGCCCGGTTGCGGTCGTTTTCGCCATAGTTGAGGGCCAGGGTCGGCAGCGGCACGCGATCACGTTCCTCGAGCCTAGAGACTTGCTCTTTGTCGAGAGGACCGATGACCACCTGTGCTCCGGCATCGCGCGCTTCGGCGTAGAGGAGTTCGAGGTCGCCCAGGCTCGAGTCGAAAAAGCTCATGCGCAGCCCCCCGTTACGCTCCACGGCGTTGAGGTGGTGGGTGCGCAACCCCTCGCGGACTGCCTCGGCGACGCTGGCCAGCGGGCCCGACTCGGGTAGAAAGACGGCAACGTGGCGGATCTCCTGGCCGCGCAGTTCGCGCAGGGCCAGCAGGTCGCTGGGAATTTCGCGGCTGGCGGGATGGCGCGGATTACGGTCGCGCCAAGCGTCGATCCGCGAAAATAGACGTTCGATGTCACTGCCGGTGTCGCGGGTCAACTGCGCCAGTTCGATCCAGCCTTCGGTGAGTCGTTCGGCGCCATCTGCTAGTGCGACCAACTGCTGGCCGTCGAGGCGTGACAGTGAATGCCAGATGTCTTCGTTGAGCGCGGTGGCGTCGGTGTCGCGCTGCACGGCGAGAAGAGCCTGGGCTGCAGCCAGGTGTTCGCCGATCTCGGCCAGGGCGCGTCCGTGGCGTTCCCGCAGGGTGTTCGCCGCCTCACGGTCGATCTCTCGCTCGTCGATGTCCTGGGTGGCGCGGAGTACGGCCGAGGTGTCTTCTTCCTCGCTGCCGAGTCGTGACAGCAGCAGTGCCCAGCGCTGATAGTCGGCGTCGTCGAGTGCCGTGTCGTCGAGCTCCAAGGCGACCTCCAGCGCCTGGGTGCGCTGATCCTGCCGTGCTAGGATGTCGGCCGCTTCGAGGCGGCGGATGGCCGCTTGTTCGCCCTCCTGCTGGCTGGCCAGTTCGAGCAGCGCTTGCGGATCGTCGGGGAGCCGCTCGGTCGGTCCTGGCTGATACGCACAGCCGCCGATCAGCAGAGCGAGCAGTACGGTGGCCAGCAGGCCGCGAGGCGTCTTGTCCATGATAACGTGTCCCTTGTCGTCGCTTGCCGGGAGCCCTCATGTCGGAATCGAGCTCTGGATCATTGTACGTGGTCGCCACACCGATTGGGAATCTGGACGACCTGACGCCGCGGGCGGTGCGCGTCCTGTCCGAGGTCGCGCTGGTGGCGGCCGAGGATACGCGCCACAGCGCTCGCCTGCTGCGCCACCTGGGGCTTCACCGGCCGCTGCTTTCGCTGCACGAGCACAACGAGGCGGCGCGGGTCGCGCAGATCGATGCACGGCTGGTGGAAGGCGAGGATATTGCTTTGATCAGCGATGCAGGTACGCCGCTGATCAGCGATCCCGGCTTCGTGCTGGTTCGGGAATTGCGGGCGAGAGGGCGGCGGGTGGTACCCGTACCCGGCGCCTGCGCCCTCGTGGCAGCGCTTTCGGCGGCTGGCTTACCTACCGACCGCTTCCTCTTCGAAGGCTTTCTGCCGGCGCGAAGTGCGGCACGCCGGGCACGCCTGGAAGCGCTGGCGGAGCGTGAGGAAACCTTGGTGTTCTACGAGTCGCCGCATCGGATTCGGGATACCCTGGCGGATATCGGTGTCGTGCTGGGCCAGCGACACCTGGTGCTGGCCCGTGAACTGACCAAGGCGTACGAGACATTCCTCGAGGGCAGTGCCGGGGCCTTGACGACGCGTATGGAACAGGACCCCAACCAGGCCCGCGGCGAATTCGTGGTCATGCTGGCCGGTGCCGAGTCGCGTCAGGTTGCGGCGACGGTGATCGAGGGGGAGGCGTTGCTGGGAGCCTTGCTGGACGAAGGCATGGGCGTCAAGCAGGCCGCCGGCGTGGCGGCTCGGTTGCTGGGTGGGGCCAGGAAGGTCTGGTATGCCCGGGCTCAGGAGCTCAAGGAGACGCGGCAAAGTCATTGAGAGGGTTACCTGGCGCTGGTATTCTTGCGCTCGGAGTTGGCCAGACAGTCGCCGCCGGTCCGTTCTCGAAGATCGGTATCGGGGGAGGAAAGTCCGGGCTCCACAGGGCAGGGTGCCAGGTAACGCCTGGGCGGCGCGAGCCGACGGAAAGTGCAGCAGAGAGTAGACCGCCTACGTCTCCTGCGGGAGGCCGGCAAGGGTGAAAGGGTGCGGTAAGAGCGCACCGCGCGCCTGGCAACAGTGCGTGGCACGGCAAACCCCACCCGGAGCAAGACCAAATAGGAACCCCATGGCGTGGCCCGCGTCGGGTTCGGGTAGGTCGCTTGAGCACTGCGGCGACGCAGTGATTAGAGGAATGACTGTCCACGACAGAACCCGGCTTATCGGCCGACTCCCTCCGTTTTACTGGTTGGCACGACGGTTGCGACCGTCGTCCGCCTCACAATACCGAGAAGCGCATGTCGTCATCCGCCCCCGAATCGCCCCTCCGCGGCTTTCGCCATGCCAGCGTCCTGCTCGACGGCGCGGTCGACACCCTGATTCACGATCCCGGCGGAACCTACCTGGATGGCACCTTCGGCAGGGGTGGCCACAGCCGGTCGATCCTGATGCGGTTGGCGCCTACGGGTCGGTTGCTGGCCCTCGACCGCGATCCAGCGGCGATCGCTGAGGCGGCCGGCATCACGGATTCCCGTTTCACTGTCGACCAGGGCGAGTTCGCCGGGCTCGGCGAGATCGTCGAGCGCCATGGGGTGCACGGCCGGCTGGCCGGCGTGCTGCTGGACCTGGGCGTTTCGTCACCTCAGCTCGATGATCCTGAACGCGGCTTCAGTTTTTTACGCGATGGTCCCCTCGATATGCGTATGGACCCCACGCGAGGGGAAAGTGTCGCCGATTTCCTGGTTCGGGCCGACGAGGCCGAGCTGATTCGTGTCTTCAAGGAGTATGGCGAGGAACGTTTTGCCCGCCGGCTGGCCCGCGCCATCGTGGCCCGGCGTGTCGAGGCCCCCTTCGAGCGGACGGCAGACCTCGCCGAAGTGGTCAAGGCCGCACATCCCGCCTGGGAGAAAGGCAAGCATCCCGCGACGCGCGTCTTTCAGGCGTTGCGTATCCACGTCAATGGTGAACTCGAACAGCTCGATGCGGCGCTGGCCGCCGCCCTGGAGGCCCTGGCGCCGGGGGGGCATCTCGTGGTGATCAGTTTCCATTCTCTGGAGGACCGCCGCGTCAAGCGCTTCATTCGCGAGCACGTGCGAGGCGATAGCCACTTGCCGCGTGATGTGCCCATTCGCGATGCGCAGCTCGAGAGGAGGCTGGTCTCGCTGGGCAAGGCTCGGCGACCGTCATCGGTGGAGATCGATGCCAATCCTCGCGCTCGCAGTGCGGTCATGCGCGCGGCTCGCAAGCTGGCCTGAGGAATCATGAGCGTAGCATCGCAGCATCCCGGTTCGTCGCGCTTCGGTTGGCCCTTGGGTCGGCTCGGTGGCATGCGATTGGGGCTGGTGGTGTTGCTGGTGATGGCGTGCCTGGCCTCGGCCATGGCGTCGATCGCCGTCAGTCACCAGACCCGTGAGCAATACGCCCGCCTGCAGCAACTCGAGCGTGAACGCGATCAGTTGCAGACCGAATGGGGTCGACTGCTGCTCGAGGAAAGCACTTGGTCGTCGCCGGCGCGCATCGAGCGCCTGGCCGTGGAACGTCTCGACATGCGGCTTCCCGATGTCACCGACGTCGAGGTGATCCGCCCATGAGCGCCTCTTCGAGACAGGGAGGTACGCCGCGCCATCGCCCTGTGTCGCCCCCCATGGGGCGAACGCGATACGTTCTGGTGCTGGTGTTGGTCGCCCTCGGTATGCTGCTGCTGGGCGCGCGCATCGTGACGCTCCATGTCTTCGATCAGCCCTTCCTCCAGGGGCAGGGCAATGCGCGGATTCTGCGCACCGAACCGCTTTCCGCTCACCGCGGCATGATCACCGACCGACATGGTGAGCCACTGGCCATTTCCACGCCGGTGGTGACGCTGTGGGCCAACCCTCAGGAAATCGCCGACGATCGTATCCAGCGTCTGATGCTCGCTCAGGCGCTGGGCATGAGCCTGGACGAACTCGATGGGCGTCTGGAGCGCTATGCGGATCGTGAATTCATGTATTTGCGGCGTCAACTGACACCCGAGGCCGCCCAACGGGTACTCGACCTGCGCGTGGCGGGCGTCTATGCCCAGCATGAGTACAAGCGCTACTACCCGGCAGGAGAGGTGACGGCACAACTGGTGGGGGTCACCAACGTTGACGATCGCGGTCAGGAGGGGCTCGAGCTCGCCTATCAGCCCCACTTGGCTGGCACTGCAGGGAAGCGGCGCGTGGTCAAGGACCGTCGTGGCCAGCTGGTGCGTGACCTCGAAGTGCTGCGCGAAGCCGAGCCTGGCGGCGAGCTGACGCTGTCCATCGATCAACGGCTGCAATACGTTGCCTATCGCGAGCTCAAGAAGGCGGTTGCGGAGCACGAGGCCGACGGTGGCATCGTGGTGATGCTCGATGCGCACACCGGTGAAGTGCTGGCCATGGCCAACCAGCCATCCTACAACCCCAACAACCGGGCCGGGCTCGATCCGCAAGGTCTGCGCAACCAGGCAATCGTCGACGTGTTCGAGCCGGGCTCGGTGGTCAAGCCGCTGGCCATGGCGGCCATCCTCGAGAGCGGGGAGTTTTCTCTCGACACCGTCATCGACACGTCCCCGGGTTGGATGCGCATTGACCAGTTCACCATTCGCGACATTCGCAACTATGGCGAACTGGACCTGGCCGGTATCCTCGAGAAGTCATCGAACATCGGGATGTCCAAGCTCGCTCTGGAACTCGACGAACCACGGGTGCCCGAACTCTATCGCCGCCTGGGCTTCGGCCAGAGCCCCGAAACGGGGTTTCCCGGCGAAGCGGTGGGGAGTCTCCCGGCGCCGGTGCGCTGGTCACACAGCCAGTGGGCGGCGCTCTCCTACGGGTATGGCCTGTCGGTTTCGGCGTTGCAGCTGGCCAGCGCCTATACCGCGCTGGCCAACGGCGGGGTGCGAATGCCGCCGTCGCTGCTCAAGCGCGCTCAGCCAGCGAGCGGCGTCGAGGCCATCGAGCCGGAGGTGGCCCACGAATTGTTGCGCATCATGGAGGCTTCCGTGCAGCCCGGTACCGGTGGTCGACGCGCCGCCGTGCCGGGCTACCGGGTGGCCGGCAAGACCGGAACGGTGCGCAAATCCTCGGCGGGGGGCTACGAAAAGGATGCTTATCGTAGCCTGTTCGCGGGCATTGCGCCGGTTTCCGACCCGCGCATCGTTACCGTGGTGATGATCGATCGTCCGCGCGGCGACGACTATTTCGGGGGCGCCGTGGCCGCCCCGGTATTCTCACGCGTGGCCGGCAGTGCCTTGCGCTTGCTCGATGTGCCGCCCGACCAGCGTGAGCGTCAATGACCAGCGTACCGGAGAAGTGTCCATGCACGTGACAGCAGCCCGTTTTCAGGCGGCACTGCGCCGCTGTTGGCCCGATCTGGTAGCGGATGACGCCCCGTTGCCGGCTCGCTTGCGTTTGGTCGAGGACAGTCGCCACGTGGAACCGGGCGATGTCTTCGTGGCGATTCCCGGGCAGACGGCCGACGGGCGAGACCATGTCGAGGCGGCGCTGGCAGCCGGGGCCGAGCGGGTACTTTACCACCTGGGGCGTGACGAAAGACTGCCCGAGGCGCTGGCCGGTTCGCGAGTGGTGCCACTGCCCTACCTGCGCCAGCGCCTGGGCGAGCTGGGCCAGGTGCTCTATGCCGTGCCCGATTCGCTCGAGCTGATCGGCGTCACCGGTACCAATGGCAAGAGTTCGGTGGCCCACTTCATCGCCGAGCTGAGCCGGCAGTTGGGCTGCGAGGCCGGAGTGGTGGGTACTCTGGGGTACGGGCGGCCGGGCGCCTTGACCGAGGGGCGGTTGACCACTCCCGGGCCTTTGGGACTGCAAGCGGCACTGGGTGAAATGGCCGCTGACGGCATGGCGCGGGTGGCCATGGAGGCTTCTTCGCACGCTCTGGAACAGGGTCGTTTGGAGGGCTGCCGGGTTTCGGCGGCGATATTCACCAACTTGAGCCGTGACCATCTCGACTACCACGGCAGCATGGCCGCCTACGCCGCGGCCAAGGCTCGTCTGTTTCGCCGGCCGGAGCTTGCTCTGGCCGTGGTCAATGCCGACGACCGGCTGGCACGGCTGATGCTGGCCGGCGTGGCCGACGGCGTGCGGGTGTTGGCCGTCGGCAGCGACTCGGCAGCCACGTTTCGAGTGCTCGACTGGCAGGCCTCGTCGGATGGGCAGCTGGCGCTGGTCGCAACGCCGGAGGGGGAGTTTTCCCTGGAGCTTCCGCTGCTGGGTCGCTTCACTCTAGACAACCTGCTGCTGGCCATGGCTACGCTGTATGGTCTGGATGCCTCTCTGGAGGCGCTGTTCGAGGCGGCCGCGCGAATTTCGCCGGTGCCGGGGCGTCTGCAGCCGCTGATCCGTCGCGGCTGTCCCCGGGTGATCGTCGACTATGCGCATACTCCGGATGCTCTGGAAAATGCCCTGGCGGCGTTGCGTGCTCACCTCCCCGGACCGGGGCGGCTGTGGTGCCTGTTCGGCTGCGGGGGGGAACGCGACAGCGGCAAGCGATCATTGATGGCTGCCGTCGCCGAGCGCCATGCCGACCGGCTGGTCGTTACCGATGACAATCCCCGCGGCGAGGAGCCGGCAGCGATCCGCGAGCAGGTCATGGCCGGCCTCTCGTCGGCGGGGCGCCAGCGGGCCTGGGACCGGGAGGGCCGTGCTGCGGCCATTGCCTGGGTGCTCGCCGAGGCAGGGCCCGATGACGTGGTGCTGGTGGCCGGCAAAGGGCACGAAACCTACCAGGAAATCGGCGGTGTTCGCCATCCGTTCAGCGACGTGGAAGAGGTGACGCTGGCGCTGGAGCGGCGGGAGGCCATGGCATGAGCCGATGCGGTCTCGAGACTCTGTGCGCAGTGGCCGCTGAACTGGGCGTGCCGCCACTCGATGAGGATATCCCGCTTGCGGGTATCGTCACCGACAGTCGCCAGCTCGTTCCGGGTGCACTCTTCGTGGCGCTGCGTGGCGAGCGCTTCGATGCCCACGACTTCATTGCTCAGGCTCGCGAGGCTGGTGCCGTAGCGGCACTGGTGGAGCGTCCGCTGGACGACCCGCTGCCTCAGCTCCCGGTGGCGGATACGCGCCTCGCTCTGGGGCTGTTGGGGCGCGCCCGGCGGCGCGCCTGGGGCAGGCCTCTGATAGCCGTCACCGGCAACAGCGGCAAGACCAGCGTCAAGGAGCTGCTCAAGGGCGTTTTGGGTGCCGAGGGGATGACGCTCGCGACTCATGCCAATCTCAACAATGACATTGGCGTGCCGTTGACCCTGTTGGGGCTGACGCCGCATCACCGTCATGCGGTACTCGAACTGGGCGCGAACCACCTGGGTGAAATCGCCTGGACGGCGGCGCTGGCCGAGCCGCAGGTGGCGGTTATCACCAACGTCACCGGTGCTCACGTCGGTGAGTTCGGCGGCATGGGACGGATCGCCCAGGCCAAGGCGGAAATTCTCTCTGGCCTGCCGGCCGACGGCGTGGCGGTGATCAATCGCGACGATAGCTACTTTCCGCTTTGGTCGCGGCTGGCTTCACCCCGCGAGGTGCTCGACTTCGGCTTCAGCGAGACCGCACGGGTGCGTGCCACTGAGCTGGCCTGCGATGCGTCGGGACGCTATGCTTTCACGCTTGTCGCGGATGGTCTTGCGGTGGGGCGCGTGCGGTTGGCCCTGCTGGGGCGCCACAGCGTGTCCAATGCCCTGGCGGCGGCGGCGGCGGCGTTGGCGCTTGGGCTCCCGGCCGAGCGCGTCGTCGCTGGGCTGGCGGAGGCCACGCCGATGGCGGGGCGTCTTGCCGTGGTGGACGGCATTCGCGGCACGCGCGTGCTGGACGACACTTACAACGCCAATCCTGGCGCGGTCAAGGTAGCGCTGACACTGCTGGCCGAGTTGCCGGGGCCGCGCTGGTGCCTGCTGGGTGCCATGGGCGAATTGGGTGCAGAGGCCGATCGGCTGCATGCCGAGGTCGGGCACTATGCAAGGGAACGGGGAATCGACATGCTCGGTACCTGCGGGGCGCAAGCGCGGCCTGCCTGTGACGCCTTCGGGGAAGGCGGGTACCATTTCAATGACCGCGAGGCGCTGATGCGCCACGTCCTGGACCATCTGCCCCCCGGCGCCAGCGTGCTGGTCAAGGGATCGCGCAGTGCCGGCATGGAAGAGGTCGTGGCCGCACTGCGCGCCGATGCATGAGGTGAGCGCAACACATGCTGCTTTTTCTGGCTGATTTTCTGGCGCAGTTCCAGAGCGCCTTCAATGTTTTCAACTACCTGACCCTGCGCATGATCCTGGGAACCTTGACGGCGCTGCTGCTGTGCCTGTTTCTGGGGCCATGGATGATTCGTCGCCTGGTGGAGCGCCAGATCGGCCAGGCAGTACGCGACGACGGCCCCCAGTCGCATCTCTCCAAGGCCGGTACGCCGACCATGGGTGGTGCGATGATCCTCGTGTCGATGGCCGTCAGCACCCTGCTGTGGGGCGATCTCGCCAACCACTACGTCTGGATCGTGCTGGCGGTGACGCTGGGCTTCGGTGCCATCGGCTGGGTCGACGACTACCGCAAGGTGGTGGAGAAGAATCCGCGCGGTCTGCCGGCGCGCTGGAAGTATTTCTGGCAGTCGCTCATCGGTGGCCTGGCCGCCGTGCTGCTCTATGTCACTGCTGTCTCGCCGGTTGAAACCAGCCTGATCGTGCCGTTGTTCAAGGAGTTCGTACTGCCACTCGGCGTCTTCTATGTGGTGCTCACCTATCTGGTGATCGTGGGCAGTTCCAATGCCGTCAACCTGACCGACGGCCTCGATGGCCTGGCCATCATGCCCACCGTGATGGTGGCCATGGGGCTTGCCGTGTTCGCCTACGCTAGCGGCAACGCCGTGTTCGCCGAGTATCTGCAGATTCCTTTCATTCCCGGTGCCGGTGAGCTGGCCGTGTTCTGCGCCACCATTTCCGGTGCCGGCCTGGGCTTTCTGTGGTTCAACACCTATCCGGCCCAGGTCTTCATGGGCGATGTTGGAGCATTGGCTCTGGGGGCGGCTCTCGGCGTGGTAGCGGTCATCGTGCGCCAGGAGATCGTGCTCTTCGTGATGGGCGGCATCTTCGTCATGGAGACCATCTCGGTGATTCTGCAGGTGGGCTCCTACAAGCTCACCGGTCGGCGTATCTTCCGCATGGCCCCGCTGCACCACCACTACGAGTTGAAGGGCTGGCCGGAGCCGCGGGTCATCGTGCGTTTCTGGATTATCACCGTCGTGCTGGTACTGGTCGGCCTGGCCACCCTCAAGGTTCGCTGATGCATTTCGACGGCGTGAGCGAGGCAGGGGACAGGGTCAGGATACCCGAGAGCATTACCCTGGTGGTGGGCCTGGGGATTTCCGGTCGGGCGATCTGTCGCCACCTGTCGCGCCAGGGCATTCCCTTCATGGTTGCCGACACGCGGCAGGAACCGCCGGGGCTGTCGGCCTTTCGGGAGGCCCATCCCGAGGTTGCGGTCCACTGCGGGCCATTGACGGCGCTCGATCTCGCCCAGGCGAAGGAGATCGTGCTGAGCCCTGGGGTCGACCCATCGACTCCGGGGCTCGAGGGGCTGGCCAATCGGTGCCATCCAACCACCGGCGAGCCGCTGCTGGTGGGCGAAATCGCACTCTTCGTGCGTGCCTGCCATGCGCCTATTGCTGCCATCACCGGCTCCAACGCCAAGTCCACCGTCACCACCCTGCTCGGCGAGATGGCCCGCGAGGCGGGTGTACGCGTGGCGGTGGGAGGCAACCTGGGCACGCCGGCACTCGATCTGTTGGCGGAGATGCCCGATGCCGAACTTTTCGTGCTGGAGCTTTCCAGTTTCCAGCTCGAGACGACGCCCTGGTTGGGTGCCGAGACGGCAGCCTTTCTCAACCTCTCCGAGGATCATCTCGATCGACACCGCGATATGGCGGGCTATCGTGCTGCCAAGCTCGGCATCTTCCGGGGCGCTTGTCATGGCGTGATCAATGCGGAGGATCCGATGACCTGGCCCGAGATTCCTCTGCCGGCGCAGGATCGTTTCACGACCCGCGCCCCCCAGGCCGGCGAGTGGGGCATCGGCCGTCACGAGGGCCGCGATTGGCTGATGTACGGTGACGAACCGTTGATGCCCGCCGGCAAGATGTGCCTGCCAGGCCGCCACAACCAGACCAATGCCCTGGCGGCGTTGGCCTTGGGAGCTCGGCTGGGGCTGCCCCTCGCCGCCATGACCGCGGTGCTGGAGCGCTTTCCCGGTCTGCCGCACCGCGGCGAGATGGTGGCAATGCTCGATGGCGTGCGCTGGATCAACGACTCCAAAGGCACCAACGTGGGGGCGACGCTTGCCGCCATTGCCGGCCTGGGGCCCACCCTCGAAGGGCGGCTGGTGCTGCTCGCCGGCGGTGTGGGCAAGGGAGCCGACTTCACTCCGCTTGCCGCGCCCCTGGCCTGCTATGCCCGGGAAGCGGTACTTTTCGGCGCCGATGCCGAGCGCCTGGAGGCGGCTCTCCACGGAGAGGTGGCGGTGACCCGTGTGGCAGACCTTGAAGCGGCCATGTGGCGAGCACGGCAGGTGGCCCGCCCCGGCGATTGCGTGCTGCTCTCGCCGGCCTGTGCCAGCCTGGATCAGTTCGCCGACTACCGGGCCCGCGGCGAGGCTTTCCGCGACTGGGTGAAGCAGCAGCGGCGGGAGGTGATGCATGGCGGTTGAGCGCGACCATTTTGCAAGGCATGGCGGTCATCGCTTGCGACGGCTGCGCCAGCGGCTCTCGTCCCAGAACCAGCCCTGTGATGGCTGGCTGTTGCTGGCGGTACTGGCCCTGATGCTGGTCGGCTGGGTGATGGTCACCTCGGCTTCCACCGAAGTGGCTGCAGGGCTCACCGGCAACCCTTACCACATCAGTCTGCGGCACGGCACCTTCGTGGTGGCGGCCCTCGTGGTGGGAGCCCTGGTACTGCGCGTGCCACTGGCCTGGTGGCGGGCCAACGGGCCCCTGCTGCTGCTGGTCGGCGTCGTGCTGTTGCTTGCCGTACTCGTCGTGGGGCGTGAAGTGAACGGCAGCCGCCGGTGGATCGCCATTCCCGGGGTACCCCTGAACCTGCAGGCCTCGGAGGTCGCCAAGCTGTGCCTGATCGTCTACCTGGCCGGCTACCTGGAACGCTTCTTGCCCGAAGTGCGGCGTCAGTGGGGAGCTTTCCTGCGCCCGTTGCTGGTGGTCGGTGTATTCGCGGTGCTGCTCATCCTCGAGCCGGACTACGGTGCCATGGTGGTGATATCCGGTTGCGCGATGGGCATGCTGCTGATGGCTGGCGCGCCTTGGGGGCGCTTCATTCTGATTCTCTGCGGAGCTGGCGTGCTGGGTTTCTACGCTGCCATTGCCGAGCCCTATCGGCTGGCGCGACTCACCAGCTTTGCCGATCCCTGGGCGGATCAGTTCGCCAGCGGTTATCAGCTGACCCAGGCGCTGATCGCTTTCGGGCGCGGCCACTGGTTGGGGACCGGTCTTGGCAATAGCGTACAGAAGCTGTATTACCTGCCCGAGGCTCACACCGACTTCGTCTTCGCCGTACTGGCCGAAGAGCTGGGGTTGATCGGTGCCATCGTCGTGCTGGGGCTCTTCGTTCTGCTCATCGTGCGGGCCTTGGCCGTGGGGCGGCGTGCCGAAGTGGCGGGTCTGGCGTTTGCCGCCTACATGAGCTATGGCATTGCCTTCGTGATCGCCGCTCAAGCTTTCATCAACATCGCGGTGAGTACTGGTATGCTCCCCACCAAGGGCTTGACGTTGCCGTTGCTGAGCTACGGCGGTTCCAGCCTGCTGGTAAGTGCTGTGATGATGGCGATGTTGTTGCGGGCGGATATCGAAACCCGCGCCTTCGTCAAGCGCTCTCGCCCCACTCCTTCCCGCCGTCCACCCGCTCGCAATCAAGGAGCCCGCTCATGACCTCGCCGCCGCCTCGCCGCATTCTGATCATGGCCGGGGGTACGGGGGGGCATGTGATCCCGGCCTTGTCGCTGGCCCATGGGTTGGCTGAGCGCGACATCGAGGTGCACTGGCTGGGCAGTCCGCGCGGCATCGAGAATCGCCTGGTTCCCGAGGCGAATATACCGCTACATCGCATTGCGGTGAGTGGGCTTCGCGGCAATGGCCTGGCGGGGTGGCTGCTGGCCCCCTTCAACCTCACGCGAGCGGTCTGGCAGGCGGCCAGTATCATTCGCCGACTCGATCCGACACTGGTGGTGGGGCTGGGTGGGTTTGCCAGCGGCCCCGGTGGCCTGGCCGCCTGGTTGCTGCATCGCCCCCTGGTGATCCACGAGCAGAATGCCGTGGCGGGTCTCACCAACCGCGTGCTGGCGCGGTTGGCAAGGCGCGTGTTCGCCGCCTTCCCCCAGGCTTTCGCCGGACGTGGCGAGGTGATCGGCAATCCGGTGCGCGCAGAGATTGCTGCACTGGGCGAGTCGCCGCGACCCGCCTCCGCCATGCGCGGTCGGCGCCTGCGTCTGTTGGTGGTGGGCGGCTCGCTGGGTGCGCTGGCGCTCAACCAGCGGCTACCGGAGGCGCTGGCTCGGCTGTCCGAGGCAGCGCGACCCGACGTGCGCCACCAGGCCGGTCGCGATAAAGAAACGGCGACTTTCGAGCACTATCGTGCGCAGGGCGTCGAAGCGGAAGTCACCGCCTTCATCGACGACATGGCGGCGGCCTACGACTGGGCGGATTTGGTGGTGTGCCGCGCCGGTGCGCTGACGGTGGCCGAACTCGCTGCCGCTGCCAAGCCGGCGCTGTTCGTGCCTTTCCCCCACGCCGTGGACGATCACCAGACGGCCAATGCACGGGCCCTGGTCGAAGCCGGCGGTGCGTCACTGATGGTGCAATCCGATATGACGGCAGCGGCGCTGGCCGAGCGCCTGACGACGCTGCTCGATCCCGACACTCTTGCCACCATGGCCGTGCATGCGCGCGGTGGCGCCCACCTCGATGCGGTGGAGCGTCTGGTGGCCGGCTGCATGGAGACAGGTCTTGAGCAATAGTACCCTGGGACCGATTCCCGAACAGAGCATGCCGCCCCATCGTGGGCGCGGCATGGGCATGCGCCGCATCCGGCGGATTCATTTCGTGGGTATTGGCGGAGCCGGCATGTGTGGCATCGCCGAAGTGCTTGCCAACGAGGGCTACCGGGTCAGTGGCAGTGATATCAAGGCTTCGCCCGTGGTGGCTCGACTCATCGGCCTGGGTATCCCCGTGGCCAGCGGTCATGATGCCGAAAACGTAGTGGATGCCGACGTGGTGGTGGTCTCAACGGCGGTGGACGAGACCAACCCCGAAATTCGCTGGGCCCATGAACACCGCGTGCCAGTGGTGCGTCGCGCCGAGATGCTCGCCGAGCTGATGCGTTTTCGCCACGGCATCGCCGTGGCCGGTACCCACGGCAAGACGACCACGACCAGTCTTACCGCGACCCTGCTGGGCGAAGGCGGTCTTGATCCGACCTTCGTGATCGGCGGCAAGCTGACCAGTGCCGGTGCCAATGCGCGCCTGGGTGAGGGTGACTACCTGGTGGCCGAGGCAGACGAATCCGATGCCTCCTTCCTGCACCTGCAGCCCATGGTGGCAGTGGTCACCAACATCGACGCCGATCATATGAGCACATACGGCGGCGACTTCGAACGCCTCAAGAGTACCTTCATCGAGTTTCTTCACAACCTGCCGTTCTATGGGCTGGCGATCCTGTGCATCGACGATGACCAGGTGCGTGGACTTCGTGAGCGGCTGCATCGGCAGTTCGTCACCTACGGCTTTAGCGAGGATGCCGACTACCGCATCAGCGACTTCGTCCAGCAGGGCGGCGAGATCCGCTTCACCGCCGAGCGCCCCGACGGTCTGGCGCCATTGCCGGTACGCCTGTCCATGCCGGGGCGGCACAATGCCCTCAACGCACTGGCGGCGATTGCCATCGCCAGCGATGCCGGCGTCGACGATTCCGCCATCCAGCGCGGCCTGGCGGGGTTTGCCGGGGTAGGGCGACGCTTCCAGGTGCATGGCCACTTCGCGCCTCCGAACGGCGAGGGCGAGGTGATGCTGGTCGATGACTATGGCCACCATCCGAGGGAGGTGGCGATGGTCATTCGTGCCGTGCGTGCGGGGTGGCCCCAGCGGCGCCTGGTGATGCTCTACCAGCCGCACCGCTTCACGCGCACGCGTGATCTTTACGAGGATTTCGTGAAGGTGCTTTCTGAGGTCGACACACTGTTGCTGCTGGATATCTACAGCGCTGGCGAGGCGCCGATCCCTGGTGCGGATGCGCGGGCGTTGGCAGGTTCGCTGCGGCAGCGCGGCGAAGTCGATCCGATCTTCGTGCAAGACAAGACGGAGCTGCCGGCACTGCTGGCGCGGGTGTTGCGCGATGGCGACATCTTGATCACCCAGGGCGCCGGCGATGTGGGCGGCATCGCTCAGGGGCTGGCGGAAAGCCGTCTGCAGTTCAGTGAGGTGGCGCCATGACTGCGCAAGCCTATGGGCGCGTCGTCGTCCTCTATGGGGGCAACTCCGCGGAGCGCGAGGTGTCATTGAAGAGCGGTGCGGCGGTACTGTCGGCGCTCGAGCGTCAGGGTATCGATGCCGAGGGTTACGATCCGGCGGAAGGCGGACTCTCCGGTTTGGAAGCCCTGACTCCCGATCGGGTCTTGATCGCCCTCCACGGCCGCGGTGGTGAGGACGGCACCCTGCAAGGCGCCCTGGAACTGCTGGGCATTCCCTACACCGGTAGTGGGGTTCTGGCCTCGGCATTGGGCATGGACAAGCAGCGCACCAAGTTCGTCTGGCAGGCATTGGGTCTGCCCACGCCGGCTGCGCGGTTGCTCGAAGCCGACGCCGACTGGGATGCCGTGGTGGCCGAACTCGGCCTGCCGCTGATCGTCAAGCCGGTGCATGAGGGCTCGACGCTGGGTATCAGTATCGTCGATGGCCGCGACGCGTTGGAGGCCGCCTATCATGAGGCGGCGCGTTTCGATGCGAGGGTGATGGCCGAGCGATTCATCGCCGGCGAGGAATACACGGTGTCGCTGCTCGGTGACACCATCCTGCCAGCCATTCGCGTCGAGGTTCCCGGCGGCTTCTACGATTACGAGGCCAAGTACGTCTCCAATGAGACTCTCTACCACCTGCCCTGTGGCTTGTCATCGGCCGATGAAGCCGCCCTGGGCGAACTGTGCCGCGATGCCTTCGAAGCCATTGGCGGAGAGGGTTGGGGACGGGTCGATGCGATGCGCGATGAACACGGCGGCTTTTGGCTGTTGGAAGTCAATACCGTACCGGGCATGACCGACCATAGCCTGGTGCCCCAGGCGGCGGCGCATGCCGGCCTCGATTTCGATGCCCTGGTCCTGCGCATTCTGGATACCACGCTGGGCTTGCCGAAGCGATGAGATTGCGCGGCTCGCTGCTGGGTGTGGTGCTATTGCTGCTGGTGCTGGTTGCCGGCGGGCGTGCGCTGTGGCTATGGCTCGATCGCCCCATCGAACGGGTTTCGATTCGCGGCGAGTTGAACCACGTCACGGCCGACTACTTGCGCCGTCAGCTGGCCCCATTGGTCGACGGCCGGACGTGGCTGTCGATTTCCCTACCCGAACTGCGGCGGCAGGCCCGTGAAATCGGCTGGCTCGCCGAAGTGCGGGTGTCGCGAGAGTGGCCTTATGGGCTGGCCTTCGAATTGGTCGAACAGCAGCCGGTGGCGCGATGGAACGACGATCTCCTGCTCAACCCTCAGGGCGAGCCGTTCGACCCCGAGCCGGTAGTGCCGGCTGCGGACCTGCCAGATCTCGCTGGGCCGAGCGGCAGCAGCGCCGAGGTGCTTGCCTATCATGAACGTCTGGAGGGCCGCTTTGCCGAGCTGGGCCTGAGCATCAGTCAGCTGCGGCTCGAAGCACGCGGGGCCTGGCGCCTTCAGCTCGATGATCGTATCTGGGTGATGCTGGGGCGTAATGATCGCGATGCCAGGCTGGGACGACTCGCCGCTGCTTGGCGGCGACAGCTGGGAAGCGCGATGTCGCACATTCGCTACATTGACCTGCGCTATCCCAATGGGGTCGCAGTAGCCTGGCACGGTGAAACGGATAGCGATCAGGCGACGCTTCCTTCGCGCGAAGAGGAGTGATTATTCCCGGATCGCCCCGCCAGGCGGCGAGTTCGGGTGTTTCTTTTGGCAAGATTTCCCCGTATCGTGATGTCTCTTTTTGGCATTGGGCTGGTGATTTAACGTCTGTTGTTTCTATAATGGACCTAATAGTCATTTCAGCGATAATAGAAATCCCCTACGGGTCAAGTTCTAGGAGTGTCCCCGGCACATGGCAGTCACCTCCAACGCATCCAACATGGTAGTCGGGCTGGATATCGGAACATCCAAGGTGGTGGCTATCGTGGGCCAACCGACCGATGATGGCGGTATCGAGATTGCGGGTATCGGCTCCCACCCTTCACGCGGCATGAAGAAAGGCGTGGTGATCAACATCGAGTCGACCGTACAATCGATCCAGCGTGCCGTGGAAGAAGCCGAACTGATGGCAGGATGCGATATCCATTCCGTCTATGTTGGCGTGGCGGGCAGTCATATCAGTTCCATGAATTCCGATGGCGTCGTGGCCATCAAGGACCGCGAAGTCACCCCCTCCGACATCGAGCGCGTCATCGACTCGGCGCGCGCTCGAGCCATTTCGGAAGGGCAGCGCGTATTGCACGTGCTGCCCCAGGAGTTTTCCATCGATACTCAGGGGGGGATCCGCGAGCCGCTGGGCATGTCGGGCGTGCGTCTTGAGGCGCGAGTTCATCTGGTGACTGCGGCACTCAATGCCGTGCAGAACATCGACAAGTGCGTGCGGCGCTGTGGTCTGGAAGTCGATGCGGTCATCCTGGAGCAGCTCGCTTCCAGCATGTCGGTTCTTACCGAGGACGAGCGCGAACTGGGCGTGTGCATGGTGGACATCGGTGGAGGGACCACCGACATTGCCGTCTTCACCGAAGGGGCGATCCGCCATACGGCCGTGATTCCCATTGCCGGCGACCAGGTCACCAACGACATTGCCATGGCGCTGCGCACGCCGACCCAGTACGCCGAAGAGATCAAGGTCAAGTACGCTTGCGCGCTGACCCAGCTGGCGGCCAGCGACGAAATGATCAAAGTGCCGAGCGTCGGCGACCGGCCGGCCCGCGATCTGTCTCGTCAGGCCCTGGCCGAGGTGGTCGAGCCGCGCTACGAGGAGCTGTTCACACTGATCCGCGATGAGCTCCGGCGCAGCGGCTTCGAGGATCTGGTCGCTGCCGGTGTCGTCTTGACCGGTGGCACTTCACGAATGGAAGGGGTGGTGGAGCTGGCAGAGGAGATTTTCCACATGCCCGTGCGCATCGCTTCGCCGCACAACGTGCGTGGGCTGGCCGACGTGGTGCGCAACCCGATTTATTCTACCGGCGTCGGTTTGCTACATTACGCTTTACAGCAAGAGGGTCGGCATGGGGCAGGCCGCCAGGGCAGGGTGGTGACGGCGCAACCCAGGCGTGAAGACGTCTCCCGGCGTGGCACGAAGGAAGGGATTCCGGCGCTGGCAAAGATCAAGGGCTGGTTGAAAGGAAATTTCTAAAAGGGCCGCGGCGCGGTCCAGGAGACGGGGCTTATGTTCGAACTGGTAGATAGCGCACCCTCGAGCAGTGCGGTCATCAAGGTAGTCGGCGTGGGCGGTGGCGGTGGCAATGCCGTCAATCACATGGTCGAAAGTTGCATCGAAGGCGTCGAGTTCATCTGCGCCAACACCGATGCCCAGGCGCTCAAGCGCGTGGCAGCCAAGACCGTCCTCCAGCTCGGCAACGACATCACCAAAGGGCTCGGCGCTGGCGCCAATCCCGATGTGGGGCGTCAGGCGGCCATGGAGGATCGCGAACGCATCGCCGAACTGATCAGCGGTGCTGACATGGTGTTCATCACCGCGGGCATGGGCGGCGGCACCGGCACAGGTGGCGCGCCGGTGGTGGCTCAGGTAGCCAAGGAGCTGGGGATTCTCACCGTGGCGGTGGTCACGCGACCGTTCCCGTTCGAAGGCCCCAAGCGCATGCGCGTAGCCGAGGAGGGCATGAAGGAGCTCTCCGAGCACGTCGACTCACTGATCACCATTCCCAACGAGAAGTTGCTTTCGGTGCTGGGCAAGAACGCCAGCCTGCTCAACGCCTTCAGCGCTGCCAACGACGTGCTGCTCGGCGCCGTCCAGGGCATCGCCGAACTGATCACCAGCCCAGGCATCATCAACGTCGACTTTGCCGACGTGCGCACCGTGATGTCCGAGATGGGCATGGCGATGATGGGAACCGGCGGTGCCACCGGCGAGAATCGTGCCCGGGAGGCGGCCGAAAAGGCCATCCGTAGCCCGCTTCTGGAAGACATCGATCTGCATGGCGCGCGCGGCATCCTGGTCAACATCACTGCCGGCCCGGACCTCTCCATCGGCGAGTTCAATGACGTGGGCGCCACCGTTCAGGAGTTTGCGTCACAGGATGCGACCATCGTGGTCGGCACCTCCATCGACATGGAGATGACCGACGAACTGCGGGTCACCGTCGTGGCGGCGGGTCTCGAGGGGCGTCAGCAAAAGGCGACCGGACGTGAATCCACCCAGCGCGTCGAGGGGCGCGACTATCGCAAGCCCCAGCAACCTGCGGCGATGCGTCAGCAGGCGACAGCGGCCAAGACCGAGCCTCAGGAGGCGCCCAAGCCGCAGGCCGAAAAGCGCCGCTCGCCACAGGAGCTCGATGACTATCTCGACATCCCGGCCTTCCTGCGGCGACAGGCCGATTGAGGGCTCTATCGTTCGATTGGGCGGGCCAGGCGATGTTTTTTTGTTGAAACGCGCGTTCGGTGTTATAGTGAACGGCGTTTGATAACTTACAACGGCCTGGCTTCTGCCCATGATCAGACAACGCACCCTGCAAAACATCATCCGTGCCACCGGCGTAGGCCTCCATTCCGGCAAGAAGGTCTACCTGGCTCTGCGGCCGGCTCCGGTCAACACGGGCATCGTCTTCGTGCGTACCGACCTCGAGCCCGAGGTGCAGTTGCCGGCGGACGCGGCCCTGGTGACCGACACGACGCTTTGCACCGCGCTGTCCCGTGACGGGGTCAAGGTCGCGACGGTCGAGCACCTGATGTCGGCCCTCGCCGGGCTCGGCATCGACAATGCCTACGTGGACGTCAGCGCCCCGGAAGTACCGATCATGGATGGCAGCGCGGCTCCCTTCGTGTTCCTCATCCAGTCGGCAGGCATTGCCGAGCAAGCCGCTCCGAAGCAGTTCATCCGCATCAAGCGTGAGGTGGTGGTACGCGACGAGGACAAGGAGGCACGCTTCCTGCCCCATCAGGGGTTCAAGGTCTCCTTCACGATCGACTTCGACCATCCCGTGTTCGAACAGCAGAAGCAGACGGCCGTGGTCGATTTCTCGACGACGTCTTTTGTCAAGGAAGTCGCCCGAGCGCGTACCTTCGGCTTCATGCGCGACCTCGAATATCTGCGTGCCAACGACCTGGCACTGGGGGGCAGTCTGGACAATGCCATCGTGGTCGACGATTACCGCATTGTGAATGAAGGCGGCTTGCGCTACGACGATGAGTTCGTCAAGCACAAGGTGCTCGATGCGATCGGCGACCTCTACCAGCTTGGCTATAGCCTGATCGGGGAGTTCCGGGGCATCAAGTCGGGGCATGCCCTCAACAACCAGCTGTGCCGGGCCCTGCTCGATCAGCCGGATGCCTACGAGATCGTAACCTTCGAGAACGAGCGCCAGCTGGCTCCCATCTCCTACGCGGCTCCTGCCATGGCCTGATGGCCAGCGACTTGTTCTGTCATAGGCTTTCCCGACGCCCCTTTGGGGGCGTCGGTCGTTTGGGACTCAGCGAAACCAGGCCTTCATCGTAGCGGTAATGCAGCACAGCTCCTCCGGCGAGGTGACGTAGGCCGGCATGGTGTAGAGCCAGCGTCCGATGGGGCGTAGCCAAACGCCTCGACCGCGGGCCCAGTCGCCTACGCCGGCGAGGTCATCGGCCGCGCGGGTCTCGATTACCGCGGTGGCACCCAATACCCGCACGTCGACCACCGCAGGATGCGTGCTCAGGGCGCCGTCTTCGAGCAGCTCTCGTTGCAACACGCGGTTGAGTGTGGCGATCCGGCCCAGGTAATCCTCCTCCTCGAACACCGCCAGGCTCTCCAGGGCCACTCGGCAGGCCAGCGGGTTGCCCATGAAGGTCGGCCCGTGCATGAAGGCATGGTCGGGGCCGTCGCCAACGAAGGCGTCGTGGACCCGGTCGTTGGCCAGCGTGGCTGCGTGGCCGAGATAGCCGCCGGTGAGCCCCTTTGAGAGCACCAGGATGTCTGGGGCGACTTCGGCATGATCGCTGGCGAACAGCTTGCCCGTACGCCCGAAGCCGGTGGCCACTTCGTCGAATACCAGCAATACGTCGAACTCGTCGCAGAGCGCCCTAGCGCCAGCCAGGTAGTGAGGCGAGGTCATGTTGAGCCCGCCGGCAGCCTGTAGCAGCGGTTCCATGAGCAGCGCGGCAATCTCTTGGTGGTGTGTCTCCAGTACCTTGCGTAGAGCCGCCAGGTCCGCCGCCACCGCTCCCGGCTCGGCATCGAAAGGAGCCGTGGGCGCCGGGGCGAAGCGGTGGCGTGGCAGGTAGCCGGCGAACAGCGCGTGCATGCCCTCTTCGGGGTCGCATACCGCCATGCAGCCGGCGGTGTCGCCGTGATACGCCTTCATCAGTGAGAGCATGCGATGCTTGTCGGGCTTGCCGCACAGCCGGTGATACTGCACCGTCATCTTCATGGCGACTTCCATGCCCACCGAGCCGCTGTCGGAGTAAAAGACATGGTTCAACCCTTCGGGCGTGACTCGCACGAGCTCCCGGGCCAGGCGGTCGGCGGGCTCATGGGTGAGGCCGCCGAGCATGACGTGACAGAGCTCGTCGGCCTGCCGCTGTATGGCGCCAATCAGGCGCGGATGGTGGTAGCCATGGATCATGCACCACCAGGAGCAGGTGGCGTCGAGCAGCCGTTCGCCGCTCTCGAGCCGGAAGTAGGGGCCCTCGCCGCCGACCACCCTGGGCGCCGGCCGCTGGTTCTTGAGGTGGGCATAGGGGTGCCAGATGGGGGAGGGATTCCGCGGCTGAGAGGGACTCTGGGCAGGTGACTTCATCGGGGCCTCCTGGATACTACGGACAGGCAAGACGGCACGCGACGGGATGACGGGCGCGCGACAGCGCCACACGTCGTGCAAGGACGGCGGTGAGTCGAGGGCATTCCAAGGGGGACTGAATGGTGCGGATGGGGAGACTTGAACTCCCACGCCCGAAGGCACCAGAACCTAAATCTGGCGTGTCTACCAATTCCACCACATCCGCACGAATAGGCAGGCGACCACATTGTACGGACCCCCTTTGGCAAGTCAATCGGCATCGGGCAGCTCCAGGTAAGCGGAGGCGGCCGCGGCCATGCCGTTCGGATCGCTCCCGGTCAGGCGAGGCACAATACCCAGGCAGGGGGCATCGAGCGTTCGCGCCAGGGTGGCTAGGTTGTCGTCATGGGTCTCGCGCTCGGCGGCAAAGGCTGGTTCCACCAGGCTGCCGGCCCAACCGGCAAAACGCAGACCGGAGGCCGCGATCGCATCCGCGGTCAGCCGCGCATGGCTGATGCAGCCCAGCCGCAGACCCACCACGAGGATCACCGGTAATTGGAGGCGTATGGCCAGCTCGGCCAGGTCCTCGTCATCGTTGAGCGGCACGCGCCAGCCGCCGGCGCCCTCCACCAGGGCCAGGTCGCAATGGCGGGACAGCCCCTCCCGGACCTGGGAAGCCAGCGCGTCGAGGGTGACCGTCTCCCCTGCCTGCCGGGCAGCCAGATGAGGGGCGATGGCCGGTGCGAAGGCATGGGGATTCACCAAGGCATAGGACACGGAAGGGTGGCTCTGGGCCTGCAGAGCCAGGGCATCGGCATTGCGCAGGCCCTCGGGCGTCGTCTCGCTGCCCGAGGCGACGGGCTTGAGGCCGAGAGTAGTGAACCCGCGCCGCCGGGCCAGGGCGAGCAGGCCGGCGGTGACCAGGGTCTTGCCGGCGTCGGTGTCGGTGCCGGTGACGAAGTAGGCAGCCATTCAGCGCTCCAGTTCCAGGGTCAGCAGCCGGTAGGTGACCGGCAGCCCCGCAGGCTCGCGCAATCCCTCGTAGCGTTGCCTGGCGCGAGCCAGGTCGGCTCGCGTCAGGCGGGAGCCGTTTCCGGCGGTTTGGGCGCCGATGCCCTTGATGGAGGCCATCACTCCGGCTAGGTCGGGATAGTGGAAGCGCGGCCGACTGGCCGTGATCGTCACCCGGCGGAAGCCGGCCAGACGGGCCGCGGCCAGGTGCCGGTCGCGGCTGCGAAAGTCGAGCAGAGTGGCAGGACGTCCGGGGCGTTCCCAGGCATGAGCCACCTCGATCAGGGTGCCGGGGCCCAGGGTATTGATCAGCGTGCGGCCGCCGGGCAAAAGGGTACGGTAAAGTTCGGCAAGCACCTCATCCAGGTGGTTGCACCACTGGATGGCCAGGTTGGAGAAGACCAGATCGAGGCTGGCGTCGGCCAGCGGCATGATGGCGGCATCGGCGCACAGCCAGCTAATTCGTCCCGTCGAATCCGGGGTGCGGCGGGCCACCTCGAGCATGCCCGGCGCCAGATCTAGCCCGGCGATGCGGCCGGCTGGGTAGCGCTCGGCGAGCCGCGCACTCCAATGCCCCGGGCCGCAGCCCAGATCGAGGATGCGCGTCGCACGCCCCGGCAGGCGCTCCCAGAGTCGCTCGCCCATGACTTGCTGGGCGCCGGCCAGGCGCGAATAGTCGGCGGCGGCTCGCGAGAAGGCGTGGGCCACCCGACGCGGCCAGTCGGGCGGTGTCATAAGGTGCGGCTGCGGTGCGCTGTTCATGTCGGGCATGCCTCATGACGAGCCGCGCTGCCGGCCGGCAGGCTCTTGCGGGCCATCAGTGTCAGGGCGTCGGTCAGCGGCTGCGGTTGCGAGAGCATGGGGCAGTGTCCGGCGGCGTCGAGTCGTCGGTCGGCAGCCTCGATCAGGGGCGGCGCCAGCAGTGGGTCGTCGGTGCCGGCAAGGCGGTGGACGGGGCAGGAAGCCTCGGCCAGCGGACGTGCGACATCGAGCGTTGCGAGCCACTCGAGGCCGGCGGCGAGACTGGACGTGTCGGCATTGGGAACATCGCCGAGCAGGTCGCGCAGCCGCCGATGGGCCAAGCGTGGACTCGGCTCGCCGGCGAGCTGCCAGCGCCGGAAGTGGGCCAGGGCGGCCGTCGGGTCGCGGTGAAAGGCACGGTGGAAGGCGGCGAGTTCGCCAGCCGTGATGCCGAGGGGGTGACAGAACCGCGGCCCCATTCCCAACAGGATCACGCCTGCGGGGGTGGGCAGGTGGTCGAGGAGCGCACCGGCCAGCAGGCCGCCCAGCGACCAGCCCACCCAGACGGCGTCTTGCGGCAGGTCGTCGGCCATCGCCTCGGCCAGAGCCGCGATGGAGGTGGGGTCGGCGAGAGCCTCGCGACCCACGTACCCCGGCCAGTCCGGAGTGTGGATTTCCCAGTTTCCCGGCCAGTGGGACGCCAGCAGCTCCCAGATGCGCGCATCGCAGCCCCAGCCCGCGAGCAGTACCAGTCGCTTCATGGGGTCGGCTCCCTGGTTTCCTTGGCCTGGCAGGCGCTCAGTGCATCCAGCAGAGCGTCGAGGTCGTCGTCGCTGTGGGCGGCGGAGAGGCTGATGCGCAGTCGGGCCTGGCCGCTGGGTATCGTGGGTTCGCGGATGGCCCCCACCGCCAGGCCCCGCTCGGCAAGCCGTTTCGCCCAGGCCATCGCCCGGGCGCCGTCGCCCAGCATCAATGGCTGAATCGGAGTGTTGCTATCGCGCAGCGGCAGGTCCAGGCGGGCGGCTTCGTAGCGGAATCGGGCGATCCGGGTGTGCAGTCGCTGTCGGCGTTCCGGTTCGGCAGCGAGAATGTCCAGTGCGGACAGGGTGGCTGCCGCCAACCCCGGCGGTTGGGCCGTGGTGTAGACGTAGGGGCGGGCGAACTGGATCAGATGCTCGATCAGCTCATGGTTTCCCGCCACGAAAGCACCGCCGGTGCCCAGCGCCTTGCCCAGGGTGCCGATCAGCACCGGTACCGCCTCGACGCCATGCGCGCGACCCACGCAGCCGTCGCCGGTCTCGCCCAGCACGCCCAGGCCGTGGGCGTCGTCGATCATGAGCCAGGCGGAGTGACGTCGTGCGGTTTCGGCCAGCCCGGCGATGTCGGCAACGTCGCCGTCCATGCTGAACACCCCGTCACTGACCACCATCCGGGGGGCGTCCTCCGGAGTGCGGTCCAGCAGCCGCTCGAGATCGGCGCGGTCGCGGTGGTGGAAGCGTCGCGACCGCGCCCCGGCCAGGGTGGCGCCGTCGAGTAGCGAGGCGTGGTTGAGGCGGTCCTGGAAGAGGAGAGTGTGGCGGTCGCAGAGCGCCTGCAGGGTGCCCAGGTTGGCCATGTAGCCGGTGGCGAAGAGTAGCGCCCGCGGGCGGCCGACGAGTTCGGCCAGACGTGCCTCAAGCGTTTCGTGGACGGCGAGGTGGCCGCTGACCAAGTGCGAGGCCCGTGCTCCGGCACCGTGACGCCGTGCACCGGCCGCCATGGCCTCGGCCAGTCGGGGGTCGTGGGCAAGGCCCAGGTAGTCATTGCCGGCGAAGTCCAGCGCCGCTTCGGGGGCGTGGCAGCGGCGCTGACGCCACAGCCCCGCGGCGCGACGCTTGACTGACCGTTCAGCGAGCCGGGTGCGCCAGTCGTGCGTTGGCGACAGCATGGCGGCTCAGGACCCGGTGGCATCGTAGGCGAGCTCGGCGGCCCGGTCGGTCGCCTGGCGCTGCATGGCTGCCTCGATCCCTGCCTGGGCGTCGACGTCGTCGGCGCGCGTGCTCCGCTCCTCGGGGTGCAGGCCGAGCTTGGCGAACAGCGCTCGGTCGCGTTGTGCCTGGGGATTGCCGGTGGTCAGCAGCTTGTCGCCGTAGAAGATGGAGTTGGCGCCGGCCAGGAATGCCAGCGCCTGGGTGGACTCGTCCATCTGCTCGCGGCCGGCGGAGAGACGTACGTGGCTTTTCGGCATCAGGATTCGGGCCACGGCGATGGCGCGGATGAATTCGATGGGATCGAGATCCGGGACGTCCTCCAGCGGCGTGCCGGGAACCTTGACCAGCATGTTGATCGGCACCGACTCCGGGTGCGGGTCGAGAAGGGCCAGCTGTTGTAGCAGGGCGGCACGGTCGCGGGGGGCCTCGCCCATGCCGAGGATGCCGCCGGTGCACACCTTCATGCCTGCCTCGCGCACGTGGCCCAGGGTCTCCAGGCGGTCGGCATAGGTACGGGTAGTGATGATCTCGCCATAGTACTCCGGCGAGGTGTCCAGGTTGTGGTTGTAATAGTCGAGCCCGGCCTCGGCCAGGCGATCGGCCTGGTTGCCGTCGACCATCCCGAGTGTCATGCAGGTTTCCAGCCCCAGCGCCTTGACGCGGCGCACCATCTCGAGCACCACATCGAGGTCGCGCTCGCGCGGGCTCTTCCAGGCGGCGCCCATGCAGAAGCGGCTGGCACCGGCCGCTTGGGCCGCTTCGGCCTGGGCCACCACTTTCTCGATCTCGAGCAGCTTTTCCTTGCCGAGGCCGGTGTTGTAGTGGCCGGACTGGGGGCAATACTTGCAGTCTTCGGGGCAGGCGCCGGTCTTGATCGAGAGCAGAGTGGAAACCTGGACGGCGTTGGGGTCGAAGTGGCTGCGATGCACTCGCTGGGCACGGAAGAGCAGGTCGTTGAAGGGCAGGGCGAAGAGAGCCTGGATCTCGTCGAGAGACCAGTCGTGGCGCGTGGTGGCATGGGTTGCCAGACTCGCATCGGCGGCGACGGCGTGGGAAGCTGAAGACATGATGGGCTCGCTTGAGGTCAACATGAATGGAAGTTTCAGGTTGACGGACAGGGTAAGGGGTCGGCAGGACTTGTCAACCCGGCTGTTTGATAGGGTTGACGAGGCGTTGCGACATGCCCTGCCCGGGCGCTGCGCCTTCTGCCTGGGAGCGACCGATGGCGAGGCGCCCTGGTGTGCGAGCTGTTTTGCCGAGTTGCCATGGAACTTGCCGGCTTGCCCGTGCTGTGGAGAGCCGCAGTACGGCCCGGTGGGGCGAGTGTGCGGTGCTTGCCTGCGTCAGCCGCCGGCCTTTGATCGCACCCATGCCCCTCTGCGCTACGCCGACGTGGTACCGGGGCTGGTGCAGCGTTTCAAGTTCCATGCCTCGCCGCGAGCGGGGGCGGTGTTGCTGGCACTGCTGGAAAGCGGGTTGTCGGAAGCGGTCCGGGCCTGGCCCGAAGCAGTGGTTCCGGTGCCGCTGCATCCGCGGCGCGCCAGGCAGCGAGGTTTCGACCAGGCCGAGTGGCTGGCCCGGCGTCTGGCGCGCCAATTGGGGTGCCCGCTGGGGCACGCGGTGCGTGTGCGCGATACCCGAAGCCAGCGCGGCCTGGACCGTGCGGAACGTCGCCGTAACCTCAATGAAGCGTTCCGGGTCCGTGGGGCGTTGCCGTGTCGCGTGGTGCTGGTCGACGATGTGATGACCACTGGAGGAACCCTGGATGCTTTGGCTCGGGCCTGCCGGCAGGCCGGGGCCGAGGCCGTCGAGGTCTGGGTCTTCGCTCGCACCCCGTTGGACCATGGCTGACCCAGGCGGATACAGCGGGTCGCTTCCCTGATAGCATGGCGACGCCGATCTTACGGGAGTGCCTCATGCAAGCCTCGTCTCATCCCTTCGCCGAGCTGTCCCCCGCCAGTGTGGTTGATGCCGTGGAGTCGTTGGGGTTCTGGCTGCCCGGCGAACCCTTCGCCCTGAATAGTTACGAGAATCGCGTCTTTCTGGTGCATGACGAGGAGCGGCGGCGCTGGGTGGTCAAGTTCTATCGCCCTGACCGCTGGAGCGATGCCGAGATCCGCGAGGAGCATGCCTTCTTGCAGGAGCTCGTGGCATCGGGCGTGGCCGTAGCAGCGCCCTGGCAGGATGCCAGCGGTGAGAGCCTGCATCTGGCCAAAGGTTTTCGCCTGGCGCTGTTTCCGCAGTTGCCCGGGCAGGCCCCCGAACTGGAGAACCCGGTGCACCTCTTCGCGCTGGGCGAGCTGATCGGTGCCGTGCACGCGGTCGGCGAGCGCAGTCGCTTTCGAGCGCGGGGCAGCCTCTCGCTCGTGCCCATGGCCCGACAGGCCAGTGAAGCGGTGCTGCAGAGCCCCTGGCTCGATCGCCACCAGCGGCGTGCCTATGCACGGGTCAGCGAGGCGCTGCTGAGCGACCTGGCACCCCATGCCTGGGCCGACGAGCGAGCGATCCGTGTCCATGGCGACTGCCACCTGGGCAATATCCTGGGGCGGGATGAGGACTTTGCCCTGGTCGACTTCGACGATTGCCTGATGGCACCGGCCGTGCAGGATTTGTGGATGCTGCTCACTGCTGCGCATGAGGCGGAGTGGCAGATGCAGCTATCGGAGGTGATGGAGGGCTACGAGCAGCATCGCGACTTCGATCGCAGCGAGCTCAGGCTCATCGAGCCGTTGCGAACCCTGAGGTTGATGCGCCACAGCGCGTGGCTGGTAGCCCGTTGGGACGACCCCGCCTTTCCGCCGGCCTTTCCCTGGCTCGCGGACTCCGGCTACTGGGACGGTCACATCCGTCTGCTGGAGCAGCAGCGTCAGGTGCTGCAGCGTAAGCCACGCTGGCTGGTATGAGCGTCAACTGGGTGAGCGCCAGCCAGCCAGGTGACGGCTACCCCTCGTTCAATCGGGGGCGGGAGCTTCGCTGGGGATGGGATTGGCGACGCCCTCACCATTGGCCTGACGGCGTTGCTCGTTGATCTCCGCCGAGGGATTGGGCTGCTCTTCCAGACTGAGCTCCTCGGCTAGCTGCAGCACGAAAGGGGTATCCGAAGCAAGCTCGCAGCGCCCCTCGTCGCAGTTAGCCAGCACGCCGTAGCTGCCGTCGTCTTCGTAAGCGGCGGCGGAGATCTCACCGCTATATATTTCGCTGTCGCTGTCCTGGGCTTCGATACAGGTTAGCGCATGGGTGGTAATGCGGATTCGATCGCCATCGAGGCGGGCATTGCCCACCAGGACGCAATGCTCGGGCAGCGTGTGGCTAGCCGCGGAGTGGTCGCCGGCCGGGCGCAGGAGGATATCGTTGCGATCCCCCTCTGCGCCATCCAAAGTGATGCTGTCGACCACGGTAACGGCAACCTGCGCATCGACGGGAAGGGTCAGACTATCGGCCAGGGCGGCTGTCGGCAGAACCAGTAGGCCCAGGCCTACGGCGGTCAATATTGCGTTCGGGGTCTTGATCATCGCAGGATCTCATTGCAGCGAACGGCGCTCGGCGCCATGGAACATGCTGTTCATTTTATCATAGCGTCTGTAGGCGAGGCAGCGGGCGCATCGTCGCAGGGCGAGTGGATGATGGCGTTGCAGGTCGGCGACCGGGCCCGGCTTGGGCTAGAATGGGGCTCCAAGCACGCTTTCATTGTACAAAATATTTTTTCTGTATATTATTTGTACATATTTGGGTCGGGCTGCTATGGCCGCGACCGGCAAACGCTCGCTACTGGCACAGGGCCTGATCATGACAGAAGAACTCGCCAATCATTACCGCCGGATCATCCAGGGTCTGGGTGAGGATCCCGATCGGGAAGGGCTGCGCGACACTCCCAGGCGGGCTGCCAAGGCCATGCAGTTCCTCAATCGCGGTTATACTCAGCGTCTCGAGGAGATCATCAACGGGGCCGTCTTTGCCTCCGAGACCGACGAGATGGTTCTGGTCAAGGATATCGAGCTCTACTCGATGTGCGAGCACCATCTGTTGCCTTTCATCGGTAAGTGCCATATCGCTTATCTGCCCAACGGCAAGGTGCTGGGACTTTCCAAGTTTGCCCGCATCGTCGACATGTATGCCCGGCGCATGCAGATCCAGGAAAACCTCACCCGGCAGATCGCCGAAGCGGTCCAGCAGGTGACCGAGGCGCGAGGGGTGGCCGTCGTGATCGAGGCGCGCCATCTCTGCATGATGATGCGCGGGGTGGAGAAGCAGAATTCCAGCATGACGTCATCGGTAATGCTGGGCGCCTTCCGTGAGAACCAGCCGACGCGTCAGGAATTCCTCACTCTGGTCAACGGTCGCTGACGCAGTGTCGCGCTATGCTGACGTCCTTTCGACAGGCCCCCGACTCGCCACTCAGGGAGAAGACCATGGCGTTGCATGCCCTCGATGATCAGCACCTCGATCACGACCTTGCCACGATCCGCATCAAGAACCTCAGGCTGCGGACCTATATCGGCATCAAGGAAGACGAAATCAACAACCGCCAGGATGTGGTGATCAATGCGGTGATCCGTTATCGGGCTGACCAGGCGGTCGCCTTCAACCACATCGAGCAAGCGCTGAATTATCGCACCATCACCAAGGCAGTGATCGCTCATGTCGAAGACAATCGGTTCCTGCTGCTGGAACGCATGACCCGCGAAGTGCTCGATCTGATCATGTCCTACGAACCCGTGCTGACTGCGCAGGTGGAAATCGACAAGCCCCATGCGCTTCGTTTTGCCGACTCGGTATCGATCACGCTCTCGGCGAGTCGTGAACCGCGTCGAGCGCGATGAGCGGTTTGGTGCCGCGGGGGCTTTGCGCTTAGCATGGTAGGTAAACCGACAACGAGGCCGACCACGGCCAGGAGACACCATGGAAGCCCTCAAGGAAACGCACCTCTACTGCCCTTTTGCCTATATCGACGGCAGCTGGGTGGCCGCCGACAGTGGCGAGCAGATCGATGTCGTCAATCCGGCCACCGGTGAGTCGTTCGGCAACGTGCCGCGTCTGGGGCGTGCCGAAACCGAGCGTGCCATCGCCGCCGCCGATGCCGCCTTGCCCGCCTGGAAAGCCCTGACCGCCCTCGAGCGGGCCGACATCCTCATGAGATGGCACGATCTGATGTTCGAGCATCAGGACGATCTGGCCATGATCATGACCCACGAGCAGGGCAAGCCGCTCAAGGAGGCGGCAGGCGAGATTGCCTATGCGGCGAGTTTTCTGCGCTGGTTCGCTGAGGAGGCACGGCGCGTCTATGGTGAAACCGTACCGGCAGCCAAGCCCAATCAGCGCATCGTGGTCACCAAACAGCCGGTGGGCGTGGTGGGGGCCATCACGCCCTGGAATTTTCCGGCAGCGATGATCACCCGCAAGGCCGGGGCCGCACTGGCTGCGGGCTGCACCTTCGTGGTCAAGCCGGCCAGTCAGACCCCCTTTTCGGCCACGGCCCTGGCGTTGCTGGCCGAACGGGCCGGCGTGCCGCGTGGCGTCTTCAACGTGGTGCCCGGCCAAGCCAGCGAGATTGCCGCAGCGCTCACCGAGTCATCCCTGGTTCGCAAGATCACTTTCACCGGTTCCACCGAGGTGGGGCGGGAGCTGATGGCCAACGCGGCCCAGCATATCCAGAAGATCTCGTTGGAACTGGGCGGCAATGCCCCCTTCCTCGTTTTCGAGGATGCCGACCTGGACGCGGCAGTGGAGGGCGCCATGGCCGCCAAGTTCCGCAACGCGGGCCAGACCTGCGTCTGTACCAACCGGTTTCTGGTGCAGTCCAGCGTGGTCAATGCCTTCTGCGAGAAGCTGGCGGTGGCCATGAACAGCGAACTGAAGGTGGGTCACGGTACCCAGCCCGACATCAATATCGGCCCGCTGATCGACGAGCGTGCCGTGGCCAAGGTCAGCGAGCATGTCCACGATGCCGTCGACCATGGTGCCGAGCTGTTGCTGGGCGGTCATCCACACCCGCTGGGTGGCAACTTCTTTACGCCGACGCTAATCAGC
Organism: Pseudomonadota bacterium; assembly: GCA_051749645.1. Classification (GTDB taxonomy): domain Bacteria; phylum Pseudomonadota; class Gammaproteobacteria; order Pseudomonadales; family Halomonadaceae; genus Halomonas. Next base: position 221,063 of record JBNJIT010000004.1, read on the forward strand.
TTCGCCAACCAGGACATGAAGGTGGCTCAGGAAGAGACGTTCGGGCCGCTGGCGGCTGTCTTCCCGTTCGAAGACGAAGCCGATGCCGTCAAAATGGCCAACGATACTCAGTATGGTCTGGCAGCCTACTTCTATTCTCGCGACCTGGGTCGCGTGTGGCGCGTCGCTGACGCCCTGGAATACGGCATGGTGGGCATCAACACCGGGTTGATCTCCAATGCCGCCGCGCCCTTCGGCGGAGTCAAGGAGTCGGGCCTCGGCCGTGAGGGTGGCCACCAGGGCCTGGATGAATTCCTCGAGACCAAGTATCTGTGCATCGACCTGGGATAATAGCTGTAAGCCATAAGATTTAAGCCATAAGACAGAAAACCCCATCGGCTCTAGCCGATGGGGTTTTCTATATCTGACTTGCTTGAGAAGACGGCTGGGCGATGGTCAGGCTAGGCGAAAGAGCGGAGTTTGCTGTTGCAAATGAGCATCTTGAGCCGACTTTCAACGACGCATGACCGAGATCCAGCGTCTTTAATGCCTAAAATGGCGCATGCCGGTAAATACCATGGCGATCCCCGCTTCGTTGGCGGCGTCGATCACTTCCTGGTCGCGCATGGAGCCGCCGGGCTGGATCACCGCGGCGATACCGGCAGCGGCAGCGGCGTCGATGCCGTCGCGGAAGGGAAAGAAGGCGTCGGAGGCCATCACCGAGCCGGGAACCGGGAGTTCCTCGTCGGCGGCCTTGATGCCGGCGATCTTCGCCGAATAGACGCGACTCATCTGACCGGCACCCACGCCGATGGTCTGGCCATGTCTGGCGTAGACGATGGCGTTGGATTTGACGTATTTGGCGACCTTCCAGGCGAAGGCGAGGTCGCGCAGTTCCTGTTCGGTGGGCATGCGTTCGCTGACCACGGTGAGTTCATTGCGGCCGACCATGCCCAGGTCGCGGTCTTGCACCAGGAGGCCGCCGGTGACGCGCTTGAAATCATGCGCGTGCTCACGTTCGCCGGGCCAGTGTTCGCCGACGTCGAGCAGGCGCACGTTGGGCTTCTCGGCGACGATGGCGCAGGCTTCTTCTTCGACGCCGGGGGCGATGATCACCTCGACGAACTGGCGGTCGATGATGGCGCGTGCGGTATCAGCGTCCAGAGGCACGTTGAAGGCGATGATGCCGCCGAAGGCGCTGGTGGGGTCAGTGGCGAAGGCCTTGTCGTAGGCCTCTCGGGGAGTGGCGCCCATTGCCACTCCGCAGGGATTGGCATGCTTGACGATCACGCAGGCGGTGTCGGTGAACGCCTTGACGCATTCGAAGGCGGCATCGGTGTCGGCCACGTTGTTGAAGGAGAGCGCCTTGCCCTGCCGCTGGGCGGCGGTGGCCACGCTGGCCTCCCGAGCGTCGGCCTCGACGTAGAAAGCCGCGTTCTGATGCGGGTTCTCGCCGTAGCGCATCGACTGCTTCTTCACGAACTGCAGGTTGTAGGTGCGCGGGAAGCCATCTTCGCCACCCGGCACCCGCTGGCCGAGATAGTCGGCGATGGCGGCATCATAGCCGGCAGTGTGTTCGAAGGCCTTCACTGCCAGATCGAAGCGGGTGGCGTCACTCACCGTGCCGTCCTGGGCGGCGATCTCGCCCAGTACCCGGGCGTAGTCGCCGGCATCCACCACGACGGTGGTGTGAGCGTGGTTCTTGGCGCAGGCGCGTATCATGGTCGGGCCGCCGATGTCGATGTTCTCGATGGCGTCCTCCAGGGTGCAGTCCGGTTTTGCCACGGTCTGGGAGAAGGGGTACAGGTTGACCACCACCATGTCGATGGGCGCGATGGCGTGCTCGGACATCACTGCGTCGTCCTGGCCGCGGCGCCCCAGGATGCCGCCATGGATCTTCGGGTGCAGGGTTTTCACTCGGCCGTCCATGATCTCGGGAAAGCCAGTGTGCTCGGAAACCTCGGTGGCGGCGATGCCGTTCTCCTGAAGCAGGCGGAAGGTGCCGCCGGTGGAGAGCAGTTCGACGCCGCGCTCATTGAGGCCACGGGCGAAATCGACGATGCCGGTCTTGTCTGAGACGCTGAGCAGCGCGCGACGGAGCGGCTGGGGACGGTGAGTGTCGGACATGGTGCAACTCTTGATGGTGGACGGAAAGCGGATGGCGAGAAGGGGCGTTCCCGCTCAGATCAGATCATGCTGCTTGAGCTTCTTGCGCAGGGTGCCGCGGTTGAGGCCGAGAATCTCGGCAGCACGGGTCTGGTTGCCTTGGGCGTGGTCCATCACAGTGGCCAGCAGCGGCGCCTCCACCTCGGCCATCACCATGCCATAGAGGTCAGTGACGGTGCCGCCATCCAGGTGATCGAAGTAGCGTCGCATGGCGGCGTCCACGGCCTCTCGAAGCGGTCTTTCGCCCAGAGAGGCGGCGGTTTCTCCCGATGGAGGGGAGGTGCTGCTGGGTACGGAGAGCTCAGTGAGCGGCTGTTCGTCCTCCGCCGCGGTGGAAAAGGAAGACTGGGTGGGCTGTTGATTCATGCGGCACTGGTTCCATGCGTTGTACGCGGTGCGGCGAGTCGAGCTGGCGACGTCGCCCCTGGGCGAAAAAGTTCGTCGATGAAGCGGTGTTGAGCGTCCGGCTGCTCCAGCGCGTTGAAGTCCATTCTCAGGGCGCGCCGCTCCTGAGCATCGAAGCGTTTGTCCGAGGCCAGATACCAGCCGAGATGCTTGCGGGCGATGCGCAGTCCCATGTAATCGCCATAGAAGCTGTGCAGTTCGGTCAGGTGTTCATGCAGAACCGCAGCGCGCTCGGCGGCACTCGGCGGCGGTAGCCGCTGGCCATGGCGCAAATAGTGATCGATCTCCCGGAATATCCAAGGATTGCCCTGGGCGGCACGGCCGACCATTACGGCATTCGCACCAGTATAGTCGAGAACAGCGGCGGCTTTCTCCGGCGAGTCGATATCGCCGTTGGCGAAGACGGGAATGGCAACCGATTGCTTGATCGCGGCGATGGTGTCGTACTCGGCGGTGCCTGCGTATCGCTGCTGTCGGTGGCGGCCATGCACGGCAAGCGCCTGGATGCCGGCGGCCTCGGCCAGGCGGGCGATGCGTACGCCGTTGTTGCTTTCGGCACACCAACCGGTGCGAATCTTGAGAGTCACCGGTACGTCCACTGCGGCGACCACAGCCTCGAGGATTTCTGCCACGAGCGATTCGTCACGCAGCAATGCCGATCCCGCTGCCTTGTTGCATACCTTCTTGGCCGGACAGCCCATGTTGATGTCGATGATCTCGGCGCCCATTCGAGCGTTGAGACGGGCCGCCTCGGCGAGCATGGCGGCATCGCCGCCGGCGATCTGTACGCTACGGGGACCGGGCTCGCCGCGGTGGTCCATGCGTAGGCGTGACTTGCGGGTATGCCATAGAGCGGGGTCGGAGGTGACCATCTCGCCGACTACCAACCCCGCGCCCAACTGGCGGCACAGCGTCCGGAAGGGCCGGTCGGTGACACCGGCCATGGGGGCGAGGATCACCCGGTTGGCCAGGCGGTGGTGGCCGATCTGTGGCAAGGAGCGACTGTCGGGCATGGTCGAGCCTGATGGCATGCGGGGGGCATATCATACGCCCCCGTCCGGCGATGGTGAAGGTGCGCTGCTGATCCAGGGGTGCGGTGAGAGCCACTGCGTCCCGTTTCGTCCTGCCTCCGGTGCTGGGTAATGGCGCTTTCCCTGTCAGCCGTTCAGGGAGTGCGTCGGCCGGTGAGGCGTATCCAGCCCTCGCGCAGGCATGGCTCGTCCATGACCAGCCCCTGGCCGGCATAGGCATCGAGCACGTTTCGAGCCTGGCTCTCGAGGATGCCGGAGAGCGCCAGGCGACCTCCCGGCGCGACATGACCGGCGATGGCCGGGGCTAGCTCGATCAGCGGTCCGGCGAGGATGTTGGCTGTGACGATGGGAAAACGACGCTCGGTCTCGAGCTGCTCGGGGTAGCAGAGGGAAAACCGGGAGGCGTCGATACCGTTGCGTTTGGCGTTGTCACGGCTGGCGGTGAGCGCCTGGGGGTCGATGTCGGTACCGGTGGCGTGCGATGCACCGAGTTTCAGTGCGGCGATGGCCAGGATGCCCGAGCCGGTGCCCACGTCGAGCACCTTCTTCCCTTCCAGTTCACCGCTCACGGCCAGGGTGTCGAGCCAGGCTAGGCACAGCGCCGTGGTAGGGTGAGTGCCGGTGCCGAAGGCCAGTCCCGGGTCGAGATGCAGGTTGACGGCATCGGGTTCCGGTGGCGTGTGCCAGCTCGGCACGATCCACAGCCGCTCGCCCATGCGCAGTGGCTGAAAACCGTCCATCCACTCGCGTTCCCAGTCGCGATCGGCAACCAGTTCATGCTCGATTGACGGGCAGGGCTCGCCAGGCAGCGCTTCGGCCCAGGCGGCTGCGAGACGCTCGAGCATTCCCTCCAGGCCCTCCAGGTCGTCGTAGAGCCCGGTGAGGACGGTCTCGTCCCATAGTGGGGTGGTGCCCCGCTCGGGCTCGAATACCGGGTCGTCGTGGGCGTCCTGCAGGGTGATGGCGGTGGCGCCTTCGGCGAGCAGCAGCTCCTCGAGCAGTTCCGCCTGTTCGGGAGCGACGCGGGCCTTGAGTTGCAGCCAGGGCATGAGGCCTCCGGGGATGTCGGGAACGCCAGCGGGGCGGCCGTGGCCACCCCGCTGGCGTTAGAGGAGGGACGGCTCACTCGCCGAGCTTCTTCTCCAGATAGTGGATATTCACGCCGCCCTGCTGGAAGTAGCCGTCACGCACCAGATCCTTGTGCAGGTCGATGTTGGTCTTGATGCCTTCAACCAGCAGTTCGTCCAGCGCGTTGCGCATGCGCACCAGGGCATTCTCGCGGCTCGCCCCCCAGGTGATCAGCTTGCCGATCAGCGAGTCGTAGTGGGGTGGCACGGTGTAGCCGGTGTAGAGGTGGGAGTCCATGCGCACGCCCAGCCCACCCGGCGGGTGGTAGAGGGTTACCTTGCCCGGAGAGGGCATGAAGGTGCGCGGATCCTCGGCATTGATGCGACACTCGAAGGCGTGACCGTTGACTTCGACCTCGGATTGCGAAATCGACAGCGGCATGCCGGAGGCGATGCGCAACTGTTCGCGGACGATGTCCACGCCTGTGACCATTTCGGTGACGGGATGCTCCACCTGCACGCGGGTGTTCATCTCGATGAAGAAGAACTGGCCATCCTCATAGAGAAATTCGAAGGTGCCGGCACCGCGGTAGCCGATGGTGATGCAGGCCTGACGGCAGGCCTCGAGCACTTCGGCACGGGCTGCCTCGTCGATGCCTGGGGCCGGTGCCTCCTCGAGCACCTTCTGGTGGCGGCGTTGCAGCGAGCAGTCGCGATCATATAGGTGGATGGCATTGCCCTGGCCGTCGGCGATCACCTGCACCTCGACGTGGCGCGGCCGTTCCAGGAACTTCTCCATGTAGACGGTGCCGTCGCCGAAGGACGAGTGGGCTTCGGTGCGCGTTACGGTGACCGCGGAGAGCAGGTGGGCCTCGGTGTGCACCACGCGCATGCCGCGCCCGCCGCCGCCGGCGGCGGCCTTGATGATCACCGGATAGCCGATGCGCCGCGCCGTGGCGATGATGTCGCCCTCGTCGTCGCCCAGCGGACCGTCGGAGCCGGGCACCGTGGGCACGCCGGCCTTCTTCATGGCCTCGATGGCGCTGACCTTGTCGCCCATCAGGCGAATCGTCTCGGCCTGGGGGCCGATGAACACGAAGCCCGAGCGCTCCACCTGCTCGGCGAAGTTGGCGTTCTCGGAAAGAAAGCCGTAGCCGGGGTGGATGGCGCTGGAGTCGGTGACCTCCGCGGCGCTGATCAGCGAGGGAATGTTGAGGTAGGACTGGGCCGAAGGTGCCGGCCCGATGCATACGGCTTCGTCGGCGAGACGCACGTGCATCAGTTCGCGGTCGGCCTTGGAGTGCACCGCGACCGTCTTGATGCCCAGTTCCTTGCAGGCGCGCAGAATGCGCAGGGCGATCTCGCCGCGGTTGGCGATGAGTACCTTGTCCAGCATGATGGATCCGCCCGTGTCAGATGGGTATCAGGAAATGATGAGCAGCGGCTGGTCGAACTCGACCGGTTCGCCATCCTCGGCCAGGACCGCCTCGATCACGCCGTCGCGGTCGGCCTCGATCTGGTTCATCATCTTCATCGCCTCGACGATGCACACCGTCTCGCCCTTCTTGACGCTCTGCCCCACTTCCACGAACGGCTTGGAGCCGGGCGCCGGGCTGCGATAGAAGGTACCGACCATGGGCGAGTTGAGGGCATGGCCCTGGGGTTCGGCCGGTGCGGCGGGTTCGGGCTCGGCTGCCGGAGCGGTACCGGGAGCGGCCGCCGGCGGGGCAGCAGTCGGTTGTGGCATGGCGGGCTGCGGCCAGCTCACGCCGTTGGGATGGCGGCTGATGCGTACCGATTCCTCGCCTTCCTGAATCTCGATTTCACTGATGTTGGATTCTTCGAGTAACTCGATCAGTTTCTTGACCTTGCGAATATCCATGAGTCTGTCTCGATCGGTGGGTAGTTGGCGGCGGCCCCGGGCGCTGTCAACCCGCGCCGTGTTTCGATAGATCGCGGCAAGATGGCATATTTTGCCTGCGCTATCGCGCCGTGATAGGTGTTGTTGGCGGAGTTTGCCTAAAATTCCAGGTGATGTCCAGCTGGCTTCGAACGGTGTTCGTCCCCATGCGGGAGGGCTGCCATGACACCTATCCGCTTTGCCGCGAAGGTATCATTCCCAGTACTTCATCGAGATGGCGCGCCAGCTCTGCGGCATCCACTTCGCCCTGTATGCGCGCTGCGGTCAGTTCCTCGCCGTCGGCGAAGAACAGCAGGCTGGGTGGGCCGAACAGGTCGAAGCGGTCGAGCAGGGCGCGGCTGACGTCATCGGTGCGCGTGACGTCGAGATTGATGCGGCTGAAAGCGGTGAGGGGGTCGGCGACGCGAGGATCGGGGTAGACCTTGCGTTCGAGCTGCTTGCACGAGATGCACCAGTCGGCAGTCACGTGCACGAAAGCGGGCAGCCCCTGGCTGCTGGCCTGCTGGAGGGCCCGTTCCAGTTCTTCCTGAGTCTCCACGGTGGCGACGGGCTGGGCTTCTGCCGACGAGTCCGTGCTGGATGCGGTGAGTGAGGCCAGCGGACGTAGCGGATTCTGGGCGCCGCTCGCCGCGCCGATCACCAGAGCCACCCCCCAGGCCAGCAGTAGCAGTCCGGCAGCCTGTCGCACCCGCGGCCATCCTTGGGCCTGATTGACGGTCAGTGCTCCCAGCGTCAACGCGCTGCCGATGGCCAGGGCAGCCCACAGCAACAGTGCGACCGGCGCCGGCACCAGGCGCTCGATGAGCCAGATGGCCACGCCCAGCAGCAGGATGCCGAATGCGACCTTGACGCCGTTCATCCAGGCACCGCTACGCGGCAACGCCGTCGTACCGAAGGTGCCGACGAGCAGCAGCGGTACGCCCATTCCCAGCCCCAGGGCCAGCAGGGCGGCGCCACCCATGAGGGCATCGCCAGTGGTGGAGATGAACACCAGGGCGCCGGCCAGAGGGGCCGAGACGCAGGGCGAAACCACCAGTACCGAGAGCGCTCCGGCGAGTGCTAGGCCGCCCGGGCCGCTGCGTTGTGCACGGGCCTGCCAGCGTTCGACGCGCCCGGCGAGTCGAGGTGGCAGCCGAAGCTCGAAGGCACCGAACATGGCCAGAGCGAACAACGCGAAGAGAACGGCAAAGGTGATGAGTACCGGTGCCGATTGCAACTGGGCCTGGAGGTTGAGGCCGGCTCCGAACAGGCCCATCAGCACACCGACCACTGCGTAGGTGGCGGCCATGCCCCCCACGTAGCTTGCCGAGAGCGTGAAGGCCCGGGGTCGGCTGGGATTCTGGCCGACGATGATCGACGACAGGATCGGCACCATGGGCAGCACGCAGGGCGTGAAGGTGAGCCCCAGGCCGGCCAGGAAGAAGAGCCCCAGAGCCAGTGGCAGGCTGGCCTCGCGCATCAGACTGCTGAAGCGGCCATCACCACTCTGGGCGGTGAAGGCACCGCTATCGGCACCCCCTGATTCGGCCTGCGGCTGGCGGTCGTCGCTGGCACCGCCGTCACGCCAGTCGGTGAAGGCCGCGGGCATGTCGCCTTGCGGTGCCTCGAGGTCGACGGTTTCCGGTGGATAGCAGAGGCCGGCATCGGCACAGCCCTGGAAGCTGACGCGGACGTCCAGCGGGCCGGAGTGGCCATTCTCGATCGGCGCTTCGAAGACGACGCGCTCGTAGAAGACGTAGACGTCGCCGAGGAACTCGTCTTCCTTGAATTCTCCCGGTGGAATCGTGGCTTCGCCCAGCTCTACGTCGGCATGGCGACTTTCCACGTCGAGCCGATGGCGATATAGGTAGTAGCCCTCGGCGTTTTCGAAGCCGATGTAGAGCGTCTCGCCGTCATGCCAGACGCTTGGCTGGAAAGCCTCCATGACCGGCAGGAACTCCTCTTCATCGGAGGAGGAGAACCACTGGGCATGGGCGAACAAGGGGCCGAGCAGCAGAAGCAGCGCGACGAGCCAGCGAAGCGAACGTGGGACGGTCAACGCAAGGATCCTTTTGTTGAGCGAAGGCGGCGCAATTGTGACCCGGTCCGGCAGAGCGAGTTCCGGCCGGTCGCGCCAGGACCGTGCTAGGATAACGCAAGTCGTCATTCGTGTTGATCGACGTCCCGGAAGAGGGGGGCGCCGAATTGTCGCGCCGCTGAATTCCGGTACCGCGCCACCCAGACAGGGAGTCCTCGTCATGGCCTTGAAACCGCGCAAAGCCGACCGCCCTCGCAGCCGGGCGGATATGCTCGAACGTCCCGAGTACGGTTGGATCTGGAAGCCTCTCGTCGTGCTGGCCGGTATCTATCTGGTTGCGGTCGTGGTGCTGGGCATGTGGTGGAGTCGTGCCCCGGCACCTTTCGACGTGGAGCGAGCCACGGCCATTCAGCGTGACGCCGTCGCCGACGGCACGGCCGAAGCCGCCACCGCGCCAGCGCAGCGTGGGGCCGTTACCTTGGCGACGTTGATGACATTGGTCGATACCCTGCTCGACAAGCCGGGCGGCTATCTTCGCAATGACGTGGCCCCACCCGGCGTATGGCTCGACAACATGCCTGCCTGGGAGTACGGCGTGCTCGTGCAGGCGCGGGAACTGGCCGCTGCGTTACCGGCCATTTTCGACGAGGAGGCCGCCGAGCTGGACGAGGTGCAAGCCTCGCTTCGGCACGATAGCCGCGACTGGCTCTATCCCGGTACCGAGAAGAGGCTGGCGCAGGCCCGCGATGCCCTGGGCGAGCGGCTGGCCGCTTTGACCCAGCCGGGAACGGGCTTCGCTGCCGATGGTGAAGGGCTGGCGCGATGGCTCGATCGGGTGGCCGCACGGCTCGATACGCAGAGCCAGAGCCTGTCGGCGAGCGTCGCCGACGATGAGATCTTGAGTCGTCTGGACGTGGAGGCTCGGCCCGGTGAGACACCTTGGTATCGAGTCGATGACGTCTTCCATGAGGCACGTGGCACCGGCTGGGCATTGGTGCTGCTGGTGGAAGGCGTGCAGCGCGATCATGCGGACTTGATCGCCGCAGCGGGCGTCAACGAGGCTTGGGAGAGGCTGCGGGTGGTGCTCGAGCGCACCCAGCGTCGCTTGTGGAGCCCCGTGGTGCTGAACGGCTCCGGCTTCGGCTTCTTTGCCAACCACTCCTTGGTGATGGCCAATCACCTGCTCCAGGCTCGCGATCTGGCCCGTTCGCTGGCCGACGATCTCGCGCGGCAGCGTCTCGAAGCGGATGCCTCGGGAGAGGAGGAAGGGGGGCCGGCATCGACTTCCGGCGCTAAGGTTCCCGAGCCGGAGGAGGGTGAGGCGCCCGACTCCGGCGAGGACGAAACGGACGAGAGTTGACCGCCAACCAAACGGGCCACCCGTAGGTGGCCCGTTCTTCGTTCAGCGGTCAATTCTGCCGCGACGTCGTTCAAGCCTTTTCGTAGGCGGCCACGGACTTCTCGATCGCCTTGCGGGCAGCTTCAGCCCCTTCCCAGGACTCCACCTTCACCCACTTGCCCTTTTCGAGATCCTTGTAATTCTCGAAGAAGTGGGCGATCTGCTGGCGCAGCAGCTCGGGCAGGTCGGTGACTTCCTGTACCTCGTCGTAGAGGGTGGACAGCTTGGCATGGGGCACGCAGACCAGCTTGGCATCTTCCCCGGCTTCGTCGGTCATGTTGAGGATGCCGACCGGTCGAGCGCGGATGATGCTGCCGGGCTGAACCGGATAGGGCGTCACCACCAGGGCATCCAGCGGGTCGCCGTCGTCGGCCAGGGTATGGGGAATGAAGCCGTAGTTGGCCGGGTAGAACATCGGCGTGGCCATGAAGCGGTCGACCAGCAGGGCTCCCATGTCCTTGTCGATCTCGTACTTGATCGGCGAGTGGTTGGCGGGGATCTCGATGGCAACGTAAACATCGTTGGGGAGATCCTTGCCGGCAGGGATGTTGTCGAAGTTCATCATCGCTTCCTTGGTTGGCGGAAATGCGGGTTGGCCGAGAAATGTTGCAAATTATACGGAGCCGCTAGGGTGATTACCAATGCGACATAGGTGCGGTTCGGGTGGCTTGGGCTTTGGTTGACAGGCCCGGTTCCCGGCAAGCGTGTATGATGGCCGGCGCGGGGGAGTGCAGTGGCCACTTGCCTGACAGGGATCACCGGCTTTCATCAGGAGCGCGTCTTGTCATCGACCCAGCTGTCATTGAGCATTGGACAGGCCTTCGTGGCCCCGGACCGGCGTCATCACCGCAGCTCCATGTCGGTTCGCCTTCCCGACGAGGCGGGGCTGTTGACGGCGAAGGGGGCCTGCGCCGTGATCAGCGACACCAGCTCGCGCAATGCCATCGCCAAGCAGGCCGGCGACTTGAGCGTGCGGGGCTTTCTCGCCGACTACTTCTCCACCCCGGATCACTGGGACGTCAAGACCTCCGCCACCCGGGTGCTGCGAGCCCTCAATGCGTGGTGCTACAGCCAGAGCCATTTCGTCGAGAACGGCAGTTTCGTGGCCGCGCTCTCGGCCATGGTCTACCGTGGCCAGGAGGCCCACCTGTTCCACATGGGAGACACGCTGGTGTTCCGCCTACGCGGCGCCGAGTTCGAGCAGCTCAGCCGCGATCATGTCTCCAACCTGGGCGGCTACCGCTATCCGTCGCGAGCCTTGGGCCTCGACGGCAGCATTGATATCGACTATCTCCGCTTGCCGCTCAAGCAAGGCGACATCTTTCTGTTCACCACCCAGGCGGTGCGGGGCACTCTGATGCCTTCGGACTACGTGCAGCTGATTCGCATGGATGCCAGCGATCTGGACGCCGCCTGCGAGCGCATGGCGCAGGCGGCACGCGAACGCGCCCAGTCACGAGGCTACGGTGCCGACCAGTTCTGCTTTCAATTGGTGCGCGTCGATGCGCTGCCCGAGCAGCAAGAGGATCATCCCGGCAAGATCTACGGCGATCTGCCGATTCCCCCCGAGCTCACCGTGGGAGAGCGCCTCGAGGGCCTGGAAGTGCAGGAGGTGCTATCGCGCACCGCCCAGTCGCGGGTCTACCGGGTTCGCGATGTGCGCACCGAGCGCGAAATGGTCATGAAGGCGCCGAGCCCCGAGCTTTCCAACCGTAATGCGTATCTGGAGCACTTCCTGCTGCAGCAGTGGGTCGTCGAGCGAGTCAAGTCGCCCTTCGTGGTACGGGTCATGGAGCCTTCCCGGCCACGACGCTACCTCTATTATCTCATGGCCTACGTCGAGGGAGAGACGCTCACCGAGTGGGCTCGACGCCACCCCCAGGCGAGTCTGTCCCAGCGCCTGGACATCGCGCTGCAGCTGGGCAAGGCGACACAGGCGCTTCATCACCGCGACCTTCTGCATCAGCGCATCCACCCCGACAACGTGTTGATCGATGCCCATGGGCAAGTGGTGCTCACCGACTTCAGCGCTTGCCATATGCGCGACCTGGAGGGGCATCGTCGCTCCCGCGAGCTGGCGCGGCAGGTGGGGCTCAACGAACACAGTGCTCCGGAATATGCCCTCGACGACAGCGTGGGGCGGCGCAGCGATCAGTATTCGCTGGCCTCGACCATCTACTGGTTGCTCACCGGCGAGCTTCCCTATACCCGGGTGCCCAGTCAGCTGCGCAGTCATACCGATCTGGAGCAGCTCGCCTATCGCAGCGCACGCACCGTGAATCCGGAAGTCTCGGCGGCTCTCGACGATACCCTGCGCCGGGCGCTCGACCCCCAGCGTTCGCTGCGCTTTCGCCGCATGTCGGAGCTGCTCTACGCGCTACGTCACCACAATGACCGGCCCGACGCGTCGCAACGCCAGCGACGCCGGTGGGTGGGGGATCCGGCCAGCTTCTGGCAGGGGGTGGCAGGCCTCTTGCTACTGTTGCTGGTGCTGTCCTGGCTGCTGCGCTAATCGTGAGACCACGAGCCACGAGCCACGAGCCACGAGCCACGAGCCACGAGCCACGAGCCACGAGCCACGAGCTTCGAGCTTCGAGCTTCGAGCTTCGAGCGGCGAGTTAGACAATTGCCCGCAGCCCGCAGCCCGCAGCCCGCAGCCCGCAGCCCGCAGCCCGCAGCTCAGATCGTGAACTCGGGCAGCTTGCGCTCGACGCGGTGCTTGGCGAGCTTGGCGACCTTGGGCAGGCCGTTCTCGAACGGGGGGTATTCCTCACCCTGGATCAGCGGAGCCAGGTAGGTGCGGCACGCTTCGGTGATGCCGAAGCCGTCCGCACGGATGAATTCGCGGGGCATGAATTTCTCGCGATTGGCGATTTCGGCGAGCGGAGCCGCCTCGATACGCCACGCATAGGGGGTGTCGTTGAGGCGCCGGATGGTCGGCATCATGGCGTTCTTGCCCTCGAGAGCCAGCTCCACGGCCTTTTCGCCCACCGCGTAGGATTGCTCCACGTCGGTTCTCGAGGCGAGGTGACGGGCGGCGCGTTGCAGGTAGTCGGCCACCGCCCAGTGATACTTGTAGCCCAGATCCTGCTTGACCATTCCGGCGAGGGTGGGTGCCACCCCGCCCAACTGGCGGTGGCCAAAGGCGTCGGTGTTGCCGGAGTCTGCCAGGAAGGTGCCGTCCTCGTAGCGGGCCCCCTCGGAGACCACGATCACGCAGTAGCCGTACCGCTTGACCGCCTCGTCGACCCGAGCCATCACCGCCTCGCGGTCGAAGTGCACCTCGGGGAAGATCACCAGGTGCGGCGGTTCGCTCTCGCCTTGACCGGCGAGAGCCCCGGCCGCGGCGATCCAGCCGGCGTGGCGGCCCATCACCTCGAGCACGAACACCTTGGTGGAGGTGGCGCACATGGAGGCGATGTCCAGCGAGGCTTCCAGCGTGGAAGTGGCGATGTACTTGGCGACGCTGCCGAAGCCCGGCGAGTTGTCGGTGATCGGCAGGTCGTTGTCCACGGTCTTGGGGACGTGGATGGCGGTGAGCGAGTAGCCCAGCTTCTCGGAGAGCTGGGAAACCTTGAGACAGGTGTCGGCGCTGTCGCCGCCGCCGTTGTAGAAGAAGTAGCGGATGTCATGGGCCTTGAAGACTTCGATCAGCCGCTCGTACTGGGCTCGGTGCGTTTCGATGTCCTTGAGCTTGTAGCGGCACGATCCGAAGGCACCGCCCGGGGTATGGCGCAGGGCGGCGACGGTCTCGGCGGACTCCCGGCTGACGTCGATCAGATCTTCGGTGAGGGCGCCGATGATGCCGTTGTGGCCGGCATAGACCTTGCCGATGCGGTCGGGGTGACGCTGACAGGCCTCGATCACGCCGCAGGCGCTGGCATTGATCACGGCGGTGACACCACCGGACTGGGCATAGAAGGCATTATGCGGGGCCATGGGGCTGCATGCTCCTGGATCGTGGGCGGGGTTGGCAATCGGGCGAGGAATTCTAGCGCAAAGCGCCTGAGGCTGCATCCGCTGGAGGGCCCCCGGCCAGCGTGCTAGTCTGCCGCTTCACTGTATAGCGGGCCGCGGCCGGCCCGCCAGACTGGCGAGGAGTCGACGTCGGCATGCACCTGCACATTCTCGGAATCTGCGGCACCTTCATGGGTAGCCTGGCGCTGCTGGCACGCGAGGCCGGCTTCACCGTCAGCGGCTCGGACGCCGGCGTCTATCCGCCGATGAGCACCCAACTCGCCGAGGCGGGTATCGGCCTGTGCGACGGCTATGCGGCGGCCAATCTCGAACCGCATCCAGACCTGGTGGTGGTTGGCAATGCGCTGTCGCGGGGCAACCCCGAGGTGGAAGCGGTGCTCGACGCGGGACTGCCCTACGTCTCCGGCCCGCAGTGGCTCGCCGAGCGGGTACTGCCCGGTCGGCAAGTCATTGCCGTAGCGGGCACTCACGGCAAGACCACCACGGCGAGTCTGGTCGCCTGGCTGCTCGAGTCGGCAGGGTTCTCACCGGGCTTTCTGATCGGCGGGGTGCCGCGCAACTTCGGCGTCTCAGCGCGCCTCGGGGCGGCGGATGCCCCCTTCGTGGTGGAGGCCGACGAGTACGATACCGCTTTCTTCGACAAGCGTTCCAAGTTCGTCCACTACCGCCCCGAGATCGCCGTACTGGGTAACCTGGAGTTCGATCACGCCGATATCTTCGACGATCTGGTCGCGATCGAGCAGCAGTTCCATCACCTGGTGCGTACCGTGCCAGGCAAGGGGCTGCTGCTGGTGGCCGATGGCGAGCCGGCGCTGGACAGGGTGCTGGCAATGGGATGCTGGACGCCGGTGGCGCGTTTCGGCAGCGAATCGTCGAGCCCCTGGCGCCTCGAACTCGAGCGCGACGATGCCTCGCGCTTCCGGGTCATTCATCAGGCAGCCGAGGTCGACGAGGACGCCGTCGTCGACTGGTCGCTCACCGGCACCTACAACGCCTGCAATGCTCTGGCAGCCCTGGCAGTGGCCCACGCCTGCGGCGTCGATCTCGCGCGCGGCGCGGCTGCGCTTGCCCGCTTCGAGACGCCGCGTCGTCGCCAGGAGGTGCGCGGCGAGGTTGCCGGGATCCAGGTCATCGACGACTTTGCCCACCACCCCACGGCGATCGCCGCGACCCTCGAAGGGTTGCGCGCCGCCACCCCGCGCGGGCGGCTGCTGGCGGTGATCGAGCCGCGTTCCAACACCATGCGGCTGGGTACGCTGCGCGACCGCCTGGCGGCGAGCGTGGCGGCCGCCGACGCCGCCTGGTGGTATCAGCCGGAAGGACTCGACTGGTCTCTGGCGCCGGTGCTCGAGGCGTGCGCGATTCCGGGACGGCTTGCCGCTACCCTGGACGATCTGGTGGCGATGGTGGTGGCCGAGGCGCAGCCTCTGGACCGCATCGTGGTGATGTCCAACGGCGGGTTTGGCGGCATCCACGAGAAGCTGCTCGCCGCCCTGGAGGTGGCGTATGGGCGCTGAGTTCCGAGAGCCAGTCACGGTGGCGCTGACCGGCGCCTCCGGCGCCCAGTATGGCTTGCGTCTGATCGACGCCCTGGTGGCCGCCGACCATGAGGTCTGGGTGATGATCTCCAAAGCCGCCCATCTGGTCATCGAGACCGAGACGACAGCGGAGCTGCCGGCACGTCCGGCACGCCTGGCCGAGGCGCTCGCGCAGCGCAGCGGCGCGCGCCATGAGCAGATCCGTTGCTTCGGTCGTGAGGAGTGGATGGCCCCGGTGGCATCCGGCTCCGGGGCGTCGTCCTCCATGGTGATCTGCCCCTGCTCGACCGGCACCCTCTCGGCAGTGGCGACGGGGGCCAGCAACAACCTGATCGAGCGCGCCGCCGACGTGGCACTCAAGGAGCGGCGCCGGTTGATTCTGGTACCACGCGAGACGCCGCTGTCGGCCATCCACCTCGAGCACATGCTCAGCCTGTCCCGGCTGGGCGCGGTCATCCTGCCGGCTGCACCGGGTTTCTATCACCAGCCGCGTTCGGTGGACGATCTGGTCGACTTCATCGTCGCTCGCATCCTCAATCAGCTCGACATCCCTCACCGGCTGATGCCGCGTTGGGGCGAGTAGGCGGGCGGCTCGCGTTGCCGTCATGCCGGCGTCATGCGGCGATGGTATGCTATGCGATTCCTGAACCTTCCAGGGATGGAGAATGGCGACGATGCTGCAGTTGTCGATGCTCTCGGTCTTCGTGCCGACCTTCCTGCTCGTTTCGCTCACCCCGGGGATGTGCATGACGCTCTCCATGGTGCTGGGCATGACGCAGGGCGTGCGCCGCACCCTGTGGATGATGGCCGGCGAGCTCGTCGGCGTGGGGCTGGTGGCCGCTTCGGCCGGGGCCGGCGTGGCCACGCTGATGCTGCGTCAGCCGGCCCTTTTTGCGATGTTCAAGTGGGTGGGCGGTGCCTATCTCGGCTATCTGGGGATCATGATGTGGCGTTCGCGCGGGCGCATGGCGATCCCGCTGACGCTGGATCGTGATGCCGCCCCGGTGGCCCGTGGACAGCTGGCCCTGCAGGGGTTCGTGACGGCCGTTGCCAACCCCAAGGGGTGGGCGTTCTTCGTCGCCTTGCTGCCTCCTTTCCTGGAAGCTTCCCACCCCTTGGCGCCCCAACTGGCCGTGCTGGTGGCGGTGATTCTCGTCATCGAGTTCCTGGCTTTGATGCTCTACGCCAGCGGCGGACGAACCCTGCGCCGACTGCTGGGCGAGAGCGGCAACGTGCGGTTGCTCAATCGCCTGGCGGGATCGTTGATGGTAGGGGTAGGGGCGTGGCTGGCGCTGGGCTAACCCAGCTTACGCCGGCGGCAGCCAGGCGGTTCGGGCGGCGACCAGCAGCAGCGAAGCGAGTAGCAGCATCGCCCAGGGGCAGGGAGCGAGGGTGTGGCGCGGATGTCGCTGCCAGGCGAGCTGCACCAGGGCGCATACCACCAGCCCCAGCAGGGCGCCGCCCACCACGTCGCTGAGCCAGTGTACCCCAAGAGTCAGGCGCGACAGGGCCATGGGTAGCGTCAGGAGAATGGCGGCCCAGTAGGGCCAGAAACGCTGCCGGTGAGGAAACTCGCTGGCGACGAAGGCGGCAGCCGTGCCGAGTAGCACCACCGTGGTGGAGGTGTGAGCGCTGGGGTAGGCCAGCGAGTCGGCCAGGTACTCCGGTGCGAAGGGGCGCACGCGGCCGATCAGCATCTTGCCCAGGGTGTTGAGCAGCGCGATGCCAACGAGACCGGCGACACCATGCACCAGCGCGTCGAGCCGGCGTAGGGTCAGCAGCCACAGCGCCCAGGGAAGGCTCAACGCCAGAATGCCGTAGCGGTCGCCAACCCGGGCCAGCGCCTCGCTGCTGGCGTGCAGCCAGGGCGTGTCGAGCGCCTGGAACAGGGCCTGCACCGCGAGATCCATCTCCAGCGGGCCATCGTGGTGGATGACCAGGATCGTCCAGCCGGAAAGCCCGCCCAGCGACAGTACCAGCAGCAGCCAGATGCCGAGCGGTACCTCCCCGTGTTCGCTCTGTCCCAACCATAGGCGTCGCAGCAGCGGATAACGACGTGCTCCGCTCAGCAACAGACGGTATAGCCGGCCGGGTCGGCTGACCTGCTGGCGCAGCCATGAGAACGTCACTGCCAGTGCCACCATGACGATCCCCAATACGATCAGCCAGCGTTCCAGCCCCGGGGGCAGGTCGAGTCGTTGCTGCCAGGCCTGGCCCAGCAGGTAGCCGGGCAGCACGTAGGCCGGTGCCCACAGGGCCGCCGAGGCCAGGTTGGCCCAGGTGAAGGTGCGCGGCGGCATGTGCAGCATGCCGGCAGTCAGTGGGATGACCGGACGCACCGGGCCGACGAAACGTCCCAGGAACACGGACAGGGTGCCATGGCGCTGGAAGAAGCGGGCTGCATGGGCGAGCCACTCTGGATGGCGTGAGAATGGCCAGAGCAGTGTCACGCGTTCGCGCAACGTGTAGCCCAGGATGAAGCTCACGCCGTCGCCGATGACAGCGCCGGCAAAGGCCGCCAGCAGCACAGTAGGAATCGACAGCTCCTGGTGTCCGGCCAGCGAGGCAGCGGCGGTCATCAGTACCACGCCCGGCACCAGTAGCCCCACCATGGCCAGGGATTCGACCATGGCGATCACGCCGATGATCAGCAGCAGCATTCCCGGAGAGGGAGTCAACTGGTAGAGGGTGGCGGTGAGGCTCAAGCGGCGACTCCGAAGCGGCAGTAAGCGATTCCCTACTGGGTTTCCAGGCGCTGGGTCAGATCGAGCAGGCGGCGGCGGAACCGCTGCCAATCCTCGCCGGGCAGACGTTGGCACAGCCCCATACGCGAGCGCAGCGGACCGGTATCCACCAGTACCACGGGTTCCAGTGCGTGCAGGATGCGCTGCTGCACGAGTTGGGCGCCGCTTTCGCTGGTGTCGGGCAGCACCAGCCAGAAAGTCGAGAGGGTCTGGCGACCCAGGAAGTCGTGACGGCGTGAGCAGCGGCGCACCTCACGGCACAGGGTGTCGAGCAGCGCCTGGCGGGCGCGACTGCCGAACTGCTCGCTGGCCATTTCCACCTGGGGCAGATGGATCACCACGATCGCCAGCGATTGGTGTAACAGTTCGGTGCGCTGGAACTCGCTGTCCAGGTGCGCGTGCAGGCCGTCGCGAGAAAGCGCTTGGCAATCCCTATCGCGAGGGTCGGTGGCCAGCATGAGTGCGCGCTGTCGCCGCTGTTCCCAGAGGGCCAGGGGAGCCAATGCCATGGTTGCCAGGTAGGCCAGAGAAAGGTCGCTGAAAAGCGGTTCTCCGCACAGCAGCAGCCAGGCCGGGGCCATGACGGCATTGAGCGCCAGCGCAGGCACCAGCGGCAGCAGGAGTGCCGACAGCACGGGGGCCAAACCGACCCATAGCGTAGCGGACTCTTCCAGCCACGGCAGCTCCACCGCCAGCAGCAGGTAGCCGGCGATGAGTGCGAGATAGGCGGGAAGACGCGGGTGGTTGAGGACTGTCACTCGCAATACGGCTGCAACCAGCATCAGCATGGCCAGCAATGCGGGAAGCAGGATGCGTGCATAGTGGCCCATCAGATAGTGCCATGCGGCATAGCTGACCAGCAGTAGGGCGCCTGACACATAGGCGAGTGCAAAGCGCCCGGCCGTGTTGGGAGTGCTTTCATCCATGCTCGAACTCCCGGTCGGTGGTGAGAGCTGCGCACTGGCGCTGGAAGTCGGCCAGGGGAATCCCCAGGTCATCGGCCGTCGCCAGCGTCATGAAGCGTGCCTTGCGCGGCGTCGGCAGGGTGGCCATCAGCGCCGATCTGCGCTGCCCGGCCTGAACGTCATCGCGACTGAGCAGTAGAGCTGCCAGGGTGCGTGAGTCAAGGCGATAGCAACTCTCGAAGCCATACAGCTGGTGGCACAACGTGCGTGCCGTGGTCCAGAGTTGGTGACGCGGCACCTCGAGCAACAGCAGCTCGCCGTGTACGTCTTCACGTTGGCAGCGGGCACGTTCTCGAGGGAGGTCCTCCGTCAGCTGATGTGCCGACCACAGAGGGAGGCCCGGTACTAGCCGTACCCGTTGGCGGACCACCGGCTGTTGCGGCTGATGGCGGCGCGCCATGGTCATGGCCGTCAGCACGCCCAGCGTCAGCCCGACGAACGCCGCCTGGATGGGGCCGAGCAGCGGATAGAGTGCCCACCAGGAAATTCCCGCCAGCATCAGGTTGGTGCCCAGCGTCCAGCTAGGTTGCGGCATCAGCAGCACGGCAGGCCACAGCCAGAACCACAGTGCATAGCGTTCCGGCACCGTCCATAGCAGGCCGGTGAGCAGCAAACCGGGCAGCAACTGCCAGGGCAGCATGGCGGGCCGGCGGTGGCTGAACTCGAGCAGTGCCGCCGTCAGCGTCAGCCAGAGGACGCCCAGCCACAGCAGTAGCGCGCTGGCCAGCTGCGTCTGACGAGGCGCAAGGAAGGCCAGCAGGAGGGCACCGGCCAGCAGATTGAGGCGCATCAGCCCGACTTTGTACTTGCTTTGCATGGTGCCTTACTATGAATGATCCCACCGCAGGACGGTCTGCCCACAGTATAACGACCAAAGTGCACTTCGCGCTTTGACCCAGGAGAGTCACAACGCATGTCAGTTCTCGCTTCTCGATCCGCAGGTAACGCCGCCGGTGATGTCGGAGATGTCGCCGCCTACATGACTCGACTCGGGCAGGCCGCACGCGATGCTGCCGCACATATGCGGCGTGCCCCCACCGCCATGAAGAACGCTGCCCTGTTGGCCATGGCCGCCCGACTCGAGCGGGAGCGTGCCGACGTACTGGCCGCCAATGCTCGCGATGTGCAGCGCGGTCGTGCAGCAGGTCTCGATGCGGCCCTCCTCGATCGTCTGGCCCTCGATGATGCCCGTATCGATGCCATGGTGGAAGGGCTGCAGCAGGTGGCTACCTTGCCCGATCCGGTGGGCGAAATCGATGGCTTGAAGGCGCGCCCGAGCGGTATCCAGGTCGGTCAGATGCGAGTCCCCCTGGGGGTAATCGGCATCATCTACGAATCGCGCCCCAACGTCACCCTGGAAGCGGCGAGCCTGTGCCTCAAGTCCGGCAATGCCGCCATACTGCGCGGCGGCTCCGAGGCGCGCGACTCGAATGCCGCGATCGCCGCCTGCCTGACGGCGGGGCTCGCCGAGGCAGGACTGCCGGAAACCGCCGTGCAGGTGGTGGCGACCACCGACCGTGAGGCCGTGGGGCGATTGATCGCCATGCCCGAGTACGTCGACGTGATCATTCCCCGCGGTGGCAAGTCGCTGATCGAGCGTATCTCCCGAGAAGCACGGGTGCCGGTGATCAAGCACCTCGACGGCGTCTGTCACGTGTATATCGATGCCAGCGCCGATCCGCAAAAAGCGCTGGCGATCGCGGTGAATGCCAAGACTCATCGCTACGGTACCTGCAATACCATGGAGACACTGCTCATCGATGCGCCGATGGCCACGACACTGTTGCCGCGCCTGGCCGCTGCTTATGCCGAGCATGGTGTCGAGCTGCGCGGCTGCGAACGCACCCGGACGATCCTGTCCGATTGCGTGCTGGCCGAAGAAGCCGACTGGCATGCCGAGTACCTGGCGCCGGTGCTGGCCATTCGCGTGGTGGATGGCATCGAGGCGGCCATCGCGCATATCGAACGTTACGGCTCTCATCATACCGACGCCATCGTTACCGAACACTACGGGTTGGCGCGGCGTTTTCTGGCCGAGGTCGATTCCAGTTCGGTGATGGTCAATGCGTCGACGCGCTTTGCCGATGGTTTCGAGTATGGTCTGGGTGCGGAGATCGGCATTTCCACCGACAAGCTGCATGCCCGTGGCCCGGTGGGTCTCGACGGGCTGACGACCCGCAAATACGTGGTGCTCGGCGACGGGCAGGTTCGCCAGTGAGAGAGCGTCCGTATCGTGTACCGCCGCGCATCGGCATGCTTGGCGGTACTTTCGATCCGGTTCATCTCGGCCACTTGCGCAGTGCCTTGGAACTGCGCGAGGGGCTGGGCCTGGACCAGGTGCGCATGATTCCGGCCAAGATGCCCCCGCTGCGAGGCGAGCCGCGGGTCTCGCCCGAGATGCGCTTGGCGCTGCTGCGGCTGGGCATTGGCGATACTCCCGGGCTGGTTGCCGACCCCCGCGAGCTCGAGCGCGACGGCCCTTCGTTCAGCGCCGACACGCTGGCCAGCCTGCGCGAGGAGTCGGGCGGCGAGGCGCGCCTGGTCATGGCGCTGGGGCATGATGCGTTCCTGCGGCTCGCCAGCTGGCATGCCCCCGAACGGCTCTTCGAGTTCGCCCACGTTGTCGTGATCGACCGCCCCGACCATGAAGCGCCGCTGCCGCCGGCTCTCGAGGAGCTGGTCCGCGGCCGCGAAGTGGCCGATGCCGAGACACTGATGGAGCAGCCGGCCGGGGGGCTGCTGCGGCTGGCACTGCCCACGCGCATGGCCATTTCCGCCACGGCGGTACGGCATCGTCTGGCCGAGCGACGCAGCGTGCGCTACTTGCTTCCGGAAGCGGTAGAAGCACGGATTCTCGAGTGCGACCTCTATCGGTAGCATTGACCGCTGCCAGTGACACGGCAAGACGCTACAATGGACGCCGATCCGGACTTCCCATCGACGAGGGGCTATGCACAACCATTCGCACACCACGAAATCACTGGTGCTCGACGCACTCGAATCGCTCAAGGCCAAGGACGTGGCCACTCTGGACGTCTCGCGGCTGACCAGCGTCACCGATGTGATGGTCGTGGCCAGCGGTACTTCCTCCCGCCACGTGGCGGCACTCGCCGATCGAGTCATCCATGAGGCCAAGGAACAGGGCATCCAGCCGCTGGGGGTGGAAGGCAGGGCTGGAGCCGACTGGGTGTTGGTCGATCTGGGCGACCTCGTGGTGCATGTGATGCTCGCCGAAACCCGCCAGCTGTATGACCTCGAACGCCTGTGGGCGGACATGCCCAGCGATGCTGACGTCGGCGGCCGGCAAGGCGGCCTATGAAGGTCCGCCTGCTGGCGGTGGGAACGCGCATGCCCGACTGGGTGGCCGAAGGGGTCGAAACCTACCGCCGGCGGCTGCCCCGCGACTTCGCCCTGGATATCGAGGAGATCGCCCCAGGCACGCGTGGCAAGAACGCCGACGTGACGAAGGCCATGGCCCTGGAGGGGCGTCGGCTTCGCGAGCGCCTGCGGGGTGACGAGCTCACGGTGGCACTGGAGGTGGGTGGACAGGCATGGAGCACCCAGCGCCTGGCGCGTGAAGCCGAGAGTTGGCGTTTCGAAGGGCGCGACGTGGCGCTGCTGGTGGGCGGTCCTGATGGACTCGAACCATCGCTCTCTGCCGCCGCCGACCGGCGCTGGTCGCTCTCGCCTCTGACGCTGCCGCATCCCCTGGTCAGGGTCATCGTCGCCGAGCAGCTCTATCGCGCCTGGACGCTGTTGGTGGGCCATCCCTATCACCGCTGATGGCGGTACTTTTGCAACGACGGTTCGAGGTCAATGACCGGCATGCGTCTTCGCCGTGACACTCTCAAGAATCCCCAGCACGAGCTGCGCATCTTTCGTGCCCGTTCGCTGCTGGCGGCGCTACTGGTCATTGCCTTGACCGGGTTACTGATGGGGCGCTTGGGTTACCTTCAGGTAGTTCAGCACGAGGTCTACACCACGCGTTCGGAAAGCAACCGCGTTCGTGTCGAACCGTTGCCGCCCACCCGTGGGTTGATCCATGACCGCAACGGTGTGCTGCTGGCTGACAATCGCCCCACCTACAATCTGATGCTGATACGCGAGCGGGTCGACGATATCGATTCCACCCTGGACCACCTGGACTCGTTGCTGAATCTGTCGGAGGAGGAGGCCGAAGCCATTCGCGTGCGTGCCGGGCAGCGCCAGCGTCCTTTTCAGCCGGCGCTACTGATGAGCGACCTCGACGAGGATCAGATCGCCCGTCTGGCGGTCAATCGCCATCGCCTGCCTGGCGTCGAGGTGGAGGCGCAGCTGCTGCGCTACTATCCCGATGCCGAGGTCATGGCCCATGCTCTGGGCTACGTGGGCCGTATCAATGCCGATGAGCTGAAGTCGCTGGATGCCGGTCGCTATGCCGGGACGCACTTCATCGGCAAGACCGGCGTGGAGCGATTCTATGAGGACGTGCTGCATGGCCAGGCGGGACTGCGCAAGGTGGAGACCAACGCGCGGGGGCGCGTGTTGCAGGAGCTTGGTCGCACCGATCCGGTACCTGGCAAGGATTTGACGCTGACCCTCGACAAGGAGTTGCAGACGCTGGCCTACGAGCTGCTCGAAGAGCGCCGTGGTTCCATCGTCGCTATCGCTCCCAAGACCGGCGAGATCCTGGCCATGGTGTCGGCGCCCGGGTTCGACAGCAACCGCTTCGTCACGGGGATCGACGTCACCACCTATCGCGGCCTGCAGGAAGACCTCGACCTGCCGCTATTCAACCGTGCGATTCGTGGCCACTATCCGCCCGGATCGACGATCAAGCCGTTTCTGGCGCTGGCCGGGCTGGCCGAAGGCGAGGTCACCCCGGAAAAGACCATCTACGATCCCGGCTACTTCCAGTTACCCAACGATTCGCGGCGCTATCGAAACTGGCTGCGCTGGGGACACGGGCGTGTCGATCTGGAGCGCTCCATTGCCGTTTCCAACAATACCTACTATTACTCCCTGGCCCACGAGCTGGGCATCGACCGCTTGCACACTCGCATGAATGCGCTGGGCTTCGGGCAGCGGGTGGCCCATGACGTCCATGGCGAAAGCGCTGGCCTCATGCCGTCCCGTGAGTGGAAGCGCGGCCGCTTCGGAGAGTCCTGGTATCCGGGTGAGACGCTGTCGGTGGGGATCGGCCAAGGCTATTGGCAGGTCACCCCGCTACAGCTGGCCACTGCCACTGCGGTGCTAGCCAATCGCGGCGAGTGGGTCAAGCCGCGCCTGGCCCGGCGCATCGGCGATGACGAGGTGCCAAGCGAGCTGCCCGAGACCCCGCCCGACATCGCCGTGGAGAACGAAGCCTGGTGGGACCATATCTTTTCCGGCATGGAGAAGGTCGTCAGTGGTAGCGAGGGAACGGCGCGGCGAACCGGCGAGGGGCTGCAGTATCGCATGGGCGGCAAATCGGGCACGGCCCAGGTCTTTTCTCTGGGCCAGGACCAACGATACGACGCCGAGGAACTGGCTGAACGGTTGCGTGACCATGCACTGTTCGTGGCCTTTGCCCCGCTGGAAGATCCAGAAATTGCCGTGGCGGTCATCGTCGAGAATGCCGGTGGTGGAAGTACCCATGCTGCGCACCTGGCGCGGGCCATGACCGATGCCTGGCTGCTCGAGGAAGAAGAGGTTCCCGATGTCGACGAGTTGCGCGAGACGCTGGAAAACGATGACGCAAGCGTGGCGGGGAACTGATCCATGCCGATGAGCTATTTGAGCCGGCGTCTGCGTGGCTATCCAGTGGCCCCCCCCAACAGTGGTATGACGCGTCGCAAGGGCCCCTGGGAGCGTGCCCATCTCGACCCCTGGCTACTGTTCTTGTTGCTGGTTCTCATGGTGGCGGGGCTGGGCGTGCTCTACAGTGCCAGCGGGCAGCGCCTGGAAGTAGTGGTCGCCCAGGCGACGCGCTTCGTGGTGGCAGGCGGTGTGCTGCTGGTGCTGGCACAGATGTCGCCGTCGACGCTGCTACGCTGGTCTCCCTTGGTCTACGGTATTGCCCTGCTGATGCTGATTGCCGTTGAGCTGGTGGGTGACATGGGCATGGGGGCGCAGCGCTGGCTGGTGATTCCCGGTGTGATTCGCTTCCAGCCCTCGGAGCTGATGAAGCTCGCCATGCCGATGATGGTCGCTGCCTGGTTGAGCCGTCACGAACTGCCGCCGCGGCTCCGCGACCTGGCAGTCTGTGCCCTCATCATCGGGGTGCCGGTAGTGCTCATCGCCAAGCAGCCGGACCTGGGGACGTCACTGCTTGTCGCCACGGCGGGCATTTTCGTGGTGCTGCTGGGCGGACTTTCCTGGCGCTTCATCCTCGCCCTTGGCGTGCTGGCGGCGTCGGCACTGCCGCTGCTGTGGATGAACCTGCACGACTACCAGCGTCAGCGCGTATTGACCTTCCTCAATCCCGACAGCGACCCCCTGGGGTCGGGGTGGAACATCATCCAGTCGACCACGGCCATCGGCAGCGGTGGCCTGTGGGGGAAGGGATGGCTTGAGGGTACGCAGTCGCAGCTGGAATTTCTGCCCGAGCGGCATACCGACTTCATCGTCGCAGTGCTCGGCGAGGAGTTCGGCCTGATCGGTATGCTGGTCGTGCTCGCTCTCTATCTGCTGATCGTCATGCGTGGCCTGTGGCTGGCTGCCACGGCACATGATACCTTCGGGCGACTGTTGGGCGGGGCCATCATTCTGACCTTCTTCATCTACGTTTTCGTCAACGTGGGCATGGTCAGCGGCATTCTGCCGGTAGTCGGCGTACCGCTGCCCCTAGTGAGTTTCGGTGGTACCTCCAGCGTGACCTTGATGGCGGGTTTCGGTATTCTCATGTCCATTCATGGACACCGCCGATTCCTGCCTCGTTAGTCGTGGGCGACGGTTCTTTCGGGTGGTTTCCCTTCCAGGAGTGGCAAGCGCATGATGCCAGCGGGCAGATGGAACAAGGGCGTCGCCGTCGGCGTGGTGGTTCTGATCCTATGGGGGATCTCTTCGCTCTCGCTAGCCGGGGAGTTCGATCCGGAACGTCATGACGGTGCACGTGCCCTGGTCGAGGAACTCGACGCTCGCGGCCTCGAGCGTGACTGGGCCGCCACCGCTCTGCGTCGGGCCGTGATGCAGCCGGACGTGCTGGAAGCCATGGCCGGCGCTGCCGAAAGGCATCTGCGCTGGGACGAGTATCGCGCCATCTTTCTGACGCCAGAACGCATTGCCCAGGGCGTTGCCTTCATCGACGCCCACGCGCCGGCTTTCGAGCGAGCCGAGAAGGCCTACGGCGTGCCGTCAGAGGTGGTAGCGGCCATCATCGGCGTCGAAACGGCCTATGGCCGCTATACCGGCCGCCACCGTGTACTCGACTCACTGGCGACGCTGGCCTTCGAGCACCCCACGCGGGGCGACTTCTTTCGCGGCGAACTGGCCGCCTTTCTGGAAATTACCCATGAACAGGGCGTGGATCCGGGCAGCATCGACGGTTCCTATGCCGGAGCCATGGGGTATCCGCAGTTCATTCCCACCAGTTACCGTGCCTATGCCGTGGACTTCGACGGTGATGGGCAGCGCGATCTCTGGACCAATCCCGTCGATGCCATCGGCAGCGTGGGCAACTACTTCGCCGAGCACGGCTGGCAGCCGGACGAGCCGCTTTACCATGAGGCCGACGGGCCAGCGTCGCCACCCGAAGCGATCACGTTCAATCGTACGGCTCCCCCCTATGCCAGCATGGTGGAACTGAGTGAGACTGGCGTGGTCATCGAAGCGGCTCTAGGCGACGATCAGAGGGTCATCCCCTTGGCGCTGGAGACGAGTGAGACGGCCTGGCGATACCGCCTGGGGCGAGACAATTTTTATGTGATAACGCGGTACAATCACAGTCATCTGTATGCCATGGCAGTGAGCGAGCTGGCCGAAGCGATCGAGGCGAATCGATCGCTTGCGCCGCATCGCCTCGAAGCCGCCCGCAGCGAGCGTGAGGAGGATGCATGAGAGTCGCGCTGATCGGCTTCGTCCTGGTGACCTTGCTCGCTGGCTGCGCCGGTCGCGGGGGATCGCAACCGTCGCTGGAGCGCGAGACGACCGCACCGGCGTCCAGTGGTGGACGCTATGCCCTCAGCGGCGATGCTTACCCTGAAGAGCCGCCGGACGTTAGCGAGATTCCCGATGCCGTGCCGCGCGTGGAGCGGCCGTCCGCGGGTGGCAATCGTGAGACCTACCGGGTCTGGGGCAAGACCTATCACGTATTGCCCGATGCCCGTGGCTACTCCCGTGAAGGCACGGCCTCCTGGTACGGCGAGAAGTTTCACGGCTATGCCACCTCCAATGGCGAGATCTACGACATGTACAAGATGAGCGCCGCCCATCGCTCGTTGCCGCTGCCTAGCTACGTCAGGGTGACGAGTCGCGACACTGGACGCTCGGTGATCGTGCGCGTCAACGATCGTGGCCCCTTCCATAGCGATCGCGAGATCGACCTTTCCTATGCTGCCGCTGCGCGGTTGGGTTTTCTGGAGCAGGGTACCGGGCGGGTGAAAGTCGAGGCCATCGACCCTGAGGCGTGGCTGGCGGAGAATCGTCCCGGCGAGCGTGAGGCACGCGAGGTGGCTGCTGCCCCTGGGCGCAATTCCGGTCAGTCGCTGACCCAAGCCGTGGCGACGCAGTCGAAAACCGGGAGTGCGTCGTCGACAACGAGTGACGGTGAGCGGGAAAGTGGCACCGCGGATGGGCGCCCCCTATACCTGCAAGTGGCGGCACTCGGCTCGGCAGACAACGCCCGCCAGCTCAAAGCTCAGCTCGAGGATGAGCTGTCACACCCGGTTCGGGTTGCCAGTGGCACCGGTGTACACCGGGTACAGGTAGGCCCCCTGGCTCATGCCGACCAGGTCGCTCCAGTCCGTGATGAGCTTCGTCGCGCGGGTTTTTCCCAGAGCTTTATCGTCAAGGGCGCCGACTGACGGTGCCCCTCCCCCCTGAACCCCGATGATGTGAAGAGACCCAACACCATGAGAGTGTCGATCCCCGCTTTCCACCCATGGCGACTGATGCTGCTGAGCCTGCTGCTGGTCGCTTCTCAGGCGCTGGCCCAGTCGGTGCCGGTGCCACAGACGATGATCCCCGCGCCGCCGCAGCTGGCCGCCACTTCATGGATACTCATGGATGCCGACAGCGGTCGTGTGCTGGCCGAGCACAATGCCGACGAACGCCTGCCGCCGGCCAGCCTGACCAAGTTGATGACGGCCTATTTGGTGGAACGCGAACTCGATCGCGGCAATATCCAGCCCGACGATACGGTGCCCATCAGTGAACAGGCATGGCGTACGGGCGGCTCGAAGATGTTCATCGAGGTCGACACCCTGGTATCGGTGGCGGATCTCTTGCAGGGCATCATCGTCGTCTCGGGTAACGATGCCAGCGTGGCGGTTGCCGAATATCTGGCCGGCGGCGAGCGACCCTTCGCGGACATGATGAATCAGCATGCCTCTCGTCTGGGCATGCATAACACCAATTTCGTCAACGCCACCGGTCTGCCCGACGAGAATCACTACTCCACAGCGCGAGATCTGGCCCTGCTGTCGGAGCACATCATCAATGACTACCCCGCGCACTATGCGACCTATGCCCAAAAGGAGTACAGCTACGGCGGTATTTCGCAGCCCAATCGCAACCGCCTGTTATGGCGCGACCCCAGCGTCGACGGTCTCAAGACGGGCTGGACGGAGGAGGCAGGCTATTGCCTGGTAGCATCGGCCGAGCGCGACGAAATGCGGCTGATTTCGGTGGTGATGGGCACCAGTTCGGAAGAGGCGCGTGCCCAGGAAACGCAGAAACTGCTCAGCTACGGATTCCGCTACTACGAGACGCTGCGTCTCTATGACCAGGGCGCCGTGCTCACCTCGCCGCGCATCTGGGGGGGCGAGAAGAACGAGCTGCGTGTCGGTGTCGACGAGAACGTGCATATGACCGTGCCGCGTTCGCGCAACCAGGAGCTGGGCGCGCATCTCGACTTGCGGGCGGATCTTACTGCACCGGTGGCAGCCGGCGAAGAGGTCGGTACGCTTCAGGTGATGCTGGGTGACGAAGTGGTCGGCGAGCAGCCACTGGTGGCCTTGGAAAGCATCGCCGAGGGCGGGTTCGTCAAGCGTCTGCTGGATCGGGTGCAGCGCTTCTTCAGCAATCTCTACGAGCAGTGGTTCGGATGATGAGTGACAAACGCCTGCGAGACCTGCGTGTCGCCAAGAGCGCTCCGCGTCAGCCAGCGAAGATCGACTTTCCCTGCGACTATCCGATCAAGGTGGTGGGCGACGCCAGCGAGGATTTCGCTGCCATCGTCTGCCAGGTGGTGACGCGCCACGATAGCACCTTCGATGCCTCCTCCCTCGAGGTGGTGGAGAGCCGCCAGGGCCGTTTCCAATCGGTACGCTTGACCCTGCGTGCCACCGGTGAAACGCAGCTCAAGACGCTGTTCGCCGATCTCAAGGCGACTGGCCGCGTGCACATGGTGGTGTGATGACCGCCGATTCCCCGCTGTCCATCGAGCTGCATCGCCTCGGCCGGCGCGCCTATGAGCCGGTCTGGCAGGCGATGCGCGAACTCACTGACGCGCGTGATGCCGACACGCCCGATCAATTCTGGCTGGTGGAGCACGATCCGGTGTTCACTCAGGGACTGGCCGGCAAGCCCGAGCATTTGCTGATGCCGGGCGACATCCCGGTGGTGCAGACCGATCGCGGCGGTCAGGTGACCTATCATGGACCGGGGCAGGTAGTGCTCTATCCGCTGCTCGACGTTCGCCGTGCTCGCCTCGGGGTGCGCGATCTGGTGAGCGCCATCGAGAATGCGGTGATCGCGTTGCTTGCGGAGCGAGGCGTGACGGCGAGGGCAAGGCCCGATGCCCCGGGGGTCTACGTCGGAGAGGCCAAAATCGCTTCGCTCGGGCTGCGAATTCGTCGCGGAGCGAGCTTCCACGGAGTGGCGCTCAACGTCGACGGCGACCTTGCGCCGTTTTCGCGCATCAATCCCTGCGGTCATGCCGGCATGTCAATGACGCGACTGGCGGATCTGGTTGACGACTGCCCTGGGGTGGAAACGGTGGGCGAGCGCCTGGCCGAGTGCCTGGCGCTCGAACTGGGGCGTGGGAGGCTCAGCCCACGTTGATGGCGTCGATCCGGTTGGGGTCGGGTTGCTGTCCCGGTACTTCGGTGGGTGCCGCCAGGCCCAGGTTGTTCTTCTCGAACACCCGGTCGGCGCGGTAGCTGGAGCGTACCAACGGCCCCGAGGCGACCTCCATGAAACCCTTCTCGAGCCCCAAGCGGCGATAGCGCTCGAATTCCTCAGGACTGACCCAGCGCTCCACCGGCAGATGGTTGCGGGTCGGGCGCAGGTACTGGCCCAGGGTGACGATGTCCACGCCGATGGCGCGCAGGTCGTCGAAGGTGGCGAGAATCTCCTCGTCGGTCTCGCCCAGGCCCAGCATCAGGCTGGTCTTCGTCAATACGGCAGGCTTGTGGGCCTTGGCGTGGGCCAGCACGTCGAGGGTCTTGCGGTAGCCGGCTCGCGGGTCGCGCACCCGACGGGTGAGGCGCTCCACGGTCTCGACGTTCTGCGCAAATACCTCGAGGCCGGAATCCACCACCCGTTCGATGGCGGCCGGATCGCCGTCGAAGTCCGGGGTCAGCGCCTCGACGACCACTTCGGGGGTGTTGGTCTTGATGGCGCGGATGCAGGCGGCGTAGTGGCCTGCGCCGCCGTCGTCAAGATCGTCGCGGTCCACCGAGGTCAGCACCACGTAGCGTAGCCCCATCAGTTCCACCGACTCGGCGGTATTGGCCGGTTCCTCGGCATCCAACCAGCCGCCGGGATTGCCGGTATCCACCGCGCAGAAGCGGCAGGCGCGGGTGCATACCGACCCCATTAGCATGATGGTGGCGGTGCCGTTGCTCCAGCATTCGCCCATGTTGGGGCAGTGGGATTCGGCGCACACCGTGCTCAGGCGATGCTCCTTGACGTTGCGCTTGACTGCCTCGAAACGCTCGCCGCCGGGAATCTGGGCGCGCAGCCACTTGGGCTTGCGGCCCGGTTCGCCGCTGTGCCCGGCGGACGGCTTGCTCTGTTTGATGCCATCCTTGATGGCGGCAAAACCGTACTCGGTGCGAAACTTCTCGCCGCTGGGGATGCGTTTTTCGGTGTCCTCGCTCATAGGGTGAGCCTCTCCACTCGGCATTTGCCGGGCCATGCCGCAGAGGGCGCGGCGGGCCGATCGATACGTTGGTCGTAGGCCGGTAATTTACCACACTCGCCAGCAGGCGGCACAGGGATGCCGTCAAGGGCTTGTCGTTGGCCCGGCGGGGTTCGCCGCGCCGCGCATGGGTACTCAGATCGGCGGGTCATGCGTTCGAAACGCGACGTCATAAAAAAATCGCTGCCAGGGGGCTGCGTACCCGGCGAAGAGGGCGTATCCTGCATATGTTGCAATGCAACATTTCATCTCGTCGCTAGGATGTTCCTGCAGCCGACGAGCCATGGAGCCTTGAACCATGGAGTTGATAATGAATCCCCTGATGCCGATACCGCCTGCCCAGGCACTGCCGTTTCTGGATCCGTTCGGTTTCGGCCGCGCCGCCTTCGATTACTGGCGAGATGCCGTCGAACGCAGCGTGCTCTACATGGACGTGATGCGCCAGCGCGGCAACCAGTACCTGGAGTACATCGAAAAGACCAAGCCCAACGTCCTCGGCTTCGACGCCGAGGTGGTGATGGACGGCCGCCAGCTGCCACGGCCAGTGAACTACGAGCTGCTGCGCATCCTGCCTCCCGAGGGTGTGGAGGTCGATCTTCAGGCCAGGCCCTTCGTGGTGGTGGATCCGCGTGCCGGCCATGGCCCCGGCATTGGCGGCTTCAAGCCCGACAGCGAGGTTGGCGTGGCACTGCGTGCCGGCCACCCCTGCTATTTCATCGGCTTCCTGCCGTTTCCCGAGCCCGGCCAGACCGTAGAAGACGTCGTGGAGGCCGAGGTTGCGTTCCTGCGGCATGTCGTGGCCAGCCATCCCGAGACCTCGGAGAAGCCCATGGTAGTGGGCAACTGCCAGGCCGGCTGGCAAATCATGATGGCGGCGGCTCTGGAGCCGGAAGTGTTTGGCCCTATCCTGATCGCGGGTGCGCCACTCTCTTACTGGGCCGGGGAGCGCGGCCATGCGCCGATGCGTTACTCCGGCGGCATGACCGGCGGCAGCTGGCTCACCGCTCTGGTCAGCGACATCGGCAGCGGGCTCTTCGACGGGGCCTGGCTGGTGCAGAATTTCGAGCGCCTGAATCCGGCCAATACCTGGTGGGGCAAGCAGTATCGACTCTATGCCCAGGTCGACAGCGAGGCCGAACGCTATCTCGATTTCGAGCGTTGGTGGGGCGGTCACGTGGTGCTTGGCGGCGAGGAGATCCAGTACATCGTCGACAATCTCTTCGTCGGCAACCGGCTCTCCACGGCCCAACTGGTCACCTCCGACGGGCGGCGCATCGACCTGCGCAACGTGCGTTCGCCGGTGGTGGTATTTTGCTCTCGAGGCGACGAGATCACGCCGCCACCGCAGGCGCTGGGCTGGATTCGCGACCTCTACGAGGATGCCGACGATATCATCGCCAGTGGACAGACCATCGTTTACTGCGTGCATGATACTACTGGCCATCTAGGCATCTTCGTGTCGGGTAGCGTGTCGCGCAAGGAGCATACCGAATTCACCGCCAACATCGACTACATCGATGTCCTGCCGCCGGGGCTCTACGAAACCAAGGTGTCGAGCGCTGCCGAACGCAGCGATGCGGACCTCATCGAACGCGACTACCTGCTGGAATTCAAAGCGCGCTCCATCGAGGGGCTCAATCGCGAGATTCATCATCGCGAAGATGATGATACTCGTTTCGCCACGGTGGCGCGGGTTTCGCAGATCAACCTGGGCCTCTATCGGCTCTTGGTTCAGCCCTGGATACGCGCGCTGATGACGCCCGAAGCGTCGCGCTGGATCCGTCGCATGCATCCCATACGCCTGGGCTACAAGCTGCTCTCCGATCGTAATCCGCTGTCGGTGCCGCTGCCGGTATTGGCCGACTGGGTTCGCCAGGACCGCCATCCAGTGACGGAAGGGAACCTCTTTCGAGTGCTCGAAGGCGCCGCCTCCGATCAGGTCTCGCGAAGCCTCGATGCCTGGCGCGTGCTGCGCGATCAGAGCACCGAGCACCTCTTCCTGCATGTCTACGGTCAGCCGCTGTTGCAGGCCATGGTGGGTCTTTACGGCGATGCCTATGCGCAGCGCCGGCGCCCCGGTCGCGAGCCGGAGCACCTGCGTTTCCTCGAGCAGCGCCAGGCCGAGCTCGAAGGACGCATTGCCAAGGGAGGCAGCCATGCGGCGGTGATGCGCTCGGTGATTCATGTGCTGGGGGGCTCGCCCATCACCGACGAGCGCAACTTCAAGCGCCTGCGGGCCTCTCGGGCCGAACTGGAACCCGCCAGCTCATTGGCCGACTTCAAGCAGCTGGTCCGCGAGCAGTTCTTCATTCTCAAGCACTACCGCGAAGCGGCACTGGCAGCGATCCCCGAACTGCTGCACGGCGAAAGCGCCGAGGCGATCGAGGGCCATCTGGCGCACATCGACCACGTCCTGGCAGCCAGTGGGGGGCTGTTCGAGCATGCGCGCCGGCGTTACGAGCACATCAAGACGCTCTTCTTGCAAGCCCTCGAGTCGGCGGTGCCGCGAGAGTGCCCCGAGGCCCTGGCCGAGGTGTACGGTGAGCTCGAGAGCGATGCCCGTGCCCAGTCCCTTGCTCGAGGCGAAGTCGAAGGGCTGCTCGATCAGTGGAAGGGCCCGGTTGCCCGCGATGCGGCGAGCGCTGGGGGTGAGGATACCGCCACAGAGACCGCCAAGCCGGCGGCTCGACGCCGATCGCGCAAACGCTGAGCGACGCTGACGTGAGTTGGTCAGTGCGCCCCCTCCGGCACTCCGGAGGGGGCGCTCTGCATGGCCTCCGGGTGCTTGCGGCGGCCCAGGCACGCGGTCTAGGCTCTCCGGTACTGCGTCGCAGGGCTATCGCAATTAGCCAGTTGACTCGGGGCTGATTCATCGACAGGTCCCGGCGCTTCTCGTCGTGTTCAACTGCGATTGCCCTCTACTGCGTCGGCCGCGACTGGCACTGAGCCGATGCCTGGGGTAGGGTAAGCGGATTTTTCACCCTGCAGGCAGCGTTCGTCACGAAGGGCGAACGTAAACCGTCAGGCGGGATCCGTCGTCCCGCCCTGCACAAAGTGGAGCACTATGGGCAAGTCACTGGTCATCGTCGAGTCGCCGGCCAAGGCCAAGACGATCAACAAGTATCTCGGCAACGAGTTCATCGTGAAGTCGAGCGTGGGTCACATCCGCGACCTGCCGACCAGCGGCTCGGGCAAGACGGCCAGCGACCCGAAGGAGCGGGCGCGCCAGGCCGCTGCGACGCGCAAGATGTCGCCGGAAGACAAGGCCGCCTACAAGCAGCGCAAGGCGAACGAACAGTTGATCCGGCGCATGGGGATCGACCCGGAGCACGGCTGGGAAGCCCATTACGAGATCCTGCCGGGCAAGGAAAAGGTGGTGGCCGAGCTGGCCAAACTCGCCGAGAAGGCCGATGCCGTCTATCTTGCCACCGACCTCGACCGCGAGGGGGAAGCCATTGCCTGGCACCTCCGCGAGACCATCGGCGGCGAAGAGTCTCGCTACAAGCGCGTGGTGTTCAACGAAATCACCAAGAATGCCATCAAGGATGCCTTTCAGGATCCTGGCACGCTGAACATTCCCCGTGTCGAGGCCCAGCAGGCGCGGCGTTTTCTGGACCGGGTGGTGGGCTTCATGCTGTCGCCGCTGCTGTGGGCCAAGATCGCCCGCGGGCTGTCGGCGGGGCGTGTGCAGTCGGTAGCCATGCGTCTGATCGTCGAGCGTGAACGCGAAATACGCGCCTTTGTACCCGAGGAATTCTGGGACGTTCACGCCGACCTGGTCTCCCCGGACGGCGAGCCGGTACGTTTCGAGCTGGCGCGCCAGGACGGCAAGGCCTTCCGGCCCACCGCCGAGGCCGAGACCCTGGAGCGTATCGCAGCGTTGCGCAGGGCAAGCCTTGCGATCACCTCGCGCGAAGACAAGCCGACCCGCTCGAAGCCAGGCGCGCCCTTCATCACTTCGACGCTGCAGCAGGCGGCGAGCGGGCGCCTGGGCTTCTCGGTGAAGAAGACCATGACGCTGGCCCAGCGCCTCTACGAGGCGGGCTATATCACCTACATGCGTACCGACTCCACCAATCTCTCCAACGATGCGATTGCCAGCGTGCGCGATTTCATCGATGGCGAGTTCGGCGGCCGTTACCTGCCCGAGTCCCCCAATCGCTATTCCAGCAAGGAGGGCGCCCAGGAAGCCCACGAGGCCATCCGTCCTTCCGATGTATCGCGGCGCGCCGGCGATCTGGCCGGAATGGAGCGCGATGCCGAACGCCTTTACGAACTGATCTGGCGCCAGTTCGTGGCCTGCCAGATGACGCCGGCCGAGTACCTTTCCACGACGCTGGTCGTGGAGGCCGACGGCTACGAACTCAAGGCCAAGGGACGGGTGCTGAAGTTCGACGGCTACACCCGGGTGATGAAGCCGAACGGCAAGAACGAGGATCAGGCGCTGCCCGATCTGGCCGAAGGCACGCCGATGACCCTCGAGGCGCTGGATCCGCAGCAGCACTTCACCAAGCCTCCGGCGCGCTACACCGAAGCGAGCCTGGTCAAGGAGCTGGAGAAGCGTGGTATCGGCCGTCCCTCCACCTACGCTTCGATCATCTCCACCATCCAGGATCGCGGCTACGTCAAGCTCGAGAATCGCCGCTTCTATGCCGAGAAGCTCGGCGACATCGTTACCGAGCGTCTCAAGGAGTCCTTCCCCGACCTGATGGATTACTCCTTCACGGCGCGCATGGAGGACGGCCTCGATGAAGTGGCCGAGGGCGAGCGGAACTGGCGCGAACTGCTCGATGCCTTCTATGCCGAATTCAAGCAAGAGCTCGAGGCGGCCCAGAGCGAAGACGGCATGCGCCCCAATCAGCCGGTGCCCACCGATATCGACTGTCCGAGCTGTGGGCGCAAGATGCAGATTCGTACGGCGTCTACCGGTGTCTTTCTGGGTTGCTCCGGTTACAACCTGCCACCCAAGGAGCGCTGCAAGACCACCATCGACCTGCTGCCCGGCGAGGAAGCCGTGGCCGCCGACGCCGACGAAGAGGCCGAGACCCAGGCGCTGCGCGCCAAGCACCGCTGCCCCAAGTGCGGCACGGCCATGGACAGCTACCTCATCGATGAGACTCGCAAGCTGCACATCTGCGGCGACAGCCCGGATTGCGACGGCTACGAAGTCGAGAAGGGGCGTTTCCGCATCAAGGGTTACGACGGCCCGACCATCGAGTGCGACAAGTGCGGCAGCGAAATGCAGCTCAAGAGTGGCCGTTTCGGCAAGTATTTCGGCTGCACCAACAGCGAGTGCAAGAACACTCGCAAGCTGCTCAAGAATGGCGAGGTGGCGCCACCCAAGATCGACCCCATACCCATGCCGGAGCTGGCCTGCCAGAAGGTGGATGACCACTACGTGCTGCGCGACGGTGCCAGCGGCCTGTTCCTGGCCGCGAGCAAGTTCCCCAAGAACCGCGAGACGCGCCCGCCCTTGGTGCGCGAGCTCAGGGCGCACGCCGAGGAGCTGCCCGGCAAGTACCGCTACCTGCTCGACGCGCCCAGCGAGGATCCTGACGGCCGCCCGGCACAGATCCGCTTCTCGCGCAAGGCCAAGGCGCAGTACGTGATGACCGAGGAGAACGGCAAGGCGACGGGCTGGAAGGCCACCTTCGACGACGGCCAGTGGCGAGTGGAGGACAAACGCAAGTGACGCCGCGAGGACGTACCAACCAGCTGCTGTACCAGGCCGAACTGCTGCTCGACGTGGCACCTGGCGACGACGAGCATGCCGAGGCTCGGCGCATGGCCGCCGAGGAGGGCGCCTTGGCCCTGGTCGAGCTGGCGTTGGAGTCGCTGCTGCGCGAGGTGACCGAGCATGCCCGTCTCGAGCGCCATGACTGGCGCGAGCTGCTGGGCCCCGAAGTGGACGGCATTGCCGAGCTACAGCGCCTGCGTGAATTGGCTCGACGCGACGATAGTTGGCTGGCTTGGCTATTGCCAAGGCTCGCGGCCTTGCACGAGCCGGATGGCGTGGCACGTCGCACGCCAGCCACCGCACCGGGAATGATCGCCGTGGGCAGTGCCGCGGCGTTAGCCGAGGAGTTGCGCGACTGTCTGGTGCAGGCCAAGAGGGAGATCGCCTCTCTGCGTGAAACCAGCGAGGAGTGGTGACCCGCGGCGAGCCCCAGCCGCCGGGCTGACATTTTTCAAACACTCGTTTACACTCGGCCGACGGTCATTCCCTTTCCCAACGGGGTCGTAACGCCATGAACGCATCGCCAAGGACGCGCGTGTTCATCGTCGGGATAGCGCTCTTGCTCAGTCTGGTGGCCTTCCGGGCCTGGGCGGATACGCTGACTCTGGATCCCCGTCGTCTGCCGGGCGGCCATGGCTCTCTGGCCGCCGTCCGAGCCGAGCTGGAGCGGCTTTCCGCCGCGGGCGAGGCCCCGCGTCTGGAGGTCGCTCCAGCCGGTCGGGGAGTCGCCTTGCCGGGTGTCGACGACGCCGACGACCTCGCCCAGGGGCTGGTCGGGCCTCGCGATCCCTTCGCTTTTGCTTTCGTCGACGATGCCCGTCGGTTGCTGCTGATTGGCCCGCCCGGACAGGTCGAGGCGGCGCAGGCGCCGCTGGCGACACGGGTCGAGCGTCGGCAGCAGTCGCTGGACACGCTGGCTCTGTCGGCCAATGAGCTTCCCGAAAGCTCGGCTTTCGCCGCTATGGATGCCGCGCTGGTGCTGGCACTTCCCGAGCATGACGAGGCCACGCAGCGTCGTCTTTTCGCGCGGCTTCGTGAGGCTCGGCTGCCCAGTCTCGCGCTGACGGATGCGCAACAGGTCGAACGCGGCGCCCTGCTTTCCGTGGGCGGTGCCGTGGATGCCGTTGCTCTGCACCGTCACCTGGCACTGCGTCTTCACGACCTGGCCGGCGGCCGCAAGCCCGAGCCGCTGGAGGGCCACCCCCAACGCGAGCGGCCCTGGCTCAACCTGGCGACGGTGGGGGAGGTGGACTGGTCGCCGCCGTTCGATCTGCTCAGCCAGGCCCATCTGGTCGCCGAACCGGCGACGTCGGAGACGCAGTTGACGCTGGAACAGGCCGTCGGCCTGGCGCTTGCCGACAACCTGGGGCTGGCGGTGGCACGCCAGAGTGTCGAGGTGGAGAGCCACGCCGTCGATCTGGCGCGTTCGCGGTTTCTGCCCAATCTCTATCTGGAAGCGACCGGGCGCATCATCGATGCGAACCGTGCGCGTGCCGGCCTGGGACAGTCGCCGCAACGTCGCGTCAGCGGGGGTGCCGTGCTCGAGCAACTGCTGTTCTCCGAGCCCGCCATGGCCGGGATCGCCATTGCCGAGAGCCTCGATCGTTCGCGCCGTGCCCAACTGGAGGCCGAAACTTTGGATCTGGCGCTGTCGGTTGCCAGTGAGTTTCTCGACATGCTGCGGTTGGAAGCGCGGCGCGAGGTACTGGTCGCCGATCTCGAGCTAGCTCGTGGCCAGCGTGATAGCGCCAAGCGCGCCCTGGATGCCGGGGCTTCGGGGCGCGGTGAGTTGGCGCGGTTCGAGGCGGAAGTGGCTCAGGCTCGTGAGCGTCTGGAGACGGTCGTTGCCGAGCACGAACGCCTGCGCCTGGCTCTCAATCGGCGGCTGGGGCGTGACTCCGATGCCCCCCTGTCCCCGGCAGCGCCGGATATCGAAGCGCCACGCTGGCTGGGTGGCGATGCGCGCTTTCAGCGACTGTTGGCAAGCCGCGACACCCTGACACGCTGGCAGGACGCGCTGGTTGCTTCGGCCTTGGCCGAGTCCAGCGAACTTCAGGCCCTGGCCGCTCGCCAGCGTGCCGCCGAGCGTGAGCTGGCGTCTCGTCGGCGCGCCTTCTGGGTGCCCGAGGTCGGTATCGAGGCGCGCTATTCCCATGAGATCAGCCGTGACGGGGTCGGTGATCGGGCGCCTTGGGAATCCTCGTCACCGCTCGTGCAGGGAGTGGTTACCCAGGTGCAACAGGCCGGGGTGCAACTGCCCGAAACCGGCCGTGACGAATGGAGCCTGGGCCTGTCGGCACGGTTTCCCCTCTATGCCGGGGGGCGGCGCAGCATTGAGCGCGACCGCAGCGCCGCGCAACTGGAGCAGGCGGTTCTCGCCGATGCCGAGGTACGGCAGGGCATCGAGACGCGGCTGCGTGCGGCCAGCGTCGAGCTGCTGGCCGCCTGGCGACGCCTCGGGCTGCGCGACGACGCTCGCCGGGAAACCCGAACCGCTCTCGATCTCGCCGAGGCTGCCTGGCGGGAGGGCAGCCTCGATCAGGTGGCGCTGCTGGATGCGCGTACCGCTGCCCGACAGGCGGCGCTGGCCGCAACGGAGGCACGCTGGCAATACCTGCAGGCCCTGGTTCACCTGCAGCGCAGCCTGGGCATGACGCCGGGGCCGATGGATGCCGAGGCGCGACGGCGCCTGCTGGGGTACCCCACGGAGAGTGCAGGAGACGACGTATCATGAGCCGTATCTCGGCGGCCCTGCCCGAGGGCGTGGCGAAGAGGCGTTATCCGCGGTGGCTGTTGGCCACCCCACTACTGTTCACACTGCTCGGCTGTGCGGAGGAAGCGCCGCCTGAGGCGCCGCTGAGACCGGTGCGCACCCAGATACTGGATGAAGTCGACCCGGTGAGCGAGCAGCGCTTGCCGGGGCGCCTCGAAGCCGGTGCCAATCGTCGCCTGAGTTTTCGCGTGGCGGGGCGGTTGGCTGCCCTTGAAGTGGGGGAGGGTGAGAGGGTCGCTGCCGGCCAGCGTCTCGCGGCACTGGATGATGACGATTTCGAGCTCAAGCGCGATCAGGCGCGGGCGTCACTGGCCGCAGCGACCGCCGCGGCGGTCAATGCCGAGGCGGAGTGGCAGCGTGCCAGGCGGCTGTACGAAGCGGGTAGCCTGGCGGCGCGTGACCTGGATGCGGCTCGTGCCCAGGCCGAATCGGCGCGGGCGCAACGAGATAGCGCTGCCGATGCCCTGGCGCTGGCCGAGCGGCAGAAGGGGTTCGCCGAGCTGACGGCACCGGGCGACTGTCGGGTGGCACAGCGTCTGGCCGAGGTCGGGGAAAATCTGGCGGCCGGACAGCCCGTTCTGGTGCTGGCCTGCGGTGACGACCTGGAGGTCCGTGCGGCGCTGCCCGAGGAGATGCTCAGCCGCTTGGCTCCCGGCGATGGGGTACGCGTGCATCTCCCTCTACATGACGTGTCGCTGCCCGGTCGGGTCCGCGAGATCGGGCTGCCGGTGGATCCGCGTCAGGCCACCTGGCCGCTGGCTGTCACTCTGGACGCCCAGGAGTCGGGTCTGCACGAACGACTGCGACCAGGCATGGCCGCCGAGCTGTCGCTGCCCGGCGACTCCACTGCCGCGGGTATTTGGGTACCCATGGCCGCCGTGCAGCGCGATGCCCAAGGCGCCTATGTCTACATCGCCGAACCCACCGATACCGGCGTGCCTCCTCGGGAAGAGGCCGATGGCGAGCGCGAGGCACGCATTCGGCGCGTTGCCGTCGAGCTCGGCGGTCGACACGGCGAGCGGCTGGAAGTGCGTGAGGGCCTCGAAGCGGGCATGGCCCTGGTGACCGCGGGCATGAGTCGCCTCGACGAAGGCCAGCGCGTACGGCTGCTCGATCGGCCGCCGGAAGGTGAGGGCCAGGAGGCCATGCCGTGACTCTCACCGAGGCCGCGCTGCGCTACGACCGCGTCACCCTGGCCGGACTGCTGGTGGTGCTGCTGGGCGCTGTCATCAGCTATTTCGATATTTCGCGTGCCGAGGATCCGGCCGTGACCGTGCGCGTGGCCCAGGTCGTCACCTATCTGCCCGGTGCCACGCCGGAACGCGTCGAGCAGCTGGTCACGGACCCGCTCGAGACGGCCATCATGGAAATGCCGGAACTCGATTACGTGGAGAGCACCTCGCGTGCCGGCGTTTCCATCATTCGCGTCGAATTGCGTCCGGATGTTAGCGACGTCCAGTCCGGCTGGGACAAGCTGCGCCGCAAGATCGACGATACTCGCGCAGAGCTGCCCGAGGAGGCGCGGGTGGCCTCGATCAACGATGAGTTCGGCGATGTCTTTGGCATCATGCTCTCGCTCACCGGGGAAGGCTTCGAGCCTGCCGAGCTCAAGTCGGTTGCCGACGACGTGCGCGACCGGCTGCTGCTCCTCGACGACGTGGCCAAGGTGAGCATTCACGGGCATGCCGAGGAGCGCATCTTTCTCGACTACGATCAGGCGCGACTCGTTGACCTCGGCGTGTCCCCCCAAGGGCTCGCACAGCTTCTCGCGGCCCGCAATATCGTGTTGCCCGGCGGTGCCATCCGCACCGCCGACGAGCGTCTGGTGCTGGAGCCCACCGGCAATTTCGAGGAAGTCGAAGACATTCGCCGCGCGCTGGTGCCGCTGCCCGACGGCGCTCTGGTGCCCCTGGGTTCTCTGCTCGAGGTGCGCCATGGCTATGCCGACCCGCCGATGACGCGCTACCACGCCAGCGGTGTGCAGGGACTGGCGCTGGGTATCGCCATGCGCGAGGGGGGCAACATCCTCGACCTGGGTGAACAAGTGCAGCGTACGGTGACATCGCTGGAGCAGCGCCTGCCGGTGGGGCTCGATATCGAGGTGCTGGCCAACCAGCCCCAGCGGGTGGATGGGCGCATCAATGAGTTTCTGGTCAACCTGCTGCAGGCAGTGGTACTGGTCTGTCTGGTGATGCTGCTGTTCCTGGGGCTGCGCACCGGCCTGATCGTCGCCAGTCTGGTGCCGCTGTCGATTCTCTCTTGCCTGGCCTTCATGGGGCTGTTCGACATTGGCCTTCACCAGGTCTCGCTGGGGGCTCTGATCATCGCCCTGGGCATGCTGGTGGACAACGCCATCGTCATGGTCGAATCCATTCAGGTGGCCGCGCGCGAGGGCCGTACGGTGCGTCAGGCCGCCCTGGACAGTGCCCGGCAGCTGCGCTTTCCGCTGCTCACCGCCTCGCTGACCACGGCGGCTGCCTTCCTGCCGCAGTTTCTCGCCGTTTCTGACGTGGGTGAGTACACACGCTCGCTGTTCCAGGTCGTGTCGTTGACCCTGCTCTCATCCTGGCTGCTGGCGCTGACGGTGATTCCGCTGCTGTGCGTGGCTTTCATCCGCGTACATCGCGGGCCGGCGGATGACGGCTCGACCAATGGTCTGGCACAGCGCGCCAGTCGTCGCATCTACGCGGGGTACCGGCGTCTTCTTGTGGCCCTGCTGCGCCATCGCGGCCTAACCCTGCTGGCCGTTGCGGCGCTGTTGGGCGTGGCCTACCTGGGGTTCGGCCCTTTGCCCAAGATATTCTTCCCTCAGGCGGAGCGTACCCTGGTGACCGTCGAGCTGCGATTGCCCTATTCGGCGCCCATCGAGCGTACCCAGAGCACCGTCGAGCGCATCGAGGCCTTCCTCACCGATGAACTGGCCGCCCAGCGCGGTGACGATGGCGAGTGGCGTCAAGACGGGGTCACCCACTGGGGCAGCTTCATCGGGTTCGGCGGCGAGCGTTACATCATCAACCATGCGCCTGAGCCGCCGAGTCCGGAGTATGCTTTCCTGCTGCTCCAGGCCAATCGCTGGCAGGCCGTGGAGGGGGTGATCGAGCGGCTGGATGCGTGGCTTGGCGAGCGTTTTCCCGACCTCAACGCCAGCGTTTCCGCCACCAGCTTCGGGCCCCCGGTCAAGGTGCCGCTGGCGGTGCGCATTGCCGGCGAAGGCGAAGCGCGCTTGCGCGAGATTGCCGCGACCGTGTCGCAGCGGGTGGCCGAACTGCCGGGCACGCGCAACGTGCGCGATGACTGGGGCGAGTGGATCAAGCGTCTGCGTGTCGACGTGGACCCGGCGCGCTCTCTGCGTGCGGGAGTCACCGAGCGCGATGTGGCGTTGAGCCTGCAGACGGCGCTGTCGGGCTATCCGGTGGGAATCTTTCGCGATGCCGATAGCCTGGTTCCCATCCACCTGCGACAGGCCGGTGGCGAGCAGCGTATGCCCGATCAGCTCGAGGGGCTCACCGTCATGCCTGCAGAGGGCGGGCAGGGGGTGCCGCTGGCCCAGGTGGCCAATGTCGAATTGGAGTGGGGGCCGGCACGCATTCTGCGCCGCGACCGCCAGCGTACCATTACCGTGGAGTCGGAACTGGTGCCCGGGGTTACCGCTGCCGGCCTCGCCGGCGAGCTGCGGCCTTGGCTTGAAGCGCAGCAGCGCCACTGGCCCGATGGTTACTCTTTCGACTTCGGGGGCGAGGTGGAGTCCTCGCTGACCGCTACCCTCTCCATCGTCGAAAAGCTGCCCATCGGCGGACTGGCAATCCTGCTGCTGTTGGTGGTGCAGTTCAACTCCCTGCGCCGCCCGCTGATCATTCTGGCCACCATTCCTCTGTCGCTGATCGGCGTGATACTGGGACTGACCGTGACCGGTTCGCACTTCGGCATCATGACCTTCCTTGGCGTGGTATCGCTGGCGGGTATCGTGATCAACAACGCCATCGTGCTGATCGACCGCATCGATCTGGAAATTCGCGAAGGAGCCACGCCCCAGGCGGCGATCCTGGAAGCGGGGCGGCGCCGGCTGCGACCGGTCGTGATGTCGACTCTCACCACCAGCGGCGGCTTGCTACCCCTGTGGCTGGGAGGCGGCCTGCTGTGGGCGCCCATGGCAATCGCCATTATCTTCGGCCTGCTGGCGGCCGCCTTGATCACGCTGTGCGTGGTGCCGGTACTCTACTCGCTGCTGATGCGGGTGCCCTTCGGTGCGACTCACTACCCGGCCCCTGAGCGCGAGCAAGGCCGTGCGAGTTGACTCGCATCAAGCGGTTTCATCGCGCCTTGGCTAGGATGAAGGAAAAGGCCGTCGGGATGGTCGCGGCGGCATGGCAAGGAGGAATGTGCATG
This sequence comes from Pseudomonadota bacterium, assembly GCA_051749645.1. GTDB lineage: Bacteria > Pseudomonadota > Gammaproteobacteria > Pseudomonadales > Halomonadaceae > Halomonas. Next base: position 265,431 of record JBNJIT010000004.1, read on the forward strand.
CGCTTTCATCAAGTCAAAGAACTGGTGACCTGGGCCGCCCGTTACCATGCGCGGCTCGCGGGCCGGTATGCGGGGCTGTCCACGGAGTCGGTAGACGAGCGGGTCCGCATGGCGCTCGATTATCTGGCCGAGCATGAGCGCAAGCTGCAGGCCGATCTGGAAGGTTATCTCACGGATGGCAGCGATCATCGCAATGTCCTTGATACCTGGTTCGACGATCCCCATGATTTTCCCCACGCGCCCGTGCTGGAGCGGCTGCCGTCGAGCATAGACTGCGATAGCGTGCAGGGCGTGCTGGCCACCGCCTTGACCGCCCACCGCACGCTGCAGGATCTCTACGAGCATCGTATTGAGCGTGCCAGCGGTCAGGATGAGAAGCTATTCTTCGAATCCCTGGCACAGGGGCACGAGGCAGAAGTGCGGCGACTTGCGCGCGATATGCAGCGACTCGAAGCCTATTGAGCCAGCGGTTCCTGACCTTACCACCCATATCATCAAGGAGGTCGCCATGTCGGAACGATTCATGATGAGCACCACATCGAGTGGGTTGCTGTCGCCCAAGATGCTGGGGTACTGGACGGAGAACGACCTCCACGACGTGCCCGATGAGTCGGGTGTCTACTGCGTGTTTCGCGCCGCCCGTGATCCAGAGACCGAAGAGATGCACGTGCAGGAGCTGCTCTACGTGGGCGAGCATCGCAGCGCACGCTATGGCCTGGAACACAATGAGTCGTTCGACGAGTGGCGCTCCCGGCTCGGTTCCGGCGACGAACTCTGGTTTTCCATGGGGTTATGCGGTCAGGCCAATCGGGAACGTCTCTGTGCGGCCCTGATCAACGCCCACAAGCCACGCTTCAACGGCCACAGCCAGTATCTGGAACGCTTTCCCTTCGACGAGACCACCGTTCACGTCTACGGCAAGAAGGACAAGCTGCAAAGTATCTTCACGGTCTATCCCCAGCCCTGAGGCAAAGACATCGAGGTAGGTGGAAAGTCGCTGGCGCCGGCCAGGTACCTTCCGGTACGATAGCCGGACTTCATGCCTGACGGAAACGGCGAGATGCGCCCTGTGGCGGCCATCGAGTCGTTTCCGGACGTTCCGAACGAGAAAGGATCCATGCCGCCGCTGTCCCGCCGCTGTTTCACCGCATTGGCCTTGCTGTCGCCGCTGTTGCCGTTTGCCGCGCAGGCGACTGAAACCGACCTCATAGAGACGCTGTTGGCCAGTGCCAACGTACCGCGACACGACGATGAGCTATGGGTGCTGATCGAAGATGGCGACGCCAGCTTGACCGTCTACCGTGGCAATCGTCAGCTCGAGCGGTTCTACCCGATCTCCCTGGGGCGGGGCGGCGCTCGCACCTCGCGACAGCGTGGCGACAAAGCCACTCCCATGGGTGAGTTTCGCGTCAATCGCTTCAATCGCGAGAGTCAGTGGCATATCTTCATCGGACTCGATTACCCAACCCCGGCTCATGCGCGCATGGCGTTGAAAACCGGTGTCTATACACAGCGGGACTACGACGACTATTTTTCCTATTATCAGCGTTACGGTCATCCTCCGCAGGAGACGGCGCTGGGCGGCTACATCGGCATTCATGGCCTAGGGGGCGCAGATCCCGACATTCATGCCAGCTATCATTGGACTCAGGGCTGCGTGGCGGTGACCAATGAACAGATCGAACGACTCGAAGGCTTGATCGACATTGGCACTCGCGTCGTGATCCGCTAGTCTTCAAATGACGCAAGGGACGTTTCAAGCTATGGACAAGCGCTGTTGGGTATAATAAAACAGCGTTTGACTCCAGTGCTTGGCAGCAGTCGCTGCAAGAACCTGCATGAGCAGGATGCCTGACAACAGGCTTCATCAACGCCGCTGCACTGATGTGCAGTACCAAGGAAGACTCAAGGAGAGAACATCATGACTCTGAAGACCACTCTGAAGCTGTCTGCCGCTGCCGCCTCTCTGGCGATTCTGGCTGGCTGTGCTTCCACCAGTGATCTGGAAGACGTTCGTCAGACCGCTGAAGCCGCACAGGCCGACGCTGCCGAAGCACGCAGCATTGCCGTCCAGGCCCAGAACACCGCCAACCAGGCGCAGCGTGATGCTCAATCGGCTCTGCAGATGTCCGAGCAGAACCGTGAAGAGATGGATCGCATGTTCCAGCGCTCCATGCAGAAGTAATTCTGCTGGACGTTAGCCCTTCCCGCCCGGGAAGGTGGCCATCGCATGACCACAGAACCCCGCTTCGGCGGGGTTCTTTCGTCGTGTGGAGCTCTCGAGTTCAGCGTTGCGTCAGCACCAACTCGTCATACAGCGTCACTGGTGTCGGTGAGGGTTCCCGTTCGGCGCTGCGCAGCAGCGAAACCAGTTGACCATCGGGTTGCTCAACGGCCTGGCGCAACCTGGCGTAGTCGATCGGCGGGTGAGTGTCGCCGAAGGCATGGTTCACCACGTCGATGGCGTTGAGGATCGGCTCGACGCTACCCTGGTTTTCTTCCAGTTGGGGAAACGACTGGGCGTATAGCACCCCGTCCTCGGACCAGGCAGCCTTGAAGGGTTGATCGACGATGTTGACACGGGTTCCGCTGGGAACCCGCTCGTACAGCGAGGCGATATCTTCGGGATACATGCGTATGCAGCCCCGGCTGACTCGCATGCCTACGCCTTCGGGCTTGTTGGTGCCGTGGATCAGATAGCTCGGCAGACCGAGCAGGATGGCGTGACGGCCCAGCGGGTTGTCGGGGCCGGGGGGAACCACGGCGGGCGGCGGTTCGCCGCGTGCTGCGGCTTCCTCGCGCATGGAACGCGGTGGTGACCAGTGCGGATCCTTGACCTTGACGGTGGTCTTGGTCAAGCCGACCGGCGTGGCATAGCCTTCGCGTCCCACGCTGATGGGATAGGTTTCCACCACGCCTTCGGCGCTGTAGTAGTACAGACGCAGTTCCGACAGGTTGATCACGATGCCTTCGCGAGGGGCCTCGGGAAGGATGTGGCGGTTGGGAATCGTCACCTCGGTTCCCGCGAAGGGGGCCCACAGGCTGACCTCGGGATTGGCCATGCGGATCGCTTCGTAGCCCACGTTGTGCCGTCGGGCGATGTCGACCAGGGTGTCGCCGTCTTCGACGATGACGGTGTAGTCCTCGCCGATCACGTTGCCACTCTCGGCAAGCGGGAAGTGACCGCGTGGCAATTCGTCCTCGTCGGCGGTGAGCGGGTTGGCAAGCAGCACGGCAAGGGTGGCAACCAGAACTGTCACCGCCTGGCGGACTAGCGTGGAGTTGAGTCTCGGTGTCATGGTCTCGTGAGTCGTTGGGGCGGGCAGGGCCGGCCGGGTAGCGATGCCCGCCGTGTCCTTGTGGCAGGTATCGGTGTTGGGGTGGCGATGAAACGCGTGACTATCCGTCAGTATAGCTTGCCCTGGGCGGTGTTCGGAGATATCAGGCCGCTTCGACCTTGCGATTGAGCGTATCCAGCAATCGTTCGACGACCTGGAAGCGATCCTCGTCACGTTCCATCTCCGCTTCGAAGCGCAGCGTGTCCGCACCGTCGAGACGATAGATTTCCGGCGAACGCTGGATCATGTCCACGAGCGTCAATGGATCGACCCGCGTGTGGCCGCCGAAAATCACGCGGCCTCGGTCGGAGCCGGCTTCGAGGCGTACGATGCCGAGCGCTTCGGCCCGCTGGCGCAGGCGAGTCTGGCGCAACAGGGTCTTGACCGGAGCGGGAAGCAGGCCGAAACGGTCGATCATCTCCACCTGCAGCTCCTTGAGGTCGGCTTCGTCGGCGGCGTTGGCGATGCGCTTGTACATCACCAGACGCTGCTGGACGTCGTGCAGGTAATCGTCGGGAATCAGCGCCGGCAGGTTGAGGCTGACCTCCACGCCTTCGTCCAGCGGCGCTTCGATGTTGGGGGTCTTGCCGGCGCGAATGGCAGCAACGGCGCGGTCGAGCATCTGCATGTAGAGGCCGTAGCCGATGGCTTCCATCTGGCCACTCTGCTCCTCGCCGAGCAGTTCGCCGGCACCGCGGATCTCCATGTCGTGGCTGGCCAGCGTGAAGCCGGCGCCCAGATCCTGGGAGGCGCTGATCGCCTCCAGGCGCTTGACGGCGTCCTTGGTCATGGCGCGCGGCGGTGGGGCGAGAAGGTAGGCATAGGCCTGATGGTGGCTACGCCCAACCCGGCCGCGCAGCTGGTGCAGCTGGGCCAGGCCGAACTTGTCGGCGCGCTCGATGACGATGGTATTGGCGCTGGGCACGTCGATGCCGGTTTCGATGATGGTAGAGCACACCAGGACGTTGAAGCGCTTGTGGTAGAAGTCCGACATTACCCGTTCCAGGGAGCGCTCCGGAAGCTGGCCGTGGGCTACGGCGACGCGCGCCTCGGGCACCAGTTCGCGCAGCCTCTCGGCGGCAGCCTCGATGGTGCGCACCTCGTTGTGCAGGAAGTAGACCTGGCCGCCGCGCAGGATCTCGCGCAGGACCGCTTCCTTGATCACCGCCTCGTCGCGCTGCTGAACGAAGGTCTTCACCGAGAGTCTGCGTGCCGGCGGCGTGGCGATGATCGACAGGTCGCGGATGCCATTCATGGCCATGTTGAGGGTGCGCGGGATGGGGGTGGCGGTGAGAGTGAGAATGTCCACCTCGGCCCGCAGGCTCTTGAGTCGCTCTTTCTGGGTCACCCCGAAGCGGTGCTCCTCGTCGATGATCAGCAGGCCCATGTGAGGGAAGTGCATCGACTTGCCGAGCAGCTTGTGGGTACCGATGACGATGTCCGCCTGGCCTCCTTCGATGCGTTGCTTGGCGGGCGCCTGGTCGCGGCCTCCGGTGAAGCGCGACACGAGCTCGATCTGCACGGCCGTGTCGGCGAAGCGGTCGCGGAAATTCTCGTAGTGCTGACGGGCCAGCAGCGTGGTGGGTACCAACACCACCACCTGGCGGCCGGCATGCACGGCCAGGAAGGCGGCGCGCATGGCGACTTCGGTCTTGCCGAAGCCCACGTCGCCGCACACCACGCGGTCCATGGGGCGTGGCGAGGTCATGTCCTCGATCACCCGGCCGATCGCCTCGCGCTGGTCGGGGGTCTCCTCGAAGGGGAAGCTGGCGGCAAAGCGGGCATACTCGTCGTCGGGTGGCGTACAGGCGAAGCCCTGTTTGGCCTCCCGTCGTGCGTAGACGTCGAGCAGCTCGGCGGCGGTATCGCGTATCTTTTCCGCAGCCTTGCGACGCGCCTTGTCCCACTGGTCCGACCCCAGCTTGTGCAACGGAGCGAGCTCGTCATCGGCGCCGGCGTAGCGTGAGATGAGGTGTAGGCTCTCGACCGGCACGTAGAGCTTGGCGCCGCCGGCATACTCGAGGGCCATGAATTCCGCGGCCTGGCCGCCGGCCTCGAGCGTCTCGAGGCCGGTATAGCGCCCCACGCCATGGGTCTGGTGCACCACCGGTGCCCCAGGCCTGAGTTCGGCCAGATGGCGGATGGCCAGTTCGCCATCATCGGTGGCCTTTTCGCGGCGGCGGCTCTGACGCACCACCTCGCCGAAGAGCTCGGTTTCGCTGATGACCGCCAGATCCGGCTCGGTCAGCCATAGACCGGCGTCGAGTTCACTTTCGGTGATTCCCAAACGAGCATCACCGGCGAGGAAGTCGGTAAAGCTTGCTACATAGGGAATGTCGAGCTTGAGCGGGGCGAGCGTCTCTTCCAGCGCCTCGCGTCGGCCTCGCGACTCGGCGACGAACAGCACCCGGGTGGTCGGGTGTTCGTCGAGGAAGTGCTGCGGTGCCGCCAGAGGCCGCTTGGCACGAGCGTTCACCGCGACGCTGGGAGGCGCCTTGGCTGCCGGGGCACGGGCGTGGCGATGCTGATCGTCGTCGGTCAGCTCGACGCGCGGATGGCGCTTGACGGCGGCGAACAGCTCCGCCACCGGTACGAAGGCGCGGTGCGGCGGGAGCAGCGGACGAGTGGGGTCGACACCGAGATTGTCGTAGCGACCCTCGATGGATTCCCAGTGGTGTTCGGCGGCTGCGAAGACGCCGGGCAACATGGCTACTCGTGTACTGGGCGCCAGGTGGTCGAACAGCATCGCCGTCTCCTCGAAGAACAGCGGCAAGTACTGTTCGAGCCCGGGAGCGGGAATGCCCTTGAGTGCGTCCACGTAGAGCGGGCACTGGCGGGGATCCACGTCGAACAGGGTTTCGAACCCCTCGCGAAAACGCGCGATGGCACTGCGTGACAACGAGTACTCGTGGGCCGGCAACAATGAGATATGGTCGACCTTGTCGCGGCTGCGCTGAGTGTCGGGATCGAAGTGGCGCAGGGTGTCGATTTCGTCGTCGAACAGGTCGATGCGCAGCGGCGCTTCGCTACCCATGGGGAACAGGTCGATCAGCGCGCCGCGCAGCGCATACTCGCCGGGTTCGAAGACGGTTTCCACGGCCCGGTAGCCGGCACGGGCGAGGGCATCGCGGAAGCTCTCGCGGTCGAGGCTCTGGCCGACCTCCAGGGTCAGCACCCGGCCGGCGATATAATCCACCGGCGGCAGACGCTGCATCAGCGTGTTGGCCGCCACCAGCACGATACCGTGCTCGCCATCCTGAAGCCGACGCAGGGTGCGCAGGCGCGCCGAGACGATGTCCTGATGCGGCGAGAAACTGTCGTAGGGTAGCGTTTCCCAATCGGGAAAGGGGAGCACCGGGATCTCGGCGTAGAAGCTCAGATCGTTCTCCAGGCGCTGCGCCGCGGCCGTGTCGGGCGTGACCACCAGCAGAGGGGCGTCGCCGGCCAGGTTGGCCAGGGCCAGAGCCGTGGCGCTGCCGGGCGGTGTGCGCCAGTAGAGGGTGTCGCGCAGGCCTGTGGGGCGCGGTGGGTCGAGCGGGCTGAAATCGGGCATGGTGTCGAGACGTATCGGCAAGCTGGAGGGCTGGGCGCGGTGGCCGGGTGCAGTATCGAGGGGCATCATATCAGCCTAGAGCCGAGCGTGTAGTCAAGCTGGCGTTCCTGTAATCCCCCTACATCGCCTGCGACCATCCTGCGATTGCTCCTCGCAGGGCGTGCCGGGATAATGCGCATGTATCCCGATCCCTACCAGAGAGGCTTCACGTGAGTCAGCAACCCCTCGATACCGTCTTTCAGGAATGGCATGACAACCAGGCGCTCGCCGAGCAGATGATCCCGCTGATCGGCAAGCTCTACCGCCATCACAATGTGGTCACCACCCTGTATGGCCGCTCGCTGTTCAACCGTAGCGTCATTCGTATCCTGAAGGACCACCGTTTCGTACGGAAGGTCGAGGGTACCGAACTTTCCGTCAGCGATACCTTCCCGCTGGTCGAGGCGCTGGTCGGTCTGAACCTGGGGCCGGCCCACGTCGATGTGGGCAAGCTGGCAGTGGCCTTCAAGAAGCGTGGCGGGGGTGACGTCGAAGCGTTCTTGCGTGAGGAGTTGGCTGAAATCGTCGATACCCACGACCCGAACGGCAGCAATGGCCAGTCCAAGGACGTCGTCCTCTACGGTTTCGGGCGTATCGGGCGTCTGCTGGCGCGTATCCTCATCGACAAGGCGGGCGGCGGCAATCTGCTGCGCCTGCGCGCCATCGTCGTGCGTGGTCGCGGCGACATCGCCAAGGATCTCGAAAAGCGCGCGAGCCTGTTGCGTCGCGATTCGGTCCATGGCCCCTTCGACGGAACCATCAGCGTCGATAGCGAGGCGCGTACCCTGACCGCCAACGGCAACGTCATTCAGGTCATCTACGCCGACTCACCCGCCGAGGTGGACTACATGGCCCATGGCATCGACAATGCCGTGGTGGTCGACAACACCGGCATCTGGCGCGACGAGGCAGGTCTCGGCCAGCACCTGGAGTGCAAGGGCGTCTCCAAGGCGCTGCTCACCGCACCGGGCAAGGGCGACATCAAGAACATCGTCTACGGCATCAATCACCAGGACATCGCCGATAACGACAATATCCTGTCGGCGGCCTCCTGCACCACCAATGCCATCGTGCCGGTGCTCAAGGTGCTCAACGACGAGTACGGCATCGAGTGCGGTCACGTGGAAACGGTGCATGCCTACACCAACGACCAGAACCTGATCGACAACTACCACAAGGGCGATCGCCGTGGCCGCAGCGCACCGCTCAACATGGTGCTCACCGAAACGGGGGCCGCCAAGGCGGTGGCCAAGGCGCTGCCCGAGCTCGACGGCAAGCTGACCGGCAATGCCATTCGCGTGCCCACCCCCAACGTCTCCATGGCCATCCTCAACCTGACCCTGCAGCGCGAGACCGATGCCGAGGCGCTCAACGACTTCCTGCGGCGCATGTCCCTCGACTCCCCGTACCAGAAACAGATCGACTTCGTCGATTCCCCCGAGGTGGTTTCCACGGATTTCGTGGGCAATCGTCACGCCGGTATCGTCGATGCCAAGGCGACCATCGCCAATGGCAAGCATGCGGTGCTCTACGTCTGGTACGACAATGAGTTCGGCTACAGCTGCCAGGTGGTGCGCATCCTGCAGCACATCTCCAACGTGCGCTTCCTCAAGCTGCCTCGTACCAAAGCCTGAGGTCTTCGTCCGACGGTCAGACGACATTCCCGACATCAGCAGTCGGGAATGTCATGATCCAGGTCATCTCTGTGCCATTGGGGCGGTCGCCGGAGCGGCCGCCTCAGTCGTGTTCGGCGTCACACTGCGGCGCGCCATCGGCGCTTTTCAACGCCTCTTCGACCTTGCCGACGGCCCGCCATGGTGGGGCGCGTAGACCTTTTTACACCATCGGTCGTGTGGTCATTGGTCGCGCTTGTCTTTATAATGCTCGGGATTTTCGGGGTGGTCCGAGCTCTCCTCGGGCCTGACTGGTAACGTACTGACACGACAAGAATTCGCATCCATTCGCACCCCTTTCCTTCGTATATCCGATCCATCAACTGGGCGAGACTATGATCGAAGTCAAGAAAGGCCTGGATCTCCCCATCACGGGGGCGCCCGAGCCGCGCATCGAGGATGCGCGACCCGTGCGTCATGTGGCCGTCCTGGGCACCGACTACGTCGGCATGAAGCCGACCATGGAGGTCCGGGAGGGGGACAAGGTGAAACTGGGCCAACTGCTCTTCACCGACAAGAAGAACGACGGCGTACGCTTCACGGCACCGGCCGCTGGCGAAGTGGTCGCCATCAACCGCGGCGAGAAACGCAAGCTGCTCTCGGTGGTGATCGAGGTCGACGAGAGCGAGGAGGCAGAGAGCTTCACGGCACACGGCCGCGACAAGCTCGAAAGCCTGGAGCGCCAGACGGTGGTCGACCAGCTCGTCGAATCGGGCCTGTGGACCGCGCTGCGAACGCGTCCTTACTCACGCAGCCCGGCCATCGACAGCGAACCGGTCGATATCTTCGTTACCGCCATGGATACCCATCCTCTGGCGGCGGATCCGTCACTGATCATCAACGAGCAGGCCGAAGCCTTCGAGGATGGTCTGAAGGTGCTCAAGCGCCTGACCGAGGGCAAGGTGTATCTGTGCACCGCCCCGGACGCGCGCGTTCCCGGCGGTGAGGTCGAGGGCGTCCAGACCGAGACCTTCGCGGGGCCGCATCCCGCCGGCCTGGTCGGAACCCACATCCATTTCTTGTCACCGGTCTCGCTGCAGCGTCGCGTGTGGCACATCGGCTACCAGGACGTCATTGCCGTCGGCAAGCTGTTCAGCGAAGGCCAGCTCGATGTCAGCCGGGTGATTGCCGTGGGCGGCCCGCGTGCCGAGAACCCGCGCCTGCTGCGCACTCGGGTGGGGGCCAGCACCGAGGAACTGCTGGCCGGTGAGGTCGTCGAACCCGATGAAACACGCGTGATCTCCGGCTCGGTGTTCTCCGGCTTCACCTGCGAGGGGGCGCTGCGCTACCTGGGCCGTTTCCATCACCAGGTGAGCCTGCTCGAAGAGGGCAACAAGCGGGTCTTCCTGGGCTGGCTGTCGCTGGGCAGCAACCGTCACTCGGTCATGGGTATCTACCTGTCGAAGCTCAAGGGCCTGCGCGACTACGCGCCGACCACCTCGACCAACGGCTCCGAACGCGCCATGGTGCCGGTGGGTGTCTACGAGGAAGTCATGCCGTTGGACATCCTGCCGACCCAACTGCTGCGCACGCTGATCGTCGGCGACATCGAGGTCGCCATGCAGCTCGGGTGCCTGGAACTGGATGAAGAGGACCTCGCCCTGTGCACCTACGTGTGCCCCGGCAAGTACGAGTACGGTCCCATCCTGCGCGACAACCTCACCCTTATCGAGAAAGAGGCCTGATGATGGGTATCCGACAGACACTCGACAATCTCGAGCCGCACTTCCACAAGGGTGGCAAGTACGAGAAGTTCTATCCGCTCTATGAGGCGGTGGACACCATCTTCTACTCGCCTCCCGACGTGGCGAAGACCACGGCTCATGTGCGCGACGGCATCGATCTCAAGCGCATCATGATCACCGTGTGGCTGTGCACCTTCCCGGCCATGTTCTTCGGCATGTGGAATGCCGGCTGGCAGGCCAACATGGCCATCGCCGACGGCTTCGCTTCCATGGATGGCTGGCGCGAAGCCATCATGATGGTGCTGGCCAGCGGTCATGAAGCCGATAGCCTGTGGGCCAACTTCGTGCTGGGGGCCACCTACTTCCTGCCCATCTATCTGGTCACCTTCGTGGTCGGGGGCTTCTGGGAAGTGCTGTTCGCCATCAAGCGCGGCCACGAGGTCAACGAAGGGTTCTTCGTCACCTCCATCCTCTATGCCCTGATCCTGCCGGCCACGATCCCGCTGTGGCAGGTGGCGCTGGGCATCACCTTCGGCGTGGTGATCGGCAAGGAGATCTTCGGCGGCACCGGCAAGAACTTCCTCAACCCGGCATTGACGGGCCGTGCCTTTCTCTACTTCGCTTATCCGGCACAGATTTCCGGTGATGCGGTGTGGGTCGCGGCCGACGGTTTCACCGGGGCGACTGCGCTCTCCGTCGCCTATCAGGAGGGGATGGCGGCGCTGTCCAGCCAGTGGAGCTGGTGGGACGCCTTCCTCGGCTTCATTCCTGGCTCGGTCGGCGAGACTTCCACTCTGGCCATTTTCATCGGCGCTGCGGTGCTGCTGTGGACCAAGATCGCCTCGTGGCGGATCATGCTGGGCGTGTTCCTCGGCATGGTGGTCACTAGTGCGTTGCTCAATATGGCAGGCTCGGAGAGCAACCCGATGTTCGCCATGCCCTGGTACTGGCACCTGGTGGTGGGCGGCTTCGCCTTCGGCATGGTGTTCATGGCCACCGACCCGGTATCCGCTTCCATGACCAACCCCGGGCGACTGATCTTCGGAGCGCTCATCGGCGTGATGACCGTACTGATCCGCGTGGTCAACCCAGCGTTCCCCGAGGGCATCATGCTGGCGATCCTGTTCGCCAACCTGTTCGCCCCGCTCATCGACCACTTCTTTGTTCAGGCCAACATCAAGCGCCGCCTGCAGCGCACCGGTGTGCCGGCCGAGGAGACCGCCTGATGGCACAGAGCAACAACTCCATCAAGAAGATCCTGACGGTGGCGTTCGCACTCTGCATCGTGTGTTCGGTCATCGTCTCCACCGCTGCAGTGGCACTGCGTCCTCTGCAGCAGCTCAACCAGGAGCTGGATCGCAAGACCAACATCCTCAGCGTGGCCAATCTTTACGAAGAGGGCATGGACGTCGAGGCGGAGTTCGAGGAGATCACCGCTCGCGTGGTGGATCTGCGCACCGGGGAATACACCGACGAGTTCGATCCCGACACCTTCAACAGCTTCGAGGCGGCACGCGATCCAGCCACCGGTCGCACCCTGTCCGGTGATCGCGACATTGCCGGTCTGTCACGTGTCGAGAACTTCTCCACCGTCTACCTGGTAGGCGATCCGGACGATCCCGAGCAGATCATCCTACCGATCCGCGGCCAGGGGCTGTGGGGTCTGATGCGCGGCTACATCTCGCTGGAAGGTGACGGCAATACATTCGTCGGCATCACCTACTATGAGCTCAGCGAGACTCCGGGGTTGGGCGCCGAAGTCAACAATCCGCGCTGGCAGGCTCAGTGGGAAGGCAAGGAAGTCTTCGCGGACGACGAGGCTATGGCCCCGGCCATCAGCCTGGTCAAAGGCGGCGCCAGCGAATCGACTGAGGTCGATGCGCTGTCGGGAGCGACTCTGACCAGCCGCGGTGTGACGAACATGCTGAAGTTCTGGCTGAGCCCTGAGGGCTTCGGCGAGTACCTGGCCCGCTTCCGGAGCGAAGTGAGTCCGGACGAGGCCCAGGACGCTGACGTCGAACTCGAATCTGAAGGAGCCTGACCATGTCCGCTGCGACTCCCAAGGGCGTCCTGACGACGCCGATCTTCAAGAACAACCCCATCGCTCTGCAGATCCTGGGGATCTGCTCGGCGCTGGCGGTGACCACCAGCATGAGCGTGTCGCTGGTCATGACGTTGGCCGTGATCTTCGTGACGGCCTTCTCCAACCTCTTCGTGTCGTTGATTCGCCACCACATCCCATCGTCGATCCGCATCATCGTGCAGATGACCATCATCGCCTCGCTGGTGATCGTGGTCGATCAGATCCTCAAGGCCTACGCCTACGAGATCTCCAAGCAGCTGTCGGTGTTCGTCGGCCTGATCATCACCAACTGCATCGTGATGGGGCGCGCCGAAGGCTTCGCCATGACCAACACGCCGGGAATGTCCTTCCTGGATGGCGTCGGCAACGGCATCGGCTACGGCTTCATCCTGATGACCGTGGGCTTCTTCCGCGAGCTGCTCGGTGCCGGTAGCGTGTTCGGCTTCACCGTGCTGCAGCCGGTGCAGGATGGCGGCTGGTACGTGCCCAACGGCCTGCTGCTGCTGCCGCCTTCGGCGTTCTTCATCATCGGCCTGATCATCTGGGCGCTGCGCGAGATGCATCCGGAGCAGGTCGAGGAGAACGAGTTCAAGATGAAGGAAAACACCCAGCCGAAGGAGGCCGTCTGACATGGAACACTATCTGAGCTTGTTCATCGCCACGGTCTTCGTCGAGAACATGGCCCTGGCGTTCTTCCTGGGCATGTGTACCTTCATGGCCGTGTCCAAGAAGGTGTCGTCGGCCTTCGGTTTGGGTATCGCGGTAATCACGGTGCTGACCATCACGGTCCCGGTCAACAACCTGATTCTGCACTACCTGCTGGCCGAAGGCGCGCTGACCTGGACCGGCATCAGCGGCACCGAGAACATCGACCTGACCTTCCTCGGCTACTTGAGTTACATCGGCGTGATCGCTGCCATCGTGCAGATTCTCGAGATGTTCCTCGATAAGTACGTGCCCGCGCTGTATAACGCGCTGGGCGTGTTCCTGCCGCTGATCACGGTCAACTGCGCGATCCTCGGCGGCGTGCTGTTCATGGCTGAACGCAACTACAACTTCAGCGAATCGGTGGTGTATGGCTTCGGTGCCGGCCTCGGCTGGGCACTGGCCATCACGGCGCTAGCCGGCATCCGCGAGAAGCTCAAGTACAGCGACGTGCCCGCTGGCCTGCAGGGCCTGGGCATCACCTTCATCACCGTGGGTCTGATGTCGTTGGGCTTCATGTCCTTCTCCGGCATCCAGCTCTGAGACAGGGTGCGTTCCCGATGGCGCCCAGCGTCGTCGGGAAACCGGTTACTCACAGCAAATAGGAAACCGACATGGTTGGTACATCTATCATCTTGCTCGGTGTGGTCATGTTCACCGTGGTCGTGATCAGTCTGGTCATGGTCATTCTGGCGGCGCGCAGCAAGCTCGTCAGCAGCGGCGACGTGACCATCGAGGTCAACGGCGACCCCGAGCACACCCTACAGACACAAGCCGGCGGCAAGCTGCTCAATACCCTGGCGGCCAACGGCATCTTCCTGTCGTCCGCCTGCGGTGGCGGCGGCTCCTGCGCTCAGTGCAAGTGCCGCGTGGAGGAGGGTGGTGGCGCCATCCTGCCTACCGAGGAGTCGCACTTCACTCTGCGCGAGAAGAAGGAGGGCTGGCGCCTCTCCTGCCAGGTGCCGGTCAAGCAGGACATGAAGATCGAGGTGCCGGAGGAGGTCTTCGGTGTCAAGAAGTGGGAGTGCGAGGTCATCTCGAACCCCAACGTCGCCACCTTCATCAAGGAGCTGAACCTCAAGCTCCCCGAAGGCGAGGAGGTCGGCTTCCGCGCTGGGGGTTACGTGCAGCTGGTGGCGCCGCCCTATGATATTTCCTTCTCCGATTTCGACATCGAGGAAGAGTATCGCGGCGACTGGGAGAAATTCGACCTTTTCAAGATTCGCCACAAGAATGACGAAGAGGTGATCCGCGCCTACTCCATGGCGAACTATCCTGAAGAGAAGGGCATCCTCAAGTTCAACATCCGCATCGCCACGCCACCTCCCGGCACCAACCACCCACCGGGGCTGATGTCCACCTACGTCTTCAATCTGAAGCCGGGTGACGAGGTCACGGTGATGGGGCCCTTCGGCGAGTTCTTCGCCAAGGATACCGATGCCGAAATGGTCTTCATCGGCGGTGGCGCCGGTATGGCGCCCATGCGCAGCCACATCTTCGACCAGCTCAAGCGTCTCGAGACCAATCGCAAGATCTCGTTCTGGTATGGCGCGCGTTCCTGGCGCGAGACCTTCTACAACGAAGAGTACGACCAGCTGGCCGAGGAGTTCCCCAACTTCGAGTGGCATCTGGCGCTCTCCGATCCTCAGCCCGAGGATAACTGGGACGGGCCGACGGGCTTCATTCACAACGTGCTCTACGACATGTACCTCAAGGACCACCCGGCCCCGGAGGACTGCGAATACTACATGTGCGGGCCGCCCATGATGAATGCTTCCGTCATCAAGATGCTGATCGATCTCGGCGTCGAACCCGAGAACATCATGCTGGACGATTTCGGCGGATGATTTCCCGCCGTCGGGTAATATCGGGGCTGGCCCATGGTGGGCCAGCCCCTTGCCGTCATTTCACCCTGTCTGCCGGTCCGAACGACCGCCTGCCCAGGCCGGCGGGTCGGCATACAAGGTGATCTGGAGTGACAGTGCGTCGGCCGCCGTGGCCGATCTTGCCGAGCGGTCGGCCTGCCTTCGGAATATTTCGTCTCCACCTCGTCCGGGGAGCATGACTGCCGTTGGGTTGTCTCAATACCGGAAGCTGAGAATTTTCATGACAGGCGTCCCCGCACTAACGACAAAGGTCGTCGCTGGGCGCAAGGAGCCATTTCGATGACGACTTTCTTCGTGGTACTCGGGTTCATGCTGCTGATCATGGCCGCCATGGCCATTGGGGTGATCATGGGGCGCAAGCCGATAGCGGGCTCCTGCGGCGGCCTCAACAAGCTCGGCCTCAAGGACGGCTGCGAGGTCTGCGGTGGCCGCGATGACGTCTGCGAAGAGGAGAATCGCAAGGCCGGTGCCCGTCGGCGCAGCGATGAAAATCGCGGTGTCGATCTCGGTTACGATGCGACTCGTCGCTGATCGAACTTTGCCCGAAGTCGTCAGTTGGAAGCCGTAGGTCGGATGAACCAACCGAGGCCGGTGGCCAGTTCCGTGGCAAGGTAGCGGCATACGGCTTACGTCTGGCGAGGGCCCTGGCGTTCCCATTGCGAAGAAGGAGACCATCGGAACCATGGCAGTCTACAACTACGACGTGGTGGTGATCGGAACCGGCCCAGCAGGCGAGAGCGCTGCCATCAATGCCGCCAAGCACGGCAGGCGGGTCGCCGTCGTGGAGAAGCAGCCGCTGGTGGGCGGCAATTGCACGCACTGGGGAACCATCCCCTCCAAGGCGTTGCGCCATCAGGTCAAGCAGATCATGGCATTCAACACCAATCGCATGTTTCGCGACATCGGCGAGCCGCGCTGGTTTTCCTTTCCCAAGGTGATGGAGCGTTCGCGGATCACCATCGAGCAGCAGGTGGCGATGCGCACCAACTTCTATGCGCGCAATCGAATCGATCTGTTCAACGGTGTGGCCCGCTTCCAGGACGAGCAGACTCTGCTGGTGCGTGACAGCCAGGACGCGACCGATGAGCTGGTGGCCGAGAAGATCGTCATCGCCACCGGGTCGCGGCCCTACCGTCCGGCGGATATCGATTTCCGGCACCCGCGCATCTACTGCTCGGATACCATCCTCAGTCTCAACCATACGCCGCGCACCCTGATCATTTTCGGCGCCGGCGTGATCGGCTGCGAATACGCGTCGATCTTCTCAGGGCTGGGCGTGAAGGTCGATCTGATCAACAACCGGGGCAGTCTGCTTTCGTTCCTGGACGACGAGATCAGCGATGCGCTCTCCTACCACCTTCGCAAGCACGGCGTACTGATTCGTCACAATGAGGAGTACGATCGGGTAGAGGGCGACGACTCGGGGGTGGTCGTGCACCTCAAGTCGGGCAAGAAGCTGCGCGCCGACGCCTTCCTGTGGGCCAACGGGCGTACCGGCAATACCGATCAGCTCGGACTGGAGAGTATCGGGCTCGAGGCCAATGGTCGCGGGCAGCTTGCCGTCGACGAGCATTATCGTACGGCCATCGGGCATGTCTATGCTGCGGGCGATGTGATCGGCTGGCCGAGCCTGGCCAGCGCGGCCTACGATCAAGGGCTCAACGCCTGCGACGAATTGCTCGACCGAGACTACCGTTTCGTCACCGAGGTGCCCACCGGCATCTACACGATACCCGAGATCAGCTCTTTCGGTCGCAACGAGCGGGAGCTCACCGAGGCCAAGGTGCCTTACGAAGTGGCCCAGGCGTTCTTCAAGGATACCGCCCGCGCCCAGATCACCGGTGACACCGTGGGCATGCTCAAGATCCTCTTCCATCAGGAGAGCCTGGAGATCCTGGGTATCCACTGCTTTGGCGACCAGGCCTCCGAGATCGTCCATATCGGTCAGGCGATCATGCAGCAGAAGGGCGAGGCGAACTCTCTCAAGTACTTCGTCAGCACTACCTTCAACTATCCGACCATGGCCGAAGCTTATCGTGTGGCCGCTCAGAACGGACTCAATCGGGTGTTCTAGAATCGAGCGATGTCAGTTGTCACGCAATTCGTGCCGATAACAGGGGGCCGACGCCGGCTCTCTGTCGGCGGCGTCTTCATCGCTGAGTGCCGCCAGCAGTACCTCTCGCAGGATGGGCAGGTGCGAATCATCGATGTGTCGCGTGGCGGTGAGCAGCGTGAGCCGGCCTCGGCGAGCATGGCGCATCAGGGGCACCAGACAGTCCGGTGCATCGCGCAGTTCACCGCGATAGCGGGCGGCGAAGACGGCGTGGTTGATCGTGCCCTGATGGTACTGACGGCGCAGGGCTGGTGAGGGCGAGGCGTCGCGGTACCAGTCGGTGAGGGCAAGGCTTTCCCGGCGCTTTCCGCGTGGCCAGAGTCGGTCGACGAGAATGCGGGCACCGTCGGCTTCGGTGGCGGGAGCGTAGACACGTTTGAGAACGATCTCGTGGCTCATGGAAACCTCCACGTTGGTGGCCATCGCTGGGGCGGTCAGCTAGTCGTTCGCCGTGCGGGCTTCCAGCGAAGACAGCGCCTCCCGGGCGTGCTTCTGCCAGGGGCCTGGGGGCTCGCTGGCTCGCTCGAGGGCCTGGCGGGCTGAAGCGGTGTCACCTTGCTCACGTAATGCCAGACCGAGGTTGAGCCAGCCTACGGTCAGGTCGTCTTGCAGGGCCACTGCCCGCTGAAAGGCGGTGATGGCACCCTGGGTATCGCCGCTGGCATGACGGGCGTTGCCCAGGGCGAAGTGCGCCATGGCCGCATTGGGGAAGCGTGTGGTGAGGGCCTCCCATCCGGGCAGGGTGGCTTCGGCCCCCTGGACACGCTCGAAATCGGCGGTGGCCTCGATGGCGGTGTCTGCATCGATGGCGGTCGGCAGTTCTCCCGGCGGCAGGGCTACGAAGCCCCAGCGGTCGCTACGCGCCCAGGTGGCATCGAAGCGTCGAAAGGACTCGCGGCGCCGGGCTTCTTCGCCGCTATGCAAGATCAACTCGCCAGCCTGCTGATCGTAGCCGATGACGACGGCATAGTGCCAAAGCGGCCACGCCGGCAACGAGAGGTTCTGCAATACCACGACTGGATGATCGCCTTTGGCCAGTTCCGTCAGCAGGCTCTCGAAGCGGTTGTCGATCACGAAGGGAATGCGGCCCTGACGCCGCACGGTGGCGAGCATTTCCGGTTGTACGCTGCCCTCGCGGCCGGGGAGGAAGACCTGAGGGATCAGCTCATCGACGCTGACATCGACGCCCTGATGTTCGAGCACCATGGCCAGGGAGGCCGGGCCGCACTGATAGTCGCGCTGAGCGTGAAAGGGGACGTCATCGTGCAGCAGGCGGGTTGGCAGTTGCTGTGCGGTGGCGTCGCTCAAGCGTGGCGCCGAGGCACAGCCGCCGATCAGCAACGCAAGGGCCACCAACAACAGAACGCCCGCCGGGCGGGCGTTCCGAAGAGGGTGGGATGCACGGTTGCGCATCGCGATGGCTATTCAGCGCGTGAAGGGAAAGACGTTGGTCAGGCCGAGAATGTCGGTGACCAGCAGGATGACGAAGACCGCGAAGAGCGCGCCCACGACACTGGCGCCGGCCGGCATCTCGTCGAGTTGGTCGGCCATCTGCTGTGCCTCGGCATCGGAGAGCGCGGCGACGCGAGCTTCGATGTCGGCAGGATCGACGCCCTGGGCATCGAGCTGCTGGCGGACGTCGTCGCGCGCCAGTACTTCATGAATGCGTTCTCGGGCGTCGCTGCTGCGCTCAGCCTCGAGTGCAGCCTGGGTACCGATCAATTCGTTGCCAGCTCCCTGTGGGGCGGCAGCAACCGGCAGGCTACCCAGGATCATGGCGAGGATCAGCAGCGGGCTGAGAAAGCGGCGAAGAGTGGTCATGATAAAGCTCCTTCTCTTGTTCAATGAGCTTCCAATTGAGAGTGATGGGCTGCGATGGATCGTATGCGATGTCTGGCCATTATAAGAGCAAAGGATGAGGCATTTCATGTCGGGATGTCACGCTTCGCTGACTTCGGTACGGTTGCGTCCGTTGGCCTTGGCACGGTAGAGGGCTCGGTCGGCCCGTGAATAGAGACGATCGAAGTCTGCAGCGCTGCCCATGCCGGTGGCGAGCCCGAGACTCACGGCGATCGAAGTGGGAACGCCGAGGACGTCTTCGTTCATCTCGGCGATACGCTGGCGTATGCGCTCGGCCAGGTCAAGCGCCCCTTCGAGGGGCGTGTCGGGCATCAGGATGCAGAATTCTTCGCCGCCGATGCGTGCCACGACGTCGGCTTGGCGTGTCACCTCCTGCAGCGCCCGGGCGAATGCCACCAGCACTCTGTCTCCGGCCGGATGGCCCCAGGTGTCGTTGAGGTGCTTGAAATGGTCGAGGTCGAGCAGAGCGAGACTCAAGGGGTGCTCGTTGCGCAGGCTCTGTTGGTAAAGGCGTTCCGCGGTTTCCAGCAGGTAGCGGCGATTGCCCAGTCCGGTCAGGTCGTCGACCAGGCTCAGTCGCGAGACGAGTTCCCGTTGGCGGCTCAGACGCAGCAGCGCCAGCATCAGGCTGGCCACCACGGCCAGGGCCAGGAGAACCAGCAGGCCGATGGCCAGGCTGAGCCGTTCCATGATCAGGCGCTGTTCGCCGGCGGCCATGTGAATGAGGTCGTTGAGCTCGCCATAGGCCCAGGCCAGTTCCGTCTCGATCTCATAGCCGAGCTCCTGCAGCGCCTGCCTGTCATCGCTCGTCTCGATGCCTGCCTCAATCAGTGCCGCCAGTTCTGGCAGGCGGGTTTCGACACGAGCCAGGGCATCGAGTGCCGGTCGACACTCCCACGGTGCGAGCTGGCTCTGGGAAAGGCCGTGGCTGACGCCCCGAATGTGCTGGGGGATGCGCCATACCAGGTTTTCCAGGCGCTCGGTATGCAGGTGTTCGGGGTGCTCCTGCATGGCATCCAGGGTGGCGCGAAGCAGAACGGGATGCTGTTGGGCGCGAACCACGTCGGCGACCAATGCCGTGTAGTTGGCGCCCACGTGCTGGCGGGCGTTGGCCACGTAGAGGCCGATGGCCACGGCACACACGCCCGAGAGCAGGCTGAAACCGACTGCCAGGCCCCAGCCCAGCGCAGAAGTACGCCGGTCTTTCATCGAGCGTGGATTTCCCGGATCGACCAGATCCATCGCGTCATGGTCTCGCTGCCCTCGGCCACGGCTTCGGCATCTTCGGGTACGATCAGCAGGGTGGGGCCGAAGCTTTCGCGGGTCAGGGGCTCGCCGTCGAGTCGGGTGGCAAGGAGGTAGCGCTTATCCGCACGATCTTCCGGGGTAAGAAAGACCGAGTAGTCATCGTGGGCGATGAAGCGTAGCCGCGGGGCATCGTCGAGGTCCTGCGCGGCAAGGAACTCATCCAGCCAGACGCCGGCGAAACGACCCTCCAGCCCCTCGAAGTGCAGCAGGCTCACTTCGTGCAGTCCCAGTGACTCGATCTCCGCACGGCTGACCGGGTATCGCTGACCGTCATGGTGCACGGAGAGTATCGGGGCGTCGTCCTGCGAGGGCGATAGGGAACTCTCGGTGACCGTTGCCGCCGGCGCGAAGCGGGGAGAGAAGGCCAGCAGCACGAACAGCGCGAGGGCCAGCGCCGTGCTGACCCGGGAAGCCAGGGGCCGCGGCGAAGGGAGCGAAAGGTTCGGTGGCATTGTCAATCGGCGCATTCGGATGACGCTCGTGATCAGGGTTTGAGCTGATTGTGGCAGAGATCTAAGACGCGAGAATGACGGCCAGCCAACGCTGGAGTCAGCCGACTCGGTAGGAGCGGGGCATTTCGGCCAGCAGGCCTCTTCCCCCGGCCAGCGTCAGTGCCAGGTCGTGCAGGCCATCCCAGGGCGGCAGCGGCGAGGCACCCTTGATGGCAAGGTCGAGGCGCTGGGCGAAGAGCAGCAGTTTGTGCAGACGGCGGATCGGCAGGCGCGCAATGGCCTGCTGGTAGGCTGGGCGACGTTTCTCGAAGATGGCGGGCTTCTGAGTCTTGCAGGCGTGTTCGAAGCTCTGGCCCTGGTCGAGGTGCTGATGCAGCGAGAGCAGGGTGCGCAACTCGCGGCTCAGCGCCCATAGCACGATAGGTGGTTCGACGCCTTCGCCGCGTAGCCCGGCGACGATTCGCGAGACTCTGGCGGGGGTGCCCTGCAGGCAGGCCTCGGTCAGGGTAAAGACGTCGAAGCGGGCGCTGTCCTCGACGTCTCCGGCGACCTGGCGGGCGGTGATCCGGCCACCGGGCGGCGCCAGCAGGGCCAGTTTCTGCAATTCCTGGTCGGCGGCGAGCAGGTTGCCTTCGGTGCGTTCGCCGAGCAGTCGCGCGGCATCCAGGTCGAGGTTGAGCCCATGGCGCTCGGCCCGGTCGCGCAGCCAGAAGCCCAGGCGCGACAGGTCGACGGGCCATACCGGAACGAACAGGCCGACCTTGTCGAGCGCCTTGAACCAGGCGCTCTTCTGCTGGCGGAAATCGAGCTTGCCCATGCTGATGAGCAGCACGTCATCGCTGCCGGCGAGGCGTTCGGCGTGCTCCTTGAGCGCTCGGCTACCCTCCTGGCCGAGGCTGTGGTTGCCCAGGCGCAGCTCGATCAGCTTGCGGGTACCGAACAGCGAGAGGTTGCTCGCCGTCTCATGCAGCTGGCCCCAGGCGAAGTTGGCTTCTACGTGGAGGACTTCGCGCTCTTCGACGCCCTCCTCGCGGGCGGTCTTACGCACGGCATCGCACGCCTCCACGTGCTGGAGAGGCTCGTCTCCGGCCACGATCACCACTGGAGGCAGTTTCTTGGCCAGCGCGTTGGGAAGCTTGTCGGCAAAGACTTTCATGTGGCCGCCTTCATGCCCCGTCCAGCCCTCGCAAGCGTTCGAGCAGCCGGCGGATGGCTTCGCGCCTCAGCGTCGTCTCGGCTTCGCTGCGAATCTCCTCCTGAGCCAGCAGATTGTCATCGCTGACCGTGAACCGCTCGCTCACCTCCAGGGTCTGCTCGGGCAGTACGAAAGCGCCGTCACTGCGGCGCTGCACCGAGAAGGGCGCGCTCAGCACCACTTCCATTTCTCGCGCTCCGGCGTCGAGTACGCTCAGGCGGCGCTCGCTCAGGGACGGGCGCCCCAAGGTGAGTATCCACGGCGCCTGCGCATGGAGTCGCGTACCGTCTCGGCGCAGCCGCTCGGCGAGTTCCCGCGACAGCTCGCTCTGCGGGCCAGCGAGCTCGAGCTCGTCGACGACCGTGCCGCTCTCGCCCAGGCCGCGCAGGCGAAACCCGCAGCCGGTCAGCGCCAGAGCGGCGCCGCTGGCCAGAACACTGTTGAGAAAGGTACGACGCTGCATATCGGCTCCCCGAGGTCACCCGACCACGATGTTGACCAGCTTGCCGGGCACGACGATCACCTTGCGGATCGTCTTGCCCTCGGTGTGGCGCTGCACGTTTTCGGCGGCCAGTGCTTGTGCTTCGATGGCCGCCTTGTCCGCCTCGGCCGCGACTTCGATGCGAGCGCGCAGCTTGCCGTTGACCTGTACCACCAGCTCGATGGTGTCGCGGGTCAGCGCCGACTCGTCCACGCTGGGCCAGGTCGCGTCGATCACCGGTTCCTCATGACCCAGCGCCTGCCACAAGGCATGGCAGGCGTGCGGGGTGATGGGCGCGAGCAGCAGCACGCAGGCTTCTATCGCTTCACGGGCCACGGCCAGGCTCTGGGGCGAAGTGTCATCGCTCTCGTTCGGGAAGCGGCCGAGGGCGTTGGTCAGCTCCATGACAGCGGCTATGGCGGTGTTGAAAGTGGTACGGCGGCCGATGTCGTCGCTGGCCTTTTTGATCGTCTCATGGGTCTTGCGACGCAGCTCGCGCTGGGCCTCGTCGAGCGCGTCGACGTCGAGGCGTCCCGGCTCTCCGGCGTCGAGGTGCTCGGCCACCAGGCGCCACAGACGCTTGAGGAAGCGGTGGGCCCCTTCCACGCCGGAGTCGGACCACTCCAGAGATTGTTCGGGCGGGGCGGCGAACATCATGAAGAGACGCACGGTGTCGGCGCCGAAGCGGTCGATCATCGACTGGGGGTCGACGCCGTTGTTCTTCGACTTGGACATCTTCTCGATGCCGCCCATCTCGACGGGCCGGCCGTCGCTGACGAGAGTGGCGCTGACCGGACGACCCTTGTCATCCCGATTGACCTCCACGTCGGCGGGGTTGAACCACTCCTTGCCGCCGTTTTCGGTGTCGCGGTAGAAGGTTTCGGCGATCACCATGCCTTGGGTGAGCAGGCGCTGGAAGGGCTCGTCGGAATTGACCAGGCCGAAGTCGCGCATCAGCTTGTGGAAGAAACGGGCATAGAGCAGGTGCAGGATGGCGTGCTCGATGCCGCCGATGTACAGGTCCACCGGCAGCCAGTAGTCGGCGCGTTCGTCGAGCATCGCCTGGTGGTTGTCGGCGCAGGCGAAGCGCGCGTAGTACCAGGAGGACTCCATGAAGGTGTCGAAGGTATCGGTTTCGCGCGTCCAGCCGTCGCCCAGGTCGTAGAAGGCGGGCATCTTCTTGAGCGGCGAACCGGTGGCGTCGACGGTCACCTCCATGGGCAGCTCCACCGGCAGTTCGTCGTCGGTGAGCGGCACTGTCTGCCCCTCGGGGCCGTACTTGATCGGGATCGGCGCTCCCCAGTAGCGCTGGCGGGCCACGCCCCAGTCGCGCAGGCGGTAATTGGTCTTGACCTCGCCGCGGCCGAGCGACTCGAGCTTGGCGGCAATGGCCTCGAAGGCCGCCGCGAAGTCCAGGCCATCGAACTCGCCGGAGTGGATCAGTGGGCCGGTCTCGACATAGGCCCCCTCGGAGAGGTCGGGCGTCTGACCGTTCTCATCGGCGATGACCGCCTTGATGGGGATTGCGTACTTGGTGGCGAATTCCCAGTCGCGCTGATCGTGGCCGGGTACCGCCATCACCGCTCCGGTGCCGTACTCCATGAGCACGAAATTGGCCACGTAGACGGGGACTTCGTCGCCGGTCAGCGGATGTACGGCGACATGCCCGGTGGGCATGCCTTTCTTCTCCATGGTGGCCAGTTCTGCCTCGGAGGTGCCTCCGCGGGCGCACTCGTCACAGAAGGCCGCCATGTCGGCGTCGTGCTCGGCGACCTCCTTGGCCAGCGGGTGACTGGCGGCCACTGCCATGTAGGTGACGCCCATCAAGGTGTCCGGGCGAGTGGTGTAGACGCTCACCGGGGTGTCCGGGCTACCGTCCGGCGCCTTGACCTCGAAGGTCAACTCCACGCCGCGGGATTTGCCGATCCAGTTGCGCTGCATGGTCTTGACCTGCTCGGGCCACTCGACCTCATCCAGGTCGGCGAGCAGCTCTTCGGCGTAGTCGGTGATCTTGAGAAACCACAGCGGGATGTCCTTGCGCTCGACGAGCGCGCCGGAGCGCCAGCCGCGCCCCTCGATCACCTGCTCGTTGGCCAGCACCGTCTGGTCGACGGGATCCCAGTTCACCGCGGCCATCTTCTTGTAGACCAGCCCCTTCTCCACCAGCTTGGCGAAGAACCACTGCTCCCAGCGGTAGTAGTCGCTGTCGCAGGTGGCGAACTCGCGATTCCAGTCGTAGGCGAAGCCCAGCGCCTTGAGCTGGCGGCGCATGTAGTCGATGTTGTCGTAGGTCCACTTGGCCGGCGGCACGCGGTTCTGGATGGCGGCATTCTCGGCCGGCATGCCGAAGGCATCCCAGCCCATGGGCTGCATGACGTTCTTGCCCCGCATGCGCTGGTAACGCGACACTACGTCGCCGATGGTGTAGTTGCGCACGTGCCCCATGTGCAGCTTGCCGCTGGGATAGGGGAACATCGACAGGCAGTAGAACTTCTCGCGGTTGGCGTCTTCCACCGCCTTGAAGCATTCGTGGGTTTCCCAGAATTGCTGGGCGTCGCGTTCGATAGCAAGGGGCGTGTACTGTGCGTCCATCGGTATTCGGGTGAGCCTTTTCGGAAGTGCTTGAAATAGTGCGCGATGCGCCAAACGTGTCATCGGCCGCCGATGTGTATGTCCAGCGTCGATGCATGGCCACCTTTTCACGATAAAACGTTGAACTGGCGGCGAGATAGCGTCTAAATGGTAGCCAAGGATACCCCAGACGGACGGAAGCGACCATGCCTGTTGCCGTCCGCGAGCCGCTTCGAGGAGAGTAAAGCATGAGTAAAGAGTCTGACCCCAAACGCGAACACCGCCTGCGCGAGGGTTACGAGCGACTGCTGGCGCGGCTGCAGGATGGACGTCGCGACCTGACCTGGGAAAACCTTCAGAAGGAGCTGGACGAAGCGGTGGAGTTCGAGTCGGAACTCGAAGAGTTCACCAAGGATGAACTGGCCCTGCTGCGCGCCTGGCTGGAGCGCGACCTCGTCGACATGCGTCGCTATCTGAGTGCCGGCGGGCGCGGCGTGGCCAACTGGTTGGGCATCGACCTCGACCAGCTGTCGCGCCGGGTCGTGGAATCGCTGCTCTCCATTGCCGACCGCAGCCAGGTCGACAAGGCGCGTTTCGAGGAGGACCTGGAAGCCGCTCGTGCCGACTACTGCGAGGGCGAGATGGCTGCCCCCGGGCGCATGGCCTGCGTGCATTGCGATGCGGTGGTCGAGCTGGAGGGCGTGACTCGTATCGAGCCTTGCCACCAGTGCGGGCACCGCTACTTCTACCGCGTGTCGGAGTAGCCCTACTTATAACCACCCGTCCAAGACCAGCAGGGTGGCGACCACCAGGCCGCTCATCGTCAGGGCATAGCCCAGATTGTGCCGCATCATTCGATAGCCGCTGATGCCGTAGCGGCCTTGCAGCGATAGATTGATGCCGGAGAGCGGTCCTACCGAAGTGCCGATGGCCCAGGAGGCCAGGGCGACGAAGGCGAACAGCGTCTGGCGTGCCGGCTCGAGGTCGAGCATCGAGGCGAGCACCGATACGCCGATGATCGGGTGCAGTCCGGCTATGGCGCTGGCCACGATGGCCAGAAAGCTCAGTATGCCTTCGCGAGCGCCGAAGCGAGCGAAGAGTGTCCACTCGCTACCGGTGGCCGCACCGATCAGCGTGGAAATCCCCAGTGTCAGCAGCCCCGCTGCAAGGAACAGCGCAATCTCGCCGCGCATGGCGGGTAACCGTGTCAGGGTGTGTCGGCGCACCCGGCGCAGCGTCCAGCGCGGCCCCTGGGGTAGGTTGGTCGCCAGGGCCGCTGCAGGTAGCAGGAAGGTGATGATGCTGACGATACCGAGCGCAGGCGTCAGCGCGTAGTGGAAGAGCAGCACCAGCATGGCCATGATCACCGGCATGAGCAGGCTGCGCGGCGAGAGCGAGAAGCCGGCCACCTCGTCGAGGTCGAAGCGGCGCGAGAGTTCCAGGGTGGTGAGGGCGCCGGCAACGAGTGCCAGCGGTAGGCCGGCGGCGAGTACGTGGGTGTAGTCCATGGCCGGTGCCAGGGTCAGTACCACGCCCATGGAGGCGAAGAAGGGCGACCATAGCGCGGCGCTGGAGAGCCCGCGATTGAGTGCCAGCAGCTGCGGCAGCGTCAGCGGCCCTCGCCGAGCCAGGCGGTCACCGATCATGAACACCGTCGAGAGGTTGAGGATGATGCCCAGCAGGTGTACGCCGAGCCAGGTGCCGGCAATGCCTCGCGTGCCAGTGACGGCCCTGCCCAGCGGGCGACCGTCGCGGCGGTTGCCGATCAGGCCGATGAAGCTCACGCCGACCAGCATGGCGACCACGTAGGTGTTGCCGTCGAGCACCGCTGGCCAGGCAATGGCGGCATCGTAGCGAAGCCTGGCTGTGACCAGCAGTGTCATGCCGATGACGGCGAGCGCGCCGGCTTGCCAGCGGGTGCGTTGCGGGATGTCGCGCCACAGCAGGGCAGTCGCCAGCCATAGCGCATAGCCGACCAGGTGCGGTAGTGGCGATAGGTCGGCAAAGCTCAGGATCTGCAGCAGCAGCCCGACCAGGATGAGTGCGCCGGCCACTGAATGGCGGTAAGACACGGGTGACAAGGCAGTGTCGGACACGGCGGGCTCCTGGCGCAAATGCTGAGCAGTCTAACCAATCTCCTCGTCGGATGCCCGGGCAGCGGGCTCTCGGGCCTGCTCGAGCAGATCGAGCATGGCGCGGGCGGCGTTGGAGAGGGTGCGATTGCGGTGTACCAGATAACCCAGCGGGCGGTGGATGGGCGGATGCGCTACCGCCAGCTCGTGCAGCTCCCCGGCCACCAGTCGCTCCGGCAAGAGGCTCCAACCCAGACCGATGGCGGTCATCATCTTGAGCGTCTCCAGGTAGTTGGTTGACAGCGATACGGGCAGGGTCAAGCCGGCTGCGGCGAAGCGCGATTCGATCAGCGTGCGGGTGAAGGTCAGCGGGCCGGGCAGCACGGCGTCGAAGTCGCACAGCTCGTGCAGCGATAGTGCGCCGCGACCGGCCAGCGGGTGGTCGTGGGCGCACACGAAGCACAGACGGTCGATCCACACCGGCACGACTTCCAGCTGCGGGTCGGGGTGAGGTGCCAGCGTCACCACGGCGATCTCCAGCTCGCCGTCGAGCACGCCCTGGTAGGCCTGCTCGGAGTCGAGAAAGTGCAGATCGAGGCGTACTTCGGGGTGCTCCCGGGTATAGGTTCTGAGCAACGGCGGCAAGCGGTGCAGGCCGACGTGGTGGCTGGTGGCGAGCGTCAGGCTGCCGCTCACCTGGCTTTCCAGGTTGCTCAGGGCCCGGCGACTGTCGTCGACCATCACCAGGATCTGGCGGGCCCGCGGCAGCAGCACTCGACCCGCCTCGGTGAGCGAGACGCGACGGCCGATACGGTCGAACAGTCGCGCGTCGATCTGGCTCTCGAGAACGGCGATGCGCTTGCTCACCGCTGGCTGTGTGAGGTGCAGCTGCTCGGCGGCCCGCGAGAAGCTGCCGCTGTCGGCCACGGCCAGGAAAGCCTGCAGGCTCTGGGTGTCCATCGGCGACTCCAGGATCGGTTTTAGAATTCCTTTATGGAATCCATTCCATAAATAACATGAATTGATTTTATGGGCGAGGCGCAGGACACTGCAGACATAGCGCCAAGTGACAGTCTCTGCTGGCGTGAGCGGCGCCGAGGACAGGCCGAAGCGGGAGTCCGATTCGAGGGAAGGAATCGGTAGCGTACAGGGAGGTATTCACAGCGCCCCCGCAGAGGCCTGTTGCCGGGATAGCCGCGCGCCGAAGATGT
Organism: Pseudomonadota bacterium; assembly: GCA_051749645.1. GTDB lineage: Bacteria > Pseudomonadota > Gammaproteobacteria > Pseudomonadales > Halomonadaceae > Halomonas. The sequence goes on from JBNJIT010000004.1 coordinate 293,656, forward strand.
TCCAAAGAGAATCAGACCGACCGGACATGCACAGGGCCCAAGGCCCGGGAGAAACGATATGGCAGGCCAGACGCTTTACGACAAGCTGTGGTCGCAGCACCTGGTGAAGGAGCGCGGCGACGGCACCGCCTTAATCTACATCGACCGCCAGCTGCTGCACGAGGTGACCTCGCCGCAGGCCTTCGAGGGCCTGCGCCTCGCGGGGCGCAAGCCGTGGCGGATCGACGCCAACCTGGCGACGCCGGACCACAACGTGCCGACCACGCTCAAGGAGCGCGCCGAAGGCAACGCCGGCATCGCGGACCCGGTGTCGCTGATCCAGGTGCAGACGCTGGACGACAACTGCGTCGAGTTCGGCATCGAGGAGTTCAAGATCAACGACCCGCGCCAGGGCATCGTCCACGTGGTTGGCCCGGAGCAGGGCGCCACCCTACCCGGCATGACCGTGGTGTGCGGCGATTCCCACACCGCTACGCATGGCGCCTTCGCCGCACTGGCTCACGGTATCGGCACCTCCGAGGTGGAACACGTGCTGGCCACCCAGTGCCTGCTCGCCCAGAAGATGAAGAACATGCAGGTGCGTGTGGAGGGCGAGCTTGGGGTGGGCGTCACCGCCAAGGATATCGTGCTGGCCATCATCGGTCGCATCGGTACCGCCGGTGGTACGGGCTATGCCATCGAATTCGCCGGCAGTGCCATCCAGAGTCTCTCCATGGAGGGGCGCATGACGGTGTGCAACATGGCCATCGAGGCGGGCGCCCGGGTCGGCCTGATCGCCGTGGACGACGCCACCATCGACTATCTGCGCGACCGCCACTATGCGCCCAAGGGCGAGCAGTGGGAGTCCGCCGTGGCCGACTGGCGCAACCTGGTGTCCGACCCGGATGCCGAGTTCGACAAGGTGGTGACGCTGGATGCCGGCGAGATCGAGCCGCAGGTCAGCTGGGGCACCAGCCCCGAGATGGTCACCGGCGTTTCCGGCGAGGTTCCCGACCCCACCGAGGCACCCGACGAGACCGTGCAGCGCAGCTATTCGCGGGCACTCGAGTACATGGGGCTGGCGCCGAAGCAGAAGATCACCGATATCCGCCTCGACAAGGTGTTCATCGGCTCGTGCACCAACTCGCGCATCGAGGATCTCCGTGAGGCTGCCAAGGTCGCCCGCGGCAAGAAGGTGGCCGACTCCATCAAGCTGGCCATGGTGGTGCCCGGCTCCGGCTTGGTGAAGCGTCAGGCCGAGGCCGAGGGTCTCGACAAGATCTTCATCGAGGCGGGCTTCGAATGGCGCGAACCGGGCTGCTCCATGTGCCTGGCCATGAACGCCGACAAGCTCGGTGCCGGCGAGCACTGCGCCTCCACCTCGAACCGCAATTTCGAGGGTCGTCAGGGCTACGGCGGGCGCACCCACCTGGTCAGCCCCGCCATGGCCGCTGCCGCCGCCATTGCCGGGCATTTCGTCGACGTCCGCGAATTCGACGCCCAACCCGCCGCGTAGGAGGCCTGTACCATGAAACAGTTCGAACGCATCCAGGGCCTCGTCGCGCCGCTCGACCGGGCCAACGTCGACACCGACCTGATCATCCCCAAGCAGTTCTTGAAGTCGATCAAGCGCACCGGCTTCGGCGTCAACCTGTTCGACGAGCTGCGCTACCTCGACGAGGGACAGCCCGGCCAGGACTGCTCGCAGCGACCGCTGAACCCCGATTTCGTGCTCAACCAGCCGCGTTATCAGGGTGCCAGCGTGCTGCTGGCGCGGCGCAACTTCGGCTGCGGCAGCTCTCGTGAGCACGCTCCCTGGGCGCTGGAGGACTTCGGCTTCCGCGTGGTGATCGCCCCGAGTTTCGCCGACATCTTCTACAACAATGCCTTCAAGAACGGTCTGCTGCTGATCACCCTGCCGGAAGAGACGGTCGACGAGCTGTTCCGCGAGGTCGAGGCCAACGAGGACTATCGCCTGGACGTGGACCTGGAGAACCAGCGGGTGATCACGCCGAGTGGCGAGATCCTCGAATTCGAGGTCGACCCCTTCCGCAAGCAGTGCCTGATCGAGGGCCTCGACGACATCGGCATCACGCTGAAGGACGAGGACGCCATTTGCGACTTCGAACAGCGTCATCGCGCCGAGCGGCCGTGGCTGTTTCGCGATGCCGTTAAGGCCTGACATTCACACGACGCCACCGACGGTGTGGCGGGGCTGATCCGGGGGCGGATTGACCAACCGTGACTTGAAGGGCGTAGGGGACAGGCCGGAGAGGAGGTCTTTTGCCATGGATGGCAAAAGTAGCGCCCAGGGATGGGTTCACAGCGCCTCCTCGCAGGCCTGTCGCCGTACAGCCCGCCGCCATTCGCTCGAGAAAGGCAAGCACAAGGATTGAAAAACACATGACACGCAAGATTCTGGTACTCCCGGGTGACGGCATCGGCCCCGAGATCACCGCCCAGGCCAGCCGTATCCTGGTTGCCTGCCAGGCCCGCGGCCTGGACGTGGAGATAGAGGAAGGCCTGCTCGGCGGTGCCGCCTATGAGGTGCACGGCGAACCGCTCCCCGCCGAGACCCTGGAAAAGGCCAAGGCGGCCCGTGGCATCCTGCTCGGTGCCGTGGGCGGGCCCAAGTGGGACAAGATCGAGGATCTCGCCAAACGCCCGGAAAAGGGCCTGCTCGGCGTGCGCAAGCAACTGGGGCTGTTCGGCAACCTGCGTCCGGCCATCACCTACCCGCAGCTGGCTGAGGCCTCCAGCCTCAAGCCGGAGCTGGTGGCCGGGCTCGACATTATGATCGTGCGCGAACTCACCGGCGGGATCTACTTCGGACAGCCCAGGGGTATCGAAGAGCGCGACGGCGAGCGGGTCGGCTTCAACACCTACGTCTATTCCGAGAGCGAGATCGAGCGCATCGGCCGCGTGGCTTTCGAGATGGCGCAGAAACGGAGCAAGAATCTCTGCTCGGTGGACAAGGCCAATGTGCTCGAGGTCACCATCCTGTGGCGCGAGGTGATGGAGCGGCTGGCACCGGAGTACCCGGACGTCGAGCTCTCTCATATGTACGTCGACAATGCCGCCATGCAACTGGTGCGGGCGCCCAAGCAGTTCGACGTCGTGGTCACCGGCAACATGTTCGGCGACATCCTTTCCGACGCTGCGGCCATGCTCACCGGCTCCATCGGCATGCTGCCTTCCGCCTCGCTCAACGAGTCCGGCCAGGGCATGTACGAGCCCTGCCACGGCAGCGCGCCGGACATCGCCGGCCAGAACGTCGCCAACCCGCTGGCGACCATCCTCTCGGTGGCCATGATGTTGCGCTATTCGCTGAACGAGCCGGCGCTGGCCAGCCGTATCGAGAAGGCCGTGGGCAAGGTGCTGGACGACGGCCTGAGAACCGCCGATATTGCTTCGCAGGGCACTCGCACGGTCTCCACCACCGAGATGGGCGATGCCGTGGTGGCGGCCTTCGAACGTCAGTAACCGGGCCTTCGCCTGCGTGCCGCGGGCGATTCCTGTATAATGGTGGGTTCATTCTTTCCTGGAGGACTTCACATGTTGAAAGTCGGTTTCGTGGGATGGCGCGGCATGGTGGGCTCCGTGCTCATGCAGCGCATGGTGGAGGACGGTGATTTCAACGGCATCGAGCCGGTCTTCTTCACCACCTCGCAGGTCGGCCAGGCCGGTCCCGACGTCGGCGTGGACGTGCCTCCGCTCAAGGACGCCTTCGACCAGGATGCGCTCAAGGCGCTGGACGTGATCGTCACCTGTCAGGGCGGCGACTACACCAAGGAAGTCTATGGCGACCTGCGTGCCAGCGGCTGGAAGGGATACTGGGTCGATGCGGCCAGCACCCTGCGCATGGCCGACGAATCGACCATCGTGCTCGATCCGGTCAACCGCGGGGTCATCGACGACCAACTGGCGCGTGGCGCCAAGACCTTCGTCGGCGGCAACTGCACCGTCAGCCTGATGTTGATGGGGCTGGGCGGCCTGTTCGAGGCCGATATGATCGAATGGATGACCTCCATGACCTACCAGGCCGCTTCCGGTTCCGGCGCCAAGCATATGCGCGAGCTGCTCAGCCAGATGGGGGCCCTGCGCGACAGTTCCGCCGCCGAACTGGCCGACCCGTCCAGCGCCATCCTGGATATCGATCGCAAGGTCACTGCAGCCATGCGCAGCGGTGACTTTCCCACCGACAACTTCGGTGCGCCGCTGGCCGGCAGCCTGCTGCCGTGGATCGACACCAAGCTCGACAACGGACAGAGCAAGGAGGAGTGGAAAGGCACGGTCGAGACCAACAAGATCCTTGGTCTCCAGGACAACCCGATCCCCATCGACGGCCTGTGCGTGCGCATCGGCGCCATGCGTTCTCACAGTCAGGCGTTCACCATCAAGCTCAAGCGGGACGTGCCGATCGACGAGATCGAGGACCGCCTGGCCAAGCACAACGACTGGGTCAAGGTGGTTCCCAACGACAAGGAGGCCACCATCGCCGAGCTGACGCCGACGGCTGTCACCGGCACCCTGACCGTTCCGGTGGGGCGGCTGCGCAAGCTGGCCATGGGCGGTGAATACCTCTCTGCCTTCAGCGTTGGCGACCAGCTGCTGTGGGGCGCTGCCGAGCCCCTCAAGCGGATGCTGACGATCCTGCGTGAACGGTGAGCCGTTTCGCTGCGCAGTAACGGCGTCGGATGCGCAAGTGGCACGGGGCGCCTCCTTCGGGAGGCGCCCCGTCCTTTTGCGTTGGCGAGAGGAGTTTGCTGCCGCTTGACGTTGACATAGGTTGAACAGGGCAAGAAAAACCGGTCGCCACTCGGGGCCAGTGGAACCAGAGTGTGGTACATAGAGATCGGGTGGTATCACCATTCTTTTGGGTAGGCGCTTCATATGCGGCGCCGCCGGGAGACGCAAGGGAACTCCATGAGTCGCAAGCTGACATTCGCCTCTCTGCTGTCATTGTCCTTCGTGAGTCCATCGACCTGGGCGTTGGGGGTCGGCGACGTGGACGTACATTCGTCCCTCAACGCCCCGTTGCGGGCCAGCGTGCCGCTGACCGACGTGACCGATCTGGACCCACGACAGCTCAAGGTCTCGTTGGCGGAATCGAGCGCCTTCGAACGCGCCGGACTCGAGCGCACGCCGCTGGTGTCCAGCGTGGCCATGGCCGTACGTCAACGTGATGGGCAGTGGGTCGTCGAGCTCGAAAGCGACGGGCCGGTGCGCGAGCCCTGGCTGGATCTGTTGCTGCGCTTCGATTGGCCGGAAGGGCGCCAGCTGCGGGAAATCACCCTGCTGCTCGATCCGCCGAACTACGCTGAACTGCCGGTGCTGGCAGGCTCGTCGAGCCGATCCTCCACGGCGGTCGCCGAGGCGCGGGAGTCTGCATCATCCCGCTCAGGATCCCGCTCGGCGGCATCGTCCACGGCGTCGGAAGCCTCGCCCGAGCGTGACGATACCTGGGTAGGTAGCGGCGATACCCTGTGGTCGGTAGCCGGCCGACTGCGCCCCGACGACGCTATCAGCATGGACCAGATGATGGTGGCGTTGGTCGAGGCCAACCCCGAGGTCTTCCCTTCCGGCAACATCAACTCCATGCGTGCCGGCCACTCACTGTCGGTCCCGTCGCGAGATGCCATCCTGTCACGGACGGCAGAACAGGCCGATCGCGTCGTGGCGGCGATGAACCAGGCCTGGGCCGGGCGTGGCGGCGGTGCCCCGCAGCGCGTGGCGCTGAGGCCCACTTCTCAGGACCTGGCCGGCAACTCGGAAGACGTCGTCGAGCCGGCTGAGACAGCGGCCACCGAGCCCGAGGAGTCGGTGCTGTCCGATGCCGCCGTAGAGGCGGCCGAGTCAGTGCCGGCTCCACGCCTGACGCTGCTCAGCGATGAGGAACTGGCCGCCGAAGCGCAAGTTCGCACCGAGGCCGGTGAAGATGCGGACGGGGCGCCATCCGGCGACCGTGCCGCACTCGACCCTGCGGTGGTGGCTGAGCTGGCGACGCCGAACCTGGCGTTGATGGGGGAAACCGAGAGGCAGGCCGCCCGCTGGCAGGAGAGTCGACAGGTGCTGGAATCCCAGCGTGATGCGCTCCAGGCTGAGCTCAATGCCATGCGGGAAGAGCTCGATGTCCTGCGCGGTCAACTGGCGGCGGTAATGGCCGAGCGAGCGGCCGAAGTCGCGGAGCCCAGCCAGGGAGACGCGTCGCCCACCGCCGATGAGAGCGCTGACAATACTCCCTGGTGGGGGGCCGTCTACCCGCTGGAGCCGAATCGCCAGCTGTGGATCGGCGGGGCCGGTATCGCGGCCCTGCTTGGGCTGTGGCTGCTGATACGCTGGCGTCGCCGCGGCGACCATGCCGCCTCGGACGGCGGTTTCGTGACGATGCCGACAGTATCTCCTGCGGGGGCCAGCCCCGAAGCGGCTGCCATGCCCGACCTGGCAACGGCGGCCGCCGGAGCGGCCGCTGCCGATGAACCTTCGGTGCGTCCGGCCATGCCCCAGGCCGAGGCCATCAACGAAGCCGACATCTTCATGGCCTATGGCCGCTACGATCAGGCGCGCGAGCTGCTCGAAGCCGGTATCGACCGAGATCCCGGGCGTCAGGATCTGCGCTTCAAGCTGCTGACGGCGTGCGTCGAGCAAGGGGACTGGGCGAGCGCGCAGCGTGAGGCCGAGTGGCTGCGCGACAATGCCGAGCCTTCGCTGATTGCAGAGGTCGAGCGTTTGATGGCGCGTCCCCACTCGGTCGCTGACCCGTCGACGGCGCCGGCCGATGAGCCTGCAGCCCCGTTCGATCCAACCAATGATGCCGGGCATGATGCACCAGCGTCTCCCCATGAAGAGATGGGCGATACGCCGAGACTCGATCCGTCGTCGGCATTGGATGCCGTCTCCAGCGATGCCGAGCCCTCGGGAGAGGCCCCGACGGCCCGGCACGAGGCATATCCGGATCTTCAGCCGGTGCCCGAGCGCGAAACCGCGGTGGGTTCCGAGGCCGAGCCGGAGCCCCAGCCCGAATCGTGGTCGGAGTCCGCAGCGGACCCGGGAGCCGAGGCGGAGCCTGAACCTGGATCACGAACGGCGTCCGGCGCGGATCTTCCTGACCTGCCCGAGCTCTCGAGCCACGTCATCGACTACCAGCCCCCGGCACTGGATTCGGAACCGGCAGCGCGGGAGGAAACCCCTATGCAGCCCAGCGTGGATTTCACCCCCCGGGAGAGTGCCGACGAATCCGGTGGTTCCGTCGAGGATGCGCAGGCCCCCTCGCTTGGCGACGAATCGCCGTCCCTGGCCGTGACGTCAACCTCGGGCGAGGGCTGGGAGGTCGAAGAGGTGGCCTTTCCGCCGCTGGATGACGATAATGGGCGGCCGTTCAGCGCTGCACTCGCCGACGATAGCCTCGATGAGGCGCGGCGCCTGATCGAGGCCGGTGAGTCCGAACGGGCCCGGGCATTGCTGCAGCGACTGCTCGTCGAAAGCGACACTGATGAGCTGCGTGAAGCCGCTCGGAGTCTGATCGAACATCACCGCTTGTGACATATCCCTGCTGACCAACACGACGCCGATGGCCGAATGACCCTGTTTCAATCGCTCGATGATCGCCGTTCGCTGACCGGCCGCCTGGCCCTCGGCGTAGAGTACGACGGCTCCGCCTACTGTGGCTGGCAGCGCCTCAAGCATGCCGCCTCGGTTCAGGCGACGCTGGAAACGGCTCTGTCCAAGGTGGCCAGCCAGCCGGTGAAGGTGCACGCCAGCGGGCGCACCGACTCCGGCGTGCATGCCACCCGGCAAATCGTGCACTTCGATGCGCCGGCGCCACGTTCCCAGAAGGCGTGGGTGTTCGGCGTCAACGCCAACCTGCCGCGCGATGTGGCGGTACGCTGGGTGCGTGAGGTGCCGGACGAATTCCATGCCCGTTTCACGGCGCTGGCGCGCCGCTACCGTTATGTGCTGCTCAACCAGCCGAGCCGGCCTGTGCTGGAGCGGGCCAATGTCACCTGGTGCCGCGACCCTCTCGACGCAGAGGCCATGCATGGCGCTGCCCAGGCACTGGTGGGCGAGCATGATTTCTCCAGTTTTCGTGCTGCCGGCTGCCAGTCGAAGACACCCTGGCGCCACCTGCACTTCATCGAGGTTCATCGCCATGGCCCCCTGGTGGTCGTCGACGTGCAGGGCAATGCCTTCCTGCACCACATGATTCGCAATATCGTCGGTGCCCTGGTGACGGTGGGCCGCGGTGAGCGCGGTGGCGACTACCTGGCCGAGCTGATGACGTTGAAGGATCGTACCCTGGCCGATGTGACCGCCCCGGCTTGCGGGCTTCACTTCGTCGATTCGCGGTATGACGACCGTTGGGGGCTGCCCCATGAACCGCTCGGGCCCAACCTGCTCGCCTTCCTCGGTGAGTGGACCGGTGAGAGGCCGCTGCCCGACTGTCCCAGGGTCGAGTTCCGGCGCGGTCGGCCGGCGGCCGAGTCGGTGAGTGCTGAGGATGCCGTGCCGGAGGAAGACCATGAGTGAGCTCCTGGCGCGCACCCGCGTCAAGATTTGCGGACTGACCCGCGAGGCGGACGTCGAAGCCGCCGTGGCGGCGGGTGCCGACGCGTTGGGCTTCGTACTCTGGCCGGGCAGCCGGCGTGCCGTGGACGAGACGCAGCTGGCACGGCTCGCGGCGCGCGTGCCTGCCTTCGTGACTCGAGTGGGACTCTTCGTCGACGACGATGCGGAGTGGGTCGCGCGCTGTGCGGCTCACCTCGACTTGCTGCAGTTCCATGGCAATGAGTCGCCCGCCGCTTGTGCCATTGCCGGACGCCCCTGGATCAAGGCGCTGCGCATGCGTGACGGGCTCGATGTGCATGCCGCTGCGGCGGCATACGCCAACGCCCGGGCGCTGCTGCTGGATGCCTATCGGCCCGGGGTTCCCGGGGGAACCGGTGAGACGTTCGACTGGTCGCGAATCCCCGCAAACCTGACAAAACCTGTTATTCTCGCGGGTGGGCTGACTCCGGATAACGTGGCTGAGGCCATTGCCGTCGCGCATCCCTTCGCCGTCGATGTCTCCGGCGGCGTGGAGATCGAGCCGGGGCGCAAGGATCCGCGACGTATCGCGGCATTCCTCTCGGCAGTGCAGAATGCCGATCGCGATGCCCGATGATGCTCCTCACCATGCGATTTGCCGTGCTTCCAACCCTGTCCCTACTGACGACCCTGTGAGGTGCTTTTCGTGAGCAAGTTCAGTGACCTGACCCGACTGCCGGATGCCCGTGGCCACTTCGGTCCCTATGGTGGACGGTTCGTCTCGGAGACCCTGAGCTTCGCCCTGGACGATCTGGCCAAGACCTACCTGCGTCTGCGCGACGACCCGGATTTCCAGGCGGAATTCGACTATGACCTGGCCCACTACGTAGGCCGCCCGTCACCGCTCTATCATGCCGAGCGATGGTCGAAACAGCTCGGCGGGGCGCAGGTCTGGCTCAAGCGCGAGGATCTCAACCACACCGGTGCCCACAAGGTGAACAACACCATCGGCCAGGCTCTGCTGGCCAAGAAGAGCGGCAAGCCGCGGGTGATCGCCGAGACCGGCGCCGGTCAGCACGGCGTGGCCACCGCCACCGTGGCGGCGCGCCTGGGGCTTGCCTGCGAGGTCTACATGGGCGCCGAGGACGTCGAGCGTCAGAAACTCAACGTCTACCGCATGCGCCTGCTGGGTGCCAACGTCATTCCCGTGGAGTCCGGTACCCGCACGCTCAAGGACGCCATGAACGAGGCGTTGCGCGACTGGGTCACCAATGTCGACGATACCTTCTACATCATCGGTACCGTGGCCGGCCCGCACCCCTATCCGATGCTGGTGCGCGACTTCAATGCCGTGGTGGGGCGCGAGGCGCGTCGCCAGTCGTTCGAGGAGTTCGGCAAGCTGCCCGATGCCTTGATCGCTTGTGTGGGTGGCGGCTCCAATGCCATGGGGCTGTTCTATCCCTTCGTCGAGGATGACGAGGTGGCCATGATCGGCGTCGAGGCCGGTGGCAACGGCGTCGAGACCGGTCGGCATGCCGCGCCGCTCGCCTCGGGCGCGCCGCGCGGGGTGCTTCACGGCAACCGAACCTACCTGATGTCCGACGAGGGGGGGCAGGTCTCCGACACTCACTCGATTTCCGCCGGCCTCGACTATCCTGGCGTTGGCCCCGAGCACGCCCTGTGGAAGGACGTGGGGCGCGTCGAGTACGTGGCCGCCAATGACGACGCCGTGCTTGAGGCGTTCCGTGAGCTGACCCATGTCGAGGGCATCATGCCGGCGCTGGAGTCCGCCCACGCCCTGGCTCATGCCAAGGTGCTGGCGCCGACGATGCGGCCCGACCAGCACATCGTGGTCAACCTTTCGGGCCGCGGCGACAAGGACATCATGACGGTCGCCAAGATCGATGGAATAGAGTTCTGAGGATGCCGATGAACCGTATCGACCAACGCTTTGCCGATCTCAAGGCTCAGGGCCGCCGAGCGCTGATTCCCTATCTCACCGCCGGCGACCCGGCTCCCGAGCACACCGTCGGCTTCATGCACGCCCTGGTGGCGGCGGGGGCCGACGTGATCGAGCTGGGCGTGCCGTTCTCCGACCCCATGGCCGATGGACCGGTGATCCAGAAGGCCTGCGAACGTGCACTCAAGCACGGCGTGCGGCTGAGCCACCTCTTCGAGATGGTGAGCGAGTTCCGGCAGCAGGATAGTGAAACGCCGGTGGTGCTGATGGGCTATCTCAATCCCGTCGAGCGCATCGGGCTGGAGGCCTTCGCCGAGCAGGCCGCCGCCGCAGGCGTCGATGGGGTGCTCACCGTGGACATGCCCCCGGAAGAAGCCGAGGAGTTCGGCCCGGTGCTTCAGGCCCACGGGCTCGCCTCGATCTTTCTGGTCGCCCCTACCACTTCCCGCGAGCGGGCCGCTACAATATGCGCTCATGGCGAGGGCTACCTCTACTATGTGGCGCTCAAGGGCGTCACCGGTGCCGCTACCCTGAACGCCGCGGACGTGGCCGAGCATCTGGCGCCGTTGCGCGAGCTTACGTCGCTTCCGCTGTGCGTAGGGTTCGGCATCCGCGACGGGGCCTCGGCAGCGGAAGTCGGCAAGGTGGCCGATGGCGTGATCGTAGGGTCGGCGTTGGTCAACCGCATCGCCGAGAACGCCGAGCGTCCGGAAGCGATCTCTCCGGCGCTGCAGACGGTGTTAGGCGAGATGCGCACAGCCCTCGACGCCTTGCTGCCCCGTTGATGGCTCTCGCCGAGCGAATCCATATCCGCCTGGCCGTGCCGGGCGCAACAGTCTACGGAAGCCTTATCTGACATGAGCTGGCTTGACAAGATCGTACCTTCAGTGGGGCGCATCCAGCGCAAGGAACGCCGGGCCAGCGTGCCCGACGGGCTGTGGCGCAAGTGCCCCAAGTGCGAAGCGGTGCTCTACCTGCCCGAGTTGGAGAAGCACCACAATGTCTGTCCCAAGTGCGACCATCACCTTCGGCTGACGGCGCGCAAGCGACTCGACTGGTTTCTCGATGCCGACGGTCGCGAGGAGATCGCTGCCGACCTCGAGCCGGTCGACCGCCTCAAGTTTCGCGATTCCAAGAAGTACAAGGATCGCTTGAGCGCCGCTCAGAAGGAGACTGGCGAGAAGGATGCGCTGGTGGCCATGCGCGGCCATCTCGACGGTCTGCCGGTGGTCGTGGTGGCCTTCGAGTTCACCTTCATGGGCGGCTCCATGGGCGCTGTGGTGGGCGAGAAGTTCGTGCGCGCTGCCACCTTGGCTCTCGAAGAAGGGGTGCCGTTGATCTGCTTTTCCGCTTCCGGTGGGGCGCGCATGCAAGAGGCACTGTTCTCGCTGATGCAGATGGCCAAGACGTCCGCCGCCCTGGAGCGGTTGCGCGAGGCCGGCGTGCCCTACGTTTCGGTGCTCACCGATCCGGTGTTCGGTGGCGTCTCGGCGTCGCTGGCCATGCTTGGCGATCTCAACGTCGCCGAACCCAATGCGTTGATCGGTTTCGCCGGACCGCGAGTCATCGAGCAGACGGTACGCGAGCAGCTACCGGAAGGTTTCCAGCGCAGCGAGTTCCTGCTCGAGCACGGCACCGTGGATATGATCGTGCCGCGTGGCGAGATGCGCGATCGTCTGGGTGGCGTGCTGCGCAAGCTGATGCACCAGCCGCCCGTGGGCCTGGATGAACCGCTGGCATCGGCTGAACCGGATCTCGTCGAGGCTGCCGAGCAGGCGGAAGAGACGTGGGAAGAGCCGTCGCCGGAGAACGCTGCGACGCCTCACCTGGGCGAAGGGGACTCATCCCGCGATGACGGGTCCCAGCGGCCAGAAGACGCGCGCTGACGTCCGTGGGGAACCTGCCACACGCTTCTACGCTCGATGATTGGCTGGCGCGTCTGGAAGCCGCCCATCCGGTGGGTATCGACCTCGGCCTTGAGCGTGTCGCCGAGGTCGCCCGTCGCATGGAGCTCCTGGCGCGTCCCATCGCGACCCGGGTGATCACCGTGGCTGGCACCAATGGCAAGGGGTCTACCGTGGCCCTGCTTGAGGCCCTGGCTCTGGCCCATGGTCTGACCGCTGCCACCTATACCTCTCCCCATCTGCTGCGCTACAACGAACGCCTGCGGCTGAACGGCCGCGAAGCCGACGATGCCACTCTTATCGCTGGTTTCGAAGCGGTCGAGACGGCGCGCCGAGTGGGCAATTCCATCAGCCTGACCTATTTCGAGGTGGGGACTCTCGCGGCCTTGTGGGTGCTGATGCAGGGCCCGCCGGATATCGCCATCCTCGAGGTGGGCTTGGGCGGGCGCCTGGATGCGGTGAACGTCGTCGATGCCGACGTGGCGGTGATCACCACCGTGGCTCGCGATCATGCCGCCTACCTGGGGGACGATCTGGATGGCATCGGCTGCGAGAAGGCCGGTATCCTGCGCCCTGGGCGGCCGGCGGTGCTGGGCAGCACCCGGCTGCCGGAGGGTGTGCACGAAGTGGTCCGGGAGAAAGGCGCCGTGCCTTTCGTGCTGGGTGGGCAGTTTCGCCGCAGCGAATCGAGTGCCGACAGTTGGCGCTGGAAGGGGATTACCGCCCAAGGTGAGGCGCTGGAAGTGACTGACTTGCCCGATCCGGGCTTGCCGCTGGACAATGCGGCCACGGCGCTGCAGGCGTTGCTCCTGGGGGGCGTAGAACTCGATGCGATGGCCTGCCGACGAGCATTCGGCGAGGTGAGGCTGCCTGGGCGTCTGCAGTGGTTGGGCCAGTGGTGCCTAGATGTGGGCCACAACCCGCATGCGGCAAGCTACGTGGCCGAGCGGCTGGCCTCTCGCTCGCGTCGAGCCGGGCGTACCTGGGTTCTGCTGGGCATGTTGGCCGACAAGGATGCCGATGGCGTGATTGCCGCCTTGGCTTCGGTGGCCGATGCTTGGGTGACCGTGTCGCTCGAAGGAGATCGGGCGCGCTCGGCTGCCGATCTTGCCGGCCGCATCGTCGATCAAGGAGGGCAGGTGGCCCACCAGGCCGCCACGCCGGTAGCGGGGGGCGCCTGGCTTGCCGAGCGCCTGGACTCCGAGGATCGTGTGCTGGTGTGTGGCTCCTTCTTCACCGTGGCGGCCATACTGGCATGGAAGCAGGCTGGTGCGGCGCCAGCGTGACAGGCCTCACCGCCGCGTGCAGGAGGGCAAGATGAAGTACGGAATGCGTGAACGAATCAGCGGAGCGGTGATCCTCTTGGCTCTCGCGGTGATCTTCGTCCCCATGTTGTTCGACGAGCCGGCACCGCGAGAGGAACGCCCCGAACCGGTGCTCACCATCGAGCAGCCGGTGCCGGTTGAGCGTCATGACGTACCCGAACCGCAGCCACCGGAAAGCCTCAATGCGGCCGAGTCCGGCAGCGAGACCGACGAGACTGCCGACGACGAGCCGAGGAATGCGAATGAGGGGGGCGCCGTGGGCGGTGCCGAAGCGGTGTCGGAGGAGAGTGCCGATGATGCGTTGGATGCCGATGCGTCGGCTGCCGCCGATGAGGTGGCTACGACCCAAAGCGCCGATGCTACCGATGATGCATCGCCCCAGGAGACGCCCGTCGACGATCCCATCGCCGAGCTGACGGCGCGTCTCGAGGAGTCTACCGCGACGAATGAGGCGGCAGGGGGAGGCGCGGAAGAATGGGCGGTGCAGGTAGGCAGTTTCGGCGAGCCGGCCAATGCCGAGCGTCTCGAGAATCAGCTCGGCGAGCAGGGCTACTCTGTCTATCGTCGCCAGCGCGATAATGACCTGACGACGGTCTACGTGGGCCCCTTCGCCTCTTCGGAGGAGGGGGAGCGAGTGATGGGGGAACTCAAGCAGGATGCCAACCTGCAAGGGTTGCTGGTGCGGGTGAAGGAGTGAGCATGGCGCTGACCTGGATCGACTGGCTGTTCCTGGCCGTGCTGGCGGTGTCGACGTTGGCCGGTGTCATGCGTGGCCTCATCCGCGAGGCGCTGGGTCTGGCAGCCTGGGTCACGGCTCTGCTGGCGGCACGGCTGCTTGCCGAGCCGGTGGCAGACCTGCTGAGCGGCATCATCGATAGCCCCGATGGTCGCCTGGTGCTGGCCTTCGTGGTGGTGATCCTGGGCGTAGTGCTGCTGTGCGGAGTGATCATTCGCATGGTACATGCCGCCGTGGAGTGGGTGGGCATGGGGCTGTTCAATCGGCTCGCCGGGGCTGCATTCGGGGTGGCACGCGGTGCGGCGATCCTGGTGCTGGCCACCATCCTGATCAGCCTGACGCCGCTGGTCCAGCTGCAGGCCTGGCAGGACGCCGAACTGCGCCCCCCCTTCGAGCAACTGCGCGACTGGGCGGTGAGTCACCTGGAGACGTGGGAGGGGCGCCTTCCCGAACCCTCGGCGCTCCGCGAACTCTCCCTGCCGGGCAGCGACGGCAGCAGCGACACGATGACCACTGACGATCGATGAACCCGGGCGGGCCGCAGGCGGGCCGCCTCGTCTCTTTAAAGCAAGCTCCAGGCAAGCGAGGTAAGGTGGAATGTGCGGTATCGTCGGCCTTCTGGCCAAGCAGACCGTGAATCAGGCGATCTACGACGCCCTGACGGTGCTCCAGCACCGCGGCCAGGATGCCGCCGGCATGATGACCTGGAGCGAGGGGCGTTTCCTGCTGCGCAAGAGCAACGGCCTGGTGCGTGACGTTTTCCATACGCGTCACATGGCACGCCTCAAGGGCAACCTGGGGATCGGTCACGTCCGTTATCCCACCGCAGGATCTTCCAGCGAGGCGGAGTCGCAGCCCTTCTACGTCAATTCACCTTACGGGATCTGCCTGGCGCACAATGGCAACCTGACCAACTCTGAGCAGCTCAAGCAAGAGCTCTTCTCCTCCGATTTGCGCCATATCAACACCAGTTCCGACTCCGAGGTGCTGCTCAACGTCTTCGCTCATGAGTTGGGCAAGCAGGGCCCGCATCTGGCTCCCGGCGACGTCTTCGATGCAGTGCGCCGAGTGCATCGTCGCTGCCAGGGCGGCTATGCGGCAGTGGCCATGATCAACGGCGTGGGCCTGGTGGCCTTCCGTGACCCCCACGGCATTCGCCCGGTGGTGTTCGGCACCCGCGATGAGGGCAGCGGACAGGACGTGATGATCGCCTCCGAGTCGGTGGCGCTGGATGTCGGCGGTTTCGAGCTGCACCGCGATCTGGCGCCGGGCGAGGCGATCTTCGTCGACATGGAGGGGCACATCCACACCCAGCAGTGTGCCGATGCTCCGCGTCTGGCACCCTGCATCTTCGAACACGTCTATCTGGCTCGCCCCGACTCCATCCTCGACGGCGCCTACGTCTATGGGACGCGCATGCAGATGGGGCGCAAACTCGGCGACCGCATCCGCAGCGAGTGGCCGGAGCACGACATCGACGTGGTGATCCCCATTCCCGATACCTCACGGACCTCGGCCCTCGAGCTCGCCCAGCATCTGGGCGTGACGTATCGTGAAGGGTTCATGAAGAACCGCTACATCGGACGCACCTTCATCATGCCCGGGCAGACCCAGCGCAAGAAGTCGGTACGTCAGAAGCTCAATGCCATCGGCATCGAGTTTCAAGGCAAGAATGTGCTGCTGGTGGATGATTCCATCGTACGCGGCACCACCTGCAAGCAGATCATCCAGATGGCCCGCGAGGCCGGCGCGAACAAGGTCTATTTCGCCTCCGCCGCGCCGCCGGTGCGTTATCCCAACGTCTACGGTATCGACATGCCGGCGGCCAGTGAACTCATCGCTCACGGTCGCAGCGAGGCCGAGGTCGGGGAGCTGATCGGTGCCGATCGGATCTTCTATCAGAACCTGGACGACCTCAAGGCGGCGTGCCGTGACGTTAATCCCACGCTCGACGCCTTCGACTGCTCGGTGTTCGATGGCCGCTACGTGACCGGCGACATCGACGAGGCCTATCTCTCGGCTTTGGAAGCGTCGCGCAACGATGAGGCCAAGCAGCAGAGCGCCGGCGATCATGCCCTGGTGGGTACCCACAATCTGGATGATGACATCGACGACTGAGGGCATTGGAATGGATCCGCAGCGAGACATCGACGAGTGGGCTCTCGAAACCCTGGCCATTCGAGCCGGACACCATCGCACCGGTGAGCAGGAACACGGCGAGCCGATCTTTCCCACGTCGAGCTTCGTCTATGGCAGCGCTGCCGAGGCGGCGCGCAAGTTCAACGGCGATGAACCGGGCAACGTCTATTCCCGTTTCACCAACCCCACGGTGCAGACGTTCGAGCGGCGTCTGGCGGTGATGGAACGTGGTGAGCGCTGCGTGGCGACGAGCTCGGGCATGGCCGCCATCCTCGCCACGGCTCTGGCTCTGCTTCAGGCCGGCGATGAGATCGTCGCCTCGCGTTCGCTGTTCGGCTCCACCGTAAGTCTGTTCGACAAGTACCTGGCAAAACTGGGTATCGTTACCCACTATGTCGAGCTTTCCGACCTGACGGCCTGGGAAGCGGCCATCACTCCTTCCACCAAGCTGCTGTTCGCCGAGACGCCATCCAACCCGCTCTCCGAAGTGGTCGATATCGAGGCGCTTGCCGAGATCGGCCATCGTCACGGTGCATGGCTGGCCATCGACAATTGCTTTCTCACGCCGGCCCTGCAGCGCCCCCTCGATCTGGGTGCCGACCTGGTGATCCACTCCGCCACCAAGTATCTGGACGGTCAAGGGCGTGCGGTGGGAGGCGCTGTGGTAGGTCCGAATACGCTGCTCGAGGAGGTGTTCGGCGTGGTGCGCACCTGTGGCCCGTGCCTGAGCCCGTTCAACGCCTGGATATTCACCAAGGGGCTGGAGACTCTCGGCCTGCGCATGCGCGCCCACTGCGAGAACGCCCAGGCGTTGGCAGAGTGGCTGACCGCTCATCCGGCGGTGACGCGAGTGCACTATTCGGGGCTGCCGGACCACCCGCAGCATGCCCTGGCCAAGCGTCAGCAGGGCGGCTTCGGCGCCGTGCTGGGCTTCGAGGTGAAGGGAGAACGCCAGGGTGCCTGGTCGGTGATCGACGCCACCCGACTGCTCTCCATCACCGGCAACCTGGGGGACGTCAAGAGCACCATCACTCATCCGGCCACCACTACCCATGGACGTCTCTCCGTTGACCAGAAGGTCGCGGCGGGCATCAGCGAGGGACTGATCCGCGTCGCCGTCGGCCTGGAAGCCTGCGACGATATTCGTGCCGATCTCGCCAGAGGGCTGGATACCCTGGCGTGACTTCCCCGGGCCTCCTGGCCTCGGCTGAATGCCCCCTGCGGCGGCAGGGCGTCTTGCGCATCCGGTGACGTGACCCATTGTCGCTTGCAGTGGGCTCCACTGCGGTCTGAACTTGTCTTGGGAAAAGCTCGAGCTGACGGTTTTTCCGAATGATGTATTCGGGTTTTTTCAGCGGCGCCGGTTGGTGCACTGCGGTAGGCTAGGCGCCATCGATCACGCACTCGAGGTCACGCCATGTGGCGCAATACGCGAAGCGGATGGGGCTTGGTGAGCATCCTGTTGCACTGGGTTCTGGCCGTTGCCATCGTCGGCCTTTTCGTACTGGGCTGGTGGATGACCGGTCTGGGTTACTATGACGACTGGTACAACCTGGCTCCCTGGTGGCATCGCTCCATTGGCATGCTGGTGCTGTTCGCCACCCTGTTGCGGCTGGTCTGGCGTCTGGTCAACCCCACACCACGCGCCTTGGGCCACCGCGTCGAGCGCCTTGCCGCACACCTCGGACACCTCGGTCTCTACGCCTTGATGCTGACAGTGCTCGTCAGTGGCTACCTCATTTCCACTGCCGATGGCCGCGGCATCGACGTGTTCGACAGTTTCGAGGTGCCGGCGCTCATCAGCGACCTGCCCAACCAGGCAACGATTGCCGGAGAGGTTCATTGGTATAGCGCCTGGGCGCTGGTTCTCCTGGCTGCAGGTCATGGCCTCGCCGCCTTCAAGCACCACTGGATCGATCGCAACGAGGTTCTCAGGCGAATGATCGATCCGCGCCTCAGCCATCGTTGAGGCCATCGACACACTTCCATCCAAGCGCAAGGAGAGAGCACGATGTTCAAGAAGACCGCTATCGTCACGGCCCTGAGTACGGCGACCCTGATGGGCATCGGCCAGGCCCAGGCCGCTGACTATGTCGTCGATACCGAAGGTCAGCACGCCTTCGTCCAGTTCAAGATCAACCACCTGGGTTACTCTTACATTCTCGGTAGCTTCGAGGAATTCACCGGTTCTTTCCACTACGACCCGGAGAATCTCGAGGCGTCCAGCGTAGAGATGGAAGTGCAGATCAATAGCTTGAATTCCAATCATGCCGAGCGTGACAAGCACATTCTGAGCGATGACTTCCTGAATGCCGGTGAGTACCCCACGGCGACCTTCACCTCCACCGATTTCGAGGCGACGGGCGAGGGGGAAGGCATCGTGAGTGGCGAGCTCACTCTGCATGGCGAGACTCGCGAAATCGAGATGCCGATAGCCTTGGTCGGTGAAGGCGAGGATCCCTGGGGTGGCTATCGGGCCGGTTTCGAAGGATCCACGACCCTGACGCTGGGCGATTTCGGTATCGACATGAGCGATTTCCCGGAGATGATGCACGAGCTTGAGCTCTACGTGACCTTCGAGGGCGTGCGCCAGTAAACCGAGCGACGGACCTGTTCAGAACGCGAGCCCCCGGCCCTTGGGCCGGGGGCTATTGTCGTGAAGGGCGCCGGCTTCAGCGCCCGGTGGGGTCAGGCCGATGCATTGAGCACGGCGTTGGGGAAGTGACGCCGTAGGATGCGGTTCTGGAAATCATCCACGAAGCGGCTGTTGATGATGATGATGAAGCGCTCGAAGGGCGCCGCGGCGTCTTGCTGCGCAATGCCATCCACGCTGTGGAAGACCTTGTCGTCACGCAAGTGGAGGATGTCGCCAGGGGCGAGCGTGGTATCCACCAGGTGTTCGGTTCCCGCTTTGTCGGCGAACAGGTGGTTCTCCGCGCCTGCGACGTTATCCCGCGTCAGTACCAGGATGCTCAGCGCTCGGCAGCCATCCGCATGGATGCCTTGTCCCTGCAGGGGATCTACCTGCCCCTCGCCTCTGACGCCGGTGATCTGCATGAGGACCGGCTCACGGGGCCCGATGCCCCACAGTCGACACCAGGCCTGAACGAAGGCCTTGACGTCGGCACGCTCGAGGAAGTCGGGCGTCAGCGGGTCATAGTAGCGCAGCCGGTCGGCCATGCTGTCGGCATCGTTGAAGGCGCCGCCCTGGGCCATGGGGCAGTCGCCCATGACCTCCATGCTGCCGGCCTCGTTCAAGGCCAGCCACGACATCCGCTTCCAGCGCCGGTTGACATAGGGGTCCCGTGGCAGGTCGGTGGTGAAGCCCTGCCAGGCGGGCAGGTCGATGTGCCGACGAATATCCGTCTGGCTCCACCCCTGTCGGTGAAGTTGGGCCATGACGTCAGGCCTCCAGTAGGTGGCATCTGGGGCCGGGGGCATGCCGGTGACGTCGAAGCCGTGCTTGAGGGTATCGAGTTTCATGTTGGGATTCTCCTGTTGCGTGGGCGGTATTGCCCGGTTGCCGCTCGCGGAATGAACGAGCAACAGAAGAAAAATGAAAAGATATGCAATCAAATGTCAAAGAAATGTATGACGAAAGCGCCTATGCTGTAGGAGATGGCCCATGATTACATTGGCTGATGGGTATCAGATCGTTGATATCTGATATGTAGGTGAAAGCTGACAATGACCTGTAAGATCAATGTGAATGCCGTTCCCACCCGGCACTGTCGTCGAGGAAGGCGTCTTCACCATTGATGAGGAGTTCCATGACCGGCCGTGATATCCGAACCGGGCAGGCACTAGCGAAACACGAAACTTCGCCGACCGAGCGTGCTTCAGCGGCACTCGTCGCCGGAGGCCAGTCTGAAGTGGCACTGGTGCGCCGCCAGTACCTGGAGAGTGAACAACGTTTTCGCGCACTTCTCGAGAGTCTGCCCAAGGTGGCGGTGCAGGGCTATGACCGTGAGCGCCGTGTCATCTACTGGAACGAAGCGAGCACTCGCCTCTATGGATACAGTGCCGAGGAGGCGCTGGGCAACCAGCTCGAGGATCTGATCATTCCCGCTGGCATGCGTCAGGGCGTGATAGAGGCGCACCGTGCCTGGATTCGCGATGGTATCGAGATTCCTCCCGAAGAACTGGAGCTGCGCCACAGGAGCGGGGAACTGGTGCCCGTGTTCTCGCATCATGTGATGCTCGGCGAGCACACCGAATCACCGCTGATGTTCTGCGTCGATGTGGATCTCTCGGATCAGAAAAAGGCGCATCGTGAGCTGGAGTTCGCGACTCGTTTCGACGGCTTGACGCACCTGCCCAATCGGCAGACGTTCGAAGGCGAGCTGGATGCGCTCTTGGATAGCTGCTCGCGTCAGGGTGGCTTTTTGGCGCTGGTCTATCTCGACATCGATCACTTCGTGGATATCAACGATGCGCTGGGTTACGAGCAGGGGGACCGGCTGCTCGTGGAGCTGACGCAGCGGCTGCGTGACCAGCAACGGATGAGCGACCTGATCGCTCGGGTGTCGAGTGACGAGTTCGTGCTCGCCTTTCCGGAACTGCATCGCCAGGCCGATCTATGGCGACTGGTAGAGAACGTCCGGAAGTCGCTTCGCGCCCCCTTCGTTCTCGATGGCCGCAGTCGTCAAGTCACGGCTTGTCTCGGCGTTGCGCTGTATCCCGACAATGGCCTCAGCGCCCGGGAGCTGATCCGCAACGCTGACGTGGCCAAGAACCGCGCCAAACTGGAGGGGCGGGGAGCGTTGCGCTTCTTCGAACAGCACCTGCATGACGAGCTGGTGCGTCAGCACCATCTGGTGGCGCAACTGGAACAGGCCCTGGACAGGGGCGACCTCTGCCTGCATTACCAGCCACAGGTATCGGCGGTGAGCGGACGCATCGAGAACCTCGAGGCCCTGTTGCGCTGGATTCCCGCCGAGGGGCCGCCCATCTCTCCGGCGGAATTCATTCCGCTGGCCGAGCGCTCCGGACTGATACATCGGTTGAGCGACTGGGTGATGGAGGAGGCGTGCCGGCAGCAGCGGGTCTGGCGCGACCAGGGGTTTACCTCCCAGCGCATCGATATCAATGTCTCCGGGCGCCAGCTGCTGCACACGGGGGCCTTGGCGCGATTCGAGGACTGCCTGCTACGTCACGGACTGGGGCCGCGGGATATCGGTATCGAGCTGACCGAGAACGTGCTCATAGAGGCGGAGGACTCGGTGCTCGAGGGGCTGAGGCGTCTCTACCACCGCGGAGTGCGCATCGCCATCGACGATTTCGGCACCGGCTACTCCTCGTTGAGTTATCTCAAGCACTTCCCTGTCACCGCGCTCAAGATCGACCGCAGCTTCGTGCATGATGCCCCTCGTCAGCCCGAAGATCGTGCGATCATGGAGGCCGCGATCTTCATCGGTCATCGCCTGGGCCTGGAGGTGGTGGCCGAGGGAGTAGAGAATGCCGAACAGCTGGAGTTGCTGCGAGAAATGCGCTGCGATCTGATTCAGGGATTCTACTTCTACCGCCCCATGGCAAGCGACGACATCCAGCGCTTGCTGGGTGGACTGGTACCTGGCCATGGCCACCTGTCGGGCTGAGAGTCGACGGCCGATGGCGTAGAATGCTCGCTTCCTTCGCAATGTAGAAGTACCCGTGACCGCTATCGACGACTCGCCTATCTCACTGGCGCGCACGCTATGGCGCCAGACCTGGCCCATGGCCATCGGTGTGCTGGCGCTGCTTGGCTTCCAGTTGGTGGACAGTGCCTTCATCGCTCGTCTCGGCACCGCGCCCCTGGCGGCGCAATCCTTCACCTTTCCGCTATCGTTCTTGATCATTGGCGTGCAGGTCGGCATGGGGATCGCCATTGCGGCGCTGATATCCCGTGCCCTGGGCGCCGAAGAGGCGTTGCGGGCCCGCCGCCTGGGCTCGCTACTGCTGCTGGTGGGAATGGCTGTGATGGCATGCCTGGCGCTGATGCTGTGGGCGTTCCAGGCGCCGATCTTCTCTCGTCTGGGCGCGGATGTCGCAACCCGTGAGCTGATCCGGGGTTACTGGGTGCCGCAGCTGCTGGCCGCCTGGCTCGGGGCACTCCTCTATTTCGGCTACAGCCTGTTTCGTGCCCATGGCGACACTTGGCTGCCGGGCAAGATGATGGTGATGACCAGCTTGGTCAACCTGGTGCTCGACCCCCTGTTGATCTTCGGGCTCGGTCCCTGGACCGGGCTTGGGTTGCCGGG
Source organism: Pseudomonadota bacterium (assembly GCA_051749645.1). Taxonomy (GTDB): domain Bacteria; phylum Pseudomonadota; class Gammaproteobacteria; order Pseudomonadales; family Halomonadaceae; genus Halomonas. Next base: position 316,461 of record JBNJIT010000004.1, read on the forward strand.
AGCCGCTTGGGCCACGGCAGTGGCCTTCACCGTGGGGCTGGTGGTGCTGGGACAGCGTCTGCGGCAGCGTGACTGGCTGGCCCGTCATGGGTTGGGCGATGAGCTGCGTCGCTCCGCCCCCGTCTTTGCGAGTATTGCCGGGCCGGCCATGGTCAGTCAGCTGCTGCCGCCGCTGGCCGCCATGCTGGCGATCTCGGTGGTGGCAGCCCTGGGGGAGTCGGCAGTGGCCGCCTGGGGGCTGGCCAGCCGGCTCGAGACGCTGTCGCTGATGGTGGTGCTGGCCATGACCATGTCGTTGCCGCCCTGGCTGGGGCGCTGCTACGGGGCCGGCGACTGGGCTCAGATACATCGACTGATGCGCCTGGCGCTGCGGGTCGTGGTGGCATGGCAGCTTGCCCTGGGCATGCTGCTGGCGCTGGCTTCGCCCTGGGTCGCCCAACTGCTGGCCGGCAGCCCCGAAGTGCATGATGACTTGGCTCGGCTGATTCGCTTCCTGCTGCCGAGCTATGCGGCGCTGGGGGTGTGCATGCTGGTGGTGTCGGCCGGCAATGCTCTCGGGTGGCCGATGCGCGCCATGCTGATGTCCGGTGCGCGGCTGTTCGTGTTCTACCTGCCGTGCCTGTGGCTGGGCAGCCGACTGGGAGGCTTGACCGGGCTGGCCGTTGGTGCTGGGCTGGGTAATCTCATGGCGGGTGCGGCGGCCTGGCTGGTGCTGCGTCGCATCCTCGCCAGCCCGCGGCGGCGGCCGGCATTGAGCGCTGGCAAGAGGTAGGCCCGGCAGGCATGCCGGGCCGAGTGGGTTGCCTCAGGGTCAGTCGTTGGCCGGCGGGGCATCTTTCGCTGGCTTCCCGGCAGGTACCGGGCGGGGGGCGCCCAGGCGCTCCTGCTGCCAGGCGAAGTAGAGGAAGAGTCCCCCCATCACCAGGTAGCCGGTGGCGAAGTCGGGTGAGGCGTTGAAGGCCAGCTCCGGGGCGTGCATCAGACCGACGAAGGCGAAGAGGGCGGCAACGCCGGCGAAGGCGGCGGCGCGGCGGAACTGGTGGTCGATGACCGATACGGTCATGGCACCAATGAAGATCGCCGTGAACATGGCGCCCTGGCCCAGTGCCACGATGCCGCTCGAGATGTCCGCCACGACCTCTTCGGCGCCCCGGTTGAAGCGCGTCATCACGTAGTTGGCGAAGTAGGGCAGCATGGCCAGAGCCACGGCCGGATAGTAGCGGCTGTCGTTGCCCTGGAAGGCGGTTGCGATCATCGACATGCCCACGAACACCAGGATCGGTGCCACCACCGACACAGGGATGATGGCGGACAGGGCGGCGATGAGGCCGAACATCGTGGCCAGGCCATAGACGGCGCCATTGAGCAGGCTGTAGCCGCGACCGGCACCCATCCACTTGGCGCCTACGGTGGCGATGTATACGGTGGTGGGGAAGACGCCGCCGAACAGGGCGCCGAGCATGGTGCCGGCGCCGTCGACGGCCTGACACTCGCGCACGTCGTATTTGTCACCGGCGGCTTCCATGGCCTCGACGTTGTTCATGGTCTCGATGGCGTTGTAAAGGGTGATCGGCAGCACCACGGTGAGCACTGCCAGCATGCTGGTGAACAGCAGGCCGAGCCCCTCGAACCAAGCGAGATTGGGCAGCAGCGGATAGAAGCCGAGATGGGTGAAGGCTCCGCTGAACTGGCCGTCCTCGGTGGCACCGATCAGGTAGGCGAGCGCGGTGCCGATGACGATGGCGAACAGCGAGGTGGGAATGCGAAACGGCATCGTCACCCGACCGATCAGGCCGACGATGATGATCGCCAGCACCAACAGCCCGATGATCGGGATCTCCAGGGTCTTGAACAGCATTTCGCCGGCGATGAAGGTCAGGGCGACGCCGGCCACGGCACCGAGCATTGCCGCCCGTGGCAAGTGATACTGCACCCAGCGACCGATCACGCTGATCGATGCTTCGATGGCACCGCTGATGAAGCAGGCTGCCACCGCCACTTTCCAGGCCAGTTGCGGGTCGCCGGTGAGCTGCTTGGCCGGTAATAGGACGCCGAACAGGAAGACGAACATCACCGGTGTGGAGATGCCGTAGGAGAGGGCGGTGACGTCGCTGCGGTTTTCGCGGCGTGCCAGGCGTGCCGCGCTCCAGGCGTAGTAGAAGTTGCCGACCATCACCGCCACGGCGGCGCCGGGCAGCACTTGGCCGAAGACGATCGACGCCGGGAAGTCCATGCCCAGCATGGTGATGGCGATGACCACGAAGTTGGCGATGTTGTTCTGGAACAGGGCGAAGAAGGCGTCGGTGTCTTCCTTCTTGTACCAGGGGTAGTGCACGGGAGTTGCCGCCATGGGAAGCCTCTTGGTTGTCGGGGTTGTATTCAAGGCAGCTTGCAGTCTGGCCAGCATCTGACTGATCGGTCAAGTCCTGCTCTGCCATGGGCGCCGCAAGGCGCCCCGAGCCCCCGGCGGCAAAACGGGCATTCTACTCGAAAACGACGGCGCCCGGGCAGGGCCCGGGCGCCGTCGTCGTCGGCTTTTGGAGCGCCGGTCAGTTGACCGCGGCGATCGCCTTGGCCAGGTAGGGCAGGTTCTCCTGGGAGAAGCCGGCCACGTTGGCGCGGCCGGAACGCACCATGTAGATGCCGAACTCGTCGCGCAGGCGGTCGACCTGTTCGGGCGTCAGGCCGGTATAGGAGAACATACCGCGCTGCTCGGCCACGCAGGCGTACTTCTCGTCCAACCCGTACGGCGCCAGGGCTTCGACGAACTCGCGGCGCAGGGTGTTGATGCGGTCGCACATCTCGGTGAGTTCTTCGCGCCACACGGCGGCGAGCTCGGCGGAGTGCAGGATCTCGCTGACGATGGCGCTGCCGTGGGCCGGCGGGTTGGAGTAGTTCTCGCGGGCCACGATGGCGATCTGCGAGCGCACGTTCTCCATCTGTTCGCGGTTCTTCGCGACCATGATCAAACAGCCGGTACGCTCGCAGTAGATGCCGAAATTCTTGGAGCAGGAGCTGGTGATAATCGCTTCATCGAGGTTCTCGGCCAGCAGGCGCACCCCGTAGGCGTCTTCGTCTAGCCCCTCGCCGAAGCCTTGGTAGGCGAAGTCGATCAGTGGCAGCAGGTGACGCTCGCGCACCACCTCGAGGACGGTTTGCCACTGCTCGCGCGAGAGGTCGAAGCCGGTGGGGTTGTGGCAGCAGGCGTGGAGCACCACCACATCGCCTTCGGGGATCTGCTTGAGGGCGCCCAGCATGCCGTCGAAGTCGAGGCGGTTGTCGGCGTCCACGTAGGGGTACTTGTGCAACTCGATGCCAGCGGCGGTGAAGATGCCCAGGTGGTTCGGCCAGGTTGGGTCGCTGACCCAGATACCCTTGCCGGGGAGCTTCTTGGCAATGAAGTCGGCCGCCAGACGCAGGGCGCCGGTTCCGCCCGGCGACTGGGTGGCGCTGGCACGACCCGCTTCCAGCACCGGAGAGCTCTCACCCAGTACCATGGGCAGGATCACGCTGCCGTACTCCGGCGCGCCATGGGAGCCGATGTAGGTCTTGGTGGTTTCGTTCTTGAGCAGCAGGGCCTCGGCCTCCTTGACGGCGCGCATCACCGGAGTGTTGCCCTGGGCATCCTTGTAGACCCCGACGCCAAGATCGACCTTCTGGGGATTGGTGTCCTTCTTGAAGGCCTCGATCAGACCGAGGATGGCATCCCCGGGTACCCGCTCAATGTGCTCGAACATGTAATTCGCTACCTCGTCGATTCTCGCGGCAAAGGTGTGACATACCCCGACTATGATGCCATCGCGGCGGGCGAACTGCCACCGGGAGACTGGCCACAGTGGGGCTATTGCATTAGCAAGTTCACTCGGTGCTGATCCGTCGACAGGTCTACAAGGAGGCGCTGTGAACCCCTCCCTGGGCGCTACTTTTGCCCTGCTTCGCTCTCGCATCCTGCTTCGCTTGCAGGACCGGGGCTGGCCATCCATGGCCAGCCCGTTCGGAGCAGTGCTCCTCACCCATGGCAAAAGACCTCCTCTTCGACCTGTCCCCGGCGCCCCTCGTCGTGTTCAACCGTGATTGCCCTGCTTGCTACAGTGACGGCAGGCCGACGGCGGAGGGAGCGATGGAGGACACGATGCGAGCGCGGCTGCCACTCTGGCTGAAGCTGGCCTTCACGGCCTGGATCCTGGGCTGGGCGCCGACCTATGCGGTGTTGCTCGGGCCGCAGAACTACTTCTGGCTATGCAACTTCGCCAACTTCCTCATCCTTGCCGGGCTGTGGACCGAAAGCCGTCGCTTGCTCTCCATGCAATGGCTCGCGGTGGCGCTCGTCGGGACCCTGTGGGCCGTGGACGTGGGCACGGCCTGGCTGACCGGGGTACACCCGATCGGGGGCACGGAGTACATGTTCGACCCCGAGCATCCACTGACGACCCGGCTACTATCGCTGTATCACCTGATATTGCCGCTGGTGGCGGGCTTCGCGGTGCTGCGCCTCGGCTATGATCGTCGGGCGCTGCGATGGCAGACGGGGCTGACCTGGCTGGTGATTCCCGCCAGTTATCTGTTCACTGACGCCGAGCGCAACGTCAATTGGGTCCACGGGCCCTTCGGTACCCACCAGGAGTCACTGGATCCGCTGCTCTACTTGGCAGGTTTGATGCTGGTCTGGCCGCTGGCCGTCTACCTGCCGATGCATGGTTTGATGTGCCTGTGGCAACGACGGGAGCGACTGGAGTAGATGGCAGCGGCATGATGCGGGTGGCATGAATCCAATCATGCGATGACGCGGTTGCGACCCTCTCGCTTGGCGGCGTAGAGGCTGGCGTCGGCGCGCTCGATCAGACTGTCACGGGGCTCGCCAAGGCGGTATTCGGCCAGGCCGATGCTGACGGTGACGGAGCCCGGGGGAATGCCGAAGTCGTGTTCGGCGATCTGCTGGCGCAGCCGCTCGGCCAGTGGGTAGCCTCGCACCATGGGCGTGAGCGGCAACACCACGGCGAATTCTTCACCGCCGAGACGCCCCATGGTGTCTTCCTGGCGCAGCAGCTGGCGGCAGAGCTTGGCCAGTTCGATGAGCACCTGGTCGCCCTGGAGATGTCCCCAGGTATCGTTGACGCGCTTGAAATGGTCGAGATCGATGAGCATCAGCGACAGTGGCGTGCCATGCCGGCTGCACAGCGACGTCTCTTCGTCGAGGCGCGTGATCAGCTTGCGTCGATTGGCCAGTCCAGTCAGAGCGTCGGTGTCGGAGAGCCGACGCAGTCGGGCCTCCTCGATCATCTGTTCGGTGATGTCGATCATCATCCCATGCCAGAGTACGCCGTGTTCGGCTGGTTGGGGCTGCGCTCGCAGGGCGATCCAGCGCGAGCGTCCCTTGACCAGGCGCAGGCGGAACTTGGTGGCGATGGGTATCTGCCAGCGCGACGAGCGCTCGATGGCGGTCATCAGGCGCGGGTAGTCCTCTTCGTCGAGGCGCTCGAGCATGTGGCGCGCATCCAGAGCGAGCTTGGCGGGCTCGATGCCGGGTAACTCCGTGCCGCTGCCGGCCAGGTAGGGGAAGCGCATGTGGCCATCTCGGCCGCGATAGAACTGAAAGATGACGCCTGGCAAGCGTGCCGCGAAGTCGCGCAGCTGCTCCGGTGCGTTCAGCCCCCCATCCGGCATGACGTCGTGCTGTTCCATGCGGGATCCCTTGCGGCAGGCAGGCATGCCAGACCGCGTGCTGAGTTGTTATTGGCGCATTCCAGCGCCGCGTCGGGGCGCTAGGTGAAGACGCTAATATACCCCTGCGCGGATCATCGTGCACCCCACGGGGCTTGCCGGGCATGCAGTACAAGGGTGTCGAGCATGATCTGCATCAAACGTCGTCAGCGTGGTGCGTCGTAGCGACCGGGGCGGCCCCGAGAAAAGAGCACTTGCCACAGCTGCAGCTCGCGGGCGCGAAAAGCGCCGGCGCATACCGACAGGTAGTAGCGGAACATGCGCTGGGTGCGTTCGCTGTAGCGATCGGCAATCTCGTGCCAGTGCGCATCGAAGTTGGTCAGCCAGGCCATGAGTGTGGTGTCGTAGTCGGCGCCGAAGTTCTGCCAATCCTCCATGATCAGATGACCCTCGCTGGCTTCGGCGATCTGGCGTATCGAGGGAAGTTGGCCGTTGGGAAAGATATAGCGGTCGACCCACGGGTCGGCTCCCACGTCGGAGCGGTTCGAGCCGATGGAGTGCAGCAGGAAAAGGCCATCGTGGTCGAGCAGATGCGCCACCGTGTCGAAGTAGGTGGGGTAGTTGCGGTGGCCGACGTGTTCGAACATGCCGATGGAGACGATACGGTCGAAATGGCCGGCCAGGTCGCGATAGTCCTGGAGACGAATGTCGACGGGCAGCCCCTCGCAGCGCTCTCGGGCCAGACGTGCCTGTTCGCGCGAGATGGTGATGCCGGTCACCTCGACGCCGTGATAGCGGGCTGCATGCTCGGCGAAGCTGCCCCAGCCACAACCGATGTCGAGCACACGCATGCCGGGGGTCAGCTCGAGCTTGCGGCACGCCAATTCGAGCTTGGCGAGTTGTGCCTCGTGAAGGGTGTCGGCGGTTTTCCAGTAGCCGCATGAATAGCACATGGTGGGGTCGAGCATGCGCTCGAAGAGGTCGTTGCCCAGATCGTAGTGTCGCTCGCCGACGATGTAGGCGCGGGCCTTGCTCTGCAGGTTGATAAAGCCGGCTTGAAGTCGATACATCAGCCGGTCCGCTGGTGTTTTGGCGCGCTCGCCTAGCCCATGGTTAAGCAGGCGACAGGCCATTTCGTCGATGTGCTCGCATTCCCACCAGCCATCCATGTAGGCCTCACCGAGACCGAGGGTGCCTTGACGCAACACGCGCGCACAGAAGTCGGGGTGATAGATCTGCGGATCCCAGGGATGGTTGCCGTTGAGGGCGACACCCGAGCCGTCCAGCAGGGTGTCGAGCACCCGGCAGGCGCGCGTGTCAGGCAGGGCAATGGGGGCCATACGGTGGTCGCTGGTCATGGAGTCCTCCCGGTCCATCTGGTTTGGCGCTGACGTGCATTGCAGACTCGGTGGTTATCCTAAGAGCATAGACCAAGTGGCCGGGCGCGGATCAACGGGATGCGCTGGTATACTGTATCGTGCTCATTTTTCCGACTGGAGTCGTTGTCGTGCCCTGCCATTCGCCCCTGATCATTGCCCTGGATCACCCCTCTCTGGATGCTGCTCTGTGCCTGGCCGATCGCCTCGATCCAATGCGCTGTCGCGTGAAAGTGGGCAAGGAGTTGTTCACCCGGAGCGGACCGGATGTCGTCGAAGCCTTGCATGGGCGGGGCTTCGATGTCTTCCTCGATCTCAAGTTTCACGACATCCCCAATACCGTGGCCGGTGCGGTGCAGGCGGCCGCCGAGCAGGGGGTGTGGATGGTCAACGTTCATGCCAGCGGCGGACGGCGCATGATGGAGGCGGCGCGGGAGCGTCTGGATCGTCATGGGCTGACCACGCATCTGATTGCCGTCACCGTGCTGACCAGTCTCGAACGTGCGGATCTGGCGGAAGTGGGTGTCACGGATTTGGCCGAGGCGCAGGTCGAGCGCTTGGCTCGGCTCGCCAAGGAGAGCGGCATGTCGGGAGTCGTGTGTTCCGCCCAGGAGGCGAGCCGGCTGCGTGAGCGCTGCGGTGAGGATTTTCTCAAGGTGACGCCGGGGATTCGTCCTCGCTTTGCTGCTGCCGATGATCAGCGGCGGGTCATGACGCCGCGGGAGGCCCAGCGGGCGGGTAGTACTCACCTGGTGGTGGGACGACCGGTGACCCAGGCGGACGATCCGATGGCAGCCTTGTCAGCCATCGAGCAGGAACTGGTGCAGTAATCACTCTCCCTCGATGCCAGTGATGGGCCGGGTGGTACCCCAGCTGCGGCAGCGCGGGCACTGCCAGTGCAAGGGTTCGCCGGTTAGTCCGCAGCGCTGGCAACGGTGACGCGGGCGGGCCTGAAGCAGCGTGTGGGTATGCTGCTTGAGTAGCCGGATACGCGAATCGGGTTCGCCGCTCGACTGCTGTTGCTGGTAGTAGAGGTCCAGCAGGTAGTCCAGGCCGCCCAGGCTGGGCGTACGGTCGAGCTGCTCGGTAACCAGGTTGATGGCGGCCTGTACGCCCTGTTGGCGGCGGCGGGTTTCGGCCAGCAGAATCACCAGGCTGGTGAATGCAGCGCGGTCCAGCAGTTGCTCCAGACAGGTGGCCAGCCCGGCGTCGTCATCCAGCAGGCGGTGGGCATGCTGCAGTGGCTCGAGCATCACCGGCACGAAGTCCAGATCCTGGTCCGGGATGCGCATCAGCACGCGAATCGCCTCGCGATAGCGAGCGGTGTCCATGGCCAGTGCAGCCAGCGACAGGTTGGCGCGCACGCAGCGTGGATCGATGCTCAGCGCCTGGCGTAACCGCTTGCGGGCGACGCCGGGGGTGGCGGTCTGTCTGGCCTGTTCGGCGAGTTCGCAAAGCCAGTGAGCGGCGGCGCGACGTATTTCGTCGTGCTGGCGTACCAGGGTCGGATGAGCGACGTCCAGGGCTGCCTGCCACTCGCCCTCGCGGTCCAGCAGTTCGACCAGCAATTGCTTTGCCGTGTATCGCGTCGGGTCGTGGCTGGATTCTCGAACGAGCTGTTGCAGAAGGCGTTCGGCGCGATCGAGTAGTCCCAGCTTGAGGAAGTCGCGGGAGAGTTCCAGTTGCACCTGTTCGCTCTGCCCCGTAGTCAGGGTGGGGCGGGCGAGCAGATTCTGGTGGATCTTGACGGCACGATCCGCTTCGCCTCGGGTACGGAAGAGGTTGCCCAGGGTGATATGAGTATCAATGGTGTCGCTATTGACCTCAAGGGCGGCCACGAAAGCCTCGATGGCGCGATCCGGCTGCTCGTTGAGCAGGTAGTTGAGGCCGACGAAATAATCCCGCGTCAGCGTGGCCGGCTGCGCGGGATCGGATGTGCCGCGGCGTTCACGGCGGCCTAGCCACCAACCGATGGCCACGGCTGCCGCCAATAGGCTCAGCAGCAGGGCGTCGGGCATTTAGGGTAGTTCCTTGAGCTCCTGGACGCGCAGGCGGTCGAGCTCCTTGCGCTGTTGGCGATTGTGACGCTGGGCGCGCGTCAGATGGGTGCGTAGCCTGAGCCAGACCCCGGTCATGGCCAACATGCCCAGTATCACGCCACTGGCCAGCGAGCCGAGTAGCCACACCGAGAGCGAAACGGCCGGCAGTTCGAGCCAGATCAGGTTGAGCGGCACGGTCTGCTGATTGTTGACGGCAAACAGAATGCCAACCAGCAGCACCCCGAGCAGAATGATGGCCAGGAGGAGGCCTTTTAGCCAACGCATGGGCTTGTTCCCTTGTCAATGGTGATGGCGATCAGTATCCGAGGGCTCGGCTGGCATTGACTTGTTCGCGCAGCTCCTTGCCGGGCTTGAAGTGTGGCACGAACTTGCCGTCCAGCGCGACCGGGTCGCCGGTCTTGGGGTTGCGGCCGATGCGCGGTTCACGGTAGTGCAGCGAAAAGCTGCCGAAGCCGCGAATTTCCACTCGCCCGCCTTCGGCCAGGGTATCGGTGATGTCGTCGAGGATGAGGCGTACCGCGGACTCGACTTCCTTGAGCGACAGGTCTGGCTGTCGCATGGCGATCTGCTCGATCAACTCGGATTTGGTCATCGTCTCTCTCCTGGCGGTTGCCGGCTCCGCAGCGGAGCTGCGGCGACATTGTTGTTCTGCTCTCAGCATACTGTGCAAATCGTGAGAAAACAACGCACTACGACCATGGTCAAGCGGACGGCCGGAAACCGAGCGGGAGGCTGCTGCCATCGCACTCCTTGGGTATACTGAGCGCACCATTCACCGCGACTGTCGAGGCCGACATTGAGCGATGCAACCAACACCGAGTCGCTTGCCCTGCGCAAGCGACTGCACTGGCACTCCCGCCGAGGCATGTGGGAGCTGGATCTGCTGCTGATTCCTTTTCTGGAACACTGTTATGACCACCTGAGTGCGCAGGACCAGACCGCCTACCGTGCGCTGATCGAGGAAGAGGACCAGGACCTCTTCGCCTGGCTGCTGCGCCGGGAGGTGCCGCAGAATCCGGCACACCAACGCATCGTGACGCTGATTCAGGCCCATGCCGAGAACGCCGATAACGATCCGCGTCGTCCCGTCTAGGCTGGCGAGGGGGGCTCACTGGCTCGCTAGCCTGGCGGTGCTGTCGCTGCTGGTGGCCTACGCGGCTGCTTGGCTGTGGCTGCTGGGTAGTCTCATGCTCGGGGCTGAGCTGATTCGCTGGCACCGCGGAGAGCGGGTCGGCGAACTCCGCTGGAAGCCAGTGGAGTTCGGAGGCGAGTGGCACTGGCAGCCGCAGGGAAGCCCGGTTTCACAGCCGGTCGTGCTGCATTGCCGTTATCTGGGGCCGTGGCTGATCGGGCTGCGTGTAGGGCGTGAAATGCAATGGCTATGGCCCGACAGCGGCGACCCCGAGGCCTTGCGCCAGTTGCGGCGCTGGCTGGTCGAGCATCGGGCATGAGTGCCGGCATGGCACGCCCGTTCAGTGGGTGGTGAGGTCGTCGAGTCGGCAGCGAGAAGGGCGCGCTGGTGACTCGGCGTGGTGTGGGCGGTCTGGGTTGTAGTGCAGCCCGCGGGATTCGCAGCGAGCCCGGGCGCTGGCCACGGTCAGGCGAGCCAGGCGCACGGCGTGCCACAGGCTGGCGAGAGCCGGTTCGGGAGCCGCGCGTTGCACCGTCAGGGCGATCTCATCCGCCAGCTCGGCGAGTGCTCGGTCGGCGTTTTCCAGGCCGGCGTCATGGCGGACGATGGCCACGTGTCGACTCATCAGGTCTCGCATCGTGTGTCGCCAGGCATGGATTCGTTCGGCCGCGATCGTCGTGTCGCCGGATGGTGCGATGACGAGGCGTGCCAATGGCGCAGGGGCCGGATGGGTCAGCCGAGCCGCACAGCTGCGGGCGAACACCAGGCATTCCAGCAGCGAGTTGCTGGCCATGCGATTGGCGCCGTGCAGGCCGGTGCAGGCAACTTCGCCGATGGCATATAGGTGCGGCACCGCGGTGGCTCCGTCCAGGTCCGTGGCCACCCCGCCGCAGCTGTAGTGGGCGGCTGGCACGACCGGGATTGGCTGATGGACGAGGTCGATCCCGCGAGACAGGCAGTGAGCCTGAATCGTCGGGAAATGGTGGCGGATGGCATCCTCGCCAAGGTGGCGAACGTCCAGCCAGACGTGCGGCTCGCCGCTGCGTTGCATTTCGGCATCGATGGCGCGGGCGACTATATCGCGAGGCGCCAGTTCGGCTCGTGGGTCCACTGCGGGCATGAAGCGTTCACCAGCGGTGTTGATCAGCCGCCCGCCCTCGCCACGCACTGCCTCGCTGATCAGAAAGGGCGGGCCCTTGGGGTCGTAAAGGCAGGTGGGGTGGAACTGCTGGAACTCAAGGTTCATCAGTTCGGCGCCCAGTTCGGCGGCCATCAGCATGCCTTCGCCACTGGCTGGCTGTGGGCTGGTGGTATGGCGGTAGAGGCCGCTGGCGCCGCCGGTGGCCAGAACGGTGTCTTGCGCCATCAGGTCGATGGGGGTCCCCAGTGCATTCAGGCAGCGTGCGCCACGGCAATGCCCCGCCGTATCACCGATCAGGCCGATGGCGGTGAGATCGTCGCGTACGACGATGGACGGATGGGCTTCGACATGTGCCTTGAGTGTATCGAGTACCGCGCGTCCGGTAGCATCCTCCACGTGGATGACGCGACGAGCGCCGTGTCCACCCTCTCGGGTCAGGTGGTAGGGGTAATCGGCGTCGGGGGACGCATCACGGGTGAAGGGAACTCCCAGGGAGAGCAGCCATTCGATGGCGTCCGGGCCCCGTTCGATGGTGAAGCGGACGGCACGTTCGTCGCATAGACCGTCCCCCGCCACCAGAGTGTCGGCGATGTGCGCCTCGAAGTCATCCCGGGGCGAGAGCACCGCGGCGATGCCTCCCTGGGCCCAGCGACTGGCTCCCCGGTCATCGCTGGCCGGGCGGACCAGCGTCACCCGGCGGGTGTCGGCACAGTGCAGGGCCAGGGTCAAACCCGCAACGCCGCCGCCGATGATCAGCACGTCATGGTTGCCGTACATCCTCTTGCTCTCCTTGTGCCGGCGGTAATCGGTCCGGGATGATATGCGATCGGCCCGAGGCACGCCTGAGTCGTCGGCTGGGCAGTCGTTCCAGGCTGCCCAGCCGGGTAACCAAGGCCTGGGCGAGGCGTGCCAACTCACGATTGAGCCATAGATAGCCGCTGGGGCTGAACAGGGCGCGGCCGTCTTCGCCTCGAGCGTTGCAGGCCAGGTCGGCATGGCGTTGCAGATCGAACGGGCTGATGGTGACGTCGATCGGCTGACCGGTACGCACCTGGTAGGCCAGTGTGTCGAGTTCTGCTGCCAGGCGGTACTGCTCCTCACGCAGGCCTTCCATGGCGGCGATGCGTTCGTGGCCGGCTCGAGTCGTCCAGTGCGTCTCGAGCAGCAGTTCGATGGTGGAGAGCATACGGCGCTGAAGCGAGATGAGGTCGTCGAGCTCGTCTCGCCGCAGACGGCGTTCACGATGAATGGCATCGACCAGGTTACGCTGCTTGACCAGCAGCTTGCTGGCGGCCTTGAGGAGCCTCTGGGTGTCGATATCCGGGGCGTGGGTCGAGGCCGTGTGAGCTTGGTAGAGCCGGGCCAGGCGCTCGAGGTTGTCCGCCAGGAGGAAGCGCATCATGTCGGTTGCCTTCTGCGGCAGCACCAGGGCGGTCACGGCAATGCCCACCAGGGTGCCTAGCAGCACGTCGAAGGCTCGCCACAGGGCGATGTCGAGCTCCTGGTTGCCGGCTCCTATGACCAGCAGAAGGCTGATAGCGAACATCAGGCCGCTATACCCGTGGCGGCTGCCGAAGGTGAGCCACGTGGCCGCGCCGATGCCGACCAGGGCGCCCAGCGGAATCACCAGAGAAGGCAGCGGCGGCACCAGAATCAGCAACAATCCCCAGCCGGCCCCCAGTAGCGAACCGAGCAGCCTCTGGCGACCCTTGTCGAGTACCCCGCCGACATGGGGGAGGTTGCCCATGACCATGACGGTACTGACCAGTGCCCAGCCGGAGTGCGGCAGTTCGAACAGGGAAATGACGGCGAAGGTAACCGACAAGGCGAGCAGCACCCGTACGACGTGCAACCGTCGTCGGTAACGGTAATTGAGATGGGGGTCGCGCAGAGGAGGCAGGTTCATGAGCGTTTGCCCTGTTCGGGCACAATGTGCAGCTGATCCAGGACAGTAGGCGATGCACTTGGTGCCCGGAGCCGGGCTCGAACCGGCACGGTGTTGCCACCGAGAGATTTTAAGTCTCTTGCGTCTACCAATTTCGCCATCCGGGCGTGGGGTTTCGAGCAAGCGGCGTAAGCCGGTGGGAAAGATGGAGGCTGGAGTCGGAATCGAACCGGCGTACACGGAGTTGCAGTCCGCTGCATAACCACTCTGCCATCCAGCCTGAATGAGTCGAGCATTCTTGGTAAGGGCAAGAATGGAGCGGGAAACGAGATTCGACCGGGCTGGCGTTCCAGCTCGCGACCCTCGCTGCCACGCAGCTTGACTCGGTGAGTCAATGGAGCGGGAAACGAGATTCGAACTCGCGACCCTCGCCTTGGCAAGGCGATGCTCTACCACTGAGCTATTCCCGCTCGACTCGACAGCGCATTATACGGACAACTCGGGCGTTGTCAATGGCTTGAGAAGAAGGGCAGACATTACATCGCACGACTCAGGTGCGGCCATGCAGCGCGAAGGTAGAGGATCATCGACCATAGCGTGAGCAGGGCGGCGGCGTGTAGGGTCAACATGCCGACCAGTGCGAGCGGGGAGCCCGGAGCAAAGGCGATGAGCAGTAACAGGGCGACCATCTGCAAGGTGGTCTTGATCTTGCCAAGCCAGGAAACGGCCACGCTGCTGCGCTTGCCCATCTCGGCCATCCATTCGCGCAGTGCGGAGATGACGATTTCGCGGCCGATGATCACCAGCGCCGGCAGCGTCAGCCACAGGCTGTCGAAACGTTCGATGAGCAGTGCCAGGGCCACGGCAACCATCACCTTGTCGGCAACCGGGTCGAGAAAGGCGCCAAAGGGAGTGGCCTGGTTCCAGCGACGAGCCAGGTAGCCATCCAACCAGTCGGTCACCGAAGCCAGAGCGAACAGCACAGCTGCCACTGGCAGGCTCCAGGCGAAGGGCAGGTAGAAGAACACCACCAACAGCGGAATGAAGACGATTCTGCCGAGCGTCAAGAGGTTGGGGATGTTCATGATTGGCAGTGTCCTTGGAATGGTGGGGTTGCGTCGGAGCTTGCCATTCTAGCGGCCAGCTTCGGCTTCATCCATGCAGCGCGCGGTGAATGGTCTCGGCCAGCGCCGAACTGATTCCCGGCACACGGGCGAGTTCCTCGCGGCTGGCTTGCTTGACGCCCTGAAGGCCGCCGAAGAAGCGTAACAGTTCACGTCGACGCTTGGGGCCCACACCGGCAATTCCCTCGAGAGTTGAGCTTCGCCGAGTCTTGTCGCGTCGCGTGCGGTGGCCGGTGATGGCAAAGCGGTGCGCCTCGTCGCGTACGTGCTGGACGAGGTGCAGGGCTGGGGAGATGGCATCGAGATCCAGGGTTCTGTCGACGGTTTCCAGGAACAGCGTCTCCAGGCCCGCCTTGCGGGTCGTGCCCTTGGCTACGCCCAGCAGTCGGATGCGTTCGAGGCCCAGTTCGGCGAGCACCTCACGGGCCTGGTTGAGCTGTCCCTTGCCACCGTCGACCAGCAGGATGTCCGGCGTCGCTCCTTCGCCCTCGGCCAGGCGGCGGAAGCGACGCTCGAGCGCCTGTCGCATGGCGGCATAGTCGTCTCCTGCGGAAACGCCTTCGATGTTGAAGCGGCGATAGTCCGACTTGCGCGGCCCATTCCGGTCGAAGACCACGCAGGAGGCCACGGTGGCCTCGCCCTGACTGTGGCTGATATCGAAGCACTCCAGTCGCTCGGGCGTCTCGCTGAGCTCGAGAGCGTCTCGCAGTGCCGCGAAGCGGCGGTCCAGCTCGCCCTGATTGGCCAGCTGGCTCGCCAGATGCTGCTCGGCGTTGGTCCGGGCGAGCTCCAGCCACTGGCTGCGGTGGCCCCGCACGCTATGGGTGACGCGCACTCGGCGCTCGGCACGAGTGCTCAGGGCGCTTTCGAGGACGCTCGGGTCGGGGAGAGAGTGAGTGGTGATGACCTCGCGGGGAATCTCGCGACCCTGGCCTAGATAGTACTGGCTGACGAAATCGTCGAGCAGGGCCTCGGGCGCCAGGTCGAGGCCGTTTCCAGGGGTATGGTGCCGAGCGCCGAGGAGTCGCCCCTGGCGCACGGCAAGCACGGATATGCATTGGGCGCCGGGGCGGCTGGCCAGGGCGAAGACATCGGCATCGCCACCTTCGGTATCGACGAACTGGCGCTGTTGTAGCTGGCGCAACTGCTGGACCTGGTCGCGCAGGCGAGCGGCTTCCTCGAAAGCCAGTGCTTGACTGGCCCGTTCCATGGCGTCGCTAAGCTCTTGAGTGACCGCTTCGCTCTTGCCTTCGAGGCACATCACGGCATGCTCGAGGTCGCGACGGTAGTCGGTTTCGCTGATGTAGCCGACGCAGGGGGCGCTGCAACGCTGGATCTGGTACTGCAAGCAGGGGCGAGTGCGGTGGGCGAAGACGCTGTCCTCGCAGTTGCGGATGCGAAAGATCTTCTGCATCAGCGACAGACTCTCGCGTACCGCGCCACTGCTGGTATAGGGCCCCAGGTAGCGGCCATCGCCATGACGACGGCGGGCGCGCTTGTATTCCAGTGCCGGATAGGGGTGGCGGTCGCTGACGAATACGAAGGGGTAGGATTTGTCGTCACGCAGCAGGATGTTGTATGGCGGGCGCAACTCCTTGATCAGCGTCTGCTCGAGCAGCAGCGCTTCGGTTTCGCTGCGCGTGACGGTGACCTGGATATCGGCGATACGCGACACCATGGCCTGGGTCTTGGCGTTGAGGGTGCCGCGGAAGTAGCTGGCCAGGCGCGCCTTGAGTCGCTTGGCCTTGCCCACATAGAGGGTGTTGCCCTGGTCGTCGAGCATGCGGTAGACGCCCGGTGCCTGGGTGAGATTGGCGAGAAATTGCCGTGAATCGAAGGGCATCTGGCGAGTGGCAACGCGTGGCGGACGAAAGAGTCAAGGGTAACAGATCGAGTGACTCAATGGGTGGTGTCGAAACCAGCCACCAGCCCGTAGCGCAGCCCGAGATGGGTCAACTCAACGTCGGTTTCCACGCCGAGCTTTTCGAATATCCGGTACCGGTAGGTATTGACCGTCTTGGGACTGAGAAACAACCGGTCGGAGATTTCGGCCACGCGCTGGCAATTGACGATCATCATTGCCACCTGTAACTCGCGGTGGGAGAGCTGATCGAAAGGGTTCTCGTCGGGGTCGAAGCGCGACAGTACCAGGCGCTGGGCAATATCGGCACTGATGTAACGGCGGCCGGCGAATACGCTGCGTACGGCATCGACCATGTCGGTCACCTGGGTTTCCTTGCTGATGAAGCCGCCCGCACCGGCCTCCAGCAGGCGCTGGGCGAAGCTGTCTTCCATGAAACCGGTCAGGGCCAGGACGCGAATGTCGGGGTCGCTGCGTACGATCTTGCGGGTGGCCTCCAGCCCGCCGATGCCCGGCATGCGTAAATCCATCAACACGACGTCGGGTTTCAGGCTGCGGCTAAGGCTGATGGCTTCCTCGCCGTTGGCGGCCTCGCCGATTACTTGCAGTCCGTCTTCGCCATCCAGTAGGCGGGCCAGGCTGGTGCGTACCAGATGGTGGTCGTCGACGATAAGAACCTTGATCACTGCTGATGCTCCTCGGCGTAGCGGATGGACCCCGGGGCCTGCGAGGCACGGCACCCAACCCTGGGTAAGCTTGCCACAGTCGGCGGTCTGGGAAAATTAGCCAGAAGCGATAACCCGGTTCGTCATCAAAAAAGGAAGGATGCGTGCGGGTCGGGTGTTGACGACCGTCATGGGGGTGGTATCATACGCCTCGTTCTCGCCGAGGCGAGATAGCGTGGGGCCTTAGCTCAGCTGGGAGAGCGCAACACTGGCAGTGTTGAGGTCAGCGGTTCGATCCCGCTAGGCTCCACCAACGAGTTTCATAGAATCAGCCGCTTAGCGAACCCCGCTAGGCGGCTTTTTCGTGTGTGTGAATGTCGTGAGTCCTATGCTGCCAGGTGCGGCGATCCGTACCAGAATTACAGTCCTGGCTCTCGTCAGCCGAATGGTCCGTTCCTCTGGGTAGGGCCTCAAAGAGGCATGGGGTCGATGGGCGTGGGCAGGGTGGGGAGGGGGGCGTTGCGCCACTGACTGGCCGTGTTCGCGTAGCGCTGTTTGAACAGGCGGTGAAACTGATCGGCGCGCGCGAAGGGCATATCGTGAAGGAGCTCCTTTATTGAATGCTCGGCGTACTCTGGCATCAGTAGGCGACGCGCCATGCGGTCCAGGCGAGCGGCATTCAGCAACGTATGGAAGCCGCCATAGGGACGCAGCGTTTCATAGAATCGGGATCGGGACAGGCCCAGTGCCTTGGCGGTGGAGACAGCATCGGCTCCGGTTTCGCGTTCGGCGCGCATGATGGCCGAGATGATTTCCGCTGAGTCGCCGGGGGGCCGGTTATGTACCAGGGGGTGCAGTAGAGACTCGATAGCCAGGGCGACTTGACGCTGCTTCATGGCCGGCAACTGTGCTGCTTCGGCAAGCATTGCCGGCAGGCTCGAAAGGAGTGCCCGTAACTCCTGCGCCACGACTAGCGAAGGCAGTCTCAGCGGAGAACAGCTCAGACGAAAGGTCGGTAGCCGTAACACCCAGGTCGGTTCGGCGATGGCGATGCGTTGCGAAACGTGGTGGGCGGTCAAGCAAGGTGTATTGATGGGCAGTCGTGTCGACGCCGAGCCGTCATCGTTGCTCAGTTGGCAGCCTGCCGACTCCGCCAATAGCAGAGAGGCATAGCGCAAGGTGCTGCGGCTCCCCTCGGGAGCGGTGAGCCGGTAATTCCCAGCCTCCAACCGGTACAGGGCTAGGTCGGCGATGCGAAGAGGGGCGTGGGTGATCGGTGCAAGCATCAGGTCGGTGTGCGCGGAAGCTGACCCAGGTGGGAGAAAAGGCTTGTCAGCCCTTGCTTGCCGGCTGTCGGCAGCGGGGCGGCATTGGCGTGCCAGGAGTCTTCCATGGTCATCGCGTATTGCTCTTGATAGGCAGTGGCCAGGGCGCGTTCGCAGGCGAAGCCGCATAGCAGGGCCAGGGCTTCCACATCGGGCTTGCTCCTGCCATCCCCTCGGCACAGCTGGTCATGCACCCAGTCGAGCCGCTTGCGTCGGATGACTTCGGTGACTCCTCCTTCCTGTCGAAACAGCCGATAGAGCTGCGTGCGTGAAAGACGATAGTGCCGACAGAGAGTGGCGTTACCCAGTCGACTGTCGAGCAGGTGGCGTTCGATATAACGCTCGATGTCGTCCCGCAAGGCTCGTCGTACATGGCGGTGTGACTCGGAGCCGCCTTCACCGGCGCAGGCTGCGATCAATCGCTGGAGAGCATTCAGAATGTCGTCGCAATGCTGAGCGGGCAGTGTCGGAATGCTCTCCAGCAGGGCGTCGACCTGTCGGCTCAAGAGTCTTGCCTGTGCGCTTTGGCGTTCCAGTATTAGTCCGTGTAGCCCCTCACCCAGCCCTTCTCTGGGCACCATCAGGTTGATGGTGCGGTTGTGTGTCTGGGTGGTGATGGTGCGCTTTTCCGTCAGGTCTTCGATGAGCAGGTCGCCGGGTTGCAGAGTGCGATCGCGTTGGCTGTCCTCGTAACGCATCTGGCCTTCGAGAACGATGAGCAGGTTGTAGGCAGACAGCGGGCCGGCGGCCAACTGCTGGCGACTGCGTATGGTTCTCTGCGGGGTGGCCCGAGCTTCGCTGATCAGCATGTCGCCATACAGCCAGGCGTCGACGCGCCCTACGGTTGGGGTGCGGTGCAGTCGTTGAGGGGTCGTGATGGGGGCCAGCAGCTCATGCCACAAGGCTTCTCCCTCGTGGCTGGGGAGATGATCGGTGTACAGCCTTTGTCGTGCCGGGGCGTTGGTCGTTGTCATGGTGTCGTCATTAACGCTGATTCGGATTCGAGATTATCTGGACGGAATGAGGGTTTTCACGAAACAGCATGGGGTGAAGGTAATGAGCGAACGAACTAAGTTGTTCATTACAAAGTGCTACGTTAGCGGTTGTCTTGTCGTGCATTGTAACCTAACGTTACCGGTAGTAGCGATGCTTGATCGCCGTCAACCGCCTACGCTAGCCCAAACTATCGACAAGGAACAGCATGACCATCATCGCGCTCTGCCGACTCGATCCCGTTGCCCGTCGCCTCGTGCCCCGCCCTCTGATGGCCGGTGCCGTGGCTGTTTCGCTGCTGGCCGTGACCGGGCCTGCCCTGGCTGTGGGCCTCAGCGAAGCCCTGGCACTGGCCGAACGCAACGACCCGCAGTATCAGGAAGAGTTCCATGGTCGGGAGGCGGTCGACGAGCGCTACGTGCAGGCCCGCGCGGCACTGTTGCCCCAGGTGACCCTGACGGCCGAGCGCATCGAGCGCCAGCAGGATATCGTCAGTTCCGACAACGAAGAGTATGCCAGCGGCAGCACCTCCTTCCCGACCACCACCTACGGCGCTTCCATCGAGCAGTCGATCTACGACTATTCGCGGTGGGCCGAGCTCGACAAGGCCAAGCTGGAAATCCAGCAGGCCTCGGCCGAGTTGGAAGTGGCCCGTCAGGACTTGTTCCTGCGGGTCGCTCGCCGTTACTTCGATGCCCTGTCGCTTTACGAGAACCTTCACTTCGTGAGAGCGGAAAAATCTTCCGTGGAGGCCAACTTCGAGATGGTGCAGGCGCGCCACGAGGACGGTCTGGCCAGGGAAGTCGATCTGCTCGATGCCGAGGCGCGTCTGCAACAGGTGGTGGCGCGTGAATTGGAGGTCGAGAACGAGCTTCGAGACGCCCTGGAAGGGTTGGCCGAGGTCACTGGCGAGCGGCCCGCGACGCTGCGGCCGGTCAATGAGTCTCTGGAACTGTCGCGCCCCGACCCCGACTCCGCGGAAGCCTGGCTGGAATTGGCCGTGGAGCGTAGCCCACGGCTCGAGGCGGCCACGCTGGGAACGGACGTGGCAGGTCAGGAAGTGAAAGTGCGTCGTGGTGGCCACTACCCGACCCTGGACCTGACGATCAGCTACGACTCGGAAGAGACGGAGGGGTCGTTGTTCGGTGGTGGCAGCGAAGTCGAAACCCAGGATATCGCAGTGTCACTTTCCGTCCCCATCTATCGCGGTGGCATGACCTCGTCACGGGTTCGTGAAGGCGAGAGCCGCATCAGCGCCGCCCAGTCTCGACTGGAAGGCGTAGTGCGCAACATCGACCGCCGGGTACAAGGCGGCTACCAGGGCATCCTCACCGCCATGGCGCGAGAGCGCTCACTCACCGAATCGCTCGAGGCCAGCGAGCGCGTTGTCGAGTCGCGCGAGGTGGGTGTCGAATCGGGCGTCATTCCGGTGCTCGATCTGCTCGATGCCGAGCGCGACCTCTTCTTTGCCCGCAGCGAGCTGGCGTCGGCTCGCTACGATTACCTACTCAGCGTTCTCGAACTGAAACATGCTGCTGGCGTGCTGGCACCGGAAGAGTTCGAGCGCATCGATGCCCTGCTGGGAGAGGAAGCCAATGTCCTTGCCATGGGCCAACGCTGATTCTGGTCAGTTTGCAGCCGGCAATCGTGCGGCCGAGGTGTTGAAGGCGATGATCGAGGGCTTTGGCGCAACTTACTTGAGCGAAGTGTCGGCCAAATGCCGCCCCGGTCACTGGTCTACCCAGCGCTGTCTGTTCAGCTTGCCGGTGTCGTCCGTGGGTCCTCAACGGCTGGCGGCGGCGTTGCACGAGACCCTTGCCACGCTGGGAATGTGTGAGGCGGACCGCGAGGCGTTCCTGGTGGACCTGGCCGATCCTGGAAAGACGCCGCACTTCCTGCACATCGGGGTCGAGGACGATCGCTGCAAGGTTTACTGGGAAACCGACTCGCCCAGCGATCCACTGCCTGCCGAGCGGCGGCATGTCATGTACCGCGCCTGGAAGTGGCGTGCCGATGAGCGTGCCGCCAGCTCGGATTACGTCTTGTTGCCGACGGCTCGTGAAGCGCGTGTGGCCATCGAAGCCGAGCTGGAGCGACACCCGGAATGCCCCATGCACGACGTGATCGAACAGCTGCAGGTCAGCTTCGCCTTGGCGCAGATAACCTGGCCGCCGGTGACGGTGCGTATCGAGGAGATGCAGGCCGGCGAGCCGACCGGAAGGGATTCGCTCAACTTGCATCTGCATCGTGCCGGGCTGCCGCTCGGCACTCTGGCTGGCCCGATGTTCGCGCTGGCCCGCGAGTGGCAGTCCACGCCGCGTCAGACCCTGATCGACTGGATGGCGCGTCACGGCAGCGAAACACTGAGCAATCTCTCCTTCGGCCGTGGCGCCACTGGTGAACCCTTCGTGACCTGCTATCACGGTACCAAGCGCCACCTGACCGACCGCACTGAAGCGCCCCGGCGTAGCGACCGCATACCCGGTGCCACCCCGCAGCAGAAACGACGACACAAGACTCAAGCCTGATCAATCACTGGAGAACACGATGGCGACACAGCTCTTGATCTACCGCAACGTTCAGCCCATCACCCGTGACAAGCACGGCCCCTACTCGCTCAAGGTGGGTACCGATTTCGGTTTTGCCGCCACGGTCAACTCCGTGCCGCTGATGGCCGCCGAGTTTCCGGCCGCGGCCACCGATCTGCCCATCGTCTTCACCGAGGCCGAGGAGGGGGGCGTGGTACCGGTTGCGGTGCTGGGGCTGGCCCAGGACAGCAACCTGATGGTAGATGCCGAAGGACAGTGGCGGGGCGAATACGTGCCGGCCTTTCTGCGTCGCTATCCTTTCGTCTTCGCCTCGAGCGAAGGCGGCAAGACCTTCACCCTGTGCATCGATGAGGAGTACGAGGGCCTCAATCAGGACGGTAAGGGTGAGCGCTTCTTCGACAGCGACGGAGAGCGCACCCAGTATCTCGAGCGCGTGCTGACCTTCCTGCAGGACTATCAGTCGCACTTCCAGCGTACGCGGGCATTCGGCAAGCGGCTCGTGGAACTCGACCTGCTGGAGGACGTCCAGGCTCAAGTGCGCCAGGCCGAGGGCGGTGCGCGAACGCTGACCGGCTTCAAGGCGGTCAACCGCAACAAGCTCAAGGCCCTGGACGACGAGACGCTCAAGACCATGCTGGGCAATGACGAGCTCGAACTGCTGTTCATCCATCTGCAGTCGATGCGCAACTTCAACCGGCTGAGTCGCCTGGCCCGCGGCGGTGCCCGCGTCGGTGCGCAGAGCAAGGGCGATCCCGCCGATGAAGGCATGCCCGCAGAAGCAGAAGAAGAGAGCGCGGATCCCTCCGTGCACTGAGTAGAACCGATTTCCCCATGACGCCGTGCCGTTCGCGAGAGCGGCCGCGAATAACGACAAAAGCCGCTGACGGCGCCTCGACAACGCAGGAGAGCTGCCATGAAACGTCCCTTCCGTCCCCTCCGGAAGCCGCTTTCGCAATTCGTCTCACGCCTGGCGCGCCGTTCGCAGCGAGCCCGGCGGGCCAGAGCCGAGCGCTCCGCCTTCGTGTTCGAAGGCCTGGAGCCGCGGATGCTGCTCTCCGCCGACCCACTGACCGCCAGCGTGGCGGGCGGCGGCGACTTCGCCCTGCGCATGGCCGAACAGGACGGCGAGCAGGCGCTGGAGCTGGTCGAGCGTACCGAAGACGGCACCGAGCGGGTGGAAATCTTCGACCTCGACAAGGCAACAGCGGACGGCATCGAGATCGAGGGCAGCGACAGCGACGATGCGTTGAGCTTTGACGGCCATTTCGACGACGTCGACGGGGTGACCTTGACCTTCCTGGGGGGGGAAGGCAACGACACTCTGGACATGACCGGCGCCGAAGGCTTCGAGCTGATTTTTACCGGTGGTGACGGCGACGACCGCCTCGTCGACTCGGGTGAAGACGACGCCACCTGGACTCTGAATGGCGACGAGGCGGGGGCCGGCTCGCGTGGCGATGCGCTGTCGTTCACCGGTGTGGCGGAAATTGCTCTGGACGACAGCAGCGGTGACCACACCGCCGAAGCCGAGGGCAGCGATACGCGCTTCGGCGTGCTGGGTGAAAGCCGCGTCCTCATCGGACCGACACCCGCCGACGGGGCGCAGGCCGAGGGTGTGACCTTCTCCGGTCTGGAGGCGCTGCGCGGGCGTGCCGAGGATGCCCTGAGCTATGCGGACTTCGAAGAGGGCGTGAGCGTCGACCTGGATGACGGCACAGCGACTGCCATTGACGGCGGCGTTTCCGGCTTCGGTACCGTGGAGGGCTCGGATGCCGACGACACCCTGGCGGGCGGCAGCGATGACGTCGTTCTGCGCGGTCTGGCCGGCAGCGACATTCTGGAAGGCGGTAGCGGCAACGACACCCTGGAGGGCGGCAGCGGCGCCAACCTGCTGATCTCCACCGGGGGGCAGGACGAGTTCGTCAGCGCCGCGGAGGCCAGCGACAGCTACCTCGTCGAGCGTTCGAGCGGCATCATTACGCTGGCCGACGACGAGGACAACGGCGACGGCGTCGTCACGGTCGACGGTGACGAGGTGCTGCGCTTTGGCGAGCATCCCGAGGAGATCCTCCTCGGGGCAGCGGCCGGAAGTTCCGGGGTGACGCTCGATGCCAGCGGCTACACCCTGGGCGGCGTGACCTTCCAGGTCCAGGGTGAAAACGTCACCGCCACCGGCAGCGCCCAGGACGACCTCTTCCTGCTCTCTGCCGACGGCAGCGGCGACATCAGCGGTGGTGGGCTCGACGACGAAGGCGACCTGATTCGCCTCGAGGCCGATGCGGACATGACGCTGACCGACTCGGCTTTGTCGGTGAACGGTGACGATCTCTATGAGCTGGACGGCATCGGCCTGGCCAATCTGATCGGTGGCGACAGCGCCAATACCCTGGATGCCGGGGCCTTTTCGGGTGACGTGCGTCTCGAGGGTCGCGGCGGTGACGACACCCTGATCGGCGGCAGCGGTGATGATCTGCTGGATGGCGGTGCCGGCAACGACGATCTCCAGGGCGGCGCCGGCGACGACGTGCTGTTCGGCAACGCTGGCGACAACACTCTCGACGGCGGCGACGGCGACGACCGCGTATGGGGAGTCTCCGACAGCGCTCTGAGGCTCGAGAACGACGAACTCGTCCACGGCGATGTCGTCGAGGAGCAGCGCCTCGTTTGGGACGACGACAGCGGCGAAGCGGTCCGCTTCTTCTTCGATGATGAAAGCAGCGAAGTCATCACCGCCGATGCCGAGGCGTTGGAGATCCAGCGGGTGCTGGAACGCATGGATGGCATCGGTGCGGGCAATGTCCAGGTGGCCCGAGAAATCGATGCCGACGACGGAAGCGTGGCCTGGACGGTGCGCTTCGTCGGCGATTTCATGACCCAGGCCGAGCCGGGTGACGCTCAGCTTGCGCTGCTCGGTGTGGCCGCATCGGCTCAAGGCTCGGCGTCTAACACGGCAAGCCGTAGTCAGGAACGTCAGATCGGCAAGGATACCCTGTCCAATATCGAGGGCGGTTTGCTTCAGGCCATCGATGGTGGCAACACCCGCCTGGATGCCAGTGCCTTCACAGGTGACGTGTATCTGCAAGGCGGCGGCGGCGACGATACCCTGATCGGCGGCCAGGGCGAGAGCGAGTTCGATGCCGTGGCCGGTGACAACCGCCTGGTGGCCGGAGCCGGAGCGAATACCGTCGTCGGCGGCACCGGAGAGGATCACCTGGAACTCGCCGTGGCGGATGCCATCGATGAGGTCATTCTGGATGGTGCGGGCTTCACTCTCGTCGATGACGGCACTGAGACCGAGTCGACGTACCAGAGCATCGAGAAAGTGAGCGTGACCCGCGCCGGGAGCGGCGGGGATCTCGAGGTCGATGCCAGCGGCTACCACGGTGTTTCAGCCGATACCGCCCTGGTCGAACTGATCGGCACCGACGACTACGCCAGCGTGCTCGAGGCGGAGGAGCGCGGCGGCGAGATCGACGAGGAGAATGGCGATCTGCTCGATGCACTGCGGCTCGGTTTGAGCGTGGGCGCCACCGAGCAGCAGACTCTCGGTCTGGAAAACGTGCGCACCCTGGGCGAGCTGGTCGAGGTGCTGGACGGCGCCGAAGGCGTTTCCGCCGAGCTCGATCTCGAGACAGGGCGCCTCGATGTCACCGCCGATGGCGATCTCGCCGTCGAGGGACTGGGTAACGAAGCGGCCGCCGTGGAGACGCTCTTCGATACGCTGGGCATGAGGCTGACGGATGTCTCGGGCACGACCTGGCAGAGCGATGTCCTGCAGGCCGGTGGCGTCAGCGTGGCGATGCTCGCCGATGCCAAGCTGACCGCCACCGGCAGCGCCGGCGACGATCGCTTCCAACTGACCGCCATGGCCGAGCACGACATTGATGGCGGTGGCGGCAGCGACACCCTGGTGGCCACCCATGCCGGCGACATGCAGCTCAGTGATAGCGAGCTGGTCTACGATTTCAACGAGTCCGATGGTGCCGTCACGGCTTTGCTGGAGGGTATCGAGTCTGCCGTCTTGATGGTCGATGACGGTGCCACCACAGCCGATGTCGATGCCTCGGGGTTCGGTGGCGAGGCGCTGCGCCTTCAGACCCATGTGGTGGGCGAACTGGTCGGTTCGAGCAGCGTCGCCACCCGGTTCGATATCCGCATTCAGGATCTGGATGCCGCCAGCGACACCGTCGATGTGACCAGCCACCATGCGGCGGATCACATTCAGGTCATGGCATCGGCGCAGACCCAGGGCAACTCGCTGGACGCGTTCGGTGCGGTGGACGTCAGCGGGGATGCGGATCTGACCTACGCCTGGGATGGTGACGTCACTCTGGATGACAGCGTCAACGATACCCAGATCGGTCATGCGGTGACCCTGGCGGCTGACGGTACCTTGACCCTCGAGGGTGCCCGCATCGGTACCCAAGGACATGAGCTCACGCTGGCCGCCAATGCCATCGAGGTACTGGGTACGTCGTCTTATACGTCGTCTTTGGTCACCAATGGCGGCGATCTGACTCTCGAGGCAGCGGCCATCGAGATCGACGACGGCGCCATCCTGAACGCGTTGGGCGACGATGATTCGACGGCCGCTGATGACGGCACCCTGGCCCTGCATGCCCAGCCGATGAGCTACTTCAATGGCGGGCCGGCCAACGGCTTCGTGGATGTGGGCCTGTTCGATCTCAGCGTCACGATCGGTGAGGCGACCCTCCAGGGTGGCGACATCGTCATCGATTCGCGCATCGTCGATCCCGACCGCTCGCTGATACAGGTGGAGAGCGGCAATGCCACTTTCGATGGTGCCGTCGACTCGACGCTGGGATTCCTGGAGGGGCTATCGGTATTTGCCAGCATTTCCACGCTGATCGCCGATTCCTCCATCGAGATCGGCGAAGAGGCCAGCCTGACGGCGACCGGCGACATCGACATCGATAGCGAAATCGAGCTGGCGGCGTCGCTGAAACCCACGGAGGCATGGGGGCTAGGCGTTTCCGTCAGCGTGCTGACGGCGCGCAGCAACGTCCATGTGCATGGCGACCTGTCGGCCGCGGGCGATATCACCCTCAACAGTCGGGTCGATACCACCCAGAGCGTGACCGCCGCGCCGTCGGGGGTGGGCGGTGTGGCCGGTTCTGCGGTGGTGGCCGTGCTCAATACCGAGTCGCGTGTCATGGTCTGGGACGAGGCGACGCTCGATGCGGGTGGCGACATCGTGGTCGATGCCGCCACCGTGGATCGTAGTGCGCTCACCGCCATTTCCGGTGCCTCGAAGGGCAAGGTGGGGGTCGCCGTGGCCGTCGGGGTGGAAAACGGCCTCACCGAGGCCCAGTTGGCAGGAACCGCCACGGCCGGGGGCTCGATTACCGTGGAGGCCACCACCGAGCGCGAAGGCATTTCCGGCACTCAGTTCTTTGCCTTGCCGACGTCCGGCAATGGCGTGACCGCCTCGGCGGGGACGGCCGAGGTCCAGGGGAGCGGCTTGCTGGATGGTGCAGAGAAGACCGCCAAGAGTACCGGCAAGAGCACCGCGAAATCCCCACTGGTGGTGTTCGACCCGGTCAAGGATAAGTTGAAGAGCTGGGCCGGCAGCGTGGGCGACAAGCTCAAGGTCTCGTCGTTGAAGGACAAGCTCTCCGGGGGCGACGGCGAATCGCTCGACCTGGCGGCGGCCGTGGCCGTGCTGGTCGACAGCAACGTGGCCGAGGCGCGTCTCGGTCTCGACGAGGACCGCAATCGTGATGGTGAGGTGGTCGCCACGCGTAGCGATATCGAGGCGGGCGGCAGCGTCGAGGTCACCGCTCTCAGTCAGCATCGACCCAGCGTGAGTGCCTCCGGTTCGGCGGCCAAGGATGGCGCGGCCGGCCCGGGCAGCAAGAGCAATCCATTGTCCGATCGCGTCAAGAGCAAGATCGCCAGCAAGAGCGGCACCAGCGGTACCGCAGACGGCAGCGCCAAGGACAAGAAGCAGACGGAAAACGGCACGGAGAAAGAGGACCAGACCGCCAAGGTTGCCATTTCCGGTGCCGCCAGCGTGGGCATTCTCGACAACGGTGCCACGGCCACCATCGAAGGCAACGTCGACCTGGATGCCGGCGAGTCGATCGACGTCGATGCCCAGAGCCTCAACGAGATCGATCCGGGCAGCCTCTTCGGCGTCAATCTCGTCAATCAGATCGAGGACATGGTCGACGGTGAGGCGAATGCCACCTATCAGAGTGGTGACGGAGAGGTCACGCTCGACAAGGGCGAGTCCGTGCTGGTGGCCGACGACCACACGGCCGGCGGCGATGCCGGCAACGTCTACGAGTTCACTGGCGATAACGATACCACCATCGATCTTTCCGCCGAGGATTTTAGCGATACGGATCGCTGGGAAGAACTGGGCACGCCGCTGGAGCAGCAGATCCCGGCTTTGATATCCACGGTTGGCGGCTATCTCGGCTCCACCTTTGGGCTCAAGGGCAGTTTCGACAGTTGGACCCAGGCCACGGCCAACGGTGAGAAGCTGGCACTCGCTGCCGCGGCTAATGTCTTCGTGCTCGATCAGCATAGCGACGCGCGCATTCGAGACGGTGCCCGGCTCAACGTCGACGGCGCGGCGTCGATCGCCGATGGTCTGGATCCGCAAGATGGCCAAGCGGTGTCCGTTACCGCCGAGAGCGTCAACGATCTCTTCAACGCGGTGGGTAATCTCAACCTGCCGGGCCTGGGAGGGGGCAACGACCTCAACGCGCGCAAGTGGCAGAAATCGCTGGTCCAGAAGCCGTCGGTGGGCACCGAGTCCGACGGAGTGGCGATCGGCGCGGGGTTCACCGCCAACGTGCTTGGCAGCACGGCCAACGCCGAGATCGAGTCCGGCGTGACGTTGCTCGCCGATAGCCTCGATGTCAGAGCCGACAATGGCGGACTGGTGCTGGGCATCGGTGCGTCGGGCGGCAAGGCGCAGAAGGTCGCCTTCAACGCCTCGGCCATCGCCAACGTGGTGGATAACCAGACCCATGCCGGCATCGGCAACGACGGTGCCATCGAGGTGGGCAATGGTCACGTCGACTCCGATGACACCGACAGCCCGGCGCTGCGGGTGAGCGCCAACGACGACAGCTACGTCATCAATCTTACCGGCAGCTTCTCGAGTTCCGGTCAGGCTGCTGTGGGGGCCTCGGCCGGCGTCAGCGTGGTCGAGCGCGATACCCGTGCCTGGATCGGCAGTGCCGACGAGAACGCATCGCCGCTGGGCAACCTCGTGGTGGGCGGCAACGTCGAGGTGTCGGCCGACAACGGCGGTGTCATCGTCGATGTGGCCATTGCGGGTAGCGTGGCCGGCAGCAAGACCCAGGCGCCGCAGGATAGTGGTGGCAGTGGTGGCGGTAGCGGTTCCGGGGAAGACGATCCTGGCAAGTGGCCCAACAATCAGGCCAAGTACGACGACGTCATCGCCGAACTGCAGGGCAAGCTCGGTCAGGGCGGTGGCAGTGGCGGCAGCGGTGGCGGTCAGCAGTCCAGCACGGGGGTGGGGCTGTCCGGCTCGGCGCTGGTGCACGTCGGCAATGACGTGACCGTGGCAGCGATTCGCGGTCTGGAGACCTTCGACGCCGAGGGCGATGTCAGCGTGGCGGCCAACGACAGCACCCACCTGGGGCTGCTTTCAGGCGGCGCTGCCGTTTCCAAGGGCTCCGGCAAGTCGGTGGCCGTGGCCGGCGCTGCCGCCATTGCCATTCAGGATGGCGAGACCCTGGCGGAAGTGGCCGACATCGATGGCTGGGCCAGCGGCGACCTTGCCATCAATGCCGTGCGTGAGGGCTGGAGCGTGCTGGCTTCCGCCGCCGTGGCCGTGGCGACCGGCGCCAAGGGCGCGGGGGTGGCCGGTTCGGCGAGTGCTCTGGTGTCCCAGCGTACGGTGGATGCACGCCTGCTGCGCCTGGAATCCGGAGAGATGGGGGCGCTGGGCGTGAGCGCGAGCGATGCCGCCAACACGGTGCTGATCGCCGGTGGCGTGGCGGCTGGCGGCAATGCCGGGGTGGGCGGCTCCGCGGCAGTGAGCTACCTGGCTCATGAGGTCAACGCCGAGGTGGGCGAGATTGCCGCGGCCGATAGTCGCCTCGCGGTCGAGAGTGTCGAGGTGCTGGCCGACAGCGATGCGCTGGTGGTTTCCCTGGCCGGCTCCGCTGGGGTGGCCACCGGCGGCAAAGGCTTCGGCCTGGCCGGCTCGGTGGGCGTCAACATCATCGAGAATACGACCACGGCGCGCCTCGATCAGGCCCACTTCGACCTCTCCGACTCGTCGGCCGGTGAGGCCGATGTCAGTGTGATCGCCCGAGATCGGGCCAGCATCTGGAGTCTGGCCGGCGCCGTGGGTGTCGGCTCTACCGCCGGCTTCGGGGCCGGCATCGGCGTCAACTCCGTGGCCAATGACACTTCGGCAGCGGTCGAGGGTGGATCGCTGCGCGGCGCCGAGCAGGTCTCGGTGCTTGCCGAGGCGACCGGCCTGATCCGTAGCTTCGCTATCGGCGTGGGTGCCAGCAACAAGGTGGCCGGCTCCGGCAGCGTGGCGGCCAACCTGCTCGCCAACGGTCTGACCGCGCGGGTCGAGGATGCCGACATCGAGGTCGTGGAGGACGCCGACCGCGACGACAGCGGTGGTCTGGTAGTGGCCGTCGACGATACTGCCCAGGTGATCTCCATCACCGGTGCGGCGGCCGGCGCCGGCAAGGCAGCGCTGGCTGGCAGCGTCAGCGTCAACGTACTGGGCAACGATCGCGTGGCCGAAATCGAGGGTGGCACGATCGATGCCGCTGGCGACGTGCTGCTCGACGCCCGTGGCGACACCCTGGTGGTGGCCGTGGCACTGGGCGGCGCCGGGGCCGGCAAGGTGGGGCTGGCCGGCGCGGTGACCGTTGCCGTGGTGAGCGGCGAGACCCGCGCCCAGGTGTTCGGCGGCGCCGATATCACTTCTGGTGGCGGTATCACCGTGCAGGCGGTGGATGCCTCGCGCCTGGTGGTGGTGTCGCTGGGGGCCGCCGGGGCCGGCAAGGTGGCTGGCGGGCTCTCTTCCAGCACGACCCAGCTCGACAACGCCATCCTGGCCAGCGTCGCCGACAGCGATCTGACGGCGGGAGAAGACGTCAGGGTGTTCGCCGGCCTGGCCGACGACCAGGCCTTCGGCGAGTTCGACTTCGCTGCGGTGGGGCTCGACGTCGACCTGGCTTCCTACGGCACCGAACCCGCCGACGGCGAGGACGATTCCGACATCGCCGAGCGCGATACCGACAAGCTCGACATGAGTGCCGGCATCATCAATGTCAGCATCGCCGGGGCCGGCGGCGGTTCGGCGGCCGGGGCCGGCGCGGTGGGCCTCAACTGGCTGCGCACCTCGGTGCGTGCCGAGATCGAGGGCAGCGACAGCGTCATCGAAGCGGACAACGACGTCAGCGTTGCGGCTCGCGACCGCAGTCAGCTACTCAACTTCGCCTTCGGGGTGGCGGGTGCCGGCAAGGTGGCCGGTGGCGCCGCCATCGCCTTCAACTACATCGGTGGCGACCCATCCAATCCCTCGCGCAGCCTGCAGTCCGACGACGGAACCGATACCTCGCAGGACATGCGGACCGTGGATAGTGAACCCACCGGGGCCAATCCCGGCGAAGTGGCGGCAGTCATCGATGGGGCGACGGTGACGGCCGATGCGGATGACGACGGCTCTGGCGACGTGAGCGTCACCGCCAGCGCCGAAAGCACGCTGTTCAACCTCACCGCGGGCGGCGCCGGGGCCGGCAAGGTGGCCCTGGCCGGTTCCATCGGCATCAACTTCGTCAAGCATGACGTCAAGGCGCTGGTCGAGGGCGGTGCGGACGTCCTCGGGAGCGGTGTGTCGGTACTCGCCGACGTGGCGCCGATCAGCATCAACGTGGCCGGGGCCGCCAGCGGTGCCGGGGCTGCGGCCATCGCGGGCGCTTCCGCCACCACCGACCTGAACTCCTCGGTCATCGCCCGGATCTCCGGCGCCGATACCAGCGTGACGGCGACTCATGGCGACGTGTCCGTCGAGGCCGAGCTGCGTCGTCTGTATAGCGATTCGATCGTCAGCAACGACGACCTGACCCAGGACGGTGACGTGGACGACGAAGACGTTCGATCGCCGGAAGATGTCGATACCGGTGACGACGAGCTCAGCGCACCGTCGCCCACCGAGGCGGACGATCAGATCTTCAGCTTCGCGCTGAGCGGTTCCGGGGCGGGCAAGGCGGCAGTGGCCGGCGCCCTGTCGCTCAACTGGCTGCGTAGCACCGCCGAGGCGTCGATCGAGGGGGCCACCGTCGAAGCGCTGCAAGGGGCGGTGACGGTTGCCGCCCGCGACGACATCGGCATGAGCTCCTTCACCGTGGCGGTGGGTGCGGCCGGGGCCTTCGCGCTCTCCGGCTACATGTCCTACAACTACGTCGGCGGTAACCCCGGCGACAGCGGCGACGACGAGACGAATCTAGTCTCGGCGCGCATCGAAGATGGTGCCGAGGTGACCGCGCAGTCGATCGGCATCGAGGCTACCTCCGATTCGGCGATCTCCAGCTACGTGCTGGGCGCCTCGGTCGCGGGCTTCGCGGCCATCGCCGGCTCCACCTCGCTCAACTTCACCCGCAAGCTGGTCGAGGCGGAGGTGAATGACGCCACCCTGACGGCGACGGCAGGTGACATCGCCGTCGAGGCCAATGACACCAGTACCATTCTCTCTGCTGCCGGCCAGGTCTCGGTGGCGGTAAAGGGAGCGGCTGCCGGTCTGACCGTGGCCTACAACGACATCGCCAATACCGTCCGGGCGGGAGCGACCGACGCCTCTCTCGAGGCGCAGTCCGAAGGCGATGTGATGATCGATGCCAACGCGGCGACCAGCGGCCTGACCGTGGTCGCCGGGGTCAGCTACGGCACCTTTGGCTCGGCGGCGGCCAACGCCGTGAGCGCCCTGGTCGGTAACCAGGTCGATGCCTTCATCGACGGTGGCAGCGTCACCGCCGACGGCAACGTGCGCGTGCACGCCGACAGCCAGGATCGTAACCTGATCGTGGTGGGCACCGTCTCCGTGGGCATCGCTGCGGTGGGCGGCAGCGTCGGCGTCAACCTCATGGATACCCACACCGCGGCCTGGGTAGGCGGTGGCGCCAGCGTGACGGCACGCGGCAACGGCGATGCCATGACGGTGCGCAAGAACGGCGACGCCGGCTTCGAGGATGCCTCGCGCAGCGGTGTGGCGGTGCTGGCCACCAGCCAAGCCAGCTTTGACAGCTTCGCCGTCTCGGTGGCGGGCTCCGTGGGCGGTGGCCTGGCCGCCAACGTCACCGTCGATGGCGTCGCTGGCTCGACGCAGGCCTACGTCGACCGCGCAGCGGTGAACAGCGATGCCGATGCAGTGGTACGCGCTCTGCACCGCA
The DNA here is from genome assembly GCA_051749645.1 of Pseudomonadota bacterium. Classification (GTDB taxonomy): domain Bacteria; phylum Pseudomonadota; class Gammaproteobacteria; order Pseudomonadales; family Halomonadaceae; genus Halomonas. Next base: position 349,653 of record JBNJIT010000004.1, read on the forward strand.
GCGTAGGCGACAGCGGCGGTGGTTCCGCCAACATCAGTGGCGGCGTCTCACTGGTTGCCGGGGTCGATACGTCGCTGATGAGCCATCAGACGACGGCCTACGTGCGGGGTCAGGGCGATGAGGATGTCGTCGATGTCTCAGCCGATGGCGATGTCATCATCGAGGCCCAGGCGGATCTGGATCTGACCAGCGTGGTCGTTGGCGTCGGCGGCGGCGCCGTGGGGGCCGCCGGTTCGGCTGGTGCCGTCAAGCTCGATCTCGCGACCCACGCCTATGCAGAAGATGCGCAACTCGAAGCGGGCAACGATATTCGTATCGATGCCGGCAACGAGGTCGAAGCCCGTTTCGTGGTCGGTGCGGTCAGCGTCGGCGGCGTCGCGGCGGGTGCTTCGGTGGCGGTTGGACTACTGGACCCGGTCGCCGAGGCCGAGGTGCTGGGTAGCCAGTTGACGGCTGGCCGGGATATCGCCGTAAGTGCCGAGCAGAAACTGCAAACCGGCATTACGGTGGCGACAGCGTCCATCGGCAGTGCGGCCATCGCCGGTTCGGTGTCGGTGATGACCTCCAATGCCGAGACGGCCGCCCATGTCGGCGCCTCGGATGCCGGCCGTGCCAGCGTGCTGGATGCCGGCAACGACGTCGATATCGCGGCGGTGACACAGACGCGCATGAATCCACGCGACAGCGCAGGCGACTATGCCCAGGCGGTAGGTTCCGCCACGGCAGGTTTCGTCGGAGCCGGCGCCTCGGTGGACGTGATGGTGCTGCGCGAGAATACCGCCGCCACCATCGGTGACGGTACCAGCGTGGAGGCGGATGGCGACATCACCGTCGATGCCGAACTCACGCGCACCATCAATTCCACGGTCATTGCCTTCGGTCTCGGTGCCGGTGCCGCTTTCAACGGCTCGATTTCGGTGATCAGCCTGGGGTCCGGGCTCACCGAGGCAAACCAGGAGGAGATCGAGGAACTCGATTCGCTACTCGGCGACGCCTTCGGCAACAGTGGCGACTTTGCCATGCCGGGGCAGGACGATGACGTGTCCGAGCCTGAGGAAGACCTCGACGAAGACGAGCAGGCTGAGTTCGAAGAAAATTACGACGAGCCCGACAATCCCGGGGGAGAGACCCAGGCCAACCGCCAGCGCAACAATGATGCCCTGACTCGGCTCAGCTTCGATGTGGCGCTACCCGAGCAAGACGTCGACGGCCAGACCGTGGGCGATACGGCGGCCACCGTGGGGCGCGACGTCACCCTGGAAGCCGGCGGTGACATCACCGTCGAGGCCGACGAGACGCTGGACTCGTCCACCTTGACCGGGGCCGGAGGAGCCAGCCTGGTCGCCTCGGTGGGGGCATCGCTTTCGGTGCTGGAGCAGAAGGGGGCGGTGACCGCCAGCGTCGGCGCCGGCAGCACGCTGGAAGCCAGCGGTGACATCAGCGTCGATGCCGGCTACGACGGCGATGCTTCCCTGGAGTCCTATGGCGGTACCGCGTCGCTGAAATATTCGGTCGCCGGTCAATCCGCCACTCTTCTCGACAGCAGCGAGCAACTGGCCTATTTGGAAGGCGAAACGGGCAGCCGGGATGGCGTGTCCGTTACCCAGGCCGAGGCGCTGTCGGTGCAGGCCAATGCCGATCGTGACTACTCGCTCGAAGCGGCCGGTGGTGCCGTGGGGCAGATCGCCGTCGGCTTGTCGGTGGCCATCGTCGAGGTGACCGGCGGCACCGAGGCCCATATCGGCCAGGGGGCGACCCTGGGAGACAGGACTGCAATCGACGATGATCGGAATTCCGACGCAATCATCGACGAAGTGACGGTATCGGCGACCTCCGACGATACCATCGATGTGCTGGCCGTGGCGGTCGGGGCCGGTGCGGCCGGCGGTGCCGGGGTCGACATGGAGGTCACACTCGACAACGCCGTCACGGCCTATCTCGCCAAGGACAGCAGCACCCTGGCGGGTAGTGTGGCCATCGAAGCCTATCAGACCCCGGAGATCAGTGCCGAGGTGCTAGGCGTCTCCGCCGGTGGCGGTGCCGTCGGCGTTTCCGGCTCCTACGTCACCCTGGCTGCCGATATCGAGGCCTGGCTGGGTACGCCCGATGGCAACGCCGAGGGTCTTTCGCTGACCGCAGAGCAACTGCGTGTCGAGGCAGCACTCAAGCGGCCCGACGGCGGCAATGGCGATACCGTTCACGCCGAGGCAACCGGCATCAGTGGTGCCGTGCTGGGCGTGGATGCCTCCTTCCTGAGGCTCACCGATACCACCAGTGCCATCGCCACCATCGGGGCCTCCGCGTCCGTGACGCTGATGGCCCTGCCGGCCTATCAGCAGCAGCGTTTGAAGGCATTGCAGGATCGGCTCAGCGATGACACCTATGCCGACGACGACCTCTGGGGCGATTGGGACGTGCCCGAGGATCCGGCCGGTTCGCTTACCGTGGATGACCTGCCGGCGCCGACGGTACGGCTCAGCGTCGAAGCTAGCCAGGAGAGCCGCCTGGTTGGCGATCTCGGCAGCTACGCCGGCGGCGGCGTGGCCGTGGGCATGGCTCTGGCCAGCCTCGACCAGCGTACCGAAACCGAGGCGCGAGTCGATGAGGGGGCCGAGGTAGAGGTCGTTGGTGCCCAGGCGGCCGATGACGCTTCCGGCTCCCCGGTGTCCGTCGTGGCCTTGACCGAACAGGTCTCGCGCCTGCACACCGAGGCCATTGCCGGCGGCCTGGGCGCTGGCGCCGGGGTGGAAGTGGAGCTTGTCAGCGATGGCAGCGTGCTCACCGAGGTGGGAGACGGGGCCCACCTCAACGTCTTTGCCAGCGATGCCACCCTGACCCTGGCGGCGACTCAGACGCTTGATGTCGACGGCACCCTGCGCGCCGTGGCCGGCGGGGTGATCGCTGGGGCCGGCGCCAACGCAGATTACCACTTGTCGCCGGATACGCAGGTGACCATCGGCGATGGCGCCAGTCTGGATGCCGGCGCCATCAGTGCCAAGGCCACTTCCAATGTGCTGAAGACGGCGGTGGCCGGCGCCGGCGACTACAACAGCGATGGCGAGGTCTACGGCCTGGCCGCGGGCGGCGGTGCCGGCACGCTGATGACCGTCGAAACCACCACCCGTGTCGAGGTGGGGGAGGAAGCCACCCTCACCGCGCGGACGGACACCGGCAGCGGGGATATCAACCTGCGCGCCTTCAACGACATCGACGTGCGCGATCAGGGCAGCCTGATCGCCGGTGGCCTGCTCAGCGGCGGTGGCATGAATACCGAGATCGATGCCGATGCCGTCACGGCAACGGTCTCCGTTGGCGACGACAGCAACGTCACTGCCCAAGGCGATCTCTACCTGGCGGCCAATACCCAGGCCAACTTGGCAGCAGTCATTTACATCGATTCCTATGCCGGAGTGTCGGTCAGTGTGGGCACCTCGAGCGCCAGTATTTCACCGCTCAACCAGGTGCAACTCAACGGCGCCAGCGTCACGGCGCTGGACACCGCCTGGCTGATGGCCGGGCGCAACAGCAGCCAGATCAGCGACGAATACCGTGTGGTAGCCACGGTCGACACCTTCTCGACCAGTGCGCTGCCGATCGATGTCGTCGATGCAACGGCCACACTGCATCGCGACAATCGCATCGATGTGGATGCCGATTCGGAGGTGCTGACCCGTGGCGACATCAATCTGCTGGCGGAAGACTTCGACGGTGCCGCCATGCTGGCCCGGGCCAAGGCGGTCAACTGGGTGAATGCCGCAGCGGGTGCCATCGACGCCGCTCTGGGCGGCGGTGGCACCGAGAATACCGGCGGCACGGCGGATGCCGAGTCGACCGGCAGCGTGACCGTCGACGGTCATCTGGAGACTGGCCTGGATCGCAACCAGCGGCTGGTGATCGATCTTGCCGATGGGGTATCGCTCGATGACATCGACGAGGGCAACCTGCCGCTGGATGAGCTGTTCGAAGCCGTGGACGGCTTCGACGACATCGGCTTTAGCCTGCGCATCGGAGGCGTCGATACGGACCTTTTCGATGACCTCAAGGAGGCCCGTGAACGGCTCGAGAACTATCTGGGCGTCGGTTCCGACCGCGTGGTCAATGAGTTCCGTGCCGAGGTCGAGCGTCTTGAGCAGAAACTGATCGACCAGGGACTGGCCGAGGAGGTCGACGGCGAGACCGTCCTGCTCAATCCCGATATCGTCGAAATCGTGCTCGACGATATCGATGCCACCGCAGGACGCATCGACGTGCGGGCCGACCACTTGGTCGGCAATGGCGACTTCGTCTCTCCCAAGGGTTCCAACGTCACCGTTGTCAACAAGACGCCGGGGTGGGTTGTGGTCAACGACATCACCATTCCCGAAACCCTGGGCGGGCTCTATTTCAACGGTGTGGAAATGGCCTCCGATGACACCATCGCCGAGGCAAATGTCGCCACGTCGGTCGGGCAATCCCCGAACTTCGGCTACTCCGGCGACCCGGAGGCCAACCCAACGCCCACTGTCACCATCGTCAATACCTACGCCAACGTGCCCGATTCGGGGCACGAGGCCGAGATTCGCGACGCTCTGGGCGTCGGCGAGGGTTTCGAACTGGTCATCGACGAGTTCGATCGCGATGCGGTGATGTCCAGCGTCAAGATCCAGGGCAACGTCTACGCACCGCTGGCCGATGCGCTGATTCTGGCCGGCAAGGACTTCGTGCTGGACAACGACGCCGAGTCGATCCTCGATGGCGATGGCGCCTCCATGGTGCTGGGCAGCCTGGATCTGGCGGCGGAAGACACCATCGAAATCAGTGGCGCGAGCCGCCATACCCTGGGCGAGCTGCCCTACAAGACCATTCGGGAGTTCACCGAAGGCTGGACGGCCCCGGCTGGCATGGAAACCTTCGACACCGAGGGGATGCCCGATTGGCTGGCGAGCTTCTTCGAGAAGATCAATGAGCGCATCGAGGAGAACGACCGCACCGACGAGATGTTCGAGGCGCTCGAGGACATGTCGCGCGGCGATCTGACCGTGGCGCGCACCATCAACATCGAAGCGGATCTGATCAACCTCAACGGACGCATCGAGAGCGGCGTCGATCATTTCGACGTGACCATCACCAGCGATGATGCCGACATCATCCGCCGCAATCTGGCACGGGGCGAATCCAGCGCCTTCCGGCTCAAGGATGCCTCCCAGCGCAGCGGCCTGGATATCGGCTTCAATCCGGAAACCCTGCAAATCGAGCTCACCGATGCCGTGGTGGGCGGCGGCGATGTCACCATCGACGGGCGCCTGATCAACACCGGCACGGGGGAAATCGACGTCATGGCCGGTTACGGTTCGATCGACGTCGACAATCAGACTGCCTATGCCATCTCGCTGGCGGATCTCAACGTGGAGAACCCCGGTGACGGCAGCCTCACGCTGATCGATCGCTACCGCGATTCGGGGGACGTCATCAGCAAGCTGGAAGTCTCCCGGCAGGAGGACGGCACCTTCCGGGTTGAGCAGGATGGTAACGAGTCGATCTATACCCTGAGTCAGATGCTCGGCAACGAGGCCATCAACGACGACGGGGACAAGCTGGATCTGGAGTTCCTGCCCAAGGCCAATACCCGCTATGCCTTCGAGGTACTGCAGGTCGAGGAAACCCGCAAGAAATACGTCATCAGCACGTCGGAGTGGGCCGGCATCGACGCCCTGGCGTCGGACCCGCCGGATGACTATGAATCATCGAACCAGACCCTCTCCAAGAAGTTGCTGCCAGAGGGAGAGAGCGACAAGGGCTATATCTACCTGGGGGATGACGACCAGAACGATTACCAGTACCGCAGCGAGACGACTGACGAAGACGACTTCCCCGACGATGGCGGCGATGGCGTCCGCTATGTCGGAGCCGAGGGCGAGGACGATGCCATCAAGCTGAGCGACGACAAGTACGTCGACGCAGGCTATTACTATACCTCCGGCCTCGAGGAGGTCGACTCCACCTGGTACGGCAAGAAGACCTACGAACTGGAGCTCACCAGCCGGACCATCGAGTCGATTCGTCATACCCATGACATTGCAGCGGACAACGCCGTCGGCATCGACTTCTTCGGCCGCGAACAGGGCAGCATTACGGTGGACTCCGTCGGCGACATCGTTCTGGATGGCGATGTGGCCGCCGGTGCAACGGGCAGCGTGACGCTGGAGAGCACCCAGGGGCGCATCGTCAACGGTGCCGACGATACGCCATCGGTGAGCGGTGCCGAAATCGACCTGGATGCCGCCAGCGGCATCGGGCACGTGTCGGCCGACGAGCCGTCGCCGGTGGTGGTCGAGATGCTCGATCCTGCCGACGATACGGACTTCAGCGGTACCTTGAGCGTCACCAGTGACAGAGGCGACATTCTGCTCCACGGCAATGGTTCGTTGACCATCGATCAGGTCGTGGCCAATCGTGGCGACGTCGAACTCTCGGTGGTTCGTTCGCTGCAGGGCGATGACGACGACTCGCTGGTTGCCGGCCAGGCGATCACCCTCAGCGCCGGCAGCGACATCGGCAGCGAAGATCGACGCCTGCGCCTGGACACCAGCCATCGCGACGCGAGCGCCACCGAGGTGCAGCGCGCCAACGACGTGCTGGTCATCGACCACGGCCAAGGTGGCGGCGATGTCTTCATCGAGGAAGTCGATGGCCATCTGCGCGTCGACAGCATCGAAACCGCCGGCGATGTCACGGTGCACGTGACCACCGGCGATCTGCTCGACGTCAACGCCACCGCCGAGCGCGACGAGCGGACCTACGAAGAGCTCAAGGATGGTGTCTGGGCGGCGCTGTCGCTGACCGATGGCAGCCGCCAGGAAGAAGCCATCGAGCGGCTCGAGAATCGCCGTAGCGGTGAGTATCGCAGCTACTGGCAAGAGCGTTTGGGATTGTCGGATGACTATCTGGGGGAACTGGAAAACGGCGAGAGTTACCAGTTCCGCGAGGTCGGTGAGCATGCCGTTCTCGTCATCGTCGATGAGGACGATGAGATCGTCAGAGCAGTAGATCTTTCCCCGGAGGGCGAAGAAGGTGCCGAGCACCGGCTCTATACCGGAGCTTCGAGTTACCAGACCCTGTCACGCGATGACCTCGAGCTGGTCACTTCTCTGGAGCTGGACGGTCTCGATGAAGGACTCGCCAATGCGCTCGAGTCGCTCATCGAGGATGGTGGGTACGTGATCGATGGGGCGGCCCTCTCCCTGCCTGCTGCAGCAGAGGTGACTTATCGCCGTTGGGTGGCCTACGACGCCGATGCCGAGATTCGTTTCGATGACGCCAAACGTCAGGCCTTGCTGGATCAGGGAGCCAGCGAATCCGAAATCGAAGCGCTGGAAACCACTCGCACCGAGCGTTTCCGCGAGTTGCATGAGAATTATGCCGATGAAACGGATGTCTATCTCGCCGATCATGTCGTCGAGGTGAGCCAGGCCGAGAAGGATGATTTGAAGGCCAGCATCAAGGTCTGGACGGAAAAGCAGCTGCTGAGCCTGGTGGGCGAGGGGCTGCTCAAGGAGACCACCGATACTCAGGTGGAGATCGAGGAGCCCAACATCGACGCCGGTGGGGCGATCACCATCGTGACCCAGTCCGGTAGCGTCGGCTCCGTGGATGGCTACGAGGTCATTTCCCTGGATGGCGGCGAGAACGCCTTCCAGGGCCTCACCGACGAGCAGCGGGTGATGCTCTCCGCCGCGGAGCGCAACGATATCACCTACATCGAGGACGGCCTGCTCGACGCCGAAGTGGATTTCAGGGTCGAAAGCCAGGGCGACGATGGCAACCGCTTGATCGCCACCTTCACGGGCGACGGCGACTGGACCGACAGCGGCTTCTCCGAGGGCGATGCGCTCTATCTCAACGGCGAAGAAACCCTCAATTACACTGAAAACGGTCGCTATCTGACCGTCGAGTCGATCGACGGGAGCGCACTGGTCATGTCCACCGAGGCCGACGTTCAAGCCGAGACGGGGCAGTCCATACAACTCGGCAAGGTATTGCTGGATCCCCTGGGTGCCGGTGACGATGTCGATCTCACGCATATCGTCATCGACCAGCGCGAGGACGTGAACGTCGCGCAGCGCGACGCGTCGTCCGGCATCAGCGTGGATGCCGCCAAGGCGCTTTACCTGGGCTCGGAAGATGACCTGGTGTTGAGCCATATTCGTGCCGGTGCCGACCTGCGCATCAAGGTGGGTGGCGGCATCGTGGCCGACGGAGCGGTCATCGAGGCGACGGACGCCATTCTCGAGGCGGCCACGGGGGGCATCGGCACTCGGACCAACCCGATCGAACTGCGCCTGGGCAGCGACGGCGATGGCCTGATCACGGCCCGGGCCCAGGAGAGCATCCATCTGCAAACCGGAGATGGGCGCGACATCACGATCGCTTCTCTCTACTCGGAGCGTGGCGACGTGGTACTCGATTCCGCTGGCGATATCCGCGACGGTCTCGCCCACGATCTGCTCAAGGTGCTGGCCGACACCATCACCCTGACTGCCGCTGGCGGCATCGGCGACCTCGCCGAAGGCGATGCCCTCGAAGTCGAAGCGCGCGAGCGGGTTGACGCCACGGCCCATGGCGGTGACATCAGCCTCGACTCGCCCGACAACGACCTGCGGGTGGGACACGTGCAGACCGATGGCGACGTGCGGCTGGCGGCGCTCTCGTCGATTCTCAGCACCAACGGCGAGGACGACCTGCTGGCGTCCAACGTCACCGCGCACGACCTGTTGCTGGTCACCACCGTGGGTGGCGTGGGCAGTGTCGACCGTGATCTGGTCACCGATACCAGCGGTCGCCTGGACATCGACAGCAACGATTCGCTCTATCTCACGGAACTGAGCGACTCGCTGGGCCTGGGCACCGTGTCGGCGGGTGGCGGCACCGCCAGCGGCAACAACCTGGCCTTCATCACCGCTCTGGGCGCCATTCGCAACGCGCTGGAGGCCGACGAGGACTTCAACCTGCTGTCGGCCAACGTGCACCTCATTGCCTCCGGCAATGTCGGTGAGCGGAGCGACGTTATCACGGCCAAGATCGGCCAGCTGGAGGGCCGCTCGACCGGGGGCAGCGTCTTCTTCGACAACACCGGCGAACTGCGCGTCAGCGCCAGCGGACTGAATGCCGCCAGCGACATCGAGCTGACCACCAACAGCCCGGTGATCGTCGAGGAGGACATGTCGAGCGATACGGGGAACATCGTCCTTACCGCCAAGGAAAACCCCCGAGATCCGAACGACAACGGCGATACCGTCACCTTCACCAACGGCGTGACGGTCGACGCTGCCGAGGACCTGCTCATCCATGCCGCCGACGGCGTGATCGTCGACGATGCCGACGTCACGATCGTTGCGGGGCGCGACATTCTCGCCGAGATCGAACTCGCCTCCTCCGTGGGCGAGGCGTCGAACCTGGACGACGTCACGGCGACCAGCGAACTGTGGGGTTCCTGGAAAGCCGGTGATCGCTTCCGCGTCGACATGAGCGACAAAGCACAGAGATTCACCGTCGTCGATGGAGCCGATATCGAGGCGAACGAGATCGTCATCGACGCTGGCGACGGCGACAATCGACTGACGCTGAACGGCAGTCTCGAGTCACGGGTCCGCGGCATCGAGATTCGTACCGGTACCGGCGACGATACGCTGGAACTGGATGGTGAACACATTGCCCAGTCAGGGGACATCGACGTTCTCACCGGTGACGGTAGCGATCACTTGGTGCTAGGCGGTGAGCTCACTGCGCGGACGGGTGATATCAACGTCCTTTCCGGAGCGGGCAGCGACGACCTGACGCTGAGCGGCAACTTCACCGCCGAATCGGGCAATGTCGACATCCATACTGGCAGTGGCGATGACGCCCTCGAACTGGGGGGTGTGCTGGCCGCCGAAGCCGGCGAGATCCACATTCGCACCCAGGACGACTCCGATACTCTGACAGCCACCGGCTCCATGGTGGCGACACGTATCGTGATCGATGGCGGTGGCGGCGACGACGACCTCAGCCTGGCCGCCGAATCGCTCGAGGGCGAGCTGCATCTGCTGGGCGGTGAAGGCGACGACTTCCTGGAAGTCATCGAGCTCAACGACCGCGAGGCGCGACTCTACATGGATGGCGAGACCGGCAGCGACCGCTATCGGATCGTCACCCGCGACCAGGCTGGTACAGGCGACAACGGCAACTACCGTATCACCGTCAGCGACAGCGGCCCCTTGAATGAAGGGCTCGATGACCTGGTCATCGAGGGGCGCGGCGTCGACGGCGGTGAAGGAGAGGGCTTCGAGGATCTGTTCCTGATCCGCCGCAACTTCATTGCGCGCCTGGACGGCGATGTCGACTCCGGGGTCATGGGCGATGACGTGGAGCGCATCGACTACGATGACTCGCTCAACTCGCGGATTCGCGTCAACGGCTACGGCGGCGACGATGCCTTCATCGTCGACGATACTGCGACGCTGATGACGCTGGATGGCGGCGACGGCGACGATCGCTTTCAGATCGGTCAGGTGTTCGCCGAGAATCCCAGCGACCCGGATCAGCTCGGAGACGGTGTATACCAGAGCTCCGGGGTGCGCGAGGAGGATCGCATCGAGACCAACCGCGTGACCCAGGGCTGGCTGAGCACCGGCAACCGCGAGTCGATGGTGATCTACGGCGGCGATGGCGAAGACGAATTCGTCGTCTACAGCAACAAGGGGCTGCTGCGCATGGAGGGCGAAGCGGGCAACGACAATTTCGTGGTGCGCGCCTTCGTCACCGAGAGCGACATCGAAGTGCGCGGCGGTGCCGATGACGACAACATCGAGTACAACATCAACGCCCCGGTGGATATCGACGGCGGGAGCGGTTTCAACACCCTGACGGTGCTGGGCACCGAGGTGGGTGACAACTTCGTCATCACCGAGGACGGCGTCTTCGGTGCCGGGCTGAACATCGGCTTTGCCAACATCGAGAAGGTGGAAGTGGATGCGCTAGAAGGCGATGACACCTTCTTCGTGCTCTCTACGGCCTTCGATGTGACCACCGAACTCATCGGCGGTCTGGGTAGTGACAGCTTCATCATCGGCGGCGACGTGACCGGCCGTGTGGTCAGTCAGGATGCCGAGGGCACCAGCAGCCTGATCACCCATGGCCTGTTCAGCGATGACGAGGCCTATGCCGCCCTGCTGGGCGGCGGTGTCCCGGTCAGCGTGGCGACGCCCGACCAGGGGGCTGTGTCCATCGACCAGGGCGACGGCACCTTCCTGCTGGAAGGCGGCGATGCGCAAAGCTACTGGCTCGACCTGGCCTTGCCCGACGATGGTGACATCGCCGACGGCACCCTGGTCAGTCTGACCGTTTCCGCGGCGCTTTCCTCGACCCAGGATCGCCTCAACGCTCAGCGTCGCGTGGGCGATGGTGATCCGGCAACGGTATTGCTATCCGCGGACGGCGAGAATTTCCAGCGCGCCTTGAACGTCGACTTCGTCTACGACGCCGACAGCGGCTGGACGCAGCAGCAGGAGATTCACGTTCAGGCACCCGAGGATGGCGTCATCGAGGGCACGCGTCAGGTCACCATCAGCCACATGGCGCGAGTACAGGCTCCCGAGGGCGAGGAAACGCCGGAGGCGCTGGCCGAGATCGAGAACCAGCCCATCGGCAATGCCATGATCACGGTATTCGATCGCGACCAGGGCGATATCTTCCTGGATGTGCCGGGCGAACGACTGGATCTCATCGAAGGCGACGACACTACCGGACAGTCGCAGCGCTTCGAGTTCTCGCTGTCGACGCCGCCGAAGTCCGGTGAAGAGATCACCGTGACGCTCAACTACCCGGCGGATCAGTTGGAGGTCGATCAGGATTCCTTCACCTTTACCGAGGACAACTGGGATGAGCTGCAGAGCGTGCTGGTCAGCGCCGTTGCCGACGGCGAGACCGAGAATCGCCTGGATACGCAGATCGACTTCGAGATCGCCAGCAGTCTCGACGCCGGCGATTCGGTTTATGACGATGCGGAGCCGGGGAGTGCGCGCGTCATCGTTTACGACGGCGACAGCGCCGGTCTGGTGATCGAGCAGAGCGGTCAGGGCACGGTAGTGGGGGCCGATGGAACGACCGACAGCTACCAGCTGCGGCTCACCAGGGCGCCCAGCGGCGATGTCACCGTTCACGTCAACAGCGATGGCTATACCGATGTCCAGATTGGGGACGACGTCTTCCTCGATGAAGTGCTCGGCGAAGACGAGGCCTTCGAGGTATCGGTGGCCACTCCCGACCATGCGGGATCGCGCCTGGTGCTCGGTGAGGGCGACTGGGATTCACTTGGCGTTCGCGTAGGCATGCTGCTCGACATCGACGGTCAGGGTGGCCTGTTCAAGGTCAACAACCTGGATGGCGATACGCTGCACCTCACTGCTGATCACGTCTTCAATGAGACGGTCGATACCTTGACCGTCAATCGCGTGCAGGCGCCGGCGGTCACCTTCACCGCCGACGACTGGTACGACAAGGTCGAGGTGACGCTGGCCTATGATCCCGACTACGTGGCGGCCGAGGGCAGCGAGTTCGACAAGGTCTTCGCCCCACGGGAACACATTCTCGATCGCATCCGCGGTCCGCTGATCCTCGAAGGCGGCACCAGCGACACCGACCGCTCGCTCTCCGATGCGATCATGCTGCCGACCGAGGATGCCGGTGAACTGAGCGACGAGGCGCGCGGCATCGTCACCGGGGAAGTGGAGATGACCGACACCGATGAGGTCATCTTCTACGCCGATGCCAGCGTGGCCGACCTCGAGGGTGACCTCACGGCCACGACCCTGACCGGCCTGGGCATGGAGGAAGGCACGCTGGAGCAGGATGACGGTCACGGCGGTTTGGTCGTGACCGAGCGTGGCGTGACCTACCACGGCTTCGAGGCGGTCGACCTGCGGCTCGGCAGCGGCAACGACGAACTGGCCATCGATGCCGACCCGGCACGCTTCCAGGGCATCGTCGATGCCGATTCCTGGAACGACGGCGAGCAGAGCCTTCTCGAGAGAGACAGCGGAAGCTGGCTCGACGATGGGTTCCGTCGCGGTGACAGCGTACATCTCGATGACGAGCGCTACCTCATACGTGATATCGTCGAGAACGGTCGCGGGCTGGTTCTCGCCGCCTCACTGGGCGAGCTGGGATTCGCCGGCGAGCACCACATCGACCTGATCCGCGAGATGCCGCTCACCGTGGTGCACGGGGGAGGCAACCGCAGCGAGCAGAGCGAGCGCGGCGGCGATACCATCACGGTTTCCGGCGGCTACGCGGCCCAGATGCCGCTGGTGGTCTTTGGCGACACCTTGCGCAGCGGCGAGCCCTACAGCGCCGAAGGCGGCTACAACACGGCGTTGTCGCAGCGCTTCACTGAGTTTGGCAACAACACTCTGGATGCGTCCGGGGCCATAGGCGGTGTCACCCTGGTTGGCGGTGCCGGTAACGACACCCTGATCGGCGGCGCGGGCAACGACCAGCTGTTCGGCGGTGGCGGTGACGATACCCTGGACGCAACCGCGGGAGGTAATAACCACCTCTACGGCGATGGCGGCCTGGACGTCGACCTCTCCACCCGCCTGAGCCTGGCGGCATCGGTGATGACCCTGCATGATGCTCAGGCGTCCATCGAGCTGCCGACCGGTGATTCCTTGGCGCCGGGTGACGACACCTTAATCGGCGGTGATGGCGAAGACATCCTGTTTGGCGACCATGGCGAGATCGAGCTCGAGTCGCACGAGGGGGCGGCCGGCCTTCGCCTACTCGACAGTCAGCGTGTGGTTGCCGTGCGTAGCGCCGATGCCGCGTCCGCAGGCGATGATACGCTTTCCGGCGGTCGTGGCGACGACGTCCTGATAGGTGGCGGCGGTAGCGATGCACTATACGGTCGCGCAGAAAATCGACCCGAAGCGGCTGGCGATGATGTGCTGGTCGGCGACATGGCCGAGTTGCAAATCGTCGATGGGCGGCGTAGTGAGCTCATCTCTGTTGAGTTCACGATCGGAAGGAATGATGTCATCCACGGCGGTACCGGCGACGACTGGGTGATCGGTGGCCATGGCAGTGACGCTATCGACCTGGCGGCTGGCAACAACGTCGTGCTCGGTGACAATGGCCGCATCGTTGCCGTCAACGGCGTGCGCTCGCTGGTGGAAAGCCTCGATACGCGCGCTTCCACGGGGGGCAACGACGTCATCGCGACGGGCCTTGGCGACGACCAGGTCATCGCTGGCGTGGGACGTGATACCACGCGTAACGTCGGCGGCGAATCCATCGCTATCGGCGACGACGGTCGCATCATCAGTGACGCCCAGGGCCGCTATCGGATCGCCGAAACCGGCGATCCGTCGCTCGGCGGGGTGGATCGCCTCTTCGGGGGGCGCGACCGCGACCTGCTGTTTGGCGGTGCCGGCGGAGATCGGCTCGAAGGTGGCGATGGCAAGGACATCCTGTTCGGCGACTTCGGCAAGGTCAGCCGCATGGGCGGCATGCTGTCCGTGGAAGCGACCAGCCTCTTCGAAGGCGGTAACGATGCCATCTATACCGGTCGCGGCGGCGATATCGCCATCGGCGGTGCGGGCGGTGACGGTTTCTCCGCCAACTTCAACGAAGACTACGTGGTCGGCGATTACGGCCGTTTCCGCTTTGCCATCGAGCCACCCGCCGAGACCGAACGTTTCGTGTCGCTGGTCACCCTGGCGCAAGGCCGTCTCGACCTGCTTCGCTCCTCTCAGGAGTCGCTCTACAGTCGGGATGCCGGGGAAGCCGACGACAGCGAGGATGGTGGCGATGAAGAGGCTTCGCCCTGGCTGCTGAGCGGCATGGGGGGAGGCAGTGGCACCGATCGTCATGGCGGCATGGCAGATTCCCCCGGTCTGGCCGATTCGGGCATTCAGCGCATGCAGTCACTGATCGCCGAATGGCAGCAGCGTGAAGGACGCTCCCTGCGCGGCACCATTGCTTCTCAGGTGGCCGCCGATGTGAACGATCTGGATCGGCTGCTGCAGGACAATCCGCCAGCGGGGGGTAATGCCACGGCCGGTGGAAAAGCCGCGAATGAGGTGACCGAAAGCCGCGAGGCGCCCCCGGTTGATGGCGAATCATCGGCTGCGGAGGAGGTGCCGACCGCCGAGGAGGAAGCGCCGTCCGAGGATGTTTCCGATGCTCATGAATTGATCGAGCAAAGCGGGCTGGAAATGCCGGAAGAGTGGCTTGCCACCCTGAGCGCCAGCCTAGGCTGGGGCCTGGTCAAGGCTCAGGTGGGCGGTTCGGCATCGGCCAACGGGCGCCTCGAGGCGCTGCGCCGTGAGTGTGCGGCCCGCGACTGGCAGCGTTTGAGCGATGACGAGGAGTCGCCATGACCGCCAGTGCCGGTCACCTGGACACGACTCAGGGCTCGGTGGCGGAATCTTCCGTCGATATCCAGGCCTGGCTGTCCAGGTGCGGACAGCGCTTGATCCATGCGCATCCCGCGGTGTCGCTCGACGAGGGCATCGTGCTGTGGCACCAGGCTGAGGGCTGGTTGCCCGTGGCACTGTGGCCGGCCAACGCCGACGGTGTGTCGCTGCTCGACCTGGCCGGACAGGTTCGTGAGGCGGATCGGGGCCTGGTCTCTCCCTTGGCGTCGGGAGGCGTAGCCATTGGTTATCCGGTTCGCGACTCGAGCGAAGGGGCGGATGCCGCCTTGGTCGGTGCAGTGGCATTCCATGTCACGGCGGCGCGAGCCGCGAATGCCTCGCCGGCCGAGCATGATCTGATGCCTTTGATGCAGCATCTCGAAGATGCTGTGGCCAGCCTCGAGCGCGACATTCTCGTCAGCCAGGCGGCACGGTCGAGCACGCATCGCGCCCGGCTCGGCGAACATCTCACCTTGCTGGCATCAGTGCTCGAGCAGCCCAGCTTCAATGCGGCGGCCATGCAGCTCACCACTCGCTTGGCTGCCACCCTGGATGCCGAGCGGGTCAGCCTGGGCTGGCGGCGCGGCACTCGTACCCGTATGCGGCAGATCTCGCACAGCGCACGCTTCAATCGCAAGATGAACCGTATCCGGGCAACCGAAGCCGCCATGGATGAAGCGCTGGATCAGCGCCGCGCCGTTGCCTGGCCGCTACCGGCATCGCCGGGGCATGAGGTCTCGCCCCCCGTCAATCGGGCCCACGGCTCGCTGTGTGAGATGACCGACGTACCCCATGCGCTGAGCGTGCCCTGTCTGGATGAGGGCAAACCGCGCGGTGCATTGACCGTGGAGCGTGAGCGACCCTTCGACGAGGAGGAAGTCGGGGCACTGCAGAGCCTGATGGCGCTATGTACGCGGGCCCTGGAAGAGAAACGCCGTAACGACCGCGCCCTGCCGGTCAAGATGCTGGCCGCACTGGGCGAGCAGAGCGGTAGGCTGCTGGGGGCCGGGCATCTGGGTTACAAGCTGTCGGCGCTCGTGCTGGTTGCTATCGTGACTTTCGCTTACGTGGCCACGGGAACGGAGCACGTCTCTGCCGATGCGGCACTCAAGAGCGAGGTGCAGCGTGTCGTGGCGGCCCCCTTCCAGGGCTACATCGAGGAAGCGCGCGTGCGTGCCGGGGATGAAGTGCAGGAAGGAGACATTCTGGCCATCATGGATACCCGCGATCTGCGTCTGCAGCAGCTCCAGGCGCAGAGCGAGCTTGCCAAGCTGGCCAGCGAGGCTCAGGAGTTACGCGCCGAGGGGGACCGTGCCTCGCTCAATGTGATCGACGCGCAGCGCCAGCAGGTCGAAGCGGAGCTGCAGCTGATCCAGTCGCGGCTCGAGCGGGCCAACTTGCGTGCCCCCTACGACGGCGTGGTGGTTGGCGGCGACTTGACGCAGCGTCTGGGCAGTGCGGTCGAGGCGGGGGAAGAGCTGTTCCGCGTGGCGCCCCGCGGAGGCTATCGGATCGAGCTGGAAGTGAACGAGTCGCGAATCGACGATATCGCGCCCGGGCAGCAGGGCGAAATCGTCCTTTCGGCAATGACCGATGTCCCCCTCGCCTTCGAGGTCACTCGGGTTACTCCGCAGACCCGGCGGCGTGAGGGCAGCAATCGCTTCGTGGTCGAGGCTCGGCTCGACGAGTCGCCGGAGACGTTACGCCCCGGCATGGAGGGCGTTGGCAAGGTCGAGCTGGGTGAGGCGCGGCTGATCGCGGTCTGGACGCGTGAGCTGGTCCAATGGGTGCGCCTGAATGTCTGGAAATGGTGGGGCTGATGCCGCTGGTTGGAGGGGCATGAGTCATGGCCGGAGCGCTCTATAGTCAGCACTGGCATCGTGTAGCCGACCTTCGCCTGCGGTTGCGGCGGCATGCCCACTTGCACCGTCACGAGTACCGTGGCAAGCCCTGGTATGTGTTGCACGACACCCTGACCGGGCAGGTTCACCGGTTCACCCCGGAGGCGTATCAGGTCATCGGCCGCCTTGACGGCCAGCGAACGCTGGGCGAAATCTGGCAACAAGTGAGTGCATCGCTGGGGGATGCCATGCCGACCCAGCAGGAAATGATTGGCCTGATCGGCCGACTGCACAATGCCAACGTGCTGGCCGGCCATCGCGACATCGATATTGGCGAGCTGTCTCGGCGGCAACGCAAGCTCCAGCGCAGCAAGTGGCAGCAGTTGATCCGCTCGCCGCTGGGCATTCGTATCCCCCTGCTCGATCCCGAGCGTTTCGTTGCTGCCACCTACCCCTTGATAAAGCCATTGATCGGTCCGTTCGGTGCCTTGCTCTGGTTGGCTACGGTGGGCCTGGCGCTGGTGGTAGCAGCGCTGCACTGGGACGCCTTGAGCGAGAATCTGGCCGACCGGGTGCTGGGCATCGACAACCTGCTGTTGATGGCGCTGGTTTACCCGCTGATCAAGGCGCTGCATGAGCTCGGACACGCTTGGGCGACCAAGGATGCCGGTGGCGAGGTTCATGAGATCGGCATCATGTTGTTGGTGTTCTTTCCGGTGCCCTATGTGGATGCCAGTGCCGCGGCGGCCTGTCCCGACAAGGGCAAACGCATGCTCGTCGGCGCGGCGGGCATCCTCGTGGAACTGTTCCTCGCGGCGCTGGCCATGCTCGTCTGGACCGTGGCCGAACCCGGCGCACTGCGCTCGCTGATGTTCAATGTGATGCTCATCGCCGGGGTATCCACGCTGCTGTTCAACGGCAATCCGCTGCTGCGATTCGATGCCTACTACGTGCTGGCCGATTGGCTCGAGATTCCCAATCTCGGTGCGCGGGCGAATCAGCAGCTCGGCTATGCGATCAAGCGCTACCTGCTGGGGCGGCGCGATGTCACCGGTGAGGCGGGCTCTCGGCGCGAGGCGCTGTGGCTGGTGCTCTACTCGGTCGTGTCGTTCGCCTATCGCCTGGTGATCATGGTGGCCATCGCGGTCTTCGTGGCAACGCGCTATCTGTTCGTCGGCGTCTTGCTGGCGCTATGGTCGATCTTCATGACGCTCGTGTTTCCTGCCCTCAAGCTACTCAAGGCCATGTCCATGGATTCTCGCTTGGAAGGTTCGCGCTGGCGCGCCTGGTCCTGGCTGCTCGCCACCCTGGCTACTCTGGGTGTGCTGCTGTTCGCACTGCCGCTGCCCTATGCCACCGTGGTGCAGGGGGTGGTGGACAGTGCCGAACCCACGCATGTTCGGCTCGGCGCATCGGGCCAGCTCAGCGACATTCTCGTCGAGGACGGCGACCCAGTGGCGCGTGGGGACGTGCTGATGCGACTCGATGCGCCGGAACTGGCCTCCGAGGTGAGTCGGCTAGAGGCGCAGCGCCGTGAGGCTGAGTTGCGCTTGCAGGCCAGCGTTGGTGAGGCGCAATCGGTGGCCATGGAGCGCGAGAACCTCGAACTCGTGGAGCAGCGCCTCGCAGATGCGCGCCTGCGGGCTGCTGCCACGCTGGTGACGAGTCCGCGCGACGGCCAACTGCTGATGCCCCAGGGTCGGCCTGAGCTCGGGCAATATATGCAGCGTGGCGAATCGGTGGCCGTGGTGGTTCGCGAGGAGAACCTGCGCGTGCGGGCGTTTCTCCCCGTCCATCGTCGCACCGTGGTGAGCGAGCGGGCACGTGGGGTGACGCTTCGCCTGCCCGGCAGCGATACCCAGGTGGTGTCCTCCCTGCAGTGGCTGTCACCACGGGCAACGCACGAGGTACCGAGCGAGACACTGACTCGCGAGGGAGGGGGGCCGGTCGCTCTGGATCCACAAGCCCGTGAACCTTTGACCGCCTTCCGTCAGCACTATCTGGCCGATTTCGACGCTCAGGAGCTGATCCGGCATGAACTGCCGCTGCTGCTGGACGGACGCGTGCACGTGCGCATCGAACACCCGCCGGAACCGATCGGCTATCGCTGGTGGCGAGAGTTGCGCCGCCATTTCCTGCGCCTTTTCGATCGGTGACGCCATGACGGCTTCCTTGCTGCAGCGATACCCCGTCGATGTGCTGCACCGTCCGGAGCGTCTGGTGCAGCCCCCCGGTGCGCTGGAGACTCCATGGCATCGGATCAGAGCCGTCTGTCGCTTACCGGACGGTTGGCAGCGTTGGCGCTTGCGTCGTGCGCTGCCGGCCATTCATCGTCATGCCGGGCGCCTGGCGGAACTCGAGGCCCCTGCGCTGGATGCGCACATCGAGTCGTTACGCCGGCGCCTGCTGGCCGATGGGCTGACCTCCGGGCTGGCCCGCGAAGCTTTCGCCACGGTGCGCGAGGTGGCAAAGCGTGAATTGGGCATGGCGCATCACGACGTGCAGCTGCTGGGCGGGTTGACCCTGTTGGAGGGAAAGGTCGCCGAGATGCCCACCGGCGAGGGCAAGACGCTAACCGCGACATTGCCTGCCGCCACGGCGGCCTTGGCGGGCGTGCCGGTGCATGTGGTCACCGTGAACGACTACCTGGCCGGTCGCGATGCGCAGTCGATGACGCCGATCTATGCGCGTCTGGGGCTGACGGTGGGGGTCGTGACTCACGAACGATCGCCTCGTCAACGGAGGGCTGCCTATGCCGCCGACATCACCTACTGCACCAACAAGGAGCTGGTGTTCGACTACCTGCGCGACGGTCGTGAACTGGGTCATGAGCACACTCCGCTGCAAGCCCATGCGGCCAGTTTGAAAGGCGGGTTAGACCGCCGTCAGCTACTGCTGCGAGGGCTGCATTTCGCCATCGTCGACGAGGCCGACAGCGTGATGCTCGACGAAGCCCGCACGCCGCTGATTCTCTCGGGGCCGGATGAGGGCGAGCCGCTGGACATTGCGCTGATCGATGAGGTGCTGACACTTTCCGGCCGTTACCGGGAGGGCGAGGAATTCATGCGCGAGTCCGGCCGCCTGCACCTGACTGAGGCCGGCAAGATGCTGTTGGCCGAGCAGGCCGAGCGGCAACTGGCCACGCAGGGAGAGCGCAGCGGCTGGCTGGGCAAGGCGCGCCGCGAATGGCTGCTGCAGCAGGCGCTGGTGGCACGCCACCAGTTTCAGCGTGATCGGCATTATCTGGTTCGCGACGGCCAGGTGCAGATCATCGACGAGCACACCGGTCGCGTGCTGGCGGATCGGCGTTGGGAACGGGGGCTGCAGCAGATGGTGGAACGGCTCGAAGGGTGTCAGCCCAGCGAGCCCAATCGGACCCTGGCACGCTTGACTTACCAGCGATTCTTTCGCCGCTATCAGCACCTTTCGGGCATGACCGGTACGGCCCGGGAGGTACAGGGCGAGCTATGGTGGTCCTATCGCCTCAGGGTGGTGCGGATTCCTCCCCACCGACCGTCACAGCGCCGTCAGTTGGGCGTGCGGACCTTCACGGATGACGCCAGCCGATGGCAGTGGGTCGCCGATCGGGCCGGGCAACTGGCCGCCCGGCGACGGCCGGTGCTGATTGCGACCGCCTCCTTGGCGGATTCGGAGGCGTTGTCGCATGTCCTCGAATCACTCGGCCTGGAGCATGCCGTGCTCAATGCGCGTCAGGATGCCAGCGAAGCCGAGGTGGTGGCTGCAGCCGGGCGACCCGGTGCCATCACCGTCGCCACCAGCATGGCCGGACGCGGCACCGATATCGCTCTCGAGGATGACGCCCGTGAGGCGGGAGGTTTGCATGTGATCATCGCTGGCCGCCATGATGCCTCTCGCATCGACCGTCAGATAGCCGGTCGCTGTGCTCGCCAGGGCGATCCTGGCAGCGTCGAATATGCCCTCAGCGAGCAGGAGCCCTTGCTTGACGAGCTGGCCGGTTGGCAGCGGCATGTCGGCTCGTTGGCAGCCCGGCTGTCCGTGGCACAGCGTCACCGGGAGCGGCGCCATGCACGGGAGCGGAAAAAACTGCTTGATGCCGACTGGCGAGAGAGCGAACTGCTGGGGTTCAGTGGCAAGACAGAGTAAGGGCAATGCCGGCAACCCCACCGTTTTCATGATCAACAGGAGTCCTCATGCATTTCACCAACCTCTGTCGTGGGTCGTTGCTGGTGGCCTTGGCAGTGCCCGCGAGCGGTGTCCCGGTCCAGGCTCAGCAGGATGTGCTGACGGAAGAACAGGGTTTCGAGGAGATCAGCTGCCTGGTGGAGCCGGGCCGTCAGGCGACGCTGTCGAGCCACACCCCTGGGGTGATCGATGAGATTCTGGTCGAGCCCGGTGAGCGTGTGGAAGTCGGCGATCGTCTCTTCGCCCTGAAGCGCGACGTGGAACGCGCCAATCTCCAGCTGGAACGCGCCCGGGTCGATTACGCATCGCGTCAGCTGCAACGCAATCAGCGCCTGATCGAGCGTGGCATGCTCAGCGACAGCGAGCGCGACGAGATCGATACCGAGTTGAGGCTGGCCAGGCTTCAGGCCGATCTCGCCTCGGCACGTCTCGACGACATGGTGGCCGAAGCGCCTTTCTCGGGAATGATCACCCGCCAGCAGGCCGAAGAGGGCGAGTATATCGATGCCACTCCGGTGCTGGATATCGTCCAGCTCGACCCTTTGCGGGTCGAGGCCATTCTTCGGCTGGAAGCCTACGGGCGTATTGCGGTCGGCGACGAGCTCGAGGTCGAGCTGCTGGAACCGGTCAACGAAACCGTGACGGCTGAAGTGGATAACGTCGATGGGGTGATCGACCCTACCAGCGGTACCTTTGCCGTCGAGATGGTTTTTGCCAATCCGAGCGGCGAGTGGCCGGCGGGTATCAATTGCCGGCTACCCTGAGGGGCTTTCCTCGTCGTCACCCGGTGAGATGCGCTGGGTGACGAGCCAATCGCCAAGGGCCTGGGCAGGCATTGCCAGACTGTAGTATTCACCCTGCACGCGGGGCATTGACAGTGCCTCGATGGCGAGGGCGCTTTCCAGCGTATCGACGTGAGTCGCAGCCGGCTCGATATCCAGTGCTTCGAGCAAGCGGCCCAGCGCAGCAGCCAGGGGGCGCTGCGCTTCGTTTGCCAGGCTGGCGCGAAAGCGGGCCCGATGCAGTGGCAAGCGCGACAGGCGGGTCAGGTCGAAGGCGCCTTCCCCCAGATCGTCCACCGTCAGCCGCACGCCGAGAGCGACCAGCCGCTTGAGCAGGTGTGCAGCGTCCTCGATCTCCTGTCCCAGGCACTGGCTGGGAATCGCCAGCGTCAGCCATGCCAGCGGCGCGGGATGGTGTTGACGCAGAAAACGGTCGAGGGGGCGACCGTCGAAGGTGTTGTGGGCGAGATGGCTTTCCGATAGCGGCAGGGTGATGGGCAGCTCGCCGAGCGGTGAAGCGCTGGCCTGCCAGCGATGATGATCGGCAATCGTCTTCAACAGTGCCCAGCGATCGAGCCGAACGCCCAGACCGAGCCGGTTGGCGGCATCGCGGAAGGCCTCCGGCGAGCGCCAGCCATGGCGTGGTTGGTGCCAATGGAGTCTGGCCTCCAGGCCGATACAGTCCCCGCTTCGCGGGTCGAACTCGGGTTGATAGTACACGGCGAAATGACGTTCGGGAGCGTGCGCCGCCTCGCTGAGCTGACACTCCAGGCGCAGTTTTTCCTTGAGCTGGGTAGTCAGGCGATGGTCTACGAAGGCCAGGCGTCCGGGGCCCTTCTGGCGGGCGGTGAGCATGGCGCCCCGGGCTCCGTTGATCAGCCCCTCTTCGTCCTCGGCATCGAAGGGAAAGAGGGCGATGCCGATGGAAACGGTCAGCAGAAGCTGGCCGTTTTCCACGGCGAATGGTGGCTCGAGCGCTTCTTGTAGGCGTTCGGCGACGACCTGCGCCGCTTCGGCGGAGCCGTCGAGGATCATCACGAACTCGTCGCCACCCAGGCGGGCCAGCGTGTCCCGGTTGCGCAGCGCGCCCTGCATGCGTCGGGCCAGGTCTCCCAGCAGCCGATCTCCTTCGATATGCCCGACGGCATCGTTCACGGCCTTGAAGCGATCGACATCGATGAACAGCAGTGCCAAGCCATGACTGGAGCGTTCGGCGTGGGCCAGGGCATGGCTGAGCCGGTCGCGTAGCAGCAGCCAGTTGGGCAAGCCCGTCATGGGGTCGACGTGCACCCAATGGTGGGTGCTTGGCCTGTCGCCGTCGCTGGTGATCAGGTTGACGAAGGTGCGCAGGAAAAGCGCTGCCTGGTCATCGCGGGTGGGCAGGGCGTCCACCGTCATGAGGATCGGGTGTGATTCACCATCGGCACGTCGGCACAGCACTTCCTGCTGCCAGGCACGTGGCATGGCATCGGCCAGGCCCATGGGCATCGGCGTGCGCAAGGAGACGAAGAAGTGCTCGATGGGCCAGCCGGCGGTTTCTCGGCGCTCGCAGCCGGCAATGCGACAGAACGCCTCATTGGCCAGCACGATGTGGCCCGTGGCATCGGTGATCACCATGCCGTTGTGGCTCTGGTCGAACGCATGCTGTATCAATCGGGCGGGATGCCCGGCCAGCGAGCGAATGCGTTCGTGGTGATGGTGATGGCTCATCGTGGGGGTATCGCTTCACAGTGGGCGGGTCGCGCGGCTGTCGGCCAGGCAATCATTGAATAGTCTATCGTCCGCTACGCCCGCGACTTGAGGGGAGAGTCTCGAAAGCGTTGTGATGCCGTGCTGAATTCAAGTTGCATGGTGGCTTGCCGATATCGACATATTGGATCACCGTGTTAACCGCAAGTTTCGCCCCTCATCGCGACGTCCGCGTGGATGTCGCCTGGTAAAGAGGACTCGGGTTGCCAGCGCCGATTCGCTTCATCACGTTGAACCGAGCAGTCAGCTCCTTGCAGGGGCGCTTGCTGCTCGGGCTGGCGGCTACCTGGCTGGTGATCGTCGGACTGCTGCTGGCGCTGGCCTGGCTGTTCGGCAAGGATCTCGTCAATGAGACCAACCTCTCCCACCTGCGCTACGAGGCGCGACTGATGGCCGAGGGGCTGAATGATGACGTGACGCAGCGCCAGGATGCGCTGGCGCGACTCGCCGTGCGGCTGGGCGATGCGCCACCCGAGGAGCTGGCCAAGAGGCTTCAGGATGGCCAGGCCCTGCTGGCCTGGTTCGAGGGCGTCATGGTGACTGACCGTGACGGTACCGTGGTCGCCGACTGGCCGGTCGTAGAGGGGCGCGTCGGTCTTGAAACGCGGAGTACCGAATACTTTCCCATGGTCCGCCACACCCGGTTTCCCTATGTCAGCGAGCCATTCGTGGGCCGGGCCAGCGGCGAGACGATGGTGCTGATGCTGGTGCCGCGGCGGGGGGAGGGCGGCGAGTTTCTGGGCGTGGTCGGGGGGATGGTCAATCTCGAGCGCAGCGGTCTGTTCCGAGGTCTCGAGGCCATTCGACTGGGAGAAGGCAGCAACGTGGGTGTCTTCACGGCCTCGGGCAAGCGACTGTTTCCCTCATCGGCCAGTGAATCGGCGCAGGGGGCGGTCGAGTGGCAGGCCTCGCCGCAGTTGGAGATGGCGCTCGATGGATGGCAGGGAGAAGTCGTCGTGGAGCGCTCTGGGGCAGCGTCGGCCCTGGTGGCATTCCGCCAGATCTGGCCGGCAAGCTGGGTGGTGGGCATGGCCCTGCCGGATTCTCAGGTCTATGCGCCGCTGGGTGATTTCCTGCGCAAGCTGTGGTGGGCCTGGCTGGGCGTGGCGTTGCTGCTATTGGCCAGCATTGGCTGGTTGGTGAGACGGCTGCTGGCCCCGCTGCATCGCCTGGAAGCGCAGATCGCCCAGGTCGGGGCCGGCCAGCGTCGCTATCTCGAACTGGCCACGCAGATGGACGAACTGCGCCAGATCGCCGATGCCTTCAATCGCCTGGAGCGGGAACGCCTCACCGCATTGACCGATCTGCGCGATCGTGAAGCCTTCCTGGATGCCGTACTGGCATCCACGCCGGTGGGAGTGTTCGTTGCCGATCTCGATGGCTACCTGAACTACATGAATCCTGCGTTGCGAGAGCTCCTGGGGCTGAGCGAGGCTCCACGGGCCAGCGACTGGTGGGAGCGCATTCACCCCGACGATCGCGCCGGCACTCAGGATTTGTGGCGGCATACGCTGCATACGGGCAGCGACTTCATTCGCCAACTGCGTTACCTCGATGACCGTGAAGGCACTCTATGGCTCGAAGTGCACGCCTCCCAGGTGCGCGGCAATGGACAGCCACTGGGTTTCGTCGGCATGGTCAAGGACATTACCGAGCGGCGCCAGCAGGAGGCGTTGCAGCGCTGGGAAGCCGAGCACGACCCCTTGACTGGGCTGCTCAATCGACGCGGTTTCGAGCGGCGCCTGGAAGAAGCGCTGGCGGAATGTACCAAGACCGGCACCCCCTCGGTGCTGATCCTGTTCGATCTCGACCATTTCAAGCCGATCAATGACGAGGGTGGTCATGCGCTGGGTGACGAGATGCTGCGGCGGATTGCTCAGGTGGTGGCTTGGGAGGTTCGACGCAGCGACCATGTGGCCCGCCAGGGCGGCGATGAATTCGCCGTCCTATTGCCGAGCTGTACGCTGAAGCAGGCGTCGACTATTGCGGCGGCTCTGCGCCAGGCGGTCTCGGAAGTGGAGGTAAGACAAGCGGGCAGGACGTATCGCGTCACCCTGAGTGTGGGGCTCGCCGCCCTGCACGAGCGGGATGCCGGCATCGAGGCGATTCTGTCGCGTGCCGATGACGCCTGCTATCGGGCCAAGGCACAGGGACGCAATACCGTGGTGGTCAGCGAACCGGAAGGGAAGGGTACGGCTGCCGGAGTGCCGGGAAACGACGTCCTGTTTCGGTGAGCGCTGGGTGAGGGCAGGTCGTTTTCTGAGCCTTGAAGCTGTCGGGTTCGACCGATCATGGCGAGAATTGCGGATTTCGCAGTAGCTCGGCGTTGAGCCCGGCAGCCTTCTAGACCGAGGTGTTGAGTCGCCCCGACTGCGCCCCGACCTGTCCCCTGGCGCCATACAGGGTTTTTTCGGCGGCATCGTGAATGAAGTCGAGCAGTCGCTGATTCTGACTCATGCGCAGTTGGATCAGCTGGCCGTTCGTGCCGTTCAGGCGTTCGGCTTCGCGGGTGCGTTCCAGCGTCTGTTCCCAGGCAGCCAGGCAGTCGGCATCCTCGGCCGCATCGCGGGCGCCGACGATGCCCGCAGCATAGCCCAGTCGCTTCTGTATGCGTTGGCGCAGCGTTTCGGTGGCTTCGAGTTCTTCCAGACGCGCCCGTTTCCGCTGGGCGATATCGGCCAGCGTCTGACCGTCGATCTCGGCGTCGGCAAGCAGGCGCCGCTCCCGCTCGAGCAGTTCGATCAGGGTTTCCAGGCGGTGTTGCTGTTCTTGCAGCAGCTTGGCCAAGCTCGTGCTCATTCGTTGCCTTCGTTGCCGGTCGTCTGTTGCAGGGACTCGATCAGCGCGTCGGCGATACGGTCGGCGCGGATTTCCAGGCGGCCATCGCGAATGGCCTCGCGAATCTCGTCGACGCGTGCGGCATCGATATCGTGCGAGGTATCCGTAGCCGCCTGGCGCAGGTGTGTCTGTGCGGCAGGGCCGGCATCGCTGTGGCTGGTGCGTTCGGCGCCCTTGGCCGGTTGTGGCTCTTCCCGCGTCGTCGTCGACGCCGGGCGCGCCAAGGGGTTCTGGCTGTTGATCTTCACGGTATGGGCCTCGTGACCGGTGCTTTTCCTTGCTATCGGCCTTGGCGAACGAAACTTTAGGGCGACATGTGGGAAATGCCGATAGCGGCGCTCGATCGTCGACTTCGTCGAGTAGCCTAGCCGCAGTGGCCGCTAAAAGTCCACGCTCAGCGTCGCTTCGCCGCTCACCACGGCGGAGAGTGTTTCTCGTGAGCCGAAGCGCACGCGGACTTCCTCGCCCATCGTGCCGGACTCGAGCGCGCGGCCTTCGCGCGATACCCGAAAGGCGTTGCCACGTGCTTCGACGGTGACGCGCTGGTTGCGTTCGACCAGTGGGCGTTCGCGCACCTGGTGTTCCTGCAGTGCTTCCCCGGCGCGCAGCGGACGAGTCGCCAGCTTGCCGACTAGGTCGTCCGTTTCGAATATGGCGCGCCGCGGTAGTTCGGCGAGATTGCCGTTGCGCGTTTCGAGGTGCTCGGCGCGTAGCGTGGTTCCCGCATCGATGTCGGTCGCCAGCACCGGGTAGGCGCCGATGATGCCAACCTCTGCCTGCAAGTAACGAACCTGGCGGCCATCCTCGCCGCAGCGAACGCCTACCGACACGCGGCCCATCACTGGCTCGCCGCTGCGCGGCAGGAAAGGCTCCGGTGCTTCGCAGGCCGGGAGTCGGGCGGAAGGGGGGTAAACCTCCACCATGATTTCGTCGCCCAGGGCTTGGGCTTCATCGTAGAGAAACCCCTGTACCGCCTCGATCAGCCGGTCATCTTCGGCCTGCAGCGAGGCGGGCGGCAGCCACAGTGCAAGTGCAAGAAGCGGAACGAGGCGATGGAGCGCGAAACGCGACATGGGGAGGCCTGAAGAGGGGTTGAGTGTACCTGAAACGCATTCTAGCCCGGGTGCGAATGGCAAATCATCGGAAATGCCTCTGGAATCGTCGCCTGTTCATGCCATTGATGTGACGCCAGTCTGGCTATTCTGCACCATCAGCAATTTGCGTATTCGTTTCGACCGATGCGAACACAACAGGGAGCGCCGGCATGATCGACAAGCTCGAAGCCGCCTTTACTTACCATCAGCAGGCGCTGGGCCTGCGCCAGGATCGCCACAAGGTGTTGGCCAGCAACATTGCCAATGCCGATACGCCGAATTACAAGGCGCGCGACATGGATTTTGCCGGTGAGCTCAAGAAGGCGGTAGTGCAGGGCGAGCGCAATGCCGGCGGCCTCTCGATGGCGCGCACTTCGGCACGCCATCTCGAGGGCCAGGGCATGCCGCCTGCCAATCGCGATTTGCTCTATCGGGTGCCCGACCAGCCGAGCCTCGACGGCAACACCGTCGATATGGATCGCGAGCGCACCGCCTTCGCCGACAACGCCGTTCGCTACCAGGCGGCGCTGACCCTCATGAGTCGCCGCATCCAGGGCTTGAAGGGTGCCATGCAGCCCGAGTGATCGGGTGCTGACTGAGCTTATTAAGAGAGAGTCGCCATGACGATGTTTTCCGCTTTCGATATCTCCGGTTCGGCCATGAGCGCCCAGTCGCAGCGCATGAACGTGACCGCCAGCAACCTCGCCAATGCCGACAGCGTTGCCGGTCCCGATGGTGAAGCGTATCGCGCCAAACAGGTGCTCTTCGAGTCGCGCCTGCAGAGCGGTCAGGGCGTCGGTGGAGTGGGGGTTCGCGAGGTCGTCGAAGACCCTTCGCCCATGCGCCAGGAGTATCGCCCCGAACATCCTCTGGCCAATGACGAAGGCTACGTGACCATGCCCAACGTCGAGCCGGTTCACGAGATGGTCAACATGATTTCCGCATCGCGCTCCTATCAGGCCAACGTCGAGGTCATGAATACCAGCAAGCAGATGATGATGAAAACGCTCACTCTCGGGGAGGGCTGATCGCCATGTCCACGACCATTGATTCCGGTGTGCTCAATGCCTTGAATGCAGGCGGTAGCTCGGGTTCGGGTAGTAGCGGTGGCCTGGGAGCGAGCGGATCGGGCGACCTGCGCGAGAATTTCATGACCCTGCTGATCACCCAGCTTCAGAACCAGGATCCGCTCAACCCTCTCGAGAATAACGAGATGACCTCTCAGCTGGCGCAGATCAATACCGTCAGCGGCATCGAGGATCTCAACGAAACGCTGGCGGGCATCACCAGCCAGATCGACGAGAATCAGGCGCTGCAGGCCTCCGGCTTGATCGGCCAAGGCGTGATGGTGCCCGGTAATCGTGTGCTGCTCGAGAAAGGTGACGACGGCTCCCTGAATACCACGCCCTTCGGTATCGAGCTGGGTCAGAACGCCGAGAACGTGAAGGTGACCATCACCGGGAGCGATGGCCAGGTGGTCAACCGCTATGACATCGGCTCGGTCAGCGCCGGCGTCGAATCCTTCTCCTGGGACGGCAAGACCAGCGAAGGTGCCGATGCCGCACCCGGTGCCTACAACGTGAAGGTCGAGGCGACCCGCGGCGATGACACCCTCGACTCCGAAACGCTCAACTACGCCGTTGTGGGTGGCATTACGCCGCCCAACGATGATGGCGGCGTCCGGCTCGACCTGGGCGCCGTGTACGGCCAGGTAGGCATCGACCAGGTCAAGCAGATCCTGTAACTCGCACCCCATACCAATAGAACCGCGAAAGCGGCATCAGTCAGCCGGTAGGCAGAGGAACGAGAAAATGAGCTTTTCCCAAGCATTGAGCGGTCTGAATGCCCAGAAAGACAAGCTGGGAGCGATCGGTAACAATATTTCCAACTCACAGACGGTGGGTTTCAAAGGTTCCAACGTGCAGTTTGCCGACGTGTTCGCCAACTCGCGGATCGGCCTGGGTACCCAGGTTTCTTCGGTGCTGCAGAATTTCAGCGAAGGCAATGTGGAGTCCACCAATCGTAACCTCGATCTGGCCATTTCCGGGCAGGGCTTCTTCCGTTTTCAGGGTGAAGGCGGCGAAGTGCTCTACTCGCGCAACGGCCAGCTCTCCATGACCTCCGATGGCGATCTGGTGAACTCCCAGGGTGCCCAGATCATGGGTTACGGGCTCAATGCGGCCGGTGCAGTGCAGACCGGTGGGCAGCCCGAACCGCTCAACGTTTCGGCCGAAGAGCTGGAAGCGAGCGCCACCACGAATGTCGAGAACGTGTTGAACCTCGATGCGCGGGAAAACGATGGTGAAGACTTGAGCCAGGCTCAGGTCGTGACGGACATGACAGACCCGGAAAATAATCAGGACACCATCGACTACCACTATTCCAACAACTTTACCGTCTACGATTCGCTGGGCAATCCGCGCAATGTCACCGTCTATTATGAAAAGACGGGGGCCAACACCTGGGATGCGAGCGTGTCGATGGATGGCTATTACGATGACACGGGCGCTAATGATTTCGAGTTGGTTTTCGATGAGAACGGTACACTCGACACGGTAGATGGTGCCGATGCCAGCGATCCTGCCAACATGCCGGCGCTCAGCTTCGCCAGCGACGCAACCACACCGCTCGGTGCAGAGCCTGCTCAGTTGGATTTCGGCCTCAACCTCGCCGGTACCACCCAGTTCGGCAATACCTCCACGACCAGCGAGCTGAGCCAGAACGGCTACACATCGGGCACCATGGTGGGCATCTCCATCGAGGATGACGGCACCATCATGCGCAACTACTCCAATGAGGAGTCGCGCCCGGCCGGACAGATTGCGCTGGTCAACTTCCGCAACGAAGAGGGCCTGGTACCGGCTGGCGACAATGCCTGGTCGGCGAGTGTCGAGTCCGGCCCGGAACTCGTCGGCGAGCCGGGAACTGGCGTGTTCGGCAGCGTGGTGTCGGGAGCGGTCGAGACGTCCAACGTGGACATGGCGCGTGAACTGGTCGACATGATCGTGGCCCAGCGCGCCTACCAGGCCAATTCCCAGACCATCAAGACCCAGGACGAACTCCTGCAGACCGCCATCAATCTGCGTTAAGCCAACGCTGAGACGGAGCCCGAGCCATGGATCGCATTCTCTATACTGCCATGAGCGGTGCCAAGCAGAGCATGGACCAGCAGGCGGTGGTCAGCCACAACCTCTCCAACGTCTCAACGGCGGGGTTTCGCGCACAGCTGCACGCCATGCGCGCAGTGCCCGTGCAGGGCGAGGCGGCGCATGCCACCCGAACGTCGGTGGCGGCCAGCACGCCGGGCACCGACTATTCTCCGGGACCCATCACACGCACCGGTCGTGAGCTCGACGTGGCCCCGGAAGGCAATGGCTGGCTGTCGGTACAGGCAGAGGATGGCACCGAGGCCTACACGCGCCGTGGCGATCTGCAAGTCGATGGCGATGGTGTGGTGATGATCAACGGTCGGCCGGTCGTAGGGCAGAACGGCCCGATCATCGTGCCGCTGGGCTCCAGCGTGTCGGTGGGGGCCGACGGCACCCTGAGTGCCATCGGCGCCGGTGAAGAGCCCAATGCACTGGTCGACGTGGGCCGGCTCAAGCTCGTCACCCCTGAGGAAGGATTGGTACGTGGCGACGATGGCCTGTTCCGGGCGCCGCCCAATGCCGAGGGCGACGTCGCCCCGCTTCCGGCTGATGAAGAGGCGCGTGTTGCCAGTGGCTCGCTGGAAGGCAGCAACGTCAGCGCCGTGGAGGCCATGGTCTCCATGCTGGATGTCGCCCGCCGCTACGAGATGCAGATGAAGGTGGTCAGCACCGCCGACGAGAACGCCCAGCGCGCCAATGGGCTGCTGTCCGTACAGGGCTGATCGGCCCACGCACGAGGAACCGAACACATGATCAAATCGCTCTGGACTGCCAAGACCGGCCTGGAATCCCAGCAGGTCAAGCTCGACGTCATCTCCAACAACCTGGCCAACGTCAGCACCAATGGCTTCAAGCGTTCGCGCGCCGTTTTCGAGGATCTGCTTTACCAGAATCTGCGCCAGCCGGGTGCTCAGAATGACGTGCAGAACAGCCTGCCTTCCGGCATGCAGGTCGGCACCGGTGTGCGTCCCGTGGCCACCGAGCGTCTGCACACCCAGGGAGGCATGGAAAATACCGAGAATTCGCGAGATCTGGCGATCAACGGCAACGGCTTCTTCCAAGTGATGATGCCGGACGGCTCCACCGCTTACACCCGCGATGGCAGCTTCCAGATCAACGAGAACGGCCAGATGGTCAATGCCAATGGCTACCCGCTGGAACCGGCCATCATCATTCCCGAGAATGCGCTCTCCGTATCGATCGGCGAGGACGGCGTGGTGTCGGTCCGTCAACCGGGCGACAGTCAGAACCAGGAAGTGGGGCAGATCAGCCTTTCGACCTTCGTGAACCCCACGGGCCTCGAGAGCATTGGCGGCAACCTCTATGTCGAGACGAACTCCTCGGGGCCACGTAACGAGGCCATGCCTGGCATGAACGGCGCAGGGCGGCTCTCCCAGGGCTACGTGGAGACCTCCAACGTCAACGTGGTGGAGGAGATGGTCAGCATGATCCAGACCCAGCGCGCTTATGAAATCAACAGCAAGGCAGTTCAGACCAGCGACGAGATGCTGGCCCGCCTGGCACAGCTGTAAGGCTCTAGCCTGGAGAATTGCGTGAAATCTCAGTGGTTCCCTGCGTTGCGGCGCCTGATCATCGTTGGCTTGGCACTTGGCGTGCTCGTCATGGCCGGTTGCGCCCAGATTCCGCGCGCCTCCATCGTCGGTGAGCAGGAGAAACTGGCCATGGCCGAGCCGCCGCCCCGCAAGGCCAACGGATCGATTTATCAGCCTCAGCGTGGCTACCAGCCGCTTTTCGAGGATCGGCGCCCGCGGCAGATTGGTGACATCCTTACCATCGTGCTCGACGAAGAAGTCAGCGCCAGCAAGAACTCGCGCTCGAATGCGGATCGCGATGGTTCTTCCTCTCTGGAATTCGAGCAACTGCCCGATGCACTCGATACGCTGGCCGAATACGGCTTCGACGTATCGGGAGAGAGCGACTTCAGCGGTGGCGGTGGTTCTCAGGCCAACAACTCCTTCACCGGCACGATCACCGTGTCGGTGCTCGAGGTGATGCACAACGGCAACCTGCGCGTGCGCGGCGAGAAGCAGATCGCCATCAACCAGGGAGTCGAGTTCATTCGCTTCTCTGGGGTTGTCAATCCGCGCACCATTACCGGGCAGAACACCGTGCCATCCACCAGCGTGGCCGATGCGCGCATCGAGTACGTGGGCGATGGCTACATCAGTGAAGCCCAGCATATGGGTTGGCTGCAGCGTTTCTTCCTCAACGTGTCCCCATTCTGATGGTTTCAGTCGATCGAGGCATACCCATGACGACTCTCCCTCCGCTTGGCGGTCGACCCGGCGTATTGCGCCGCTGGCTGATGAGGTTCGCCGTGTTGCTGCTGGTCGGCTCGGTAGCCTTGCCGGCCCACGCCGAGCGTATTAGTGAGCTGTCGAGTTTTGCCGGCGTGCGCGACAACGTGCTGGTCGGTTATGGTCTGGTGGTCGGTCTCGACGGCAGCGGCGACCAAACCATGCAGGCGCCTTTCACCGGCCAGAGCCTAACCAACATGCTATCGCAGATGGGCATCACCGTACCGGAAGGCACCAACATGCAACTGCGCAACGTGGCGGCCGTGATGGTGACCGCCGACTTGCCGCCTTTCGCGCAACCGGGCCAGCGACTCGATGTGAACGTGTCGTCGGTGGGTAATGCGCGCAGCCTGAAAGGCGGTACGTTGCTGATGACACCGCTCAAGGGTGCGGATGGCGATACCTATGCCATTGCTCAGGGGAATCTGCTGGTGGTCGGCGCCGGTGCCGAAGCCGGGGGCAGCAGCGTGGAGATCAACCAACAGGCCGGAGGACGCATTGCCGGCGGCGCCATGGTCGAGCAAGAGGTGCCGGTGAATTTGGGCGGCGACAATGGACTGCTCGAACTTCAGCTCAACGAGGCCGATTTCGGCACCGCCCAGCGCGTGGTCAGCGCCATCAACCAGGAGTTCGGTCGTCCCGTGGCAGCAGCCCGCAACGGCGGGGTCATTGCACTGGATGGCCCGCTGAATGCCAACTCCCGCGTCAATTTCATGGCCCGGGTCGAGCAGATCGACGTGACACCGGCGGAAGCACCCGCCAAGGTGGTATTCAATTCACGTACGGGGTCGGTGGTACTGAACAGCCGTGTAACACTGCGTCGCGCGGCGGTGGCACACGGCAATCTGTCCATCGTCATCGACACCCAGTTCGGGGTCAGCCAGCCGGCGCCGCTGGGCGAGGGCGAAACCGTGGTCGTTCCGGATACCGATATCGAGATCCAGGAGCAGGATGCCTACCTTCGTGTCGTGGAAGGTGCGGAACTCACCGAGGTCGTCAATGCGCTCAATGCGCTGGGGGCCACGCCGCAGGATCTGATGGCCATTCTCGAGGCGCTCAAGGCATCGGGTTCCCTGCGGGCTGAGCTGGAGATCATCTGATGAGCGTTCAGAATACCAGTGGGCAGTTCGCTCTCGACATGCAGGGACTGCAGCGTCTCAAGCACACGGCGAAACAGGATGCCGGAGCCGGCTTGCAGGAAACCGCCAAGCAGTTTGAGGCGATGTTCCTGCAAATGATGGTCAAGAGCATGCGTGATGCGGTGCCTTCTTCAGAGCTGACATCCAGCAAGCAGACCGAGTTCTATCAGTCGATGCTCGATCAGCAGTGGGCGCAAACCATGTCAGAGCGTGGCGTGGGGCTGGCCGATCATCTGGTCGAACAGCTCCAGTCGCGAGGTCTGGTGCCGCCCTCCCGCGCTGAGAGCGATCAGTCCGGTCTCGACGAGCTCATCGCCGGCATACCGCGCGGAACGCCCCGCGTGCTGGAGAATGCCATCCAGCCGGAGGCGGAGTCTGAGGTTGCCGCAGAGGACGAGAACACCGCGGCGGGCGCCCATGCGCCTTCCCATTTCCTGGATGCCCTTGACGCTCAGCGTGGTGGATTCATGGATGCCATCCAGGCGCGCACCGAACCACCCGAGTCAGCGCCGCCCACAGCGGCCAGCGCTGACGCCGGCGATCATGTGCAGCGCTTTGCCGAGCGGCTTGTCGAACCGGCTCAGGCGGCCAGCCGGCGTACCGGCGTGCCGGCCGAGCTGATTCTCGCC
Organism: Pseudomonadota bacterium; assembly: GCA_051749645.1. Lineage (GTDB taxonomy): Bacteria > Pseudomonadota > Gammaproteobacteria > Pseudomonadales > Halomonadaceae > Halomonas. Next base: position 384,784 of record JBNJIT010000004.1, read on the forward strand.
CAGGCTGCGCTGGAAACCGGCTGGGGACGTCATGAGATCCCCACTGCCGGCGGTGGCAACAGCCACAATCTGTTCGGTATCAAGGCGGGGCCGAGTTGGAACGGTCAGACCACCGAGATCACCACCCATGAGTACGTCGACGGTCAGCGCACCCGGGTGACTGACGCTTTCAGGGTCTACGACTCCTTCGCAGAGGCCTTCACCGACTACGCCGGGCTGATCGGTGACAATCCGCGCTATGCCTCCGTGACCCAGGCCGGCAGTGCCGAGCAGGCGGCGCGCGCGCTGCAGTCCAGTGGTTATGCCACGGACCCAGCCTACGCCGACAAGCTGGTGGCCATCATGGGACAGCTGCGTGATGCGACGGGCACCACCTTGGCTGACGCCGGTACCAGCAACGATCTGAGCTTGGCCCAGTCGCTGTATCGCGGTATGCCGTGAGAGCCCTTCATGGGGCGCTTTTCAGGATGATTTTTCGTTGGCTGGCCTAAAGTTGCTGCTATCGCCGCCGATACCAGGGACATTGGCAAAGGAATCGAGACCATGAGCATGTTCTCCATCGGCCTGAGTGGCCTCAACGCCGCTCAGAATGCCCTGAATACAACCAGCAACAACATCAGCAACGTCAATACTCCCGGCTACAACCGTGAGCTGACGATCCTCGAGCAGCAGGGCGGCGGTGACGGTGGCGTCAACGTCAACGACATTCAACGCCAGTTCAACCAGTACGTGGCGTCACAGCTCAATGCCGCCACCAGTGAATCGAGTGCGCTGGAGACCTACGAAAACCAGGTCAGTCAGATCGACAATCTGCTCGCCGATCAGGATGCCGGTCTTGCCCCTTTGATGCAGAATTTCTTCTCCTCTCTCGAAGACCTGGCGAGCGCACCCTCGGATCCCGCTTCGCGCCAGGGCGTGCTAGGCACCACCGATACGCTGAGCTCGCAGTTCCGCGCCTTTGATGGCTATCTGCAGGACATGCAGGAAGGCATCAACGGCCAGATCGAGGACGAAGTCAGCCAGATCAACAACACCACCGAGCAGATCGCCGGGCTGAACCGCGAGATCGCCCTGGCTAGAGCGCGCCAGGGCGAAGCGCCGAACAGCCTGCTGAACCAGCGGGACCAACTGGTCAACGAACTCAGCGAGCGCATGGACGTGCGGCTCAACATCCAGGACGGCAAGAGCTACAACATCAGCCTGCCCAATGGCCAGCCGCTGGTGTCCGGCACCCAAAGCAAGCCGTTGGAGACTCTGGACTCCCCGAGCGATCCGCAGCGTACTATCCTGGGCTATCGCGATTCCGGCGGTACGCTTCAGCCCCTGACAGAGGGTACCGTCTCCGGTGGCAGCCTCGGCGGTCTGATGACCTTCCGCAGCGAAACCCTGGACAAGACCCAGAACCAGATCGGGCAGATGGCTGTCTCTATGGCCGTTGGCTTCAACGAGCAGCACCGCCTGGGGCAGGATCTCGACGGCGAGCAGGGTGAAGACTTCTTCTCAATCGGTCAGCCCCGCGCTTATACCGACGAGAGAAACACGGGCACAGCCGAGGTGGTCTCGACCGGTTTCGATGCACCGAATATTGATGAGCTGCGTGCCACCGACTACGAGATTCGCGTGACAGGGGACAGCCCCACCGATGCCACCGGTTTCACGGTCATCCGCAAGGATAACGGTGAAGCGCTGAATCTCGATCCGGAGGCTTTCGACGAGGCCAGCAACACGCTGAGCTTCGGCGGTATGACATTGACCTTCAATGACAGCACGGCGCTGGAGGAGGGCAATCGTTTTGAGGTGCAGCCCGTGCGTCAGGCCGCGGCGGACATGGAGACGCGAATCGCCGATCTCGACAAGATCGCGGCGGGAAGCCTGGTGGCCAGTGAAGGCGACATGGCCGTGTCGGGCTTGGGCGCCGAAGCCGGTGCGCTGAGCGGTGACGAAGCCTATGAGATGACCTTGGACGATGCGGGCCAGCTCGTTTTTGGCGACGGAAGTGGTTTCACCCGGCCGACCGAGATTCTCGTCAACGGTGAGACGCGAAACGTTGATGCGGCCACCGGTGAGGTGGATGGCGACCCCATCGAAGCGGGCGACCGGTTGGAGGTGAATGGCGTGCGGTTTACCGTCGACGAGCGTCCTGACGCCGGCGAGAGCGAGTTCGTTTTCGGTCGTGCGGCGGCGGGCTCCGGCGACAACACTAACGCCCTGGCGATGCAGGATCTGCAGGATGAGGCGCTTGTTGCCGGCAACGCTTCGCTAAGTCAGGCCTATGGCGGCATGGTCAGCGACGTGGGCAACCGTACCAACATCGTTCAGGTCAACCTTGATGCACGGCAGGGGCTGACCGACCAGCTGCGCGCGGTGCAGCAGTCGGAGTCCGGCGTCAACCTCGACGAGGAGGCGGCCAACCTGATTCGCTACCAGCAGTTCTATCAAGCCAACGCCAAGGTGATTGATACCGCTTCCACGGTGTTCGATACGATCCTCGGCCTGCGCAACTGAGTCTGAAAGGGAGTCATCATCATGCGAGTCAGCAGCGTCACCATGTACGAGCAGAGCGTTGCCTCGATGAACCGCCAGCAGAACGACTTCCTCAAGGTCGGTCAGCAGATCGCCAGCGGCCGTCGAGTGGTCAATCCCTCCGATGACCCTCAGGATGCTTCGCGGGCGGTGGGCGTATCGCAGGCCAAGGCGATTACCGAACAGTTCGCCGATTCGCGGGTTTCGGCGCGCAACTCCCTGGCTCAGGGCGAAAGCGTACTCAACAGCGTCAGCGATGCCATCACCAGCGCCAAGACACTGCTGGTTCAGGCGTCCAGCGATACCCTCAGCGATGCGGACCGTGAGTCGGTGGCTTCCGAGTTGCGGGGCATCTACGAAACCGTGATTGGCCAGGCCAACGCCACCGACGGCAATGGCCGCTACCTGTTCGGTGGCTACCAGGACAGCAGCCCCCCCTTTGTGCAGGATGACGCCGCCGGCGGCATTGTCTATGCCGGTGATGGCAATGACCGCGAGCAGCGCATCGATGCCTCGCGCAAGATGCCCGTCTCCAACAATGGCGACACGATCTTTCGCAGCGTGCCAAGCGGCGCCACGCATGTCGCCGAGGCGGATGGTGGCAATACCGGCAACGTGACCTTCAGCAAGCTTCAGGTCGTCGATGCCGATGAACTGGTGGCGGGAGAGGCCTATACCATCAGCTTCGACGATAGCACCGACCCGGCGACCTACACCATCCGTGATAGCGGTGGCACGGCTCTGACGAATCATGATGGGGAGGACTATACGCCGGGAATGGCGATCAGCTTCGATGGGCTGCGTGTCAACCTGGACGGTGAGCCGGGTAACGGTGACGAGATTCGTGTGGGTACCGCCGACCAGATGAATACCAACCTGTTCCGAACCTTCGAGCGTGCGCTATCGGTATTGGAAAACCCGGCCACCACCGATGCGGAGGTGGCCGAGCTGAAGAACAGCTTGAGCACCTCGATGCGCGAGCTCGACAACAGCCTCGATAACGTGCTCACCGTGCGCGCCTCCATGGGCGCGCGACTGAACGAGCTCGACGTGGTCGACTCTGTGGGTAGCAACCGCATGCTGAATTACGAGCAGACCCACTCCGATCTCGTCGATCTCGACTACAGCGAAGCCGTCTCCGAGTACAGCCTGCGCCAGGTCGGTCTCCAGGCGGCCCAGAAGGCCTTCGTGGACATCAAGGGCATGTCCCTGTTCGACTTCCTGTAACACCTTCGCAGTATCGTTTCCCTGCCGGTCATGGCGTTGCGTCATGACCCTTTGTTCCGCCCCGGCCTGCCAGGGCGGTTTTTTCGTTCTGGGCTCAGTCGTTGGTCACCACGCTCTCAGGTGGCTGGGGGCAGGGGGGCCAGGCTTTCGATCAGCTGGTGCATGAAGGCCAGGCCACTGCTGAACAGGCGTTCCAGGAAACTGGCGAGATCCGTCATCAGCACCATCATCAATACCAGTCCGGCAAGCAGCGTCATGGGAAAGCCGATGGTGAATATCGTGAGCTGCGGTGCTGAGCGGTTGAGAATGCCTAGTGCCAGTTTGATGATCAGTAGCGAACCCATCAGCGGTAGCGCCATCGACATGCCAGTGACGAAGATGGTGCCACCGTAGCGCACCAGAAGCTCGAAGGCGGCGGGGTCGAAGCGGCCGATGCCAATCGGCAGTCCCTCGAAGCTGGCGACGAGGGTTTCGAGCACCATCAGGTGACCGTTCATGGCCAGAAACATCAACAGCGTGATCATGTAGAAGATACGCGACAATACCGCTGAGTTGGTGCCACTGCTAGCATCGAAGAAGGTGGCAAAAGCCAGGCCCATCTGCATGCCGATGAACTCGCCAGCGGCCTGCACGACAGCGAAGGTGACCCGCATCACCAGCCCCATGGCGATACCAATGATCAACTGCTCGATCATCAAACCGAAGCTGGCCCAGGAGACCATCGGAACGTCGGGCATGGGGGGAAGAACGGGAGCGATCACCACGGTGATCATGAAGGCCAGCCCCAGTTTGACCTGTCGAGGAACGCTGGAATGGCCCCACAGCGGCGAGGCTCCGAAGAAGGCGAGAATGCGCACGAAGGGCCAGAAGAAGGCAACGAGCCAGCCCTGAAGCTGCGCGAAGGTCACCTCTACCATGGGCGGATCACTGCAGCATGCTGGGGATGTTGGTGAAGAGTTCCCGCGTGAAGTCGGTGATGATCTGCAGTAGCCAAGGGCCGGCCAACACCAGCACCACGAATACCGCCAGGATCTTGGGGATGAAAGAGAGCGTCATCTCGTTGATCTGGGTGGCCGCCTGGAACAGGCTGACCGTCAAGCCCGTCAACAAGGCCGTGAGCAACAGCGGCCCGCCGAGGAAGAGTGCCGTGCGCATGCCCTGGTAGGCGATTCCCATGACCATTTCGGGGGTCATTGAGTTGACTCCTTTCCGCCGACTGGGCGGAGGGGGGTGAGCGTTGTCATAGGTAGAAGCTCTCTGCCAAAGAGCCCACGATGAGCTGCCAGCCGTCCACCAGCACGAACAGCATCAGCTTGAAAGGCAATGAGATGGTTACCGGCGGCACCATCATCATCCCCAGCCCCATCAGCGTGCTGGCCACCACCAGATCGATGATCAGGAAGGGAATGAAGATGGTGAAGCCGATCTGGAAAGCGGTCTTCAGTTCGCTGGTGACGAAGGCCGGTACCAGTATGCGGAACGGTACGTCTTCCGGCCCCTGCAGGGTGCCAACCTCGCCGAGGCGGGCAAACAGAGCGATATCGGGCTCGCGGGTCTGGGCCAGCATGAACTCGCGCACCGGCACCTGGGCGCGAACGAGGAACTCCTCGAAGTTGATCTCTTCGTTGGAAAGCGGCATCCAGGCCGTTTCATAGACGTTGCCGATCACCGGCGACATGATGAAGAAGGTCAGAAAGAGAGCGAGGCCCAGGAGAACCTGGTTGGGCGGAGTTGCCTGCGTGCCCATGGCAGTCCGCAGCAGGCTGAAGACGATGATGATACGGGTGAAGCTAGTCATCATCAGCACGACCGCCGGCAGGAAGGCCAGAGAGCTGAGCAGCAGCAGGGTTTGCAGCGATAGCGACCACTGCTGGCCGCCACCCTCCAGTGGCTGGCTGACGATGCCGGGAATCTCCTGGGCCAATGCGACGTTGCCAGCGGCGAACGACAGCAGGGCGCCCAGTGCGACGAGCGCCAGAGTGCGCATCATGACTCCCTCCGGCCGTTGCCTCCCAGGCCGGCATTGTTGCGTAGTGCGCGGGCGAAGCGGGTGGCAAAGCGCGTATCGCCAGTAGCGGTGGCCTCTGGCGTGGCATCGCCCGGAGCCGGTGCGGGCAATTCGTGCAGCTTGGTGACCTGTCCGCCACCCACGCCAAGTACCAGCCAGGTTTCGTCGATTTCAACGATCACCAGCCGTTCGCGACCGCCCAGAGTCGTGCTGGCCACCACCCGCAGATGGCGCCCGGCGACCTGGGAATGGCCACCCCAACGGCGCAGTAGCGCCGTGCATACCAGTATGATGACGATGACCAGAGCCAGGGCAGCCGCGGTCTTGCCCAGGGTGGCCATGCCCACCAGGCTATCGCCGCTGGATGAGAGAGCGTCGAATCCGGTTGCCGACGCTTCTGATGCCGGGGTGTCGCTCATCGATTGAGTTTCTGCACGCGTTCGGAGGGCGTGATGATTTCGGTGATGCGGATGCCGTACTTGTCGTCGACCACCACCACTTCACCCTGGGCGATCAGGTAGCCGTTGATGAGGATGTCCATCGGCTCCCCGGCCAGGCCATCCAGCTCGACCACGGAGCCCTGAGCCAGTTCCAGCAGCTGCTTGATGGTCAGCTTGGTGCGGCCCAGCTCTACGGTGAGCTGAACCGGGATGTCCATGATCATTTCCAGATCGCGCGGGGCTGTGCTGTCGGCGCCCTTGTCCAGAGGGCGGAACACCTGGTCGCCGGCGGATTGCGCGGGTGCCTTGGGCTGGGCCTCTTCGGTCGGCGCATCTTCGGCAGCGGATTCCGCCGATTCCTGTTCGGCGAGGGCTTCTGCCCAAGGGTCTGCCTCATCCTCGGCCGATGCTTCCTCGCCGGATGGCTGCTCAGCGGCGCGCTGTTCGGCCATCGCTTCCGCCCAGGGGTCGTCCTCGGCGGGCGTGTCGGCGTCTCCCTGTTCGGACATGGCGGCCGCCCAGTCATCGTCGGAGACGTTCTGATCGGGTTTCTTGGGATCAGTCATGCTTGGAGTCCTTGGCTTGCGGCGCAGTGCCCTTGATGAAGTCGTCGGGTGATGAGGAGTGCTGCGCTCCATGGTCGATGATGCGGAGGACGCGCAGGGCGCGCTGGTCATGCTGGCTTCCGTATTCGCATTCCATCACGGGCACACCATCCACGTTGGCCGTCACGGTTTCCGGAAGCTCGAAAGGCAGTATGTCGCCCACCTTCAGCGCCATCACGTGAGCGATGCGACTGGAGATGGTGGCGAAGTTGGCCACCAGCTCCACTTCGGAGTGGCGAAGCTCGCCCGCCATGCGCTGGGTCCAGGTACTGTCCTGGCTGTGGTTGCCATCGCTGAGCGGATTGGCAAGCAGATCGCGTAGCGGTTCGATCATCGAGTAGGGGATGCAGATCTGGAAGCTGCTGGTGAGATTGCCCACCTCTATGTTGAAGCTTGTGTTCACCACGATCTCGTTGGGCGAGTTGGTGATATTGGCGAACTTCGACTGCATCTCGCTGCGCAGGTAGTTGATCTCCAGCGGATAGACGGACTTCCACGATTCGGAGTAGGCATCGATGGCCAGCGAAAGGAGCCGCTGGATGATGCGTTGTTCGGTATTGGTGAATTCGCGCCCCTCGGATTTGGTGAGGAAGCGGCCGTCACCGCCGAACAGGTTGTCGACCACCATGAATACCAGGTTGGGCGGAAACACGATCAACGCCGAGCCGCGCAGGGGTTTCATGGCAATGATGTTGATGTTGGTGGGCACCGGTACGTTGCGCGAAAAATCGCTGTAGCTCTGATACCGCACGCTATCCACGGTGATGTCGGCACTGCGTCGCAGCAGATTGAACAACCCCATGCGGAAATGCCGCGCGAAGCGCTCGTTGATGATGTCCAGGGCCTGCAGGCGCTCGCGAATGATCCGGTGCTGTGTGGCCGGATCGTAGGGACGCACGCGCGAGTCGCCGTCGCTGTGCGACGTGGACTCCTCATCACCGCTCACGCCTTTGAGCAGCGCGTCGATTTCTTCCTGTGACAGCAGGTCGTCTTGGGACATGGTAGGCGGCCAGCGCTATTGAACGATGAACTCGGTGAACAGGACTTCCTGTATCTCCACGTGAGATTGCTGTTCCGCCAGGGGCTCGGAAAGCGTCGCAATGACTTCCTGGGAGAGCTGGCGCTTGCCTTCCGGCGAGGTCAGGTCTTGGGCTTCCTTGCCGGAAAACAGCGTCAGCAGTCGGCTGCGTACCTGGGGCATGTGCTCTTCGAGGATATCGCGGGACTCCTCATTGTTGACCTTCAGCGAAATGCCGGCATACAGCAACCGCGAGCCATAGCGATCATCGGCGAGGTTGACCGTGAAGGGGTCGATGGTCACGAAGATGGGCGACTGACGTTCGACCTGCTGCGACTGGAGGTTGTTGTCGTCTGCATTGCCTTCGTTGTTCATCACCATGTAGATCGCAACACCTGCTGCCGCGCTGGAAAGCAGCACCAGCACCAGGAGTAGCCACAGAAGCTTGGAAGAGCCACCCTTCGAGTTTGCCATTGCCCTGCCTTTCGTGATCGAGAGTCGTTAAAGAGTCGTTGTCCGAAAAACCGCCATTGTGCCCTGGTCTTCTTGACGACGATGGCGAAAACACGCCACAGGAACGCCGCTATCTCGGATTTTCATCGTGGTCCCAGCCGCCAGCGCTCTTTGCCTCATGCATAGAGATTCACGCGACCATCCAGCGTTACCTCGCTGGCCATGCCGTCGGATGCCGGCATGCCATCACCTGCGGTGCCATCCGTAGATAGCTCAGCGCCAGCCTGGCCATGTCCGCCTTCGTTGCCCGCAAATGTCTGGCTCTCCTGCTGGCGCTGTTCGCCCACGGAGGTCTCGCTCAAATCGATGCCCTGCTCGGCCAGGGCGTCCCGTAGCTGGGGAAGCGCTTGCTCGATGGCTTGACGTACCTGGGCGTGGGCCGAAAGGAACTGCGCCTGGGCGCCTTGTTCGGTCATCTTGAGCGTTACTGAAAGCGGTCCGAGTTCAGCAGGGTGCAGGCGCATCTCGATATGCTGCTCGCCACCGCCCTGGCGTGCGAACTGAACCAGCTGTTGACCCAGTTGCCCAGGCCAGGCAGGGCTCTGCACGGGAGCGCTCAAGGTGGCCTGGCTGGGCATGCCGCCGGTACCGGTGGCGTTGGCTGACGTCATGGCCTGCGCGAAGGTCGTGTTGCTCTGGGCGTTGGCAGTGCCGCCAGCCAAAGCCGCCGCGGCCTCGTTGGCCAACGCTCGTCCACCTTCGCCGCCTGCTCCAAGGGGTGCAGCGCTCTGGCGCTCCGTCATGATCGCTGCTTCGATGGCCTTGGCATCGAGAGGCTGGGCGACAGGACGCAGGCCGCTGCTATCCACGCCAGGCATATCCCGGCGCTGGCCGCTCAACAGGGCCTCTACGGAGGCGCCATCGGCACGTTGCGGTTGCGGTGTCGATGACGTTGCCGTTGATGCGGCGCGAGCATCGCCGGTTCGCTCGCCGGCCGATGTCGTACGCGTGTGGCGTGCGTCATTGGCCAGGGCGGCCAGGGCTTGCTGGAGAGCGGCCACGGTGGTTTCGTCAGCGGTCTGCGGGCTCGCATCGTCGCGCTGTACGGCCGCTTCGATGGCCTCGGCAGTTGCCTTGTCGAGTGTCCCTTCATCGATCAGCTCGGCTAGCGCTTCGCTGAGTGTGGCGTCGGGCAGGGGAGCGGCTTGTGCCTCATCCGGCTGGCGGACGGTGCCTCGTTCGGCCATGACCGCTTCGATGCGCTGCCGGATGGCTTCCAGATCCGCCTGAGTTTCGGGTAGCTCCGCCTGAAGAGCCTCGGCCGATGCGCTGGAAAGCCCATGGGCGGCGAGCGCTGCGGCCAGGGCGTTGGCTGGTCCCGCCTTGCCTTGCTGGGGATCGGTGGAGGCTTGCAACTGGGCCTTGGCCTGTTTCGCGAGCTGGGCCAGGTCCGCTCCGGTCTGCTGTCCCGCATTGGCCAGCTTCGCCAGGTCGTTGCCGGAATGGCGCCCGGCATTGGCCAGGTTCTGGGCAAACTGCCCGTCAACCGAAGCCCCGCCCTGTGTCTTGGGTGCAGGCTTGCCCGTTTGGGCGGCCAGCATCATCTGAATGTCCATAGCCATCTCCTGACTTGCCTCAGGTCTCGCGGGGGGCGTTGCGCTCGCGCAGCAAGCGTCCCGATGCCAGTTCGTCGCTCAGGCGCTGCTCACGGCGCGCTTCGTGTTTGTGTCGTTCGGCTTCACGGCGTGACGACAGGGTATCGTAAGCCGAGAGGCGTTGCTGCTCTTCCTGCCATTCATGCTGACGCCGGACCACGCGCTGGCGCTGCTCGTGCAGCGCCTGGCGAGCGCGTTCCAGCGCGGCATCCAGCGAAGCGAGGAACTGTTGGTAATTGTGCATGCTGGCCGGGTCGATGCCGTTGCGCATCGCTTGCTGCAGCCGCTCTGCATATTCGTAGCGGTAGCGGGTCAGCGATTCGAGCTGGGCGTTGACCTGCTGTTCGCTCTGCCGCTCTCCTGCCAGTGCTTGCCCCGCCTGGTCGCGGGCATTGCGCGCCAGCTCGCTGAGCATGTCAAGTTGTGAGGTGGCACTCATGGCTTACCTCCCACGGTATTTTCCAGTTGCTCGCGGGCCGATGCGATCGAGGCGCTCTCTTGCATGCCCTGCTGGAGGAAGCGTTCCAGCGAGGGATAGCGCTGTACGGCATCGTCTAGCTGTGGATCGTGACCGGGCGTATAGGCACCCACGCTGATCAGGTCGCGATTGCGTTGGTAGCGTGAAAAGAGCTGCTTGAACGATTGCGCCATGCTCAGCTGTTCGTCGTCGATGATGTGCGTCATGGCGCGGCTGATGGAAGCCTCGATGTCGATGGCCGGATAGTGGCCGGCTTCGGCGAGGGTGCGCGACAGCACGATGTGGCCGTCGAGAATGGCACGAGCCGAATCGGCAATGGGGTCCTGCTGGTCGTCGCCCTCGGTGAGTACCGTATAGAAGGCGGTGATCGAGCCGCGGCCGCGTTCGGCGTTGCCGGCGCGCTCCACCAGGCCGGGAATCTTGGCGAACACCGAGGGTGGATAGCCCTTGGTGGCCGGTGGCTCGCCGATGGCCAGGGCGATCTCGCGCTGGGCCATGGCGTAGCGGGTCAGCGAATCCATGATCAGCAATACGTTCTGACCTTGATCGCGGAAGCCCTCGGCGAGTCGCGTGGCATAGGAAGCGCCCTGCAGGCGCTGCAACGGTGAGGTGTCGGCCGGAGCGGCCACGACGACGGCTCGGCGGCGTCCCTCCTCGCCCAGGATATTGTCGATGAAGTCCTGTACCTCGCGCCCGCGCTCGCCGATCAGCCCCACCACGATGACGTCGGCGCGGGTGTAGCGGGCCATCATGCCGAGCAGCACCGACTTGCCCACCCCGGAGCCGGCAAACAGCCCCATGCGCTGGCCGCGGCCGATGGCCAGCAGGGCATTGATGGCGCGAATGCCCACGTCGATCTGCTCTACGATGGGAGCCCGCGACAGCGGATTGAGCGGCGGCGAGGTTAGCGGGGCGCGCGGGGCGGCATCCAGCGGCTCCAGGCCGTCGAGTGGCTGACCGTTGCCGTCGACGATACGCCCGAGCAGCGTCTCGCCCAAAGGGAAACGGCGCGCCGCGTGGTCGGGGCCGTCACCGAGCGGGATGACCCTTGCACCGGGCATTAGGCCGGTGATCTCGGAAAGCGGCATCAGGAACAGCTTCTCTCCGGCAAAGCCGACGACTTCCGCTTCTGCAAAGCGAGCCGGCTCGTTGCCGCTGAGAGAGGGGAGCTCGATGCGACAGGCGTTGCCCAGTGCCACGCGCAGCCCCACGGCCTCGATGACCATGCCGGTGGCACGCAGCACGCGACCGCTGGTGCGGTAGGCCGGTACGCTCCCGACCCGCTCGCGCACGTGCGACAGCGCCTGCTGCCAGCGTGCGTGATGCGGATTGTGTGCCACGGCCTCGTGCATGGTGCTCTCCATCAGTCGTCGCGGTCCGCTGCGGTAGAACGACGGCGGACCTGGGACTTGACCGCTTGCCAGCGGCTTTCCCAGGTCGCGTCGAGTTCGCCGCTGGCGCTGGTCACGCGGCAGCCTCCACGGGTCAGTTGATCGTCGGGTTGGAGCTTCCAGCCGGCGGCTTGCAGTTCTTCACCCAGGTGTTTCTCCACCAGCTTGTGATCCAGCGGGTGTAGCCACAGGCGCTGCTGGCCGGTCAGAGGCGGTTCGCTATGCAGCAGGGTGCGAATCAGTTCGAGAACCTGGCGTGGGCGGGTCTTCAGCGCTTCGCCGGCCAACTGCTTGCCGGTGGCCAAAGCCAGAGCCACGATGTCGTCGCCGATCCGCTCGTCGAGTTCGTCCAGTGCCTCACTGAAGGTCTGGGCCAGCGGTGCCAGGGGTGCTAGGGTTTCGCGGGCGCGCTCGTCGAGCTCGCGTTCGGCCTGCTGGAGGCCTTCTTCGAGCCCTTGAGCATGCCCTTCGTGACGGCCTTCCTCGAACCCAGCCCGATAGCCTTCTTCTCGAGCCTGCTTGCGGACCGATTCGCGCAACGCCTCGAGTTCGGCGCGCTGACGTTCGGCTGCCTGGCGGTTGGCCGCCTCGCGCTGGGCACGTTCGGAAGGGGGGGCGCCTTCCTCGGATGACTGGCGGTGTGCGCCGGGGGCCAGCTCGCCCATGCGCCAGCGCTGCCAGGCACCGTTGCGTTCGATGGGCACGGAAGGCCGGTCAGACATAGGTTTCGTCTCCACCGCTCAGCACGATCTCGCCGGCATCGGCCAGACGGCGTACTACTTGCAGGATCGCCTTCTGCTCGGCTTCCACCTGGGAGACGCGAATCGGGCCGCGTGCCTCCATGTCTTCGCGCATGAGGTCGGCGGCACGGCGCGACATGTTGCGCAGGAACTTTTCCATGAGCGAGTCGGGCGCACCCTTGAGCGCCACCACCAGAGAGTTGGTGTCGATTTCCTTGAGCACCAGCTGGATACTGCGGTCGTCCAGATCGAGGAGGTTTTCGAACAGGAACATCTCGTCGATGATCTTTTGCGCCAGATCTTCGCTGTGCGCGCGCACCGTCTCGATGGCGGTCTCTTCCTGGTTGGTGTTCATCAGGTTGAGGATTTCCGCGGCGGTTCTCACGCCGCCCATCTTGCTGCGCTTGAGGTTCTGGCCATCGAGCATGCCCGACAGCACCTCGGTGAGCTCCTGCAGCGCTGCTGGCTGCACGCCGCTGAAGGTGGCGATGCGCAGGACCACGTCGTTGCGCAGCTTGTCGTCGAACAGCTCGAGCACGTCGGCAGCCTGGTGGCGCTCCAGGTGCACGAGGATGGTGGCGATGATCTGCGGGTGCTCATCGCGGATCAACTCCGACACCATGGAGGGTTCCATGAGATTGAGGGAGTCGATGCCGGAGCTGGTGCTGGAGCTCTCCAGCACGTCCTCGATCAGACTCGTGGCCCGCTCGCTTCCCAGGGCCTTGGTCAGCACGGAGCGAATGTGCTCGCTGGAGTTGAGGTTGAGCGCGATGAACTCTTCGGTCTCGTCGCTGAATTCCTGCAAGACTTTCTGCATGTCCTCGTGGGAAACCTGGCCGAGCTCGGCCATCTCCATGCTGAGCTGCTGGATCTCCTTGGGCGGCAGGAACTTGAACACCTCGGCCGCGCTGTCTTCGTCCAGCGCGAGCATGAGAATGGCGCTACGGCGCATCCCGCTTATGGCTTTGGTCGTCGCGGCACTCATTCCTTGTTTATCCAGTTGCGTACGATCATGGCTATCATGCGTGGATCCTCCTGGGCCATTTCGCGCAGCTCGGTCAGGTGGTCCTCATAGGCAGAGGACTTGCGACGCCGCTTGGGCTTGGGATAGGGGCGCTCTTCCTCGCCCTCGACCATCGACTGGCCACTCTCTTCGCCCGCTTCTTCGTCGCCGACCCGGACGCTGAGCGCGCCGCCCGGCGTGGCAGTGGAAAGCACCGGCTGCTGGGTGTAGCGCTTGATCAGCGGGCGCAGGATCAGCAGGTAGGTGAGCAGAATGCCCAGGGCAACCAACAGGTAGCGGCCGATGGTCAGGGCCAGGGCATGGACCTCGGGCGACTGCCACCATTCGATGGCGTCGTCGTCGTCGGCAGTGCGACTGAACGGGCTGTTGACCACCTCGATCTCGTCGCCGCGTGCCTGAGAGAACCCCATGGCTTGGCGAATGAGTCGTTCGATCTGCGCGATTTCCTCGTCGCTGAGCGGGGTGGGTTCCCATTCGCCTTCGTCGTTGCGCTCTTCCCGATAGTCGACCACCACGGCGGCAGAGAGGCGCTCCACACGGCCGCGACGGTGCTGGACATGCTCGACGCTGCGATCCACCTCGTAATTGACCACATCGTCCTGGCGCAGGTTGCTCAACTCCGGCGCTTCTTCCTGCTCGGCCGCATCGCCTTCGCCGTCATCTCCTTCGGCCGCTTCGTCGTCGGCGTCGCCTTCCGGGTTGGCGATGGGGGAGGGGGCGGTACCGGGTGGCGTGTTGCTCAGCGCGCCGGGAATGCCCATGGCCAGGTCGTTACCATCATCGTAGGAGAGCGATAACTGGCGGCTGCGTATGGCTGCCTCATTGGGCGCCTGGTTGGGGGCGTAACGTTCGGCGGTCTCCTCGCGGCTCGAGAAGTCGATCTGGGCGGCCACCTGGGCACGCACCCGCTCGCGGCCCAGCAGAGGGATCAGGATGTTCTCGATGCGCTGCTGGTAGGAGTGCTCGACTTCGGCGATGTAGTCGAGCTGGGTGCCGTCGAGATCGCTGCCGGCCTCGCTCTGGCGCGAGAGCAGGTTGCCGTCCTGGTCGACCACGGTCACGTCTTCGGCAGCGAGGTCGGGAACGCTGCTCGACACCATGTGCACGATGGCGCTTACCTGTCCCTCGCCCAGCACGCGACCCGCCTCGAGAGTCAACACGACAGAGGCCTCAGCGGGCTTGCGGTCGCGCACGAATACGGAGGCGCGCGCCATGGCCAGGTGGACGCGGGCCCGGTTGATGGGACCCATGGCTTGAATGGAGGTGGATAGCTCGCCTTCAAGGCCACGCTGGAAGTTCACCTGTTCGGCGAATTGGCTGACTCCGAAGGCCTGGTCGTCCATGACTTCGAAGCCCACGTTGCCGCCTCGCGGCAAGCCCTGTTCGGCCAACTGCAGGCGTAACGTATGCACCTGGTCGCTGGGCACCAGCAGAGCCTGGCCGCCCTGACTGAAACGATAAGGCACGCCCCGGCTGTCGAGTTCGCTGATGATGCGACCGCCGTCGGCTTCACTGAGATTGCTGTAGAGCACCCGGTACTCGGGGCTCTGGGCCCACATGATCAGCGCGGTCACGATAGCGATGAAGGCGGCGCCGCCAATGAGAAGGGCGACCAGGGGGTTGTTGCGCAAGGGGGCGAGCACACGCGCCAGCGAGCTCTGATCTGCAGAGTCCGCTCGCGAGTTGGTGCTGGCATCCTGGCGGTTTGGCGTCGTTGCGCCATTGCTCATGCGCACCCCCGAGAGAGCGCCATGCCCACCTGGTTGACCCTGTTATCCCTGCTGGTTCGAGATGAAGGCATCGACTGCATCCGTCCATCGCTGTTCTGGAGCCCGGCCGCGCGATGATATGGCTCGCGGGCAGCGGCGCATTTATGATGGACGCCATTATCCAAGGCGTCGTCGATGCCAAAGGCAGGAAAAGCCAGGTTTTTGCGTGCCATTTGGTGGCATGGCCGGATAGGTGGGGCTGCTAGTCTGGCCCCACTCTCACCGAATGCCCGCTAACATCCGACAGGGGTACCGCCGCATGAGCTCACCAGGCATCGAGTCCGCTCTCGCTCAGATGCAAAGCCTCGCCAGCCAGGCTGCCGGCCAGCCCGAAAAGGGCCAGCAGGTATCCACCAGCGTAGGGCAGGGCGGGTTTGCCGACGAACTCCAGTCATCGATCCGCCGCATCAACGAGCTGCAGCAGACCGCCAATAGCCAGGCCGAGGCCTTTCAGGCCGGCGACCCGAACGTCGAGCTCAACGACGTGATGGTCGACATGCAGAAAGCCAGCGTTGCCTTCGAGATGGGCAAGCAGGTGCGAAGCCGCCTGGTGACGGCCTACAAGGACATCATGAACATGCAGGTGTGAGCGGCTTGCCGGTGCGCGCTGCACGCCTGATGCGTCAGGCTTCCAGGTCGATCAGGCGCCCCTGGAATTCCTCCAGGCGTTCGGCGATGGCCAGCACCTCCTCCGGGGGGATCTGGCGAAGTACCTCGCCCGATTCCTGATCGACGATCCGGGTAATCACTTCGGACGCTTCCTGGTTGATCTCGAAGGACACGCCGTACTGACGCAGTACTTCGTTGACTCGCTGAACCGGTTCGACCAGGTCGGCCTGGCTAGGCGCTTGCGTGTGACTCTGGGCGTCGGACAGGTGGCTGCCGGCATTGGGTAAGGCGCCCAGCACGTTTTCCTTGCGCTCCCTGGGTGTGGCCTCCGGCAAGGCGGATGATACGGAAATTCCCTTGGCGTCGGACAGTGGCGATGTCATGGCGCTGTTCCCTTTTCGTTATGGTCTGATCCATACATAGGCTTGTCCGAAAACCGGCTACTCACGACCCTGCAGAGTTGCAAACCGGCTCAAAGACTGTATTCGCACCGCGTAAGCTCGCATGCGAGCCCAGTCCGTCTTTCCGCCGATTTTTGCCTCGTCTGGCCTTCGCTCGCCGACGTTTCATGCCAAGCCTGGATTCTTGCTTCTCTGTCGTTATCGGCGAGTACGCCGGAAACTTTAGGCCTTTGTTACCTCGGCAAGCTTTTCTTAGGTTGTCAAGTCGTGTTGGAGTTGCCTTGATCTGGGTCATGGCGGTTTTGGTGGGGGTTGTCTAGCTTCTCTGCTACGCCAGGCGAATGCTAATGCAGCGTCTGCCACTTCCCATAGATCAGGCAGGGGCAAGGAAGCAATGCGCGACAATCAGCCGGTGACAGATAATGAGTACGTGATACGCGAGGATCAGAATCTCATTTCCCGCACCGACATGAAGGGGCGCATCACCTATGCGTCACCCACTTTTTGCGAGGTCAGTGGCTACTCCCGCGAGGAACTGGTGGGAACTCCCCACAACATCATCCGCCACCCCGACATGCCCGAGATCGCCTTTGCCAATCTCTGGGAAACCATCGAGGCGGGCGAGGTGTGGTCCGGCCTGGTGAAGAACCGGCGCAAGAACGGCGATTTCTACTGGGTGCATGCCAACGTGGTGCCTATCGTCGAAGAGGGCGAGGTGAAGGGCTACACCTCGGTGCGGGTCAAGCCGCGCGACGAGGACAAGGCGTTTGCCGAAGACACGTACGCGCGAATTCGCGAGGGGAGAGTTCGCGGGATCGGCCTCGAACGCGGGCGTGTCGTGCGTACCGGCCTGTTCAGTCGGCTGAAACGCTGCGTGCCGCGCGGCCTGCAGGGGAGCTTGCTGGCCGCGCTGTTGGTCGCCGTGTTCGGTTTGTTGGCTGCCGATGTCCTGGCCTGGCAGTGGCGCCTGCTGGCGGCGCTGGTGGTGTCATCGCTACTGGTCGGCGCCTGGCGGCGCCATGCGGGTGCCGTGGCACGCACGCGGGATTTTGCCATGCAGGTGGCGGCGGGCAACCTGGCTGCTGAGGCTCCGCCGGTCGGTCGCGATGGCTTGGGCGAGGTCATCGATGCCATGGCCATCATGCAGCGCAGCCTGGCGAACATTTCCGTGGACATCCACGGCATCCTCGACACCGTGTCTAGCGAAACCACCGAGCTGGAACGCGACAACCGCAATCTGGCTTCGCATACCCGGCAGCAGTCCGATTCGCTGCAGCAGACCGCCGCCAGCATGGAAGAGTTGACGACCACCGTCCAGCAGAATGCGGCCAACACCGAGCAGGCGGAAAGTGAGGCGGACAAGGTGCGCCGAGCAGTGGGCGACAGTGATGAGGTCGTCAGCGAACTGGTGGAGAGCATGCAGCAGATCGCCGCCAGCGCCGGCAAGATGACCCAGGCCATCGAAGCGATCGAGACCCTGGCTTTTCAGACCAACCTGCTGGCGCTCAATGCCTCCGTCGAGGCCGCCCGCGCCGGCGTTCATGGCCGGGGTTTCGCGGTGGTGGCCCAGGAAGTGCGACGCCTGGCGGAGAGCTCCGCCGATTCCGCCGAGCACGTACGCCGGCTCATCGACACCACCCTGGAAGACGTCGGCGTCGGCGAGCGGCGTATTGCCAGCCTCGAAACCCACAACCGTGGCGTGGTCGAGGCGGTCAGCGGTATCGATACGCTGATCCGCGAGATCGCAACCGCCTCCCGCGAGCAGGCCATCGGCCTCGAGCAGATCAACCAGGCCGTGGTCGGGATGGACTCGTCGGTCCGCCAGAATGCCGAGCGCGTATCCCATTCGGCCTCGCTGGGTACGCTGCTGGCCGAACAGGTCGATCAGTTGAGCGTAGCTATTTCGGCGCTGCGCCAGGCCGGTGAGGGCAACGAGTGGGTGAGTCGCGAGCAGCGTTTCCAGGCGCGCCGGACCTTGGAAGAGGGAGATGAGGCAACGGCAGCGCCGGCTGCGGCAGAGGTCGAATCCCTGCCCGCTCACGCGCTGTGATAGGCTCCAGGGTTTCGATACGCATGTCGCAAGGAGTCGCGGGATTCATGATGCAACCAGCGTTCGGTTCGATGTCCTTGACCCCTGCCGTCGACTGGGAAGGTCCACCGGCAGCGGGTGGCCGGTCCCCTGACTCGTTGCCTGCCTGCTGCCACTTTCTCGAACAGGCCAACGAGGCGCTCCTGCTGACCGATGCCGAGAACCGAATTCTGGTCATGAACCGCGCCTTCGGAGATTTCATCGGCTGTGCGGCTAATGCCCTCGTCGGCCAGCCGCTGTCGGACTACCTGCTATCGCCCACCGCACTGCTGCACGACGAGTTTGATGACCGGTTCCGTGTGCAGGTAGAGTGTCGCCATGTCTCCGGCGAGCGGCGCCCGGCGCTGCTGTCCGTGAGCCGCCTGCGCGACGCCACCGGAGGCGTCGAGCGTCATGTCATCGTGGTGACCGACCTCGCCGCCTTGATGGACAGCGGCAGGCCACAGAGCAAGGGGCGCGAAGTCTATTTCGATGCGCTCACCGGCCTGCCCAACCTGCAACTGGTTACCCAGCTCATCCAGGACGCCCTCCAGCATGCCGAACGCACCGGTGGCGAGTTGGCCGTGTGTTCGCTCGATCTCGATCACTTCAAGGCGATCAACGACCGGCTGGGCGAGTCGGCCGGAAACCTGCTGCTGTCCGGACTGGCCCAGCGCCTCAGTCACCTGCTGGGCGGTGACGAGGTGCTGGCGCGTATCGGCGGCGACGAGTTCGTGGTGGTGATGCACCGCCGCGCCGAACATGCCTTCCTCGAGCAGCTGCAGAGCGCCATCCGTCAGCCCATTCTGATCGGCGATCAGTCGGTTCGGGTGTCGGCCAGTTTTGGGGTGACCCATTATCCGTATGACGCCGTGGATGGCGAGGTGCTGTTGCGCCATGCCACCCAGGCGATGTACCGGGCCAAGCAGCGTGGCCGCGATACTTACCACTGCTTCGATCCGGATCTGGACCAGGCTCTCCAGGTGCGCCAGGAACGTCGACGACGTTTTGCCCAGGCCATTGACCGCGATGAGTTGCGCCTCTATTACCAGCCTCAGGTGGACATGGCCAGCGGCAAGGTAGTCGGTGTCGAGGCTCTGGTGCGCTGGCAGCATCCGCAGGAAGGGCTGCTCGCCCCTGGACTGTTCCTGCCCGATATCGCCGGCACGTCGCTGGAAGTCGATCTGGGCGAGTGGGTACTGTCACAGGCCCTCTGCCAGCTGCAGTCGTGGCGTGAGGCGGGCATCACGCTGCCGGTGAGCGTCAACATTTCGCCGGCCCATCTGCTCCAGGATGACTTTCCCGAGCGCCTTGCCGTGCTGCTCGAGGCCAATCCTCAGGTACCGGCAGGGTTGCTCAAGCTGGAAGTGCTGGAAACCGCCGCCATGCACGACATCGACACCGCCATGGCTGTCATTCGCCGCTGCCAGACCCTGGGCGTTCACGTGGCCATCGACGATTTCGGCACCGGCTTTTCGTCGCTCACCTACCTGCGTCAGTTGCCGGTCGACCTGATCAAGATCGACAAGAGCTTCGTGCGCGACATGCTCTCCGACCCCGGCGACATGGCGATCATCGAGAGCATCATCTATATGGCCAATCGTTTCGACCGCGCCATGCTGGCGGAAGGCGTGGAAAGCCTGGAACACGCTCGCGCCCTGTTCCGGGTCGGCTGCACGCTGGCTCAGGGGTTCGGTATCGCGCGTCCCATGCCGGCGGGGCGCGTGCCCGAATGGCTCGAAGAGTGGCCGCGGCGCGAGGAGTGGGCGGACCTGCAGCGGCCCATCGACGGTTCTCATCTCGTGTGATTGCCCTGCGATATTGACACCCCAGCGAGTCCCCATGAGTAACGAACTGCCCATCGAACGCATCATGCAGACTGGCCTGCTCACCTGCCAGCCCTCCACGCCGCTGTGCGAGGCCGCCCAGCGCATGGCCGAGCGCCAGTGCAGCTCCATCGTCGTCGTCGCGGCGGGTCGGGCGCTGGGTATCTGGACTGAGCACGATGCCCTGGCCGTCGATTTTGCCGACCCCGCCAGTGTGCGACGCCCCATCGGCGAGATGATGAGCCAGCCGGTCGCCAGCCTTCCTCTCGTCATGCCGCTGGGCGAAGCGGCCATGCGCTTTGCCGCCGAAGGGCGACGCCATTTCCTGGTCGTCGACGACAGGGAAATGCCGCGAGGCATCCTCTCTCAGACCGATGTCGCGCTGAATCAGGGGCTCGAACCTTATCTGCGATTGCGTGAGGTCCAGGGTGCCATGCATCAACGCCCGCTGGTGCTGTTGGGCCACCAACTGCTCTCCGAGGCGGCGTGCCACATGCGTGAGTTCGGCGGCGATGCCGCCGTGGTGCGATGCGTCGACGGTGAGCTGGGCATTCTCACCGAGCGCGATCTGGTGCGTTTCGTAGCTCGCCATCCCGGCGATACGCCGATCGATGGCCTGGCCAGCCGGCCGCTGCTGACCGTGCGCCCGCACGATACCCTGATCGCTGCCCGTGACAGCCTGATCGACAACCGCGTTCGCCATCTCGCAGTACTCGACGATGTCGGCGGCGTGGTCGGCCTGCTCGGCTTCCGCGACATGCTGGCCGGCGCCGAGCAGCTCTACTTGCAGGATTTGCGCGAGGCCCTGGAGCAGCGCGACCATGCCCTGGCGCAATCACGTCACAACCTTCAGCTAGCCGAACGCGTTATCGACTCCTCCCTGGAGGGCATCATCATCACCGATGCACAGAACCGCATCGAGTTCGTCAATCCGGCGTTCAGCCACATGACGGGTTATTCGGTGGAGGAGGTGCTGGGCCGGACCCCGCAGATTCTCTCTTCCGGTCGCCACGATGCCGCTTTCTATCGGCAGATGTGGGATACCCTGCAGCGTTGCGGCTATTGGCGAGGTGAAATCTGGAACCGTCGCAAGAGCGGCGAGCTCTATCTCGAGCTGCTCACCATTACCGCCATCAGCGACGAGGAGGGCAATACCACCCACTACGCGGCGCTGTTCAACGACATCACCCACATTCGCGAGAACGAGGAGCGCATCAAGCGGCTGGCCTACTACGACGCCCTGACGGGCCTGCCCAATCGCCGTCTGCTCGAGGACCGCCTGGAGCTGGCGATTCGTCACGCCCACCGCAACCAGTCGCGGCTGGCGGTGATCTTTCTCGATCTGGACCACTTCAAGCAGGTCAACGACACCCTGGGCCATGCCATGGGCGACGAACTGCTGGTGGTCATTGCCGAGCGCCTGCAGACGCGCCTGCGCGAGGACGATACTCTCGCTCGCCTGGGCGGCGACGAATTCCTGGTACTGCTGCCCGACCTGGACGAGGTCGACGAGGCGACACGCATCGCCCGCCGCTTGATCGAAGCGGTCAGCGAACCCAGCCAGCTCGGTGAACACAGCTTTCGGGTGGGGGCGAGTCTGGGCATCAGCCTCTACCCGGACGATGCCGATAGCGCCGAAGCGCTCATCCACGACGCCGATACGGCCATGTATCGCGCCAAGCAGGAGGGGCGCAACGCCTACCGTTTTTTCCGCGCTGCCATGAACCAGCAGGACGACCGGCAACTGATGCTGGAGACGGCGTTGCGCAACAGCCTGGAGACCGGTGAGGGCATCGAGGTCTACTACCAGCCGCTGTTCGAACGTGACGGCGGCCGCCTGCACAGCGCCGAAGCGCTGCTGCGCTGGCATCACCCGGTGTTCGGTAGCGTCGCACCCGTCGACTTCATTCCGTTGGCCGAACGAGCTGGACTGATGGTACCGCTGGGCGAGCGCGTCATGCAGATGGTTTGTGCCCAGCTCGCTGCCTGGCAGCGTGAAGGGCGCGAGCCGATGCCGGTGGCCGTCAACCTGTCTGCCCGCCAGTTCTGGCAGAACGATCTGCCCGGCCGGGTGGCAGCGATGATCGAGGCCCATGGCCTGTCGCCGGGTTTGGTGGGCTTCGAGATCACCGAGAGCACGCTGCTCGACAAGCAGCAGCAGGCTACGACCCTGCTTCAAGGGCTGCGTGACTTCGGCTGCAGTCTCGCCATCGACGACTTCGGTACCGGTTACTCTTCGCTGAGCTACCTGCAGGATCTGCCGGTGACCACGCTCAAGATCGACCGCAGCTTCGTTCAGCGCCTGGGGGAGGGGGAACGGGGCAGTGCCGCCATCGTCGCCGCGGTGACTGGCATGGCCCACGAGCTGGGTCTCAGCGTGGTCGCCGAAGGAGTGGAAACCGAAGCGCAGCGCCGGGCGCTGGAGCGCTATCCGGTCGATCTGTTGCAGGGTTTTCTGCTCGGCTACCCGGTGGAGCCGGGCCAGTTTGCGCGCAGCAATCTGGCCAGCCGACAGAACTCCAAAGCATAGCCTGGCTTCCCCATTTCATCTCGGGCGATATAGCCTCTGAGCAGCGCTGCCAAGGCAGCGCAAATTGCGCTTTCGGTTGGCAGCCGATGCCAGTAGGCTAGTTGGCTGTTTCGCGTACACCATGGCCCCATGACCCGATCCGCATTCACCGGCAGCAGCGATCATCGCGGCCCCCTGCGCCACGAGTCCCTCATGCCCTCGCAGCCTGGCGACGAGGAAGACGGCGGCTGGATGATCGGTTACCTCGATGTGATGACTCTGCTCGTGGCCCTGCTGGTGCTGATCTTTACGCTGTCGTTTGCCGAACGCCGCGACGATGCGGATTCGACGCCGGCCAGCGAAGTTGTAGATGTGTCCGACCCGCTCAGTGTGCCGCTGCCCGAGCGGCTGGAACGGGTGCTGGCCGCGCGACCGACGCAGGATTTGCCACCGGAAGGCTGGCTCAGCAACGCGGCCGTCTCCGCTGCCCTGGGCGTTGCCGGATTGCCGCCGCGGCCAGCCAGTACGCAGCCGCCGCCGATGCTGGCGCGGCAAGCATTGCCAAGGGTCGCGTATCCGCCAACCGAGCCGCCGCCGCCCAGCGACTGGCTGGCCAGCGCCTCGCCCAGGGCGCTGTTGCCGCAGCCCATGGCACAACAAGGCGCTCCCCTCGATCTGCCGCCGGCCGACTTTCTGCTGGTGCTCACCGATCGCCCTCCCGAAGGCATGCGTGAGGTTTCTCCCGAGGCGATAGCCGGAGCCGAAACCCTTGCCGAGCGCCTGGCCGATGCACCCTACATTCCCGATCTCGAGGGGGTGGCGGTATCGCGCGTAGCCGAGGGCATCATGCTGCGTGTCGAGGATCAGTGGCTGTTCCCCACCGCCGAAGCCGAGCTCACCGACGACGGCGAGGCACTGGTGCAGCGCATGGTCGAGATCGTCCAGCGTCACGACGGCGAAGTGGCGGTAGAGGGGCACACCGACAGCCGCACCATCGATACCGAGGAGTTTCCCTCCAACTGGGTGCTTTCCAGTGCCCGGGCCATCGCCATCGTGCACGCTCTTGAAGAGTCCGGCGTCGACGCTCGCCGCCTGCGCGCCGTGGGACTCGCCGACACCCGACCGCTGGCCGACAACGACACCGCCGAAGGGCGCGCCCGCAACCGGCGCGTGGAAGTGATCATTCACGCGCGGTGAAACGCCGTCCTCAAGTCCCTTCTCTGCTTGCCGATAATCTCTGATTCATGCCCGTGGCACCCGTGGGCAAGAATCCACTCGGACTCATGAGTAACCCTGACATGATCACCTCATTACGACTTCGCATCTTGTTGGCCACCGTGGTGGTCATCGTCCTGGCGCTGCTGGCCAATGGCCTGGCCAACTTTCTGACGGTGCGCTCGCACAACGACGATCAGGTGGCCCGCAACCTCACCGCCGTCTCCCAGGGCAATGCCAAGGCCATCAGCGAGTGGTTCGCCACGCGTATCTCCATGATGGAAGCGCTGCGCGTCGGCGACGATATCGACGATTCCCTCGGCGACCTCGAGCTCGTCGAACAGTCCGGCGACTTCCTGGCCGTCTATCTCGGCGACCCTCGCGACGGCAGTACCATCTTCTCCGACGGCTGGGAGCCCGGCAGTGACTTCGACCCGCGCGAGCGGCCCTGGTATCAGGCCGCCGTGGCAGCCGAAGAAACCATCGTCACCGCCCCCTACGCAGATGCGCAGACCGGCGACCTGGTGGTGACCATCGCTACGCCTTTCTATGACGATGGCGAGCTTCAGGCCGTGGCCGGGGGCGACATCGTCATCACCGACATCGTCGACATCGTCACCGAGATCGCCCCGACGCCCTCCAGTCTGGGCTTTCTGACCACTGCCGACGGAACCCTGGTGGCTCACCCCGACCCCGAGCTCAGTCTTGCCTCGACCACCGAGCTGGCGCCGACGCTGGATGCCGCGCGTCTCGCTGAGCTTGCCGAGGCAAACGAGCCCGTCGAGGTTGCGCTGGACGGTGATGCCAAGCGGCTGCGGAGTGCCGAGGTGGCGGACACCGACTGGCAGTTGGTGGTCGCCCTCGACGACCATGAGGCCACCGCTGGCCTGCGTGCCGTGCTCGGTACCTCGGCTGTCACGCTGCTGGTCGTCGCCGGCGGTGCGGCGCTGGTACTGGGAGCGCTGCTGCGCGTGATGTTCCGCCGCCTCAAGACGGTACGTGACGCCATGATCGATATTTCCACCGGCGAAGGCGATCTGACCCGGCGCCTGCCCGAGGGCGGCAAGGACGAAGTGGCCGAGATCGCCGCGGCGTTCAACGGCTTCGTCTCGCGCCTGGAGGACGTGATGCTCACCATTCGCGACGCCAGCGAATCGGTCAACGTGGCGGCCGGTGAGATCGCTACCGGCGGGCAGGATCTGTCGCGGCGCACCGAAAACGCGGCTTCCAGCCTGCAGCAGAGCTCGGCTTCCATCGAGGAGATCTCGGGTACCGTGGAGCACACCGCACAATCGTCGCGTCAGGCCAACGAGCTGTCGCAATCGGCAGTGCAGATGGCATCTCAAGGCGGTGACGTGGTCAACCGCGTGGTATCGACCATGGAAGAGATCACCGACTCCTCGCATCGCATCGCCGAGATCGTCAAGGTGATGGACGGCATTGCCTTCCAGACCAACCTGCTGGCCTTGAATGCCTCGGTGGAAGCCGCCCGTGCCGGCGAGCACGGCAAGGGCTTCGCCGTGGTGGCCGGCGAGGTGCGCCAGCTGGCCACTCGCAGTGCCGAGGCCTCTCGCGACATTCGTGGCTTGATCGACGATTCCGGCCAGAAGGTCACCGCCGGTACCGATCTGGTGCGCCAGGCCGGCAGCTCCATGCAGGAACTGGTGGCCAGCGTGAACCGCGTGGCCGAGGTGCTGGGTGAGATCAGCGTGGCCGCCGGCGAGCAGAGTGACGGTATCGGTCAGGTCAACGTGGCGGTGGCCGAGCTCGACCGCATGACCCAGCAGAATGCCGCCCTGGTGGAAGAATCCACCACCGCCGCCGAGCAACTCAAGGATCAGGCCGAGCGTCTGGCCGAAGCGGTGGGGGGCTTCACCTTGAGCGAGACACGGCCTGTGCAGGCGTAAGCCGCTGCAGCCGATCGGTCGAAACGCAGCAGGCCAGCGGCATAGCCGTTGGCCTGTTGTTTTCATTCATTTCCCTAAAGTTCGCCAGCGAGCAGCCGATGCTGGTAAAACGGGGAGGAAAATTCACCGGCCAAAGGTTGTCGTCATGGCTAGTATTTCATCGCTCGGCGTGGGTTCCGGGCTCGATCTCAATGGCCTGCTCGGCCAATTGCAGGAAGCGGAGCGGGCAAAGCTCGAACCGATCCAGCAGCAGGTCCAGGAGCAGGAAGTCAAGATCTCCGCCTATGGCGAGTTGCAGAGCTCGTTATCCTCCTTTCAGGATTCGGCCAGCAAGCTCAGCGATTCGTCGTTATTCCAAGGCCATAACGCCAGTGTCACCGGCGATGCCTTCCAGGCCGCGGCGAATAGCGATGCTGCAGCGGGCGAGTACAGTGTCACGGTCAACGACCTGGCCACCGCCGGCAGCTTGGCCACCCAGCGGGTGGGCGACCCCACCGCCGAGATCAGCAGTGGCGCCACCGACCTCGATCTCACCTTTGAGGATGCCACTCTCGATACCACGGTGACGATTGACGCCGACAGCACCCTGGAAGACATTCGCGATGCCGTGAATGCCGATTCCGGAGCCGCGGTGAATGCCTCCATCGTCAATGACGGCGAGGGTTACCGGCTGGCGCTATCGTCCCAGGAGACTGGAGAGCAGGCGAGCATCACCGGAACCAATTTCGACGCCGTGGCCGATCAGGCGACCCTGACCGACAACACCATCACCCAGGCCGGGCAGGATGCCAGCCTGGACGTGAACGGCATTGCCATCACCAGCACCACCAATCAGGTGGAAGGGGCCATACAAGGCGTAACGCTGAACCTCGAGCAGGAAGGTTCCGGCACCCTCAGCGTGGCCAGAGACGACGACTCGATCCGCGAAGCGGTAACCGGTTTCGTGGAGAGTTACAACGACTTGAAGGGGACTGCCGGAAGCCTGAGTGCCTTCAATGGTGAAGACGGCGAACCGGGTGCGCTGATCGGCGACAACGCCGTGCGTACCATCGAGTCGCGCCTGCGCAGCGACCTCGCTGCCGGCGTGAGCGTGGATGGCGAACAGAGCCTGCTCTCCGACGTGGGGCTGTCGATGAGCGTCGACGGCACGCTCGAACTCGACGAGGGAAAGCTGGATGCTGCACTTGCCGAGGATCCGGCCGCCGTGGAAGCCTACTTTGCCGGCGATGGAACCTCGCCAGGTCTGGCGGGGCGCATTACCGAGACGGCCGAGCAGTTGACCAGCGAGAACGGTGCCCTGACCACCTCCCTCAACGGTGCCGAAAACCGCATCGACAGTCTCAACGATCGTTACGCTCGCGTTGAAGACAGCATCGAACAGACGATCGACCGCTACCGTACGCAGTTCAGCCAGCTCGATGGGATGGTCGCCGAAATGAACCAGACCAGTTCCTACCTCACCCAGCAGCTGAGCGGCATGGGCGGTGGCCAGTCCGGCGGAGGCGGCGGACTGCTGTAATTGACTGGCTAATCTCCTTACTTTCTGCAACCCCGGCTTTGTCGGGGTTTTTTGACTAAAGATCTTGCCGGTGTGGCCGATAAGCCTTTACAGGCCCGTTGTGGGTGCTCACCAAAGGTCAACTTCCATGGCAAGTATCTCATCTCTTGGCGTTGGTTCAGGTCTCGATCTCAGCGGGCTTCTCGACCAGCTGCGCGATGCCGAGCGCCAGAAACTGCAGCCCATCACCTCCCAGAAGACCCAGGAACAGGGCAAGATCTCGGCCTATGGCCGGTTGCAGTCAGGCCTCAGCAAATTGCAGGATGCCGTGGCCAAGCTCAACGATGGCGGCCTCTATCAGAGCCTTTCCGCCAGCGTGCAGGGTGAGGGCATGACGGCGACCACCACCGAAGAGGCCAGCCCCGGCCGCTACGAGGTTACCGTTACCCATACCGCTCGCGCAGGCAGCTTGGCCAGCACGGGAGTCGCCGACCTCGAAACGACTCAGATCGCAACGGATGCCATCGACCCGAAGCTGACGGTGACCTTCGGCGACGACACCACCAAGGACATCGCCCTGACGCCAGGCGCCACCCTGGAAGAGATTCGCGATGCCGTCAATGCCGATGCCGAGGCGGGCGTGGATGCGTCGATCATTTTTGATGGTACCGACCATCGCCTGGTGCTCAGATCCCGGGAGAGCGGTGCCGATGCCGGCGTCAAAGACATGGCCTTTTCCGGCCTGGAGGGCGGCGTGACGCTGGCTGGTGACCCCGATACCCACCAACCCGGGCGCGATGCGCTGATCGATATCAATGGCATCGAAATCACCAGCACCACCAACACGGTGGAAGGGGCCATCCAGGGGGTGACGCTCACGCTCGATCCGAGCGCCTCGGGCGAAACCATGAGTCTCGTGGTGGAGCGCGACCGCGAATCGGTCAAGGAGGCGGTCACGGCGTTCGTCGATGCCTACAACGAGATGAAGTCCACGGTGGGTCGCATGACCAAGGTGACCGGCGATGCGGAGACAGCCGGCGAGCTGGTCGGCGACCGTACCGTGCGCAATGTCGAAAGCCAGTTGAGCCGGAATCTGGTCGACACGGTGGCTGGCGGTGATATCACCATGATGTCGCAACTGGGGATTTCCCTTCAGGCGAACGGGCGTCTGGAGCTGGATACGGCCAAGCTCGATGAGGTGATGGCCGACAACCCCCAGGCCCTGGTCGACTTCTTTGCCGGAAATAGTGAAGAAGCCGGCATGGCAGGCCGTCTCGAGGGAACGCTGGGGCGCATGCTGGGCGATGACGGGACGGTGCAGAGCGCCATCAGCAGCTCGGAGACCCAGGTAAGCAGCTTGGAGCGGCGCTATGACCGTACCGAACAGAGTATCGAGCGCACCATCGACCGTTACCGCAAGCAGTTCAGCCAGCTGGACGGTCTGATCGCCCAGATGAACTCTGTCAGTTCCTATCTCGGGCAGCAGCTCACCATGCTGAACAGCCAGTTCAACCAGAGCTAGCGCAGTTCCTCTCTCGCTCTCCTTCTTGATGCGCCCGCCTGGGCGCATCGCTATTTCAGGCCTTGGTCGATTGGCGCCGTTCATCGCGGTTCCCTGGCTTGGCATGCTGTTGCCCTTACCGGCAATGCGGAAAATTCCTACGTCACCCTAAAGTCAAACGCTCAGCGGCCGTTATAGGGAGTAACGGCCACTGGCGCCGTTGCGGCAGGCCCCACCGGTGCAGGCTCGGGGCGGCCAATGGAGCCCTCAACGAAGAAGGAATGATCTCATGTCAGTGATCAATACCAACATCACCGCCCTGATCGGGCAGAACAATCTGAAGAGTGCGCAGTCCTCGATGCAACAGGCCCAGGAGCGCCTCTCTTCCGGCCTGCGCATCAACGGCGCCAAGGACGACGCGGCCGGTCAGGCCATCGCCAATCGCATGACCAGCACCGTCACCGGCCTCAACCAGGCAGCACGTAATGCTAACGACGGTATCTCCCTGGCCCAGACCGCCGAAGGCGCCCTGGATCAGGTTAATGACAACCTGCAGCGCATCCGTGAACTGACCGTTCAGGCTCAGAACGATACCAATACCGCCCAGGACATCGACTCCATCCAGGAAGAGGTCAACGAGCGTCTGGCGGAAATCGATCGCGTCACCAGCCAGACAGAGTTCAACGGTCGTTCCGTCTTTGGCGGTGGTGCAGCATCGACATTCAGCATTCAAGTGGGTGCCAAAGACGATCAGACCATCGATATCACAATAGGCAAATCAGAAGGTGACGCAGACGTTAGCTCTTCCGGCTGGAACATGTTCGGCACGGGAGCTAGCGCTGTTACTGATTTGGACGTGCAGACAGTAGGTACTACAGATCGTACTGTCGGAGCTGATGGCTTCGATGTGTTGGCTGATGATGCATTGGCTATCGTTGACAATAACATCGGTAATGTTGATGAAGCCCGCAGCAACCTGGGTGCTATGCAAAATCGCTTCGAGACGGCTCTCGATAATATCGAGACCACCTCGACTAACCTGGAAGCGGCTCGGTCCCGTATTGAAGACGCCGACTATGCCGATGAGGTCTCCAATATGACTCGGGCGCAGATCCTTGAGCAGGCGGGCACCTCGATTCTCGCTCAGGCCAACCAGAGCCCGCAGAGCGTGCTTTCGCTGCTGGGTTAAGCGGTCGGGGCAGCCCGTTGAGTCAATGGGCTGTCCTAGCTGAGGCCGATTACGCATTTTTTTCACAACGAGCCTAAAGAATCATGCTTTTCGGCCGTTAACCAATAGTAAGCCGTTAGACATCTATCGATTCGGAGGTTGGACATGTCAGTCATCAACACCAACATCACCGCCCTCATCGGGCAGAACAACCTGAAGGGCGCCCAGAGCGCCATGCAGCAAGCCCAGGAGCGTCTCTCCTCTGGCTTGCGAATCAACGGTGCCAAGGACGATGCCGCCGGCCAGGCCATCGCCAACCGCATGACCAGCACCGTCACCGGTCTGAACCAGGCGGCGCGTAACGCCAACGACGGAATCTCCCTGGCCCAGACTGCCGAAGGCGCCCTGGATCAGGTCAACGACAACCTGCAGCGTATCCGCGAACTGACGGTTCAGGCCCAGAACGATACCAACACCGCTCAGGATATCGACTCCATTCAGGAAGAGGTCAACGAGCGTCTCGCGGAAATCGACCGTGTCACCAGCCAGACAGAGTTCAATGGTCGCTCTGTCTTTGGCGGCGATGCGGATTCTACGTTCAGCATTCAAGTTGGCGCCAAGGACGACCAGACCATCGATATCACGATCGGTGAATCGAATGGTGAAAGTTTGACCACAAGCCCTGGTTGGAACATGCTGAACAACGATGGCGATGTAACAAATGGCACATTTAGTTCAGCAAGTGGTCTTGCTTCTGTAGGTGGCGTAGCAAGAGCGGTAGATGCAGAGGGTTTTGATGTTCTTGCTGATGAAGCTTTGGCTATTGTTGACAACCAGATTGCGAATGTAGATGAGTCGCGCAGTAACCTGGGCGCCATGCAGAACCGGTTTGAGACGGCATTGGATAACATCGAGACCACCTCAACGAATCTAGAGGCGGCACGTTCTCGTATCGAGGATGCCGACTACGCTGATGAAGTCTCCAATATGACGCGGGCGCAGATCTTGGAGCAGGCGGGCACCTCCATCCTTGCCCAGGCCAACCAGAGCCCGCAGAGCGTGCTTTCGCTGCTGGGCTAAGCTAGCTCCCAGCCTCAAACGTGAGATAACCCGGACCTTGGTCCGGGTTTTTTCGTGATTGGCCTTCACTAAGAACTGCTAGATTGGCTTGAATCGCCACCCATGCCTAACCGAATCATTGAGGGTTCCATGGCCAGGAAGAAGACGCGCCAGAAAAAGTCGGTTCGCAAGTCGTCAGCGAAGCGCACCAGCCCGGCGAAGAATCGCATGCCCTATCACACAGATTTGGGGGTACCCAAATCTGAAGTCGATCACTTCATGGCGCTCTACAAGGCCAAGCGGTTGAGCGAGGCTGAGCGGGAAGCTCATGCGATGACGCAGCGCTATCCGGAAAGCGCCTTCGCCTGGAAGGCATTGGGCACCACGTTACTCGAGGATGGCCGGGCCGATGAAGCGCTGGCGTACCTGCACCGATCGGTAGAGCTTGATGACTCAGATCCATTAGCGTTGACGAGTTTGGCGGCGGTTTATTATCGGCAGGGCGATCATGAGCAGGCCGTTCGTTACCAGAGCCTGGCCGTAGAACTTCAACCCGACTATGCCCCGGCGCAGTACCGCCTATCCGAAATGCTGCAAACGGCGGGTAAGCATTTTAAGGCACTCGAACATGCCAAGAAGGCCCAGGAGCTGGGGTATGACCCTTTTCGCTGTCGGGTAATGGTCGGTTCTCTGCTCTATCAGACCAAGTACTTCAGTGAAGCGCTGGAAATCTACAAGCAGTTGGAGCGCGACTACCCTGGAAATGCACCGGTCTACAACAACCTTGGTAATCTCTACAAGGATATTGGGCAGTACGAGCTTTCCGAGGCCTACTATCAGAAGTCTCTGGAGGAACGGCCCGATTATGTGATGGCCTACTCCAATATTTTCTTTGCAAAACATTATAACCCTGAGGTCAGCCAACAAGAGATCATCGAATTTGCCAAGGGGTGGGATCGGCATTTCGCTCTAGCTGAGATGCCAGCGCCAGATAGCTCACTAGACGTGGCGAAGCCCTTGCGCGTTGGCATGATCTCTTCCGGTTTCCGTATTCATCCAGTAGGGCAGATGATTGCCACGGCTATGGAACATAGCCGGCCCGATATTCATTTTTATGCCTATACTACTAATGATTACGACGACTATGTCACCCAGAAGGTTCGTGAGTCGACCCGGGTATGGCGTCCCGTTCGCCACCTGAGCCAGGAGGCGTTGGCCGAGCAGGTTCGTGAAGACGGTATCGATATACTAATCGACCTATCGGGCCATGGAGATGGTAGCTGTCTTCAGGCCATCTCCATGCGTCCAGCACCGCTTTGCATCAAGTGGGTGGGGGGGTTAGTCAATACGATGGGGCTCTCCTCCATCGACTATCTGCTTTCGGACTCCATAGAGACCCCTGAAGGAGTAGACGACCAGTACACCGAGAAGCTGATCCGGCTGCCGGATGATTATATCTGCTATATGCCGTGCCCTTATGCGCCTAATACTTCTTCGCTGCCGGCCATCAAGAACGGTTACATTACCCTGGGCTGTTTGAACAATCCCGCTAAGATCGGTGAAAAGCTGCTGGCCGAATGGGCCAAGCTGATGCTCGAGTTGCCGGAAAGTCGCTTGTTGCTTCGGGGAGCTCAGTATGAGAGCGAAGATTTCTGCCAATGGATTCGCAATACACTAGGCGAGCAGGGTATTGCAGAGTATCGGATTATCCTAGAAGGGCCGGCCAAGCATCAGGAGTTTCTGGAGACCTACCAGCGCATCGATATTGCGCTGGATAGCTGGCCCTACTCGGGTGGCCTGACGACCTGTGAGGCCATGCTGATGGGCGTGCCGGTCGTGACTCTTCCGGGACCGACATTTGCCGGCCGGCATAGTGCCACGCATTTGATTAATGCCGGCCTGCGGGAACTGGTGACGAATAGTTGGGAAGAGTATCGCCAGCGAGTTTTGGAGCTGGCTAACGATCTGCCGAATCTTGCGGTGATCCGCGCTGGCCTGCGCACCATTCTGCACTACTCGCCGGTGTGCGACGCTCCGCGCTTCGCGAACCATTTCAACAATGCCCTGCGTGCAGTATGGGTGCGCTACTGCGAAGGGAAGGGGCCGGAGGCACTTACGTTCAACAAGGAAGGCGAGCTCTGGTTCGAGGACGACAAGCAGCCTATCGAGCTTCCCGAAGCTCGCAGCGAAGAAACCTCGGACAGCGAAAGCTTTGAATGGCAGCTAGATGAACCCATCACCATTATTGACAATGCCGCCGTACTGCCCCGCCACCCGGACTATCCCAAGTGGATGGCCAGTGGCCACTTGACGGTGATTAGTTTCGATCCCGCCAGCCTGCTTAACAATCGAGTGGAAGAGCTTCAGGAGTACGGGGAGCTGCACCACTACCCCCACGCCCTGCTGGGTGACGGCCAACCGGCGACCCTCTACGCAACCCTGGATGCCGAAAAAGGCAGCACGCTGAAGCCGTTGCCGGAAGAGCAGCAGCCCGAATACCTGCGCGACAAGCTCAAGGTGCTGGCAGAACTGCCCATCAACACCGTTGCGCTCGATCAGATCGAAGGTCTGCCCAGTGTCGATATGCTGGTACTGGATGACCTTCACGACGCGATGAAGGTGCTGGAGAACGGCGAGCAGACGCTGAAGAATACGCTCTTGATTCAAGTGAAGGTTGCATTTCAGCCGACTCATGAGCGCCAACCTAATCTCGCGGAGTTGCAGCACTGGGCAAGCAGGAATGGTTTTCGTTTTTATACACTTCAAAATCTTGAGTATTATAGTAGTTCATTAAAAGAAGTTTCAGCCGGTTTGCGCGAAGGTGGTGAACTGATCAGCGCAGAAGTGTTATTATTTCCAACCTGGGAAAGATGGAGATGTTTCACTAAGTCTTCCTGCAATAAGTTATACTTTTTGGCAGCGAGACTAAAAAATATCCATGACGCTAAAAGGTTCGATTTTCTAAGCCAGAATCAGGGCGGTAATTTAGGTTTTCGAGCTAGAGAAGCGCATAGCAGCGAACTTACGCTGCAAAGTAACAAAAAATCAGAGCATGATAGCATAGTTTATTTTCCCGATTATAGCCATGCGAATCCATATCAAAGTATTTTCTATAGCATTTTTCCTGGTAATGTAAATATAAAAGCAGGCCTTCCCTGGAAAAATTGTGCGGACGTTCAAGGTAGGAAAATATTTCATTTGCACTGGGAAGATATTGTCTATAGAAACGCAGAATGTGAAAAAAAAGCAGCAGAAGCATGTAGTGCTTTTATAGAGAATGTAAAAAAGTCTAAGATGAAAGGGTGGCGAATAGTTTGGACAATTCATAATGAAGCTCCTCACGAAAATCGTTACCCTAATGTTGATTTATGGCTGAGAAAGAGTCTGATAGAGATTGCGGATATAATTTTAGTGCATTCTCATAAAGCCAAAGAAATAGTGATATGCAAGCACCCTTTGTCCCTAAATAAAATTAGAGTTGTACCAAATGCAAGTTATGAGGGATTTTATGAAAATGAAATAACTAAAGAAAGCTCTAGGGAAAAACATGGAATTCATGCTAATGAAAAAGCTTATCTTTTCTTTGGCAATATCAGAGCTTACAAAGGATTGGATTTAGTATTGAAAGCTTTTTCAAGTAAAAGAATACAGAAAGAGCGTTTTGTCCTTATGATAGCTGGTCAAGGGCCTGCAGAGGAATACATTCAGCGCTATTATACTGGAGATAAAAGTAAGTTAAAAGTTTCAAACTATAAGATCCCTGATACAGAAATCCAGGATTTTTTTAATGCAGCTGACTTTTGTGTTTTTGGCTTTGATAAGATATTAAACTCGGGGTCTGTAATGCTGAGTTATAGCTTCTCAAAGCCAGTAATAGTACCTGACTTTGAAGTTATTCTCGATGAGGATAAAGGGAGTAATGCTTCTGTTGTATATCGGCGGAAGAGTCAAAGCTCTCTCGAAAAAGCAATATTGAAAACTCTGCTGGCTACAAAAGACCACAGGGAAAAATTAGAGATTAGTGCGCATAAAATATCTAGGGAAAATCAAATTTCAAATTATAAAATAGATATTAACAAGATTTTCTTAGAAGAACTTTATGAAGTTAATCCAATCTTGAGCGATCATAAGGGTATAGAGTACCGGAATGCTTGTAATAAATACAGCATTCCTAAAGAAGATTTTGTGTCTGAATATTATGATGAGAGAGAAGAAAATGAGTTGAAAGAAATTTTGCTTTTACTTAGCACGCCACGCTCAGGGAGCACTTTAGTTTGTGACTATTTATACCAAAATAATATATGTGTTGCTCATGAATACTTTCAGCCATTTCAGTATATGCCTATCTTAAGTAAGCGATGGAGGGTGGAATCATCAGCATCCGATATGAGTGCATATGTTAAAAAACTAATTAAAAAGCGGACATCAAAAAATGGAATCCTAGGCATTAATTTGCATGGGAGTCATATAGAAATTTTTAAAAAGGCAATGCAGTGTTTTCCGAAAGCTAAGATTAGCATAATTCTTATTGAAAGAGAAGATGTTGCTCGTCAAGCTGTTTCTTATTATGTGGCTAGCAAAACTGGGGAGTGGTCATCTTTTTACAATAAAAGCAAGCAGGAATACGTAAATTATAATTTTCATGAAATATTTAATCTCCAAGAAAATCTACTTAAGCAAAAAAGGTTAATTAAGTCTTTCATTAGGGAGCTATCATTGCCTTATCGGAAATTTGAGTATGAAAATATGTCTCGTCAGATAGAGTCTTTTTTAAAAGAAGATTTTTCTATAAAAAGTAAAGTTGCCAAGCCTTCTATCAATAAGCAAGTTTCTAAAAATAAAGAACTCCTAGTTAGCTGCTATTTTAAAGATTTAGAAAAAAGAGGTTTGTAATGAGAGAAAAAATATTCATCTGTGGGCATTGGTTTAGTGGTAGTGGCGCTGTTGTTGACTTTGTGAAAGGCAATGAAGGATTTAAATCATTTGGGTATGATTATTCAGAAACTTTTTTTGTTGGTGGGAATGGTTTGATGCAAGTAGCTAGATATTTAAAAAATCATAATTATAAGAAGGTTGATGCTGTGATTGCAGCTTTTTTGATGCAAGTTAATGGCCTTTTAGGCGGTATAGCTTATAATAAACGTAGTAGAGAGCATTTGAATTATTTGAATGGAAATCATCTTCTTAATGTGGCATCTTTTTGTCAAGATGTTTTCCGTTTAAAAGGTGAGGAAAGTGATTCTATAGTGGCAAGTCTATTGGATGATGTGATAAATCTTTTGCCAGGGGTTCTTCCTGATGATAAAATCATATTCAATAATGACCCACCGCTTCATCATGGTTATGATATTAGAGAAATTGTTGAATCCTTTCCAGGATCTAAAGTTTGTGCTGTTTTTAGAGACCCTAGGGACTCATACTCAAGCTTGAAAAAAAGAAATTTAGTTGGCAAGGAGGGTTTGGAAAAATGGGCTGGAGCTACAAGCGATGTGTTAGAAAATTTGCTTGGTTTACAAAAGAGCGAAAATATAAAAATTGTTTGTTTTGAAGATTTTTGCAATGATTCTTCAGTAAGAAAGTCTGTGTCGGCTTGGTTGGGCGATCATTCAGAAGATAGCTCTATTTTTGACTGGGAGATGTCATCAAAAAATATTGGTGTCTACAATCAATATCTTGATTATTATGAAATCGACTTCATTGAGAAAGGTTTGCTCCCAGTATATTTCAAAACTAAAAAAACATTTTGTTTCTGATATGCATAAGCTAGTTGTGGTAAAGGATCTTGAAAAATGTTGTCAGGGCCTTGGTAAGCTTTGATATATTTTCATTAATTTAAATTAATGCTAAGAATGCATTGATTGCAATTATGAATGGAGCTGGCCGCGCGAGAACCTTGGTGGTAGGATTTATGGTAGGCATGGGGATGAACGGGCTAATAAGGGTCGGGTTGCGGCAGGGGGGGGGGATAGCGCTAAGCGCCTGCGCAGAAAAAGCGAGTATAGATAGCATGTGATCGAACAATTTAATTAGCTAATTATGCTGGGAATTATAGTATAGGTGCTTGCCCACATGTCTATAGCAATGATCGTATACAGAGTGCTTTTCGGTGTTGGCGGTTAGGGCCGAGTGAGACAGTCGCGTATACTTAGATCTGTAGGTGGCTAGGGTGTGTGATTTCTCGGTTTGTCCTCGAGTATACTAATTTATAGGTACTTAAATGGTGCGTATTGCGAAGGCATTTGAATTTGGTTCAAAGGGGCAAACTCTAGAGCGCCTAAAAGGTAGACTTGTTACCGCAAGTATTCCTAGATTCATATTTTTTTCTGTTGCTGAGTGGCTGGCCGACAGTAAGGGTATCGAACTCCAGATAAAACAAATAGCAGGAACCGATGGTGATGTTATAGTACGGTCGTCTGCAACGAATGAGGATGGGAAGTTATTTGCTCAAGCAGGAGCATTCCTATCCGTTCCGCATGTCGATCCAAGGAATAGAGAGAAGCTGATAAAATCTATCGAGAATGTGATCTCTAGCTACCGAGAAGGTCATCTGCAGTCTGACTCGTTTCAGGGCGATCAAGTCATAGTCCAGCGGATGGTTCGTGACGTCTCTATGAGTGGTGTGGTTTTTACTCAGGATCTTAGCAGTGGAGCGCCGTATTACGTGATCAACTACGACGATGAGACCGGTAGTACAGAGTCGGTTACATCTGGAAATGGCTATGCAAATCGGACTATTTATATCTATAGAGATGCATGGTGCGAAGTGGCTTCTGAGCGTTTCCTTCGGCTGCTTGAAGCCGTCCGCGAGATCGAAGCGTTAACCGAAGATGGATGTTTAGATATCGAGTTCGCGATGGACTCAGACATGAATGTTCATATCCTCCAAGTGCGACGGATCACGACCCAACCGAATTGGAATCGAAGCTTGGGGATCCGTATTGGTGATACCTTGACGCGCTTGAAAACAAGTGTGGGACCGCGCTTGATATTTAGTAAAAATCGGAAGGAGCCGGGCACGGTACTTGGAAAGATGCCGGACTGGAATCCGGCAGAAATTATTGGTAATAGTCCGCGGCGACTAGCCTTTTCTATCTACCGCTACATGATCACGGACTTCGCTTGGCGACAGGCTCGGGCAGCGATGGGGTATAGAGAGCCGCGCGGACTGCCGCTGATGTGGTCGTGCGCTGGCCAGCCCTATATCGATGTGCGACAGAGCTTTCAATCGTATCTACCTGCGAACCTTGATGCGCTTCTTGCCGACCGGATTGTAGACCACTGGATATGGACACTGGCCGAGAACCCGCATCTGCACGATAAAGTGGAGTTTGATGTCGCGATTACGTCGTGGACGTTTGATTTTTCAGCCAGGGCTGAAAGATTTCTTCCTCAAGATCTGTCGTCTGCTGATGTAAAGAAAGTAGAGTCAGCCTTTAGAGAATTAACAGCCCAGCATTTAGAAGCACAGCGTGCTTCGATTGACGAGCAGGAGGCGGCGATCAAGGAACTGCAGCGCCGTCATGCCAAGGTGGTGGGCGAGGGAGAGTTGGTTCCGGACATCACACTCGCAGCCCGCCTCCTTGAGGACGCAATAGAGTTCGGCACTATACCGTTTTCGGTGCTGGCGCGTCACGGCTTTATCGCAAGAACCTTGCTAGATTCGCTGGTAACCGAGGGTGTTCTTAAAGCTGGGGAGGTCGATGCGTTTTTCCAAGGGGTTACCACAGTGGCCGGGGAGTTTATTGAAGATATCGACAGATGTGCAAATGGTGACTGTTCTAGCGAATTTATGATTTCACGTTATGGCCATCTACGGCCAGGAACTTACGATATTCTATCTTGGCGCTATGACCAGCGCGGTGAGAGGTTTCTCTCAGGCAGTCGAGGGGCTGCAGACATTAGCTCTTCAAATGAGAACTTTCGACTCAGCGGAGAACAGAGCAGGGAAATTGCGCAACGACTGTATGATGCACGAATAGACATATCCCCGAGTCAACTTATGGAATACTGTGCTAAGGCGATCCAAGGCCGTGAGTGGGCGAAGTTCGTCTTTACCCGCAGCATAAGCGACAGTCTGGAGATTATTGCGGCTTGGGGCCAGCGCATGGGCCTTAGTCGCGAAGAGCTGTCTCATATCGATGTTCGGCATATTCTCGATTGTCTCGTTGAAACAAAAGGACGGTCTTTAGAATACCACCTAAGAACCCTTTCAAACGGTAACAGAGCAGAGTATGAGGTTACTGCCGCTACGCGGCTGCCGTATCTACTGGTCCGACCATCTGACTTGGTCATCGTGCCGATGCTTCTCGATGAGCCAAACTACGTAACTCTGAAATCGGTTCGTGCGGATTGTGTACATCTGACGGGCCGCGATATTAATCCAGAAGTGCTAGATGGTAAAATTGTAGTCATTGAGAGTGCGGATCCAGGGTTTGACTGGATATTTACACGAGATATTCTTGGATTGATCACAAAATTTGGTGGCGCAAACTCCCATATGGCAATTCGGTGTGCAGAATTTGACCTTCCCGCTGCGATTGGTTGTGGTGAGCAAATATATGAGCGCGTGGTCCGGTGCGAATATATCGAGCTAGACTGCAGCGTTGGTAAAATAGAGCCTGTTCTGCATTAATAGTATGATTTATAGATTAGTGAGAGAGATTTATGCGAATCGCTATTACCATGCGGCGGATCAATGATCCGCGAT
This sequence comes from Pseudomonadota bacterium, assembly GCA_051749645.1. GTDB lineage: Bacteria > Pseudomonadota > Gammaproteobacteria > Pseudomonadales > Halomonadaceae > Halomonas. The sequence goes on from JBNJIT010000004.1 coordinate 424,583, forward strand.
ACGGTGAGGTACGGGATGCAATCAGCCGTGATTGGTACGATTATTTGAATACTCTATGTGACAACATAGTTTTTTTGCCAGTGCCAAACCAGCCGGGAAGCGTTCGTGCTTGGTTATCCGCGTTATCGATAGAGGGTGTAATCTTATCGAACGGTAACGATTGGGGAGAATCCAATGACAGGGATAAGACAGAGCGTGTATTGGTAGAGTGGTGTCGGGAGACGAGCACCCCTATATTTGGTGTCTGTCGAGGGTTACAGGCACTCAATACCATGTTCGGGGGCTCCATTCACACAAATATCTCCAGCCTGACGCCCCATGCCCATGAAGGCACAATCCATTCCGTGTCTATTGTTGATCAGAACTTTTCCAAATTTGCAGGTACTGATTCCCTATTCGTAAATAGCTATCACAACCAGGGTGTTACTTATGCGAATTTGGCCAATGACTTTGTGCCGTTCGTTTTAGATGGCACCGAAGTCGTTGAGGCGTTCTACCATAGGAACGAGCCGATCCTCGCGGTTCAGTGGCATCCGGAGCGAGCTAACCCATCTAGGGAATTTGACGCTGCGCTGATTCAGCGAGTGTTATCAGAAGGCGCCTTTTGGCGTAAAGGAGAGCTAGGGTGAGTACTCACGGAGTGATTTTGGCAGCCGGGCGGGGTAGTAGACTCGGAAATATTACAGACCATGTCCCGAAGGGCATGGTTAAACTCAGTGGTTACCCAATGCTGGAGTGGCAGTTTAAGGCTATGCGTGAGGCGGGTGTTAGTAATATTTATGTAGTTGCAGGATATAAAAAAGAAGTCATTGAAGATCATGGATTCACAGTTATTGAGAATCCGGACTGGGATCGGGCTAATATGGTATCTAGCTTAGCTTGTGCACTTGAGCGGATTAGTGGAACGTTAATCGTTAGTTATTCCGACATTGTGTACGGACCAGGCTGTATCCGCACTCTTCTTCGTGCTGATGCCGATATGGCGATTACCTACGATCCTAACTGGCTTGATCTTTGGGGTAGCCGATTCGAAGATCCTCTTTCCGATGCTGAAACTTTTTGTCATGTTGGCGGGAGGTTGCTTGAAATTGGTAATAAGCCTTTAAAGATTAAAGAAATTCAAGGGCAATTCATGGGGTTGATGAAGATCGGCGTGAGAGCTAGAGAATGGGTTAGCAGAATTCTTGGTGGCAATGACGCAGCCCGCCTGAGGTTGGATTCTACGAGCTTGCTACAGAAGTTGGTTTTACGTGGCCATAAAATCGAAGTCGTTCCTATATATGAACCTTGGTGTGAGATCGACAGTGCAAGCGATTTGTTGCTTGCTGAATCGCTTGTTAAAACTGGCCGCCTTAAATATCCTGTATGTAATGAGATAAAGGAAAGCTGATGGTAATTTGGCTGATTGGTATGGCGGGTAGTGGGAAGACGACTATTGGACGCCAGGTCTACGCACAATGGAAAGAAGTGGATCGTGCTACAGTCTTGATAGATGGGGACGTAATGCGAGAAATATTTCGTCACAATAGGGGAAGTGAACCGTACTCTGTTGAAGGGAGAAGAGAAAATGCTGAGCGAGTCGCCAGTTTGTGCCGATGGTTGGACTGCCAAGGAATTAATGTAGTCTGTTGTATTCTATTGATATTCGAGGAGGTGCGTACCTGGAATAGAGATAATTACAGCGAATATTTTGAGGTTTTCATTGATACGCCAGAAAAAGACTTAGTTGAGCGCCGTCAACTCTACCGGGAGGCGAGGCAAGGTAAGATAAAAAATGTGGTGGGAGTTGATATTCCTTTCGCACTACCCAAGAGTTCGGACATGGTCATATATAATGGTGCGGGGGCCAAATCTCCGCAAGTGCTTGGAAGGAAGATACTGGAGAATGCTATAGGGGTGTCCGCGTGAATACGGTTGTTTACCCGTATGCCGATGGAGATCCTATTGATCGGCAGCATAGTTATGCCTACGTACCGTTCCAAGGAGACGCGTTTCTAAGTGAGTGGCGCTTGGTTCGCAGGCGTGTTCTTGTTTCGTTGGGTGGGGTAGCGTCAAGTGCGCCGTCTTGTCAGGTAGGCCGCTTTCCTGAAGGCTGTAGAGTCAATGTAGCTGAGCTTCTTGAGATCTTGTTGTCGTGCGTAAACAGTCAGGAAACCGGTCCAGAGGTTCGTAGATGGCTTGACTGGGTTCTGCAACGGTTTGAGGCTTCGAAGAGAATTTTTACGGAATATAGGCTTGAAGGAGAGCGGCCGAAGGGTTTCGGTACTAAAAGAAATTTTGCTCTTTACCTGCGCTTTGCTGAATTAATGGCTGCGCACTACTCCATCGAACGCCGTCTACCAGCATTGAATGCGTTGTTAAAATGCCTTGATATACTGTCCGCGTTTTCCGATCGGCTTGAATCCTCAGAAAAATTTCGCCTTGCTCGTTTGATTAAGGAGGAAGCAGTATTCGTTGATCGATTGTCATGCCGAAAAGCTGCTAATATCTCAACTACGGTGGGAGAAGCTGAATTTTTTGGGGCGGCCAGTCGAGCTTCGTTTACCTCAGCGACTTCGCTTAACGGAAAAAAAATCTTAGGTCGAGTAGTATTTCTTGCGGCTGATACAATGCGGTCGCGTAGTTATGCTCAAGCGCTCGTTGCGGAAGGGTTTTATTTTGATGTTGTTATTTTGGTTAAAAGTCATGAGCAGGCGCGCTGGGGACAGAGCACAAACCCGCCGGCACCACCAAACAACGATCTTTCTTTTGGGAGTTCTTTTCCAGATCTGCGAAGGTCGCTGGAAGATAGCTGCAGCGCGTTAACTGATCGGGTTGAGACTGTTATTAGTGGCACGGTCAACTGCGAGGCGGTCTGTAAATTATTGCAAGGGTTAGATCCTGAATTTGTCATCTACTCAGGTTTTGGCGGAGAGCTTGTGAAGCCGGCTGTTCTGACGGCGTCCGGTCCGATGCTACATATGCATGCGGGATGGCTTCCAGATTATCGGGGAAGTACGACCGTTTACTATAGTCTGCTTGATCATGGTGTGGCTGGGGTGACAGCGATCCTCTTGTCGCCGGAAATTGATGTTGGAGAGATGCTTTGTCGTTGCAACTACCCGCCACCACCAAAGGGGGTTGAGCTAGATTATTATTATGATGGTCTTATTCGATCTGACATGATGGTTCGTGTGCTGAAATATGTCTGGATCAATGGTGGACTGCCACCCAGTCGAAAGCAGGACCAAGCTAGAGGCGAGGTGTATTATATAATCCATCCAGTGCTTAAGCACTTATCTGTCGGGTACCGTGTGATTAATAATTTGCTTGATAAATAGTGTAATGCCCCCTGGTTTCTGCACACCCTACGTAGCTAATGCCGGGTGTGCTCAGTGTGCCACATAGCCCAGAGACTGATGTGGTCGCTCTTCGTTGTAGTAACGGATCCAGCGATCGGTTGAAGTGACCCCCTCCAGAGCTGCACAGGCTATAGTGCAGCGATCAGGAGGACAGGATGAACGACGAAAACCCCATCAAGCGATGGACCGCGAAGCGCAAAGCCGCCGTGGTCATGGACATCTTCAAGGGCAAGACCACC
>JBNJIT010000005.1:0-351474 GCA_051749645.1 Pseudomonadota bacterium
ACCTGACGATGCTGATGGATAAAGGCGTACTTCACTTCAGGCTCTTGGCAAAGGACACCGCGGCTTTTTTTGCAATTTCAAGCTATTCCGACTTCTCGGCCAGTTGGCGCTTGAGCCGGGCATTCTCGTCGGCCAGGGCTTGCTCGCGCTCTGAGGCGCTTTGCCGCTGCTGGGCCTTGGCTCGCCACTTGTAGAGCTGGCTGGGCTGAAGGCCAAGCTCTCGGGCGGCGGCACTGATGCCGATCCGGTCGGAGAGAGCCAGCGCCTCGGCCTTGTAGTCCTGGGAGTAGCGGGTACGCGTCTTCTTCATCGAAGCTGCTTGCCTTGCCATGGGTCACCTCGTCTCAGTGTACTGTCTTAACGAGGTGTCCACTGCTGCTGGGCAAGATCACATACAGCTGCTGGGCAAGATCACATACAGCGGCGCTTTTGTAATGACCCCCTAGTTTCTGCACACCCTACGCCGCTAATGCCGGGTGTGCTCGGGGTGCCACATAGCCCAGAGACTGATGTGGCCGTTCTTCGTTATAGTACCGGATCCAGTGGTTGATCACTGCCCTGGCTTGTCCCAGCGACTCGAACCGATGCAGCCAGATACACTCCTCCTTCAGGGAGCGGAAGAAGCGCTCTACGAGCCCGTTCTGTTCCGGCGTGTACGGTGTCGTGAACTCCTGCGTCAGTCCGTAGGCCTTCACCGTGCCCGTGTAGTGGCGGCTGCTGAAGACCAGGCCGTTATCGGACCGCAGTGCCAAGGGCTGATGAATTCGGCCCAAGGCGCCGAATCGATGCACCAGGGCCTCTTCCAACGCGGCCTCGGCGGTCTTGCTACTGCCGTTGTCCGATAATCGCCAGCCGAGGATCTCCCGAGTGCAACAGTCGATTATCACCGCCAAGCTGGCTCGTCGATCCTTTCCACACCACACGTGAGTCAGATCAGTTGCCCATCGCTCATCAGGTCTTGAAGCGACTGACGGCAAGCTCCTGGCACGTGGCCGGAAGCCTTGGGGTCGTTTGCGCACCTGCCAGCCCTTCAACTGCAGGATGCGTTGGATAGGCTTGCGGTTCTCTCCCAACACGCACGCCAGACGACGATAACCATAGGTAGGGAACCGTTCCAGAGTCAGCTTCACCCTGCTAGCCAGCTCGGTATTGATCACACGGCGCCGCGGCTTGGGCCGGTAATACAGGCTTCGCCGGGGGAGTCCCAACCAGCGGCAGAGCTTGACGAGCGATACCACATGACCTTCCTCGGCCAGTTGCGCCTGCAGCGACCTTACGAGTTCTCGTCCTCGTCGAGCAGGCGCTTGAATTAATGGAATGGTCCGCCCCTCTCTCATACCCTGCCCGAGAATGCTGTTCAAGGCGAAAGAGGAATGCACCATGTCCATTGCCACCATTGGGATCGATATTGGTAAGAGCAAATTTCATGTCTGCGCTCTGGATGAGCGTGGTCACGTCACATTGCGTAAGGTCTTCTCGCGTTCTGGCCTCATCCGGTTTCTTGCCAATACGCCGCCGGCCCGCGTGGCAACCGAAGCCTGCGCGGGTGCTCACTTCATCGGCCGCAAGGCCGAGTCGTTTGGCCATGATGCACGCTTGCTACCCGCTCAGTACGTCAAGGCCTACGTGAAGTCGCAGAAGAATGACTACGCCGACGCCGAGGCCATCGCTGAGGCAGCCACCCGACCCACTATGCGATCGGTGCCGGTCAAACCTGTCGACCACCAGACCCTGCAACTGCTTCATCGCCAGCGAAGTGGCTGGGTCGCTGAGCGTACGGCTCTGGCCAATCGGATCCGCGCAATGCTTTTGGAGTTCGGTATCACGGTGCCGAAAGGCATCCGTCAGTTGCGTCGCAACCTGCCATGGGTGCTCGAAGATGGCGATAACGAACTGCCGGACCGCCTTCGTGAGCTAATCACTGAGCTCTGGAGCGACATGATTCGGCTCGATGAACGCATTGAGGAGCTGACTGGCGAGCTTGATACCTTTGCTCGTGCGGACCCGCAAACAAGGCTGCTATTGAGCATTCCAGGAATCGGCCCCATCACCGCTACTGCGCTGGCCGCCAGCATTGGTGACGCAAACGCCTTCCGCAAGGGCCGGGACTTGGCAGCCTGGCTTGGCCTAGTTCCACGACAGTACAGCACGGGTGGACAGACGCGCTTGCTGGGCATTGGCAAACGCGGCAATCGCCATCTGCGAATGCTGCTCATCCATGGTGCCCGAGCCGTACTCCGCGTGGTACACACACGAAACGAAGAAGATGCGCTTCGACGCTGGGTGGAACGCATCAGCCCTCGCAAGCATGCCAATGTAGTGGCCGTGGCATTGGCCAATAAACTGGCCCGAGTCGTCCACGGCGTACTGCGTTACCGAGTGTCGTTTGACCCAAGGTTGATGAGCGCCTGATCACCACACCCACAAGACATCGTCATCACCGATACCGATTGTAGGAGGTCGATTCCCACCGAGTGAATGCAAGCGCTGAAACTGATGGCGGAAACAGGTAACCGGCATACTGAGAGCCTGACTAAAAAAGCGGCCCCTACTGAGGTCATTGAATTATCAAGGAGCGGTATGCGCGGATTTTCATCATGGCCCGGGACATCAGCCGATGGCCCATCAAGAGGTCGGATACATTAGCGCAATCCTGTCCCCGTCACGGTAGAAGGCCCTTGCGTCACAGGGGCGGACCATACATTTTTTAGTGCATAGATCTGCAGATGGGCTTCGCCCAGTGCCTCCTTGGTCTCCCGGAGCTCGGACTCGTACTGCTCACGGATGTCCTTGGGGCGGGCTTTGAACCCGTTCTCCATGTTGCGTTGGGCCTCATCGATCCAGCCTTCGACCTCGGAGACGGTGAGGTCATACTGGCGAGCCACTTCAGCGACGGTGGTCTTGCCCTTGAAGATGTCCATGACCACGGCGGCCTTGCGCTTCGCGGTCCATCGCTTGATCGGATTGTCGTCGTTCATCCTGTCCTCCTGGTCGCTGCACTATAGCCTGTGCAGCTCTGGAGGGGGTCACTTCACTTTCTTCTGTTTCCGCCAGATTCCACCCTTTAAACACTTCTCCCCTTTCAGGTAATTCAGCGCTATATGCCGGACCCTGGCGAGGTTTTCTGCGGCCTGGCCACAGTGGATTTTGCTGGCATTTTCACGGAGCGCCACATCCAGCGACCAATTGAGCTTGGTCTCTACGAATCAATGCTGGCGGGCCGCTTCGGCAAGATCAATTATCGATCGCCATCGCCCGAAACCGCGGATTCGTTTCCGCTAGCTCATCATAGCTACCCCGCCCCACTAGCTTGCCTTTCTCCAGCACAAAGATTTCGTCACACGGCTGCACCGTGGTCAGCCGATGGGCAATGAGGATAATGGTCCTGCTGTGGCCTAGGTTGTGTACTGCCTCCATCACTGCCTGCTCGGTGAGGTTGTCCAGGGCGCTGGTGGCTTCATCTAGCACCAGCACCTGCGGATTGTGGTAGAGGGCGCGGGCAATGCCGATACGCTGCCGCTGGCCACCGGAGAGGCGTACGCCGCGCTCACCCACCTGGGTAGCATAACCGTTGGGCATCTCATCTGTTACGAAGGCGTGAAGGTTAGCGATACGCGCGGCGCGCTCTACCGCCTGCATATCCACCTGCTCCGGCGGCAGACCGAAAGCGATGTTGGCAGCAACGGTGTCGTCAGCCAAGTAGATGTGCTGGGGCACGTAGCCAATGGTACGCTGCCAGGCGCGCACGTTGGCCGGGGTAATAGGCTTGCCATCCACCGTGAGCTGGCCGACCTCGGGGCGCAGCAGGCCAAGGATGATATCCACAGTGGTGGTCTTGCCACTGCCGGTGGCACCCACCAGGCCAACGGTAGTGTGAGCGGGGATGGTCAGGTTCAAGACGTTGAGGGCAGGGCGCTCAGCCTTGGGGTAAGTGTAGCCCACCTGCTCGAGGCGGATAGCCTCGGTGACGCCCATGGGCGCGGGGCGCTGGCGGTCGAGGACGTCGCCACCGCCGCTGTCCAGATTGCTGAAGTCGCGGTGCAACGCTTCCAGTGCAGGACCGGCGAAACGCAATTTTGTGACCTGAGCGTAAACCTGCTGCAGAGCCGGCATCAGTCGATAACCAGCGAAGGCGAAAACCGAGAGCACTGGCAGCGCTTGCTGCAGACCACCCGACCCGGCCATAAGGTAGAGCGCCACGGCGAGTATGCCGGCGAAAGCGATGATCTCCAAGGCGAAACGCGGGAGCTGGCTGGCCACCTGTGAGGCGGCCTGGTGGCTGGCGAAGCGTTTGGCCGGGCCGTCATAGCGGTGGAGCATTGCCCCTTCCAAGGCGGCAACCTTGACGTCCTTTATACCGCCGAAGGCCTCCTGGACGGCTTCGAAGCGTTCGCGATTGGCCCGCACCCGGTCGGCGCCGATGCGGCCCAGGTAGCGGCGCAAAGCGAGGTAGATAAGGCCGTAGGCACCACCGAGCACGACGGTGGCGATAAAGGCTAGCTTGGCATCCACGACCAGGAGCAGCACCAGTAAGGCGATGGCCACGGCGCCATGAGCTATGCCTTGCATCAATGGGATTAGCGCACCGTTAATCACCTGCCCCACCTCGGAGAGAATCGATTTACCCAAGTCGCCGCTGTGGCGATTGAGGAACCAGTCGTAGGGCTGGCGCAAATACCCAGCCACCAGCCGCTTACTCAGGGAGTAGTTGCGCATCTGGGTGAAGCGCAGCAAGGTATAGGTAGTCAGTGCCTTGAAGGCGATAGACGTGACAAGAAAGACCAGCACCACCAGGCCGAGAAAGAAGAGGAAACGCTGGTGGCTCTCGAACCCCATAGTGGTATAGACGAGGTTGAGGTGGCGATTGGTTTCTACTACACCCGGGTTTGCCAGGACGCTCATGAACGGCATGATGGAAGCGACTCCGGCCACCTCCAGCAAGGCCATGGTGACAATCATGCCCAGCAGCACGTAGCCGCGGCGCCGCTCGGCGGGGGTGAGCAATTCCAGGAGTTTTTTCATGGATTCGGATTCAGTGTCATATAAACGGTAGCAACAGAGCCCTGTCAGTGAGCCTTATAAGCGAACATCCACGCTGTAGGAAGGCAAGGTATTTTTGAGATCGTAAAGCAGGTGGTTCGGCTTGCCGAAGTCGCGGATGGCTTTTACACCCATTTCTGCAAACTGGCGGTGCGCCACGGCGAGGATGATGGCGTCGTATTGGCCGGGCTGCGGCTGGGCAACGGGTGTGATGCCGTATTCCTGCTGCGCCTCTTCGTGGTCGATCCAGGGGTCGTGTACGTCCACGTTGGCGTTGTAGTCGGCCAGTTCGTGCACGATGTCGATCACTCGGGTGTTGCGCAAGTCCGGGCAGTTTTCCTTGAAGGCGAAACCCAGCACCAGAACGCGGGCACCTTCCACGTGAATGCGCTGCTTCATCATCGCCTTGACCAGCTGCGAGACCACATACTGCCCCATGCCGTCGTTGATGCGCCGGCCGGCCAGGATCATCTCCGGGTGGTAGCCGATCTCCTGGGCCTTGTGGGTGAGGTAGTAAGGGTCTACGCCGATGCAGTGCCCGCCCACCAGGCCGGGGCGGAACGGCAGGAAGTTCCACTTGGTGCCGGCGGCTTCCAGCACGGCTTGGGTGTCGATGCCGAGCCGGTTGAAGATGAGTGCCAGCTCGTTGACCAGGGCGATGTTCACGTCGCGCTGGGTGTTTTCGATCACCTTGGCAGCCTCGGCCACGCGAATGCTGGGCGCCTTGTGGGTGCCGGCGGTAATGATGGAGCGGTAGAGCGAGTCCACCTGCTCGGCCACCTCGGGCGTGGAGCCGGCAGTTACCTTCTTGATGGTGGTAACGCGGTGTTCCTTGTCGCCGGGGTTGATGCGCTCGGGGCTGTAGCCGCAGAAGAAGTCGCGATTGAAAGTCAGCCCAGAGACCCGCTCCAGCACCGGTACGCACACCTCTTCGGTGGCGCCGGGGTAGACGGTGGATTCATAGATGACGATATCGCCACGCTTTAGCACCTGGCCCAGCGTTTCGCTGGCCTTGATCAGCGGGGTGAGGTCGGGCCGCTTGTGGCCGTCGATGGGCGTGGGCACGGTAATAATGTAGGTATCGCACTCGGCCAGCGCTTCGGTTTCGGCGGTGAAGCGCAGGCGTTCGGCCTCGCGCAGCTCGTCGTCGTCCACTTCCAGGGTGGCGTCGTGGCCTTGCTGGAGCTGAGCGATGCGCTTGGCGTTGATGTCGAAGCCCACCACGGGGCGCACCTTGCCGAAGGCCACGGCCAGCGGCAGGCCGACATAGCCAAGGCCAATCACGGCGATAGAGCGTTGATCCATTGCGTGTTTCTCATGCGTTCAGGCACGCTACCGCCCGGGGATTGTTACCGGGCGCATTCCCATGCCCTGTGGTGGCGGTCGATGTCGGGGCTGGGCAGTACTGCCAGCGAGGCCGCCTATTCTAGTGGATGTACGCCTTGGGCTCTATGGCTCGTTAGGCGGTTTACTGTCTCTACCGCTGGCCCGATGGTGGTAATGGCGACGACGCCCGGGTCTCCGTCACAGCACCCGCTTCACCAGCTGAGACACCAGCTCCTGCTGGGTGAGCTCGGCGCTCTTCAGCGCCACCTCGGCCTTCAGCGGCACTTCATAGGGGCTGCTGATGCCGGTGAAGTCCTTGATCTTGCCTTCACGGGCCTTCTGGTAGGGCCGTCGCGTTGCCAGTTCGACCACGAGCGCGGCTGTCAGCTGCGATTGTCTCGCCTCACGAGTGATACCATAGTATCACTTGCGATCCACTTCTTAGGGTAAGCCCATGAAAGTCGAGCTTGTCACGAACCTCAAGCGCCAAGCCACGAAGATCCTGGCCGACCTGCATGTGTCGAAGGAGCCGGTTCTGATTACCGAACATGGTCAGCCATCGGCTTATCTCGTCGATGTTCAGGATTATGAGTTCATGCAGCGCCGCCTCGAGCTGCTCGAGGGGCTCTCACGCGGAGAGCGTGCCGTACTCGAGGAAAGAACGTACAGCCAAAGCGAGGCCAGGGAGAAAATGGGTAAATGGCTGAAGTAATCTGGACGGAGCCAGCCCTTCAGGAACTGGATGCCATCGCTGAATACATCGCTCTGGACAATCCTGCTGCCGCACGCCATGTGGTCGAAAGCGTTTTCGAGACAACCGAGCGTTTGGAAGATTTTCCCCACTCCGGACGGATTCCTCCGGAACTCCCCGATTCGGTATACAGGGAGATCGTGACTCCACCCTGTCGCATTTTTTATCGTGAGGATGAGAGGCGGGTTCTCATCCTCTACGTTCTTCGAGAGGAGCGGCAGCTGCGTGCGTACATGCTCGAAAGCCGGTGAGCGGACCTTCGCTTCGCAAGTGCGTACGCCGCTGGAGCCGCCTCTCTACCGCTGGCCCGATGGCGGGAATGGCGACGACGCCCGGGACTCCGTCACAGCACCCGCTTCACCAGCTGCGACACCAGCTCCTGCTGGGTGAGCTCGGCGCTCTTCAGCGTTACCTCGGCCTTCAGCGGCACTTCATAGGGGCTGCTGATGCCGGTGAAGTCCTTGATCTTGCCTTCGCGGGCCTTCTGATACAGCCCCTTGGGATCGCGCTCCTCGCAAATGTCGAGCGGCGCATCGACGTGCACCTCGACGAAGCTGCCTTCGTCGAACAGCTCGCGGGCCTGATCGCGGTCGGCACGGAACGGCGAGATGAACGCCGTGATGACGATGATGCCCGCCTCGGCGAACAACCGCGCCACCTCGCCCACGCGGCGGATGTTCTCGGCGCGGTCTTGCTCGCTCATGCCGAGATCCTTGCACAGGCCGTGGCGCACGTTGTCGCCGTCGAGCAGCATGGTGTGGTAGCCGCGGCGGTTGAGCTCCACTTCCAGCGCATTGGCCAGGGTCGACTTGCCGGAACCCGAAAGCCCCGTGAACCAGATGCACTTGCCCTGGTGGCCGTTCAACTGCTCGCGCATGGCCTGGGTCACGCTGGTGCGATTCCACACCACGCTGGCCTTGCTGTCGTGCTCGCGGAACTCGTAGGGCAGCTCGGTTTCCAGCGGCTGATGGATCATGCCCGCGCCCACGGTGATGTTGGTCAGCCGGTCGATGATGATGAAGCTGCCGGTGCCGGGGCTGGAACGGTAGTCGTCTATCGGCACCGGGGCGGTGAGCTCCACGCGGCAGCGGGCGATGGCGTTGAGATCCAGATGCTCGGCGTGGCGCTGCTCCAGGGTGTTGACGTCGATCTGGTAATCGATGGCGCCCACCTTCCCTGCCATGTCGCGGGTGGCGAGCTTGAGATCGTAGAGCTTGCCGGGCTCCATCGGGGTCTCGTGCATCCACACGATGTCCGCCTCGAAGCTGGAGGCCAGCGGCACCTGTTCCTCGGCGCCCACCAGCCAATCGCCCCGCGAGATGTCGATCTCGTCTTCCAGCTTCACGGTGATCGCCTGGCCCGGATAGGCGGCATCGAGATCGCCATCGAAGGTGACCAGGCGCTCGATCTTGCTGGTCTTGCCCGAGGGCAGCGCCCGCACCGCCTGCCCCAGCTGCAGGATGCCGGCAGCCAGGGTGCCGCAGTAGCCGCGAAAGTCCAGGTTGGGGCGGTTGACGTACTGCACCGGCAGGCGCAGATCGCGCAGGTTCTGGTCGTGAGTGACCTCCACGCTCTCCAGCAGCTCGAGCAGCGCCGGGCCCGCGTACCAGCTCATGGCGGCGCTCGGGTTGACCACGTTGTCGCCCTTCAGCGCCGAGAGAGGCACGAAGCGAACGTCGCGGGCTTCCAGCTTCTCCGCCAGTTCCCGATACTCGGCGACGATCTCCTCATAGCGCTCCTGCGAGTAGTCGACCAGGTCCATCTTGTTGATCGCCACCACCAGGTGCTGAATGCCCAGCAGATCGCAGATGAAGCTGTGCCGCCGGGTCTGGGTCTGCACCCCGTAGCGCGCGTCGATCAGAATCACCGCCAGGCTCGCCGTGGAAGCCCCGGTGGCCATGTTGCGGGTGTACTGCTCATGGCCCGGCGTATCGGCGATGATGAACTTGCGCTTGTCGGTGGAAAAATAGCGATACGCGACATCGATGGTGATGCCCTGCTCGCGCTCCGACTGCAGCCCATCCACCAGCAGCGCCAGATCCACCGCATCGCCGGTGGTACCGCTGGTCTTCGACGCCTGGGTGATCGCCGCCAGTTGATCCTCGTAGATCATCTTGGAATCGTGCAGCAACCGCCCGATCAGCGTCGATTTACCGTCGTCGACGCTACCGCAGGTGATGAAGCGCAGCAGGTCTTTTTGCTCGTGCTCGCGCAGGTACTGCTCGATGTTGTCGGCGATCATCGCAGAAGCATGCGCCATGGTGTTTTCTCCCGTTTAGTGCAGAGCACGAGCGCTACGAGCCACGAGCTTCGGGCTACGAGCAGGTCGTGCTCTATGTCTATTCCTTGGATATTCAATTCGGACGAGCAAGTGTTCTGAGCAAAGCCCCCAGCATTCTGGACAACACCATCGCTTCCTCACGCCACTGCTGGCCAATGGGCTCTGGAATGTACCCAACTTCCATACCTATCAAGACTTGGGTAGCAAATTCCCCACAAGACCCCTTAGCTATGGAAACGAAGCGGAATTTTTCTTTCCCAGTGAAGCGTTCGAACCCTTCGGCAATATTGCTGGGAATCGATAATGCAGAGCGAGTTATTTGATCCTTGAACCCAAAGTCCCGAAGATCCTTGAGTTCCCGATAGACCTCGACACTAAGCTTCTTGCTGCGTAGCCAGACTTCCATTTGTTCATGACGCATGAGACTTCCTTGTCGGGATTCGGGATTCGGGATTCGGGATTCGGGATTCGGGATTCGGGATTCGGGATTCGGGATTCGCCAGCATAGTGCACCGGCGCTGCCATCTTGCAACTTCCCGCTCGTGGCTCATAGCTCGTAACCCGCGGCCCGCAGCTCGTGGCCCGTAGTCCGTGGCTCATAGCTCGCAACCCGTGGCCCGTAGCTCGTGGCCCGCAGCCCGCAACCCGCAGCCCGTAGCTCGTGGCCCGCAGCCCGCAGCCCGCAGCCCGCAGCTCAAAAATACCCTTCCCTCTTCTTACGCTCCATGCTTCCCGCCTGGTCATGATCGATAGCGCGGCCGCTGCGTTCCGAGGTGCGGGTGAGCAGCATCTCCTGGATGATCTCGGGCAGGGTGGCGGCCTTCGATTCCACCGCGCCGGTGAGCGGGTAGCAGCCCAGGGTGCGGAAACGTACCCAGCGCTTTTCGGGCACTTCGCCGGGCTCGAGAGGCATACGGTCGTCGTCGACCATGATCAGCATGCCGTCGCGCTCCACCACCGGGCGCGGGGCGGCGTAGTAGAGCGGCACGATGGGAATCGATTCGAGGTAGATGTACTGCCAGATGTCCAGTTCGGTCCAGTTGGAGAGCGGGAAGACACGAATCGACTCGCCCTGATTGACCTTGGCGTTGTAGGTATTCCACAGCTCGGGGCGCTGGCTCTTGGGATCCCAGCGATGATGCTTGTCGCGGAACGAGAAAACCCGCTCCTTGGCCCGGCTGGCTTCCTCGTCGCGCCGCGCGCCGCCGAAGGCGGCATCGAAGCGATGCTCGCTCAGCGCCTGCTTGAGCGCATCCGTCTTCATCACGTCGGTGTACTTGGCGCTGCCGTGGTCGAAGGGGTTGATGCCGGCGGCACGCCCCTCTTCGTTGATATGCTCAATCAACTCCATGCCGGATTCCGCCGCCATGCGGTCGCGAAACTCGATCATCTCGCGGAACTTCCAAGTGGTGTTGACGTGCAGCAGCGGGAACGGCGGCGGCCCGGGATAGAACGCCTTGCGCGCCAGGTGCAGCATCACCGAGGAATCCTTGCCGATGGAATACATCATCACCGGATTGCGAAACTCGGCCGCCACCTCGCGGATAATGTGGATCGACTCGGCCTCGAGCTGTTTGAGGTGAGTTTGGCGTTCTGCGGATAGTTCAGACATCGAAAGTACCTTGGAGAAGCAGCCATTAGCTAGAATGGCCGAAAAGCCCGGCATCGAATGAGATACCAAAACGAAAAAACGATCAACAAGCGAAATGTTGGCAAAAGCAGATTTTCACTTCATCAAATACGTCGGCTTTAAGAGCGCCAAAACGGCCTGTCACGACCGCGTCGTTAACAGTGTAAACTTTCCCGTATCTAACCCAGCTAGCCTTTGGTAGAACACCATCAACGAAACTTTCAGAATAAATAGGAACCGACTGCTGATGGTTCGACCTGGAAGTGATAGCCAGGCACACCATATCACCATAAGAATCAGGCGACTGAAAAACGAGAACGGGTCGCTTTTTCCTGGTTTTTAAATCGGAAAATGGGAATGGCACCAAGACAACATCACCGGGCTGGTACATCGTTCCACACCTCATCCTCGTCATTGTCCCACAGCACTTCCATGCTCGACTGCTGAGCCTGGGAAAGACTCTTCAGCTCCCCTTTCTCGATTTTCTGAATCAAGAAATAGGTAAAGTCCAGCACCTCCTCTTGAAGTGACTCAGGAAGCCGGTTGACGTTATCAACGATTTTTTCGGACGTGTTCATGGCCTACCTCACTCACAAGGATTTCCCGGTAGCAACACAAAGTCTCATGACTCCTAGTCCATCGCAATCGCATACCTGAAGCAATATCTTACCTCTCCAGGCTTGCGCGAAGCGCGCTTTCCCAGCGTTCGTCGCGCTGGCCGCATACGATGAAGAAGGGGTTGAGCACGCTTTCCTGACGGTTGCAGCGCAGGGGTTCGAGGGTGGTGGCATCGAGCACTTCGCCACCCGCGGCGGTGACCACGGCCTGGGCGGCGGCGGTATCCCATTCGCTGGTGGGCGCCAGGCGGGGGTAGAGATCGGCCGAACCCTCGGCCACCAGGCAGAGCTTCAGCGAGCTGCCCATGGAAACGCACTCATGGGCGGGTAGCCCGGCGCGGAAGGCCTCGAAGGCCTCGGCGCCGTGGCGGCGACTGCCCACCACCTTCCAGGGTGCCTCGCTCGGGTCGGGCAATTCACGCACGCGGATGGGCACAGTTTCGCCGGCCTGCCACTTGCTGGCGCCCTGCCCCACCTGGCCGATCCAGGTGGTCTCGAGCACCGGCGCATGCACGATGCCGAACACCGGCACGCCACGCTCCACCAGCGCCACGTTCAGCGTGAACTCGCCATTCTTGCCGATGAACTCCTTGGTGCCGTCCAGCGGATCGATCAGCCAGTAGCGCTCCCAGCCGCGGCGGGTCTCGAAGGGGATCTCGGCGGACTCCTCGGAAAGCACCGGCACCTGCGGGGTCACCTCACCCAGCAGCGCCACCAGGGCATGGTGAGACGCCATGTCCGCCTCGGTCAGCGGGCTCTCGTCCGCCTTGGTCTCCACCGAAAAATCCCGCGCATAGATCGCCAGCACCTCACGGCCAGCGGCATGAACGCCCTCGATCAAGCGGAGGCGCATGTCATCGGTAACGAAATCGGTCAAGACTAATCTCCTTCGGGCTTCGGGCTTCGGGATTCGGGATTCGGGATTCGGGATTCGGGATTCGCCGGCATGATGCACTGGCGCTGCCATCTTGCAACTTCCCGCTCGTAGCCCGTAGCCCGTAGCCCGTGGCTCATAGCTCGTAACCCGCGGCCCGTAGCTCGTAGCCCGTAGCCCGTGGCTCGTGGCCCGTAGCCCGCGGCTAGAAACTCCACACCACCGGTATCAACCCCACGGCGGTGACGCCGACGATCAGGCTGAGCGGTGCGCCGAGGCGCAGGTAGTCGGTGAAGCGGTAGCCGCCGGGGCCGAGCACCATCAGGTTGGTCTGGTAGCCCAGCGGGGTCATGAAGCTGGCCGAGGCGGCAAACATCACCGCCACGGCGAAGGGCAGCACGTCCACACCCAGTTGCTCGGCCACCGCCATGGCGATGGGAAACATCAGCACCGCGGCGGCGTTGTTGGTGATCAGCTCAGTGAAGATCACCGTCATCAGGTACACCAACGCCAGCGCCGCCCAGGGGGCCAGGCCATCGATCAGCAGCAGCCACTGGGCGATCTGCGCGGCGGCACCGGTCTTGGCCATGGCGGCGCCCAGGGCGAAGGCGGCGGCGATCACGATCAACACGGTGAGATCGAGATAGCGCCGCGCCTTGCTGGCCGGCACGCAGCGCGTAACCAGCATGGCGCCGCCGGCCAGCAGCGCCGCCTCGAGAATGCTCACCAGCCCGCTGGCGCTGAGCGCCACCATCCCCCCCAGAATGCCCAGCGCCACCGGCGCCTTGCGAAAATCGGGCGGCGTGGAATCGTTCAAGCCGCTGACCAGCAGAAAATCCTTGCGGTAGCGGTATTGATCGACGAAGTCCTGAGCCGTTTCCAGCAGCAGGGTGTCGCCCACCTGCAGGCGTATGTCGCCCAGCTTGCCGGGCAGGCGCTTGCCATGGCGCGAAATGGAAAGAATCACCGCCTGATAGCGCGACCGAAAGCGCGACTCGCGCACCGCTTGATGCAGGCCGGCGAAATCCGGGCCGATCACCGCCTCCACCAGACAGCGCCGGTGGTGGGCGATATCCAGCTTGTGCACGTCGCCACCGGCCGGGCGCAGCCCGCGGATGCGGCGCAGCTCACGGGCGCACTCCGGCGCGCCGATGAACACCAGCACGTCGCCGGCCAGCAGCTCGGTTTCCGGCGGCACCGCCGTCAGCAGGCGGCCATGGCGCTCGATATCGGCCAGGTAACCATGCGCCAGGCTGCGCAACCCGGCAGCGGCAATCGTCTTGCCGGCCAGCGGGCCCTTCTCTTCCACCACCACTTCCACCGCGTACTCGCGAGCCTGTTCCAGCTGTTCCAGCACGCCCTGGCGATCCGGCAGCAGCTTGTCGGCGAACAGCATCAGAAAGCCGCCGCCCACCACCAGCAAGGGCACGCCCACCCAGGCCAGCTCGAACATCGCCAGCGACACGCCGCGCTCGGTCTGCAGCAGGCCATCCACCACCAGGTTGGTGCTGGTGCCGATCAGCGTGCAGGTACCGCCGAGAATGGCCGCATAGCTCAGCGGCAGCAGCAGCTTGGAAGGCGGCAGCTTGAGCCGCGCCGCCCACTCCTGAACGGCGGGAATGAACATCGCCACCACGGTGGTGTTGTTCATGAACGCGCTCAGGCCGGAAGCCGGCAGCAGCACGCGCGCCTGCGCCTGTCGCAAGCCCCGCGGACGCCCCAGCAGGCGGTGGGCGATCCATTGGATGGCGCCGGTCTCTTTCAGCCCGGCCGCCACCACGTAGAGCGTGGCGATGGTCATCACGCCGGGATTGGAAAACCCCACCAGCGCCTCGCCGGGCTCGAGAATTCCGCTGACCACCAGCAGCGCCAGGGCGGCCATCAGCACCACATCCGGCGCAATGCGGGTCACCACCAGCGTAACGAGAACCGCCAGCACGGTAGCCAGCGTAAACAGGGCTTCAAAAGACATTACGACATCTTCAAGAAAGGCGTTTTACTGCAACACAAGACAGGATATTCGCAGTAAAGGTGATTCAATACGCGGAGGTTTCGCGAGGCAGGAGGGATGGCACCGACCCACTTGGTGCCACGCTCAGGGTGCAAATCGTTGACTCGGGGTCAAGGCGCGAAATTAGACGCCATAGAAACGACGGTACCAGGCGACGAAGTTGGCCACGCCTTCCTTGACTGGAGTAGCAGGTTTGTAGCCCACGGCACGCTCCAGCTCGGTGGAATCGGCGTAGGTGTCGGGCACGTCGCCGGGTTGGAGGGGCAGTAGATCCTTGGTGGCTTGCTTACCCAGCGCTTCTTCAATCGCCTCGATATAGGCAGAGAGCTTCACGGGGTTGTTGTTGCCAATGTTGAACAGGCGATATGGCGCGTTGCTGGTGGCCGGGTCGGGCGCATCGCTGTTCCACTCGGGATTGGGCGCGGCGATGTCGTCGTTGGCACGAATCACCCCTTCGACGATGTCATCGATGTAGGTGAAGTCGCGCGTGTGGTGGCCGTGGTTGAACACCGGGATGGGCTCGTCGGCGAGGATGTTCTTGGTGAACAGGAACAGCGCCATATCGGGCCGGCCCCAGGGACCGTAGACGGTGAAGAACCGCAGCCCGGTGGTGGGAAGGCGGTAAAGGTGGCTGTAGCTGTGCGCCATCAGCTCATTGGCCTTTTTGGTGGCGGCATAGAACTGCAGCGGGTGGTCGACGCTCTCGTGTTCCGAGAAGGGCATCTTAGTATTGGCGCCATAAACGCTGCTGGTGCTGGCATAGGTGAGATGCTCGACCCGATGATGCCGGCATGCCTCGAGGATATTGGTGAAGGCCACCAGGTTGCTCTGCACGTAGGCGTGGGGGTTTTCCAGCGAATAGCGCACGCCCGCCTGGGCAGCCAGGTGGATCACCCGCTGCGGCTTATGCGCTTCGAAGGCGCCGTTGACTGTCTGCTGGTCGGCGAGGTCGGCGCGAATGAAGGTGTAGTCGCTGCCGTGCTCGCGGGCGGTGGCTTCGAGGATTTCGAGTCGGGCTTCCTTGATGGTGGGGTCGTAGTAGTCGTTGACTACGTCGAAGCCAATCACGCTGTCGCCGCGTTCCAGCAGGCGCTTGGCGGTGTGAAAGCCGATGAAGCCGGCATTGCCGGTAACGAGAATGTTCATGGTGTTCCGGTGTTGGGATTGAAAATTAGGCGTGGGTAAGCCGAATGACGTGCCCTTTCGCTTCGGCCCAGGCTTCGATTGCGGCGGCCAGGGCGGCTTGCGCTTCCGGTTCGCCATGCACCAGCCGCACGTGACGCGGCGGTTGGCGCATGCGCTGGATGAAGTGCAGCAGGTCGCGCTGGTCGGCGTGGGCCGAGTAGCCGCTGACGGTGTCGATGCGGGCGCGGATGTCGATGCGCTTGCCCTCGAGCTCCACCCAGCCGCCCTGCGGGCCGTAGCGCTGGATGGCGCGGCCGGGGGTGCCGGCGCCCTGGTAGCCGATGAACACCACGGCGTGGCGTTCGTCCGGCAGCATGCGTTCCAGGTAGTTGACCACGCGCCCGCCGGTGGCCATGCCGCTGGCGGCGATCACCACCGCGGGGCGATGGGTGCGCGCCAGGTAGTCGACGGTGCGTTCGTGCTCTTCGTGGCTCTCTACGGTGTAGAGGTTGTCGAAGCTGAGCGGGTGGCGCCCGCTGCGCAGCCGGCGGTGGGCTTCGGCGTCCCACCAGGGTTTCAGCTCGCGATACACCTGGGTGAAGCGCGCAGCGAGCGGCGAGTCGACGACGATTTCCAGCTCGCGCCAGCGCTCGTCGCGGGCGCCGTGAATCAGCCCTTCCAGCTCGTAGAGCAGCTCCTGCGTGCGGCCGATGCTGAAGGCCGGGACGATGACGGTGCCGCCGTTTTCCAGGGCGCGGTCGATGGCGGCCTTCAGCCGTTCCCGGCGGTGGCGGCGGTCTTCGTGGCGGCGGTCGCCGTAGGTGCTTTCCAGCACCAGGGTGTCGGCGCGGTACGGCGAGCGCGGCGCCGGCAGCAGCGGTGCGTAGGGGGCGCCGAGATCGCCGGAGAACACGGTGCGCTGCGCCCGGCCGCTGGCCTTGTCGAGGCTGTCCACTTCCACGTAGGCGGAGCCGAGAATGTGGCCGGCGCGCTGCAGCTTGACCCGCAGGCGGTGGCGCTCGTCATCGAGCACGGTGTGCCAGCGCTTGTAAGGCAGCGCGACCAGGCGGTGTTCCACCTCGTCGAGAAAGCGCTCGATCAGGGCGCGGTCGCGGGTGAAGCCGATTTTCAGTGCGTCTTCGATCACCAGCGGTAGCAGCCGGGCCGAGGGCACCGAGCAGAGGATCGGCCCCTTGTACCCTGCGGCCAGCAGATAGGGCAGCCGGCCGATGTGGTCGATGTGCACGTGGGTGACCGCCAGCGCCAGCACGTCGTCCACCGGGAAGGTGACGCTATGCTGTTCGATGGCGCTCTGCCCTTCGGGGCCCTGGCCTTGAGCATCTTGACCTTGAAAAAGCCCGCAGTCGACCAGCAGAGCGCGGTCAGCGGCGATCTGCAGCCGGTGGCAGCTGCCGGTGACGCCCTCTGCGCCGCCGTGGTGAAGCAGTTGCGGGTAGTCGTCCATGACTGCCAACCTCGATGTCAATCGGTCAGCGCCCGGGGCACTGATCGATACTACTCACCCATCGCCGACATGACTGCGGCAAGCTTCTGATCGAAAGTCAGCAGGGTATGGGTAAAGGCTCATGCTTGCGGCATGTTCCAGCACTTTCGGGGATGATTTCAGCAGCCCGAGAATATAATTTGTATCGAGCAGATACTTAGTTCCACTCGTCACGAAGCTGCTCCTGTATTTTCACTTCATCGGCAGCAAAGGTGACTGAGTGCTCTAGCCCACCTTGCAAAGACAGCAGGGAGTCACTTTCCTCGTTGCCTTCTACAACATGATGCTTCTCCCTCAGAAACTCGACAAAATCGAGGACTTCCCTCTGCAATGGTTCGGGAAGCCGCCCCACCTGTTGGGCAATCCGTTCTGTAGTGAGCATGTCTGGTGCTCCGATGTCGATCACGTCATTGAGCCATTTTAGCGCAGCGCGAGCGTGATTCCAGGGCTGGGCGCCTCAAGCTGGCGCGGCCAAGCTCCTACAGCGCTACCTCAACGCCCGACGCTGTAGTAGGTGAAGCCCTTGCGAGCCATGCGCTTCGGTTCAAAGAGGTTGCGGCCGTCGAAGATGACCGGGGCGCTGAGCTGCTGCTGCATGAGCTCGAAATCCGGCGCTTTGAAGGATTGCCAGTCGGTGACGATGGCCAGGGCGTCGGCGCCCTTGAGAGCCGCCTCCTTGGTGCCGCACAGGGCGAGCTCATCGCGCGCGCCGTAGAGGCGCTGGGCCTCTTCCATGGCTTCGGGATCGAAGGCCTGTACGCGGGCGCCGGCTTCCCACAGGGCTTCCATCAGCACGCGGCTGGGCGCTTCGCGCATGTCGTCGGTGTTGGGCTTGAAGGCCAGGCCCCACAGGGCGATGGTCTTGCCCGCCAGTTCGCCGCCAAAGTGGCGGTGGATCTTGGCGAACAGCGTGGTCTTCTGCTCGTGGTTGCGCGCTTCCACGGCCTTGAGCACACGAGCGTCGAAGTCGATTTGCTCGGCGGTGCGGATCAGCGCTTGCACGTCCTTGGGAAAGCAGGAGCCGCCGTAGCCCACGCCGGGGTAGATGAAGTGGTAGCCGATGCGCGGGTCGCTGCCGATGCCGTGGCGCACCATTTCGATGTCGGCGCCCAGCCGCTCGGCGAGGTTGGCGATCTCGTTCATGAAGCTGATCTTGGTGGCCAGCATGCAGTTGGCGGCGTACTTGGTCAGCTCGGCGCTCTTCACGTCCATGACGAGGATCTTTTCATGGTTGCGGTTGAAGGGCGCGTAGAGTTCGCGCATCAGCTCTTCGGTGGCTTCGCTCTCGGTGCCGATGATGATGCGGTCGGGCTTCTGACAGTCGGCAACGGCGCTGCCTTCCTTGAGGAATTCGGGGTTGGAGACCACGTCGAAGGTGAGCGCTTCCCGGCCGCGCTCGGCGAGCACGTCGCTCATGCGGGCGCGCACCTTATCGGCGGTGCCCACCGGCACGGTGGATTTGTCGATGACGATGCGGTGCTCGGTCATGTGCCGGGCGACGGTTTCGGCCACGGCCAGCACGTATTGAAGATCGGCGCTGCCGTCTTCGTCCGGCGGGGTGCCCACGGCGATGAACTGCACGGTGCCGTGGGCCACGCCCGCGGCGGCATCGGTAGTGAAACGCAGCCTTCCGGCGGCGGCGTTTTCCTTCACCAGCGTTTCCAGCCCCGGCTCGAAGATGGGAACGATGCCCTGCTCGAGCTTGGCGACCTTGTCGGCGTCTACGTCCACGCACACCACGTGGTGGCCCACATCGGCCAGTATCGCGCCCTGCACCAGGCCCACGTAGCCGGTGCCGAATACCGTGACGTTCATTGTGTCTCCTGCTTATCGATACGAATCAGTGCCGGCATAGCCGTATGGGTAAGGGTGGCGTGGCAAAGGTGCCCCGAAGATGTGAGGGGATACTAAAGCAACTCCATTTCGGTAATAATGGAGATCGCATAATTTGCAACGGGAAGAGTCAGTCGGCGATTGATGGCATAGATGATAATACTCGTATCGAGTAGGTAGTTACCAGGCATCGCGCTGTTCTCTCTGCCAGGCTACGCCGTCTACCTGCTGAAACGCATCGATTCCACAATCGGAAAAACTGATGGCCTGTTCTTGCGGCTGCATTTCGGCCACTTTCGCCCCGTCCTCATCCAGGAGCACGACTATCCGAGCACGACCGTTTTTTGCACGTGTGTACTGCGCCGGTATCTTGACCACACCATCATGAATTTGCGTCTCGAATTCAATGGCATACATACCACCTTCCTCCCAGCCTCATCGCCTGTTCGGCCAGTTTTCCGTTCAGCGACCTTCAATTGGCGCTCATCGGTCATTCCAGGTCCGACGATCCGTTTGACACCCCTTGCCCGTATAGATTGTACGGCAAGAGCCGAAAACGAGGAAACGACCCAGCCAGCCCTCACTGCCCGGCATCGCTACCACCCGAGCGGCTGCTCTCTTCACGCAGGCTCTGGCGTACCAGGCTGGCGAAGTGCAGGAAGAAAACGCCCATCACCGCCAGCATGCCGCCCAGCACCACGCCCAGAGCAAGGATGAGAGCAGGGGAAGAACCGCGTTCAGCAACCGTTTTCTTGCCAGGCTGGGCAAGGCTGGTGATTTCCGTAGCGACCAACTGCATTGGTGCATCATCATCCGCAGAAGGAATCAGGCTGTTGTCACGCTGTCGGTCCAGGCGTTCAAGGATGGCGCGATGCCGCTCCACAACTGGTTCGATGGACTGTCTGTGCAAGTTGGCTATCGAGTCGCGATCACTCTCTTTCGGCAGCGTGGAAACCAGTTTGACGACATTGCTGCCGTCTTCATTGATATTCCGCCTCGACTCGTACTCGACGTCTACCGGGGCTTGCACGCCGGTTGCCTGCCTTGCGCCTGGAATGAACGCCTCTTCGAGCTGAGTAGCCACGGCACCCAGCGGTTCGATGAATACCATCGGTGTCTTGTAGCCAACGGAAAGCAAGGTGGTGTAGGTGTACTGGGTCGTGACTGTGGTCGTGCGTTGCATCCAGGCGTATATCGCAGACAAGCCAACGATGACTAGGAAAATGACGGCCATGGCCTTCCAGCGGCGTATCAGCAGCTTGGCAAGATCGACCAGGGAAATTTCGTCATCGGCATAGTGCTGCGGGCCCATCCCTTGCGGGCTGGGGGAAGAGGGATTCTGATTCATACGGTCTCGGCGTAGTCGGGTCTTGGGCCTGTTCGCAACGACCAGGCGCGCGGGCACGCTACCGCCCGGGGATTGCAGCCGGGCGCTTTCCCATGCCCTGTCATCACTGGGTTGTCGTCGCGCCGTTTGGCACTGTCATTGTCGTACTGTCAGCCTAGCCGAAACCCCGCGAGCGGCCCGGCCAGGAGAGACGCATTCTACTGGATGCGCGCCAACGGCTCTATGGCCCGACGCCGGCACTTTGTTGTCTATCGGTAATAAGCCAACTTAGCTTGTTGGCAGAAGACGACAGCCAAGCCGGTCGCTCGCCAATGCCCGCTGCAACGGCAGGCATAAAAGCGAACGACCCGCCAGCGGCGGCTGGCGGGTCGTTGTTGGCAGGCTGCTCGTCGGTCGCGAGCGGGCCGGTTCAGCCGCGATATACCGGGAAACGGGCGCACACGGCCTCGACCTTGCCCTTCACCTCGGCTTCGATGGCGGCGGTGTCGGCGCCCTTGGCCATGGCGTCGAGAATGTCGCAGATCCAGCCGGTGAGATCGCGACACTCGGCCTCGCCGAAGCCGCGGGTGGTCACCGCCGGGGTGCCGATGCGCAGGCCGGAGGTGACGAAGGGGCTCTGCGGGTCGCCGGGCACGGCGTTCTTGTTGACCGTGATGTGGGCGCGGCCGAGGGCGGCGTCGGCGTCCTTGCCGGTGAGGCCCTGCTTGATCAGCGAGAGCAGGAAGAGGTGGTCTTCGGTGCCGCCGGAAACCACGTCGTAGCCGCGCTCGATGAACACGCCGGCCATGGCCTGGGCGTTCTTCACCACCTGCTGCTGGTAGCTCTTGAACTCGGGCTCCATGGCCTCCTTGAAGCACACCGCCTTGGCGGCGATGACGTGCTCCAGCGGGCCGCCCTGGCTGCCGGGAAAGACGGCGGACTGCAGCTTCTTCTCGATCTGCTCGTCTCCTTCGCTGGACAGTATCAGGCCGCCGCGCGGGCCGCGCAGGGTCTTGTGGGTGGTGGTGGTGACCACGTGGGCGTGGGGCAGCGGCGTGGGGTAGACCCCGGCGGCGACCAGGCCGGCGATGTGCGCCATGTCGACCAGCAGGTAGGCGCCCACTTCGTCGGCGATCTTGCGGAACTTAGCCCAGTCGATGATCTGCGAGTAGGCCGAGAAGCCGGCGATGATCATCTTGGGCTTGTGCTCGTGGGCGAGCTTGGCGACTTCGTCGTAGTCGATGCGCCCGGCGGCATCGATGCCGTACTGCACGGCGTGGTAGTGCTTGCCGGAGAAGTTGGGCTTGGCGCCGTGAGTGAGGTGGCCGCCGGCGTCGAGGCTCATGCCCAGCACGGTGTCGCCCGGCTTGATCAACGCCTGGAAGACGGCGGCGTTGGCCTGGGAGCCGGAGTGCGGCTGCACGTTGGCGTAACTGGCGCCGAACAGCTGCTTGGCGTAGTCGATGGCCAGTTGCTCGACTACGTCGACGTACTCGCAGCCGCCGTAGTAGCGCTTGCCGGGATAGCCTTCCGCGTATTTATTGGTGAGCTGGCTGCCCTGGGCCTCCAGCACGCGCGGGCTGGCGTAGTTCTCGGAAGCGATCAGCTCGATGTGCGCTTCCTGGCGGGCGACTTCTTTCTGCATCGCTTCGAACAGGGCATCATCGAAACCGGCAATCGTCATGTCACGGCTGAACATCGGCGGGAAACCTCGCATCACGGGGAGAATCGAAGCCCTAGATGATACCGCAGCGGCGACCGCCTTTCCTATGAAAGGCGGTCATGGAGTGGTAGAGGATTTCTCAAGCACCCTTTAGAGCGGCGGCTTCAGCGTTTGAAGTTGAGCATCCGCTCCAGGGGCTTGAGCGCGCGGGTGCGCAGTTCGGCGTCGACGTGGATCTCGCCGGTGCCTTCGCGCAGGGCGCCGGCCAGGTTGTCCAGGGCGTTCATGGCCATCCACGGGCAGTGGGCGCAGCTCTTGCAGGTGGCGCCGTTGCCGGCGGTGGGCGCCTCGAACAGGGTCTTCTCGGGTACCGCCTGCTGCATCTTGAAGAAGATGCCGCGGTCGGTGGCCACGATCAGTTTGTCGTGGGGCAGTTCCTTGGCGGCCTTGATCAGCTGCGAGGTGGAGCCGGCCACGTCGGCGAGTTCCACCACCGAGGCCGGCGATTCGGGATGCACCAGCACGGCGGCTTCGGGATAGAGGGCCTTGAGATCCTCGACGCCCTTGGCCTTGAACTCTTCGTGGACGATACAGGCGCCGTCCCACAGCAGCATGTCGGCACCGGTCTGCTTCTGGATGTAGCCGCCCAGGTGCTTGTCGGGGGCCCACAGTATCTTCTCGCCGCGCGCTTCGAGATGCTCGATGACGTCCACGGCGATGGAGGAAGTGACCACCCAGTCGGCGCGCGCCTTCACGGCGGCGGAGGTGTTGGCGTAGACCACCACGGTGCGCTCGGGGTGGGCATCGCAAAAGGCGCTGAACTCGTCGGCCGGGCAGCCCACGTCCAGCGAGCAGGTGGCCTCCAGGGTGGGCATCAGCACGCGCTTCTCGGGCGAGAGGATCTTGGCCGTTTCGCCCATGAAGCGCACGCCGGCAACGACCAGGGTATCGGCCTCGTGGCGGGCGCCGAAGCGCGCCATTTCCAGCGAATCGGCCACGCAGCCACCGGTTTCCTCGGCCAGCTGCTGGATGGCGTCGTCGGTGTAGTAGTGGGCCACCAGGACGGCATTGTTGGCTTCGAGCAGGCGCTTGATCTCATCGATGCGCGCCTCGTCCTCGGCGGGAATGCGGGTGGGGCAGTAGGTGCGTGCGAGCTGCTCGCGCAGTTCGGCATGAGAAGTCATGATCGTCATCGTGTCTACCACTGTGACCGGCAGGGAATCCCCCTGCGTGTACCGGGAACACCGCGTTCGCGCGCTCCGCGCGGGCAATGCGCCAAGGGTCAACCGGTGCGTCTCTCGCGTTGGTCAACCCATGACCCTATTCTAGACCACAATGGTGGGCTATTGACCAGCCCGGGCCAGAAAAGCGTCCTGCGAGTGATTTGAGGGCTCCGCCCGGCAGGATCAAGGGCACTCGGGGCACCCGGCGATGGCCGCCGCCAAAAGACATTCACGGATGGCACTGTCCCGGTCGGAGCGCGCCACGCTGATCACGATTGGCGGCTCCGGCAGGTTCATTCGTCCGTTTGCTGCTTACCGTCTTCGATTATCTCATCGACCGGCTCGCCTTCCGCCCGGTTCGCATTCGGTTTTTCTATCTGATATCCCACGGTCAGCGCCAATAATAGCCCGAGAACGCTATATTCACGGATACGGTCCATTTCCCAGAAATAGGGATAGAGGACAAGAAATACGGTGCCTGCGATGGTGATCTGCGCTCTCGGAAAGTCAAAAATGCGAATTCACCACTGGTCGACACGCAGTAGCGGAAGGACCGCCGCTATCACCAGAAACAGAGCCAGGCCGACCGGAACGATTTTCATGGAGTAAAACAAGCCTTATATAAAAAGCATGACTTGGCCTATAAGGCTTTCAAACTTGAAAACGTTTAACGAAACCTACCTTGGAAAAGGCCCAATCCCGCTATAATCTGCAATCAAATCATGACAACATTTATCCAAATTTTCTGTCCGGCGGCGCACACATCGCTTCAACCGCTAACATCCGAAGATAGCCGAAATCAGAATACTAATTCCTGTCACCATCAGCTACTATGAGGAGTGTATCCTGAGAGTAAGCTTGGAGCCTGGCATGCCCACAACCTTTGATGAATCCAATGTCTTTACAAGGCTGCGAAACAAGGCTGAATCGCAGCTGAAGACGCGCACGACACCGGCAGCAGGCGATTGGTCGATGGGCGTTGACACACTGCGTCTGCTCCACCGGCTGTCCAGCGACCCCGACAAGGCGGAAGACGCGCTCAAGCTGCTCCATGAGCTTCAGGTCCACCAAGTGGAACTTGACTTGCAGAATGAGGAAATTGCCACCAATGAGCGGGCACTTGCGGAGGAACTCCGCCTTTACCGGGCACTCTACGAGAGCGCACCCGCAGGCTACCTCGTCGTCGATCCCGAAGGGGCTATCGTCAAAGGCAATCTTGCCGCCGCCGAGCTCTTTGGCGTTGATGAGAACGAATTGGAAGGACAGCGTATCGACACCTTTGTGAGCCCGCAAAACCGGCCACGGCTGCTTGGCCTGCTACAGCGTGTCGCACAGAGCGGCGCCAGGGATTGCTGCGCAGCCGAGGTAGCTGAGGGCAAAGGAGCCCGGCATGTGCAGTTCCTAGCAACCCGCTCACCGGAGCGCGAGCAACTTCTGCTGGTTTGCTGCGAATGCGAAAATGTGGAGTAACACCGATTGAGCGGCTTGCGCCATGGAAGCTTTGACGTCTGACAATCCACCGGCATCCCCCCCGGCGTCCACGCGAATTCTGGGTATTGGCGCGTCCGCCGGTGGCCTGGTCCCGCTGGAGCAGTTCATTGCCCGGATTCCACCACATAGCCACATGGCCTATGTGGTGGTGCAGCATCTCGATCCCACCCATAAGGCGTTGCTCCCGGAGTTGCTCCAGCGCATTACTCCGATGCCGGTACGGGAAGCCACTCAAGGCACCCTCATCGAGCCTGACTGCGTATACGTGATACCACCGAATACGGAGCTCAGCGTTGTCGACGGCTCGCTGAACCTTGCGGAGCCCATGGAGCCCAGGGGATTGCGTCTTCCCATCAATGTGCTGTTTTCTTCCCTGGCCAGCGCGAGAGGGGAGCAAGCCATCGGGGTGGTACTGTCCGGCATGGGCTCCGACGGCACCCTGGGCCTGCAGGCGATCAAGGCCGTAGGCGGCCTCACGGCAGTGCAGCAGCCCGATACGGCACAGTTCGATACCATGCCCACGAGCGCTATCGCCGCCGACTGCGTCGATATCATTGCCCCCGCTGGTGACTTGCCCGCGCGCATCCTGAGCTGCATTGATCAGGTCTCCGATCCGGCCACCCCTGGCGAGCAGCGGGTGGAGCCTGAGCTGGAGGCAACGCCCTTGCAGCGCATTCTGGGGCTGCTGCAAGGGCGAACACACCACGATTTCTCCCTCTATAAGCCCAGCACTCTGCAACGCCGCATGGAGCGGCGCATGGCGATCCACGAAATCGCGACCTTGGCGCTTTACGCAGATTTTCTTCAGCGCAATCCCCAGGAGGTCGACCTGCTGTTCAAGGAAATGCTCATCGGGGTGACCAGTTTTTTCCGTGACGCCCCGGTCTGGCAGTATCTGGCAGATATCGCCCTGCCTGAACTGCTGGCACAGCAGCACAGGGAGCCCCAACTGCGTGCCTGGGTTGTAGGTTGCTCAACCGGTGAAGAGGCCTACTCCCTGGCCATGACCTTCACCGAGGCACTGGACAAGTTGCCACGACCTCATGACTTTTCCCTGCAGATATTTGCTTCCGACCTGAGCCCGGACGCCATTGCCACCGCACGCCGCGGCCACTATCCCGCCGAGATCAGCAATCATGTCTCGGCGGAACGCCTGTCACGTTTTTTCAGCGTCCATGGAAACGGCTATCGGATCAACAGTGATATCCGAGACATGGTGCTGTTCGCCCAGCATGATGTGGTGCTCGATCCCCCCTTCACCCGCCTGGACTTGGTTTCCTGCCGCAACCTGCTGATCTACTTCGATCAGAGTCTGCAACGCAAACTCATCCCCCTGTTTCATTACAGCCTGCGCGCCGGGGGTGTACTGCTGCTGGGGAGTTCGGAGACGGTAGGGCGCTACACTCGGCTATTCACTCCCATTCAATCCAAGCTGCGATTTTATCGGCGCGAGGATAATGCCCAGAGCAGCGACTCCCGGTTGCCGGTAAAGTCGTTCCCTCCCCTTTCCTGGTTAGCCAAGGAGCCGACCGTGTCTCCCAGCAACTCATCCTTCCTGCCAAATGATAACCTGCAAGCGGCAGCCGACCGGGTGTTACTGCAGGTCTATGCCCCCGCTGCGGTGGTAGTCAACGATGAGGGGGATGTCGTCTATATCAGCGGGCGCACGGGAAAGTACCTGGAACCTGCCGCCGGCAAGGCCAACTGGAATTTTCATGCCATGGTGCGGGAGGGCCTGCGAACACCCATCGCCAGCGCCCTGCGCCAAGCCGCGAACCAAAGTGAACCGCTGCAATTGCCAGGGCTGCAGGTGCAACTGCCCGGTGGGGCCACACAAAGCGTCGATATCACCGTACAGGAGCTGCGAGAGCCCAACGCCTTGCGCGGGATGAAAATGATCGTATTCCGCGACGTCGCCCCGGTTCATGCCGGCCCAACCAATAAAAACGAGGCGAAAACAGCCGCGCAAAAGGCGCATGCCATTGAGCTGCAACAATGCCAGGATGAAATTCAAACGCTGCGTGAGGAAAACCGCGCATCCCAGGAGGAGTTGCAGTCAGCCAACGAGGAATTGCAATCGACCAATGAGGAATTGCAGTCAACCAATGAAGAGCTGACCACGTCCAAGGAAGAAATGCAGTCCATGAACGAGGAACTGCAAACCATCAACGCGGAAATGCAGACCAAGCTCGACGACCTCGCCTTCGCTCAGAGCGATATGAAAAACCTGCTGAACAGCATCGAGATAGCCATTCTCTTTCTCGACCAGAATTTGAACCTCCGTCGCTTCACCGACCGGGCATCAAAGATCATCAGTATCCGCGAAGGCGATATCGGTCGCCCTCTCAGCGATCTCACCACCACCTTGCAGTATCCGGAACTTAACGACGACGCACTTAACACCCTGAGAACACTGGCATTTTCCGAGAAGCAGATTCGCGCCACCGACGGCCGCTGGTTCACGGTACGGATCATGCCCTATCGCCGACTGGACAATGTGATTGACGGAGTGGTGATTACTCTTCTCGATATCACCGCGACCAAGAAATTGGAACAGGCCTTGCGCAAGGATCTAAAATCGTGATGGAACGGCCATGTAGCGGAACAGGCGAAGCTCAAAGGCGTTAAACAGTCGTTTCCCGGACGTAGCGCCGGCGGGTTTTGGCTGGCCGATTTCGCCCCACCAATCAAGGATTCCTACCGGTTGTCGGACATTGCAACTTCCTGCGCTAGTTGATCGCGAATTTACCGAAAATCTGCTGTCCAACACCTGCCACCGCAGATGCAGCGCTCACCCATGCCCAGAAATCCAACCGACGCCAGGATCGCGTAACGGACCTTCCCCTCCGCTACATATGCTGGTTCATTGCTTTGTCTTCTTGGCTCCGCCACTCATACTTCCCAACTTGGCTCTACTCGGCCTTGCCTTTGTACTCAGTGCTCTTGTCGCCAGTGACCTTTCCGGCAATTTCCTTGGCTTTCCCTTTCGCTTCGCTGGCATGACCTTTTATCTGATTCTTGTTCATGAGTTATCTCCAGATGATAATTACAATTTGGTTCTTTCTCTCACCATTAGCTCACACTAAGCATGACAATGCTTATCCAATATAGTTGAAGACCGAGGCTGGGTCGGTGCGGTGTCCAACACATGTGGCGCCATTTTTTCAGGCGAGACTCCGGCCCCGCACAGCATGGCGAGGGTTGAATCTACCGCGCATCGGGGGCACACCTGCCGTATTCATGATGCGCCTCCTTCGGTGATGATACGCCGGTAGATGGTTCGATCGGTGTCATAGCAGCTACAAGAGGCTTCGATCAGGCCGGCCCGGTCGAGAACGGTGATGCTGCCGCGGCGATAGCTGATCAACTCTCGGTTCTGCAACGCCGTTGCCGCCAGGGTGATGCCGGCACGCCGGACACCCAGCATCACCGCAAGGAACTCATGAGTCAGCCGTAGCTTGTCGGAATCGGCGCGATCCTGGGTCATCAGCAGCCAGCGCGCCAGCCGTGCCTCGACTTGGTGAAAGTGCGTGCAGGCAGCCGTTCGGGCAAGCTGATCGATGACCACATAAAGGTAGCGTTGCAGCCGCTGCTGCAGCACGGGACAACTGGGCAGCAGACTGCGAAACCGAGCGGCATCCATGCGCAGCGCCATGCCGGCGCCTTGTACCAGTGCACGCAGCGGCGATTCCTCGACGCCGAGGAGTAGCGATACGCCCATCATGCCCTCGCGCCCCGCCATTGCCGCTTCCAGCCGATTGCCGTCATTGAGGCTGACGATCAGCGAAATAAAACCGTCGAGGGGAAAGTAGACCTGCTCGATGCGTGTCCCCGGCTCGACCAGAATCTCTCCAAACACCAGGTTTACAGGCTCGCAAGCGGCCATGAAGGCGTCATGTTCGATCGCCGGTAGCGCATGAAGCAACCGGTTGGCGGCGGGAAAAGCGGGGCGGGAGTGCATGGCTGCTCCGGCGTCGACGTACCTGGCAAGCGGCATGGATACATACGGGATGATTTCGATGTCGACTGCAGACCGAGACCCTGAAAGTCTTCAATCAGGCGATATGGGGGCAGACTAGCAGGCGACGAAACACGCGTCGGCACGCTAGCGAACATAGGCTGGATGGGGATGCGGGCTCACATCTCCGTTCGGCCATCCAGCAAACGATCGTACTCGCTTTTGACCACCGCATAGCACTCGCAGACCCTGGCTTCGAGAGCCGGGCGGTCGAGCACGGTGATGTGTCCACGATGATAGGCGATCAGCCCTGCTCGCTGGAGCTTGCCTGCCGATTCGGTCACGCCTTCCCGGCGTACCCCGAGCATGTTCGCGATCAGTTCCTGGGTCATGATCAACCGGTCACCCGGCAAGCGGTCGAGGCTCAGCAGCAGCCAGCGGCACAGCTGCTGGTCGACGTTGTGGTGGCGATTGCAGACCGCCGTCTGCGCCATTTGCGTCAGCAGCGCCTGAGTATAGCGAAGCAGCAGCCGCTGCATCGCACCGGCACGATAGAATTCATCCTTGAGATGCTGCCCCTTGAGACGGTAGGCCTCGCCGGCACTCTGCACGACGGCCCGACTCGGCGTCGTCTCACCACCCATGAACAATGACACGCCCACGATCCCTTCATTGCCTACCACCGCGATTTCCGTCGAGGCTCCGTTCTCCATCACGCAGAGCAGCGAGACGATGGCATCCAGGGGGAAATAGACGTGCTGCATCACGCCGCCGGCTTCGCACAGCGACTTTCCCAACGGCAACGTCACTCGCTCTAGGTGGGGTAGCAGCCGCGCCCGTTCGTCCTCCGGCAATAGCGCCAGCAACTGGTTCCGAGGGTCATACGGCGGTTCCGACATCCCTAGCTCTCCTTTGTGGACTTCAGCGCCGGGCGACTATGTGCGGCACCAAACTGATGACACTCGCATCCTCCCGGCATGCTGTCACCAGTATAGAGGGCTTGGTGGCCTATGTACGCTAGCGCACGGAGTGAAGCCGCAGCCTTGAACTAGCCTGCTGGCAGTCCGCATCGAGTCGCCTGCGCGTTGCCAGCCACTGGTGTTGGACTGATGGAGTGAGTCATGCGCCAAATATCGAGGGCAATACCGACGCAGGATCCAGTGTACGACGAACGGGAGGCAACCAAAGACCCGCAGGCCCCGCTCGAGGTGCTACTGATCGGCTCCGACACGCCGGCCATGCTCGGCCTGGAAACGATTCTGCGCGAGACGAAAACGAACTACCGCACTACGCGGGTCGAACATCTGCAGCAGGCATTGGCGTTACTTCTCCAACGACAGTTCGTCATGCTGCTGTTCGATCTCAGCCTGACGCACTCGCCCTGGCACGATGCCCTCGAGCGACTCGCCGATGCCGCGCCGCTCGCCTTGCGCATCGGTCTCACCGACAACGACGAGGGCCCTTCTCCTCGTGAAGCCAGGCGCCATGGCGCCCACGACACCCTCTCCCTGTCACGACTCGATCCCTACTGGCTGCCCCGTCTGCTGGATACGGCCCTGCACCTGAACCAGACACAGCACGCCACGGAAGAGGCCTTGCACATCGAAAAGGAGCGCGCTCAGGTCACGCTGGATTCGATCGGCGATGCTGTCATTTCGACCGATACCGCATGCCGCGTGACCTACCTCAACCGGGTGGCTCAGACGATGACCGGCTGGATCCAGGAAGACGCCCTGGGCAGGCCCATCGCCGAGGTCTTCCATATCGTGGACGACAAGTCGCACCAACCCGCCAGAGACCCCGCTCAGCGGGCCATCGAAGAGAACCGCATCGTCGAGCTGGCGATGGGGACGATCCTGATCGGGCGCGATAACAGCGAACTGGCGATCGAGGATTCGGCGGCCCCGATCCACGACCGCAACGGCCAGGTCACCGGGGCAGTGCTGGTTTTTCACCACGTCCATCAGTCCCTGGCCATCGCCAGCCGAATGTCGCACCTGGCCAAGCATGATGCCCTGACCGATCTACCCAACCGAGTGCTGCTCGAAGAACGGCTGGAGCGCGCCATCGGCCTGGCCAAGCGGCATCGTCAGCAGGTGGCTCTGCTGTTCATCGATCTCGATGCCTTCAAGGCCGTCAATGACCGTTTGGGCCACGCTGCCGGCGATGGGCTGCTGCAATCGATTGCCAGGCGACTGAAAAGCTGCGTGCGCGAAACCGACACGGTCTGCCGACTTGGCGGTGACGAGTTCGTGATTCTGTTGACCGAAGTGCACGGCATCGATGATACCCACCATGTGGCCGAGACCATCTTCCGCGCTTTGCGGCCGCCCCACCGCATCGGCGAGCACACGATCGACATGACGGTCAGCCTGGGCATCAGCCTCTATCCGGACAGCGGCACCACGCCAGACGAGCTGATACATCGTGCAGACGCCGCCATGTACCACATCAAGCGCCAGGGGCGTAATGCCTACCAGGTTTTTTCCGGTGACATGCTGACTTGATGCCACCGGCAAACGGCCACTGCTGCCTCTAGATGCGGTTTCCCCATGTCGTCGCACGGGCCGTTGCGGTCGACCATTGGGGGTGTCGGTATGCTAGCGCACCGACGGCCACCTCCCGGTCCACCATAGTCGTGTTACCGATGCTTCACGAAACCGTGGAAGCCGGACAGTGACACGAGGTCGCCATGACATCTCCCCTCCAGAAAGCCACTCCTCCCTCGCCTGCATTCGAGCAACTCACGCGCCTGCATAGCCGTGAGACGAGTGAACAGCAGCACGGCTATCCCTTCAAGCCGCAACGTTTGCCCGAAGCGCCACTGGCGACACCTCCCGACGAGGCACTCGACGAGCCTGACAAGCACGCTGCCGAAGGCGACGACGACCTGATGAGCCAGGACATCAACGCGATCGACCCTCATGTGCCGTCATAACGCCACATCTGTCGCGCTTCTCCCTGGGCGATTCCTCGTCCCCAGCACCACGTGAAACCTGGAAATGCCTTCACTGCCGAGTTCGAGATCGTCGAGCGACGGTGAGGGTCATTCCCGCATCCTCATGACAACGGTGTTCCGGTTGATCCGAACCCCTCGCTGAAAGTGCTTTTCCGCGTCCTGCGTACGCTTACGCACAGACAGACGAACGGTCGGGCAACGATCCTGAAGTGTGTATACGTCGGCTGACTGCCCTGGTATCCGCCGCGGCACGTTCCGTGAAAAGTCGGCGATAGCGCAATTCGGAAATGCAACCTGCATGAATGCAAGCAAGGAATTTCTCATGAACAGAATCGACACTGCAGCAATCACTCTCTGTCTTCTCGGCGCGCTGCCCATGACGGTATCCGCACAAACCTCGGAGTTCGGCCCTCAAGAGGGCGACCGGGAATTCTCCCTTTCCGGAACCGGCAGTAGCGACCGGAATTTCGATAGCGGCAGCTTCGGCGTGACCGGCGACCTGGGCTGGTACCTGCGCGATGACACGATTGCCGGCGTTCGGCAAAGCATCAACTACGCCAGCATCGAAGGCGAAAACATCACGGATGATTTCTGGAACGGTTCGACTCGCGGATATCTCAACTATCAGTTCCTCGAGGACCGCGTGCGGCCCTTCATCGGCGGCAGTCTCGGCGGCATTTACGGCGATGGCGTCAAGGACAGTGCCTTTGCCGGCGTGGAAACGGGCGTCAAGTACTACGTGCAGACGAACACCTATTTCCTCGCCCGTGCCGAGTATCAATTCTTCTTCAGCAGCACCAGTGATGCTACCGATGCGTTCCAGGATGACGGGGCCTGGGCCTATACGGTGGGGCTGGGTTACAACTTCTGAGCCACCGATCTTCCAGGAATGATGAGCATTATGTACGCCAGCGCACAGACGGAAAGCCACTGAAGACATATCCTCAAAATGAGCGTGGCAAGGGAAAAGGGAACTGCCTGTACAGGAAGTTACGCTAAGCGTCGCACGGATTGCGACGCCACCACGACACGAACCATTGCGCAGAATTCTTGAAACGGAACATGCGCGGCAGAAGGAAAGCTTCATGAACAACATCGTCTATATCGTCGGCGCAGTCGTCATCGTGCTGGTGATTCTCTCCGTCCTCGGTCTTCGTTGAAACGAACCAAACGAACCAAGAGAGGCAGCCGATCGGCAAGGCAGCACGGTGAAGCCGGGAGGCAGGAGATGCCTCTCTCACTGGCTGGAGATGCCCCATGACCCTCATCAAAGGATTTACGATCCTGCTCTTTCTGTTCGGTCATATCGCGCTGGTTAATGCCGATTACCGCTACACCGATGCCCAGCGAAGCTACGAGCGGCAGGAGTACCGCCAAGCCTTGCAGATGTTCGATCAGCTTGCCACCACCGGCAACGCCGACGCCCAGTATAGGCTGGGGCAAATGCACGAAGCCGGCCAAGGGACGCCTCAAGACTACGTGCAGGCACACAAGTGGTATAACCTGGCTGCGGCTCGCGGCCACCGCCAAGCCGCCACTGCACGCGATGCAGTGGCGGCACGCATGACTGCACAGCAGATCAGCGCGGCCCAGCAGGCAGCCCGTGTCTGGCAGCCAACGGCGACACCGCCACGGGCAGCACCCGAACCGTCGTCATCCGTCGAGGCGCTGTCCGGCCAACGGCTGGTGACCGAGATCCAGCGTGAACTCAACCGACTCGGATTCGAGGCCGGCCCGGTGGACGGGCTGATGGGAACCCGCAGCCGCAATGCGATTCGCGATTACCAGGGCACGGTAGGCCTGGCCCAGGATGGCCGACCGACGACGGCACTGCTGGCTCGATTGCGTCAGGCGGGTCGGGAGCCGGCAGCCTCGGCACCCGAGGAAGAGCCGGCAAGGGCCAAGCGGGTTGCCTTGGACGACGCCTTCAGCGACGGCGATTTCCGGCACGACCCACCCTGGACCGTGCTCAGCGGAAGCTTTGCCATCGATGATGGCGGGTTGCGCAGCACCGTGGAGAAGCCACAGGCGGCCTCCCCCGACTCACCGACTCTCAGCCCTGAACGTCCGGAGGAAATCGGCCTTGCCATGCTCCAACTGATCCTCGATCAGGCGGGCGGGCAGAGGACGGACACGGCAGCGCCGCGGACGACGGAGGTCGAGTTCGGGGACGCATCGCGGATTTTCGTCCATGCGCCGGTCGACAACGCCTTCATGCTGGAACTGGAACTGGCCTCTTACCAGCGACCGGGTAGCCTGGAGCTGGGCGTGTTCCAGGGCAACCAGCCCGGTGGCGGCTACCGCCTGGTTTACAACGCGGGCTCACGGCCAGGGCTTAGCCTGGTCAGAATGACGGCCGATGGGGGCGAAGTGATCACCAGCAACGCGGGCACACTCGACCTCGAGGATGGCGGTTTCCATACGCTGAGCTGGATCCGCGACGAGAGCGGGAACATGCAAGTCCGGGTCAATGGCCAGCGTGTGCTGCAGGCAAACGACCGGAGCCTGCGCCAAGGATTCCAGGGCTTCGTGCTGGTGAATCACGGTGGCGATTACAACCTCCGCCGGGTACGCCTGGAGCATTAGGGACAAAAAGCCCCTATAGACGACAAAGCGCCCTCGCTTCAATGAGCGAGGGCGCTTTGTTGGCGATCTGGTGGGTCGTGTAGGATTCGAACCTACGACCAATTGGTTAAAAGCCAACTGCTCTACCAACTGAGCTAACGACCCGCAACACGGCACAGCTGCCATGTTTCAGGTTCGGATGGTGGGTCGTGTAGGATTCGAACCTACGACCAATTGGTTAAAAGCCAACTGCTCTACCAACTGAGCTAACGACCCGTCCGAACGGGTGCAGATACTACTGATCCGCCCCCGTGAAGGCAAGCGCTTTTTTGCCCTTGGTCGAAGCCCTTAGCGGCTTTTCCGCCCCTTGGGCTGGCGCATCGCTTGTACCGGCTTGCGCTTGTGCTTGTCGCGGCTCCAGCGATTCTTCTCGTCCGGGGTGAGTTCCGGCACCTTGCGCGATGGCAGGCCGGCGGCAGTCGCCAGGTCGTCGACCTCCTCCTGGGAGAGCTCCACCCACTCGCCTGCCTTGGCACGCTTGTCGAGGAAGATATTGCCGTAGCGAACCCGCTTGAGGCGACTCACCGTCAGCCCCTGGGACTCCCACAGGCGGCGCACCTCACGGTTACGCCCTTCCGTGATGACCACATGGAACCAGGTGTTGATGCCTTCGCCACCGAACTCCTGAACGTCGGTGAAGCGCGCCGGGCCATCCTCGAGCATGACGCCCTCCACCATGGCCACCACCTGTTCCTTGGTGACTTCGCCCATGACGCGCACGGCATACTCGCGCTCGACCTGGGTCGAGGGATGCATCAGCCGATTGGCCAGCTCGCCGTCGGTGGTGAAGAGCAACAGGCCGCTGGTGTTGATGTCGAGCCGGCCGATGGCGATCCAGCGTTCGCCCTTGAGGCGCGGCAGGCGATCGAAGACCGTACGCCGCCCCTCCGGATCCTTGCGGGTGCACAGCTCGCCCTCGGGCTTGTTGTACATGATCACGCGGCGCGGCGTCTCTTCGGCGCCACGCAGGGTCACGGGCCGCTCGTCGAAGGCGACCTTGTCGTGCATGGCGATGCGGTCGCCGAGGGTGGCCACCTTGCCGTTGACCTTGACGCGGCCATCGGCGATGGCGGTTTCCATTTCGCGCCGCGAACCCAGTCCGGCGCGGGCCAGAACCTTCTGCAGTTTTTCCGTGGTGGTGCTCATGAGTCGTCGGGTGTCTCATCGGGGGTGGATTCCGCCCCCGCTCCGCCGTCTTCGTCGACGCTGGAGCGGGCACGTTCGGCCAGGCGCGCTTCGAGATCGGCGAAGCTCAATCCCGGCCTTTCGGACGCCGTCTCGGCGTGTTCCGCATCGGCCGTGCCGGCCGCTGCGGTGGAGGCGTCGGCATC
This sequence comes from Pseudomonadota bacterium, assembly GCA_051749645.1. Classification (GTDB taxonomy): domain Bacteria; phylum Pseudomonadota; class Gammaproteobacteria; order Pseudomonadales; family Halomonadaceae; genus Halomonas. The sequence continues at coordinate 35,570 of JBNJIT010000005.1, forward strand.
GACCGCCGCCTCCGGGGTTTCGTCATGTTGCGGCGCCACGTCGGCAGCCTCCGCAGCTTCTTCCGGCGGTTCGTCGGCCTGGGCCAGCAGCTCGCTCTGCGGCGGCGGTGCCTCTTCACGTTCGTAGTCGCTGTCGTCGAGGCCCTTGAGCTCGTGCATCGGCGGCAGTTCGTCGAGGGTCTTGAGGCCGAAGTCATCGAGAAAAGCCCGCGTGGTGGCATAGACCGCGGGACGGCCGGGCACGTCACGATGACCGACCACGCGAATCCAGCCGCGCTCGGCCAGGGTGCGCATGATCGAGCTGCTCACCGACACGCCGCGTACGTCTTCGATGTCGGCGCGGGTGACCGGCTGGCGATAGGCGATCAGCGCCAGGGTCTCGAGCAGCGCGCGGGAGTAGCGCTGGGGGCGTTCTTCCCACAGCCGCGACACCCAGGCGGAGAGCCGCGGCCGAATGCGCAGCTGGTAGCCCGAGGCCGTTTCCAACAGCTCCATGGCGCCGCGCTGGTGGCGCGTGGCGAGCCGCGACAGGGCCTCGCGCAGGGCGCTGCGCGGCGGGCGCTCGTGGTCGTCGAACAGCGTCTCGAGCCGGTCGAGGCCGAGCGGTTCGCCGGCGGCGAGCAGGGCTGCCTCAATGATCTCGTCCAGCGCTTCGGGATATTCCATGGCCGTCATGCCGGCGCCTCTCCCTCGTCTTCCGCGAAGGGGCTTTCGCCGGCTTCGCCCTCTTCCGGTTCCATCGCTTCCAGCGGTTCCTCCTGCTGCTCATCCAGACGCGCCCGAACGTGGATCGGCGAGAGTGGGGCATTCTGCACGATCTCGATCATCGCTTCCTTGGCCAGCTCGAGAATCGCCATGAAGGTGACGATGACCCCGGCACGCCCCTCTTCCAGGGTGAACAGCGCCTCGAAGGGAGTGAAACGCTCCCGCGAGAGCCGCTCCATGATGCCCAGCATGCGCTCGCGAGTGGAGAGCGCCTCGCGAGCGATATGGTGCGTCTGGTTGAGCTCGGCACGCTTGAGAATGCCGGCCAGCGCACCGAGCAGTTCGTCGAGCTCCACCTCGGGATGGATGACCCGCGCCTCCAGCGGCGGCAGACCCGGCCGCGCCGGAAACCAGTCGCGGCCCAGGCGCGGCAGCTCGGCCAGCGCCTCGGCGGCGCTCTTCAGCTGTTCGTACTCCTGGAGACGGCGGATCAGTTCGGCGCGCGGGTCGGCTTCTTCGTCGTCGCCCCCCTCCTTGGGCGGCCGCGGCAGCAGGGTGCGCGACTTGATCTCGGCAAGCATCGCCGCCATCAGCAGATACTCGCCGGCCAGCTCGATCTCCAGCGCCTTCATCAACTCCACGTACTCGATGTACTGGTGGGTGATGGCGGCCACGTCGATGGCCAGGATGTCCAGGTTCTGGCGCCGAATCAGGTAGAGCAGCAGGTCCAGCGGCCCCTCGAACGCTTCGAGGAACACCTTGAGCGCTTCCGGCGGGATGTAGAGATCGTCGGGCAGCTGGGTGATCGGCTCGTCGAACAGCCGCCCCAGGGCCTCGACCTGCTGGGTCGCTGCGGGGGAATGCTCGGGGCTGGCGGTATCGGGGGTGGCGCTCACGCGACAGGCCTCTCCGGGTACGCAGGATCAACGCACCAGTCTAGCAATTTGGCGGCACGGTAGACAGCGCCGACTTACGAGCCAGCAGCCCCGGCTCGATACCTGCACGCTACGGCCTGTCGATGATCCCTCGGCGCGCACGAGCCCTCTCATACGCCAGCCATCAATCTTCTGGTACAAACCGATAAACGCATTTTCGAATTGATCGACGTCATGAAATTGCCATCGCTGGGGGGCAATATTCGGTTCTACCGCAGGGACCACCGAATACCGACTCGACAGGAGGCCGCCATGCCGACCCCATCTGCCACAGCTGCCCGGCTGGTCTTTCAATGCGATGAACTGCTGGCCCTCGCCAAAGCCCATGAAGGCGGCGAGCTGGCGCGCTACCGGCGACTCGCCTTCGGCTTTCTCACCTTCAATACCGCCATCAGCCGCTTGATGGCGTCGCTGGGCATCGAATGCGAGAAGCGCCTGGACACGCTTCGCCATGCAGCCCGTCAGCAGGAAGCCGAAGCTACGCCGTTCGACGGCAGCGACCGAAGGCCGGTGGTCGAGACACGCCACGCCGGTTCTCCCTTCCGCTTCATCAGCCACTACGGCATGGCCATCGACACGCTGCATCAGGCGGCTGCCGATGCCGACTATTCGCGGCGCTTCTACGAACACCTGCAGATGGCCAGCGCCGTTCCAGCTTTCCACCCGACCCTGACGGCCATCATCAAGCAGAAACGCGCCGAGTGCGACGTACTTCAGGAATACCTGAGCTCCAGCGACGACCTGCGCTATCGTGCCTCGGTCGGTTGAGCGGGCCATCGGGCTCGGCGCCCACGGGCAGCGGGTTGCGAGGGGAATCAGGAAAAGTGGGCCGCTCGGCCCTCCAGGCGGGCCGTCATGGCTTCCTGCTGCTCTGCTCCGCCGAGCAGGGAGTGCTGCAGGCTGGCCTCCAGGGCGAGTCGATCACCGCGTGCCAGGCCGGGGGCCCGGCCGAAGAGTTCGCCCGCCGCCGCTATCGCCTTCGGCGAGTGACCGGCAATGGTGGTGGCCATCTGGCGGGCCAGCGTGCGGGGGTCGTCGGCGAGCCGGGTCACCAGACCCAGCGCAACGGCTTCCTCGCCGCCCACCTTGCGTCCCGTCCAGGCCAGCTCACGCAATACATCGTCGCGCAGGCCAGCGGCAGTGATGCTGATGGCCATGTCGGGGATGATGCCCCAGACGATCTCCAGCAGCGCCAGGCGCGTTTCGGGGTGAGCCACGCGGATATCGGCGCCCAGGGCGATCTGCAGGCCGCCACCGTAGACGTGGCCCTGCAGGGCGGCAATGACCGGAACGCCGGGCTCGCGCCATCCCAGAGCCAGACGCTGCACGGGATTGACGCCATCCGCCGCGTCGGGCACCAGCAGCGCCGGCACCCGCTCGGGGCGCGCCATGATGGCGGCCATGTCGAGGCCAGCGCAAAAACTGCCCCCTTCGCCTTCCAGCATCACGGCCCGCAGCCCCTCGAGCTCTTTCAGGCGGCGCTGGGCTTCCAGCAGGCCGTCGATCATCGCCCAGTCCAGGCCGTTGAACGCTTCCGGCCTGGCCAGAGTCACCCTGGCCACGCCCTCCTCCATGACCAGGCGAACCCGTCCCTCGAAACACGCTTCCATGGCACTCCCCCCGACATTGCGAATGTCTCGAGTGTGCCCGCAGCGGGCGCCATTTTCAAACGGCCGTTTTATCCCAGCCACACCCGCGCATTGCGGAACAGGCGCAGCCAGGCGCCATCCGTGGTCCACTCGGCCGGGCGCCAGGAGTTGGTGACGGCGCGCACCACGCGCTCGGGGTGCGGCATCATGATGGTGACGCGGCCGTCGGGGGTCGTCAGGCCGGTGATGCCGGAGGGCGAGCCGTTGGGGTTGGCCGGGTAGCGGGTGGTGACCTGGCCGTAGTTGTCGACGTAGCGCAGGGCCACCTGACCGCTGCCTTGCATGCGCCGCAGGTGAGCGCTGTCGTGGAACTCGGCGCACCCTTCGCCATGCGCCACGGCAATGGGCAGGCGTGAGCCTTCCATGCCGGCCAGCAGAATCGACGGGCTCTTCTCCACCTGCACCATGGCCGCCCGAGCTTCGAACTGTTCCGACTCGTTGCGCACGAAGCGCGGCCAGGCCTCGGCACCGGGGATCAACTCCTTGAGCTGGGCGAGCATCTGGCAGCCGTTGCACACACCCAACGCGAAGCTGTCGTCGCGGCCGAAAAAGGCGGCGAACTGCTCGCGGGCGCGCTCGTTGAACAGCACCGACTTGGCCCAGCCGCCGCCGGCGCCCAGCACGTCGCCGTAGGAGAAGCCGCCGCAGGCCGCCAGTCCCTGGAACTCCGCCAGCGATACCCGCCCTTGCAGGATGTCGCTCATGTGTACGTCGACGGCCTCGAAGCCGGCGCGGTCGAAGGCCCAGGCCATCTCCACCTGGCCGTTGACGCCCTGCTCGCGCAGCACCGCTACTGCCGGGCGGGTCGTGTTGAGATAGGGTGCGGCAACGTCCTCGTCGACATCGAAGGTGGGCTGCGCGGAGAGCCCCGGGTCGCGGTCGTCGAGCAGGCTGTCGAATTCGCTCTTGGCGCAGTCGGGATTGTCGCGCAGCGCCTGCAGGCGGTAGCTGGTCTCGGCCCAGGTGCGCTGGGTGAGCATCCGCGTGGTTTCCAGCAGCGGCTCCTCGAAGAGGGTGACGCGCACCTGGTCGTCGTAGCGCGGGCGGGCGATGACGCCGCAGGTTTCGATGCCCGCGGCGGCGAACTGCGCCAGCACCTCCTCGGTATGCTGGCGATTCACCTGGATCACCGCGCCGAGCTCCTCGGCGAACAGCGCGTCCACCGCTTCCACTGGCTCGTCGATCAGCCAGTCGAGTTTGATCTCCAGGCCGGCGTGGGCGGCGAAGGCCATCTCCAGCAAGGTGACCAGCAGGCCGCCATCGCTGCGGTCGTGGTAGGCGAGCAGCTTGCCTTCGGCATTGAGGCCCTGGATGACGGCGAAGAAGGCCTGGAGGTCTTCGGGGTCGTCAAGGTCGGGGCAGATATCGCCCACTTGGCCGTAGACTTGGGCCAGCGCCGAGCCGCCCAGGCGGTTCTGGCCGCCGCCCAGGTCGACGAGGATCAGGTCGGATTCATCCTGATCCAGGTTGATCTGCGGGGTCAGGGTCTTCAGCGCGTCGGTGACCGGAGCGAAGCCGGTGACGGCGAGGGTGAGCGGCGAGGTGACGCTTTTCTCCTCGGTTTCGCCCTTGTCGTTTTCCGCTTGCCAAGCGGTACGCATGGACATGGAATCCTTGCCCACCGGAATGGCGATGCCCAGCCGGGGGCAGAGTTCAATGCCCACGGCATGCACGGCATCGAACAGCGCCTGGTTCTCGCCGGGGTGGTCGGCGGCGCTCATCCAGTTGGCGGAGAGTTTGATGTCGCCGAGCTTGGCGATGGGGGCGGCGGCCAGGTTGGTGATCGCCTCGGCGACTGCCAGGCGGGCGCTGGCGGCGGGATCGATCAGCGCCACCGGGGGGCGCTCGCCCATGGCCATGGCTTCGCCGGCGTGGGTGTCGAAGCTCGCCGTGGTCACGGCGACATCGGCCACCGGCACCTGCCAGGGGCCGACCATCTGGTCGCGGGCCACCATGCCGGTGATGGAGCGGTCGCCGATGGTGATCAGAAAGCTCTTGGAGGCCACGGCAGGCAGGCGCAGCACCCGCTCCATGGCCTCGCGCAGATCGAGGTTGTCGAGCATCACGCTGGGCAGCGGGCGCTCCTCGCGGGAGAACTCGCGGGTCATCTTGGGCGGCTTGCCGAACAGCACGCTCATCGGCAGATCCACCGGCGTGGTGTCGAAGTGGCCGTCGTGCACGCTCAGCCGGTGGGCTTCGATGGCTTCGCCGACCACGGCATAGGGACAGCGCTCGCGCTCGCACAGCGCCTCGAAAGTGGCGAGATCTTCCGCGGCCACGGCCAGCACGTAGCGCTCCTGGGCCTCATTGCACCAGATCTCCAGCGGGCTCATGCCCGGCTCGGCATTGGGCACGTCGCGCAGTTCGAAGCGGCCGCCGCGGCCGCCATCCTTGACCAGCTCGGGCAGGGCGTTGGAGAGCCCGCCGGCGCCCACGTCGTGAATGAAGCGGATGGGGTTGGTCTCGCCCAGTGCCCAGCAGCGGTCGATGACTTCCTGGGCACGGCGCTCCAGCTCGGGGTTGTCGCGCTGCACCGAGGCGAAGTCGAGATCGGCGCTCGACGCGCCCGAGGCCATGGAGGAGGCCGCACCGCCGCCGAGACCGATCAGCATCGCCGGGCCGCCCATCACGATCAGCTTGCCGCCGACGGGTATCTCGCCCTTCTGCACGTGCCCCGCGCGGATGTTGCCGTAGCCGCCGGCAAGCATGATCGGCTTGTGGTAGCCGCGCCGCTCGATGCCATCCGCCCCCAGGGCGTCCTGCTCGTAGGTGCGGAAATAGCCGGCGAGGTTGGGGCGGCCGAATTCGTTGTTGAAGGCGGCGCCGCCGATGGGGCCCTCGAGCATGATCTCGAGCGCCGACTGGATGCGCTCGGGCTTGCCGTAGTCGAAGGCTTCCCAGGGTTGCACGTACTCGGGAATGCGCAGGTTGGAGACGGTGAAGCCGGTCAGCCCTGCCTTGGGCTTGCCGCCGATGCCGGTGGCGCCTTCGTCGCGGATCTCGCCGCCCGCGCCGGTGGCCGCGCCCGGATGCGGAGCAATGGCGGTGGGGTGATTGTGGGTCTCCACCTTCATCAGGATGGGAATCGGCTCGCGCTGGGCGGCGTAGCTGGCCCGCTCGCCTTCCCGGCCGGTGAGCGGTGCCGGGAAGAAGCGCGGCGCCTCGGAGCCTTCGATCACCGCGGCGTTGTCGCTGTAGGCGGAGAGAATGTCGCCGGGCGACCGCTCGTAGGTGTTCTTGATCATCGCGAACAGCGAATGCGGCTGGGCTTCGCCGTCGATGCGCCAGTCGGCGTTGAAGATCTTGTGCCGGCAATGCTCGGAGTTGGCCTGGGCGAACATCATCAGTTCGACGTCGCTGGGGTTGCGGCCCAGCTCCTGGAAGGCGCTCACCAGGTAGTCGATCTCGTCCTCGGCCAGCGCCAGGCCCAGCTCACCGTTGGCCGTCTCGAGCGCTTCGCGCCCGCCTTCGAGCACGTTCACCTGGCCCAGCGGTGCCGGCTGGTGGTGGGCGAAGAGCTTGGCCGCATCGCTGGCATCGGTGAGCACCGATTCGGTCATGCGGTCGTGCAGGGTGGCGACGATGGCCGTGAAGGCGGCTTCGGACATCGGCGCATCGAGGACCACCCGGTAGGCGATGCCGCGCTCGATGCGCCGCACCGCGGAAAGACCGCAGCCATGCGCGATGTCGGTGGCCTTGGAGGACCACGGCGACTGGGTGCCGATGCGCGGCACCACCAGCAGCAGTTGCCCCTCCCGCGACCGGGCCTCTCTGGCGGAATGTGCCGGGTGAGCCCCGTAGTCGAGCAGCTGGTCGAGCAGACGCCGGGCATCGGCCGACAGCTCGCCGTCGTGGTCCACGAAGTGCACGTACTCGGCATTGAGCGACTCAACCTCGGGAACTCGCGCGCGCAGGGCAGCCAATAGTTTGGCGTGACGAAAGGCGGAAAGGGCGGGCGCGCCTCGAAGTTCGAGCATGTCTTGAAGCCTCTGAAGCAAGCGAAGGAAGGGGCCGCCACGAGCGGCTGACAGAGGCGACATGATACTGGAAAGCGGGGGGCACGCGAAATGCGGCGGATGACAGCCACCGCGGGGGCCGTTAAGGTAAGGCTCTCATCGCCGAACATCGCCTGCATGCCTGGACTCTCGAGCCGTTTCACCCCGGGCCGCCTGCGTCGCGCCATCATTCTGCTGGCGGCGGCCGTGCTGTGCCTGACTCCGTACCGCCCCCCGCAGCCTTCCGACGGGCTGCTGGAAGCGGTGCTGTCGCGCGATTTCCTCAGCGTGCACACCCGCAACACCCCCACTACCTACTACGAGGGCCGCCACGGCCCCACCGGCTTCGAATACGATCTGGTACGACGCTTCGCCGACCACCTCGGCGTCAGTCTGACGCTGGACGCCAGCCACCATATCGACAGCGTGTTCGACGCGGTTCGCAGCGAGGGCGACCTCGGCGCCGCTGCGCTGCCGCTCGATCTCGACCGCGAAGGCGTGATCTTCAGTCAAGCCATCTTCGATCTGCAGCCGCTGCTCGTCTATCGCCGCGGCCTGCCCCCGGTGGCCGAACTCGACGATCTGGATGGCCTGGAGATCGGCACCATTCGCGGCTCCGGCGCCGACCGGGTACTGCGCGAACTGCAGACGGAGCACCCCGACCTGAGCTGGTGGGAATCCGCTGACGTCGAGGTCGCCGAGCTGCTCAGCCAGGTGGAAAACGGCAACCTGGACGCCGCCGTGATCTACGAGCACCAGTTCCGCATCAACCGTCTCTTCTTCCCCGGCGTGGAAGACGGCTTCACCCTCGGCTCTCCCCTTTCCCTGGCCTGGGCCTTTCCCGCACGCGACGGACTGGCACTGCAGCAGGAAGCCAATCGCTTTTTGAGCCGAATGCGATCCGAGGGCGCCCTGGACTCGCTGGTGAACCGCCATTTCGGCCACGACGACTATCTGGAGTACGTCGGCGCACGCACCTTCATTCAGCACGCACGCGAACGGCTGCCCGACTACGAGGCGCTGTTCCGTGAAGCCGCTCGCGACACCGGCTTCGACTGGAAGTTGCTGGCTGCCCTGGGTTATCAGGAGTCGCATTGGGATCCCGAGGCGACGTCGCCGACCGGCGTGCGTGGTCTGATGATGCTGACCCTGCCCACCGCCGGCGAAATGGACGTGGACGATCGTCTCGACCCGGCCCAAAGCATCAATGGCGGCGCCCGCTATCTACGCTCCCTAAAGTCTCGACTGCCCGAGTCGATACAAGGGGAGGACCGGCTGTTCATGGCCATGGCCGCCTACAACGTGGGGCTCGGACACCTCTACGATGCACGCCGCATCGCCGAGATGCGCGGTGGCGATCCCGACCGCTGGGCTCACGTGCGCGAGGCCCTGCCGCTGCTGCAGCAGCGCGAATGGCACAGCCAGACCCGGCACGGCTATGCCCGCGGCGGCGAGCCAGTGATCTACGTGCGCAACGTCCGCCGCTATTACGAGATCCTCAACTACGTGGACCGCAACCAGCAACAATTCCTGCAGCTAGACGGCCTGCCGGAAGACAACGACAGCATCGGCGGGTTCGAGAGCGTGCCGCCCATTTTGTAGAAGGTCACCGCCATGCGCCGTTTCGCAAGCCTCTTGACCTGTACGGCATTGCTCCTTGCCCTACTGGCCACCGTGCAAGCGGTGATCCTGGGCAGCCCGTCCCATGCCTTCACCCAGCCGCTGCTCATCGCCAGCGTGGCCCTGGCACAGCTGTTGATGCTGCTGTGCCGTCGAGTCATCGGGCAGACGCTCGCCGCCATCGCCCTGACGGCACTGACGGTCGTCCTGCTGAGCTACATGCTGCCCGAGCGCTGGATTTCCGTGCATGCGTGGAATCGCCTGAGCGACTGGCTCGACCCCGAACTGGGCCTCGAAGCCTGGCGCCCGGCCCTGCTGGTCGCCCTGACCCTGTCGCTGCTCGCCATCGGCATACTCACGCGGACCCGCGCCGCCCTGGGCGGACCCTTGCTGCTGGGCAGTGCCGCCATGCTGCTGGCCATCCAGCTGGGCGAATATTACGCGCCTCCCGACGTCCCCCTGCTGCGCTATGCAAGCGGACTCGACCACCAGTTGATGCTCTGGCTGCTGCTGGCGGGGCAGCTCCTCGGTGCCCTGCCGCACTGGCAGCCCAGCGACCTGACGCTGCGCCGCTCGCTGTGGCCCTCCCTGGCCCTGGCCAGCCTCACCCTGCTGTTCTGGCACCAGCAAAAGGGCACGATGGACCAGGCACTGCATGCCGAAGTAGAGGCGAGCGGGGAGGCTCTGACCGAGCAACTCACTCGTGACATCGACGCCCACCTGGAGGCCATGGAGCGCTTCGCCAACATCTGGACCCTGTTCGGGCAGATTCCCGACCGGCTCGATTGGGCCAACCAGGCAGCGCCCTACCATCGCGATTTTCGCTTCATTCTCAACATTGCCTTCGTCGATACCGACAGCCGTATCCAGCGTGTCCATCCGCCCAACGGCCTCAATCAGCGCGCCCTTGGGGCCCGGCTCTACGACGCCCAGCCTGCCGGCCGGGCCGCCGTCAGCCAGGCACTGGCGCACCAGCGCATCGGGCGCACCGAGGTGATCGAACTGCTGCAGGGCGAGCCCGGCATCATCCATTATCTGCCCATCGTCGTCGGTACCGAGCGACGCACCCTGGGCGCGGTGGCCATGGTCATGAGCCTGCCGATGTTGGCCAACACCCTCTTCGACCGCGTGGATGTCCAGCAAGCCCGACTCACCCTGCAAGCCGGCGACCGGCAGCTCGCCCGGCGCGGACCCGATACCCCTCTGGGCCCCTGGCAATACACCGCCCAACTGGACATCGCCGACCGGCCGTTGACGCTGACCATGCAGCCCAGCCAGGCCAGCCTGCTAGCACGGCAAACCCGCTACCCCACCGTCAGCCTCATGGTCGGCCTGACCCTGGCGATTCTGCTCTATCTGGTGCTGTATACCTACGGCACCCTCGATCGCCAGCACCGCCACATTCACGTCGCCAATACCGATCTGCGCCGGGAGATTCGCACGCGTACCCAGTTGCAACGCGAAGTCGAGTGGCTCGCCCGTCACGATGAGCTGACCCAGTTGCCCAACCGGCGCCTGTTCATGGAAACCCTCAAGGCCCATGCGGATAGTCGACCGCTCAGCGTGCTGATCTGCGACATCGATCACTTCAAGCGCATCAACGACCACCATGGCCACCTGATCGGCGACCGCTTCCTGAACCGGCTCGGACGCATCGGCAAGGAGGCGGTAGAACCCCATGGCGGCCTATTTTCGCGCTACGGCGGCGAGGAATTCGTGGCCTGTCTGCCGGGAACCGCCCTCGAGGAAGCCGAAACGGTCGCCGAGACCATTCGCCGAGGGCTCCAGCGTGCCGATCTGCGCCACCACGACGGTAGCGTGCTGACGGTGAGCGTCGGCGTGGTGACTCTCATCGACGGGCCTCTCGACGTGGCCGTGCTGATGCAGGCTGCCGACGATGCCCTGTACCGGGCCAAGCATGACGGGCGCAACCGCGTTCGCAGCGCCCGGCCGCTCGACCTGTCGACGCTGTCATGAGGCATTCGGCGCTGGCCCGTCACGTCGCGCCGCGAAGAAGGTCTTGACCAACCGCGCTGCACGACTCGCCAACACGCCCCCCTCCACCGTCACTTGGTGGTTGTGCCAGGGCTGGGCAAACAGGTTGGCCTTCGACTCGGCCATTCCGGTACGCGGCTCGGCGGCACCGTAGACCACGCGCGCCAGGCGCGCATGGATGATCGCGCCGGTGCACATCAGGCACGGCTCGAGGGTCACGTAGAGGGTGCAACCGTCCAGGCGGTAGTTGCCCAGGCGTTCTCCGGCCGCTCTCAGCGCCCGTATTTCCGCATGGGCGCTGGGATCGTGACTCGACACCGGCGCATTGTAGCCGGCGCCCAAGATCTCGCCGCGGCCATCCACCACCACCGCCCCTACCGGCACTTCTCCGGCCGCCAGTGCCTGGTGGGCTTGGTCCAGCGCACGGTGCATGTAGAATTCGTCGCTGCGCATCGACGCCGACTCCGTGTATCCTGAAAGCCTTTAAACAACCGTATGATAACCCCCTGAGGAGCCGTCCATGTCCGACGCCCTTGATGCGCTCGTCACCCTTCTCGGCCTCGAGGAGCTGGAGGAAAATCTGTTTCGCGGCGCCAGCCAGGATCTCGGCCTGCCCCAGCTGTTCGGCGGACAGGTACTCGGCCAGGCACTCTCCGCCGCCACCCACACGGTGGACTCGGCACGGCGCGCCCACTCGCTGCATGGGTACTTCCTGCGCCCCGGCGATCCACACCGTCCGGTAGTCTATCAGGTCGATGCGGTGCGCGACGGCGGCAGCTTCACCACCCGCCGGGTCACCGCCATCCAGAAGGGCCGCCCGATCTTTTTCTGCAGCGCCTCCTTCCACGGCGACGAAACGAGCCTCGAGCACCAGACCGCCATGCCCGAAGTGGCATTGCCCGAGGCCCTGACAGATGCTCCCGAGGCGCGCCTGGAGCGTTTCCCCGGGCATCCCATCGAGTTCCTGCACCTGGGCGATGAGGCCGAACCGGGGCAACCCGCGCGCAAGCGGCTGTGGTTCCGTCTCACCGGCGAGCTCCCCGACGATCCGGCCCTGCATCGCTATCTGCTCGCCTACAGCTCGGACTTCAACCTGCTGACCACGGCACTGGTGCCTCACGGCATCACCTTCCGCGACCCCCGGCTGCAGATCGCCAGCCTCGACCATGCGCTGTGGTTCCATCGCGACGTGCGCGTCAACGACTGGTTGCTCTACGACATGGACAGCCCCTGGGCCGGCGGCGCACGCGGCTTCGCCCGCGGCAGCCTCTACGACCGCCACGGCCGGCTGGTGGCCTCCACCGCCCAGGAAGGGCTGACGCGAATGCGTGAGTGAACTTGGCAGCGCCGCCACGGCGGCGCTATCATGCCGCCACTGCCGCAATAGCTCAGTTGGTAGAGCAACGCACTCGTAATGCGTAGGTCGGTGGTTCGAGTCCACTTTGCGGCACCAGAAAGATCAATGACGACGGCCACTTAGCGCATCGGCGCGGTGGCCGTTAGCATTCGCCAGCGTCTCGCCTCAGGCCGCCAGGCCGCGCATCAGGGTTTCGACCATGCTGTCGCATTCATCGGCCAATGAGTATTGCGTCGTATCCTGCAGCCAATCGAAACAGGCACCGAGCAGGAACAGGTGCAGCTGGCGACACGCGGCGGTCGGCGACAGGTCGGCTCGCAGCTGGCCCTGGTCGCGCGCTTGTTCGAAGATCGCCTCCACCCGGTCCTGGGCATGCCGGGAGAGGCGAGTGATCGTGCCGATGCGCGGGTGGCGGTCTTCGTGCGTTTCACAGCGGTGGAAGACGATGGTTGCCACGCGCTGCAACTGTCGGTCGTCGCAGATACGCGTCAGCGCACTCTGGGCGATCGCCCGCACCGACTCCATCGGTGAGGCCTGGGTGCCATCGTCGGCATGATCGACGATCTCGTCGATGGGAATGCGCACCCGCTCTAGCAAGGCGTCGAACAGGGCTTCCTTGTCCTCGAAGTGCCAATAGATGGCGCCACGCGTCACCCCCGCTGCCGCGGCGATATGCGCCAACGTCGTGCGCGAGACGCCCTGTTCGAGAAATGTCGCCTCGGCGGCATCGAGAATGGTCTCGCGCGTTCTCTCGGCCTCTTCTTTGCGTCTTGTCATCTCTCTCCCCTGCCGGTCTCCACGGCCATTTTTGCATCAATGGATGGCAAAGTCGCTCCATCCAAGTTAGCCTATCATTTCACTGACATTCATGAATGTCAGTTAAATCCCGATTCCTGTCACGATGCCCGCCACCAAGGAGTTTCACGTGTTCGTCATCGTCCGTCGCCTGTTCGGTGCAAGCTTGGCCCTACTGGCATTGAGCGGCTGCCAGGAGCAGGAAGCGCCCGGCCATGAGGCTCCCAGGCCGGTCAAGCTGGTGACCCTCGATGACGGCGATGCCAGTCGGGTACGGCACTTTCCCGCCCGCGTGGAGGCCGCGACGCGCAGCAATCTGTCGTTCCGCATGTCGGGGGAGTTGCTCGAACTCGATGTCGAGGCCGGTCAGCGCGTCGAGGCCGGCGAGGTCATTGCCCGCATCGACGACCGCACCGCACGCAGCCGGCTCGAAAGCGCCCGGTCCAGCCTGGAACTCGCCGAAGCCACCTATGAACGCATGCGCTATACCGCCGAGCGCGGTGCCATCAGCCAGGCGCGTTTCGACGAGGCCAAGACCGAACGGCAGACGGCACGTTCGCAGTTCGAGCAGGCCGAGGAGGATTTCGAACACACTCGCTTGCGGGCTCCCTACGACGGCGTGATCGCCAGGGTTCCCGTCGACAGCCGCCAGTTCGTGCAGGTACAGGAAACCGTGGCGGTCATCCAGCAGCCGGGCCAGCTGGATGTGGTGTTCCACCTTCCCGAACAGATCGTCCGCCGCCTTGAAGTACCGAACGCAGGTGACGGCACCAATGGCTCGCCGTTCTTCGGCGAGATGGCTCATGAGGTGCGCTTCTCGCGCGATGGCGACCCGTACCTGGCGCGGCTCAAGTCGTATACGACCCAGGCCAGCAACAACACCTTGGCCTACGAGATCACCCTGACCTTGCCCCAGCCGAACGACATTCTCTTGCTCGACGGCATGAGCGCCACGGTTCGGCTCGACCTCAACTCCTGGATGGACGACGGCGAATCGACGGTATGGCGAGTTCCCGCCGAAGCCGTCAGCTATCCCGAGGCATCCCCCGACCAGGCGCGGGTCTGGCGGTTCAGCCCTCCCGACCGCGTCGATCCCGTTCCGGTCAAGGTGGGCACGCTGACTTCCCAGGGCCTCGAGATCAGCGGCGAGCTGGCCCCCGGCGAGCGAATCGTGGCTGCCGGTGCCCACCGGTTGCACGACGATCTGGCCGTCACTCCCTGGGAGAAGGAGCCGGGGCTCTGACATGGTCGATTATTTTCTGCGCCACAAGGCGGTCAGTTGGCTGATGACCCTGGTGCTGCTGGTCGGCGGCACGCTCTCGTTCCTGGATCTGGGCCAGCTCGAGTTTCCCGAGTTCACCATCCGCAATGCGCTGGTCATCACCCCGTACCCCGGTGCTACGCCGGAAGAGGTCGAACAGGAGGTGACGGCGACGCTGGAAGAGTCCATCCAGGAGATGCGCGCCATCAAGTGGATCAGTTCGATCAGTTCCGATGGGCTGTCGCAGATCACCGTGGAACTGGAAAGAACCGTGCAGGAGGAGGAACTCCAGCAGCTCTGGGATGCCTTGCGGCGACAGGTCAACGATGTCCAGGGCCAGTTGCCGCCCGGTGCCCAGCAATCTCGGATCAACGACGATTTCGGCGACGTCTTCGGCTGGATGATCAATCTGACCGGCGAAGGCTATTCCATGGCCGACCTCGAGGACCATGCCGACTTCCTCAAGCGCGAGCTGGCTCTGGTCGATGGCGTGGAGAAGGTGTCGTTGACGGGGGGCCGCGAGGAACGCATCTTCGTCGAGCTCGACCGGGAGCGGATGCGTTCCCTGAACATTCCGCCCGAACGCCTGCAGCAGCTGCTGCAAACGCAGAACGCCGTCAGCGATGCCGGCCACCTGAAGCAGGAAGGCCGCCGTTTTCGCATCACGCCCACCGGCAGTGCTGCCGATGTCGAGGATCTGCGCGCCCTCATCGTCAGTGAAGGCAACGGGAACCTGGTACGGCTGAGCGATATCGCCGATATCGAGCGCGACTATACCGATCGACCCGAGCAGCTGTATCGCGACATGGGCCGACAGGCACTGTCGCTGGGCGTCTCCTTCGAGAGCGGCGTCAATGTCGTGGAGGTCGGCGAGCGGCTCAACCGGCGCTTGGCCGAACTCGAAGGCCGGACGCCGCTGGGCATGGAGCTCAACGTGGTCTACGACCAGCCCCAGGTCGTCGACGATGCCGTCTCCGGTTTCCTGATCAGCCTGGCTCAGGCGGTCGCCATCGTCATCCTGGTGCTGATGCTGTTCATGGGCTGGCGCAGCGGCCTGCTGATGGGCTCGATCCTGCTGATCACCATCATCGGCACCTTCATGATGATGCGCATCCACGGCCTGCAACTGGAGACCATTTCACTGGGGGCGCTGATCATCGCGCTGGGCATGCTGGTCGACAACGCCATCGTGATCACCGAAGGCATGCTGGTCAGGCTCAAGCGCGGCAGCTCGGTGCGCGATGCGGCACACCAGGTGATTCGTCAGAATGCCTGGCCGCTGCTGGGCGCCACGGTCATCGCCATCACCGCCTTCGCGCCGATCGGGCTGTCGCCGGACACCACCGGCGAATTCATCGGCTCGCTGTTCTTCGTGCTGCTCTACTCGCTGCTGCTGAGTTGGATCACTGCGCTCACGCTGACTCCCTTCTTCTTCCGGATGTTCTTCCGTAACAGCCGGCAGGGCGATCCCGGCCAGGACCCGTACCGGGGCATTCTCTACCGCGGCTTCCAAACCCTGATCACCCTGGGCATCCGCCTGCGCTGGCTGACGCTGCTGCTGGTCATCGCCCTGCTGGCAAGCGCCGGCTATGGCTTCACCTTCGTCAAGAATGCGTTCTTCCCAGCTTCCAATACACCGATCTTCTTCGTCGATTACTGGACGCCCGAAGGCACCGACATCCTCAAGACGGCGGAGCGTATCGGCGAACTGGAAGACGCAGTGATGGAGCTGCCGGACATCCGTCATCTGACCACGACCATCGGCGGCGGTGCCCAGCGCTTCACGCTGCCCTACTCCCCCGAGGACCGCTATGCCAGCTATGCCCAGCTGATCGTCGAGACCGACGATAAAACCTCGCAGCACGCGCGCATGACAGACGTCGAGCGCGCGCTCGAACGCCACCATCCCGAGGCGGATTTCAAGATCGCCCCGCTCGAAGTCGGCCCAGCGCCCAAGGCCAAGATCGAAGCCCGACTGTATGGCAGCGACCCGCAAACGCTGCGACGGCTGGCCGCCGAGGTCGAGACCATCTTCCGCGACGAGCCGCTGGCAACGAGCGTACGGCATAGCTGGCGCAACCGGGTGCAGGCGATCGAACCGGTGTTCCTCGAAGACACGGCAAGACGACTGGGCGTCAGTCGCAGCGACCTGGCCGACACGCTCGCCATGAGCACCACCGGTGTCCGCCTCGGCACCTACCGTGACGGCAGCGACCTGATCCCCATCGTAGCCAGGGCCGTGCCGGAGCAGCGGCATGACGTCGACAACCTCGGCTCGCTGAACGTCTGGAGCGAGGAGCGGGGGCGCTACATTCCCGCCGACCAGGTCATCGAACGCATCGCCACCGAGGTCGCCGACCCGCTGATCCTGCGGCGCAACCGGCAACGCATGCTGGCCGTCTATGCCGAACCGGACCCGCTGCGCGACGTCACCGCCGCCAGCGTTCTGGAGCGTGTCCGGTCGGACGTCGAGGCGCTCGAGCTGCCCTCGGGATACCGTCTGGAGTGGGGTGGCGAGCACGAAACGTCCGGCGAGGCACAGAGCGGACTGTTCTCGTCGCTGCCGTTGGGTCTGGTGATCATGTTCATCATCACGGTGGTGCTGTTCAACAACTGGCGTCAGCCGCTGGCGATCTGGTCGCTGGTGCCGCTGACCATCATCGGTGTCGTCGGCGCCCTGCTGATCAGCGGCTTGCCGTTCTCCTTCATGGCATTGCTCGGCACCCTCAGCCTGATCGGCATGGTGCTCAAGAACGCCATCGTGCTGGTCGAGGAGATCAATGTGCAGCTACCGCTGCACGATCGGCCCTATTCCGCCGTGGTGCGCGCCGCCATCAGTCGCGTACGCCCCGTGTCCATGGCCGCCCTGACGACCATGCTGGGCATGCTGCCGCTGATCGGCGATGCCTTCTTCGCCAGCATGGCGGTAGCCCTGATCGGGGGGCTGGGCGTGGCCACCCTGCTGACCCTGGTGGTGCTGCCGGTCGTCTACTGCGTGCTCTACCGGATCCATCCGGAGGACGGCAAAGCGTGACTGCCGCTCACTCTCCGGGCGATCTGCCAAGCGTGATCGAAACGTGGCGGCCGAAGGTCATTGGCCTGGCCTTACGAACCCGAGCGTGTCACTCCACCAGCTCACGGGCCTCCACCAACGTCAGCCGACCGGTGTCGAAGGCACCGGTATCGAGGTAGTGCACGTTCCCCAGCCATACCGGCTCGGGGACGATGGTGTGCCCCACCACCACCGCATCGATCCCGGTTACCGGCGTCGTATCCTGGCCGGCAATGCGGCGGCGGCCCCACACCAGTTGATGCATCAGCGCTTCGTCGGCCGTCTCGATCTGCGCCCAGTCCGGCGGCGGCTCGGCATGCACGATGCCGAGCCGCTTGCCGGCAACGGCCACCTCCCGCACGTAGGGCAGCCGCACCAGGGCTGACTCGAGTCGCCAACGCACCGCATCCAGGTCGTGGTCACGCACCCAGGTGCCCCCGTTCATCAGCCACGCGCCCCAGTCGCCGCCGCCGAGGGCCGCCTCCGCAAGCGCTTCATGATTACCGCGCACCCCGAAGAACCACGGCTCCAGCGCCAGCGACAGGCAGACGAAGGAGTCCGGGCCCCGGTCGATCAGATCGCCCACCGAAAAGAGCCGGTCTCGCGAGACCTGGAAGTCGACTCGGTGCAGCGCTTCTTCGAGCAGCCGGTATTCGCCGTGGATGTCACCGACGACGAAATCCCGACCGTGACTGTTCTGGGCATGGTGTTGGATCATCGACGCTCCTTGCAGCTCGTCGCGTCGACAGGCTAGTCGACCGAACGCCGATCTTCACCCTGTCTTGACCTTCATCAGTTCGTTCCAGCGCGTGGTGTAGCGCGAACTGAGCCGCTCGCAACGCAACTGCCAGGCGCTGTTCTCGCAGGGTAGACCGAAACGCACGGTGTCCCGCCCCATTTCGCGATTGAGCCGATCCACCACCGCCATCAGGCGCATGCTGCGCTGTTTCTGCGTCGCATCGTGCGCCGCCTCGAGCAGCGAGAACTGGCGATGCTCGCGGTCGACCAGGTCGAGCAGCGCCACGCCGCACTTCTGATAGCGATACCCCTTGCGATACAAGGCCGCCAGGGCACGGCGAACCACGGCCAGCAGCTCGTGCGTGTCGTCGCTGGCGCGGGCCAGCGGCACCACCAGGCGATTGCCGTACTGGGGCTCGTGGGCGTGGTGCGGATTGGTGCGCAAGAAGACCATCACCGCTCGAGCGAGACTGCCCTGGCCGCGCAGCTTCTCGGCCGCACGGGCGCCGTGCTGGCGCAACGCCGCGGCGAGTTCGTCATACTCGCCGGTCAGACGGCCGAAGGAGCGCGATACCATGAGGCGCTGGCGCGACTCGGCCAGATCCTCGAGCTCGATGGCCGCACGGCCGCGCAGCTCCCAGACAATGCGCTCGAGCACCACCGAGAAGTCGCGGCGTATCCGCTGAGGATCGGCCTCGCGCAGTTGCCAGGCGGTGTGGATGCCCATCAACGCCAGCCGTTCGCCGGTGCGCCGTGCCACGCCCCATAGCTCGGTGGCCGGCAGTTGCATGAGCAGTGCTCGGGTGGCCGGGGCATCGGCTTCCAGCCGGCACACGCCCTCGTAGGCAGGCACTGCCTTGGCCGCCCGATTGGCCACCTTAGCGAGCACGCGGGTGGGCGCCACGCCCACGCCAACGGGAATGCCGGTATCGCGGCGCACTGTCTCACGCAGGCGCTGGCAGTACGCCTCCAGGCTGCCCGGATCGAAGCCGTCCAGGCCGACGAAGCTCTCGTCGATGGAGTAGACCTCCACGTCCGGCGAGAACTCGCCAAGCACCGCATTCACGCGCCGCGACATGTCGCCATACAGTGCATAGTTGCTGGACAACAGCACCGCCTGTCGCCGAATGGCCGGCGGCAACAGGTGCAACGGCGCCCCCATGGCCACGCCCAGCGCCTTGAGCTCGGCACTGCGGGCGACGACGCAGCCGTCGTTGTTGGAGAGCACGCCCACCGGCCGCCCCTCGAGGCGCGGATCGAAGGCGCGCTCGCAGCTGACGTAGAAGCTGTTGGCATCGACCAGGGCGATCATTCGTGTCCTCCCGGCAGTGCCGGCAGGGCATGCACCACGTGGGTGACCACGCCCCATACATGGCACTCGCGCCCCGCCAGCGGAATGGGGGCGAAACGCGGGTTGCTGGCCACCAGCAGGAGGCGTTCGCCGTCCCGTGCCAGGCGCTTGACGGTGGGCTCGCCATCCACGGCGATCACCACCACCCGGCCCGGCAGGGGCTCGAGGCTGCGATCCACCACCAGGAGGTCGCCGTCATGAATGCCGTCGCCCTGCATCGAGTCGCCTTCGGCACGCACGAAGTAGGTGGATGCCGGGCGGCGCACCACATGGTCGTGGAGGTTGAGTTCGACATCCAGGTGATCGTCGGCCGGGCTGGGAAAACCCGCTCGCACTCGACAGCCGAACAGAGGCTGAGCGCCGTGGTGCGATTCGACGGCAGCGCACGCCACGATGCGCGGCGAGCAACGGGCTACGAATGACATGACGCCTCCTGAAGCTGTATTTAAATACAGTATTCAGGAGACGTTTCATCCTGGCAAGACGAATCGCCGACTCAGCGACGACGGCTGGCCAATTCGTTCCAGAAGTCGTAGACGGCCAGCAGCACGCAGCCCAGGGTGAACAGAATCAGATCGATGTGCGGCACGAAGATCGGCACCGTGATCAGAAAGGCGATCAGCCCGCACAGCGCCACGACGGCAAGAATCTTGTCGGTCATTAGCCGGCCTCCTGAGAAAGGGTGCGCACCAGCCAGCGTGCGGTACGCAGCAAACGAGCCTCCTGGCCCGGTGGCGCCACCAGCTGTACGCCGATCGGCATTCCGTTGGCCCCGGTCATCAGCGGCAGGCTGATGGTCGGCAGGCCGCAGAAGGTCCACAGGCTACAGAAGACCGGGTCGCCGGTGCTCTCGAGCCCGATGGGGGCCTCCCCGGTGGCTGATGGCGTGACGATGACATCGAAACGATGAAATAGCGGCCCCAGCGAATCGCGCAGCACCCGCCGCATGTCGCGGGCTGCCAGATAGTCGGGGGCACGCATGGCTCGTCCGTCGGCCACCAGTTCACGCAATTTCTCGCTGACCTGGTCCGGGGCCCGGTCCACGTAGTGGCCGAGGTTGCGCGCCATCTCGGCTGCCATCACACCGCCCAGCCAGCCGACGCCGCGCCCGAACGGCTCGGGAAGCTCCACCTCGGCGGCGGCGCCTCCCAGAGCCGGCGCCAGCTCGCCGAACGCATCGCGCATGGCCGCATCGGCACGCTCCCAGAATGGCGTTCTCACCAGAGCCAGGGCCGGCGTCACCGGCGGCTCCGTGAGTGCGGTGGCCGTGAGCGGCCCTGGGTTTTCCCGGGCATCGTCATCCCGGTCATCCGGCCCCATGAGCGATTCGATCAGGGCGGCATCCTCGATGGAACGGGAGAAGATACCGAGCTGGTCGAGGCTGGGAGCCAGCGTAAGCACGCCGCTGCGCGGCACGGCACCGAAGCCGGGCTTGAAACCGACCACCCCGCAATAGGACGCCGGCCGAATCACCGAGCCGTTGGTCTGGCTACCCAGCGCCAGCGGCACCATGCCGGCCGCCACCGCCGCCGCCGACCCGCTGGAAGAGCCACCCGGCGTACGCGAGGGATCGTGCGGGTTGCGCGTCTTGCCTGGATGGAAATACGCCAGCTCGGTGGTCACCGTCTTGCCGAGAATGACGGCGCCGGCATCGCGCAGGCGACGGGTCACCGTGGCGTCCTCGAAAGGCCGCCGCCCTTCGTCGATGGGCGTGCCGTTGCCGGTGGGCATGCCCTTGACGTCGATGATGTCCTTCACCCCCACGGGCACCCCGTGCAGAGGGCCCAGGGGCAGCCCGCGCTGGCGGCGCCGGTCGCGCTCCTTGGCCTCGAGCATGGCCTTGTCGCGATCCAGGAAGGCCCAGGCCCGAACCTGCTCTTCCTGGGCATCGATGACGTCGAGACAGGCTGCGACCAGGTCGGCCGAGGTCAGCGCCCCCTCGGCGATGCGCCGGGCCGCCTCACTGGCGGTGAGCGCGGCCACTTCCTGGGCTGGGTTGCGTTTAGTTGCCATAGACGACCTCCGGCAGCCAAAAGACGATCTGCGGCACGTTGTACAGCACGATCATGGCCAGGAACACCATGGCCAGGAACGGCATGCAGCCGCGGAATATCTGGGTCAGCTGCACCTGCGGCGGCGCAATGCCCTTGAGGTAGTACGCCGACATCGCCATGGGTGGCGTCAAGAACGACGTCTGCAGATTGAGTGCCACCAGAATACCGAAGAACAGCGGGTCGATACCGAAATGCGGCAGCAGCGGCAGGAAAATCGGCACGAAGATGATGATGATCTCCGACCACTCCAGCGGCCAGCCGAGCAGGAAGATGATGAACTGCGCCAACAGCAGGAAGGTGAGCGGAGTGATGTCAAGCCCGGTGACGAACTCGGTGATCAGGTGCTCGCCGCCCAGGTAGGAGAATACCGAGGAGAACGTCCAGGAGCCGACGAACAGCCAGCACACCATGGCCGTGGTCTTCATTGTGAGGTAGACAGCCTCGCGCAGCCGCTGCCAGGTCAAGGCCCGGTAGATCGCCGCCAGTGCCAGGCCGCCGAGCGCGCCCGCCGACGCCGCTTCGGTGGGCGTGGCCAGACCGAACAGGATGGAGCCCAGCACCGCCATGATCAACACCGCCAGCGGGACGAAGGAGGTGAACACCATGAGGATCAGCTTTCCGGTGGGCACGTCCCCGACGTCTTCCTCGCGAGGCTTCGGCGCCACCGAGGGCTGCAGCAGCGCACGCCCGATGATGTAGGTCAGGTAGAGCCCGGCAAGCAGGAAGCCCGGCAGCAGCGCCCCGGCATAGAGGCGCACGATGGACACTCCCGAGGCCGCCGCATAGACGATCAGCATGATCGAGGGCGGAATCAGGATGCCCAGCGTGCCGCCGGCGCAGATCACGCCCGAGGCGAAGCTGGTGTCGTAGCGGGCCTTGAGCATGGCCGGCAGAGCCAGCAGCCCCATCAGCGTCACCACCGCCCCGACGATGCCGGTGGCCGTGGCGAACAGCGCACAGGTGATCAACGCCGCTACGGCCATGGAGCCGGGCAGCCGCTTGGCGGCGATGTAGAGCGTCGAGAAGAGCCGGTCGACGATATTGGCGCGCTCGACGATATAGCCCATGAACAGGAACAGCGGTACCGCGGTGAGCACCTCGTTGGCCATGACCGAGTAGGTCTGATTGACGAAGAGATCGAATATTCGGTTGTTGAAGAAGCCACCGACCCAGGTCTCAATGAGCTCCCAGTTGCCGGCACCGGCTTCCACGGCACGGTCGTAGTCGCGCCACATGCGGCCGGGGTTGAAGTAGGCGAAGTAGCCGAACATGACCCCCAAGGCCATCAGCGTGAAGGCGATGGGGAAGCCGAGAAAGATGATGAGGATGAAGATCCCCAGCATCATGATAGCGATCTGAGGATCCGTCATTTGTTGTCTCTCTCCTGGTCGGCCTCATACGACGTGTCGATTTCACCGGCTGCGGCCTGACGCATGAGCTTATCTTCCAGCTCTTCCACGTCTTCGACGCTCGGCGGCCACTCATTGGTGCGGATGCAGATGATGCAGCGACACACCTGGGCGATCCCCTGAATGAACAGCAGGATGCCGGCCACCATGAGCATGGTCTTGAAATGAAAGATCGGCACGCCCGCCGGAGAGAAGGTGCTCACCTCCAGGTAACGCCAGGAACGCTCGGCGTACTTCCAGCCGGAGATGACCAGGGCCGTGACGCCTGGGTAGAAGAAGATGAAATAGAGCACCAGTTCCACCTTGGCCTGGGTGCGCGGCTGCCACAGTCGATAGAGGAAGTCGCCGCGCACGTGGGCGTTGCGAGCCAGGGTGTAGGCGCCCCCCATCATGAAGAGGGTGCCATAGAGGATATAGGACATATCGAAGGACCAGGCGGTGGGCGCGTTGAAGGCATAGCGCGATACCACCTCGTAGCCCATACCGAACGCCATGAGCAAAATCAGCCAGGCAAAGGCCCGGCCGAACCAGCTCGTCAAGCGATCGATGAAACGAATGACGTTGATCATAATGCGAGCACACCTACCGGATCGGCTGGCGTGGCGGTCAGTCGACCGCCACGCCGTGCATGAAGACGAAAACTCCCTTGGTCAGGCGGCACTCGGCCTCCCCGGCACGCCGCCGAGGAGGCCGGCACCACGCAATCAGAGCTTCAGCTTGCCCGGGAAGTAGTGCTCATAGGCCAGGGCCAGATCGGGCTTGTTCATGAGCTCGTAATACACGACGCGCTCGACCCACTCGCGCTGACTCTCCATGCAGCGCCGCATGAAGTCGTCCTCTTCGAGCTCTTCGATCAACGTATCCCAGGCCTGGAGCTGGGCATCGAGGATCTCCTTGGAGGTGCGGTGCACGGTGACGCCATGCTCATCCTGCAGCCGCTGCAGGTCGGCGGAGTAGTTGTCCAGCGCCGAGGCCGTATTGGAGGTCGATGCGGCTTCCACGCCATGACGCAGGATGGCCTGAAGATCTTCGTCCAGGTCGTCGAAGAAGTCCTTGTTGAACAGGAACTCGAACGACTCGCTGGCCTGGTGGTAAGAAGAGAGATAGTAGTTCTTGGCCACGTCCTGGGCGCCGAAGCGCATGTCGGAAGACGGGTTGTTGAACTCGAAGGCATCGATGACGCCCCGTTCCATGGCCGGCACGATCTCGCCGCCGGGCAACTGGGCGACGCTCATGCCCATGGACTGCAACAGGTCGGCGGCCAGGCCCACGGTACGATACTTCAGCCCTTCGACGTCGGAGACGGAACTGACCTCGTCCTTGAACCAGCCGAACGGCTGGGCCGGCATGGGGAAGCCGAAGAAACCATAGAGGTTTAGTCCCAGAATGTCCTGGGTCAGTTCGCGGTAGAGCTCCTCGCCACCGCCCTGGTAGTACCAGCCGAGCATGGTGTTGGCATCGCCGCCCCACACCGGGCCGGTGCCGAACAGCGAGGCTGCCTTGTGCTTGCCATACCAATACACCGGCACCGAATGGGCCGCGTCGATGATGCCATCGGCCACTGCATCGAGTACCTGAAAGGCACCTACCACAGCACCCGCCGGCATCAGATCGATCTGTAGCCGACCGCCCGACATGCGGTGAACGCGATCGACGTACTCGCGGGCGAAGTCCATCCAGATGTCACCGGAGGGCCACGACGTCTGCATCTTGATGACGATCGGGCTCTGCGCCAGGACGGCAGGCGCACCGATGGTGCTGGCCGCCACGCCGCCGGTGGCCAGCAGGCCACCCTTGAGGAACTGGCGGCGGGAGGTGGGTTTCTCGGTAACGCCGCCAGCCGTGGGCAGCTTGGCGTCGGATGTCGTCGCGATGGCGGTGGTCGGATTCTTGCTGGCGTCTGTGCGGTTATCCATTGTTGTTTCCTCTTCGTTGCGTACCACAGCGTTGTCGTTATCTTTTGCGGCCTACCAACATCGGGACAAGAGGCCGCCAAGTGCAGCAAAGGCACTTCGCCTACAGTAAAGGAGAGCCTGACGAAAAGGTCCATTTTCCACTGCTGGAACAGCGTTGAAATGCGGCATTACTAATGTCGAGCGGTGCTGACTATGCTGACGGCACTATTGCCTGAAACCTGCCGCCTCCCCATTGCCGCCCCTCCGGCATGTTACCCTGCCCATTCTCTCCCTTTGCGTGCAGGAATCGCGTCATGAAATACCTAGGAGCCCATGTCAGCGCGGCGGGCGGTCCCGACCAGGCGGTGAAGCGTGCCGTGGAGATCGGCGCCGATGCCTTTGCCCTGTTCACCAAGAACCAGCGCCAGTGGCGGGCCAAGCCCCTGACCGACGAGGCCATCGAGGCCTTCCGGGCTGCCTGCCGCGAGCATGGCTTCGGCCCCGGCCAGATCCTTCCCCACGACAGCTACCTGATCAATCTCGGCCACCCCGATGCCGCCGGCCTGGACAAGTCCCGCGATGCCTTTCTCGACGAAATGCAGCGCTGCGAGCAGTTGGGCCTGACGCTGCTCAACTTCCACCCCGGCAGCTATCTCAAGAAGATCAGCGAGGCCGAGTGCCTGATACGCATCGCCGACTCGATCAACCTCGCCCTGGACCGGACCCAGGGGGTCACCGCGGTGATCGAGAACACGGCCGGTCAGGGCACCAACCTGGGCTGGCGCTTCGAGCACCTGGCCGAGATCATCGAGCAGGTCGACGACAGATCGCGTGTCGGGGTGTGCATCGACACCTGCCATGCCTTCGCCGCCGGCTACGACCTGCGCACGCCGCAGGCCTGCACCGCCACGCTCGATGAGTTTGGCGAGGTAGTCGGCTTCGAGTACCTCCGCGGCATGCACCTCAACGATGCCAAGAGCGAGTACGCCAGCCGCGTCGATCGTCACCACAGCCTGGGCCAGGGCAACATCGGGCTCGATGCCTTCACGACGATCATGCGCGACCCGCGCATCGACGAGATCCCGCTGGTGCTGGAGACCATCGAACCGGCGATCTGGGCAGATGAAATCGCCTGGCTGCGCGCACAGTTGGGGTAGTGGCAACGTTGCAGTCGCCCACGCTGCGGGTCACCATGAAGACACCGGCCTTCAGCCACCGCCAAGGAGAGCCGACCGCCCGCCATGGACGACGTCGCCAACCAGTTCGTCACCGCCAATGAAGCCGTCATCCAGCTGACGGTAGCACTGCTGCTGGGCGCACTGATCGGGATCGAGCGCGGCTGGGTGGCCCGCGAACAGCAAGCCGGCGAACGCGTGGCCGGTGTTCGCACTCACGCCCTGGTAGGGCTGCTCGGCGGCATTGCCGCGCTGCTCTCCGCCGACGTGAGCCAGTGGGCCTTTCCGCTGATCTTCGTGGCCGTGGCCGGCATCAGCCTGGTGGCATGGCGAGCGCGCATGGCGGAGAGCCGGGACTTCAGCATCACCGGGCTCATCGGCCTGCTGCTCACCTTCTGCTTCGGGGCCATTGCCGTGGCCATCGACCTGGCTCTGGCCACCGCCTGCGCGGTGATCACGGCAGTGATCCTCGACAACAAACGCGAGATACACGGACTGCTGAACCAGCTGCAGTCCCATGAGCTGGATGCCGGCCTCAAGCTGCTGCTGATCACTGCGGTGATGTTGCCGCTGCTACCCGACCGCGGCATGGGCCCTGGCGGGGTACTCAATCCCTATGAGATCTGGTGGCTGGTGGTGATGATCGCCGCGATCTCCTTCGTCGGCTACTTCGCCATCCGCGTCGGCGGCGCCGAAAAGGGCATTCTCTTCACCGGGCTGTTTGCCGGACTCAGCTCCTCCACCGCCTTGACCCTGCACTTCTCCCGTCAGTCGCACCAGCTGCCCGCCCTTGGCACGATGCTCGCCGCCGGGGTACTGCTTGCCTGCGGCACCATGTTTCCGCGCATTCTGCTGTATACCGCCGTGATCAGCCCGGGCCTGCTGCCCGATCTGCTGCTGCCGATCGCCGTCATGGGGCTGGCGCTCTACGTGCCGGCGCTGCTGCTTTGGTGGACCCAGCGACGCAAACTCAAGGTCGACCGGCCACAGCTGACCCAGAACCCGCTGGAGCTGCGCGCCGCCCTGCTCTTCGGGGCCTTGCTGGCCCTGATCATGGTGCTCGGCGAATGGCTGCGCGAATGGCTCGGCGAAGCCGGCATCTACCTGCTGGCGGCGTCATCGGGCGTTGCCGACGTGGACGCCATCACCCTGTCGTTGACCCGCATGTCATTGGGGCGAGTCGATGCCGACACGGCAGTGGTGGGCATCGTCATCGCCGCTGCCGTGAACAACCTGGTCAAGGCGGGGCTCGCCGCCGGCTTCGGTACCCGCCAGCTCGCCCGCCACGTCGCCGCGCCCATGATCGCCTCGCTCGTCGTGGGGTTGCTGTTGGCCTGGTGGGGGGCGGCCCTCTGAGAGGACCTGTCAGTACCAGAGCACTCAGCCTCTCGGCAGGTCGAGGGCATCGACCGGCATGGGCCGACCGAACAGGAAACCCTGGTAGTGCTCGCAGCCGTGCGCGGCCAACCAATCGCGCTGCGCCGGGGTCTCGACCCCCTCGGCTATCACCGCCAGGTGCAGGCTGTGGGAGAGCGCGATGGTGCTGGCGACGATGGCTGCGCTCGCCTCGTCCTCCAGCAGATCGCGCACGAAGGACTGGTCGATCTTCAGTTTGTCCAGGGGCAACCGCTTGAGATAGGCCAGCGACGAATAGCCGGTGCCGTAGTCATCCAGGGCGAAGGTCACCCCCCGGGCCTTGAGACACAGCATGATATCGTGGGCCTCGTCGGGGTGTTCGACGAATAGACTCTCGGTCACTTCCAGCTCCAGCCGTTCGGGCGGGGCGCCACTCTCTTCGATCAGGGACGTCACCCGGGCCACGAAACCGGGCTCACGAAATTGCTGCGGGCTGACGTTGACCGAGAGGCTCAACCCGGCCGTGGCAGGATCTCGCGCCCAGACGGCCAGTTGACGGCAGGCGGTTTCCAGCACCCAGTCGCCGATCTCGATGATCAGCCGATTGGATTCGGCCAGGGGAATGAAATCGGCCGGCGAAACCCACCCCCGCACAGGATGAAACCAGCGCAACAGCGCTTCGACGCCGGTGACGCCGCCTGCCGCATCCACCTGCACCTGGTAATGCAGCCGAAACTCGCGGCGCGTCAATGCCTGGCGCAGGTCGTTCTCCAGGCCGGCGCGGGCCTGGAGCCGGGCCTGCATTTCCGGATCGAAGAAGCTCAAGGTGTTGCGCCCGGCATCCTTGGCCTGGAACAGCGCCATATCCGCCTGCTGGAAAAGCACGCTGCCGTCGACCTCCTGACCGTGACAGAGGGTGATGCCGATGCTGCCGGTCACCTTGACGCTCTCCCCGTCCAGCCAGCAAGGAGAGGGGAGCACCATCAGCAGCTTGTTGGCTACCCGCTCGGCGATGCCGGCCGCACCATCCTGATCGGTCCCCAAGCCTCGCAGCAGCACGGCGAACTCGTCGCCACCGATGCGCGCCAGGGTGTCGGTCTTGCGCAGCATTCCACCCAGACGCTTGGCCACGTACTGCAGCAACCGATCGCCCTGATGGTGGCCCAGGGTATCGTTGACCTGCTTGAAGTTGTCGATGTCGATGAACAGCAGCGCCGTGTACTGGTCATTGCGCTGGCTTTCCCTGAGCGCGGCGTCGAGGTGATCCTGCAATTGGCGGCGATTGGCCAAACCGGTGAGCGAATCGAAGAAGGCCAACTGGTGGATCTCCTCTTCGGCGGCCTTGCGCTCGCTGATGTCGCTGAAGGTCGCCACCAGGTGCGTCAAGGCGCCGCTCTCGTCACGCACCGCACTGATGGTCAGCCATTCGGGGAACAACTCGCCGTTGCGGCGGCGGTTCCAGATCTCGCCCTGCCAGCTGCCCTGCTCCTGGACGCTCGCCCACAGCTGCTCGTAGAACCGCTCGTCGTGCTGATCTGACTGCAGCAGCCGAATGTCCTGCCCCACAATCTCTTCCTGGGAGTAGCCCGTGATCCGGGTGAAGGTATCGTTGACCTTGAGGATGGAGCCCTCGGCGTCGGTGATCATCATGCCAAGATGCGTCTCGAACGCCGTGGCGGCGATGCGCAGCTGGGCCTCGGTGGCGCGTGCCTGCGTCACGTCGCGCACCAACGCCAACACGCCGCTGAACGTATCGCCATGCTCGGCGAGCGGGCTGACGACCGCATGATAGTCCCGAGTCTGGCCGTCCAGGGTCAGTTGGTAGTCGTATTCCAGCGGCTGATCATCGGTCTGCAGGGTCGTGAACGCCTTCTCCAGCGGCTTGGCCATGAAAGGAGGCAAGACGTCGCGGTAGTGGCGCTCGATCACCTGGCCGGGATCGAGCATCAGTTGACTGCGGTCGGGCGCGTGCACGTAGACGAACCGTCCCACCGCATCGAACACGAAAATCATGTCCTGGAGCGAGGAGACCAGAGCAGCCAGACGCGATTCGCGATTCTGCACTTCTCGTTGCGCGCGTTCACGCTCCAGCAGTCTCTGGTGCAACACCGACTCCATGTCCAGTCGGCTGAAATAGTGACGCACCACCACGCCGCCCAGCAGCGCCACCAGCAGTGCCAACCCACTGAGCCCCCAGGCACGTTGTCGCCAGCCGGCCAGCAGCACCTCCGTTTCTGCCCCCACTACGACCGCAAAGGGCATGTCCGCGACGCGCTGCATCCAGTAAAGCCGCTCGACGCCATCCAACGGCGATGGCATGCGTGCCTGGGTACTGATGCTACCGCTTTCGATGAAGGCTCGGGTCTCCGGCTCCTCGACAGGCATTCCCAATACACCGCTTTCGGTTTCCGTGTCGAACACCGGCCGACGGGCCACCAGCTGCATCTTGCTGTCGAGGATGGCGATGCTTTCTCCGGCGGTCATGCTCAGCCGCTCCAGCGCTTCGCTGAAAATCGACGGATCGAGCTGACTCAAGACGACTCCCTGAAAGGTACCATCGCCACCTTCCAGCCGGCGGGCATGCACTACCCGGTAGTCCTGCGAAAACGACGACCAGTAAAGCGGTGTCACGATTTCCCGACGACTCGGGTCTTGCTGGAAAGGACGAAAGAAAGCCAGCTCACGGACATCGAAACCTGACGGCAGCACGCTGTTGGAGGAAGCCACCACCCGTCCCTGAGAGTCGACGTGGCTCAGTTCATCGACGAAATCGATGCTGTCGCGACGCCCGGCCAGAAACGATGCCAGTTGCCGTGACGCGAAGGACTCCCCGTCGCTGCCCTCCACATACGACGCTTGCAACCATTGCACCATGCCATCCAACGAATGTTCGCTCAGCGCAAAGTAGCCGGCCACCCACTCGGCGACCAGATCCGCCCGTGCTTGCAGGTCTGCCTTGCCATCCTCGAGGTCGCGCCGGTACTGGTCGACCAGCACCCATACCAGGGTGGCGACCATCACGGCTACCGCCAACAGATAGAGGAAGATGGCCCGCCACCGAAATGTGCGCTGCCTCCCTCTGACCACCGGCTCCGGCGCCACTGCTGTAAGCTCCCTCATGCCCCTGCCTTACTCGCGTCGAATCATTGCATGAGAGTCTATCCGATACGCGGATTGAAAACTTACTCCGGAATGACTTGATATAAATCAATTCCAGGGCGCACCTCTGAACGCCAAGCGGCAACGCCGCTCTGCTGACGATTTCGTCAGTCCGGGGCCCGGGCACCAGCAGAGTTCGGTGCCTCACGCGAGACGCTGCTGGTCATTGCCGACTGCACCATGGCGGGCTGGAACGCGCTGACTCGCTGATCAGCCTAGCAGAGCGGGCAGGGCTCACCTTTCTCGACCGAGGGAGGGTGGTTTATTTCAATTGTGATTGACTGCCTTCATAACGACATCCTGCCCAGGATGTCGCCAATCTCCCCCCTCAGCCACTGTGATGCGGGATGGTTGTCTTCCTGTCCCAGCGCCCCAGCGCCCCAGCGCCCAGCCCAGGCAGAGCATCCAGCAGTACCAGTGGAAGCGGTGCAGCCGCCATTTTGACCAAAGTATAAGGATCGTTGCTTTCATTTTCGGCGAACCTGTCCGATCTTTTGATCGTAAGGTAAACAAAATGATCGCCACGCCACTTCATTTTCTTCTGAAATGAGATCGTCATGCGATCCAGTGGCTTTCGGCGACAACGTCGTTCCCGGCTGTCAATTCTAAATTCCTCTACCTGTGCTGATCGATTTCCGGTTCCGGTCATCGATCTCGGCAAACTCGCTCTTACAAGAAAGCATCACAAGTGCTCGCTCTACTACAACAATAGCCTACGAGGATCTAGCGTATGAAAAACATGAAGATACATAACATTTCCGCCCCTGCTCTACTGGCCGCATTGCCGGCGATATCCGTGACTTTCGGTTTAACGAGTACAGCGTTGGCTCAGGAGGGAGAGTTCCCCGAAGAACCGGTGAGGATCGGTTTTGCGGCCCATAGTATCGACTTGGGAGCCATTTTCGGTCAGTTACGTGAGGGATTTCGAAATCACTTGGATGAAGCGGGTCTCGAGTACGAGTTATTCCAAGCCGCACCGGATACCCCCTCCAGCCATGCCCAGATGGTCCAGAACCTCGAGAACTTCGCCTCTCAAGAGCTGGATTACGTGCTCATGGGCCCCACCTCTCTGGATCTCAACGAACCGGGGCTTGTCGCTATAGCTGAATCCGGCGCCAAGCTGCTGATGACCGATTATGAACGCCCGGAAGGCGGTGTTCCCTATGATGATGCTGTCCTGAACTGGGTCGTGTACAGCCATGATGAAATGGGCTACAAGACAGGTGACTGGCTGGTTCATCACCTACGCGGTGAAGGCAATTTCGAGCCGGAGATCGTCATGCTGTGGGGACCGGCCGACTCGGAGATCTCGGAGGCACGCGGTGGTGGGGTACTCCGCGCTTTCGAAGAAGCCGAAGACATGGATGTCGATATCGTCTACGAGACCTATGCCGATTTCGATCGTGACCTGGCCTACACGCAGACAGAGCGTGCCCTGGCCGCCTATGACTTCGATGCCATCGTGGCACTGAACAGCTACATGTCCGTGTCCGCAAGCTCCGCACTCATGGCCAACGGCTTCGAGCCGGGAGAGATTGTCGTTGTCGGCATGGGGGGAACGGTTGCTGAACTGGAAGGCATAGCCCTCGGCGAAATCAGTGTTGCGCCCTTCCGGGATCCTCGCTCCATGGGGCGGGCCTCGGCTGAGGCGCTGCTGCAGCATCTAACCGGTAACGAAGAGCAGATCCAGAAGACCGTCTACTCTGATATCCCCGTCGCTGAATCAGTGTATTCGGTCGCCCAGTTCGTCCCTCAAGACATGTTCGATGTCAACGCCTTTCTGCGTGAACACTACGATCGTTGATGGCCATTGCCGAATCCTACGATTCGGCCATTCCTTGCTTTCACTCTCGTTATTGGCCAAGGACCGGCTAAGAAATGTGACGAGATACCATCACTTCATGTTGAAGGTTTCGGGACATGAGCGACGCAACTGCGCCATTACTGTCACTGGATGGACTGACAAAATCCTATGGGGCCATTCAAGCAGCGAAAGAAGTGTCTTTCGATATTTATCCAAACGAAATAGTGGCAATGGTAGGCGATAATGGAGCGGGAAAGTCTACTATCGTCAAGATGCTTTCCGGGGTAGTGAAGCCCGATGAGGGAAGGGTTAGTTGGCAAGGGGACACTTTCTTTCCTTCAGGGCCCGATGAAGTGCGAGATGCCGGCATCGAAACCATGTTTCAGGACCTTGCACTGGTCAATGATATCGATGCACCAGGCAATCTCTTTATGGGTAGGGAACCTGTACGTCGCCTTCTGGGCTTCATCCCGGTTCTTGACAGAAAAGCGATGCGTACCGAAACCGAGCGGTTACTTGAGCAGATCAAGATAAAACTCCAGTCTTTGGACCGTCCAGTAAGGCTGATGTCGGGTGGTCAACGCCAAGCCATTGCCATCGCTCGGATTCTTCTTTCTGCCAAGGCCCGTTTAATCATCATGGACGAACCTACTGCGGCATTGGGCATACAGGAGCAGGCCAAGGTGCTCAATGTCATCAGAAACCTTCACTCCCAAGGGCTTTCTGTGCTCGTTATCAGCCATAATTTGGAACATGTCTTTTCCATTGCCGATCGTATCGTCGTCGTACATGGAGGAAGAATCTCAGCTTGCGTAAAGACTCGAGATGTTACTCAGCAGGATGTCGTCCAATTGATTATGGGAGGGAGTCTGTAATGGCTGGCCTCAAGATAATGAATGACGAAAGATCAGAAAACACGAAACTGCGTAACATCGCGGTCTTCTTTGATCGGATCAATCCATTGATCATCGTAATCGCCATCTTGTACATACTCATCGCCTTGATCAGCGATAGGTTCCTGGATATCAGTAACCAAATGAACATTCTTCGCCAGGTGGCGGTGTACCTGATCATAGCTCTCGGCATGACGTTCGTGATCGCAAGCCGAGGTATCGATCTTTCCGTGGGTTCCAGCCTCGGTATCTGCGCCATGGTGCTGGGAACCCTGGTCGACAATAGCGTCCCAGTCCCCATCGCGATGTTGCTGGTCATCGCCATGGGAAGCCTGATCGGTACGTTCAATGGCTTGGTTATCACGCGCTTGCGAATCAACCCCCTGATCGTCACGCTTGGCATGCTGGTGACCCTACGTGGTGCCACCCACCTCTTCATGGGGAGTTCAATTATTCGCATGCCGGAGTCATTGCAGTTCCTTGGGCAAGGCTTCATTGGATTCGTGCCGATGCCAGCGATCATCGCTCTGGTTGCCACCGGCTTCGCCTACTGGCTGTTCTTCCATACCCGTTTCGGGCGGCATACGGTCGCGATCGGTTCGAACGAGGAGGCGTGCCAGGTTCTTGGGATTCATGTGGCACGCCATAAGGTCGCCGTCTATGCGTTTCAGGGGGCCTGTGTCGGCCTGGCGGCCGCCATTCTGGTAGGCCGCCTGAACGCCGCTTCACCCAGTCTGGGAAACCTCTACGAGCTGCATATCATTGCAGCCGTGGTGCTCGGTGGTACGGCACTATATGGGGGTGTCGGGACGGTCGGTGGCACTCTGTTGGGTATCCTGACAATCGGGATACTGGAAAACGGCATGGTGCTGATTGGTGCCGATTTCCACCTGCAGCGTGTGCTGCTCGGCCTCCTTCTGATCTTCGCGGTAGCGTACCAGGAGTATCGACGCCGCGTCGCCGACACCCGCGCCTTTACCAAGGCGAAGTTGGGAAATGAATGACCGCAGAACAGGTTATTAGGCGAACTGGCCGTGGACGCGGCCCAGCCATGCCGAGCTGGGCAACCGCGCACGCCCCGGGCAGGCATCACCGAAGCGCTGGAAGACGCACCTATCGAGCTGTCTGACTGACTTCGCGCTGACTTTCACGCTCGATCAGCTCCCGTTTTCTCTCCACGCCCCAGCGATACCCCGAGAGCGCCCCGTCCCTGCGCACCACCCGGTGGCAGGGAATGGCCAGCGCAATGGGATTGGCAGCGCAGGCACTGGCCACGGCGCGCACTGCTCGGGGAGAGCCGATCCGCTGCGCCAGCTCCGCATAGCTGATCGTGGCACCCACGGGAACCTCGGTCAGCGCCTGCCAGACCCGCTGCTGGAAGGCGGTACCGCGTAGATCCAGCGGCAGCGACAACCCGACGTCAGGCGCTTCGACGAAGCCCACCACCTGGGCCACCCAGGCATCGAACTCCTTGCCTCCCGGGACCAAGGTGGCGTTGGCGAAGCGCTCCTGGAACTCATCCAGCAATCGCTCCGGATCGTCCCCCAGGGAAATGGCGCAAATGCCCTTTTCACTCGCCGCCACCAGAATGGTGCCGAGCGAACACTCGCCCAGAGCGAAGCGAATCTCGATGCCCTCTCCTCGCGAACGGTAGCGCTGCGGCGTCATGCCGAGCATCTTGTCGGAGCTGGCATAGAAGCGGCCGCTTGAACTGAAGCCCGCCTCATAGATCGCCTCGGTAACCGTCTCGCGCTGCACCAGCGCTCGTCGTGCACGCTCCGCCCGACAGGTGACCGCATATGCCTTGGGAGTCACCCCAGTAACCGACTTGAAAACACGATGAAAGTGGAAACGACTCAGCCCTGCGGCTCGTGCCAGCTCGTCGAGCGAGGGAAGTTCGTCGGAGGTTTCGATGAGCCGGCAGGCGCGGGCAACGCTCGCGGCATGGCGCTGAGCCAGCGAGATTTCCTGCGGCCGGCAGCGCTGACAGGGGCGGTACCCGGCCCGCTCAGCGGCCGCCGCATCGGCATGAAACTCGGCGTTCTCGCGGCGCGGCCGGCGCGATGGGCAGGTGGGACGACAATAGATCCCGGTGGTACGCACCGCATAGACGAAAGCGTCGTCCGCCGCGGCGTCGCGGACCAGTACCGCTGCCCATTTCGCTTCATCGGAATCGAAGTCGATGGATGACTCGGTGGATGTCTCGTTCATGGCGGACTCCCGCTGTGGGTTCGGCGTTCTCCGTGATCTCATGATGAGTCTTGGGCCCGCCTGGCACACTCCATCTCTTGCTTTCAAAGTGAGTCCGCCTCTTCACAACATCCGAAGCATAGCACCATCGAGCGACCGATTTTTTTGACGGCAAGAAGCGGAGTGAGCGCCTACCCGAGCGCCGTCAGAGTAGGCAGGGGGTCACAAACGATCCTGCATCTACCCTGGAGAATACCGCTATGAAGCAACTTCTCGATAAAGTCGCCATCGTCACTGGAGCCAGCTCAGGAATCGGTCATGCCGCCGCTCGACTATTCGCCAGCTCAGGCGCCAAAGTCGTAGTGAGCGCTCGCCGACAGAATGAACTCGATGCTCTGGTCGAAGCGATCGCGCGCGACGGTGGCACCGCCGTTTCCGTCGCCGGGGACGTATGCGACGAGCACTTGGCCCAGCGCCTGGTCGCCACCGC
The DNA here is from genome assembly GCA_051749645.1 of Pseudomonadota bacterium. Taxonomy (GTDB): domain Bacteria; phylum Pseudomonadota; class Gammaproteobacteria; order Pseudomonadales; family Halomonadaceae; genus Halomonas. The sequence continues at coordinate 71,448 of JBNJIT010000005.1, forward strand.
ACTCGAGCGCTTCGGGGGGCTCGATATTGCCTTCAACAATGCCGGCATCGTCGGGCCAATGGCGCCCTTGCAGGACATGGCGCCGGATGACTGGCACAACATCATGGAAACCAACCTAACCGGCGCCTTCCTGGGTGCCAAATATCAGATCCCGGCGCTGCTACAGCGAGGTGGCGGCAGCCTGCTGTTCACCTCGAGTTTCGTCGGCCATACCGCCGGCATGCCCGGCATGGCGGCCTACGCCGCAAGCAAGGCCGGCATTCTGGGCCTGGTGAAGTGCCTCGCCGCGGAGCTGGGGCCCAACGGCATCCGCGCCAACGCGCTGCTGCCGGGAGGCACCGATACGCCCGCAAGCATCACCAACGCCCCCGACGCCGGGCCGGAAGTTCAGGCATTCGTTGAGAACATTCACGCGCTCAAGCGCATGGCTACGCCGGAGGAGATCGCTCGAGCGGCGCTCTACTTGGCTTCCAACGATGCCAGCTTCGTCACCGGCACGGCGATGCTGGTCGATGGTGGCGTCTCCATCAATCGCACCTGACTGATATGAAGCGGTGCCGCTCCCGTGAGCACCGCTTCATGGGCAGCGACTGTCCGAGCCCGCTGCTACCCTGCAGACAGCGACCGGCGCCCCGGTAAGCACTTACTTCCCGGGAAGCTAACGCTTCACGTGCTCGATGGCATCGTGATCGACCAGGCTCCATTCGCCGCTGTTACGGTAGAGTCGCTTGCCCTGACGCGGATAATCCGACACGTCCTGAGCCAACCGCTGCCCCACCACCAGGCATACCAGCGGCTCATCGCCATCGTTGTACATTTCATGGGCCACGCCATTGGTGGGGCAACCGATGAAGTCGCCGGGGCCTATCGGCTGTTTGCACTCGCCCAGCGTCGCCACCCCGGTTCCCGAAAGCACGTAGATGGCTTCCTCCTCGTAACGGTGGCAGTGGTACTCGGTCGAGAAATGACCGGGTGGCACGCTGATATGATGAACCCCAAGCTGAGTCATGCCCACGGCATCCCCCAGCGACTTGTTGATACGCACGGCCTGGGCGTTGAGGAAGTGCGTCTTTCTCACGCCCTCCAGGGCTTCGATATCCTGCGCCGATAAGTACATGTCGATTCTCCTTGGTATCGAGTTACTGACTGGGCATCGCCCGATCATAGCCCGCCCGAAGCACCGTGACGTCTTCTAGGAACAGGCCACTCGACTGCATCACATCGCAACCACCCTATACTCTCCTCTTGACCCTCACGCGACGTGAGCCTCCAGCCTGTATCTTGCCTGGACGAGAGGAGCCCTTCGATGTTGTTGCGGATCGGTGAACTGGCCAAACGCAGCGGCCTGACCGTGAGAACCCTCCACCACTACGACGACATCGGTCTGCTCGTACCGTCCACGCGCTCCGAAGCCGGCTATCGGCTGTACAGCCGTCGGGACATCGCGCGCCTGCATCGCATTCAGGCGCTGCGCTCCCTGGGCATGTCGCTGGCCGACATCGGAAACCTACTGGATCGGCCGGAACCGCCTCTGGCGGACATCGTCGAGCGACAGATCGGCATGCTGGAAGAACGGATCGCGCAGCAGATCCGGCTGCGAGACCGTCTCCAGCGGTTGCATCGCCAGTTCGCCGATGCCGAAGAGCCGGACCTGGCCGAATGGTTGGATACACTGGAGTTGATGACGATGTACGACCGTTATTTCTCGCGTGACGAACTCGACCGCCTGCCCCTCTACCACGCCGACACCGACCGCCAGGCAGAGTGGAAAACCCTGATACGGGAGGCCGAGACCCTGCTTCAGCGTGGTGTCTCCCCTACCTCCACCGAAGCGCGGGACTTGGCGACGCGCTGGATGGCCAAGCTGGAGCGGGATACCGCTGGCGACCCGACACTGCTCGACAAGCTGAATGTGATGCACGCCAACGAGCCCGGCGTGCAGGAACAGCTGGGCATCTCATCCCGCGTCTCCGAGTACGTTCTGAAGGCCTTTGCCGAGAGCAAGCTGGTCATCTATCAGCGCTACCTGTCGGACGAGGAGTTCGAGTACATGCGGCAACGCTACCCGCTGTGCATGAAGGAATGGCCTCCGCTGATGGCCCGCCTGCGAGAGCAGTTGGAGCAGGGCTCGGCCCCCGAAGATCCTGCCGTTCAACGGCTGGCCGAAGAATGGCTGGTGCTGCTGCGCCGCTTTGCCGGCGACGACCCGGCCACCCATCGCAAGATCCGCCAGGCCAATGAGCAGGAACCGGCACTGAAGGACAGTACCTGGATGAACGAACGCATGAAGGCGTACCTGGAGCAGGCCATCGCCCACCTGACCTCGACCTGAACCACTCGCGGCCGGCGTCTTCGGCGCTGGCCGCATACTGTTCTCGTACCTGGCTATAGATCGCGCCTCCAGACCTGGCCCACGAGATCCTTCCCGAAGCTGTGATGCGGCGTTTCCTCCACCAACTCGAAACCCGCTCGTTCATAAAGCCTGCGCGCACCGGTCAACACGCTGTTGGTCCACAGGATCATTTCCCGGTAGCCGACCTGGCGGGCGAATCTCAGGCATTCATCCACTAGGCGGCCTCCTATCCCAAAACCTCGGGCACTCGGATCGACGTAGAGCAGCCGCAGCTTCGCGGTCGCTTCGTCTTCGCGGACGACGAACACCGACCCAACGACGCTTCCCTGCTTCTCGGCGATCCAGCACCGCTCCCAACGCGGGTCGAAATCGCGCAGGTACTTGGCGACGATCTCGGCAATCAGCGCCTCGTACTCCGTGTTCCAACCATACTCTTGGGCATAGAGCACGGCCTGCCGGTGGACGATCCACCCCATGTCGCCCGGCTGCGGATCACGTAACAGATAGCTCGAATCCGCTTCGCCGAGGAGGCTTTCGATCTGGCCCATCGCCTCGATCAGCTGCTGCTGCTCAAGTTCCGAGAGTTGTTCCAGCATGGCTACGACTTCACGCTGCGACGCCTCATTCAGCGGCCCGTAAGTCGCCCGGCCATGATCGGTCAATTGCAGTTGCGCAGCCCGCCGGTCGGAGGGCGAAGGGGTCTTGGCGATGAGCCCCTGACGCTCGAAACCTTTCAGTACCCGGCTCACGTAACCGGCATTGAGGCCCAGTTCCCGACAGATGTCCGAGCTTGTCAGCATCGGTCTATGCGCCAGTTCATACAGGATACGGACCTCCGTCAGCGAGAACCGGCTATCCAGGAGGTGCTCATGAAGCACGCCGATCTGGCGCGTGTAGAAGCGGTTGAAGCGTCGCACGATCCCGGCGCGCTCTTCGAGGTGGCGTTCTGCACTCATGCGGGAGCCTTTTTATGATTGCCTAAGGCATATATTCAGTTGCTTAAAGCAATTAAATCAACAGCACCATACGTAGCACTTGCTCCACTGTCGAATCCGGCCCCGCCAGGACGACTATCCCGTGCAACGACAGCAACGGGAGAGGTGCTTATATCCGCTGCAGATGGACAGTGGACGAAAACGAGTCCTCCCGACTTCCAGCGCAAGAAGCGGAGTTCCCCCGCCGCCCCGCTGCCCTAGGTTGGCATCGTTTCCCAACCGGAGTGGCAGCGATGAAGACGATCGATCGAACCATGGGGCCCATGGAGTGGGCGTTGTTGTTGACCCTGTCGATGCTGTGGGGCGGCTCATTCTTCTTCGTGGGGGTGGCGGTCGAGGAGCTGGGGCCGCTCACCATCGTGGCCCTGCGCGTGGGACTGGCGGCACTGGCGCTGAACGCCCTGATTCTCCTGCTCGGCCAGCGCATGCCACGTGACCGGGGGCTTTGGGCAGCTTTCTTCGGCATGGGCCTGCTCAACAACATGATTCCCTTCAGCCTGATTGCCTGGGGCCAGGGGCATATCGCCAGCGGCCTGGCGTCGATCCTCAACGCCACCACTCCCTTTTTCACCATCGTGGTGGCGCACTTCCTGACCCGCGACGAGCCTTTCACCCCGGGGCGACTTGCGGGCGTGGCCATCGGCTTCACCGGTGTGGCGTACACGCTGGGCACCGAGGTTCACGAGGGCGTCCCCAGCCATTCATGGGCGCAGCTAGCAGTGCTGGCCGGCGCCCTCTCCTATGCCTTTGCCGGGGTGTTCGGACGCCGCTTCCGCGCGCTGGGTTGCTCGCCTCTGGTCGCCGCCTGTGGGCAGGTAACGGCATCGGCGCTGGCGCTGATGCCCTTGGCTTTGGCGGTGGAGCGCTTCTGGCAGCAGCCCTGGCCGGGGCTGGAAACCTGGTCGGCGGTGTTCGGCCTGGCGCTGTTCTCTACCGCGCTGGCGTACCTCCTCTACTTCCGCCTGCTGGCAACCGCAGGTGCGACCAACCTGCTGCTGGTCACTTTCCTGATTCCAGCCAGTGCCATTTTGCTGGGGACGTTCGTGTTAGGAGAGCGGCTGGAGTGGCGTCATCTGACCGGAATGGGACTGATCGGACTCGGACTTGCGGCCATCGACGGTCGACCGCTACAGAGAATTCGCAAGCTGGCCAAAAGGCAAAACCTGACCTCGTGAATCCTTGAGAAATCGACCACGACGCAGGGGAGTCGTCGTTCCGACCAACACCGAACTGTGCCGTAGCACAGGAAAGTTGAAGGTCATCGAGCGGCCCGATTCGGGTTCAGAAATCGCCGAACGCTTCGATCACATAGCCCATCAGGGCCTCGCTGGCCTGGCCCATTCCGCCCCGTTTCACCAGCTCCAGCTGGTAATCGCCGGGGGGCGGCAGCAGGTTCTTGTCGATACGACGCAACGGCGGCCGGATCAGGGACAGCGGAAAGGGCGAAACCGCCAGATCGGCCAGCATGGCGGCCTCCTGACCGGCGCAGTGTTCGCAGGTGTAGGCGATACGATAGCTCACTCCGGCGCGGTCAAGGGCGTCGAGGGCCATCCCCCGCCAGGCACAGCCATGGTGGGCCAACGCTACCGGCAGTGGCGAGCGCTGGGCAGCGATGCCGCCTTCGCGACCGGCCCACACCAGCGGCTCGCTGTGCACGATCTCACCACGTACCTCTTGCCCCGGGTTACCGGCAGTGACCAGCACCAAATCGAGCTCACCGCCATCCAGGCGCGCCAGCATGGTGCGGCTGTTGCCCACCACCACGTCGACCTGGACCGCCGGATGCGAGCGGGCGAACCGTGTCAGTACGCCAGGCAAGATGCGCGTACCGACGTCATCGGTGGTTCCGATGCCCACCCGCCCCTCCAGCGATGGCGTCAGGAACTGGGTCACCGCCTCCTCATTGAGCCTGAGGAGCCGCCGGGCAAAACCCAACAGCACCTCACCCTCCGGCGTGAGTCGTACCTGGCGCGCCTCGCGCACGAACAACGATTGGCCCAGGGTCTCTTCCAGGCGCTTGATCTGCATGCTCAGGGCCGAGGGAGTGCGGAACACCTGCCGGGCGGCGCGGGTGAAGCTTCCGCTCTCGGCGATCGTCACGAAGGTCCGCAGCACGTCGGTATCCAGCAGTGGCAAGGCCGGTTGTGATACAGCGGCTTGGTTCATCACCAATTCCTTCAATTTTATTTAAACCACAATGTAGACCTTTTCGCTTTATTGATCCAAAAATCGAATCCATGCTCTCTCTCAGAGGTCGCGACCCTCCACCCATGAATCAACAGACTTCGGCAGCCGTCCGCCCGGCGGCCGCCCGGATGGAGGTGTGAGATGAGCCAGTACGAACCGCTTCGCCACCGTGTCGACGACAATGACGTGCCGCCGCCCAAGCCACCCAGGCTGGACCTCCACATGCCGGCCATGCCGCCGCTGGGACTGATCCATGCCATCGATCACTGGTGGTGGACCTACCGCCGCAGACGTCAGTTCCGGCAACGCTTTCTGCCGCTGCTCGCCCATGACGACCACATCCTCGAGGACATGGGCCACCGCCGCGACGACATCCTGTGGGCCTCGCGCCTGCCGCTCAAGGTGGATGCCCTGCATGCCTTGGCGGAGCGGCAGGCCCAGTCCCGGGAAATGCCAACCCACCCCGGCTGAACGGCGATGTCCACGCACCGCCGGAATGACAAGCCTGCTTGACATAATTCGGAATGCCAAGCAGGCTTGTCTCATGCACAATCGGATCCGTGAGTTGCGCAAGGCGCGAGGCCTGACCCAGGCCGACCTGGCCGAGGTCCAGGGCGTCTCACGCAACACCATCAACTCCATCGAAGTCGGCCGCTATGTGCCTTCGTTACCCCTGGCGCTGAAGCTGGCCCGATTCTTCGGCAAGCCCGTCGAGGAGGTATTCGATGACCGCTCCGACGCCTGACCGCTCTAATCCTGCGCCAGCCCGGCGACGGCCGACGATCGTGCCGCTGGTTGGCGTGGCCCTGGGGGTGGCGATGCTCCTGGTCTCCTGGCTGGTGGCGGACGCTCCGGGCATCGGCCTGGCCATGCTCGCCATCATGCTGTCCTATGCGGCGGTGATGCGGTACGGCCAGCGCTTCGAGTCGATCCAGTTGCTCAGCCACGATCCTCCGCTGGATGAACGCCATGCACTGATCCAGCAGCGCGCCCTTGCCGCCGCCTACTTCGCGGTACTCGGCGTCGCCCTGATCGGCTTCTTCTGGGAGATCGCTCGTGGCGCCCCGGGCGCCTTCACGTTGATCTGCTTCGTCGGCGGCCTCACCCACATGATCGCCACCGTGATCCTGCGCCGGCGCTCCTAGCTAGGCTCCGTGACCGTACCGCCGTTTCGCGTGCTCCCGGTATCCCCCCGGTGTCAGGCCGGTCACGGCCTTGAAGTCGTGGATGAAGTGCGCCTTTCGTAGGTTGCGGCCCAAGCGTTTCCCTCACCCTGGCTCGACAGCCACGGCGCGCTCGAGCATGGCGCGCCAGCTCTCCTCCACCGGTAGACCGAAAGTGTCGCGCAGCACCGTCTCCAGTTCGTTCACCCCCAGCTCACGTTGAGTCTGTTCGCCCGCTGGCGTCCGCACCGTCAGGCGGGCGTCTCTCAGTGCGTAGCGGACTTCGAGCGTGGTGCGCGCCACGCTCAACTGATGGCGAAAGTGCGAAGACGGATGCGTAGCGGTGTACCAGTTGGGCAATTCGAAATCCACCGGCAGCTGTGACTGCATCGAGAGGTCATACAACGGCAACCACTCCTGTCCGATGAGGGCTTGCAGCAGCAGTCCCTCATCGCTCGGCATCACCCGGTAGGTCTCATGTGAGGTCAACTGCGGCTCCCGGGTATCCAGCGCCAGTGGCTCCACGGGCGCATTGCCACCGAAGCCGACATCGACGAGCCAAGGGCGCCCCTCGACCACGACCCGCAGCGCCATGTGCGTACGCGGCCGTGGCGGCGTATCGCTAGGCGCCATCCACCATACCCGTGCCAGCATCCCCTCTACCTGGAAGCCGATGGCCTCCAGCACCCGCTTGAACAGGCCATTCTGTTCGAAGCAGTAGCCGCCGCGCCGAGCGTCGATCAACTTGGTAGCCACGGCCCGGGGCGAGATATCGATGCCTCGGCCCAGCAGGATGTCGATATTCTCGAAGGGAATGGTGGCCAGATGCCGCTCTTGCAGGCGACGTAACGTGTCGAGAGTCGGGCTGAGCTCGGCGTCCAGGCCGATCCGGGCACGATAGGCAGCGAGTTCCACCTCGTCTTGTCGCTCATGCATGTCGGGTCTCCTCTCTGCTCAATCCAGCATCACTGCCTGGGCATAGTCCCGGGCGGCGCGCCCCTCGCGCAGGGTCTCTGCCCACCAGGCGAGCCGCGCCAGCAAGGTCTGCATGCCACGCTCGAAACGCTGTGCCTGCAGCGGCTGCCCCTGCTCGTCGAACTGCTCCCAGGCGTTGGGAAACATCACGCCGTCGCGAATGCCCACGGCATGCAGCTCGGCAAAGACATGGCGCAGATGCTCCACCGCCCGCACCCCGCCCGAGGCGCCACCGTAGGAGACGAAGGCCACCGGCTTGGCCTGCCACTCCGCCTTGTAGGCGTCGATCAGCGCCTTGAGCGCAGCGGGGTAGGAGTGGTTGTACTCGGGAGTGACCACGACGAAGGCGTCCGCCTCGTCGAGGCGCCCGGCGAATGCCGAAGCGGGCTCGGCGGCGGGGTCGATCACCACCGGCGAAAACGCCTCCCGGCGCCGGATCTGCTCCACGACCCACGACCCAACGGTATCGCAGAAACGCCCTTCCCTCGCGCTGCCATAGATCACGGCCACCTTGATCGTATCGCTCATTGCACTGTTCTCCCGTTCGCTGATTGAGTGCGATGAACGATACGACCTCAAGTTAAGTTGAGGTCAAAGATTGCCGTGACAATGCATTCGATAGGGGGCGGCTATCGGCATGGAGGCAAACCGACTCGAGGACGAGCTGGCTTCTCGTCACCAAGAAGACTGCGAGGCCAGCCGCGACCTCGCGCGTCGCACTACTCCCCTTCCAGTCCATCCAGCAGCTTGCCGAGCAGCCGGTTCAGCGTCTCCTGCTCTTCGCGAGTCAGGGGCTGGAGCAGGCGCGCCTCGTTCTCCACATGCAGGGGAATCAACCGGTCGATCAGCTCGCGCCCCTGGGCAGTGAGCGAAACCAGGGTGCCGCGGCGGTCATCGGGGTTGGGTGAGCGCTGAATCAGCCCGGCCCGCTCCAGACGGTCCAGCCGGTTGGTCATGCCCCCTGAGGAAAGCATCAGCGCTTCGAACAGCTGCGTCGGCGTCAAGGCGTAGGGCTCGCCGGCACGGCGCAGGGTGGCCAGCACGTCGAATTCCCCCGCCTGCAAGCCATGCTGCTTGAAGAAGGCGTCCAGCCGCCCCTTGGTAATCAGTTGACTCGTCTTCAGGTACCCGACCACCTCCATGGGCAGCAGATCGAGGTCGGGCAGCTCGCGCCGCCATTGGCCAACCGCCAGCTTCACTCGGTTCATTGTCATCTTTCCTTGCCAAGCTTTTATCTTGATACTAAGATACTCGACACAATGATACTTCCTGCCGAGCTAGGAAGAAGAATGATGTCGAACGCAACACGGACGCGCAAGCGCTCGGACCGACGCGGACTCCACGCCCTGGGCTGCCTGCTGCTGGTCGGCACCTTCCTGGCGCTATCGATGGTGGTCGCCAAGCTGGCCGATGGCGCAGGGGCGCCGCGGCTGACCTTCCTGATGACGGCCATGGCCGGCGCCGGCTTCGTTCTGCTCGGCATCGCCGTGGCCCGCCATCGGCCGCTGACCTTCGATCGCCGCACGCTGGAATACGCCATCGTGGCCGGAGCCCTGTTCGCCCTGCCCAATGCCATGGCCTTCCTCGCGGTACGCCATGTCGGGGCGGGGTTCATCTCGCTGAGCTTCGCCTTCCCGATCCTGATCACCTGGGTGCTGGCGGTTCTGCTGGGACTGGAGCGTCTGAGGTTGTCACGCCTGCTCGGCGTGCTGCTGGGGCTCTCCGGGGGCCTGGTGCTGGCCACCGCCAAGGCCGGCGGCATGGACACTTCGCCGGGCTGGGCGATGCTGGTGCTGGCCATGCCGCTGGTGCTCGCGCTGGGCAACATCTACCGCACGCTGCGCTGGCCCGAAGGCAGCTCGCCGGTCTTCCTGGCGGCACTGATGATGTTCGGCGGCGCCGTGACGCTGCTGCCCTTCGCGCTGTCGCTCGAACCCGGCCAGTTCCCGACGCTGCTCACCACCGGAGCCGTCGTGCGGCTACTGCTAGTGGAAGTCGCCGTGTTCGCCGTGCTCTACCTCTTCTTCTTCGTGCTGCAGCGACTGGCCGGCCCCGTTTACCTGAGTCAGATCGGCTCGGTGGCGGCCGTGGTCGGCACCCTGATCGCGATCTTCGCCCTCGGCGAGGCACCGCCGCCCAACCTGGGCCTGGCCGCGCTGCTGGTGGCCGGCGGCACTCTGCTGTTCCAGCGCGGCGCCCGCGCCGCGTCCACCACGAGCGGTACGCAAACCGCCACCCTCTCCCCCGACCACAAGGAGTGATCATGAAACTCATCGAAGCCCTCAACTGGCGCTACGCCACCAAACGCATGACCGGAGCCAAGGTTCCCTCAGAACGGGTGGAACGGATCCTGGAGGCGGTTCGCCTGGCGCCTTCCTCCTACGGGCTGCAGCCCTATTCCGTGCTGGTGATCGAGGATCCGGCACTGCGCGAACGTATCGGCCCGGTGGCCTTCGACCAGCCGCAGATCGTCCAGTCATCGCACCTGCTGGTCTTCGCCGCCTGGGATCCCGTCGAGGCTCGCCACGTCGACGAACTGACCCAGTTGATTGCCGAAACACGAGGGATCGAAGCGTCGGAGCTGGACGCCTACGGCGCCACCATCAAGGGCACTCTAGACGGCTTCGCCACGCCCCACGAGCGCTTCCAGTGGGCGGCCCGTCAGGCCTACCTGGCTCTGGGCACGGCGCTGGCCGCGGCGGCGGTGGAACGCGTGGATGCCTCGCCCATGGAAGGCTTCGACCCGGCGGCGCTGGATCGCCTGCTCGACCTCGAGGCGCAGGGCCTGCGCAGCGTCGCGCTCCTCGCCCTGGGCTACCGCGACACCGAGGCCGACCGGCATGCGGGACTCGCCAAGGTGCGCTGGCCCCGGGAGCGGCTGTTTATCCATGTGCCCGAGGCGTGAGCGTCATCCGTCGCGCCATGCCCTCACTTTTGCCATTCGCTGGGCGGTATGCGCTGCAAATGCAGATGGCTGACCAGCCGGATGGTGGGACGGATCAGGAACTGGAAGCTACCCAGAATGAACATCCACACCGCCAGCGTCTCCTGACTGGGATACAGGAAGAGAACGCTTCCAATCAGGAACCAGATGGCGATGCAGAAATCGTTGGCGATGCTCAACGTCTCGTAGCGACGGCGAATAACCAGCTCCTCGTGCCCCAGGCGCAGGGTCAGGGGATCATCGAGGTGAGTGCGGGAGGAAGAGGAGGTCGTCATTGGTTCTCCTTTCGGCAGCAGCGCGGGATAGCCCTAGCGTAACAGCCGCTCCACCGGTGACGTACGTCTATCTCCTTGGCCGCCTGGCACTCATCGCGGTGGCGACGCAGCGCCTGCCTTGCTCAGCGACAACCAATCGTCTGCCAACCAGCGCCCGGCCTGGAGGATCTCGTCGTCGCGGGCGCCGGCATAGCCCAGCACCAGCCCCGGGCGTCCCGGCGGCGTCAGGTAATAGCCCGACAGCGGCGACAAGAAGATGCCGAGGGCCGCTCCGCGAGCCACCAGCGCTCGCTCGGTCTCCAGGCTGTCGAGCCAGGCCACCAGGTGCATGCCGGCCTGTCCCTCCGACAGAACGAGGCCCTGCGCCACGGCCGGCGTCAACGCCCGGCGCAACAGCGCCTGGCGCTTCCGGTAGCAGTCGCGCATGCGCCGCACATGCCGCGAAAAGTGACCGGCAGCGATGAACTCGGCCAACGCCGCCTGCACTGCGTACTGCCCCTCGCGATGCAGGCGCGCATTGGCTCGCCGGAACGGCTCGACCAGGGCCTCGGGCAACACCAGATAACCGAGCCGCAGCCCCGGATAGAGCACCTTGCTGAGGGTGCCGACATAGATCACCCGCGCTGACTCGGTCAGCCCCTGAAGGGCGGCGATGGGGCGCTGGCCATAACGGAATTCGCTGTCGTAGTCGTCCTCGACGATCCAGGCGCCGCGCTCCTCGGCCGCCTCGAGCAGCGCCAGGCGCCGCGAGAGCCCCATGGTCACGCCACTGGGATACTGATGAGACGGCGTCACATAGATCAGCCGTGGCGCGGCATGCCCGGCGGGTACTCGTTCGATATCCATGCCCTCGCCATCCACCGGAACCGGTACCACCTCGAGGTCGGAGGCATCGAAGCAGGCCTGGGCACCGCCATAGCCGGGCTCTTCCATCCACACGACGTCACCCGCGTCGCCGAGCATTCGTGCGATCAGCTCGAAGCCCTGCTGGGCGCCCTGCACCACGAGCACCTGCTCCGGGCGACAGCGAACCGAGCGCGACAGCCGCAGATAGTCGCACAGCACTTCGCGCAGCGCCGTCACACCGCCCTGGGTGCGGTAATCCAGCCACGCCTCGGGTGCATCCCGCTGATGACGCTTGAGCAATCGCTGCCAGAGTTCGCGGGGAAAACGGTCGAGGGCCGGCACGCCCGGCGCAAAGGCACCACGATGTCCGCCTGACGGGGCACAGAACCTCAGCAGCCGCTCGCCCCGGGACGACAGCGTCGTCTCCGGAAGCGGATCCGGCACCTCGCCCGGCCCTTCCTCGGCTACCGGCTCGACACGACCGAACGGCAGGTCGGCGACGAAGGTGCCGGCGCCGGGGCGGGTCTCCAGGAAGCCCTCGGCGACCAGCTGATCGATGGCCTCCAACACCGTATTGCGCCCCACTCCCAGATCCTCGGCCAGGCGGCGCGACGACGGCAGTCGACAGCCGCTGGCCAGGCGCCCCGACTGAACCCAGGTCCGCAGCGCCCGATACAGGCGGCGAACCAGAGTGTGCGACGACGGCTGACTCAGTTCGATGCCCAGGGCCTCGCTGACCCAGTCGGCATGCACGGCGACAACCGGTTCCATGGTTTTCCTCATGATTGGCCCTTACCAGGGAACCACTATGCCGCCAGACTCGAACGCTGTCACCGCCGCTCACACAGAGACGTTCATCATGCTCATCCGTCTTGCCCGACTCGCCGATATCGAGGCACGGAGCCGCGCCAAAAGGAGTCTCCATGTACCGTCCCCGTGATTCCCGCATGTCCCTGGCGCAGGCTCAGGCGTTGATCGACGCCCATGGCTTCGCCATGCTCCTGGACGGCCGCCTCCAGGCCAGCCATCTCCCGCTGGTACTGGAACGTAGCGAAGGCGAGCTGGGCACCCTCTACGGACATTTCGCCCGCGCCAACCCCCACTGGCACGAGCTGGATGGACAGCGAGTGCTGGCCATCTTCCAGGGCCCGCATGCCTATGTCTCCCCCCGCTGGTACGCCACCCGGCCGGCGGTGCCGACCTGGAACTACGTGGCCGTGCATGCCAGCGGCATCGTCGAACGGCTCGACGACGACGCCACTTCGACGGCACTCGACGACTTGGTGGCCCAATACGAACCCGACCTGCTCGATGACGCGGAGATCCTCGGCGAGGCGTATCGCCAGCGGCTGCTCACGGGGACCGTCGGCTTCCGAATCCGCCTGGACGATCTCCAGGGCAAGGCCAAGCTGGGGCTGAACCGCTCGCGTGAGGACCAGGCCGGCATGCTGGCCGGGCTGCGCGCCAGCCCGGACCCGCAGGCCAGACAGCTCGGAAGCTATACCCAGCGCTATCTCGAGGACTATCCGCAGGAGGCGAACGAGGATGACCGCTAGGTCCAACGACGCACCGCACGCCGCGATGAACGCGTTAACCCCCTGCGGCCAACCCATCGGTGCCCCCGTGCCGGGATGGGCGGGGGCGATGCCGCTGTCGGTCACCGCCCTGGCCGGTCGCCGGGTGAGCATCGAACCCCTGGACGCCGAGCGCCACGGCGACGGCCTGTATGCCGCCCTGGGCTTGCCGGGGAAGACACCCCTCGACGCCCCCGAGGCGCGCTGGGCCTACCTGGGCGGCATCCCCTACGACGACCGGCCCGGGTTCGATGCCTGGCTTGCCTCTCGAGCGGCCAGCCACGACCCGCGCTTCCATGCCATCGTCGAACGGGCCAGTGGCCAGGCGCTGGGGCTCGCCGCCTACCTGAACATCGTGCCCGAGCACGGCAGTCTCGAGGTGGGCCACCTGCATTTCTCGCCGCGCCTGCAGCGCACCCCAGCCGCCACCGAAGCCATGGCGCTGATGATGCGCCACGCCTTCGCCCTAGGTTACCGCCGCTACGAGTGGAAGTGCGATGCACTCAATATGCCATCGCGGCGTGCCGCCACGCGGCTGGGCTTTCGCTTCGAGGGGATCTTCCGCCAGCACCGGGTGGTGGCCGGTCGCAATCGCGATACCGCCTGGTTCTCGATCCTCGACGGCGAATGGCCAACCCTGGAGGCGATCTTCGAGCGCTGGCTGTCGCCGGACAACTTCGATGCCCAAGGCAGGCAGCGTCTCTCGCTGTCGGCCCTGACCGCGCGACCGACTGCCTCCGACTAACCGGCGGCTGGCTCGGGCAACATCGCTTCGGCCTCGATGGCAATCAACCATTCCGGTTCGGCGAGGCCATGCACGATCAGCCAGCTGGCCGCCGGCGGCGCCACAGGAAAGCGCTGCCGCAGCGCCTCGACCACCACTTGCTGCTCGTAGCGAGCGAACTCGGCCAGGTAGAGGCGCAGCATCGCGACCCGGGAGAGATCGCCGCCGAGATTCGTCAGCAATCGCTCGAGGTTGTCGAGAGCGGCCTCGGTCTGCTCGGCCAGGTCGGGGCCGGCCAGGAGGGACTGGGCATCGACGCCCACCTGGCCGGAGATCAGCACCCGATGGCCGCCCTGCACCATCACTGCCTGGCTGTAGCCATTGACCAGGGTGTCGGGAAGATCGGTGGGATTGATCGGTTCGCGTCTGACTTTGTTCATCGCTACATCCTTATTGCGTCTATCGAATTAGTCCGCTCGACAGGGAAATACTGTCCCAATGACGGGACAGTCTCCGCGCAGCCGTTCTCGTCCTGACATGACACTCCCCTGACGTTGCAGGACACGGACATGCTGCAGGAATTCAGGGACGCCCTGATCTTCGCGCGTCATGGCTCGCCCTCGGTAGCCGCCTCGCTCGCGACCGCCTCGCCATCGATATCGACGCCGATGAAGCCGCCGGACTGGCGTCTCCACAGGGCGGCGTAGAGACCGTCGCGGGCCAGCAGTTCGCGATGGGAGCCGCTCTCGACGATGCGTCCCTCGTCGATCACCACCAGGCGGTCGAGCATGGCGATGGTGGAGAGCCGGTGGGCGATGGCGATCACCGTCTTGCCCTCCATCAGCGCGTAGAGCTGTTCCTGTATCGCCGCCTCCACTTCGGAATCCAGCGCCGAGGTGGCCTCGTCGAGCACCAGGATGGGCGCATTCTTGAGCAGCACCCGGGCGATGGCGATGCGCTGGCGCTGCCCCCCGGAGAGTTTCACTCCGCGCTCGCCCACATGCGCGTCCAGGCCGCGGCGACCCTGGAGGTCCACCAGATCGTCGATGAACGCATCGGCATGAGCGCGGCGCACCGCTTCCCGTATCTGCTCCTCGCTGGCCTCGGGACTGCCATAACGAATGTTGTCGCGCACCGAACGGTGCAGCAGCGAGGTGTCCTGGGTGACCATGCCGATGTTCCAGCGTAGCGACTCCTGGGTGACCCCGGCGATGTCCTGACCGTCGATCAGGATGCGCCCGCCTTCCAGGTCGTAGAAGCGCAGCAAGAGGTTGGCGAGCGTCGACTTGCCGGCCCCGGACCGCCCGATCAGCCCCACCTTCTCGCCGGGCGCGATGGTCAGCTCCAGGCCGTCGAAGACGCGGTTCGCCTCGCCGTCGGGGCGCTCGTAGCCGAAGCGCAGCGCCTCGAAACGGATCTCGCCGCGCGGCACCGTCAGTGCCGTGGCATCGGGGGCATCCTTGACCGCCGGTTCCCGGGCGATGGTGTTGATGCCGTCCTGCACCGTGCCGATGTTCTCGAACAGCCCGGCCACTTCCCAGAGAATCCAGTTGGACATGAAGCGGATGCGCATCACCAGGGCGATGGCCACGGCGATGATACCCAGCGACACCGCCTCCAGGTACCAGGCGCCGATGGCCATGGCCGCCACCCCGGCCAGCAGCAGCGAATTGAGCAGGGTCAGGCTCACGGTGAGGCCGGTGGCCAGGCGCATCTGGCGATGCACGGTGGACATGAAGCCCTCCATGGCATCGCGGGCGTAGGCCTGTTCGCGAAGAGTGTCGGCGAACAGCTTGATGGTCTGGATGTTGCTGTAGCTGTCGACGATGCGTCCGGTCATCACCGCCCGGGCATCGGCCTGAGCCATCGACACCGCTCGCAGGCGCGGCACGAAATACCACATGATCGCCACGTAGCCGACCAGCCATACCACCAGCGGCAGCATCAGCCAGGGCTCGGCCTGACCCATCAGCAGCATGGCACCGGCGAAGTAGACGAACACGTAGACCAGCAGGTCCATCAGCTTCATCACCGTCTCGCGGATCGCCAGCGCCGTCTGCATCACCTTCTGGGAGACCCTTCCCGCGAACTCGTCCTGATAGAAGGCCAGGCTCTGGCCCAGCATGTGGCGGTGCGACAGCCAACGACCGATCATCGGATAGTTGCCGAAGATGCTCTGGTGAGTCACCAGCGATTGCAGCAGGGTCACCAGCGGCAGGCCGATCACCACCAGTGCGGCCATCCCGGCCAGGCGCCAGCCGTATTCGGTGAGAAAGCCCTCGCGTTCGGCAGCGCCCAACCAGTCCACCAGTTCGCCCATGTAGCCGAAGAAGACCACCTCGGCGGCGGAAACCAGGCCGGTAAGCAACGACATGACGATCAACAGCGGCAGCACCGGCCGCGAGAAGTGCAGGATGAAGGCGAACAGGCCCTTGGGCGGCGTTCCGCGTTGGTCCGCCGGATAGGGGTTCACCAGATTCTCGAAGTAACGAAACATGGCAGCAGTCCGATTGCGTTCAGGGTTGCGGGCACCACTTGCCCGATATCCGTTGGCAGGTTAAAACCTCAAGTAAAGTCGAGGTCAAGGAGGGCATCATGTCCGCTCCATTGCAGCGTGAACTCAGTGTCGGCGAGGTCGCCCAGCGCAGCGGCCTGGCGGTATCGGCCATCCACTTCTACGAAGCCAAGGGGTTGATCACGAGCCGTCGCAACGCCGGCAACCAGCGCCGCTTCTCCCGCGAGGTGCTGCGCCGCCTGGCGATCATCAAGGTCGCCCAACGCACTGGCATCTCGCTGGGCGAAATCCATGAGGCCTTCGCCACCCTCCCCGAGCACCGCGCCCCCAATGCCGACGACTGGCGACGCCTCTCGGCCGGCTGGCGGGAGACTCTGGACGAGCGCATCCGCTGCCTGAGCCAACTGCGCGACCAGCTCGACCACTGCATCGGCTGCGGCTGCCTGTCGCTCGCGGAGTGTCCGCTGCGCAATCCCGGCGACGAACTGGGCGAGCAGGGCTGCGGCGCCCGCCTGCTGGAGCCGGCAACGGGCCAGGAAGCCCCTTGATCGGCGTGGCTCTCGAATGCCAGACCCGGGCATCAGCGGACGGAACCGTCGCGAATGCCACGGGATGGTTCGCCCGCCCCCGGCGGTCGGCGCTGCCGGAAGCGAGCGGGGATGCCTACGACTCGTAGGGTCGCGACCAGACGTCATCCGGCTCGTGGCGCCGCAGAATGACCTCGGCTTCCGGCTTCGTGTTATCCGGCACGATCACCTTGATCTGATGGGTCTCCTCGTCGTGATAGAGCTTCTCCCGAGGGAAGCCCTCGGAAACCAACTCGTCGAAGGCGTTGATGGCCTTTTGGGCCTCGCCATACGCTGCCGTGACGGTCTGAGTCATCTCACCCTCCTGGTGGCTTGGCGGCATGACCCGACCTGCAAGCGAGCACCGCAGCACCGGGTCAGCCGACTTCTCGTGTTGGTAAGTCGTCGAGCCATTACGGCTCGTACCCTCAGTATAGCCACGCTCACTCGCTATCCAGCCGGCCGCTATCGTCAAGCGCCTGGGCGAGGTACGCCATGAAGGTGCGAATGCGCACCACCCGGCGCAGGTCGGGGTGGGTGAGCAGCCACAGATCGGTCGCCAGCTCGGAAATCGGTTCGCCGACACGCGCCAGCGCCGGCTCGGCATCGGCGAGGTAGCAGGGCAACACGGCACGGCCCAGGCCGCCGCGTGCGGCCAGCAACATGCCGAGCATGGTGTCGACGCGATAGCGGCAGCTGGCATCGGCTCCGTTGGCCTGCATCCAGGTCTCGAGCGCCGCATAGCCCAGGTGGCGGTCCGGCCCTATCCAGGCATCGGGGGCGATATCGGCGCGCGCATAGATCGCCTGGGCGATGCGGCCGACCGGACGTCCCACGAGGTGCTCGGGCGGCGATGCAGAGGGCCGCACCGCCACGTCGGCGTCGCGCTGGGAGAGATTGAACAACTGGTTGGAGATCGCCACCTCGAGGCTGATCTCGGGATGGGCGCGCTGGAAGTCGGCAAAGATCGGCGACAACAGCCCCATCAGCAGCGTATCGGTGGTGGTCACGCGGATGGTGCCGGAAAGGCGCAGGTCACGTCCTGCCACGCGCCGTTCGGCACCCAGCACCTCGGTTTCCACTCGGGCTGCCGTTGCCGCCAGATCCTCGCCCGCCGGCGTAGGCGAATAACCCATGCGCGAGCGCTCGAACAGCGCCACGCCCAGGCGCCGTTCGATGGCGTTCAGCCGGCGGAACACCGTGGCGTGGCTGGTACCCAGCCGTCGCCCGGCCCCCGATAGCGAGCCCGCCTCGGCGATGGCCTGCACCACGCGCAGGTCGTCCCAGTGCAGTGCCTGTTCATTCATGCAAGGTTCGTTATCGACATTGGGGAATTTCGATTCTTTCACGCACAGAATAGCCTGAAGACATGCACCGTACACGTCCCCACCGGAGACTCCTCATGCATGTCCTGATCGTGTTCTGCCACCCTGAGCCGCACTCCTTCAACGGCGCCCTCAAGGAGGTCGCCATGGCAACCCTCGAGCGCCAGGGCCATAGCGTCGAGGTCTCGGATCTCTACGCCGAGAACTTCGACCCGGTGGAGGGGCCGGCGCACTATGCCGAGCGGATCGAGCCCGGTACCTTCTTTCCGCTCACCGAGCAGCGCCACGCCTTCGAGGGCGCGGCCCTGCCCGCCGGCGTCCAGCGCGAGATCGAGCGACTGGAGCGCGCCGACCTGGTGATCCTGCAGTTCCCGTTGTGGTGGCATGCCCAGCCGGCCATGCTCAAGGGATGGTTCGATCGGGTGTTCGTCTACGGCGGGCTCTACTCAGGCCGGATGCGCTACGACCGCGGCCGCTTTCCCGACAAGCGGGCGATGCTCTCGGTGACCACCGGGGCCCCGGCGCCGACCTTTACCCGGCATGGCCGCAGCGGCCATATCGTGGCGCTGCTGTGGCCGATCCACTATTCGCTCTACTACCTCGGCGTCAGCGTGCTGCCGCCCCAGGTCACCTACGGCGTGCAAGGCGGCGGGCTGAACTATGAGACGGAATCGGCTTTCCGCCAACGCCTGGAAGAGGAGAAAGCCGCCTGGGCACGGCGTCTGGAAGGGCTCGACACTGAGGCGCCGATTCCTTTCGCCGGCTGGAACGACTGGGACGAGCAGGGCATGCTCGAGGCACGACATCCCCACGCCTGGCAGCTGTAGGCAGCGGCTCGAACCGCTACGGCGTCAGGCGGTCGCATGCCGACGACGCCTCGGCAAGACCGGACAGGGCGGCACACACGCCGTCAGCTTGGGAGCACCTGGCTCTAACGCTCGTCTTCATCGTCCCGTTCGCTGCGGGCCAGTGCCGCCAGGTGCTCGGCCTGCTCTTCCCGGGCATCGTCGATCACCGCCAGCAGGTCGTCGACGTCCACCAGGCGGTCGTCATGCTCGAAGCAGCCGGTCAGCGGGCTTTCCGGATGCAGCTCTCCGGCCTCGTATAGCGCCCAGATCTCCTTGCCGTAATCGGTGGCCAAAAGCTCGGGGGCAAAACGACCGAAGTAGCGGCGCATGTTGTCCACGTCGCGTTCGAACATCATCTCGGCACTGTTGTTGCCGGCGGCATCCACCGCCTGGGGCAGATCGATGATCACCGGTCCGTCGGCGGCCAACAGCACGTTGAACTCGGACAGGTCGCCGTGGATCAGGCCCGCACACAGCATCTTCACCACGTCGCGAATGATCTTTTCGTAGTACTCACGAGCCTCCTCGGCGCTCAGAGTGACGTCGTCCAGGCGCGGGGCGGTCAAGCCCTCGGCATCGCTGATCATCTCCATCAGCAGCACACCGTCGATAAACCCGTAGGGCTGCGGCACGCGCACCCCTGCCCCGGCCAGCCGGTAGAGCGCATCGACCTCGGCATTCAGCCAGGCCTGCTCCTGCTCCTTCTGTCCATAGCGGGTCTTCTTGGCCATCGCCCGACCCTGGCGGCTGTTGCGCACCTTGCGGCCCTCCTGGTACTGCACCGCCTGCTTGAAGCTGCGCTGCCGGGCCTCCTTGAAGACCTTGGCACAGCGCAGTTCGCCGGCCGAGCGCACCACGTAGACCTGCGCTTCCTTGCCGCTCATCAACTGGGCCACGACTTCGTCGATCAGGCCGTCATCGAGCAGTGGTTGCAATCGCTTGGGTACCTTCACGTTTCCCCCTGTTCTTACTCAGCGGCCCATCAGCGGCTGATACGCCGGGCGCGGAACGAGCGCCCCTTGAGTTTCCCCGTACCGAGCTGGGCGAGCGCCGCCTTGGCGACCTCGCGCTGCACGGCCACATAGGCGCTGCGTTCGAGCACCTTGATCTTGCCGACCTGGGCGCCGTCGATGCCGCCATCGCCGGTCAGGGCGCCGAGAATGTCGCCGGGGCGCACCTTCTGCTTCTTGCCGCCGTCGAGCTGCAGCGTCGCCATCTCCGGCAGGAAGGGCTCCCGCGCCAGCACGTCGCGCGGCGGCAGCGGCGCCTCTTCGAGGGGCTCGCCGAGAAATTCGGCCAACCGTTCGAGCCGATGAGCCTCCTCCCCGCCGACCAGCGTGCACGCCATGCCAAAGCTCCCGGCACGGCCGGTGCGCCCGATGCGATGTACGTGTACCTCGAGTTCACGAGCGATCCGGTAGTTGAACACCGCATCCAGCGACTCGATGTCCAGCCCGCGCGCCGCCACGTCGGTCGCTACCAGGATGGAAGCGCTGCGGTTGGCGAACAGTACCAGGATGCGGTCGCGATCACGCTGCTCCAGGTCGCCGTGCAGCGCCAGGGCGCTGAAGCCCGCCTCGCAGAGCGCAGCGGCGACCTCTCGGGTTTCGTGCCGGGTATTGCAGAACACCACGCTGGAATGAGGCCGATGGAGCAACAGCAGCCCACGCAAGGTAGAGAAACGCTCCGACTCGTCCGCCACCCGATAGACCCGCTGGCGAATGGTGGTTTCGTCATGGGTCTCGGTCACCGCCACTTCGGCCGGCTCACGCATCAGCCGCTCGGCGATGGGGCGAATGGCGTTCGCGTAGGTCGCGCTGAACAGCAGCGTCTGCCGGCGAGACGGCGTCTCGGCGACGATCGCCTCCATGCTAGCCTGAAAGCCCATGTCGAGCATGCGGTCGGCCTCGTCGAGCACCAGGGTTTCGAGCGACGACAGGTCGAGCGTTCCTTTGCGCAGATGCTCCTCCACCCGCCCCGGAGTCCCCACCACCACATGCGCGCCATGGGCCAGCGAGGCACGCTGCGGGCCCAGGGGTGCCCCACCGCACAGGGTCAGCACCTTGACGTTGGGCAGGCTGCGCGCCAGCCGGCGGATCTCGCCGGCCACCTGGTCGGCCAACTCTCGGGTGGGGCAGAGCACCAGCGCCTGGACATGAAAGCGCGACACGGCGAGGCGCGACAACAGCCCCAGCCCGAAGGCCGCCGTCTTGCCCGAGCCGGTCTTCGCCTGGGCCATCACGTCGCGGTTCGCCAGCATCGGCGGCAGGCTCTGGGCCTGGATAGGTGTCATGACGCGATAGCCGAGGGAGTCGAGATTGGCCAGCAGCTCCGGGGCCAGCGGCAACGAGGCAAAGGCCTCATCGTGGGGAAAATCGGACACGGAACGAACCTGAAAGAATATGAGCGGGGCCAAGGCGGCCAGCAAACGAAGACGGATGCCAAAAGACACGCGCCGAGGGAAGAGGAAGGCAGGCAAAATAGCAGAAAGTGGCGGGCGATGTCGCACTATCCGCCGATAACTGTCCTGCGTGGATGTCTGCCCGTCGCCATCCGCGAGCCTGGGCCGGGAAGCGCTCGTGGGGGGCCGCTGACGAGCCCTGCCCGCCCTGGCATTGCCGGGACGGGCCTCGGGAGGAACCGGCGCAGATTACCAGCGCAAGCAGATCTTGCCGAAGTGACGCCTGGACTCCTGGTGACGAAAGGCCTCGGCAATCTCCTCGAGCCCGAAGGTCGAATCGATCACCGGCTTGATGCCGCCCGCCTCGATGGCGCGAATCATCTCCCGCTGGTGGCACCGGCTACCGACGATCAACCCCTGCAGGCGCGCCTGCTTGGCCATCAGCTTGGCCGTGGGAATCTCGCCCTCGCGACCGGTGAGCACGCCGATCAGCGAAATGTGCCCGCCGATGCGTACCGCATCGATGGATTCCGGCAGAGTGCCAGGGCCACCCACCTCGACCACGTGGTCGACGCCCTCGCCGCCGGTCAACGACTTCACCGTCTTGCCCCACCGGGGGTTGTCGCGATAGTTGATGGTGTGCTCGGCACCCATCTTGCGCAGCCGGTCCAGCTTGTCATCCGACGAGGAAGTGGCGATCACCCGCGCCCCCATCAGCCGCGCGAACTGCAGAGCGAAGATCGATACCCCGCCGGTGCCCAGCACCAGTACCGTATCGCCGGCCTTGAGGCCGCCGTCCACCACCAGCGCCCGCCAGGCGGTCAGCCCCGCCGTGGTCAACGTCGCCGACTCGGTATGCGAATACCCGGCGGGCTGATGAGTGAACCAGTGCGAGGGGCGCACGATCCGCTCGCGGGCGTAACCGTCGACGCCGTCGCCCGGCGTGGTGGCGAAGTTGCCGAGCCGGGCCGGCCCTTCCAGCCAGGGCGGGAAAAAGGTGGAAACCACGGCATCGCCCACGGCAAACTCCTCGACGCCCTCGCCCACGGCCTCGACCACGCCGGCCCCATCGGACATGGGAATGCGCCCATCCTCCACGGGGATCATCCCCGCCACCACGCCATAGTCGTGAAAATTGAGCGAACTGGCGTGCAGGCGCACCCGCAGCTCACCGGGGCCGGGCTCGCCCGGCGCTTCCACCTCCTGCACCTGCAGCTTGTCGAGGCCGCCTGGGGCCTTCAAGGTCACGACCTTCATGGAATCTCCTCCGTGCAATCGTCGCTGGATGAACCGAGCCATCCTGACATTCCTGGCGACCCTAAGCTATGTCACGCCATTTCATGCAGTTGCCAGTCGTTGTCGGTCAGCGCTTCGCCGCCACCTGGCGTGACGCGTACGGTATCGCTAAGCCCGATACCCCATTCGCCCGGCCGGCGCAGACACAGCGGCAGGTGGAAGACCATGTTCTCTTCGAACTCGCGCGCCTGCCCGCGGGCAATGAAACCGCTACCCTCCACCCAACTGGGCGGGAACTGCGCCCCCACCGCATAGCCGAACACGCCGGAGAAGAACAGCTCATCGGCTTTCGGAGCGAGTACCGCCTCGGCGGCGCGCGCCGCGGCATCGAAGGTATTGCCGGGGCGCATCTGCTCGCACAGGGTATCGAAGAGCGAACGACACAGATCGCGCACCCCTTGCATCTCGGCACTCGCCCGGCCGGCCACGGCCGTGCGCATCATGGGTGCCGTGTAGCGCTGGAAGGCCGAACCGAACTCCAGGAACACCGGCTCGTCCTCGCCGATCAGGGTGCGCTTGTGGTTGACGTGGATGGTGCCGATGCGCGCCCCGGTGGTGACGATGGGCTGCAGGCTCATGAACTCGCTGCCCGCCGCCAGCAGGGCCCGGGCGCCCTCCGCGGCCACCTCGTTGTCGGTGATGCCGGGGCGGATCACCGCCACGGCGGCATCGAGCCCCACCGCGGTGAGGCGTGCGCTTTCGCGCAGGCAGTCGAGCTCGGCCGGCGTCTTGACGATGCGGATGCCATCCAGCAGCTCGCCGCCATCGTCGCGGAAACGCCCGGCGCCAAGACGCGCCTGCAGTTCGCGGATCACCCCGAAGCGCAGCCCGGCGCCGTAGAGATCGACGCCGATGGTGTGATAGGGCGCGAGCGCCTCGGCCAGCGGGTCGATCACCTCCTCGATGCCCTCCCAGCGATAGCCGATGATCTCGTCCACCGTAGCGGTAACCACCGCCGGCCCCGTCTCGATGGAAGGCACCTGCAGCACCAGCCGGTCGGCGGTGACGACCAGGGCGGTGTACACCGAGACCTCGAAGGTGTGATAGCCGGTCAGGTAGAAGATGTCCGCCGGGTCGGTGAGCAGCAGCGCCTCGAGCCCCGCCGTGCCCATGGACCGGCGCACCCGCTCGCGGCGCATGGCGAACTCGGCAGGCGGGAACGGCAGCTCGCTACCGGCGAGACGGTCGGCGAGGACGTGGCGGTAGGCATGGTGATCCATGGCGCCTCCAGGCAAGTGAGTGAGTGACTGCTCCCCGCCCGAGTGGGCGAGGGTTTACGCGGATTATCGCTAACGGCAGTGTAGTCATGACGGGGATCGGCCACGGCACGAAATAGTCCTGTTCGCTCCCCGTTCGGTTTCGTAGAATCCGCCTCGTGTATCGACGCCACAGGACAATGCAATGGGCAGGGCCTTCCAGAACCGCAAGGAATCCATGGCCAAGACGGCCGCCGCCAAGACCAAGGTGTACAGCAAGTATGGCCGCGAGATCTACGTCTGCGCCAAGCAGGGCGGCACCGACCCCGCCGGCAACCTGGCGCTGCGCGGGCTGATCGAACGCGCCAAGAAGGATCAGGTGCCGAGCCACGTGATCGACAAGGCGCTCGACAAGGCCAGCGGCGTGGGCGGCGAAGACTTCTCGCCGGCGCGCTACGAGGGCTTCGGGCCGGGCAGTTGCATGGTCATCGTCGACTGCCTGACCGACAACCCCAACCGTACCTTCGGCGACGTACGCGCCTGCTTCAACAAGGCCAAGAGCAAGCTCGGCACGCCGGGCAGCGTGAGCCACCTGTTCGACCACTGCGCCATCCTCGCCTACCCCGGCGAGGATGAAGACACCGCGCTGGAGGCGTTGATGGAGAACGACGTCGACGTCACCGACATCGAGAACGAGGATGGCCGCATCACCGTCTTCGCTCCGCACACCGAGTACGCCAAGGCCAAGCAGGCACTGCTGGATACCTTCGGCGAGTTCGAGTTCGAGGTCGACGAAATCCAGTTCGTGCCGCAGACCGTGACCCCGGTCGAGGGCGACGACGTGGCGCTGTTCGAGAAACTGATCGACTCCCTCGAAGACCTCGACGACGTGCAGCGCGTCTTCCACAACGCCGAGCTGCCGGAGTCCGCCGAGTAAGGGCGGTTCAGCGGGCGCGCCCGATACGCAGCACCAGCAGGCAGGGGGTGAGCAGCAGCGTCAGGCCGGTGGCGAAGGTCAGCCCGCCGGCGATGGCGCTGGAGAGCTGCGTCCACCACTGGGTGGAGGGCGCACCGAAGCCCAGGCTGGGTTCGAGCAGATTGACGTTGACCCCCAGCACCATGGGCGTGAGCCCCAGCACCGTGGTCACGGCGGTGAGCAGTACCGGGCGCAGGCGCAGCCCACCGGCTTCCAGTGCCGCCTCACGGGGCGAGAAACCCTCGCCGCGCAGTTGGTTGTAGGTATCGATCAGCACGATGTTGTTGTTCACCACGATCCCCGCCAGGGCGATGATGCCCATGCCGACCATGACGATGCCGAAGGGCTCGCCGTTGACCAGCAGTCCCAGCAGCACGCCCGCCGTGGAGAAGACGATGGCCGAGAGCACCAGCGCCGCCTGGTAGAGGCTGTTGAACTGGGTCACCAGGATCAGCGCCATCAGCCCCACGGCAACGAGGAAGGCCGTCATCAGAAAGATGGCGGCCTCCTGTTGCTCTTCCTGTTCGCCGGCCACCCCGACCGTGACGCCTTCGGGCGGCTCCCCCGCAGCCTCGAGCAGCGCCGCGAGCCGCTCGTCGGCCTGGTAGCCCGGCGCGACATCGGCCGCCAGGGTGATGGCACGACGCCCATCGATGCGCTGTAGGGTGCCCACCTTGGGCGCCGGCTCCAGTTCGGCAAAATGCGCCACCGGCACCTGGCCGCGCGGGGTGTTGAGCGTCAACCGCCCCAGTTGGTCCAGCGACCGCCACCGTTCGGGCAGGCGCACGCGGATGTCCACCTCGTCGCGGGCACGTTCCGGCCGGTAGCTCGCCACCTGCAGCCCGGTGGTGACCAGCTGCACGGCATTGCCCACCGCCGCCACGTCGGCCCCCATGCGCGCCGCCGCCTCGCGGTCGACGTTGATCCGCCACTCCACGCCGGGCAGGCTGCGGTTGTCCTCGATGTCGCGGAAGCCCCCGAGTTGCGACATCTCGCCACGCAGGGCATCGACGACGGCCAGGATCCGGGCCTCGTCGTCGCCGCTCACCTCGAGCTGGATCGGCTTGCCCGGACCGGGGCCCATTTCCTGTTCGCGGAACTCCAGCACCACTCCGGGCAGGTCCGCCGTGCGCTCCGCCATCTCCTCCATGATGCGGTTTGCCGGACGGCGCCGCTGCCAGTCGATGAGCTGGAACTGCACGGTGCCGATGACATCGTTGCCGAGCTGTTCGTTGGGTGTGGCGTAGGAGCGCGCGTAGAGCGCCTCGACTTCACTCATCCCGGCCAGCCGCGACTCCACCCGCCGCACCACGGCATCCTTCTCAGCCGCCGAGAAATCGCCGCGAGCGCGCACCAGCACCTGGGCCGTTTCCGGCTCGACCTCAGGAAAGAACTCCACGCCGTGGTTGAAACGCGCATAGCCGGTGTAGATCACCGCCATCAGCAGCAATGACAGCGTAAGCGTCAGCCAAGGGTGGGCCAGCAGACGTGCGAGCAGCGACCGGTAGAGGCGTCCGCCGCTGGTGACCAGCGCTTCCGGCGCCACCGGCACCGCCACGCGTCGGGTGAGCACACCGCCCAGTGTGGGCAGAAATATCAACGCCATGGCCAGCGAGGCCAGCAGGCAGAGAATTACCGTGGCCGGCAGGTACTTCATGAACTCGCCCACCACCCCCGGCCAGAACAGCAGCGGCGCGAACACCGCCAGCGTGGTGGCGGTGGAGGCGATCACCGGCCAGCTCATGCGATGGGCGGCGTTGATCCAGGCCTTCCGCGGCGGCTGCCCCTCGCGCAGGTGGCGGTCGGCCAGTTCGCTGACCACGATGGCACCGTCCACCAGCAGTCCGGCCACCAGGATCAGCGCGAAGAGCACCACGATGTTCAGGGTATAGCCGATGGCCCAGATCAGCAGGATGCCGGTCAGGAAGGCCCCCGGTATGGTCAGGCCCACCATCAGCGCGTTGCGCACCCCCATGACGGCGAGGATCACCACCAGCACCAGCACCACGGCGGTGATCACATTGTTGAGCAGCTCGGAGAGCATCTCCTCCACCATGTCGGACTGGTCCATGATGGTGGTCACGTCGAGACGCTCGGGCAGCCGCTCGCCAGCCGCTTCGAGCACTTCGCGTACGCCCGCCACGGTGGCGATCAGGTTGGCGCCGGCGCGCTTGGATATCTCCAGCACCAGAGCGGGGTCGCCATCGATGCGCGCGAAGCCGTCGGGATCCTTGAAGGTGGGACGAATCCAGCCCACATCGCCGAAGGTGACCACGCGGTCGCCGTCGACCTTGACCGGCATGTCGAACACGTCGGTGAGCGACTCGATCACCCCAGGCACCTTGACCGGTGCGCGGCCGGCGCCGGTATCCAGGCTGCCGGCTGCCACCAGGCGGTTGTTGCGCGTCACCAGATTGAAGAGCTCTGCGAAGTCGACGCCGTAGCTCTCCAGCACCAGCGGGTCGACCACCACTTCGAGCAGTTCCTCGCGCTCGCCGCCGATCTCCACCTCCAGCACCTCGGGGATGCTTTCGATGGCGTCCTGCAGGCGGCGCGCCACGGCCAGACGCTCGGTTTCCTCCAGCGGCCCGGAAAGGCCCAGCGAGAGCACCGGAAAGAGCCCCACATTGATCTCGACCACCCGTGGCTCCTCGGCCTCGTCGGGCAGCTCGGCATTGGCGATGTCGACCTTCTCGCGCACGTCGGCGAGCGCCTGGCGCGCATCGAAACCGGCATCGAACTCCAGCATCACCGAGGCGTGCCCCTGGCTGGCCTGGGAGGTCATCTTGCTTAGCCCCTCGATGGTGCGCAGTTCCTGCTCCATGGGGCGCACCAGCAACCGCTCGCCATCCTCGGGACTCACGCCCTCGAGCACCAGCGCGACGTAGATCATGGGAATGGGGACGTCGGGATTGGCCTCCTTGGGCACCACCTGCCAGGCGGCAATACCGGCGGCCAGCAGCGCCACGAGCAGCAGCAGTGTGGTGCGCGAACGGTCCAGCGCGGCCTCGATCAGGGTGCGCATGCTCAGTCCGTCCCCTCTCCGCTCTCGGCGGCCACGGTCTCGACCCGCTCGCCCGCCGCGACGAAACCGCCGCCCAGGGTGATCAGGCGCACCCGCTCGGGCAGCCCGGCAACGCGAGCCGCGTCGGTATCGGCATCCACCAGGGTGACGCGCGAGATCACCACGCGGTCGTCGTCGAGGTGTTTCACGGCGAGCTGCCCGGCATCCTCGAGCACCAACAGTGCCGGGGACAGGCGATGCACCCGACGCGAGTCGCGCCTGATCGACAGGGTGACGCTGCCGCCGGCCAGACGCCGCCGCTCGGCGTTGTCCAGGGTCGCCTCGAGGTAGAAGGAGCGCGTGGCCGGATCGGCCCGGCGCGACACATGGGTCAGCTCGCCGGTCAGTCGCGAGCCGTCGAGCAGCTGCGCTTCCACCGCCAGCCCAGGTTCGAGGCCCAGCGCCTCGCGCTGGGCCACCCAGGCACTCGCCGTCAACTGGCGGTCGTCCACCAGCCGCCCGAAGGTCTCACCCACCTGCAGCACCTCCCCACGCTCCACGTCGAGGCGGTCGAAAACGCCGGCAAAGGGTGCCTGCGGCCGGGTCTGGTCGAGCGCCTCGCGCAGCTCGGCCACCTCGGCCACCGCCGTGCTGACCCCGGCCTGCAACCGGAGCAGTTCGAGACGCGAGCTCAGTTCGCGACGCTGCAACTCCTCGGCGCCGGCAAGTTCGGCGCGGGCCCGGGCAAGCTCGTCCTCGGCCCGTACCAACTGCGCCTCGAGGGCGTCCGGCGCCAGACGCAGCAGCACCTCCCCTGCGTCCACCCGATCACCCAGCGCCACCGGCAGTTCGGCCACGCGCCCTGCCCGGCGGGTGCGCAGTTCGAGCTCGCGAATCGGTTCGAGCTGCCCTTGGGCCACCAACCGCGGGGTATAGACCTCGGCCTGGCTGTCGCGATACTCCACTAGCGTGGGCGCCGAACGCTCGCTGTCGGCCGGCGGCGGAGCGCTCTGAAACCGCTGCAGGTCGCCGAAGGCGAGCCACAGCAGCAGCCCAACCAGCAGCACGGCAGCCAGCAAATAGGAGGTGGGGGGACGGCGTGGCATGGACGCTTCCTTGTCTGTGCCCATAAGGGCGATGCGCTCGTCAGTGTATCGGGCGATGGCCGCGTCCGGCGACCCTGGCCGGAGCTATCTCAGCGTAGACCGGGCAGTGCGTTCGTTCTCGACGATACCGGGTTCGGCCTCATGGCCGGGGCGATCCAGCACGACACGATTGCGCCCTGCCCGCTTGCCGCGATACAGCGCCTGGTCGGCTCGATCGAGCAGCGACTCGGGGCTTTCCCCGGACACGTGACTGGCCACGCCGAGCGTCGCGGTCAGGATCTCGGCATCGCCGTTCTCCAGGCGCAGGGGGCGACTGGCCAGCTCGAGACGCAACCGCTCGGCGATCTCCAGGGCCTGCGCGGCATCACGCCCTGGCAGAACCAGCACGAACTCCTCGCCCCCGTAGCGACACACCGTATCCTCGTCGCGCACCGCATCGCACATCACCCTTGCCAGATGCTGCAGGGCACGGTCGCCCTCCAGATGCCCCCAGCGGTCGTTGAACGCCTTGAACCGGTCGAGATCGAGCATCACCAGACTGAGCGGCTTGCCGTGGGTCACCGACGCCTTCGTCGCAGCCGCCAGGTATTCATCCAGATAGCGGCGATTGCTGAGTCCGGTCAGTCCATCGGTGTAGCTCATGCCGTGCAGCCGGGCCTGCTCATCGAGCAGATTCTGGCGCTCGCGGTGAAGCAGACTGATGCGGTCGGCCAGGGCCAGCGACAGCAGGGTCACCTCGATGGCCGAGCCGAGCTGGAAGCCGTAATAGGTCAGGAAATGATGTGGCAGCCAGCCATAGGTGCCCAGGATGAACACCACCGCTCCTAGCACCAGCGCTCCCCAGGCCAGCAGCAGCCAGCGCGCCGGCCGGAAGCGGCGACTCAGGGCACGGATGGCTGACACCAGGAAAAGCCCCATCACGGCGGTGCCGAATATGGAGAAAAAGATCAGCGTCGGGTGCCCGGGGTGAGCCCAGGCCAGAGCGATGCCGATCGCCGCGAACCAGCCCACGGCGCGCAGGCAGCGACTCACGACCGGATCCTCGCGCGGCATCAGCAGGAAGCGACGACAGAACTGCAAGGCGCTGGTGGCCCCCACCGCCAGGGCCGTGAACATCAATGCCTCGTTGGTGGCGATGGACAGCGACGGCCACACCTCGTGCAGCAGCCCCTTTTGGCCAATGAAGTAGCCGGCAATTCCCAGCACGAAACCGAGGTACCAGAAATAGCTGGAATCGCGCAGGCTGAGCAGCAGAACGCTGTTGTAGAGCGCCAGCCCCAGCACCAGCCCCAGATAGAGCCCCTGCCCCAGCATGAAGGCTCGCCAATCCCGCGCCAAGGCTTCCGGCGTCTGCAGGTGCAACGCGAAACGCAGAGACTGGGTGGAATCGATCTTGAGCAGATAGGTGTCGGGCGTGTGCACCGGAAAGATCGGTCGCCAGGCTGGCTGCGACTCGCCGGTCAGGGGTTGCATGGCATACCGCGCCACCGGCTGCCAGGCGGCCGTATCATCCGGCTGGTGGCGGTAGAGGGCGACGTCGTGCAACAACGGGTTGTCGAGGTGCAGAAGCCGAGAGCCGTTCAGTTCCGGCAGAGTCACCGCCAGCCAAACCGGCTCATCGACGATGCCCAGACTGTAGCGCTCACCGGCCGGCAGCGTACGACCCGGCAAGGCCGAGGGTTCCGCCACAGGCGGTGAAGTATCGGCATGTTCCAGCAACCGCAGGCTCATCGGCGCCTCGTCGCGGGCCAGCGCCGCCGACCCGGACAGCATCAGCCCGCACACCAGCAGCGCCAGGACGCGAAGCCCCCACCGCCAGCACGCCACTGGTCCGATGCCACCCTGTACCATGCCCCAGCCCCGTCGATTAGCGATTGGTCACCCCAACCAAAACGTCTAGTTTGCCTGGCTTCGGTCGCGGGGCAAAGTCGGATGAGCCGGGGCAACGCCCTATTCGACGGTGATGGTGATCGCCTCGGAGGCCACCGGGGGATCGAAGCTCACATGGCGCTCATCCATGAACAGCAGCTGCAGGCGGTGCTCCCCGGGTTCCAGTTCCACCTCGGCCTGCGTCTGACCGCCGCCGAAATGGCGGTGATGGTCGTCCGTGGGTAGTGGCGCATCGAGGTCGACCTCGTCCAGGGTCGTGTCCACCAGCAGGTGGTGATGGCCCGTCCCCTCGGCCTGGGTGCCCGCGGGCGCCACCCCCATGCCCTCGAGCCCCATACGTACCGTCACCGGGCTCGACAGCGTCGCTCCGTCTTCCGGCGAAATGAAATAGACCTCGGCGTCGGCGGCGGCCTCCCGGCGCTCCATCTCTGCCATGGCAGGCATGGCGAACAGAAGAGCGCCCGCCACCACGGCCAGACGGCTTGCATTCAGCGTGTTCATGGCGATACCTCCCTCGCGCAAGTGATACGTCGTCTCTCGGAGGCAGCCGTTTCTGCCCCGGCGAGCGGTGGGCCGGCGTGAACCGGCTACCACTCCAGTGTAGGAGCACTGGCCAACATTGCCGCGGTGCGCGCGAGAGACGTCACCGAGACTTCACGATGACGAGGCGGGAGACGTCGAGATGTGACCCTGGAGCACTTCGCGGATCTCCTCGATCTCCAGGGTCTCGCGCGATTCGAGGGCTTCGGCAAGCGCATCGAGCGCCTCGCGATGCTTCTCGAGCAGCGCTCGTCCGTGGCTCTCGAGACCGGTGAGCAGCTCGCGCACTTCCTCGTCGACGAGGCCCGCCAGGGCCTCGCTGTAGTCCCGCGCCTGGGCCATTTCGCGACCGAGGAAGACGTGCTCCTGGCTGTGGGAGGCCATCACCGGGCCGATGCGGCGGTTCATGCCCCAGCGCCCCACCATGTTGCGCGCCAGCTTGGTCGCCTGCTCGAGGTCGTTCTCGGCGCCGCTAGACACCTCGCCGAAGACGATCGACTCGGCCAGCCGCCCGCCGTACATGACGGTGATGCGGTCGCGCAGGTAGGACTCGCTGAAGTTGACGCGATCCTCGTCGGGCACCTGGGCGGTCACCCCCAGGGCACGGCCGCGCGGCAACACGGTGACCTTCTCCAGCGGATCGGCATTGGGCAGCAGGTAAGCGAGCAGGGCGTGACCCGATTCATGATAGGCGACGACGTGACGTTCGCTCTCGGAGAGGCCGACATCCTTGGCCTCGCCGAGCAGCAGTCGGTCGCGGGCGTCGGAGAAGCAGACCCAGTCGACCTGCTGCTGTCCGCGCCGGCCGGCGAGCAGCGCCGCCTCGTTGGCCAGGTTGGCGAGATCCGCTCCGGAAAAGCCGGTGGTGATCTCGGCCAGGCGCATCAGATCGACGTCGTCGGCCAGCGGCATGTCGCGGGTGTGCACGGCGAGGATGTCGCGGCGGGCCTGGCGGTGGGGGTTCTCCAGGGTCACCTTGCGGTCGAAGCGCCCCGGGCGCAGCAACGCTGGGTCGAGCACGTCGGGGCGGTTGGTGGCGGCCAGCACCACCACCGACTCGTGCTCCTCGAAGCCGTCCATCTCGGCAAGTATCTGGTTCAGCGTCTGTTCGCGCTCGTCGTGGCCGCCGCCCATGCCGGTGCCACGCGCACGGCCGATGGAGTCGATCTCGTCGATGAACACCACCGCGGGCGCCTGTTCCTTGGCCTGCTTGAAGAGGTCGCGCACCCGCGATGCGCCCACCCCGACGAACATCTCGATGAACTCCGAGCCGCTGATGCTGAAGAAGGGCACTTCGGCCTCGCCAGCCACCGCCTTGGCCATCAGCGTCTTGCCGGTACCCGGCGGCCCCATCATCAGCACGCCACGGGGAATCTTCGCACCCAGGGCACGGAAACGCTCCGGCTCCTTGAGGAAGTCGACCACCTCGGTGACCTCGCGCTTGGCGTTCTCGGAGCCGGCCACGTCGGTGAGCCGCGTCCGGCTCTGCTCGCTGGTGATCTGGCGCGCCTGTGACTTGCCCATGCCCAACGGACCGCCGCCCGACATCATGCGCTGCTGCATGCGGTTCCAGAACCAGAACAACAGGCCGAGGATGAGAATCCACGGCAGCGCCCCGATCAGCACGCGCTGCCACCAGGGCGGGTCCACCGGCTCGGCGACGATCTCGATGCCGTGACTCTCCAAGCGCTCCAACAGCCGCTCGCCCTCCACGTCGGGGCGGGTGGTCGTGAACGTTTCGACCTCGCTGTCGTCGCGGGCCTGGCGGCCCGCTTCATTGAAGCGGCCCTCCACCGACTGGCCGCGCAGGGTCACCGACTCGATCTGATCGGCATCCACTGCCTGCAGGAACTGGGAATAGGTGAGCTCGGTCTGCACCTCACGGTCGGTGGCATCCAGATAATGGAAGACCAGCAGAATCCCCACTGCAACCCACAGAAAGAGCAGGAACTGTCGCTGCGGCGACTCGCCGGAAGGCTTCTGCCACTTGTCGGGAGACGGCGTCCCGCCCGATTGGCGAGGCGCGGAAGATGACTGTCTGGGGTCGGGTGTCGTCATGATGGGAGCGCTTTGGGACATGTCCCTTTGAACATGATGTTGCCCGTCCGGCATTGCAAGGCCATCCATGCCCAGGGCACGGCTGCCGGGGCAATGCGCCGCAGTGGCACGCCCCGGCAGCCCCTCACGCCACGGGCGGCTGAACGGCCAGCTGCAGGGCGATGGCAGCCAACATCACGCCGATGGCGCCATCGATGGCCCGCCAGGCCAGCGGCCGCGACAGCCAGGGCGAGAGCGCCGCACCGCCCCAGGCCAGCAGGGAGAACCAGGTCACCGAGGCGCTGGCGGCCCCCGCCAGGAACAGCCCCGCACTCTCCTGCTGGGCTCCCACGGAAGGAATCAGCAGCAGGGTGTCGAGGTAGACCTGGGGGTTGAGTATCGTCACCGCCAGCGTGGCGAGCAGCACCTGACGGCGTGTACGCCCATCGCTGGCGGCGGCATCGAGCCCGACGCGCCCCCGCACGGCACGGTACAGCGCCTGCCCCGCCAGCCAGGCGAGGAAGATCACCCCCAGCCAGCGCAGCACGTTCATGGCCTCGGGCGCCGTCAGCAGCAGGGCACCGACCCCGAACATGCCCGCCGACAGCAGCAGCACGTCGCTGCTCATGCACAGTCCGGCCGACCACCAGTGATGCTGCCGGCGCACCGCCTGGCCCAGTACGTAGGCGTTCTGCGCGCCAATGGCGACGATGATGCCGCCACTGACGAGAAATCCGGTGACGAAGCTCTCCAGCATGCGCCTGCCTCCTGGTTGCCGGGGCGAACCGCCACCGGTCGAGAACGAAGTGGCGCCAGCCTAGCGCGAAGCCGATATACTGAAAAATCATTCTCCTAATACTGCATCAGTTCTTCTTATGCTCGACTACAAACTCCTGGAAGCTCTGGCCACGGTCATGGAGTGCGGCGGCTTCGAGCGTGCCGGCGAAGCCCTGGGCCTGTCGCAATCCGCCATCTCGCAGCGCATCAGGGCGCTGGAGATTCGCCTCGGCCAGCCGGTGCTGGTTCGTCACCCGGCCCTGGCGCCCACGCCAGCGGGCCAGCGCCTGCTCAACCACCTGCAGCAGGTACGGCTGCTCGAGCGCGATCTGTCTACCGCCCTGCCCACGCTGGAAACCGCGTCGCCTCGGCTACGCATCGCCCTCAACGCCGACAGCCTGACCACCTGGTGGGCAGCCACCATCGGCGACTACTGCCGCCAGGCCGGGGTACTCCTCGACCTGGTTATCGAGGATCAGGACGTGGGCCTCAAGCGCCTGCGCGACGGCGACGTCGCAGCCTGCCTGTGCGCCAACTCTCAACCCATTGCCGGCGCGCGCTGCGTGCCACTCGGGCGGATGACCTACCTGCCGCTCGCCACACCCGACTACATCGACCGTTACTTTCCCGATGGCCCGGACGAGGCGGCCTTTCGTCACGCTCCGGCCATCATCTATGGCCCCAACGACCAGCTTCAGCATCGCTTCCTGGCCCACTGCGGCTACCATGGCCCCTTTCCCTACCATCTGTGCCCCTCGTCGGAAGGCTTCATGCGCCTGGCACGCGCCGGGCTGGGCTACGGCATGATCCCCCGCATGCAAGTGGAAGAACGGCTCGCAACGGGAGAGCTCGCCAGCATCGCGCCCGGCCAAGGGCTCGAGGTGCCGCTCTACTGGCACTTCTGGCGCCACAGCGGCAGCCTGCTGGCCGGGCTCACCACACAGCTGGAGGCGGTGGAACTGAGCTGATGCCGGTGGCGTCTACACTGCCCACAGTTCCCCTATCGGAGAGGCCCATGCTCCCGGAACCGCGCCCCTTGACGCGTCGCCGGCTGCTCGGCGGGCTCGCCGCACTGGCCGCCGCCTCGGCGCTGCCGCCGCTGGGTACCCGCACGGCACACGCCGAGATCGCCACTCGCCAGCTGCCCGCCGGCGACCTACGCCTGCCATTGGTGGGGCTGGGCAGCTGGATCACCTTCAACGTCGGCGACGACCCGCAGCTGCTCGAGGCGTGCACCGACGTCATGCGGGCTTTCTTCGAGGGAGGCGGATGGCTCATCGACTCCTCGCCGATGTACGGCTCGTCCCAGGCCACCATCGGCCACGCCCTCGCCGAGCTCGATGCCGTCGAGCCGGTCTACGCCGCCGACAAGGTGTGGACCTCGAACCCCGACGAAGGCCCCGAACAGATCGAGGCCTCGCGGCGCCACTGGGGCGTGCCGCGCTTCGAGCTGCTGCAGGTGCACAACCTGCTGGCCTGGGAGGCGCACCTGGAGACCCTGCTGGCCATGCGCGAGGCCGGCGAGGTTCGCCACGTGGGCATCACCACCTCCCACGGCCGGCGCCACGACGCCATCGAGCGCATCATGCGCGAAGCGCCCATCGACTTCGTGCAGATCACCTACAACATCGTCGACCGCGAGGCCGAACGCCGCCTGCTGCCGCTGGCCCGCGAGCGCGGCATCGGCGTGATCGCCAACCGCCCCTTCCAGCAGAAGCGGCTGATTCGCCGCCTGGAGGACACGCCCCTACCCGACTGGGTGGCCGAGACCGGGGCAAGCAACTGGGCACAGTTCATCCTCAAGTTCATCGTCTCTCAACCGGACGTGACCTGCGCCATTCCCGCCACCACCCGGGTCGATCACGTGCGCGAGAATCTCGACGCCGCCCGCGGGCCACTGCCCGACGCCGCCCTGCGCCGGCGCATGGCCGACTACGTGGCCACGCTGTGAGGGCGCCATGAGCGAGTGGTTGAGCTATCGGCCCCAGGACTTCCTGATGTTCTCGCCGCGGGTCTACGAACGCCTCTTCGTGTTGCACAACGAGGCACTGTGGCCCGCTCCACTGTTCGCCCTGGCCCTGGGCGCGGCGCTGCTGCTGGCGCTCGCCTTCCCGCGGCCGGGAAGGATTCGCGCGGGGCTCGTCCTGCTCGCTGCGGCCTGGGCGTTCGTTGCCTGGTCCTTTCTGTGGCAGCGCTACGCCCCCATCAACTGGGGCATTCGCTACATGGTGCCACTGTTCGCGCTGGAAGCGCTGCTGCTGCTCGGCCTCGGCCTGAGGCGGGGCGGGCTGGCGCTGCCCAGCGGCTGGACCCTGCCCCGCGGGCTGGGGATGGCGTTGATCGCCTATGCTATTTTCCTGCACCCCCTGACCGCACTGCCGCTCGGCCGCGGGCTGGGTGGTGCCGAAGTGATCGGCCTGGCTCCGGACCCGCTGGCCATCGCCACGCTGGGTATGACGGCCTTGGTTCGCCCGGCATGGCTGGGCTGGTCCCTGCTGGTCATTCCCGCCCTGTGGTGCCTGACCAGCGCCCTCACTCTGCACCTCCTCGACAGCCCGAGCGCCGGGCTGCCACTGCTGGCCGTGCTGCTCGCCGTAGTGGCGCGATTCTGGCCACGCCCGACGCCGGCCTAACCTCGCTACCCGCCCTGTCGTGAGCCCGCCGGATCGAGGTCTCGGCAGGCAGACTTTCGCACTGCCCGCTTTTCTCCACCGAGGGTTCTCGCGGTTACTTGCTGAAACCGGTATGATAGGCCGGTCACATCGGCATTACGGAGTACTCAGCACGATCGATCAGTCCATCCAAGCCTGCACGGGAGGTTCGCATGAAGGTCTACAAACCGGAGTGGCGGTGCACGTTTAGCGTAAACGAAGGCGTGGAGGCAGCAGCCAGTTTGAAGGAGCGTATCGCCTGGCGGCTGCGTGAGTTCGCCGACCGACTGGACGGCAGCGGAAGAACGATCAAGATCGACTGTGACGTGACCCCCCAGGTTAGCCGCCAAGAGGTAGACACCTGCCTCGGCAAGGGCTTCGAGGTGACCCAGAGCCTGCTTACCCAGCTTGCCCACCAGGCTGCCTGCGAAGACGTCATGCGCGATGCCAAGGCAGAACTGTTCGAAGAAGACAGAACGCACTGAGTTCTGCCCCCTGCAAGAAGAACCGCACGCCGAAACGGCCGACCATTGCGTCGGCCGTTTCGTCGATACTCCCCGACGAGCTTGCCGCCACTGACGGCAGCGGTTACCATCCACACGCCACCCAGGCACCTCATCGCTGGCAGCGATCCCCGCGCCACACGAGCCTCATGAGGTAACACCATGGGAGCCATGACCCGTTACGCCCTGGCCATGAGCCTGGCCATTGTGTTGGGTTCCGGCCTTGCCGGCACGGCCCAGGCCCACGACGCCAGCTCCAACGCCCAGCGCGGCGTGGCATCCTACTACGGCGATCAGTTCCAGGGCCGCACCACCGCCAGTGGCGAGCCCTTCGACCAGCAAGCGCTGACGGCCGCCCATCCCAGCCTGCCTTTCGGTACCCGAGTGCGCGTCACCCGGCCGGATACCGGCAATGCGGTGGAAGTGCTGATCAACGACCGCGGCCCATTCGTCAAGGGACGAATCATCGACCTCTCCAAGCGCGCCGCCAGGCAGCTCGGCATGCTCCATCGCGGCACCGCGCCGGTACTGATCACCCGCGTCGACTGACCCACTCCCCACGCCGGCGCAGGCATTTGACTTGCCTCACCGGCAAAAGAGAGCGGGCGTCTCAGAAAAGAGACAGCGGTACTGCCCTGAGAATGCCCTCGATGACCCTCGTCACTGGGAAGTTTCCAGCTTGTCCTGGGTCTTCGTCTCGAAGTCGCTGGCGGCGTGGCGCTCGTGGAGCTGCATCGCCAGCTCGCCGAAGGTGCGGTTGACCATGCGCCCCCGCTTCACCGCCGGGCGGGCGTCGATCTCCTTCGCCCAGCGCTGCACGTTGGCATACTCCTGCACCTGCAGGAACTCCCCGGCGTCGTAGAGCCGGCCCAGCGCCAGTTGGCCGTACCAGGACCAGTTGGCGATATCGGCGATGGTGTAGTCGTCGCCGGCCAGGTAGCGCGTCTCGGCCAGGCGACGGTCGAGCACGTCGAGCTGGCGCTTCACCTCCATGGCGAAACGATCGATGGGGTACTCCAGCGCCTCCGGTGCGTAGGCGTAGAAGTGACCGAACCCGCCTCCCAGGTAGGGCGCGCTGCCCATCTGCCAGAATAGCCAGTTCAGGGTTTCGGTACGTGTGGCGTGATCCTTCGGCAGGAACTCGCCGAACCGCTCCGCCAGGTAGAGCAGAATGGCGCCCGACTCGAACACCCGGGTGGGCGGCGTGGTGGAATGATCCATCAGCGCCGGAATCTTGGAGTTGGGGTTGACCTCGACGAACCCGCTACCGAACTGATCGCCCTCGCCGATGCGGATCAACCAGGCATCGTACTCGGCATCCCGGTGTCCCAGTGCCAGCAGTTCCTCGAACAGCGTCGTGACCTTCACGCCGTTGGGTGTGCCCATGGAGTAGAGCTGGAAGGGGTGCTCGCCCACCGGCAACGCCTTGTCGTGGGTGGGGCCGGCCACCGGCCGATTGATGCTGGCGAAGGTGCCGCCGCTGGCTTTCTCCCAGGTCCAGACCTTCGGCGGGGTGTAGGTAGTGTCTTGGCTCATGAACGCTCCTGACGGGATGATGACGTATCGTACCGCCCCACATGGGGGCGGATCGGTCTCATGCCAACAGTACGACAATAATTAGCCTGTTACGTTTTTATTCGCGCCCCCTGCCAGGCGCGTCGCGCCTCCCGACCGAGCCCCCTGGGAAGGACGAGGCGCGTGGCGCCGAGATAGTCGAGGAAATGCCGGGCGGCCTGGCGAAGCGCCTCGGGCAGACCATCGGGCAGTCTGGCCGGCTGGATATCGGATTCCCAGTGCCAGGCGAGAAGCGTCAAGGTGCCCTGCTGGCACTTGGCGTCGAAGCGGGCGACGAAGCGCTCGCCCCAGAGTACCGGCAGCACGTAGTATCCCCAGCGGCGCTGGGCCTGAGGCTTGTAGACCTCCCAGACGTAATCGAAGCCGAACAGCCGGGCGACGCCACCGCGATCCCACATCAACGGGTCCAGCGGAGCGAGAAAACGCACCTCCGGCACCATGGGGTTGACCGTGCCAGGCGCCTCCTCCAGTACCGCGAGAGCCCCGGGCGTAGTCCAGTAGCGGACGCCTTCCACATCGAGTTCGATCAACTCACCGGCGGCAATGGCCCGCGCGGCGATGCGGTCGCGCTCGGCTCGCGAGCACGGCAGCGACCAGACGGCGCCATCGGCGGTGGGACGCAGCAGCCCGGCGGCCTGCACGCGACGCACCACCAGCCGTTGCAGGGCGTCGTCCGGCGCGGCGTCCGGCGTACCGGTGCCCTGTGGCAGCACGCGCTCGGGCAGGTCATAGGCATGGCGACCACCGACTCGATGGTGCGTCATCAAGCGCCCGCTATCCCACAACGCCTTGAGCAGATGCCGCGAACGCTTGGGCCCGTACCAGCTGCCACGCAGGGCGGGATCGGCCCGCTGGTCGCCGAGTTCGAGACTGGTGGCGGGGCCGCCGCGCTCAACCTGGTCGACCAGGTTGCGGGCTTCCGGCGAATCGACGTCCACGCCACGCTGGTTCCAGCGCTGAGCGAACCAGCGATGAAACGGCGCCTGGGCCCACCACTCCTGGGGCTGGATCAGGCTGGCCTGCTTGTCCCAGCCATCGACCAGCAGCCGCCGACGATAGGCGGCATCCTGCCATTCGCCCTGGCGGTAGCCGGACACCCGGGCCTGCAAAACCAGATCCGGATTGGTA
The DNA here is from genome assembly GCA_051749645.1 of Pseudomonadota bacterium. Taxonomy (GTDB): domain Bacteria; phylum Pseudomonadota; class Gammaproteobacteria; order Pseudomonadales; family Halomonadaceae; genus Halomonas. Next base: position 111,818 of record JBNJIT010000005.1, read on the forward strand.
CCGACCGGCGCCAGCGGGTCGTACTGGATGGTCCCCAGGCGATGCACGATGGTCGCCAGCGGCGCCGCCCGGAAGTGATAGCGCACCAGCAGGCGGCGGGTGTCGGCGCGAGTCAGGGTGAAGCCTTGCTGGGAGGTCATCGACGGTCCTCGTTTCAGGGCACCAATGGAAAGCCCAAGCAGTGCAGCCAGCCGACGCGATACGCCGGTTGCAAGTCAGCGACGTGAGCGCGATACCGCCTAAACAGGCGCGGCTGGATTCAAGCCTGGCTCAGGCATGGCCACGGCTTGGCGCAGCGTCTCGACGAAGCATGATAGTGCCGGTGGCCAGGTATCCCGGGCCGGTGCGGCAAAGTAGGTGTCGACCTCGGCAATGGGCGTGGGCAGCTCGAGAAAGTGAATGTCGAAGCGATGCCGATGGGCCTCGACCGTGGCCCGCGGCAGGATGGAATAGCCCATGCCGGCGGCAACGCCCCCAAGGATGGCATCGAGGGAGCCGAACTCGAAGAGCCGCGTGGCCGACACACCGTGGGAGGACAGTAGTAGCTCGATGCGCTGCCGATAGCTGCAGCCCTGTCGAAAGGCCAGAAAGGTGGAAGCCAGTAGCGTTTCCGTGGTCGGCATGGTCGCCAGCGGCTCGGAGGCCACCAGCACCAGCCGCTCGCTGAACGCCTTGAGCTGGTGGAAGCTCTGATGCTCGATGCGCCCGGCGACGAACGCACAGTCCAGATGGCCCTCGATGAGCCCTGTCACCAGATCGGCCGTCGGCCCCGCTTGGAGCGAAATGTCGACCTCGGGGTGGCTGGCATGAAACGCGGCCAGCAGCGGAGGCAGACGCAAGGCCATGGTGGTCTCCATCGCGCCGATTCTCAGCCGACCGCGTGGAGCATCGTCGCCCCGGAAGAGCGCCACGGCCTCGTCGTGGGCGGCCAGGATCCGTTCGGCATGCCTGGCCAGGGCGTGGCCGGCCGAAGTCGGCCTGGCCCGCCCCTTGCGGTCGATGAGCTGAACGTGCAGCTCTTCCTCCAGCTTCTTGATGTGGGCCGTGACGTTGGACTGCACGGTGTGAAGGCGCTCGGCGGCCGCCACGAAACTGCCCGTCTCCACGACCGCCATGAACAGACGCAACGACTTGAGCTGCATGACGACTCCCGAACTGGCTGCGACCTATCTCATTACATGATAACAGCCATCTCAATAAATCACTTATAAAGAACCGCCTGACTTGCGTACGCTGGTGTTCATGACACGCCACCACGATCTTCCCGCTCTCCTGACAGGCATCATGGCCACGCTTGCCGGCATCGGCGTGGCCCGTTTCGCCTACACGCCGCTGCTGCCGGCCTTGATCGAGCAGCACTGGTTCTCCGCCTCCCAGGCTGCCTACCTGGGGGCCGCCAACCTGCTCGGCTACTTCATCGGCGCCCTCGCGGCACATAGACTCTCCGAGCGCTTCTCCCCTCGCTGGGTCATGGCCGCCGCCTTCGCCGGCATCGGCCTGAGTTTCCTGGCTTGCGCCACCCCCGGCACCATTGGCTGGTTCTTCGTGTGGCGGCTGGTTTCAGGCGTGGCCGGAGCGATCCTGATGGTGGTCGGTCCCTCCACGGCGCTGGCCGCCACGCCGCCCCATCGCCGGGCCACGGTGGGCGCCCTCGTCTTCACCGGAATCGGTCTGGGCGCCCTGCTGTCGGCGACGCTGGTGCCGCTCCTGCTCGAGATCGGCCTGACGCCAACCTGGCTGGCTCTCGGCGTGCTGGCGCTGATCGCCGGCGCAGCCGGCGACCGGGGCGCCGCTCGTCTGGATTCGCCTTCCGTTACTCCTCCCACGGTATCGGAATCGCCGGCCAAGGTTCGCTCACTGGGCACGGCGGCCGTGCTGCTGGTGATCGCAGCCTATGGCCTGGATGCGGTGGGCTTCGTGCCGCACACCGTGTTCTGGGTCGACTTCCTGGCCCGCGAAGCCGAGCTGGGGCACCGGGCGGCCTCGCTGCAATGGGCCCTGTTCGGCGTGGGCGCGGTAGCCGGTCCGCTGCTGGCCGGCTTCGTGGCCAGGCATTTGGGCTGGCATACCGGGCTGGTGATGGGCTTCGTGGCCAAGACCGTGGCGGTGGCGATCCCGCTGATCTCGCTTTCTCTGATCAGCCGCTCGCTGTCGTCATTGCTCGTGGGAGCGATGATCCCGGCCATCGTCGCTCTCACCTCCGGCCGGCTGGCGGAGCTGGTCGGGGCTAGGGAGCACAAGCGCCTATGGGGCCATGCCACCGCCGTCTTTGCCGCCGCCCAGGCCATGGCCGGCTACGCGATGTCGGCACTGTATGCCGCATCGGGAACCTACTATCCGCTGTTCGCGATGGGCAGCATCGCGCTGGCCGTCGGCATCGTCCTCATTCTGCTCAGCCGAGGTGTCGCAGCCTCGAGCACGCCGACCGTTTCCCCTCGACCCCCTTCTCTCAACAACCGGGAGCGCTGACCATGGAACTCTATCTGAACGCCACTTCTCCCTATGCGCGCGTTGCACGCATCGTTGCCCTGGAGCGCGGACTGGCCGACGACGTCTCCCTGCACTGGTGCGATCCCTGGGTCGACGATGAGGCATTGCTGGCCGTAAACCCGGCGAGCCGAGTGCCGGCCCTGGTCACGGATGACGGCGCAACACTCAGTGAGTCCCTGCTCATTGCGCAATACCTCAACGCACGGGGTAACGGCACCGACCTGCTGCCGGGCGCCGCGCTTGCCGAGGTGCTGAGCCATACCGGGTTCGGCCAGAGTCTAATCGATGCCGCCTTCACGACCGTGATTGCCCGCAAGCATCAAGGGACGGCAGCCGACGAGAGCGTGCTGGGCCAGCGCCGCGAGCGCGCCATCGCGCGCCTGCTGGCCACGCTCGAGGGGCACGAGCGAACCCGAAAGGGCGAACCGGAGCCGCTGACGCTCGGCGACATCGTGGTCGGCGTGGCTCTCGATTACCTGTCGTTCCGCCTGCCCGAGGTCGACTGGCCGAGCCGGCACCGGCGGCAGCTGGCAGCATGGCATCGCGCCCTCCTCGGCAGAGAGAGCTTCCGGGAAACGGCATTCGCATGACGAGCACGGCCATCGCGTCGGGCGCCCGATCGAAGCCAGTTCGTACTCAGCGCTCCACGTCCCCCAGACGCTCGAGCTCGTCGTCATGCAGGGAGACCAGCAGGGGGGCGCCGCCCTCGTCGACGCGAAACCGCCCATAGCGCGCCGCCTCGTAGCGTTCGGCCTGGCCTTCCTGGAAGAAGAAGGCATCGGTGGCGAACTCGACCCGACCATCGCGCAAGCGATAGCGAAGCCACATTTCGCTCTCTGCGAGTTCCTCATCGCCTTCGCCCAGTCGCTCGAAGTGCGCCACGCGCTGCTCATCGAGCGTTACGACGACATGGCCGTTGGCGACATCCGTCACCTCATCGCCAGATGCTCGCTCCCGGACGGCCTGCCGAATGCGGTTGCCGATCTCGAAGTTCAGCGCCATGTAGTCACCCTGCATCAGCGAGCGAGGGTCTACCGGCGCCAGCGCCAGGTACACCACCTCACCCTCGGCCAGGTGCTTCTCCTTGTCCCAAATGGCCCAGTTGATCGCGGCCAGGATCAACAAGGTGGCCACCGCCACGACGGTCTTATTCATCGCCCTGCCCCTCCCTGGCCCACCAGTGCCTCAGTCCCCAACGCATCGCCAGCAGCAGCACGCCGATGACGGCGAGCGTCAGCGCCTTGCCCAGCAAAGTGACCTCGAGCAGGTAGTAGTAGCGGGCAATGGACAGCACCAGCAGTATCGCCCCAAGCCCCGTCACCAGGCGGCTGCCGATGGCGAAGCCCAGCGCCACCACCACGGCGCCCTGGGTCACTCCATGGGCCTGGAGCGAGGCCAGCATCAGCACCGCCACGGCGCCATAGGCGGCGACTCGCCTTGCCGGGGCGACGTCATGCTCGCGATGGTGGAAGACGTGCCGGAGCAGCAACAGTAACGCCAGCGTGGCCAGGACTTCTCCCAGCCACGGCCCGATCCAGGCCAGCGCCTCCCAGCCAGGGCCAATGCGCCACCCCAGCAGCGGCTGGCCGAAATCCCCCAGGGACTGCATGGCCAGCAAGCCCAGCAACAGGCCGTACCCCCACGCCTGCATCTGCCGCAGGCGAGCCGGCCAGCGAAACTCGTTCAGCCAGATCCCGGTCGCGGCGAGTAGCACCAGGCCGCTGGCGATGAAGGGCGCACCGCTTTCGGCCAAAGCCAGGTAGAGCGCCAGGCCGGCGGCGAAGGCGGAGAACGCCCGGTGGGTGAGGCTGGGCATCACCAGTGCCAGTACGACCTGCAACGCCAGCAAGGCCCACCACAGGCCGGCGGAGAGCCCATCCAGGGCGGAGCCTATCGCCCAGGCCACCAGCAGTTGCCCCGCCAGGCTGACGGCCAGCGCCAGGTGTTCGACGAAGTCGCCGGGGCGCTGGCGCAGCATTCCATAGGCAACGGCGAGCATCGCCAGCCCCAGCACCGCCGAGACGACGCTGCTATCGATGACGAACGCCATCCCCAGGGCGATGAAACCCATCAGGAACACGGCGGCCAACCAGCCCGAAAATGCCTGCAACGCCCTCAAGAACCAGGGCGTTTCCAGCACCGGCACCTCGTCATTCTCGGCCACGCTAATGCCGCCTTGGGCCAGTTGCTCCCGCAGGGTGACCAGAGAGCGACTCATGTTTGCATCTCCGCATGCACCCGCTTCAGCCAGAAGACCGCTGCCGCCCCCAATCCCAGTGCCGCCAGAAAGAGAATCAGGAATCCCCCCGCCTCGGCCTGCCAGAGCAGGTGCCGAGCCAGAAAGAGAAGCGTGACCACGATCGCCGACAGACAGCCGCCCGCCAGCATGAAAAGGTCCGGCCTCCAGTAGCGATAAACTCCGTAAATTGCCGCCAACCACAACGGGTACGCCAGCCAGGCCGGTGAGGTCGCTTCATGCCCATCGACGATGACCATCATCAGCAGCAAGGTGATGGGCACGCCGCTGCCCAGCGCCACCAGGCGCCTGGCCCAGTCCACCGACAGCCATGACCAGCGCCGGGTGCCCAGCTCCCAGAACGCCAGCGCCGCGCTATCGAGAAGGAATGCGACCCACAGGGCGGATGCCTCGCTCCCGAACGGGATGCCGAAAGCGCCGCCCCAGGTGCGGAAGTAGAGCAGGATGGTCAGGTTGAGCAACGCCAGCCACAGCACCCAGAGCACGGCGAAGCGCGCGACCAGCGCCCAGGGCAGCATCAGCACGGCCCAGGCGAAGAACAGCTGCCAGGGGTCGGCGCCGGTCTGGTACACCTGGCCGAACAGCGCCAGCAACACCCCCAGCAGCAGTGTCGCCGCCGTCAGCGCCACCTGGGCCATCACCCCGCGGCATTCCACCAACCAGTAGACGGCAACCGCCAGCACCAGCGCCGCCTCCACCAGCCCGAAGCGCAGCCAGCGCCCCATTCCGGACCAGTTGTAGGCGATGAAGAACAGCACCGCGAAGGCCAGCGCCAGGCAGCCCAGCCATAAAAGCAGCCGATCGAGGAACAGGGACCACGCCCGCCCCGAGGGATGGAGCCCGGAAAGCCGCACCGCACGAGCCACCTGCTCCCGCGGTATCGTGCCCCGCTCGATCAAGGCAACCAGCTGACGACGAGTCGAAGTCATGACATTCCCTTGCGCTGTCTCCGTCCATCTACGTTAGTCATAACGGCGTTAAGACGAAACGTTCGTCAACGGCCATCATGCCCCCTCAGCTTGCGTACTGCGAGCGGTCAGTGGCAGCCAGCTCGGCAGCCCCCCCCTCATACGATGGAGTCTTCGTTTCATTCCCGGTATGACGTGGTTCTTCACCGCCATGAGGTACATTGAGTGCCAGGCGATCGAACGGAAGGAGCAACGAGCGTGGCGGGATTGCGATGGACTCGCTGATCACGGCCGCAGGCCGCGCACTCACCGCGGGCGATCCTCTCGGCGCATTGAACCGAGTGGCACTGCGCGACGATGCGCCGGCGCTTGCGCTGCGAGGGATCGCGATGGCACAGCTTGGCGATTTCGAGCGAGCGAAAGCGCTTCTGCGACGTGCCGTGCGCACCTTCGCTCCGAAAGAAGCCGTGGCTCGCGCAAGGTGCGTGGTCGCCGAGGCCGAAATCGCCCTGGTCTCGCGCGACCTCAACTGGGCCGCGAAAGCGCTCGACACGGCGCGGGCGACGCTCGAAGCGCACGGCGACCGGGTCAACGCTGCGCATGCGCGGTACCTCGAGGCCCGACACCTGCTGCTGATCGGACGCCTGGAAGAGGCAGAGCGTATGCTCGCCGGTCTCGATCCCACCCCTTTGCCGCCGGCAATGAGGACCGCCCACGAGCTCGTGGCAGCGGGCATCGCAATGCGCCGGTTGCAGACACAAGCGGCGCGCGCGGCACTCGCCAGAGCCGAGAGCGTCGCACATCACGCCGGGATTCCTGCACTCGAGGCGGAGGTCGAAAGCGCATTTCACGTGCTGAACACGCCCGCCGCACGCCTGTTCGGGCAGGGCGAAGAGCGGCTCCTGCTACTCGAAGAGGTCGAAGCGTTACTGGCATCGAAGGCATTCATCGTGGACGCCTGCCGCCATGTCGTGCGTGATGCGCATACGGTGATTTCGCTCGCAAGGCGCCCGGTGCTGTTCGCTCTCGCGCGCCTGCTGGGCGAAGCCTGGCCGGAATGCGTGCCGAGGGACAGGCTCATTGCGCAAGCCTTTCGAACGACATTCGCCGATGACTCGCATCGCGTACGGCTGCGCGTCGAAGTCGGGCGACTGCGCACGGCACTATCGCCTCTGGCCGACGTACGCGCGACGAAGCAGGGGTTCGAACTGGTGCCGTACAGCGCCGGCGAGGTGGTGGTACTGGCACGGCCCATCGAGGAGAAGCATGCCTCGGTTCTTGCCCTGCTTGCCGACGGTGAGCCGTGGTCGAGCTCGGCTCTGGCACTGGCCCTTGGCGCCAGTCAGCGCACCGTGCAGCGAGCCCTCGACGCGCTGGCGGCGGAAGGCAAGGCCCAATCGTTCGGCCATGGGCGGGCGCGTCGCTGGATGACCCCGCCCATGCCGGGATTCACGACAACCTTGTTACTCCCCGGTCCCTATCCAGGTAGCTAGGCTGGAGTCACCTACCCAGCAACCAGGACAGGAACATGAACCGCTCAACTGCCGACATTCTCCGCGAGTATGGCCCCTTCCCGGGTATCGATTGCGTGCATGGCGTCACGTACGACGGCCAACACGTCTGGCTTGCCACCGGCGACACGCTGACCGCCCTCGATCCGGCGAGCGGGGAGACGTTGCGCTCGATCGAAGTCACCGCGAATGCGGGAACGGCCTTCGACGGGGAGCACCTGTTCCAGATCGCCGAAGATCGCATCCAGAAGGTCGATCCGCAGACCGGCCGCGTCGTCGACACCATCCCCGCCCCTGAAGGCGGCGTTTCGGGGCTCGCGTGGGCCGAAGGAACGCTTTGGGTGGGACGATATAGGGATCGCACGATCCAGCAACTCGATCCCCGGTCGGGGGCGGTCCTTCGCACCATCGAATCCAACCGCTTCGTCACCGGGGTCACCTGGCTCGACGGCGAACTCTGGCACGGCACCTGGGAAGGAGACGAGAGCGACTTGCGGCGAATCGATCCGCAAACGGGAGAACTCCTCGAGAGACTCGAGCTGCCGCCCGGCATGGGCGTGTCGGGGCTTGAGGCCGATGGCAATGATCGGTTCTTCTGCGGCGGCGGAGGCAGCGGAAAGCTGAGAGCCGTGCGCCGGCCCGTTTGAAGTCACCCAGCCACGAGTCAATCGAGGTCGAACGGACAGGAGCCCATGTGCGGAGAAATCAAAATAAAACGCGAAAGTCTTTGACCCACGCCTCTGGGCGTGACACTGTAGGCGCCAGTTGGTTGGCAAGCAGCATGGTTTCAGAAGCACTCGAATTCTTTCGACCGCCTGTAATTATAATTCTTGTTTTACCCGCTACTCATCTGGGTAACACCAGAATTTTTGACAAGGCGCTAAGCGCGAGAGGATTCATCATGACGACTGGTACCGTAAAGTGGTTCAACGACTCCAAGGGTTTCGGTTTCATTTCTCCTGCCGATGGCAGCGATGACGTGTTTGCCCACTTCTCCGAAATTCAGGCTGAAGGCTTCAAATCCCTGCAAGAAGGTCAAAGCGTCTCTTTCGACGTGACCCAGGGCAAGAAAGGCCTCCAGGCTTCGAATATCAAGTCGCTCGCCTAATCACGAGCGCTCACGAACCTCTCCGGTTCGTTAAACGGGGCCCGCTGATGCGGGCCCCGTTTCGTTTATGCCTGCAAAATCGAGCTACCTTTCCGGCCCGAATACCGGGCAATGACAGTTTCAGTCCACCTCGGCGCATCGCACCAGGGCCTCGTCATCTCCCGAGACGATGACGCTCCGGCTCTTCACAATGTCCGCAAGATACGATCCGCCTCGGCGATGTCATGTTGGCTGTAAACGCGCACTCCCTCCTGCCGGAGGAGCGCCGTGGTGACACCGACACCGGGTCGCCTATTACCCGAGAAACTGCCGTCATAAATGTCCGTACTACCGCAGGAAGGGCTATGTTCGGTCAGGACCGCCACCTTGATGTCATGCTGCCGACATCGCTGCAGTGCCAGGTAGGCTCCACGCACGAAAGCCACGGAAAGGTGCTCTCCCTGTGAATCGACTACCCGAGCCGAGTCGCTCAATACGCCGGCACCATCGCCACCGATGATTTCCGCGGCCGCTCGGGGAGTGGGTAGGCCTGCTTCCACTTCAGGACACACCGAAACCACCCGGTCTTCGGCCTGCCAGCGCGTCAGAATTTCCGACGCCAGCGACTTGGCGCCGCCATCATAACGAACCCGCCTACCTAGCAGGCAGGCACTCACCAAGACCTTCTCCATACCGCTTCCTCCACGACTCCTCGGGCAAAGATGGACCGGCATACATAACAACAATTCTCATGCGCATTGACGGCTTGCAAGCATTCGTGCATGCTCAGCCTATCGTTGTGCCCGGCAAGATTCGAGGTATCCAACGAGCCTTCGGCCTCGCCGATGACGGCCCTCCGCGCACACACAGAATGCCTGCTGACGCCACTGGGTAACGCCATTGGCCGGCAGTTCCCGAATGGATGCGGTGACTTTCATGGCAGATCCCGCTCAGTCTCAAAGCCAGCCAGACAGCTCCACGACATCCGACCGAGCTCGGTCATCGCGCAACGCCTGGCGCATCGTCGTCGTGCTCGTCGCCGCCGGCTGCGTCGGCGGCCTGCTCTCCCTGCACCTGCCGCTGCCAATGGCAGGCACCGCAGCGCTCGTCGTCTTCTGCATCGGCCTGTGGGCAACGGCAGCCGTGCCCGAATACTGGCCGGCACTCGCATTCTTCCTGATCGCCATTCTGTTCCAGCTGGCACCGGCCGAGACGGTGTTCTCGGGCTTTCACTCCTCGACCTTCTGGCTGTTCTTCGGTGGCATCGTGCTGGGGATCGCCATTCGCCATACGGGCTTGGGTCAGCGCATCGCACAGCTGCTTTCCAGCCGCCTGGGCAATACCTATGCCGGAATGATCGTGAGAGTCACACTGGCGGGGCTGGCGCTGGCCTTCATCATCCCTTCCTCGATGGCCCGCATCTTCCTGCTGCTGCCGCTGATCATGGCGATGGCCGACAGCCTCGGCTATCAACCCGGTTCGAACGGCAGAACGGGGATGCTGATCGCCGCCGTGTTCGGCACCTGGGCCCCCGCGTTCAGCATCCTCCCCTCCAATGCGCCCAACATGATCCTGTCCGGCATGGCGGAGAGCCTCTACGCTCAGCAGTTCTCATACGGCTACTACCTGCTTCTGCATTTCCCCGTGCTCGGCCTGCTGAAGGCCGTGGCCGTGGCACTGCTGGCGCTTTGGATGTTTCCCGATCGCGACCCCGTCGCCACTACCGATGCCGAGGCTCGCCCCGCCCCTTCCTCCCTGAGCGGGCCGGAGCGACGACTCGTCGGCGTTCTCGTCGCCTGCATTCTCCTGTGGCTGACCGACGGCCTGCACGGCATATCGCCAGGCTGGGTCGCCCTGGCCGCAGCGCTCTACTGCCTGTTGCCGGCGTCTCACCTCACCCCCGGCCAGTGCATCAACGAACGGGTCAACTACGGTTCGCTGTTCTTCGTGGCGGGGATCATTGGCCTGGGAGCGGTTATTGCGTCGACGGGGCTGGGCGAGGCCGCCATGGACTGGACGGAGCGCCACGTGGCCTTCGCACACGACCAACCGCTATGGAATGCCCTCGCCTTGACGGCCATTTCCACCCTGTTCGCCATCGTCGTCAGCCTGCCCGGCGTGCCCGCCATCATGACCCCCGCCGCCGACAGCCTGGCCGACGCGACCGGGCTCTCCCTGATGGCCGTGCTGATGACCCAGGTGCTCGCCTTCTCCAACGTACTGTTGCCCTATCAAGCGCCCCCGCTGCTGGCCGCCCTGCACATGGCCCAGTTGCCCCTGGCGGCGATGACCAAATTCTGCCTGGCGCTGTTCGCGGTGGGCATCGTGGCGCTGGTGCCGCTGGAGCTGGCCTGGTGGTTCGTGCTCGGGTTGCTGTAACGTTCGTTCGGGCGCGCCCCCGGCCCTGGCACCGCATGTCGCTCCGCCCCCCCGGGATGGCTCGACTACCCGACAGAGCGGCGTTCGGCAGCCTCGGGCAGTTTGGCAATGACCTTGATTTCGAACTGAAAGCCATAGAGCCACGTCACCCCGATCCCCGTCAGGGTAGGATACGGAGCCTCCCCCCAATACTCTGGCAGCACCTTCCAGATCGTATCGAACGTCGATTCCGGATCGACGATGAAGACGGTGACGTCGATGACATCGTCGAAGGTGCAGCCCGCCGCTGCGAGAATGGCGTTCAAGTTCCCGAAGGCGAGCCGGACCTGAGCCTTCAGATCGGGTTCCGGTGAGCCGTCTTCACGGCTGCCGACCTGCCCCGAGACGAACAGGAAACCATTGGAGCGGATCGCCGGAGAGTAGCGGTTGCGCTCGTAGAGCGCCTGACGGGCAGATGGGAAAACAACGTCACGTCTTGTCATGGAAAACCTCCATCGATGGGCCGGAACCGACCCGTTATCAACGACAAGGTGACTCTAGGCGCTCACGGCCCAGTGGATAAACACGCAACTTTGGTCATCACTGTTCGTAGAACCCAAACAATCCTCGACGGATCGGGAGTCTCGATGGACCGCTTCGACGCAATGCTGGCATTCGCCCGGGTAGTAGAGACCGGCAGCTTCACCAAGGCAGCCGAGACGCTGCACATGAGCAAGACCAGCGTGACGCAGCTCGTGCAACGCCTGGAGGCACGACTGCGCGTCCGCTTGCTCAACCGTACCACTCGCAAGGTCAACGTCACGGCCGATGGTGCCGCCTATTACGAGCGCGTCATCAAGCTACTGGCCGACGTGGAAGATGCCGAAACCAGCCTGTCCGCCGCATCCACCTCCCCTAAGGGACGGCTGCGGGTGGACGTGCCCAGCCCGCTGGCTCGCACGATTCTGATACCGGCACTCCCCGACTTCCACGCCCGATACCCCGATATCCAGCTCGACCTGGGAGTGAGCGATCGACTGGTGGATCTGATCGACGAAAGCGTGGATTGCGTCATCCGCGGCGGCGAGCTCACCAACCTCTCGCTGATGGCCCGGCGCCTGGGCGATCTGCCGTTGGGGGTCTATGCCACGCCAGGCTATCTGGAGCGCTTCGGCGTTCCCTGGCATCCGCAAGAGTTGGCCGGTCCTCATCACCGCATCGTGGGCTTCTCGTGGAGCCGCACCGGCAAGGCCTTTCCCTACGCCATGCACCGCGACGGCGAAAGCGTCACCGTGCAGGGGCGCTACCAGGTTGCCGTCGACGACGGCAATGCCTACCTTGCGGCCGGCCTGGCTGGCCTGGGCGTGCTGTGGCTGCCGAACTACATGGCCAGAGAGCACGTGGCGAGCGGTGAACTGGTCACCCTGTTCGACGAGTGGGAAATCGAGCCCATGCCACTGTACCTGGCCTATCCTCCCAACCGGCATGTCAGCACCAAGCTGCGCGTGTTCATCGATTGGATCAGCGGCCTCTCGACCTCATCCCTCGACCCCAGCAGCGGAGGTGTCCTCCTCAACCAGGCCATCCAGCCACGCCGAGAAAACCGTCCGTGACGCCGTCGTCAACCGCTCGCCCAGCTGCCTCGCCTCATTGCGCAGCGTGCACGGGTCGATGACGGCCCCTTCCAGTTCGCAAGCGTGCCCCACCAGCCAGCGTTCGATCCCGTTCACGTCGGCTTCCAGGTGGAATTGCAGCCCCAGAACGTTGCGCCCGATCGAGAAGGCCTGATGAGTACAGACCGCGGAGCTGGCCAGCCGGGCCGCGCCTTCCGGCATTTCGAACTGGTCACCGTGCCAATGCAGCACCGGCGTTTCGCCGAGCGGGGCCAGCACGGAGTCCTCGCCCTCGGGCGTCAGGGTGAGAGGTGCAAAACCGATCTCCTTGACGCCCAGGGGCGATACCTCTGCGCCCCGCGCCCGCGCAATGAGCTGGGCCCCCAGGCAGATCCCGAGCAGAGGCCTGCCGGAGACCAGACGCTGGCGTATGACGTTCAGCTCCCGCGCGAGGAATGGGTAGCGCGCGTCATCGCAGGCTCCGATGGGGCCGCCCAGCACGATGAGCAGATCGGCCCCTTGCACCTCGCTGCCACCGAGGTCATCGCAGGTAGGGTCGAGGTATTTCACCGCATAGCCGCGCTCGAGCAGCACGGCCTCCAGGGTGCCGAGATCCTCGAAGTGGATGTGACGGAGTGCTAACGCTGTCTTTATGCTGGATACTCTTAGCCGGGAATGAAAAGAGATGACTTATGTAGAGGGCCAGAAATGGCTGTCGGGCAGGCGTCGGGCGCCATAGATCGCCTGCCCCACGCGGACGACCGTGGCGCCCTCCTCGATGGCGGTCTCGAAGTCGCCGGACATGCCCATCGACAGCTCGGCCACTCTGTCGCCTTCGGGCAGCGCCTGCCGAATCCGGTCCCGCAGCTCCCGGAGCCGAACGAAGCACTGCCGCACCCGAGACTCGTCCGACGACAGCAGGGCCAGCGTCATCAGGCCACGCACGCGAAGGGAGGAGTACGCCGGCAAGCGACGCACGAAAGCCTCGACCGCATCCGGCGCCAGACCGTACTTGCTCGACTCCCCCGAGGTGTTGACCTGAACGAAGACGTCGAGACCACGCCCCAGTGCCTGCAGACGCCGGTCCAGCGCCTCGGCCACACGCAGGCTGTCGAGGGCCTGGAACTCGGAGGCGAAGCGTGCCACCAGCTTGGCCTTGTTGGTCTGAAGGTTGCCGACGAGAGACCAGCGCAAATCCTCCAGGTCGGATAACGCCTCCCACTTGCGATAGGCCTCCTGCACCTTGTTCTCGCCCAGCTCCCGGCATCCCGCCTCGACGGAGAGCCGGATTCGTGCCTCGTCCACGGTCTTGCTGATCGGCAGCAAACGCACCTCGGCAGGATCGCGGCCGACGCGTCGGCTGGCATCAGCGATGCGCTCACGGACGCTCGCCAGATTACGGGTGAAGTCCTCGACCGTTCTGGCTTGCGGATAAGGCGACGGATCATCGACGCCATGGGGGAAAGACGCACTCAAGACCAGGCCCTCCCAGGCAGATCAAAGCGAGACTGTACGGGCTCGTGGAAGCCCTCTAGAATTCTACTAAGTCAGATTAAAGTATGTCATAGGACAAAATGCAAATCACTGGAAAGTCCGCCGCCGAAATCTTCGATAGCGTTCGTCTGCTGGCACAGTCGGGCCAACTGCAACCGGGGCAGTCCCTGCCGCCCGTACGCGATCTGGCAGTCAGGCTGGACGTCAACCGCAACACGGTGGCGGCTGCCTACAAGCGGCTGGTCGCCGCCGGGGTCGCCGTCACACGAGGCCGCCTGGGCACGGTCATTCGCGAGCAGCCCAGGCTGGGCGAACAGGAAGGCACCGCTCACGACACGCTTCTCTGCGACGTCGCGAGCGGCAACCCCAATCCCGACTGGCTGCCGGATATCTCCCAGGCAGTGGCTCGAGTGCGCTACCGCCCGCGCCTGTATGGCGAGGCTACCGTCGATCCGGGCCTCGTCAGCCATGCCCGTCAATGGTTCGCGGGGGAAGTCCCCGACAACCACGAGATCGAACTGGCCCATGGTGCCGTGGATGCCATCGAACGCCTCATGGCTGCACACCTCGTGGCCGGTGATCGGGTGGTCGTGGAGAATCCCTGCTTTCTGGGCAGCCTCAACCTACTGCGCGTAGTAGGCCTGGAGCCGATCGGAGTGCCGGTCGACCACGAGGGCATGAATGACGATGCCCTGGAACACGCCCTGGCGGCCGGCGCGCAGGCGATCATCCTGACGCCGCGAGCGCACAACCCGACGGGATGCAACCTGAGCGCCACGCGCGCCCAGGCCTTGAAGCGAGTCCTCGAGCGTTACCCCCACGTGCTGATCGTCGTGGACGATCACTTTGCCCCACTTGCGAACACGAGCTATCACTCGGTGATCCCCGAATCGGCGCCGCGCTGGGCGCTGATCCGCTCGCTATCCAAATCCCTGGGGCCGGATCTTCGCATCGCTCTCATCGCCGGCGACCTGCAGACGGCTCAGCGCCTGCGCTTGCGTCTCGCTCCGGGCTCGACCTGGGTCAGCCACCTCCTGCAGGACATCGCCCATGCCTGCCTGACCAACGAGGCCGTGGCATCGCAAATCGCCCTGGCACGCGAGGATTACGCACGGCGGCGCCACTACCTGGCGACCGCCCTGGCCGATCGGGGCATTGCCGTCGCCACGCCTGCCGACGGCCTGAACCTGTGGATACCGCTCGAGCAGGACAGCCGCCCCCTCGTCTTCGCCATGGCCAAGCGGGGCTGGCTCGTTCGCGGAGGCGAGGCATTCAGCGTCGGTGAACCCGCGCATGGTTTGCGGATCACGGTATCGGAACTCGAGGAGTCACAAGCCGGGCAGCTGGCCACGGACCTTCGGGATAGCGTCCGTGACGGCGACTGAGCCGTCGACGCGAAAGGCTATGGCAATACCGCCTCGGCTTCGATGGCGATCAGCCACTCCGGTTCGGAAAGACCGTACGCGATCAACCAGGTGGCGGCCGGCGGTGCGACGGGAAAGCGCTGCCGTAATGCCTTCACCACCGACTCCTGCTCGTAACGCACGAACTCGGCCAAGTAGATTCTCAGCATCACCACCCGCAAGAGATCGCCACCGAGGCTCGATAGCAATCGTTCGATGTTGTCCAGCGCCGCCTCGGTCTGCTCGGCCAGGTCGGGGCCAGCCAGCCGGCCTTCGGCATCGACCCCGACCTGGCCGGAAATCAGCACCCGGCAGCCTCCCTGCACCAGCACGGCCTGGCTATGACCATCGACCAGGGTGTCGGGCAGATAGGGCGGATTCAGGGGTTCGCGTCTCACTTCATGCATCACGGCCTCCTTGCAAGCGTTGAGGGAGACTTCCTCTCCCCATTCGACAGTCGGAACCGTAACCCCGGCTCTGCTCGCTCGGCCGTCAGGCGCCAGCCATGCGCCGAGGCGATCTCTTGGCAAATCGACAACCCCAAGCCTGCCCCGTGGTCGCGCCGATGCGCGGCACGCCAGAACCGCTCGGACAGCAGGGGCAGTTGTTCCTCATCGACGCCGGGACCTCTGTCCCGCACGGTCAACGTACCGCCCTGGATCTCCACGCGAACCGTCGTCTGCGCAGGTGCATGCTGAATGGCATTCTCGAGCAGATTCTTCAGCAGGGTGAAGCAGGCCGCGCGGTCCGCCCACCAGGTCACGTCGCCGACGGCACGCACTTCCAGACGCACGTCGGCAGTTTCCGCCATATGCTCCAGAAAGGAGACGACTTCGCAGGCGACCTCCTGCATCGGCACGCCGGCAAAGTGGTAGTTGTGCGCCTCGCTCGTTTCCGCCAGGAGCAGCAACTGCTGCACCTGACGGGTCATGTATTCGACATCTTTCAACAGCGCCGCACGGTCTTTCTTGCCATCCTCTATCAACTCGATCTGAGCCCGGATCAGCGCAAGCGGCGTCTTCAGCTCATGGGCCGCATTGCCGAGGAATTCCTGCTGCAAGCGATAGCCGCGTTCGAGACGCTCCAGAGCGCGATTGAAACTTTCCACCAGCGGCGCAATCTCCGCAGGAACCGCGCCCGTATTGAGCCGGGCGTTGATGAAGCGCGGCGAGATGGCCGCTGCGGATTCGGAGACATCGCGCAGCGGCTTGAGGGTGTAGCGCAAGGTAATGTAGGCGCACAAACCAAAGGCGACGAACAGAACAACGCCGAACACCGCCACGCCGGCAACTACGAGCGGAAAGGCAACCTTGTGGAGGAGGTCCACGAACCTGGCGCTGACCACGAACTGCAGGTACCACGTACGCCCATCGTGTTCGAGAGATTCCGCCGCGCCGAAGAACGCTTGGCCCTCGTGCTCGAAGGTGAAGTTGCCCGGGGCCAATGGAGGCAGGTCGCCATCGCTCGGCCAGGATGCTTCAACCGCACTGGAGACGACGGCCACGTTCCCGGTTTCATCCAGAATCCGATACGCCGTTTCGCTCTGTGGGCCTTCGAACAGCCAGCCGAGTTCGTCCAGCCGGCGCGAGTCGAACCCTACGGGCTCGCCACTGCCGTCGAATTCGATATCGTTCGCTAGCCCCCGGGCGGCATCGGCCAAGTCCATCCTGGCCAGCATATCGCTCTGAAGAACCACTGCCGCCGCGATCACCAGCAGCGTGATACTCAGCACCACCCCCGCCACATAGGCCAGCAGCACCTTCACCCTTAGGCTATTCAGCGACACCGTCTTCCCTAAGCGCATACCCCAGCCCCCTGACGTTGACGATTCGCTGATGAGAACCGATAGCAAGCAACTTGCGGCGCAAACGATGCAGGGCCACGTCCAGCGCATTCGGCGTGACCGCCTCGCTCAGCCCCCAGGCAGCCGCTTCCAGTGCGCTGCGTCGCACGACCTCTCCAGGCTTTTGCAGGAGCAGTTGCATGATGTGCCGCTCCGCCGGGGCGAGGGTGACGCTTTCGTCGCCGCTGTATAGACACCCGGCTTCGGGACGCAGGGTGAGATCGCCATGGCTGGGGTCCTGCGAGTGGAGCGCCACGGGGCGGCGCAGCAATGCCCGCACCCGCGCCACCATCTCGTCCATGGCGAACGGTTTGGGCAGATAGTCATCGGCACCAGCCTCGAGGCCTTCCACGCGGTCATGCAACGCATCGCGCGCCGTCAACACGAGGCAGGGCACGCTAACCCCTGCGTTGCGAAGCTTCTTCAGCAACAGGAGCCCGTCCCCATCCGGCAAGCCACGATCGAGCACCATTGCCTGGTAGGGCATCTGCTGAATGGCCGCCCATGCGGTGTCAATGCGGTCGGCCACATCGACGGCGATACCGGCGGCCACCAGCCCCTGGCGCATCAGCCGGGCCAGACGGTCGTGGTCCTCGATCAACAGTATTCGGCTCATCAGAAGCGGTAGAGATAGCCAATGGACACGCTGTTGACGGTCGAGCGATCCACCAGCGGACTGTCCTGGATCTCGTCCGCCAAGCTTTCGACTTCGACATTCATCAGCACGGAATGGTGGGCATCGAACCGGTAGACGCCGCGCACGCCCAGCTCGACATTGACCCCGGATTCCCCAGCATAGGCGGGACGGCCGATGCGCACCTCATCGTCACGCACACCGAAATAGTAATCGATGATGTTCTCGTCCTGCCAGCTCGCCCCCAGATGCGGGGTGAGCAGCACATGGTTGCCGACCTGCCACGTTCTCTCCAGGCCGAGATCAACACGCTGGCCGTCGCTGTTGCCCGAGGCATCCGCCAGCCATTCGGCGCTGACATCGAACAGATCGCTACTCCACGCCATCTTGGCCCCCGCCCAGATGCCGCCCTCGCGCTCGCTCATGCCGTCGAGGATCGGGGCGTCGTCGTCCTCGTAGCCGCTGCCGTCATATTTGGCAACGACAGCAAAGTCGAGCGCCTGGGAATCGTCGATATCGAGCCCCGGCAGCTTGAACTCGACTCGGGGGCCGAAGAGATGCACGTAGCGGTTCTCGACCTGAAGCAAGGGGATCGGCGTGTTGTCCCGATCGATATCGGTGTAGGGCTTCTGGGCACTCGTTACGCCGAGACCCAGCGCCCAGGACGTGGACGACGTCACGTCGTCAGCCGACTCATCGGCCATGGCCGTGAAAGACGCGCAGAGTCCAGCGCCCATCATGGAAATGGCGACCATACGCAGGATGGAACCCGGAGCTGTCGAGGTCGACGGATGCGATAGCGGCATGGTCAACTCCTCACGTTGGGTGGAAGGAGCGATCACTGTCGCAGCCGTTCACTTACCGAGAACTTACCGAAACCCTCTAGCGCTTCGCACCGCGCTTGGCCCTGCTCGACCCGAAACGGGACGTTTGCCGGTCAAGCCAGGCCGCAGCAAGCCTTGCACTTGCGCCCGCTGCCGCAAGAAGACGCCGACGGCACGCCCGGCCCCCCAGAATCCCGGCCCTGATGCGTTCCGGCTCGGCTTGATGGGCCTGCCTGAGCATCCCATACCCGGGTTCTCTCGACAGCGCTGCGGCCCCGTGATATGCCTTCAGTGTGCTTACCGCAGCGCCGAGATGGCAGTCATGGCCTTCCATAACCCGGATCCGAAAATGCGTGAAATCGAGCAGCGCAATGCCCGGTTGCGTGCCGGATTCTTTGCCAAGCTATTGGGCGGTGCCTGGCGGTGGATTTCGCAACGCCTTGTCGCGCCGTTGAGCCGGCACCGTCGGCGTCAGCCTCGAGGCTGATCCGCTGCGCTTCCCATGCTCCGACCCACAATGCCTGCTTCACCCGCGATCCTATCGAAGAGTTACCGCTCGGTAATTTCGTTCGTCAATCCTGCCTTAGCTGCCAAGATAGTTACCGCTCGGTAATTATTTCGTTGCGAGACACCGGAATCATACCTAGAATTACCGAACGGTAATCACATGCAGGTTTCCATGCCGACCACCGCCCCCCTCACTCCCCAGGCCGCCACCATCCGCGACAGCGAAGAGCTCGGCAGGCTGGTGCGCCAGCTGCGCACCGAGCAGGGGCTGTTGCAGATCGACCTGGCCGGCCTGGCCGGCACCGGCAATCGCTTCATCGTCGACCTGGAGCGAGGCAAGCCGACCCTGCAACTACAGAAGGTGTTGGACGTGCTGGACTTGATGGGGCTCGAGGTGGTCGTACGGCGCAAGGGCGGCAGCCACCATGGCGAGTGACGTTACCCTGGAGGTTTACCACGGCGACAAGCATGTCGGTCGGCTGCATGATGCTCAACCGCTGCGCTTCGAGTATGCCCCGGAGTGGCTGGAACACCCTGAAGCGGTGAGTCTCTCACTCTCCCTGTCCCTCTCGCAGCAGGTGCACGTAGGCGATGACGCCCTGCACCTCAGGCACTCATGGGATAGGTAAACAGCAGCAGGTGGCTGCACCGATCAAGCCAGGCCGCAGCAGGCCTTGAATTTACGACCGCTGCCGCACGGGCAGGGTGCGTTACGGCCGGGCTTGAGCCGATGGACGGCGGGGTTGCCATCGAGATAGAACCAGCGCCCCGCCTCGCGCACGAAGCGCGACGACTCCTCCAGCACCGACCAGCGCCGCCCCTCGCGGAAGGTGGCGCGGAAATGCACCCAGCCCCGTTCGCCCTCCTCGCCGCTCTCGAGCACCTCGAGACGCTTCCAGACGGTCGCGGGGTCCGGCTCCAGGCTCGAAGGCCGGGTGCTCGGGTGCCAAGTCGCCAGCAGGTAATCGGCAAGCTCGAGCACGAAGGCGCTGTAGCGCGAGCGCATCAGCGTCTCGGGGGTCGGCGCCGGCTCGCCGGCGTGATAGCGCCCGCAGCAGCCGGCGAGCGAACTACCGTTGCCGCAGGGGCAAGCGGTGCGGTCGGAGTGTGTCATGCAAGACGTAACCTTCTGTGTTCCACCCGTACAGGGCATTCGTTGCCGCACGAGCAGGCCGGCTCACCGGCAATGAAGGAAGCGAGAGGCAGCAGTAAGACAGCGGTCACGAGGCCAACGTGTCGAAGCGCTGGATCTCCTCTGGTGGCAGGCGATGGGTTTCGCGAGCGACGTTGGCCTGCATGCTAACTCGGGCTACCTCACGCAAGGCCTCATCGACAGCTTTGTGCTGGTGGGTATTGAACCACTCCAGCACCTCGGCCAGGTGCCAGAGTGCGGTGCGGCCCTCATGCAGTGGCAACGGAAAGGTCGCCAAGTGTGACTGCAGCAACTTGCGCATATTCTGGCGGCTGAACGCAAACAGCTCTGCGATATCCGTCACCCCTACCAGATCGGGGCCGGCTTCGATCAGGCGCGCCTCTGGTATGGCACGCTTCACATCCGCCATGGCACTGGAGATCGCCTCGTGGGCCGAAATCGCTTCACGTGAAAACTCCAGAGCCAGACGGCCTTTCTGCCCGAGCCCAACCAGCGCATCGTCACAACCCGCCTCAAAGAGGCAGGATTCCAGCGTCTCCATATCGAGCGCATCAGGAACGGCAAATTTCAGGGTAAAGTCGTAAAGGGTCATGGTTCGTCGTCCTCCTCGGAGGATGGGCCACCCGTACAGTTGTCGACGACACGACGCAGCTGCCTGGCATGGTTGGCTGGGTTCTTCGGCGTGCTCCATACGCTCACGATACAGAACTCGCCACAGCGGCATTCCGTGTCGTTATCGGGGCAGTACAAACGCCCCTAAGCATGTCCGGACGCCGGCTCAACCCGCCAACCGTGCGCCTCGGCATACACCAAGGCTGCTTCGACTTCCTTCTTGCTATGGCGAGAACGTGTCATCCAAGCTCCTGACGCCAGCATAGGGTGCAATCCGGAAGGTTGTCAATTGACAACCTTATGCGCCATATCATCCCGAGAGAAATAAGGGGCTGCCCCTGATGTCGGATCAGAACCAATCATCAGGCCGTGGCCGCAAAGGCCGGATGGTAGGCGACTTCGCCCTGGGGGAAGTCGTCGCCCCAAGCGAGGGCCATGAAGTATTCCGGCGGCACCCCGGGCAGGATGAGCCCCGGCACCGCCCGAAAGCCGAAGCGCGAGTAGTAGCTCGGCTCACCCAGCACCACGCAGCCCCGGGCGCCACACTCCCGCAGGCGCGCCAGGCACGCCTCCACCAGCGCCGAACCAATGCCCCGGCCCTGCCACGCCGGCAGCACCGACACCGGCCCCAGCCCGAACCAGTCCGGGGAGCCGTCCGAAATCGATACCTTTGAGGCCGCCACGTGGCCCACCACCGCGCCGTCGCACTCGGCGACCAGCGACACGGCCAGCGCGCCCGCCTCGCGCAGCGCCCGCACGATATGCTGCTCGGTATGATCGCTGTGCGGCGCCTCGCGGAAGGCCGCCACGGTAACGGTCTCGATGGCCTCGCCGTCGCCGGGCGTTTCGGGGCGGAGAGTAGGTTGCGGTGTCGCCATGGGCAGCGCTCCTCAGAGCCGAATCGTTCCTCGCAGATAGGGAGCCACCTGTCCGATGAGGATGACCCGGTCACCCACCCATTCGCAGGTCAATTGCCCCTGGCGGGCGCCCCCTTGCCGGGCCGTCAGTTTCGTCTTGCCCAGCCGCCCGGCCCAGTACGGCACCAGCGAAGTATGAGCCGAACCCGTCACCGGGTCCTCCTCGACGCCGACCTTGGGCCCGAACCAGCGCGAGACGAAGTCGAAGTCCCGCCCCGGTGCCGAGACCGCCACACCGCGCCCCGGCAACATCGCCAGCTTGGCCATGTCCGGCACCAGCGATGCAACCGTGGCCTCGTCCTCCACCGCGACGAGAATGTCGTCGGTCATCACGACATCGCCTTGCGTCAATCCCAGGGCAGCCAGCACCGGCTCGGGTTCGGGTTCGGCCATGGGCTCGGGCCGCTTGGCGGGAAAATCCATCGCCAAGCCTTCCTCGGTACGGCTGACGCGAAGCTCGCCGCTGCGGGTGGCGAAACGCAGCGTCTCGCCCGCCTCGCCCAGTTCGTTGAAGATCACCCAGGCGCTTGCCAGGGTGGCGTGTCCGCACAGGTCGACCTCGGCCACCGGCGTGAACCAGCGCAAGCGATACCCCGCCCCCTCGCGCACGAAGAAGGCGGTCTCGGACAGGTTGTTCTCCGCCGCAATGGCCTGCAGGGTGGCATCGTCCAGCCACTCGGTCAGCGGGCATACAGCCGCGGGATTGCCATCGAAGGGACGACGCGCGAAGGCGTCCACCTGGTAGAGATCGATTTCCATGGAATCCTTGGTGCCTGTGATTTGGAGAAAACAACCTGCCAGCAGGCAAGAATCACTGCAATGACCGGCAGAGCGTAACGGCCTTCCTGTCGGGCCCCTCAAGGCCGACGCATGGCGGCGACCAGAGCGCTCGCCCCGATCAGGCTGCCGGCGCCGGTGCGGTGCAGGATGCGGCGAAACCGGGCACTCAGCAGTTGTCCGCCGGTGGTGGCCAAAAAGGTGTAGGCGAGATCGCTGAGCACGCCGATGCCCAGGAAGGTCGAGAACAGAATGGCCAACTGCGGCAACAAGGGCTGACCCGGTGCCACGAACTGGGGCATGAAGGCCATGAAGAAGGCCAGACTCTTGGGATTCAGCGCGGTGACGAGAAACGCCTTGGCCGTGCCGAGCCGGATGTCCGTGCCCGAAGGTTGCAGATCGCCCAGTCGGCCTGCCTCGCGCCACATCTTGATGCCCAGGTACAGCAGATAGGCGGCCCCGGTCCACTTCAAAACCTGGAACAGTTCGGCTGAGGTCATCAGGAGTGCGCCGACCCCGGCAAACGACAGGGTCATGGCCAGCAGGTCACCCACGAAGAACCCGGGAAGCATGGCCAGGGCGGCCCGTCGCCCTCGGTTGACCCCGGTGGCGACGAGCAGGGCCACGGCGGGGCCGGGGGAAACGATGATCAACAGCGAAGCCAGGCAGAAGGAGAGCCAGAGTTCCAACGGCATAACGCGTTCCTCGTGCGACGTTCAGTGGGTCATGTCCGTGACGATCAGCAAATGAACATGACCGTAAAGGATCGGCGGTCTCAGCGACCTTAGCCCCAGTACACCGGACCCTGTAACGGATTGCAAAGAGAAAGGGCCTACCCATTGGTAGGCCCCTTGGTCTCAGTCAGCTTAGCCGCATTAGGCGTTCCGCCTAGGCTCGCCTCACTCCCACTCAATCGTCGCGGGCGGCTTGCTGCTGACGTCGTAGGTCACGCGCGAGACGCCTTCCAGCTCGTTGATGATGCGGTTGGAGACGGTCTCCAGCAGCTCGTAGGGCAGGTGGGCCCAGCGTGCGGTCATGAAGTCGATGGTCTCCACGGCACGCAGAGCGATGACCCATTCGTAGCGGCGGCCGTCGCCGACCACGCCGACGGACTTGACCGGCAGGAAGACGGCGAAAGCCTGGCTGGTCTTGTGGTACCAGTCGGCCTTGTGCAGCTCCTCGATGAAGATGGCGTCGGCCTCGCGCAGGATGTCGGCGTACTCCTTCTTCACTTCGCCGAGGATGCGCACGCCGAGGCCCGGCCCCGGGAAGGGGTGGCGGTAGACCATGTCGTAGGGCAGGCCTAGCTCGAGGCCGAGCTTGCGTACCTCGTCCTTGAACAGCTCGCGCAGCGGCTCGACGAGCTTGAGCTTCATGGTCTCGGGCAGGCCGCCGACGTTGTGGTGCGACTTGATGACGTGGGCCTTGCCCGTCTTGCTGGCGGCGGATTCGATCACGTCGGGGTAGATGGTGCCCTGGGCGAGGAAGTCGACGCCCTCGATCTTCGTGGCCTCGTCGTCGAAGACGTCGATGAAGGTGTTGCCGATGATCTTGCGCTTCTCCTCGGGATCATTGACGCCTTCAAGCCGCGACAGGAACTGATCTTCGGCGTCGACGCGAATCACCCGCACGCCCATGTGGCGGGCGAAGGTCTCCATCACCTGTTCGCCTTCGTTCTTGCGCAGCAGGCCGTTGTCGACGAACACGCAGGTGAGCTGATCGCCGATGGCCTTGTGCAGCAGCGCGGCGACCACCGAGGAGTCCACGCCGCCAGAAAGACCCAGCAGCACGTGACGGTCGCCCACCTGCTCGCGCACGCGCTCGATCTGGTCCTCGATGATCTGCGCCGGGGTCCACCAACGCTCGGCCTGGCAGATGCCGAGCACGAAGTGCTCGAGAATGCGCTGCCCCTGGCGGGTGTGAGTCACCTCGGGGTGGAACTGCACCCCGTAGAAGCGCTTCTCCTCCCAGGCCATGGCGGCGATGGGGCAGCTCGGCGTGGAGGCGGTCACGGTGAATTCCGCCGGCACCCGGGCGACCTTGTCGCCGTGGCTCATCCACACGTCGAGCAGTGCCTTGTCGGTCTCATGGTCGACGTGATCCTTGATGTCGCGGAACAGTGCCGTCTCGGCATCCACGCGCACCTGGGCGTAGCCGAACTCGCGCTGATGCGAGCCCGCCACGGCGCCGCCGAGCTGCTCGGCCATGGTCTGCATGCCGTAGCAGATGCCCAGCACCGGCAGGCCCATCTCGAACACGCACGCCGGCGCACGCGGCGAGTCGAGCTCGGTGACGGATTCCGGCCCGCCAGCGAGAATGATGCCGTTGGGGGCGTACTCACGGATCTCCGCCTCGGTGATGTCGAAGGCGCGAACCTCGGAGTAGACGCCGATCTCGCGCACGCGGCGCGCGATCAGCTGGGTGTACTGGGAGCCGAAGTCGAGGATCAGGATCTTGTGGGCGTGAATGTCGGTCATCTGGCCTTTCCTTTGAGAGGCGAACGGCCCGGAAA
This sequence comes from Pseudomonadota bacterium, assembly GCA_051749645.1. Lineage (GTDB taxonomy): Bacteria > Pseudomonadota > Gammaproteobacteria > Pseudomonadales > Halomonadaceae > Halomonas. The sequence continues at coordinate 136,718 of JBNJIT010000005.1, forward strand.
CACGAAAGCTGGAAGCGGCGCGGCCACTTCCAGCTTCAAGCTTCCGGCTTCAAGCTGGGGTCTTAGCCGGCGCGGTAGTTGGGCGCCTCCTTCGTAATCTGCACGTCGTGCACGTGGGATTCGGCGAAGCCGGCACCGGTGATCTGCACGAACTGCGGCTTGGTGCGCATCTCCTGGATGCTGGTGCAGCCGGTGTAGCCCATGGAGGCGCGCAGGCCGCCCATCAGTTGATGGACGATGGCCCCCATCACGCCCTTGTAGGGCACGCGGCCCTCGATGCCTTCCGGCACCAGCTTCTCGGCGCCTTCGCTCTTGTCCTGGAAGTAGCGGTCGGCGCTGCCCTGATTCTGGGACATGGCGCCCATGGAACCCATGCCGCGGTAGGCCTTGTAGGTGCGACCCTGGTAGAGCTCGACCTCGCCGGGGGCCTCCTCGGTGCCGGCCAGCAGGCCACCCACCATCACCGCACTGGCGCCGGCCGCGATGGCCTTGGCCAGGTCGCCGGAGAAGCGTATGCCGCCGTCGGCGATCAGCGGGATGTCGTAGGGCTCGAGGGCGGCGGCCACGTTGGAGACGGCGGTGATCTGCGGCAAGCCAACGCCGGCCACCACGCGGGTGGTGCAGATGGAGCCGGGGCCGATGCCCACCTTGACACCGTCGGCGCCGGCCTCGGCGAGGTCCCTGGCGGCCTCGGCGGTGGCGATGTTGCCGCCCACTACCTGGATCTGCGGGAAGTGCTCCTTCACCCAGCGCACCCGGTCGATCACGCCCTTGGAGTGGCCGTGAGCGGTGTCGACGACGACCACATCCACGCCGGCCTCGGCCAGGGCGGCGATGCGGTCCGGCGTCTCGGGGCCGGTGCCCACCGCAGCGCCGACCAGCAGACGGCCGTCGGCATCCTTGGCAGCATAGGGGAAGGTGCGCGCCTTCTCGATGTCCTGGAAAGTGACCAGGCCGCGCAGATGGAAGGCGTCGTCCACCACCAGCATCTTCTCGACGCGATGCTCCTGCATCTTGCCCTTGATCACCTCGAGGCCGGTGCCCTCGGGCACCGTCACCAGACGCTCGCGCGGGGTCATGATGTCGGCCACGCTGTCGCCGTGGTTGGGCTGGAAGCGCATGTCACGCTCGGTGACGATGCCGACGAGCGTCTCGCCCTCCACCACCGGAAAGCCCGAGAAACCGTACTCCTTGGCCATCGCCAGCAGGTCCTCGAGCTTGGCATTGGGGCCCACGGTGACGGGGTCCTTGACGATCACGCTCTCGTGCTTCTTGACCTTGCGCACCTCGGCCGCCTGGTGGGCGATGGTCATGTTCTTGTGGATGATGCCGATGCCGCCTTCCTGGGCCATGGCGATGGCCAGGCGGGCTTCGGTCACGGTATCCATGGCGGCGGAGACGAGGGGGATGTTGAGGGCGAGATCGCGAGTAAGGCGGGTCCGCAGGCTGACGTCCTTGGGCAGAACCTCGGAGTAGCCGGGGACGAGTAATACGTCATCGAACGTAAGAGCTTCTTGGGCCATACGTAACATAGTCGGCAACACCCAGTGAGCTGGTGGGGGGAGGTGAAGTTAATCGACCATTATAACGCCCAGCCGGCGGTCGCGTCACGGGGCGAGCCGAGATCGGGGAAACCTCGTCGCATTCGGACTGTCGTAGACAGTGTGGGGCATGGAAGAGCGCAAGATCTCGCTCGCAGCCCCATCACCTAACGAAGGAGAGACCCAATGAATTTGACCCCTGCACGAAACAAGGCCCTCTTCACGCTGGCCAGCGCCGCATTGGCCGGCGGCTTCGCGCTGAGCGCTAACGCCCAGACCACCGACCAGCCCCAGGGCATCTACTCGGCCGAGGACATCCTCGACGCCGATGTGTACCTGAGCGAATCCCCCGACGACGAGATCGGCGAGGTGGAAGACATCGTGTTCAACGAGGCCATGCAGGTCACGGCCCTGGTGGTCGAGAGCGGTAGCGTGCTGGGTCTCGGCGGTCGCGAGATCATCGTCGAAGCCGGACAGTTCAGCCTGCTGACCGAGACGGAGAACGACGACGACGTCGAGCACCGCGTGATGCTCGACGCCACCGCCGAAGAACTCGAAGGCTACCCGGTCTACAGCGACGACTGGTGGGCGGATGCCAGACTGAGCGCCCAGGAAACTTGGCAGCAGACGCAGGAAGGCGCCCAAAGTGCCTGGCAGACCACCCAGGAAGGCGCTGAAAGTGCCTGGGGAACCACCCAGGAGAACGCCCAGCGCGCCTGGGAGGCGGCCCGCGACGCCTTCTCCGACACCGACTGAACCTGCCGCCGATGACGCTGCCGCCGCCCTGCGCGGCGGCATCGCGTCGGCCTTCGGGCATGATAGGCTGTGGCGCATCTAGCCAGGAGCCAGCCCATGCCCGCTTCTCCCGAAGCCCTCTCCGTCAGCGAAGTGAACCGCCGCGCCCGCCAGACGCTGGAGCGCGACTTCGACGAGCTGTGGGTGGAGGGTGAGCTTTCCGGCGTGTCGCGGCCGAGCTCGGGGCACGTCTACTTCACTCTCAAGGATGACCGCGCCCAGCTGCGCTGCGCACTGTTCCGCAACCGTGCGCGCTTCGTGGCCGCACCGCTACGCGATGGCGACCTCGTGCGGGTGCGCGGGCGGCTGTCGGTCTTCGAACCGCGCGGCGACTACCAACTGATCGTCGATGCGGTGCAGGCGGCGGGGGAAGGCGAGCTGCTGCTCGCCTACGAGCGGCTCAAGGCCAAGCTCGCCGCCGAGGGCGCGTTCGCCAATGCGCGCACCCTGCCCTCCCCGCCGCGCCGCCTGCTGGTGCTCAGCTCGCCCACCGGGGCGGCGATCCGCGACGTGCTGGCAGTGCTCGCCGCACGCTGGCCGCTCGTCGAAGTGACGCTGATTCCGGTACCGGTGCAGGGCCGCGAGGCGGCACCGGCGCTGATTGCAGCGCTCGGCCTGCTCAATCGCCAGTCGGCCCTCGACCCGGCGCGCGACGCCATCCTGGTGACCCGCGGCGGCGGCAGCCTGGAGGACCTGTGGGCGTTCAACGACGAGCATCTGGCCCGGGCGATCCAGCATTCGCGGCTGCCGGTGATGTCGGCGGTGGGCCACGAGGTGGACGTCACCCTGGCCGACTTCGCCGCCGACGCACGCGCTCCCACCCCCTCGGCCGCCGCCGAGCAGCTGGTGCCCGACCGCCGCGACCTGACGCACCGTCTGCAGGTACTGGAAGAGCGGCTGGCCCGCGCGGCCCAGGCCAGACTGGAGCGCGAAAGCCAGCGACTCGACCACCTGCGCGCGCGGCTGCGCCACCCCGGAGAGGCACTCGCACGCCAGCGCCAGACCCTGGAGGGCCTAAGTGCACGCCTGGAAGGCGCGATGGCGCGACGGCTGGCCGCGCAGCGTCACCACCTCGACCAACTGCAGCGCCGCCTCGCCGCTCACCCGCCCGAACGCGGCCTGACCGAGGCGCGAGCACGCTTGGCCGGCGCTCGCCAGCGTCTCGATCTGGCGATCGATCAGAATTTGACGCGTCGCCGCGAACGCCTCGGCGCCCAGGCCCGCGAACTCCAGGCGGTCAGCCCCCTGGCCGTGCTGGGACGCGGCTATGCGATTCTCGAGAACCGCGAAGGCCAGGTCATCAAGCGTGCCCGCGACACCCGGCCGGGGGAAACACTCAGCGCCCGCCTGGGCGAGGGCCGCTTGACCGTCGAGGTCACGGAGCGGAAGGACTCTTAATCTTATAGCGAACGAGAATTTGACGAGCGGCTGTTTATGCCTTTTCCTGGTAGACCTACCGCGTCGCCACATGACCGGGCGAACGCCTACGGATAGTTTCATCCAGGTCGATCCAGGAGGAGCAAGATGTCACTGCGTATCAACGACGTCGTACCCGACTTCGAAGCACAAACCAATCAGGGCACGATCCGCTTCCACGAGTGGCTCGACGACAGCTGGGCCATCCTGTTCTCCCACCCCAAGGACTTCACCCCGGTGTGCACCACCGAGTTCGGTGCCGTGGCCAAGCTCAGCGACGAGTGGAAGAAGCGCGGCGTCAAGGTGATCGGCATCTCGGTGGATGGCGTGGATGATCACCAGGGCTGGATCGGCGACATCGAGAGCTATTCCAGCAGCCAGGTCGACTTCCCGATCATCGCCGACGGAGACCTGAAAGTCGCCAAACTGTTCGACATGCTGCCCGCCGACGCCTACCTGCCGGACGGCCGGACTCCGGCCGACAGTGCCACGGTGCGCTCGGTGTTCATCATCGGCCCGGACAAGCAACTCAAGCTCTCCATGACCTACCCGATGACCGTGGGCCGCAACTTCGGCGAGATCCTGCGCGCGGTGGACGCCCTCCAGACCACCACCAGCAAGGGCGTCGCCACGCCGGTAGACTGGACGGTGGGCGAGGACGTGATCATTCCGCCGGCGGTGTCCGACGCGGATGCCAAGGCCAAGTTCGGCGAGTTCGAGACGATCTTCCCCTACCTGCGCAAGACCCGTATACCCGAATGAGCGCCCCTGACACCGCTCTCCTTAACCCCCGCTCCGGCGGGGGTTTTGCATGGTGCCCGGCATTCAGCGCTGGGGCTTGAAGGCGCTCGGTTCGAGTTCGTGGCGCGCCAGCAGCTTGTAGAAATCGGTGCGGTTGCGCCCGGCGATGCGCGCCGCCTGGGTGACGTTGCCTTCGGTGATCTTAAGCACCTTGACCAGGTAGCTGCGCTCGAAGCCGGCCCGGGCGTCGTTGAAGGTGGGCAAGGCGCTGTCTTCGGAGGCCAACGCCTGGGCGACCAGCGCCTCGGGGATCATCGGCGAGGTAGTCAGCGCCACGCACTGCTCCACCACGTTGACCAGCTGGCGCACGTTGCCCGGCCAGGCGCAGGTGGCCAGCAGGTTGAGCGCCTCCGAGGAGAAACCCTTGACGAACGGCTTGTGGCGACTCGCCGCCTGGGCCACCAGGTGGCGCGCCAGCAATGGCACGTCCTCGGCACGCTCCTTGAGCGGCGGCAACTTGAGATTGACCACGTTGAGGCGATAGAAGAGATCTTCGCGGAACTCGCCCTGCTGCATCGCCTGGGCGAGGTCGCGGTGGGTCGCCGAGAGAATGCGCACGTTGACCGGCACCGTGGCGGTGGAGCCGAGCGGACGGATCTGGCGCTCCTGCAGGGCGCGCAGCAGCTTGACCTGCAGCGGCAGCGGCATGTCGCCGATCTCGTCGAGGAACAGGGTGCCGCCATCGGCGGCCTGGAAGAGCCCGCGGTGCTCGCTCACCGCCCCGGTGAAGGCGCCCTTGGCATGGCCGAACAGCTCGCTCTCCAGCAGTTGTTCGGGCAGCGCCCCGCAGTTGATGGCCACGAACGGCTTGTCGGCACGCGGGCTGGCCCGGTGGATGGCCCGCGCCAGCAGCTCCTTGCCCGAGCCGGAGGCACCGGTGACCAGCACGCTGACGTCGGAAGCCGCCACCATCCGCGCCTGCTCCAGCACGCGCTCCATCTCGGGGCTGCGGGTGATGATGTCGGCACGCCAGGCGGTATCGCCCTCGCTGCCGCCCGGCGCGTGCGCCAGGGCATCGTCGATGGCGGCAAACAACTCGTCGCGGTCCACCGGCTTGGTCAAAAAGCCGAACACGCCCTGCTGGGTGGCGCTCACCGCCTCGGGGATCGAGCCGTGGGCGGTCAGGATGATCACCGGCAGCCCCGGCACTTCGCGCTGAATGGCCTGGAACAGCGCCAGGCCGTCCATCTCGTCCATGCGCAGGTCGGAGAGCACCAGGTCGGGGCGCTCGGCCTCCAGGCAGCGCAGCGCCTCCGCCCCGCTCTCGGCGGTGGTCACCCGGAAGCCGCGGCTTTCCAGGCGCATGCCCAGCAGGCGCAACAGGCTGACGTCGTCGTCCACCAGCAGGATGTGGGCCCCCTGGCGATTGCCGGCCATCGTCGTCTCGGTGCCACGGGCACGAGAGTGGCGGGTATCATGCAGTCGAGCCGCTTCCATCTTGTCATCTCCCAATGGCAATCTCCTCTCAAGGCGACTGCTGTCTCAGGTTGATATTGCGCTCGATGGCGGTCAGCGCATCGAGCTTCTCCGCCAGCTCGGCATTCTCGGCTTCCAGCGCCGCCAGCTCCTCACGGGAGCGCTCGAGCCGGCCGGCCATGGCGCGGCGTCCCTCCAGCTCGTTGAGCCAGTAGCGCAGCAGCGGCTGCAGATCGGCAGGGGCGGCATGCAGGTCGGCCTTGTAGAGCTCGGCGGCACGGTCCCACTGGCGCTCGCTGCCCCAGCCGAGCACCACGGCGCGCGCCAGACGCCGCCGAGCGGTTTCGCCCGCAAGGCGCTCGAGCATGCCGTCGCGCCACTCGCCGTCGCCGCGCTGGGAGGCCAGGCCGAAGGCGATCCATTCCGGCAGCAGGCAAGCGGACTCGGCGAAGTCCGGCACCTCGGCGTAGCAGGCGGCGGTCTCATCCACCGTCTCCGGCTCGGCGGTGCCAAAGGGCTGCTCGGGTATCCACTGGCAGCCGCCGAGCCACAGCGCAACCAGACACAAACCCAGGGGGCGAAGGCAGTTCATCGATCGTTCCTTGCGTCGTGATCCGTAGAGACGGACGGCGAATGGTCGAGGGTGGCATGCTGCCGCTCCGTGCGGCGCGGCAGCATCAGGCGGAAACACACTGCCAACCGGGAATCCTCGGCCAGTTGCAGCACGCCTTCCTGCAGCCGGGCGCAGTCGGCAGCTACCGACAGGCCGATGCCGGAGCCCTTGAGCGGCCCCTTGCGGCGCGCGCGACCCTGGTAGAAGGGGTCGAAGAGGTTCTGGCGATCCTCATCGGCAATCGGCGGTCCGCTGTTGGCCACCTCCATCACCAGATGATCCCGCGTTTCGTAGGCCCGGATCTCCAGCGCGCCGCCGTCGTCGCCATAGGCGATGGCGTTGGACACCAGGTTGTCGATAATGCGCCCGGTGGCGGTACGGTCGACCACCCACTCCAGCGGGCCATCGAAGGCCGTCACGCGCATGCCCTTTTTCTCCAGTGCCAGGCGGTGCTTGGCCAGCGTGGTCTTGACCAGCGTAGCCAGATCGAGACGCTCGGGGTTCGCCGGCCGGTGGTGCTGCAGCAAATTGTAGTCGAGAAGCTGCTCGATCAGGCGCTGCAGCTCGCCGCTGCTGGTGTCGATCAGCGTGAGGATCTCGCGCTGGCGCGGCGTCAGCTCCCCGGCCACGCCGTCGGCGAGCAGCGCGGAGCCTTCGCGCACGCTAGCCAGCGGCGTCTTGAGCTCATGGGACATATGGCGCAGGAACTGCTGTTTCTGGGCCTCCAGCTCGCCGAGACGCGACGACAGCCAGTCGAGACGCTCGCCGAGGCGAACCAGTTCCGCCGGGCCCTGGATATTATGCGCCTCGGGCCCCTCCACGCCGCTGCCGATGCCCAGGATCCGCCGCTCGAGCTGGCGCACCGGGCGGATGATCAACCAACTGAACAGCAGCATCAGCATCAAGCTCGCCGACACCAGTGCCCCGGTCTGCACCCACAGGCGGGTCTGTACGGCCTCGGCCCGCTCGCGAATGCGCTCGATGCGCGCATCGATCCGACGGTTGGTGGCCTGACGCATGGCCTCGGTCTGCTGAGCGAAGGGGCCGAACAGCGCCAGCCAGGTTTCCAGCGCGTCGCCTTCCAGCGCCGGTAGTTGGCCCAGGAGTACCAACTGCCGGCCCAGAGCCTGCACCGAGGGCGCATCGGGAAGCAGCTCGCGCTGTTCGGCGAGCAGCTCGGAAAACTCGGCATGCCGCTCGGCGAAGATATCCATCAGGCTTTCCTGCTCGAGCACGGCGTATTGGCGGGCGCTGCGCTCCATCTCCAGCGCCAGAGCACTCAAGGTGCGGGCACGACGCGTTTCTTCCACCGCCTGACGAGCGCTGACATCGGCCAAGCGTGACAGCTCGGACAGCGCCTGGCCGGCCTGGAACATCAGCACGCCAAGCGGCAGCATCACGATCAAAAAGGCCAGCAAGACCAGTTGCAGCAACGAGCGGGGGCGCCAGCGACGCGAGACCTGGGTGGTCATGACCAGCGTTCTATTCAGCAAACGATAGGGTACCGCCATGGGGCATGCCTGCAGGATAACAGAGTTCGTCGCATGTCGAGGGGCCCCCGGCGCGCGCTGGCCGCTCGCCAACCAAAAAAAGAGGGCCGGCTGAGCCGGCCCAAGTACGCAGGGAACTGAAGGGTCGAAAAAGCAGGGGCATCGTTCGCCTGGCCGAGCCATGTCCCGCACTTTCTCTGGGCCCGAGGGCCCGCGAAGCGCCGTGCCGGGATCGTTGCCACCAGGGGCTGGTCCGTCACGGTCGGGCGGCGAACCGCCCTGCTTCGTCTCGCGGCGACGTCGCCTCGGCGCCGTCGCCATGTTCGATCCCCCGTAGGGGATGAGGCTTCCATGCCAGGGCTTCCGTGCCCGCTGGTACCTCTTCCTTGCCAGTTGGCGGTACCCGTCTCATCGCAACCCGGTTTAGCAATCGAGTTACACATCGCGGAACAGATGCCGGTCGTCGAAGGCTCGGGGCACAGGGCATGGGGGTGGTACCCGAGCGTTTCGGCAACCCAGTGGTTCGAGCCGTTGAACCACTGTCTCTGCTCACCCTGTGCATTGCGACAGGCGTGCCAAAAAATATCAACAAACAAATAAATCAATGAGTTAAAAATCACAGAACGTGGCAACGGCTGGCTCGAAGGAAATATCAGGCCGCTGGACGAGCCTGTTATGTCTCTGAATGGCAACGCTAAATCCGACTCCCCGATTTTTATCAACAAAATCAGAAAATTGAGGTGTTGCCATATGGAGACGCCGACCGCGCGGGCGTTGTCGGCCGGCGACAAGGCAGCTCAGGTGAGCTGTTTGACGAGGATCTTCGACTGGCGGGCATGGTTGTAGGTATCGCGCTTGAGCGGCGGCAGAGCCTTGATGTCTGCCGGACCGAAGCCATGCTCGACGAACCAGTGAGCGGTATGCGTGGTGAGCACGAACAGCGCAGTGAGCCCCATGCGCCGGGCGCGGCGCTCCACTTCGCTGAGCAGTACCGAGCCACGAGCGCCGCCACGGTAGTCGGCATGGATCGCCACGCAGGCCAGCTCGCCCATGTCAGCGTCGCCAAACGCATGCAGGGCGGCACAGCCCACTACCATGCCGTCGCGCTCGATCACCAGGTAGTCGTCGATCTCATGCTCGAGGCGCTCGCGCGAGCGTGGCACCAGCATGCCGCGCCGCTCCAGCGGTTCGAGCAGCTCGAGCAGCCCCCCGACATCGCCCAGTTCCGCAGGACGCAGCTGCTCGTATCGATGCTGGGTGATCATCGTGCCCACGCCGTCACGGGTGAACAGCTCCCCCAGCAGGGCGTTGTGATCGTGCCACGACAGCAGGTGGGTGCGCGCCACGCCATGGCGGGCCGCCGCACAGGCCGCGGTGAGATGACGGGCCGACTCGCTGCCAGGAATGGCGCTGGCGAGCAGCGGCTGGGCCTCGCCCGGAGAGAGCTGGCGCTGCAACGCGCCGCTCTCGTCATACAGCCCGGGCGCATCGCCCAATAGAATCAGCTTGTCGGCGGAGAGCGCCACCGCGGCCTGCTGAGCCACCTCGGCGGCGTCCAGGTCGAACACCTCGCCGGTGCTGGAGAACCCCAGCGGCGGCAGCAACACCAGCGAGCCCTTTTCGAGCAGCCCCTGAATGGCCGGCGCCCGCACCCGACGCACTTCCCCGCTGTGGTGGAAGTCGACTCCCTCGCGCACGCCGAGTGGCTTGGCCATCACCAGATTGCCGGACACGGCGGTGAGCTCCACCCCGTGCAGCGGCGTGTTGGGCAGGCCCAGCGAGAGACGTGCTTCGAGCCACAGCCGCTGCTCGGCGGCGATACGCTCGACGTGGCTCATGATCGCCGTATCGGCCACCCAGCGCCCGTCATGGCGCTGCGGCTCGATGCCGGCGGCATCCAGCGCCTGGCTCACCTGAGGCCGGATGCCGAAAGCCACCACCAGGCGCACCCCCAGGGTGTGCAACAGGGCCAGATCCTGGATCAGTTGCTCGCCGCGCCCGTTGGCCATCGCCTCGCCCTCGATCAGGATCACGAAGGTTCGCCCGCGGTGGGCGTTGATGTAGGGCGAAGAATTGCGAAACCAGTCGACGAAGGGGAAGCGAGTATCCAAGGCCGCACTCCGGCAGCAGGTGAACGGGAAACAGGAGAGCCTGACTATAGCAGAGCAACGAAAACGGCGGCACCACTGTCGTGGTACCGCCGCTTCGGGCTTCGGCAGCATAATGCACCGGCACTGCCTTCTTGCAACGCCCTGCTCGTAGCCCGTGCCTCGTAACTCGCGGCTCGTAACTCGTGGCTCGTGGCTCGTGGCTCGTGGCTCGTGGCTCGTGGCTCGTGGCTCGTGGCTCGTGCTTAGCCGAACATGCCCTTGAACATGAAGAAAAACGATATCGACAGCGCTGCGCCGGCCGGCAGCGTGATCAGCCAGGACATGGCGATGGTACCGATCACCCGCAGGTTGAGTGCCGCCATGCCGCGGGCCAGGCCGACGCCGAGCACCGCGCCCACCAGAGTATGGGTGGTGGAGATCGGCAGGCCGGTGCCCGAGGCGAGCACCACGGTCACCGCGGCGGCCAGCGTCGCAGCAAAGCCGCGGCTCGGCGTCAACTCGGTGATGCCGGTGCCCACGGTGGCGATGACCTTGTGCCCGTAGGTGACCAGGCCGACGACGATGCCGCCACCGCCCAGTACCAGCACCCACCAGGGCACCAGCGCCGTGGCATCGATGACGCCATCGCTGTAGACCACGCTGATCACCGCGGCGAGCGGCCCCACCGCATTGGCCACGTCGTTGGAGCCGTGGGCGAAGGCCATGGCGCAGGCGGTGAACAGCATCAGCACGCCGAATACCCGCTCGACGCCGGTGAAACCGAAATGATCGGCCTGGCGGCTGCCCGCCTTGACGCGCTTCTCCATCTGCATGCCGAGCAGCATCACGCCCACGCCGAACAGGATCGACACCAGCAGGCTGGCGCCGAAGCCCAGATCGAGCCCCACGTGCTTAAGCCCCTTGGTCAGCGTGACCATGGCCACGGCGAAGCCGACCAGCAGAATGTAGAACGGCACGTAGCGCTTGGCCGCCGCGAAGGGATCGCGCGCCTCGAAGATGAGATGCTGCACCGACTTGAACAGGGTGAAGGCGATGGTGCCGGCGAGCAGCGGCGAGACCACCCAGCTGGCGGCGATCTGCCCCACCTTGGCCCAACCGATCGCCTCCATGCCCAGCCCCGCCAGGGCAAAGCCGACGATGGCCCCGACGATGGAGTGCGTGGTGGAAACCGGCCATCCCTTCATGGAAGCGATCAACAACCAGGTCGCCGCGGCAAGCAGTGAAGCGAGCATGCCGTAGACCAGTAGCTGCGGGTCGTTCTCCAGCATGGCCGGGTCGATGATGCCCTTGCGGATCGTCTGAGTGACTTCGCCGCCGGCGAGCCAGGCACCGAGGAACTCGAAGACCACGGCGATGATGATCGCCTGCTTGATGGTGATGGCCCTGGACCCCACGGAGGTGCCCATGGCGTTGGCCACGTCGTTGGCCCCGACCCCCCAGGCCATGAAGAAGCCGAACAGGCAGGCAAGGATGATGAAGGTGTCGCCGTGTTGCGCGATGATCGACATAGGGTGGCTTCCTATGTAGCTGTCGGGTTGACGAAAACGAATACGGCCCGCGATGGCGGGCCGGCGACTCAACGGGCAGTGAGGATCTGCAAGCGGCTGCCGACGCGCTCGGCGCGGTCGGAAAGCTCGCCGACCCAGTCGATGATCTTGTAGAGAAAGATGACGTCGACCGGTTTGATACGGTCCTCCAACTCGAACAGCTGACGTCGAATGGCCACCTGCTGGTTGTCGGCCTGCTGCTCGAGAACGTGCAGCTCGCGGATGAGGTTCTGCATCACATCGGAGACATGGCGGCCGAAGCCGGACTCCAGCAGATCCTCGAGTTCCTCCAGGGCCTGACGCGCCTGAGCCACGCAGGCAACGGCGGTATGCATGTAGTCGCGCATGGGTCCGGCGAGTTCGTCGGGCACCAGCATCTTGCGACCCAGCATGATGCCGGTGATGTCGCGCACCTTGTTGGCGATCTTATCCTGCACGCTGATCAGGTCGAGCAGATCGCTGCGCGAAACGGGCAGGAAGAGCGTGTTGGGCAGGTTGAGGCGCAGCTCGGTCTTGAGGCTGTCCGCATCGTGCTCCAGACGCGTGATGCTTTCACGAATCGCGGCGGCCTCGTCCCAGTCTCCCTGGAGCGACGCCTCGAAGAAGGGCAGCAGCTTGTCGGCGCACTCGTGAGCCTTGACGATGTGTGCCAGCAGCGGCTGAAACGGGGAGCGACCGAACATCGCCGAGAACGGATTGGGTGTCACCATGGCGTATCATGCGCTTGAGAAATGGCGGCGACAGTATAGTGACTCACTTCTGTCACGTCATTGAAAAATTACTGCTACATAAACGTCACCCGACTGTCACACTTCTGCATTGCGGGCATCCACAGACAGGAGTCGGCCATGGGCCAAGAGATCGAACTGAAACTGGCATTGGGCTCGCAGGGGCCCCAAACGCTGACCGCTCATCCACGCCTTGCCGGTCTGTCGCCGACGACCCTGTCCCTTGCCAACACCTATTACGACACCCCGGACGGCGCGCTTCAGGCAGCGCGCATGGCTCTGCGCCTACGCCGACGCGGCGACACGCTGTACCAGACGCTCAAGACCGAAGGCGACGGAGCCGGAGGGTTGAGTCGCCGCGGCGAGTGGGAATGGGCCGTGCCGGGGCCCGGCCTCGACCTGCCCGGCCTGGCCGAACTGCCGCCCATGGCCGCCCTTGGCCAGGACACGCTCGAGCGGCTCGCTCCGCGTTTCACGACCGACTTCACCCGACACGCCTGGACGCTGACGCTCGGTGCCGCCAGGCTCGAAATCGCATTGGACGAAGGCGAAATTCGCAGCGGCGACCGCCGTGCGCCCATTCGCGAACTGGAGCTGGAACTCGAGACAGGAGGTGCCGAGACCCTCTGGCGGCTCGCCACCGAACTGGCCGAACGGGTACCGCTGCGCCCGTCGGAAACCAGCAAGGCGGCCCGCGGCGCGGCACTGCTCGCCGCCGAGTGGGCACTGCCGCCAGGAGGTACGCCGCTGGCCTGGCTCAAGCGAGCCATGAGCGCCCTGGATGCCCTGGCCGACACCGGCGATGCTCGCTGGCAACAGACAGCCATCGAGGCGTTGACTGCCATCGACGACGGCGAAGCCGATGACCTGGCCGAACGCCTGTCGGCCACTGGCTGGCTGACGCCCGCCTTCGGCCAGGTGGCGCTTCGCCTGGCCCAGCAACTGAATGACAGCGTCTCGGACGACTCGGAGCCCATGCCATGAGCCACCCGCTGAAACCGGCTGGAGAAGGCCTGCGAACGCGCGTCTTCCAGATCGTCTTCGAGTCGGACACGCCGCTGGCCAAGGGCTTCGACATCGCCCTGATCGTCGCCATCCTGGCCAGCGTCGGGGTCGTCATGCTGGACAGCGTGCCCAGCTACCACGCCCGGTTCGGCTCGCTGTTCTACCGGGTGGAGTGGGCCTTCACGCTGGCCTTCACCGTGGAGCTGGCAGTGCGGCTCTATACCCTGGAGCGGCCGCTGCGGTACCTGAAGAGTTTCTACGGCATCATCGACGTGATCGCCATCCTGCCGACCTGGCTGATGCTGCTGATTCCCGGCGCCCAGTCACTGGTGATCGTGCGGGTATTGCGGGTGCTGCGCATCTTCCGCGTGCTGCGGCTGATGCAGTTCGTCGGCGAGGGGCGGCTGCTGATCGGCGCGCTCAAGCGCAGCACCCATCAGATCTTTCTGTTCCTGTTTACCGTCTTCATGCTGGTGACCATCTTCGCCGCGCTGATCTACATGATCGAGCCGGCCGAGGCCGGCTTCACCAGCATTCCCATCGCCATCTACTGGGCCATCGTCACGTTGACCACGGTGGGCTACGGCGACATCGTACCGGTCACCCCGCTCGGGCAGGCGATCTCCACCATCGTGATGTTGATCGGCTACTCGATCATCGCCGTACCCACCGGGGTCTTCTCCGCGGAGGTGATCCGCTCCATCCGCGCCGACCGCTATTCGGAGGAAGCCTGTCCCGGCTGCGGCCACGACCGTCACGAAAAACACGCACGCTACTGTCTCAAGTGCGGCACCTGGCTCGACGAGACCACCCCGGACCCGCGCGAAGCGCAAGGCACCCACGACACTTGACGCGCCCCGTCGCTCGCTATTCGGTGAAGGGCGTGACGTCGCCGCGCCCCTCGCGCAGCACCTTGGGCGGCAGCTCGCGCAGATCGACGACGCTGGTCGCCTCGAGGTGGCAGGCACCGCCGTCGATGATCAGGTCCAGGTGAGCACCGAAACGCTCGCGAATCGCCTCCGGATCGGTCATCGGCAGCTCATCGCCTTCGGGAATCAACGTCACGCTCATCAACGGTGAACCGAGCGCGGCCAGCAGATCATGGGTGATGCGGTGATCGGGCACGCGCACGCCGATGGAGCGGCGCTTGGGGTGCAGCAGCAACCGCGGCACTTCGTTGGTCGCCGTGAGAATGAAGGTGTAGGCGCCCGGGGTGTGCGCCTTGAGCAGGCGGAAAACGGCGTTGTCCACCTTGGCGTAGGTGCCGATCTCGGAAAGGTCGGAGCACACCAGGGTGAAATTGTGACGGTCATCGAGGGAACGCAGCCACTTGATCTTCTCGATGGCCTTCTTTTCGCCCAGGTGACAGCCCAGCGCATAGCCGGAATCCGTCGGGTAGGCGATGACGCCGCCGTCACGGATGATCTGGGTCGCCTGATCGATCAGGCGCTTCTGGGGATTGTCGGGATGAATCTGAAAGTATTGGCTCATGATCGCTTCCTGTCGTTCATGGATGACGCAGTCGCCGCCATGGCGTCGACTATAACGTAGAGCACTGCGGCTGCGGGGGCAGGCGCAGTCGCGACGCCAGCCGGGGGTGGGTCCAAACCGGGGGCACGGCGGTGCGCGGCACCGCGCTCATGCTGCCCGGCGCCAGATGGCCGCCCGGGAAGTGGAAATCGCTGCCCAGCGAGGCAAGTAGCCCGCGCTCGTCGAGCTGGCGGGCCAGGTCGCGGGTCACGTCGGGGTTCTGGAAGCCGCTCACCAGCTCGGCGGCCTGGCCGCCCGCCGCGGCGAAGGCGTCGAGCAGCAGCCCGCGCTTGCGCCGCGTCAGGCCGTGGCGCAATGGGTGCGCCAGTACCGCCACGCCGCCGGCATCGAGAATCCACCCCACCGCTTCTTCCAGGGCCGGCCAGTGCGCCTTGACGTCGCCCTTCTTGCCGTTGCCCAGGTGCTTGCGGAACGCCTCGCTCATGTCCGCCACCAGGCCAGCGGCGACCAGCGCCCGGGCGAAGTCGGGGCGGCCCAGCGGGCGCTGCGAGCCCGCCTGCTCGCGAGCGCGGGCCAGGGCATCGGCAAGCCCCAGCTTTTCCAGGCGCGCCGCGATCACCTCGGCGCGTCGCTCACGCGCCTCGGCCTGGGCTTCCAGCCCGGGCACCAGCGCCCCCTGGGCCCCCTGCGGCAACAAGGCCACCACATGGATGTTGATGCCCGACCAGCGCGTCGACAGCTCGGTGCCCGGCAGCAGCGTGACGCCATGTTCGTCGGCGGCCCGTTGCGCCTCGGCGATACCGGCCACGGTATCGTGGTCGGTGAGCGCCATCACCGACAGGCCGCGCGAGGCGCACAGTGCCACCACGGCCGTCGGTGACAGGGTTCCGTCCGAGGCGGTGGAATGCATGTGAAGGTCGATCCCCAGAGGGGCGGGATCACCCGTGAAACGGGCCGGTAGTTCGAGCATTGGCATGACGCCGGGGAGCGACTTTGTCAGAATAATGGCCTCATGGTGCGCGCCCGGCACTAGCCGGTCAACGCCCGCACTGCATCGAGCAGGGCCATCGCAGTTGGGCATGGCAAGGAGCGCCGAGAGGAACGACCAACTGTGACGATAGCCCGCACCGTATCGAGTTCCGCGGCTCAGCCGCGCCTGCCGAGGAAGCCCACGATGCTATACGCGATCATCAGCGAAGACGTCAACAACAGCCTCGAGCGTCGCCTGGCGGCGCGCCCCGACCACCTGGCCCGCCTCGAGGCGCTGCGCGACGAGGGGCGCCTGGTGCTCGCCGGCCCTCATCCCGCCATCGACGCCAACGACCCCGGCGATGCCGGCTTCAGCGGCAGCCTGGTGGTGGCGGAGTTCGACAGTCTCGACACCGCCCGCGCCTGGGCCGATGCCGATCCCTACGTGATCGCCGGGGTGTACGCCAAGGTGACGGTCAAGCCGTTCAAGAAAGCCCTGCCTTGAGGCAATCGAGCCCGACTCGCGCCCCTGATGCCACGGCGGGCGTGGACAGGCTCCGTTGTCCACAGCACCTTACCCACAGAGACTGTGGATAACGTTGTTGAAACGCCGCGGACGGTCGTCGCCATGCCCCATGGGTCGCCGCGATGCCGTCATCGATCATTTTTTGAGCAACTGCCACACCGGAGAACGCCGTGTCCGCCCCTTGCGACCCACTCCCCCCGCTGACTGGCCTCAGCCCCGCCCGGCTCGACTGGGCGACCGATGCCACGGGGGCACGGGCGCCCCTGTCGACCCAGTTCGACGACGTCTACTTCTCGGCCCACGACGGCCGCACTGAGACCGAACACGTCTTCCTGGACGGCAACCGTCTGAGCGAGCGCTTCGCGGACTGGAAAGCCTCTCGCCCCTTCGTGGTCGGCGAGACGGGCTTCGGCACCGGACTCAACATGCTCTGCGCCTGGGCCTGCTTCGACACCCATGCGCCGCCCCAGGCCCGACTGCATCTGATTTCGGTAGAGCGCCACCCGCTCACCCGTCAGGATCTCGCCCAAGCACTGTCCGCCTGGCCCGATCTCGCTCCACGCGCCGAGCGGCTGCTCGCCCAGTGGCCGGAGCCGGTGAGCGGCGTGCATCGCCTGTGGCTCGACGAGCGGGTGACCCTCGATCTGCACTTCGGCGAGGCCGCCGAGCGGCTCGCCCTGCTCGACGGCCGGGTCGACGCCTGGTTCCTCGACGGTTTCGCCCCGGCCAAGAACCCCGACATGTGGCGGCCCGAGCTGTTCGCCGCCCTGGCACTGCGTTCGCGGCCCGGGGCCACCTTCGCCACCTTCACCTGTGCGGGCATCGTCAAACGCGGTCTGGTCGATGCCGGCTTCGCCTGGCGCAAGGTGCCGGGCTTCGGCCGCAAGCGCGAGATGCTCGTCGGCGAGATCGCCACGCCCCCCGTCGACACCCGCCGGGAAGGCACGCCCTGGTTCACGCCGCCCACGCCGCGTCCGGCCCGTCATGTGGCGGTGATCGGTGCCGGCATCGCCGGTGCCAGTGTCGCTGCCGCCCTGGCACGACGCGGCATCGCGGTCACTCTCATCGACCGCTTCCACCGCGCCGAACTGGGCACCACCCATCTCCAGGGGGCGCTCTACGTCAAGCTCGCCGCCGACACCAATCGGCAGAGCCGCACCTACCTGGCCGGATTGCTGCACAGCCAACGCTGGCTGGCTCAGCTCGACCCCGAGCGACGCCTGTGGCAACCCAGCGGAGTCCTGCAGCTGGCGCTGAGCGACAAGGAGCAGGCGCGCCAGGCGCGCTTCCTCGCCAACCATCCGCTGCCGGACAGCGTGGTCCGCGGCCTGGATGCCGAAGCGGCCAGCGCCGCGGCGGGCGTCCGAGTCGACGGACCGGCGCTGGACTATCCCAATGCCGGCTGGGTCCGGCCGATGGAGCTGTGCGTGCGCCTGGCCGAGACGGCAGGCGTTCGTTTTCGGCGGGGCGAGGTAGTAGCACTGCACGACCGCCAGGAGGACGGCTGGAGTCTGGAGCTGGCCGACGGCGAGCGTCTCGCGGCCGACCAGGTGGTGATCGCCGCCGCCGGCGAGACCGCCGGCTTCGCACAGAGCGAAGCCCTGCCGCTGCAGCCGGTGCGCGGCCAGCTCAGCCAGCTCGAGGTGCCAGCGAAAGCCCCGCAGCTGGGCCGGGTGGTCTGTGCCGGCGGCTACGTGCCGCCGGCCGCGGATGGCATGCTCAATGTCGGCGCCACCTTCGCTCCGGGCGATACCGACATGACGGAACGGGAGGGCGACCACGTCGCCAACCTGGCGGAGCTGGAGCGCGGCCTGCCCGACTTCGTCGCCGCCCTGCGCGCCGCCGGTGCCGACCTCTCGCCACGGGCGCTCACCGCCCGCGTCGGCGTGCGCGCGGCGAGCCCCGACAAGTCACCCTACTGCGGGCCGGTGCCCGACGCCCAGGCGTGGCGCGACGACTACGCCATCCTGGCCAAGGACGCCACCCGGGTGCCCGACACGCCCGGCCGCCACCATGCCGGGCTGTGGATCAGCGCCGCCCACGGCTCCCGCGGCCTGGCCAGCGCCCCGCTGTGCGCCGAGCTGTTGGCCTCGTTGATCTGCGACGAACCGCTACCGCTGGAGCAGCCGCTGGTGGATCACCTGCATCCCGGACGGCGGCTGATTCGCGATCTGATCCGCGGCAAGCAACCCGGCTGAGACGGTCAGCACCGCGCTCACAGCGAAGGCAGCCCCTGGGTGCTCGACTGGCTCGCCATGACGAAGTTCGGGGCGGGGCGGCCCAGGTAGTAGCCCTGGCCGTAGTCGATACCCAGCTCGCGCACCGCCTCGAACACCGCCTCGTCTTCGATGAATTCGGCAATGGTGCTCACCCCCAGGCTGCGGGCCAGGGTAACGATACTCTTGACGAAGGCCATGTACTTGTCATCCGTGATCATGTTGCGGATGAACTCGCCCTCGATCTTGATCACGTCGATGGGGAACTGCTTGAGATAGCGGAAAGAGGAAAACCCCGAGCCGAAGTCGTCGATGGCGAAGCTGAAGCCCTCCAGCTTGAGGTCGAGCACGAACTTCTCGAGCAGCTTGAGGTTGCTGACGGTTTCGCGTTCGGTGAGCTCGAAGACGATGCGCTCGGGGCGAATGCCGTAGTCGATCGCCAACTGATGGATGCGACCGATGAACTCGCCGACGATCAATGACTTCGGTGACAGGTTGATGAACAACATCCCCTCGTAGCCCTGTTCCTGCACCTGGGCGAAGGCCTTCTCGATGAGCTGATAGTCCATCTTGTGGATGACACCGATGCTCTCGGCGATGTCGATGAACTCCCCGGCCGGCACGACGCGATCACCCACCTCGATGCGCATGAGCAGCTCGTGGATGGCCACCTCCCCGGTGCGCGCATCGGCGATGGGCTGGAAGAAGGGCACGATGCGCTCCTCCTCCAGAGCGCTGAGCACCATCTGGTTCTTCTCGCCCACCTCGCGAAAGATCGCTGCCACTTCGTCGTCGTCGGGCAGGGCGATGCAGTTCTTTCCCTTGCGCTTGGCCTTGTACATCATGTTGTCGGCCATCAGGAAGAGATCGTGGGCGTCGCTGGCATGGCGCGGGTAGGCGGCAATGCCGATGGAGGTGGTGGCACGCACGGAGGAGCCATCCGGGGCCACCAATACCTGCTCGGCAAAATTCTGAGCGATGCGCAGCGCCACCGAGTAGGCCTGCCCCTCGCCCGTCTCGGGCAGGATGATGGCGAATTCGTCACCGCCATAGCGGGCCAGGAAGTCGCCGGGGCGTACCGATTCGGTGAGCGTATGGGCGAAGGCCTGCAGGAACTGGTCGCCGAAGGCGTGGCCGTAACGGTCGTTGACGGTCTTGAAGTTGTCCATGTCCATCATCAACAGACTGAACGAATAGTCATGCCGATGGGCTCGG
This sequence comes from Pseudomonadota bacterium, assembly GCA_051749645.1. GTDB lineage: Bacteria > Pseudomonadota > Gammaproteobacteria > Pseudomonadales > Halomonadaceae > Halomonas. Next base: position 156,598 of record JBNJIT010000005.1, read on the forward strand.
CCCACTTCGTAGCCGAGCAGGTCCTTGAAGACGCGCTGGTTGTGCAGCGAGGTGAGCGGATCACGGGTGGCGTAGAACTCCAGATCCTTGGTGTACTTGTAGATCGCCTTCACCGAGCCGACGAGGTTGAGCAGCGTGGAGAGGATGCCGTCGATGACGATATGGCGCAGCGGATCCTGGGAGAGATCGGACTGCACGCCGATGCCCACGATGCCGCCTATCTTGGGCGCCTCCAGCAGCAGCGACTTGGTCTGCAGGCGAATGTCCTCGGGGGTGATCTCCATCGCCGCCTCGACATCGGCGTCGGCCGGGTAGACGGCATGGTGCAACACCTTGAGCACCTGCACGTCGGTATGCCCTTCTGCCTTGCCTTCGAGCAGCTCGATCAACATGCCCTCGAAGGCATGACGCATCTCCGCCGACACTTCGTGGTGCCAGAACACCTCCAGCTCGTAGCCTTCCTCCTCCACCTGGAAGATCGTCACCAGGGTGTGAGCGGTGATGATGGTGTTGATGTCGCTGAGCAGTTCCTTGATGAACTCGCGCCAGTCGCGCACCACGTCGGAAGTGATGATGAACTTGCTGAGCAGGCGAATCTCGAACTCCAGCACGTCCTTGTCCACCGCCACGTTCTTGAGCCGCCCGGCCAAAGCGTTGACCTGCTCGTAGGCATCGCTCAGCTCTCGGAAGTGCGTATCGGCCGGCATCTGCTCCAACTGCCGGAAATCGGCAACGGAATTCACCGTGGCCAGCCGCTGACGAAACCCATCCATCGAGGCCCGGATACGCCCGGCGAACCAGCCCGTGAAGGCCAGCGCGGCGAGCAGCACCAGCAGCGACGCCACCACGAACAGAGCGATGTAGTTCTGGCGCATCTCGCCGCTGATCGGCGACATGTCGTGGCGGATGTCGATGACGCCGAGCACGTCGCCGGTGGCCACATTGTCGTGGCAGCTCAAGCATTCGGGGGTCGTTACCAGCGGCATGACGCGGCGCACCTCGCCGTTCTCGCGGTAGACGCGCTCCTGCCCGGATTGCAGGGCGGCCCGAATGGCGATGTCCGGATCCGACTGGTCGATCTCGCCGTAGCGTTCGGAGACACGCTCGCCACGATGGATATCGAACTGGAAGGAGGAGCCGGCATGCAGCTCGCGGGTGGACGAGACGAAGTCCTCCATCTGCTCGCGGCTCCAGCCCTGGCGCATCACCTGCAGCATGGCATTGAAGCTCTGACGAGCCAGGGTTTCGGAAGTCTGCTCGGCCTGGCGGGCGATGATGTCTTCATAGAGCAGCGTGGCCGCCAGAGTCACACCGAGAAAGACCGTCACGGCCACCGACAGAATGGCGGCCAGCACGAACCCCCTAAGGGTCCGCAGGCTCGCCAGTAGATTGCGCACGAAGGTCGACATGGGGCATCCGCAGCAGGGAACGGGGCTATCACTAACCGCTGAACCGCTACCCTACTGGAGCTCCCCCATCGGCTGAATTGATCAAAGGTAACTCGGCGAGCGAAACCGCCAAGAAACTGATCTGGATCAAGTCAGAGCCAAGGCCGGCTCCCGATCATCCCTCTTCGTCGTCGGCAAGATCGCGCCCGAAGGCACGCCACTGGGCGAGCGTCATGACTTCGGTGGTCTCGGTCTGCAGGTCATGGGCGATGATCAGCTCGCCGCGCTCCAGCTGACGCTTGAGCTCACTCACCCAACCCGGCATGCCCGCACCGGTGTCGGTGGTGTCGTAGCCCTGGCGGGTGACGAAACCTTCGAGCAGCGCATCCAGGGTTTCGCCCGGCAGCATTCGGTAGGGCACCTCCACGAAACGGCCATCGCTCATTGCACCTCCTCGGCGTTTTCCCAGGTTTCCAGGCGCGCCAGAAAGGTCGCCTCATCGATCACTTCGACTCCCAACTGCTCGGCCTTGGTCAGCTTGCTGCCGGCGGCCTCGCCAGCCACCAGACAGGCAGTCTTCTTCGAGACGCTGCCGGCCACCTTGGCGCCCAGCGCCTGCAGGCGCGCCTTGCCCTCGTCGCGGGTCATGCTCTCCAGCGTGCCGGTGAGCACCCAGGTCTGGCCGGCCAGCGGCTGGGGGCGTTCGGCGACGGCCGTTTCCTCCCAGGTCACGCCTTGGGCGATCAGATCATCGACGGTCTCGCGGTTGTGGGGCTGCCGAAAGAAAGTATGCACGTGAGCGGCCACCACCGGCCCCACGTCCTCCACGGCCTCCAGCGCTTCGACATCGGCATTCATCAGCGCCTCCAGAGTACCGAAGTGGCGCGCCAGGTTGCCGGCGGTGGCCTCGCCGACCTCGCGGATGCCCAAGGCGAAGATGAAGCGTGGCAAGGTGGTGCCTTTGGCCTTCTCCAGCGCCGCGACCAGGTTCTCGGAGGACTTCTTCGCCATGCGCGGCAGTTCGGCGAGGCGCTCGGCCTCGAGGCGGAACAGATCAGCGGGCGTACGCACCCAGTCGCGCTCGACGAGGGCATCGATCAGCTTTTCGCCCAGGCCGTCGATGTCCATGGCGCGTCGCGAGGCGAAGTGCTTGAGTGCCTCCTTGCGCTGGGCCGGACAGTAGAGCCCCCCCGAACAGCGCGCCACGGCCTCGCCTTCCAGGCGTTCGATCTGCGACTCGCACACCGGGCAGCGTTCGGGAAAGACGATCTCTCTGGCGTCATCCGGGCGATACTCTTCCAGCACCCGTACTACCTGGGGAATGACGTCGCCGGCACGCCGAATGGTCACGGTGTCGCCGATCATCACGCCGAGCCGAGCGATCTCGTCGGCGTTGTGCAGGGTGGCATTGGAGACGGTGACGCCGGCCACCGAGACTGGCTCGAGGCGCGCCACCGGGGTGATGGCACCGGTGCGCCCGACCTGGAACTCCACGTCGTTGAGACGGGTGGTCTCCTCCTGGGCGGGAAACTTGTAGGCGATGGCCCAACGCGGCGCACGGGCGACGAAGCCGAGTTCGCGCTGCAGGCGCAGGTCGTCGACCTTGATCACCACGCCGTCGATGTCGTAACCGAGGTCGTCGCGCGTCTCGCCCAGGCGACGACAGTAGTCGATCACACCAGCCGTGCCCGTCACCACCGCGAGTTCACTGCTGGTCCGAAAGCCCCACTCCCGCAGCAAGGCCATCTGCCCGCTGTGAGTGGGAGTATCGATATTGGCGAGACTCACCGTCTCTTGCACTAACTGATAGGCGGTGAACATCAGGGGGCGCTTGTCGGTGATGCGCGGATCGAGCTGGCGCAGGCTGCCGGCGGCGGCATTGCGCGGATTGGCGAACACCTTGCCTCCCTCTTCCCGGGCCTTGTCGTTCATGGCCTCGAAGTCGGCGTGGCGCATGGTGACCTCGCCACGGACTTCCAGCCGATCGGGCCATTCCTTGCCACGCAGCTTCAATGGGATCGACTTCAGGGTCTTGAGGTTGGAAGTGATACCCTCGCCGGTGTGGCCGTCCCCCCGGGTGGCGCCGCTGACCAGCCTGCCGTGCGCGTAGACCAGCGATACCGCGGCGCCGTCGAGCTTGGGCTCGCAGCAGAAGGCGAGCGTCTCGCCGTCGAGTTCGAGCCGGTCGGCGATACGTCTGACGAAGGCCTCGATCTCCGCCTCGTCGAAGGCGTTGTCCAGCGACAGCATGGGCACGGCGTGCCGGACCTCGGGAAAGCCCTCGGCGGGAGCGGCACCCACCCGTTGGGTGGGCGAATCGGGCGTCGCCAGCTCGGGGTGATCGGCCTCGATCTCCTGAAGCCGGCGCAGCTTGCGGTCGTAGTCGGCGTCGGTGAGCCGCGGCTCATCGAGCACGTAATAGCGGTAGTTGGCATCGTCGAGTTCGGCGCGCAGTCGCGCCGCCTCGTCGCGAATCGTCGGATCGGGCTGGGTCATGGAATTCCGTGTCTCGTCTACGACAAGGGCCTCGAAGCTCGAAGCCAGCATGATCGCCTAGCTTACCAAAGCAACGACCCCCGTGGGGCTACCTCACGGGGGTCGTCTTCCAGCTCAACGCGTCGAGTTTGCCGCTTACGGCTAATTCACCTGGCAGCGGTTGAGACGATGGCGCCGCTCGAATTCCTGCACGCGCTGGCGTGCAAAGCCGACGGTCTGGGCGGTCATCACGCTGTGGTTTTCGTCCTTCAGCTCGCCGCCCAAGTGGCGCACGATCACCATCGCCGTCTCGACCATGGCCTCGAAGGCGGCAGCGGTATCCACGGCACCCGGCAGCGGCATCAGCAGCGTGATGCCCGGCGTGGTGAAGTCGTCCATGCTCTCGATGGGGAAGGTGCCCGGCTTGAGCACATTGACCATGGAGAACTGCAGCTCGCTGTCGTCATCTTCGGTCTCGAAGCGATGGAAGATGCCCATCTCGCTGCTGTAACGCAGCCCGCAGGCGAGCATCAGGTCGAGTAACGCCGCTCCCGCGAAGCCTTCCTCGTCGCGCGACATGACGCTGATGACGATCACTTCATCGGCATGACTGAGGGCATTGCGCGCACGCTCGGCGCTGACGTCGTGGCGCAAGGCCTTTTCCAGGGTAGGATGGGTGCGTACCACGTCATCCTCGGTTACCTCGTCGCGACTGGCAGCGGGTGTCAGCTCATCCGCCGTTTCCCGGCGCGACGGGGTGAACAGCGGATCGTAGGCATCGTCAGTGCGGCCAGCGGACGGCCGTGCCTCTTCAGCCTGGCTGCGACGGGCGGCGACGGCTTCCCGCTCGGCCTGCGCTTTGCGGTCGGCCTGGGCTGCAGCCTCCCGCTCCTCGGCGAGGCGAGCTTTCTCTTCGCGCGCTTCACGCTTGCGTTCGCGCCGCTTGACCAGACGATTCTGCACGGAAGAACCGAAGCGCTGCATGGAAGCCCCCATGCGCCGCGAACCGCTCTTGAGCGAGTCGCCGACGCCTTCCAGATCGACGAGGCGATAGCGTTCGTCCTCGTCGCGGCCGGAATCGTCATGGTCCGCAACGTCGGCATTCAAAGGCTCGGGCGCGGTGCGCGGCGGCTCGGCGTCATCCAATCCCGCTCCGTCCAGCGCGGAAAGTGTCGGCTCGCGGCGACCTGGCACCGACTCCGCTGCGCCATCATCTCTCGCTCGAGACTCGGCGGTCGCAGAAACTTCGTGTCCGCCTCGGGCAGCGCTCGACGTCACATCATCGCCCTGGAGCTCAGGCGAGGCTTCGGCGGATTTCGCCATTTCGGACCGCGGGGCGGCTTCAGCGCCATCGTCCACGGGGGCATCCGGCGTAGCGGCACCGGGCTTCGCCACGCCGACATCTTCGCCACGATGGACTGGCGAGGACGACGCATCAGCAGCAGTAGATGGTGTCTCTGGGGAAGCCGCAACGCCTGAATCAGCAGACTGACCGACCTTCTTCGCCCGGTCCGGGGACTGTTCGGCAGCGGCCGACCGCCACCCCGCAAGCACGCGTGAAGGCCCGGGATGTTCCTGGCGCTGCAGTTTCGGCTTGGGCTTGACCGTGGAATTGCTGGCCGAAGTGACCACACGTGCCCCGCCGTTGGGAAGCTCCCAGTTGCTGTCCTCCTCGGTATCCGGCGCCGTGCCGTTACCGGGGCTCGTTGCCTCGCCCGCCTCGTCCAGGCGGGGCACACGGCGCTGGCGTTTCAAGCGACGAACCCCATCGACCACGATGAGTGTCACCAGAGCCAGCCCCAGAATGATCAGCCATTCTCTTAGTTCCATGGGTCGTCTTGCCTATCGCTAGGGCGCCATGCCGGATGGATGTTCGTCACTAGCATAGCGCGATTGCCAAAAAAAAGGCCACTTTTTTTGTTTGTCAAGCCCCGGCATTCTCGCCTGAGAGTCCAATCGACCCTGCGCCTTTCCCTGTTTCATCGGACGGCTGACGTCCAATGCACCCTAAGTCATCTCTTCTGATATCGCGAATGGCCCGTCGTTGCAAGCCCGCTCACACTTCGGCAAGTGCCGCAGCTTCTTCGACGCCAACTGAGACCAGTCGGGATACTCCCGGTTCCTGCATGGTCACACCCATCAATCTTTCGGCCGCCTCCATGGCGATCTTGTTGTGGGTAATGTAGATGAACTGCACGTTTTCGGACATCTCCTTAACCAGCTTGGCATAGCGCGAGACATTGGCATCATCCAGCGGCGCATCGACCTCATCGAGCATGCAGAACGGGGCGGGATTGAGCTGGAAAATGGCGAACACGAGCGACAGGGCAGTCAGCGCCTTTTCTCCCCCAGAGAGCAAATGAATGGTGCTGTTCTTCTTGCCTGGGGGGCGTGCCATGATGGCGACACCGGTATCCAGCAAATCCTCCCCGGTCAGCGTCAACCATGCGGTTCCCCCGCCGAAGACTCGCGGAAAAAGCGACTGCAGACCGGCATTGACCCGCTCGAAGGTGTCGCGAAACCGCGTGCGGGTTTCCTGGTCGATGCGCCGGATGGCCTTCTCGAGGGTTTCCAGCGCTTCGCCGAGCTCGGCCTGTTGCGCCTCCAGATAGTCGCGCCGTTCGGCCTGCTGCTCGTACTCCTCGATGGCCGCCAGGTTGATGGCCCCCAGCCGGCGGATGCGCTCACCGACCTCCTCGAGGCGGGTCTGCCAGGCGGATTCGGTGGCGTCGGGGTCCAGCGTAGCGGTGAGTGCAGCGGCATCGAGGCCCAACTCGGCAAGCTGCTCGTCCTGGCTCTCGGCCTTGAGCGAGAGCGCCTGAACCTGCATGCGGGATTCCTGCAGCCCCTCCCGAATCTCCTGGAGCCGGCGCTCGTGACCCTGCCGGGCCTGCTCATCCTCACGCAACCGTTCGGCCAGTTCGGCAGCACGGGCGCGCGTCTCGTTGAGGCGTCGCTCGTCGTCTTCGCGGCGTACCAGCAGTTCTTCGAGACGCTCGCGCTGCTCTTCGTCCGGCTCGCGCAGCGCTTCCAGGCTTTCGCGCAGCTCGTCGCAGCGCAGCTCCAGCCGCTCACGCGTCTCCCCCGCACGCGCCTGCTGCTGCGCCAACCCCGCTCGTTCGGTGGTCAAGCGTTCATGTTCCAGGGCCAGCTGCTGGGCGCGTTCACGTAGCGGACGCTGCCGCGCGTGCAATGCCGCCACTTGTTCGCGGGCACGGTCGCGCGCCCGTTCCAGCGATTCGCGCTCCTCCGCCTGCTCTTCCAGATGCGTCATGGCTTGCTGCCAGCGCTCACGAGCCTCTTCGATGGCCAGCCGAGTCTCCTCGCCACTCTCCCTGAGCCCAGCCAGTTCCTCGTCGAGTTCCGCCGCACGTCCTTCCAGGTGATCGAGGCGACTGGCGAGGCCGCTGTCCTCGACGGCCAGCTGCTGCTGCTCGGCGGCCTGGCGACGTTCCGCCTCGCTGACGCTCTCGCGTTCGTGCTCGGCTTCGCTGGCGCGTTCGCGGGTGGCTTCCAGACGCGACGCCAGGTCGGCGTACTCGCTCTCCACGGCCTCGAGCTCGCACGCCACCGCATCACGCCGCCGACGGCTGACCAGCACGGCATCGGGGCCCTGGCCATTGCCGCGATGGCACGCCCAGTCGCGACCGAGCCACAGCCCATCGGGCGTGATCAGGCTTTCGCCGGGGGCGAGCGACTCTACGGCCGCCCAGGCGGCCTCGTCGTCCGCCACGCAGCGGATGGCGGCGAGCCAGGCACTGGCGGCCCCGGCGCCACGCACCTGGGCCGCCAGCGAATCGGGTGGCACTGCGTTGGGCTCCTGCGGGGCCACTACGCCAAACGGGGCTGGCGGCGCGACACTGGCCTCACGGAAGCTCGGCGGCTCGACCAGACGCGCCTTGAGCCAGGGCGCCAGCACCCAGGATGCCGCCACTTCCCAGCCTGGCGTCACTTCGAGGCATTCGCCGAGCCGCGGCGCTTCGTCCAGCCCATGGGCGGCCAGGTGCTCGTCGAGCGCTTCGTCGGCATCGCTGAGCGCTGCCTGGATGAGCGCGTCCAGGGACGCCAGTTCCCCCTTGAGCGCGCTGCGGCGCTCACGCAGCGTTTCGCGTTGCTCCTCGAGAGTTTCGGCCGCTTGGCGGGCACTGTCGCGCTGAACTTGCAGCTCGTCGCGGCGTTGGGCGAGCCGCTCCTGTTCCTGGGCCGCCTCGGCCAGCCGCTGGGCCAGCGCGTCGCGTCGGGCGGTCAGCTCGGCGAGGTCGGGTAGCTCTTGCTGCTGCTGATGACGCCGTCGAATGTCGGACTCGACGCGTTCCAGGGAGGCTTCCTGCCCGCGCAGCCTGTCCTGGCTGCGTTCCGCCTCGCGGCCGGCCTCACGCCACCGTTCGTTGAAGGCGTCCCAGGCGGCATCCGCATCCTCGGCGGCCGGCTCGGCCTCTTCGAGCATGGCATCGAGCTCGGCGAGCTGCCCGGCGATCTCCTCCTGCTCGGGGACGAGAGTCTCGAGACGCTCGTCGAGGGCGCCCATTCGTTCGACATCGCTTTCGCCCAGGCGCGCCAGATCGGCGAGCTCGCGCTGAGCGGCGTCGAGATCGCGGGCGAGCTGCGTCTCCCGCGAGCGGGCATGCTCGAGCCCCTGCTCGAGCCGGGCGATGGCCGTGGTGGTTTCGAAAAAGCGCGCCTGGCGGGCGTCCAGGGTTTCGGCCAGTCGGTCGTGTTCGGCGCGTGCCTGCTCGAGTCGCGTCTCGCACTGGCGCAGGGCCAGCACCTCGCGCTCCACGGCCGTCTCCCGTTCGCCGACGCGGCGCTCTTCCTCTGTCTGGCGGACACGCAGAGCACGCCCACGCAGCAGCGCCAACTCGCCCTTGAGGCGGTGCTCCTCGGTCTTGAGATCTTGATAGCGCCGCGCCGCTTCGGCCTGCCGGCGCAGGCGCTCGAGCTGCTTGTCGAGCTCCTCGCGGATGTCCTCCAGGCGTTCGAGGTTCTCGCGGGTGCGGCGCATGCGGTTCTCGGTCTCGCGACGGCGCTCCTTGTACTTGGAGATGCCGGCGGCCTCCTCAAGGGTGGCGCGCAGCTCCTCGGGGCGCGCCTCGATGAGCCGCGAGATCATACCCTGACCGATGATCGAGTAAGAGCGGGGGCCCAGGCCGGTCCCCAGGAAGAGGTCGGCGATGTCGCGCCGCCGACACTTCTGACCGTTGAAGAAGTAGCTGGACTGGCCGTCGCGGGTGACCTGACGCTTGACGGCGATCTCGGCGTACTGGGCGTAGGCGCCCCCCATGCTGCCGTCGCTGTTGTCGAAGCGCAGCTCGATGGCGGCCTGCCCCACCGGCTTGCGCGCAGTGGAGCCGTTGAAGATGACGTCGCTCATCGATTCCCCGCGCAGGGTCTTGGCCGACGATTCGCCCATGACCCAGCGCACGGCATCGATGATGTTGGACTTGCCGCAGCCGTTGGGCCCGACGACGGCCGTCATGTTGCCGTCGAACGGGACCGTGACGGGATCGACGAAAGACTTGAAGCCAACCAGGCGGATCGAGGTCAGGCGCATGGGGTCTATTCGACGACGCGGTCGACCACGACCTCCACGGGTTCGCCATCCGTCTCGCCGACAGCGACGCCGTCACGTCCGCCGAACATGTCGCCCGGTACGGGGCTGGCATCCCCGGTGGTGGTCACGCGAACCACGATGCGCACCTCATCGACCTCCGAGATGCTGGCCTGCTCGGACATGGCGCGACTGTCGTCGAGTACCACTTCGGTGGGCAGATCGCCCAGCGTCAGCCGAGCCACCGCCAAGGGCGGTTTTTCGCCTTCCATGTCGCGCGCCACGACGAATACCTGGGTATCGTCGTCGAGCTCCCCTTGCAGCTCCTCGGCCAGAGTCACGCGCAGGTTCACGCCCGGACCGACAGCCACCGGTGCCTGCTCCTCGGGCGCCACGCCCAGGCGTTGCTGGGCCGCCCGGATGCCCTCGCGCAGAGCATCGGCGCTGTCGGGATCGTTCATGCCGGCAATGGCGCGGCGCCATTGATCGATGGCCTCTTCGTAATCACCCTCATCGAAGGCGACGACGCCCAGCATGCCCAGCGTCGTCGGCTCGCTGGAATCGCGCTCGAGAATCTCGTCGACCAGGGCCTGCACCTCGTCGGTCAGGGTACGATCGGCCATGAAAAACTTCAGCTGCGCCTTCTGGGCCAGCAGCGACGGCTGGCGACCCTCGAGGCGGATCAAGTGATCGATGGCCTCCAATGCCGCTTCGCCCTGTCCGGCATCGCGGTAGATCGGAAACAGCGAGGACCACACGTTGGGGTTGTCGGGCTGGCGCTCGGCCTGCGCCTCCAGGCGTTCAACCAGGACCGGCAGGGAGTCGCTCTCCTGGTAGGCGGCATACAGAGCCAGATCGCCCTCGGCTCCGTTTTGGTAGTACCAGGCGACGCTGCCCACCACCAGAGCCAGAGCGACCACCGGTACGGCCAGGCGGCCGGCTCGGGGCCCGTGCAACGGCCGCCGCTGCAGGCCCTCGGTATCCTCCAGCAGGCTGCGCTCGAGTTCCAGGCGATCTTCATCGAAGCGTGGCTGGTCGATCTCGCCACGCTCCAGTGCCGCTTCCAGCGAGGCCAGGCGACGACGATAGATGGCCACGTTCTGCTCCGCAGCACGGTCGCCGGCCTCGAAGTCGCGCTGAGCGGCGTGCAGCGTGGGAGCGCGGCGCAATGGCGACACCAGCAGCCACAGGGCGGGTAGCAGCAGAATGGCAAAGGCTAGCCACATCGGGGTCATGACTCTCTCCCGCGGTTGATCAGCGAATCGAGGCGGGCGCGTTCTTCGTCACTGAGTTCACGCGCCGAGGCATTGCGCCGAGCGCGCACGACCAATGCCACCAGAACGCCACCCAGGACGACCAGCCCCGCGGGCAGGCCCCACAGCAGGTAGGTGCGCCCTTCCAAGCGCGGGTTGTAAAGCACGTAGTCACCGAAGCGCTCGACCAGGTGGCTGCGGATCTCCATGTCGGAGCGACCGTCCTGGAGCATTTCGTAGACGCGATCGCGCATGTCACCCGACACCGGCGCGTTGGAGTCGTCGATAGCCTGATTCTGGCAGGTCGGACAGCGCAGCGAGGCGGTGAGGCTCTTGTAGCGCTCCTCTTTCACCGGATCGTCGAATTCGCGCACCTCGATGCTGTCCGCGAGCCCGGCACCGGCGGTCAACAGCAGGGCCAAGGCAAAGGTCAGGAGTCGGATCACTGCCATTTTTCCACCTCCGGCAGAATGGTATCGCGCAGGTCGCCCGGCGAGATGTAACCCGTATGGTGATAACGGATCACCCCTTCGGCATCGACCAGGAAGGATTCCGGCGCCCCGTAGACGCCCAGCTCGAAAGCCAGATCGCCGTCGGGGTCGAAAACATTGACGGCAAAGGGATCGCCGAACTCGTCGAGAAAACCGAGCCCTTTCTCGCGCGTATCCTTCCAGTTGACGCCGACCAGACGAACGCCGCGTTCGGCCAGGTCGAGCAATTGCGGCATCTCACGCTTGCACTCGGGGCACCATTCGCCCCAGACGTTGACCAGAGTCAGCTCACCGGTCATCAGCGACTCGTCCACCGTGCGATCCGGATCCTCGAGGGTGCTCAGCTCGAAAGCCGGAAAGGCGCGTGCGTCCTGTACCAGTTTCGACTCGCGGTGGAAGGGGTTGAGCCCGAGCCCCAGGTACAGGAACAGCATCAGCACCAGGAAGCCCAACAGCGGCAGCATCAACAGCAGGCGTCGTTTCATGCTGGAGCCTCTCCTGCCGCACGAACCTCGACGGTCTTCTCAGGGTCTTTTGCCGTCGCCATGCGGCGATAGCGACGATCGGCCGCAGCCAAGGTACCACCTGCGGCCATCAGCAGAGCGCCCAGCCACAGCCAGCGCACGAAGGGCTTGTACTGCACGCGCATCGCCCAGCTGCCGTCGCCCAGGTCCTCGCCCATGGCCAAGTAGAGGTCACGGAAGAGCCCCGGACGCAGTGCCACCTGGCTCATCGGCATGCCACGAGCGATGTAGGTGCGCTTTTCGGGATTCATGGTGAAGCTGCGCCGGCTGTCACCGCGACGGACCTCGAACTCGGCCCCATCGCCGACGTAGTTCGGTCCGCGTCGGCTGGTCAGATCCTTCATGGTGAAGGTGTAGCCCGCCACGCTGACGCTATCGCCCGGCGCCATGCGCACATTGCGCTCGATGGCGAAATTCGAGACCACGGCGACGCCGACGATGGTCACCGCCAGGCCGAGGTGGCCCAGCACCATGCCCCAATGGGCGAGCGAGAGTTTCCTGAGGCCAGCCAGGCGAGTGGGCGCATTGCGCGTCTTGTCGAGCAGGTCGCGCACCAGCGGCAGCACGATCCACAGTGCCGTGACCAGGCCCAATGCCACCCAGACGTTCCACTCGCCACCGATAATGAAGGGCATGACGGCGGCAATGGCCACCGCCGCAACGCCGGACAGCCACAGCCGCTTGAGCAGTTCGCGTCCGTCCATGCGCTTCCAGCGCGACACCGGCCCGAGACCCATGAAGATGCTCATGATCACCGTCAACGGCACGAACAGGGCGTTGAAGTACGGAGGCCCCACGCTGATCTTGCCGAGATCGAGAGCGTCGAGCAGCAGCGGGTAGACGGTGCCCATCAGTACCGTGATCGTCATGATCACCAGCAGGATGTTGTTGATCAGCAGCAGAGCATCGCGCGAGAGCCAGTTGAAGCCAACCCTGTGGCTGACCCGCGGTGCACGTAGCGCGAAGATCAGCAGCGACAGGCCCACGGTGATGCCCAGCAGCACCAGGATGAAGAAACCCCGAGAAGGGTCGTTGGCAAAGGCGTGCACCGAGGTGAGCACGCCGGAGCGCACCAGGAAGGTGCCCAGCAGCGACAGCGAGAAGGTGAAGATCGCTAGCAGCACGGTCCAGCTCTTGAAGGAGCCGCGCTTTTCGGTCACCGCCAGGGAGTGCATCAGTGCCGTACCGGTCAGCCATGGCAGCAGCGAGGCGTTCTCCACCGGATCCCAGAACCACCAGCCGCCCCAGCCGAGTTCGTAATACGCCCACCAGCTACCCAGGGCGATGCCCACGGTCAAGAAGGCCCATGCCAGGTTGGTCCAGGGGCGTGCCCAGCGTGTCCAGGCCGCATCCAGACGCCCCCCCAGTAAGGCGGCGATGGCGAAGGCGAAGACCACCGAGAAACCCACGTAGCCCATGTAGAGCATCGGCGGATGCAGGATCAGGCCGATGTCCTGCAGCAGAGGATTGAGGTCCGCACCGTCGCTCGGTGCATTGGGCAACAACCGGTCGAAGGGATTGGACGTGACCAGCACGAAGGCCAGAAAGCCCACGCCCACCAGGCCCAGCACGCCAAGCACTCGCGCCACCATGTCGCGGGGCAGCTCGCTGGAGAAGCGTGCCGCCATGTAACTCCAGCCGGCCAGCATCAGGCTCCACAGCAGCACGGAACCTTCATGGTTGCCCCACACGGCACTCAGCTTGTAGTACCAGGGCAGCATGGAGTTGGAATTGTTGGCCACGTTGGCGACGGTGAAGTCGTCGAACAGGTAGCTGGCGGTGAGACACAGGTAAGCGATCACCACGAACAGGAACTGGCCGGCCGCCATGGGCCGGGCGAAGGCCATCCACAGCGGCCGGCGCAGGGCAGCACCGGCCAGAGGCATCACCGCTTGTACAGCCGCCATCAGCATGGCGATGACCAGGGCGAAATGACCGATTTCGGGAATCATCTGGATCAGCATGGACGCTCCGGCAGGTTAGCTCTCGTCACTCTTAGCGGAATCGCTCTCGGAACCCTCGGTCTTGAAGTCGGCCGGCGAGTAGCCGGCATCCTCTAGGGCCTCGGCCACCTCCGGGGGCATGTAATTCTCATCGTGGCGGGCCAGCACCTGGTCGGCGCGGAATTCGCCGCTGGGCTGCAGCTCGCCGACCACCACCACGCCCTGCCCCTCACGGAACAGGTCCGGCAGAATGCCGCTGTAGCGAACCTCCAGGTCTTCGACGTAGTCCGTCACCACGAACTCCACGTCCAGGCTATCGGGGTTGCGGTGTACGGTGTCTTCCTTGACCATGCCGCCGGCGCGTATCTGGCGCTCGAACGGTGCATCGCCCGCAGCGATTTGAATGGGGCTGAAGAACAGGTTGATGTTAGCGCGCAGGGCATACAGCGTCAGCCCCACGGCGACGGCAGCCAGGGACACCAGCCCCAGGATGATGGTCAGTTTACGCTTGCGTTTCGGAGTCATTGGTATGCCCACCCCCGTCATGTTGAATCGTTGCCGCAGCGCCGGCTCTGTCCCGACGACGCTCGCGGCGCACCTGGCGCGCCAGGTTGCGTAGTGTGCGACGGTGCTCGACACGGGCATGCAGCCCACTGCCCGCCAGCAAAGCCAGCGTCACCGCCCAGGCAGCCCAGACATAGGGCGCGTGGCCCCCCATGGCGAGGAACGCCTGGAAACTATCGAATGCCATCAGTTCGTTTCTCCCGCCAGTTCGCGCACCCAGCGCTTGTTGGCCTCGCGCCGCAGAATCTCGCTGCGCGTGCGCAGCAGGGTCACGGCGATGAAGAAGCAGTAGAAACCCACCACCATGATCAGCAACGGCAGCCACATCTCCGTGGGCATGGCCGGACGCTCGGTGAGGGTAAAGGAGGCGGGCTGGTGCAGGGTGTACCACCAGTCCACCGAATACTTGATGATGGGGATGTTGATCACCCCCACCATGGCCAGCACCGAGGCGGCCCGGGAGGCGCTGTCGCGGCTGGCGAAGGCGCCACGCAGGGCGATGACGCCCAGATAGAGGAACAGCAGGATCAGCATCGAGGTCAGCCGGGCATCCCACATCCACCAGGTTCCCCAGGTCGGCACGCCCCATACCGCGCCGGAGAACAGCGAGATGAAGGTCATGGCGGCCCCCAGAGGCGCCATCATGGCAGCCGCCATGTCGGCGATCTTGATCTTCCACACCATGAAGATCACGCCCGCCACGGCCATCGTGACGAAAATCGACTGCGCCAGGAACGCCGACGGCACGTGCACGTAGATGATGCGGAAGCTATTGCCCTGCTGGTAGTCCGCCGGAGCGAAGGCTAGCCCCCAGACGGTACCCACCGCGATCAGCACCAGCGCTACCGTCCAGAACCAGGGCTGCAGCCGCTGGCTGATGCCGTAGAACCACTTGGGAGACCCCAGCTTATGAATGAAGGCCCACATGCCTCGTTCACCCCTCAACCGTTGATACTGATGCGCAGCGATGCCGCTATCGCCCATGGCGCGAAAATCAGTGCCACTGCCAGCAGGGCACCGAGGATCGCCAGATGCGCCGAGACCCCATCGCCGACGATGGCAGCCTGAACGGCGCCGGCGCCGAAGATCAGCACCGGAATGTAGAGTGGCAGCACCAGCAGCGAGAGCAGCACGCCGCCGCGGGACAGGCCCACGGTCAGCGCCGCACCGATGGCGCCGATCAGACTCAGGCTCGCCGACCCCAGCGCCAGCGACAGAGCCAGCACCGCATAGCTGCCCGCCGGCAGCGCCAGCATGATGCCCAATACGGGGGCCATGAGTGCCAGCGGCAGGCCGGTGAGCAGCCAGTGCACGGTTACCTTGGCCAGGCTCAGCAGCGCCAGTGGCTGGGGCGTGAGCAGCAGCTGTTCCAGAGAGCCATCGTCGTAGTCGGCCCGGAACAGGCTATCCAGCGACAACAGTGCCGCCAGCAGCGCGGCTACCCACAGCAGCCCCGGCGCAATGGTTGCCAGCAGCTCGGGGTCGGGCGAGATACCGATGGGAAACAGGGTGATGACGATGGCGAAAAAGACCAGCGGATTCATCACCTCGCTGCGCCGCCGCAGCAGCAGTACGAGATCGCGCTTCAGCGTGGCCCCGAATGCGACACTCAAGCTGCCCTGGGGTTCCGTGCCCAGGGTGTCCAGGGCCGCCGTCTCCGTCGCCATGCGTTCAGTGACCGCCATCGCCGCCTCCCGCGCCCAGACGTATACGCCGCAGTTCGGCGCAGGGCGTCAGTTCATGGTGAGTGGTCACCAACACGCAACCTCCCTGACGGGCATGATCCACCAGGCGTTGCTCCAGCGCGTGCACTCCATCCCGATCGATGGCCGTGAAAGGTTCGTCGAGCACCCACAGCGGGCGCGGGGTGAGCAGCAGGCGAGCCAACGCCACCCGGCGCTGCTGACCCGCAGAGAGCTGCCCGGCCGGCACGTCCTCGAACCCGACGAGCCCGATCGACTCCAGGGCGGCCATACGTGACGATTCGTCGCGGGACTGTCCGGCCAAGGCCTGGTACCAGGCGAGATTCTCGAGCGGTGTGAGCGCTGCCTTGACGCCGGGAGCATGCCCCAGATAGAGCAGGCTCGAGAGGAAAGCCTCGCGTGCCTGGCGCATGGGGCGCTCGCCCCAGAACAAGTCGCCTTCGTAGTCAGCGAGCTGCCCGGAGAGAATCTTCAGCAGGGTCGTCTTGCCGCTACCGTTGGGTCCCTCCACGCGAACGATCTCGCCGGCCTGGATATCGAGATCGAGGCCGCGAAACAGCCAGCGGTCGTCCCGTTCGCAGGCCAGGTTGCGCGCTTGAAGACGCAGGCTCAAGGCACTCTCCAGGAATGGCAAAATTCGCTGGCAACTCTACACGGAAAGGCCTTACTCGACTAGTCGCCCGGCCGCTTCCCGGACGCTCCCTTGCCGCAGGTCAAGGTGCGTTGAATGGCAGGGAACTTGCCAGTTGGAGCGCGACTGATATAGTGCTCATTACCTGTACATTTCAACAGGCCCACAAGGGGGAGCGTCACATGCCCGAGGTCACTGCCCGCTATCTGCACCGCCGACCCAACTTTCCACTGGCCCAGTCCTGGGCCGAACTCGAGGTCGCCCCGGACGACCTGGTCGATGTCCCGCTGCTGGGCGACGTCGCCGCTGGCCTGCCCATCGAAGCCTGCGCCACCCAGGACAGCGTCCAGGCACCGGCCAGCATGGTGCGTCGCAACACCTATGCGCTGCGTGTGCGCGGCGACTCGATGATCGACTGCAACATCTTCGACGGCGACGTCATCATCATCGAACGCCAGGAAAGCGCCGAGAACGGAGAAACCGCCGTCGTGCTCATCAACCAGCAGGAGGTCACCCTCAAGACGCTCTACATCGAGCGTTCGGGCGTGCGCTTGCAGCCCGCCAACGACGCCATGCCTCCCATCTACCTGAAGAACAGCGACATCCAGGTGCTGGGCATGGTGATGGGCGTGGTGCGGCGCACGGCAACGACGCACTGATGCGCTATCCGGTTCCCGACCTGCCGACCGGGGAGTGGCACGCCAGCGAGCTGGAGGTCGAGAAGAGCCGCTTCCTCGCCTGGATCTGCCACGCTCCCGAAACCACGGCCTTCGACGCCTTGTTGGCCGAAGCGCGGCGCATCCACCCCAACGCCAGCCACCACTGCAGCGCCTACATCGCCGGCCCTCCCGGCGAGCAGACGGCCATCGGTTTCTCCGACGACGGCGAACCCGGCGGCACCGCGGGCCGCCCTATGTTCCAGGTGCTGGAAGGCGCCGGGCTTGGCCAGGTCGGCTGCGTTGTGATTCGCTATTTCGGTGGCACCAAGCTCGGCACCGGGGGACTGGCGCGCGCCTACGCACAGGCCGTCGGCCAGGCACTCGAGACCCTGCCATGCCGCGAGTGGGTCGAGCGCACCGCTCTCGACCTGGAGGTCGACTTCGCCGGCGAGGCCGAGGCGCGCGCCTGGCTCGACCGGCAGGCGGTGCCGATCGAAGCTGCCGACTACACCGCCGAGGGCGTACGACTCACCGTCGGCTGGCCCAGCGATGTCGAGGTCGACCTGACCCCGCTGGCCACCCGGCTACGCGGCAGGCTCGCCTTCACCCCAGATACTTGATCATTACCCCGGCGGCCACTGCCGAGCCCACCACGCCGGCCACGTTGGGCCCCATGGCATGCATCAGCAGGAAGTTGTGAGGGTTGGACTCGAGCCCCACCTTGTTGGCCACCCGTGCCGCCATGGGCACCGCCGACACTCCGGCAGCCCCGATCAGCGGATTGATGGGCATCCGGCTCACCACGTTCATCAACTTGGCCATCAGCACGCCCGCGGCGGTGCCGATACCGAAGGCGACGATGCCCAGCCCCAGGATGCCCAGCGTCTCGATGGCCAGGAAGCTCTCGGCCATCAGCTTGGAGCCCACCGCCAGCCCCAGCACGATGGTGACGATATTGATCAGGGCGTTCTGGGCAGTGTCGGAGAGCCGTTCGACCACGCCGCATTCGCGCATCAGATTGCCGAAGCAGAACATCCCCAGCAGCGGTGCGGCATCGGGCAGAAACAGCGCCACCAGCATCAGCACCAGTAGCGGAAAGACGATCTTCTCCAGCTTGGAGACCGGGCGCAGCTGGGTCATGACGATCTCGCGCTCGTGCCGTGAGGTCAGCAAGCGCATGATCGGCGGTTGGATCAGCGGCACCAGGGCCATGTAAGCGTATGCCGCCACGGCGATGGCCCCCAGCAGCTCCGGAGCCAGCACGCTCGACACGTAGATCGAGGTGGGACCGTCGGCACCACCGATGATGCCGATGGCGGCCGCCTGATTGAGCGAGAAGTCCATCCAGCCCATTGTCGTCATCCCCACCGCACCGAACAGGGTGGCAAAGATGCCGAACTGGGCCGCTGCCCCCAGGAACAGGGTGCGTGGGTTGGCCAGCAGCGGGCCGAAGTCGGTCATCGCCCCGACGCCCATGAAGATCAGCAACGGGGCAATGCCCGAGGCAATGGCCACGGAGTAGAAGCTGTAGAGCAGACCGTTACCGTAGCCGACGTTGACTGCCACGTCGCGGGCGGCGCGCAACTCATTCGGCGAGGCACCGTCATGGGCCACGACCTTGAGCGTCTCGCGCCACGCCTCGGCGGAGACAAGCGGGTCGAGCGTGACGCCCAGCGCCGAGGCGATCTGGCTGAGCACCGCCGGCCGTGCCACCTCGATGGCCTGATCCAGCGCCGAGATGGCGAGCCCCGCCTCGGGAATGTTGGCCAGGATGCCACCGAAGCCGATGGGCACCAGCAGCAGCGGCTCGAACTTCTTGGCGATTGCCAGGTAGAGCAGCACCAGGCCGACCACGATCATGACCGCCTGGCCGGCGGTCAGGTTGTAGAGGCCCGAGCCCTCCCATAAGGTGAGTAGCTTGTCCATGGCAGACCCTTAGAGTGCGATCAACACGTCACCGACGGAGACACTGTCGCCTTCGCTGACCTTGACGGCAGAGACGGTGCCGGCGCTGGCGGCGCGCACTTCGGTCTCCATCTTCATGGCCTCAAGGATGATCACCACGTCACCCTCCTTGACCGCATCGCCCTCACGCACGTTGACCTTGAAGATATTGCCAGCCAACGGCGCCGTGATGGTTTCGCCAGTGGAGGCCGGAGCGCCTGCCGCCGGCGCCTCGGCTGGCTGCTGTGCCTGTACCTGGCCAATCTCGCCGCCTTCGGCGACCTCCACCACGTAGGCCTTGCCGTTGACCGTGACGGTGTAGGTCTCGCGGCCGCCGGTCGTCGACTCGCCCAGGGTAGCCGGCGACTGGGTGCCGGCCTCATCCTTCTGCGCAGACACCGGCACGTTGGCGCCGGCATCGGGAGCCTGGGGCGCCGGTTCGAAGGCATCGGGGTCGTCGCGGTTCCTGAGGAACTTGAGACCGATCTGCGGAAAGAGTGCATACGTCAGCACATCGTCGATCTCGCGCTCACCCTCGGCCAGGCGGATGCCTTCCGCCTGGGCCTTCTGCTTGAGCTCGGCGGCGAGCCTGTCCATCTCGGGCTCGAGCCGATCGGCGGGACGACCGGTGATCGGCTCGCCGCCCTCCAGCACGCGGTTCTGAAGTTCCTTGTTGAAGGGCGCCGGCGCCGCGCCGTACTCGCCCTTGAGCAGCGCCTGTACCTCCTTGGAGATCGACTTGTAGCGCTCCCCCATCATCACGTTCATCACCGCCTGGGTACCGACGATCTGCGACGTCGGCGTGACCAGCGGAATGTAGCCCAGATCCTCGCGCACCCGCGGGATCTCGGCCAGCACGTCATCGAGCTTGTCACCGGCGCCCTGCTCCTTGAGCTGGCCTTCCATGTTGGTGAGCATGCCGCCCGGCACCTGGGCCACGAGGATGCGCGAATCGATACCCTTCAGCGACCCCTCGAAGGCCGCGTACTTCTTGCGCACCTCGCGGAAATAGGCAGCGATATCCTCGAGCAGCTCGAGGTCGAGACCGGTATCGCGCTCGGTGCCCTTGAGGATGGCCACCACCGATTCGGTGGGGCTATGGCCATAGGTCATGGACATCGACGAGATGGCGGTATCGACGTTGTCGATGCCGGCTTCCACGGCCTTGAGGTAGGTCGCCGTGGAGAGCCCGGTGGTGGCGTGGCACTGCATGTGGATGGGGATATCCAGCGCCCGCTTGAGACGGCTGATCAGTTCATGGGCGTCGTAGGGGGTCAGCAGGCCGGCCATGTCCTTGATGGCCAGCGAATCGGCCCCCATCTCGGCAATGGTCTTGCCCAGGTCGACCCAGCCGTCGAGGGTGTGCACCGGGCTCACGGTGTAGGAAAGCGTGCCCTGGGCGTGGCCATCGACGTTACGCACCGCCTGGATGGCGCGCTCGAGGTTGCGCGGGTCGTTCATGGCGTCGAAGACGCGGAAGACGTCCACGCCGTTGACCTTGGCACGCTCGACGAACCGGTCCACCACGTCGTCGGCATAGTGACGATAGCCCAGCAGGTTCTGGCCGCGCAGCAGCATCTGCTGCGGGGTATTGGGCATGGCCTCCTTGAGGGCGCGGATGCGCTCCCAGGGATCCTCGCCCAGGTAGCGGATGCAGGCATCGAAGGTGGCGCCGCCCCAGGATTCCAGCGACCAGAATCCCACCCGGTCGAGCTTTTCGGCAATCGGCAGCATGTCCTCGAGACGCAGGCGGGTGGCGAACAGCGACTGGTGGGCGTCGCGCAGCACCACATCGGTGATGCCGAGCGGGCGTTTGGTCTCACTCATGATGATGACCCCTTGAAGTGACGTGTTGTGATGTCGTTATGTCTCAGCGACGATGGCGGCGATAGCGATGCACGGCCGCGCTGATCACGGCCATCAACTCGGCATCGTCGGCATGGGTGGGGGCTGCGGCCGCAGGGCTGTGTGTGGCCTCGGCAGGAGCGGGCTTGGGGCCGAAGCGGCGCAGGATCAGCGACATCAGTGTCGTGAGCACCACCAGGACGGTAAGAAAAACAAAAACGAAGCCCATTCCGACCCCCATGAGGGCCAGCCCATCCTGTAACAGCTGCATATCCTGCATGCGGTTTCTCCACTAAACTGCCCGATCTGGAGGCCATCAGCAGCCATCAGGCGGACAGTGCCAAAAATTCGGCCATCTAAACTGCCACACTGACGAGAGATTGCAAGCGCGCCATGGTGGAAGACACCGTTGTTGATTTACTACAAAATCGAGGGCGACTCGGCCTGGCTCCCATGGAGGGCGTCATCGATGCCGTGACCCGCCACCTGCTGACCCGCTCTCCCGGGTTCGACTGGACCGTCACGGAATTCATCCGGGTCGTCGATGCCCGTCTGCCACCTCGGGTCTTTCACCGCCACTGCCCGGAACTGATCGGCGAAGGCGGCACCACGCCCAGCGGCGTGCCGGTGCATCTCCAGCTGCTGGGCTCCGACCCCGAAGCGCTAGCGGCCAATGCGCGCCAGGCACTGCACCTCGGGGCCACCAGTCTCGATCTCAATTTCGGCTACCCGGCCAAAACCGTCAATCGACACGATGGTGGTGCATCGCTGCTGCGCGACCCTCGCCGCGTCGAAAGCGTCGTGACAGCCGTCGCCGCAGCCGTTGGCGACAGCATTCCCGTCACCGCCAAGATCCGCCTGGGCTTCGCCGACCGGCGCCTGGCGCTGGCCTGTGCCCGGGCCGCCGAGCGCGGCGGTGCCAACCAGCTCGTCGTGCACGCCCGCACCCGCCAGGAGGGCTATCGGCCACCGGCCCACTGGGAGTGGATCGGACGCATTCGTCAGCGGCTGCGCATCCCGGTGGTGGCCAACGGCGACATCTGGACGCTGGAGGACTACTGGAAGGCGCGCACGCTCTCGGGCTGCCGCGACGTGATGCTCGGCCGTGGCGCCCTGGCCGACCCCTGGCTGGCACGACGCATTCGTCACTGGCAGCTCACTGGCGAGCGACTACCCATGACCCCCTGGTCGGCGCGCGCCGAGATTCTCGTCGCATTTGCTGCAGAGCAGCATAGCACACTTCCGCCGCGTGCCGTGACGTCGCTGATCAAGCAGTGGCTCAACCACATGCGCTACCGCGACACCGAAGCCGCACACCGGTTCGCCACGCTCAAGCGCTGCAACTCGCTCGACGACCTGCTGCGGGGGTTGCAGGCACCCACCGTCGAGGCACTGCCGGCAGACAATCACACCGACACCCGCTTGACGCTCGACGAGGCCCTGACCTAGCCGCCAAAAAAGAGGCGCACGTCGCATGGCGACGGCGCCTCAAACGATCGCAGAACCGGCACGCGAGCGTGCGCCGGTTCGGCCAGCACAAACAGAAGACCCGCCCTCGTTGGAGGGCGGGTCGCAATCTGGCACGCCCGGGAGGATTCGAACCTCCGACCACCTGATTCGTAGTCAGGTACTCTATCCAGCTGAGCTACGGGCGCAGAGCGCGGCAAAGCCGCTTGTTACAGGTGTCACGATACGCCATCTCGCGCCGCGCGGTAAGATGGCACGCCCGGGAGGATTCGAACCTCCGACCACCTGATTCGTAGTCAGGTACTCTATCCAGCTGAGCTACGGGCGCACACGTCACACGGCGTCGACGTGGCGGAGAGGGAGGGATTCGAACCCTCGATGGGGCTATAAACCCCATACTCCCTTAGCAGGGGAGCGCCTTCAGCCACTCGGCCACCTCTCCCTCATCGACACGGCGCATATCCTATCGGGTCTGCACGACTTTGTCCAGTGCATTCAGGAATTTGATCGGCTCAGCCGCGCAACCCGACCCTGCGCCTTCAGGAATCCGCGCCGCCCTCCTCATCGGTCTTTTCCCGCTGAATGCGCTGATATATCTCCTCACGATGCACGGCGACGTCCTTGGGGGCATTGACGCCGATACGAACCTGATTGCCCTTCACTCCCAGGACGGTCACGGTGATGTCATCACCGATCATCAGGGTTTCACCGACGCGGCGGGTCAAGATGAGCATGACTGATCTCCTTCTCAGACGACTGGCAACGGGATGCGCGCCGCATAGGGCAACGCTGTGTCTAGTATGTGACAGGTCGCCGCCGGGCTCCAACGACGCGCCCCATCACAACGTATGGAGGCGTTGAAGGGAAGCCAGCCGACGTTACCATCAGGGCTTCCCCCCTAGCGTAGAAGGTTGCGGCGCTCCCGGATGCCTTCATTCGCGTTCGATATCGCTCTTGTCGAGGCCGAACGCCTTGTGCAGCGCTTTGACCGCGAGCTCCATGTGCTTCTCGTCGATCACCACGGAGATCTTGATTTCGGACGTGGAAACCATGCGAATGTTGATGTTCTCTTCGGACAGCACGCGGAACATCTTGGAAGCCACGCCGGCATGGGAGCGCATGCCAACGCCAACCAGCGACACCTTGGCGATGTTGTCGTCGCCCTTGACCACGCCCTCGCCCAGATCGGGCAGCACCTGCTCCTCGAGAATCTTGAGGGTCTTCTTGTAGTCGCCCTTGGCCACGGTGAAGGTGAAGTCGGTGTAGTCGCCGGCCGGCGCCACGTTCTGCACGATCATGTCGACTTCGATGTTGGCATCGGCGATCGGGCCCAGGATACGCGATGCCACCCCCGGTACGTCCGGGGTGTTGAGCAGGGTGAACTTGGCTTCGTTGGCGGTGAAGGCGATACCGGAGATCAGCGGCTCTTCCATGGAATCCTCGTCTTTGTCGGAGTCAGCAACGATCAGGGTGCCGGGGCCGTCCTCGAAACTGGACAGTACGCGCAGCGGCACGTTGTATTTGCCGGCGAATTCGACGGCACGAATCTGCAAAACCTTCGAGCCGAGGCTTGCCAGTTCCAGCATCTCCTCGACGGTGATGGTGTCGAGACGCTGGGCACGGGAGCAGACTCGCGGATCAGTGGTGTAGACGCCGTCGACGTCGGTGTAGATCTGGCACTCGTCGGCGCCCAGTGCCGCGGCCAATGCCACGCCGGTGGTGTCGGAGCCACCGCGGCCGAGGGTGGTGATGTTGCCCTCTTCGTCGACGCCCTGAAACCCGGCCACGACGACGACCTGGCCGTCATTCAGATCCTCGCGCATGTCCTCGGTCTCGATGCGCTGGATGCGTGCCTTGGTGTGCGCGCTGTCGGTGAGGATGCCCACCTGGGAGCCCGTGTACGAGGTGGCCGCCACGCCCAGCTTGTGCAGCGCCAGGGCCAGCAACGAAATGGTGACCTGCTCCCCGGTGGAAACCAGCATGTCCATTTCGCGCGGGGTCGGCTCGTCATTGATCTCGTTGGCCATGCTGATCAGGCGATTGGTTTCGCCACTCATGGCCGACACCACGACGACCACCTGGTGACCCTGATCGCGGAAGCCCTTGACCTTCTCGGCTACCGCCTTGATGCGCTCCACCGAGCCCACCGAAGTGCCGCCGAATTTCTGTACGTATAGTGCCATCTACGGTTTTCCCTCGCTTGTCGAGCGAAGCACGCTCGTATGAGTGAAAGTCGTTAACGTCAAAGGGCCGGGACATCACGGTCGCCGGCCCTGTATCGCCTTTACTGGAGCTGCTGTTCGACCCAGCCGGGAACGCTCTCCAGCGCCGCCGGCAGGGCCCCGACGTCGCTGCCGCCGGCCTGGGCCATGTCCGGGCGCCCCCCGCCCTTGCCGCCGACCTGGGCCGCCACGTGGTTGACCAGCTCGCCGGCCTTGACCTTGCCGGTGAGGTCGCCGGTGACGCCGGCGATCAGGCTCACCTTGCCGGCCTCTTCGTCGCTCACGCCGAGCACCACGATTCCGGAACCGAGCTTGTTCTTGAGCTGGTCGAGGACACCGCGCAGTTCCTTGCCGGAGACGCCGTCGAGCCGCTTGGCCAGAACCTTGATGCCGGCGACCTCACGCACTTCGGCGAGCATGTCGCTGCCGGCGGCACTGGCCAGCTTGGCCTTCACGCGCTCGAGCTCCTTTTCCAGGCTGCGGTTGCGCTCGACGAGTGCCTCGACACGCTCCTCGACCTGCTCGGGCCTGGCCTTGAGGCGCTCGCCGATGCGCGTCAGCCGAGCCTCCTGCTCGCGGAAATACGCCAGCGCGCCCTGGCCGGTGATCGCCTCGATACGGCGCACCCCGGAGGCGATGCCTTGCTCGCCGACGATGTGGAAGCAGCCGATATCGCCGCTGCGCGCCACGTGGGTACCGCCGCACAGCTCGATGGAAAAGTCGTCGGCACCGATGGTCAACACGCGCACGCTGTCGGCGTACTTGGCCTCGAAGAGTGCGGCGGCTCCCTTGGCCTTGGCTTCGTCGAGGGTCATGTGTTCGATGCGGGTCGGGGCATTGGCCAGTATCTGCTCGTTGACCAGGCGCTCCACCTCGGCGAGCTGGTCCGGCGTCACCGCCTCGAAGTGGCTGAAATCGAAGCGCAGCCGCTCGGGCGTGACCAACGAACCCTTCTGGGCCACATGATCGCCCAGCACCAGACGCAGCGCCTTGTGCATCAGGTGGGTGGCCGAGTGGTTGCGCACCGTGGCGGCGCGCAGGCCGGCATCGACCTCGGGGCGCACTTCGCCGCCCACCGTCAGACTGCCCTCGAGCAGCACGCCGTGGTGAAGATGGTGGCCGCCCTGCTTCTGGGTATCCTCCACCAGGAAACGACCGCCACCCTCCAGGTGCAGGTAACCGGTGTCGCCCACCTGGCCGCCGGATTCCGCATAGAAGGGGGTGCGGTCAAGCGCCACGATGCCCTTCTGCTCGGCGTCGAGCGTGGCGAGTTCGTTGCCGGCGCCATCCAGCAGTGCAGTCACGGTGGCGTGGTCCGTCAGGCGGTCGTAGCCGGTGAAGTCGGTTTCGCCGTCGAGCTCCAGGGCCGCACCGTAGTCGGCGCCGAACTGGCTGGCGGCGCGAGCGCGTTCGCGCTGGGCCTCGAGTGCGCGCTCGAAGCCGGCCGCGTCGAGGGTCACATCGCGCTCGCGGCAGACGTCGGCGGTGAGATCATAGGGGAAGCCGTAGGTGTCGTAGAGCTTGAACACCGTCTCGCCGGGCAGGACATCGCCGTCGAGGTCGGCCAGCGCCTCCTCGAGCAGCCCCATGCCATGCTCCAGGGTACGGGCGAACTGTTCTTCCTCCTTGAGCAGCACGCGCTCGATCTGGTGGCGCGCCTCGCGCAATTCAGGGAAGGCGTCCCCCATCTCCACGTCCAGAGCACCGACCAGCTTGTGGAAGAAGTTGTCCTTGGCGCCCAGCTTGTGGCCATGGCGAATAGCGCGCCGAATGATTCGGCGCAGCACGTAGCCGCGCCCCTCGTTCGACGGCAGTACGCCATCGGCGATCAAAAAGGCGCAGGAACGAATATGGTCGGCAATCACCCGCAGCGAGGGTGAGGTGGTATCGGCATGACCGGTGTGACGCGCCGCCGAGTCGAGTAGGTTCTGGAACAGGTCGATTTCATAGTTGGAATGCACGCCCTGCATCACCGCTGCGATGCGCTCCAGCCCCATGCCGGTATCGATGGAAGGTTTGGGCAGCGGGTGCAAGGTGCCCTCGGCGTCACGGTCGAACTGCATGAACACCAGATTCCAGATCTCGATGTAGCGGTCGCCGTCCTCTTCGGGGCTGCCAGGCGGCCCTCCCCATACCTCGGGGCCGTGATCGAAGAAGATTTCCGAGCTCGGCCCGCAGGGACCGGTATCGCCCATCTGCCAGAAGTTGTCCTCGTCGAGCTTGGAGAAGCGTGCCGGGTCGACGCCGATCTCGTTCTTCCAGATCGCCTCGGCCTCGTCGTCGCTGACGTGCACCGTGACCCAGAGCTTATCCTTGGGCAGCCCCAGCGTCTCGGTGAGAAACTCCCAGGCGAAGCGGATGGCGTCGCGCTTGAAGTAGTCGCCGAAGCTGAAGTTGCCGAGCATTTCGAAGAAGGTATGGTGGCGCGCGGTGTAGCCGACGTTGTCCAGATCGTTGTGCTTGCCGCCGGCCCGCACGCAGCGCTGCGACGACACCGCCCGCACGTAGGGGCGCGGGTCGCGCCCCAGGAAGACCTCCTTGAAGGGCACCATGCCGGCGTTGGTGAACAGCAGCGTCGGGTCGTTGTCGGGTACGAGCGAGCTCGACGGCACGACGGTATGGCCGCGCTCCTCGAAATAACTCAGAAAGGCCTGTCTGATGTCTGCGCTTTTCATGGGGTATCCGTGGCGATGGGCGGGGTGGACGCTTGCAACGAAACCACCCGAGGCGTTCGCAAAGGGAGCCATTATAGCGCAGTCGTCAAGTGACTGAAGAGAGTGTGCCCAACGCGGGTGTCATTCGTCGTCCCAGGCGTGCTCCAGGGCATGGCGCACCTGTTCGGCGTCGAAACCGCGGCCGGCGAGAAAGCGCTCGCGCCGGGCGCGTTCGCGGGGAGTGTCGCCGGGCCCGGCAAAGCGTTTGGCCAGCGCCGTACAGGCCAGGGCGAAGCCGTCGAGCTCGCCGCTCTCCTCGAGCGCCTCCAGCGTCGCGCGCAGGCATTCCCGATCGATGCCGCGCCGTTCCAGCTCGACACGAATCTTCAGCGGGCCCTGGCCACGCAGCACACGCGAACGCGCGAAACTCTCGGCGAAGCGCGTATCGGACTGCAGCCCCTCCTCGGCCAGGGCGTCGAGGCACTCTGTCACCGCCTGGGCGACATGCCCCTTGGCCGTCAGTCGCGACGCCAGCTCGGCCCGGGCATACTCGCGCCGCGCCAGCAGTCGGATGGCATCCTCGCGGGGCGAGGTGTCGGTTTCATCGCGTGACATGCCTACAGGAGGTCATCCTCGCGATCGGTGGTATCGGCCACGGCCTCTTCCTCGGCGGCTTCTTCCTTCTTCGACCCCGGCACGTTGAGCAGCTGGGCGCGGATCTGGCTCTCGATCTCCTCCATCACCGCTGGGTTGTCCTCGAGGAACTGCGCCGCATTGGCCTTGCCCTGGCCGATCTTGTTGCCCTGGTAGCTGTACCAGGCGCCGGCCTTGTCGACCAGCTTGCACTGCACGCCCAGATCGACCACCTCGCCGGCATGGTAGATGCCCTTGCCGTAGAGGATCTGGAACTCGGCCTGGCGGAACGGCGGCGAGACCTTGTTCTTGACCACCTTGACGCGGGTTTCGTTGCCGGTGACCTCGTCGCCCTGCTTGACCGAGCCGGTGCGGCGGATATCGAGGCGCACGCTGGAGTAGAACTTCAGCGCATTGCCGCCGGTGGTGGTTTCGGGGCTGCCGAACATCACGCCGATCTTCATGCGGATCTGGTTGATGAACACCACCATGCAGTTGGCGTTCTTGATGTTGCCGGTGATCTTGCGCAGCGCCTGGGACATCAGGCGCGCCTGCAGACCGACGTGGGAGTCGCCCATCTCGCCCTCGATCTCGGCACGCGGCGTCAGTGCCGCCACCGAGTCGATGATGATCACGTCGACGCCGCCGGAACGCACCAGCATGTCGCAAATCTCCAGCGCCTGCTCGCCGGTATCCGGCTGCGAGACCAGCAGGTCGTCGAGATTGACGCCGAGCTTCTCGGCGTAGCTCGGGTCGAGGGCGTGCTCGGCGTCGATGAAAGCGCAGGTCTTGCCCTGCTTCTGAGCCTGGGCGATCACCGACAGGGTCAACGTGGTCTTGCCCGAGGACTCCGGTCCGAAGATCTCGACGACACGGCCCAGCGGCAGACCGCCGATACCCAGGGCGATGTCCAGGCCCAGCGAACCGGTGGAAACCGCCGGCATCGCCACCCGCGGGGTGTCACCCAGACGCATCACGGTGCCTTTGCCGAATTGACGCTCGATCTGGGAAAGGGCGGCATTCAGTGCCTTGGAGCGATTGTCGTCCTGTGCCATGTGGCTCTCCTCGCAGAAGCTGGGGTCGGTGGGTCCGGCTGGGACGCCACCCATGTACTGTATGGTTGGCCAGTAGTATGGCGCAAATTTCCTCGCCCGCCTACTCCTCGTGCGTGCGGATACGCACCAGCAGGCCGATCAATGCATCGCGCACTGCCCGTTCGCGCACGGCACGGCGATCGCCGGGGTAATGGTGACACTCGGCCTGCTGCCGCTCGGCATCGCCCCAGGCCAGCCACACGGTGCCCACGGGCTTGTCGGCGCTGCCCCCACCGGGACCGGCCACTCCACTGACCGCCACCCCCATGGCGGCACCGCTGTCGCGGCAGGCGCCGGCCACCATGGCCTCGACCACTTCGCGGCTGACCGCGCCGTGCTCGGCGACCAGCGCTTCCGGCACGCCGAGCAGGCGCGTCTTGGCGGCGTTGGCGTAGGTCACGTAGCCGGTCGTGAAGTAGTCGGAACTGCCGGCCACCGAAGTGATGGCGCTGGCCACCCCGCCGCCGGTGCAGGACTCGGCGGCAGTGACCGTCACGCCGTGGGCGCGACAGGCCCGACCCAGTCGTTCGGCCAGGGTGGTCAGGTCGAGGTTGGCGAGGCTGGCAGCGGAATGAGGCATGGTGAAAACTCCTGAATACCAGGGCTATCGCAGCCGGTCGGGACGCTCTGGGCCGGCCCCGGCGGCCATCCTTCATCAACCGGGATCGCCCTTGCAGAATGTTGGATGCCCTGACGTGACGAAGGCATCTGCGTAGAATACTGTCTTTGTCGCCTGGATGCAGGCCACACTTCCGGGGCGACTGCCCCATGCCTTGCCCCATTCGACCGCTTAGCGAGCCCCAGGAGTCCAGAGACCGCTATGTCCCAGGCCAGCGCCCAGCATACGCCAATGATGGCCCAGTACCTGAAGATCAAGCGCGAGCACCCGGACGTGCTGCTCTTCTATCGCATGGGCGATTTTTACGAACTCTTCTACGACGACGCCAGGCGCGCCGCCACCCTGCTCGACATCACCCTGACCCAGCGGGGCCAGTCGGCCGGGGCACCGATTCCCATGGCCGGGGTGCCCTACCACAGCGCCGAGGGGTACCTGGCCCGGCTGGTGGCCGCCGGCGAGTCGGTGGCGATCTGCGAACAGATCGGCGACCCGTCCGCCGCCAAGGGACCGGTGGAACGCCGCGTGGTGCGCATCGTCACTCCCGGGACGCTCTACGACGAGGCGCTGCTCGATGCGCGTCGCGACAACCTGCTGGTGGCCATTCACGCCGCCGCCGAGCGCTGGGGAATCGCCTGGCTGGAGCTCTCCAGCGGTCGTTTCAGCGTGCTGGAGGTGGCGGACGACGCCGAGCTCACTGCCGAACTGGCGCGCCTCGACCCCGCCGAACTGCTGGTGGCGGAAAGCCTCGCCCTACCGCCGGCCCTCGAAGGCCGGCGTGGGCTGAGCCGTCAGAGCGACTGGCTGTTCGACGTGGAGAGCGCCACCCGGCTGCTGTGCGACCAGTTCGGCGTTGCCGACCTGCGCGGCTTCGGCTGCGTCCATCTCGAGGCGGCCATCACCGCTGCGGGCGTGCTGGTGGAGTACGCCCGCGACACCCAGCGTTCGCGCCTGCCCCACGTCACCGCCATCGGCGTGGAAAACCGCGATGATGCCGTGGTGATCGACGCCGCCAGCCGCCGCAACCTGGAGATCGACGTCAACCTCGGCGGCGGCACCGACAACACCCTGGCCAGCGTGCTCGACGCCACTGCCACCGCCATGGGCTCGCGCCTGCTCAAGCGCTGGCTCAACCGCCCGTTGCGCGACCGCAGCCTGGTGCTTGGCCGGCAGGCCGCCGTCGCGGTGTTGCTCGACGAGGCCCGCCACGCTTCGCTGCGCGATACCCTGAAGGCGATCGGCGACGTCGAACGCATCCTCGCCCGGGTGGCTCTCTACAGCGCACGGCCGCGCGACCTGGCACGGCTGCGCGATGCCCTGGCCAGCCTGCCCGCCCTCGAGGCCGAGCTCGCCCCCTATGGCGAAGACACCGCGCTGGAGACGCTCAAACCGCACATCCGGCCCTATCCGGAACTCGCCGATACTCTGTCCCGTGCCCTGGTCGACAATCCCCCGGTGGTGATCCGCGACGGCGGCGTGATCGCCGAGGGCTTCGATGCCGAGCTCGACGAGCACCGCGGGCTGGCCGAGCACGCCGGCGACTATCTGGTGGAACTCGAGACCCGTGAGCGCGAGCGCACCGGCCTGCCCGGCCTCAAGGTGGGCTACAACCGCGTTCACGGCTACTACATCGAAATTCCTCGTGCTCAGGCCCGGGACGCCCCCGCCGACTACATCCGTCGCCAGACCCTGAAGAACGCCGAGCGCTTCATCATTCCCGAGCTCAAGGAATTCGAGGACAAGGCGCTTTCCGCCAAGTCGCGCGCCCTGGCCCGCGAAAAACTGCTCTACGACGGCCTGCTCGACGCCCTCAACGCCGAACTCGGCACGCTCCAGGCCACCGGCCAAGCCCTGGCGGCACTGGACGTGCTGGCCGCCTTTGCCGAACGTGCCCAGTCCCTCGGCTTCACCCGCCCCCAGCTGGCGAAGTCGCCGGGCATCGTCATCTGCGGCGGGCGCCACCCCGTGGTCGAGCACGTCAGCGAAACGCCCTTCGTGCCCAACGACCTGCACCTGGACGACACTCGTCGCATGCTGGTCATCACTGGTCCCAACATGGGCGGCAAATCCACCTACATGCGTCAGGCGGCACTGATCGTACTGCTCGCCCATACCGGCAGCTTCGTGCCGGCCGATGCCGCCGAAATCGGCCCGGTGGACCGCATCTTCACGCGCATCGGCTCCTCGGACGACCTGGCCGGAGGACGCTCCACCTTCATGGTGGAGATGACCGAGACCGCCAGCATCCTGCACAATGCCACCGAGCACAGTCTGGTTCTGATGGACGAGATCGGTCGCGGCACCAGCACTTTCGACGGCCTGTCGCTGGCCTGGGCCAGCGCGGAACACCTGACGCGCGCCCGTGCCTTCACGCTGTTCGCCACCCACTACTTCGAGATGACGGCACTGGCCGAACAGGCCGCAAGCGTGGCCAACGTGCACCTCACGGCAGCGGAGCACCGCGACGGCATCGTTTTCATGCATCGCGTCGAGGAGGGGCCGGCAAGCCAGAGCTACGGACTTCAGGTCGCCCAGTTGGCCGGCGTACCGCAGACGGTGATCGCTCGCGCACGCGATAAATTGTCGCAGCTCGAACAGCAGGAGATCGATCAGGGTCAGCGCGGCCAGGGCGTCGATCAGGGTGAGCCGGCACCGGTGCAGAACGATCTCTTCGCGTCCGCGCCGCATCCACTGGTCGATGCCCTGGCCGAACTCGACCCTAACGGACTGACGCCGCGCCAGGCGCTCGAACTGCTCTATGAATGGCGTACACGACTATCGTGAAGGCGTCACATCGCAGGCGGCTTGCTCCGCTCTGAACGCATGACTAGAATGATGCGTTCGTGAATTGATTATTATAAGGGTCGGGGTTTTTATAACTTCCGGGTCGCACAACCACCTTTATCATCATCGTAACCGGGCGCCAATGGCCCCGCCCGAGGAGGGAGACTGACATGACATTCGTCGTCACCGAAAACTGCATCAAGTGCAAGTACACCGACTGTGTCGAGGTCTGCCCGGTGGATTGCTTCTATGAAGGCCCCAACTTCCTGGTGATTCATCCGGACGAATGCATCGACTGCGCCCTTTGCGAACCCGAATGCCCCGCCGAAGCGATCTTCTCGGAAGATGAACTGCCGGACGGGCAGGAACAGTTCATCGAGATCAACGCCGAACTCTCCGAAGTGTGGCCCAACATCAACGAGAAGAAAGACCCGCCGGACGACGCCGAAGAGTGGGACGGCAAGCCGGGCAAGCTGCAATATCTGGAGCGCTGAGCGCAAGGCCACGCCCCGACTACCGGCCGTCCGAACGACAGCGCCGAGCGTCATGAACGCTCGGCGCTGTCGTTCCATCAAGAACTTGCCATCACACTCGGCAACGGTAGACGAAAAAAGGCGGCCCTGAGGCCGCCCGCTCCTAGCCTATCCCTGGGACGGCTCCCTCCGTCCCGACTCCAGTGGTGATTTCCTTGTCCGGAGGCGACCTCCTGTCACACCGGACACACCACGCAAGCATCCCATTGCATCCTGCGGGAGAACGCCAGCGCTCTCCTCTTGTCCCGAGTCCATTGTGGCAGTTTTGCACTGCGGCTCAACTGGCTTGCGGCCATCAGGAACACTTGCGCCATTGCGCACAAAGCTCGCCAATCTATTGATTGAAATGGATAAAAAAAAGACCGACGCATGAAGCGTCGGCCGGATTCAGGCATTTTCAGCATGTTTCGCCGCATCCATGTAGGCGATCTCTTACAGGATGCACCGCCAGAGTCTTCGCTTGGCAAAGCGTCTCATTGCCCTTTGATGGCGGCACGACCGGGGTAGGTCGCCGATTCACCCAGCTGCGCTTCGATGACCAGCAGACGATTGTACTTCGCCACGCGATCGCTGCGGCACAGCGAACCGGTCTTGATCTGGCCCGCCGCGGTACCCACGGCAAGGTCGGCAATCGTAGTGTCCTCGGTCTCGCCGGAGCGGTGCGAGATCACCGCGGTGAAGCCGGCATCCTGGGCCATTCGAATGGCCTCCAGGGTCTCGGACAGCGAGCCGATCTGGTTGAACTTGATCAGGATGGAGTTACCGATCCGCTCGTCGATACCGCGCTTGAGAATCTTGGTGTTGGTCACGAACAGATCGTCGCCCACCAACTGGACCTTGTCGCCGAGCCTGTCGGTGAGCGCCTTCCAGCCGTCCCAGTCGGACTCGTCCATGCCGTCTTCGACGGAGACGATGGGATACTGGTCACACAGCTCGGCCAGGTAGTCGACGAAGCCAGCAGCGTCATAGCTCTTGCCTTCGCCCGAGAGGGCATACTGGCCATCCGCATAGAACTCGGAGGAAGCGCAGTCGAGCGCCAGGGTCACGTCGCGGTCGAGCGTATAGCCGGCATCCTCCACGGCCTGCTGGATCACCGCCAGCGCCTCGGCGTTGGACGCGAGGTTCGGCGCAAAGCCGCCCTCATCGCCCACGGCGGTGGCCAGGCCGCGACTGGCCAGCACCTTCTTCAGGGCGTGGAAGATCTCGGCGCCCATGCGCAAGCCCTCGCGGAAACTCGGCGCCCCCACCGGTTGGATCATGAACTCCTGGATATCGACGTTGTTGTCGGCGTGCTCGCCGCCGTTGAGGATGTTCATCATCGGCACCGGCATGCGGTACTGGCCCGGCCGGCCGTAGAGTTCGGCGATATGCGCGTAGAGCGGCACACCCTTGGCGTTGGCGGCCGCCTTGGCGGCGGCCAGCGACACGGCCAGGATGGCATTGGCGCCCAGGCTGGCCTTGTTGTCGGTGCCGTCGAGTTCGATCATGGCGGCATCGAGGCCGCGCTGATCGCGGGCATCCATACCCACGACGCGCTCGCGAATCGCTCCGTTGACCGCTGCCACGGCCTTGAGCACACCCTTGCCCAGGTAGCGTGTCTTGTCACCGTCGCGCAGCTCCAGGGCCTCTCGCGAGCCGGTGGAGGCGCCGCTCGGCGCGCAGGCCACACCCACGGCACCGCTGGCCAGATGCACCTCGGCCTGGACGGTGGGGTTGCCGCGGGAGTCGAGTACCTCGAGGGCATGTATATCGACGATCTGGGTCATGGGAGTTTCCTCTTCGTGTCAGCGTAAGGGGGTCATTGAACCTCGAGCGGCGCCAGGCCCTTGACCAGGTCGTCCAGGGCCTTGAGCTGGGCCAGGAAGGGCTCGAGCCGGTCTAGGGGCAGCGCGCAAGGGCCATCGCACTTGGCGTTGTCAGGGTCGGGGTGAGCCTCGAGGAAGATCCCGGCCAGGCCGACGGCCACTCCCGCACGCGCCAGTTCGGCCACCTGGGCACGCCGGCCGCCGGCACTGTCGGCACGGCCGCCGGGGCGCTGCAGGGCATGCGTGACATCGAAGAAAACCGGGTACCCGGTCTGCTTCATTTCGCCAAACCCCAGCATGTCGACGATCAGGTTGTTGTAGCCGAAGCTCGAGCCGCGCTCGCAGAGCAACAGGCGGTCGTTACCGGCCTCCTCGCACTTGCGAATGATATGGCGCATCTCGTGGGGCGCCAGGAACTGCGGCTTCTTGATGTTGATCACCGCCCCGGTCCTGGCCATGGCCACCACGAGGTCGGTCTGGCGTGCCAGAAAGGCGGGCAGTTGAATGATATCGGCCACCTCGGCGGCCGGCTCTGCCTGCCAGGGTTCGTGAACGTCAGTGATGATGGGCACCCCGAAGCGCGACTTCACCTCGGCCAACATTGCCAGCCCCTTCTCCAGACCGGGGCCACGAAAGGAGTGAATGGAGCTGCGGTTGGCCTTGTCGAAGCTCGCCTTGAAGACGTAGGGCATGCCCAGCTTGGCGGTCGCTTCCACATAGGCTGCAGCCACTTCGAGGGCCAGCTCGCGGGATTCCAGCACGTTCATGCCGCCGAGCAGCATCAGTGGCAAGGCATTGCCCGCCTCGAGGCCGGCAAAGGCAATGCGACGTTCGTGGGCGGACGGAATCATGGCGGACACGGGCTTTACTCCTGCGGGGCAGCCTGGGCGCGGGACCGAGCCGCCTTGTGCTCCACCGCCGCATTGACGAAGCCGGTGAACAGTGGGTGGCCATCGCGCGGCGTGGAGGTGAATTCGGGATGGAACTGGCAGGCCACGTACCAGGGATGATCCGGCAACTCGACCATTTCCACCAGGGAGTTGTCGACGCTCTTGCCGGAAACCACCAGGCCGGCCTGCTCGAGTTCATCGATGAACTGATTGTTGACCTCGAAGCGATGGCGGTGACGCTCGACGATCTCATCGGTCGCGTACGCCTCGCGCGCCCTGGAACCGGTCTTGAGCTGGCAAACCTGACCGCCCAGGCGCATGGTGCCACCCAGGTCGGAGGCCTCGTCACGCAGCTCGACCTTGCCCTCGGGGGAGAGCCATTCGGTGATCAGGCCGACGACGGGGTGCTGGGTGTCGTGGGTGAACTCGGTGGAGTTGGCGTCGTCCCAACCGGCCACGTTGCGGGCGAACTCGATCACCGCCACCTGCATGCCAAGGCAGATGCCGAGATACGGGATGTCATTCTCGCGGGCGAAGCGGGCGGTGGCGACCTTGCCTTCCACGCCACGCTCGCCGAAACCGCCGGGCACCAGAATGGCGTCCTTGCCGGCCAGGCGCTCGGTGCCGTGACGCTCGATGTCCTCGGAGTCGATGTAGTCGACGTTGACCTTGATGCGGGTCTGGATGCCGGCGTGAATCAACGCCTCGTTGAGCGACTTGTAGGCATCGAGCAGCTCCATGTACTTGCCGACCATGGCGATGTTGATCGACTTGAGCGGGTTGAGCTTGGCGTCGAGCACGTGCACCCACTCGGAGAGGTCGGCTTCCGGTGCCTCGAGGCGCAGCTTGTCGCAGACGATCTCGTCCAGGCCGTGCTCGCAGAGCATCAACGGGATGCGGTAGATGGTGTCGGCATCCTGCAACGGGATGACGGCCCGCTCCTCGACGTTGGTGAACAAAGCGATCTTGCGCCGTTCGCTCTCCTCGAGCTCCACTTCGCTGCGACAGATCAGGATATCGGGCTGGATGCCGATGGAGCGCAGCTCCTTGACGCTGTGCTGAGTGGGCTTGGTCTTGGTCTCGCCGGCCGTCTTGATGTAGGGCACCAGCGTCAGGTGCATGAAGAGCGCCCGGCTCGCCCCCAGTTCGCTTCGGATCTGGCGGATCGACTCCAGGAACGGCAGCGACTCGATGTCGCCCACGGTGCCGCCGATCTCGACCAGCGCCACGTCGAAGCCCTCCCCGCCGGCGAAGACGCGCCGCTTGATCTCGTCGGTGATGTGCGGAATCACCTGCACGGTGCCACCCAGGTAGTCGCCGCGGCGCTCCTTGCGCAGCACGTGCTCGTAGACGCGGCCGGTGGTGAAGTTGTTGGCCTGGGTCATCTTGGTGCGGATGAAACGCTCGTAGTGGCCCAGGTCCAGGTCGGTCTCGGCGCCATCCTCGGTGACGAACACCTCACCATGCTGGAAGGGGCTCATGGTGCCCGGGTCCACGTTGATGTAGGGATCGAGCTTGAGCATGGTGACCTTGAGGCCACGCGCCTCGAGAATCGCCGCCAGCGAAGCCGATGCGATGCCCTTGCCGAGTGAGGACACAACGCCGCCGGTCACGAAGATATATCGTGTCATGGAGAACCTGTCGAAACGTGATCAGTAGGCCCGGCAGGGAGCCGCGCCCGGATGGGTCGACAGACTAGCAGATTACGACCTTTGGCTCAATTTCGGCCCGGTGGTCAAACTCGCAGCTGTTCCGGCGACAGGCCTGTTCGGGGGCGCTGTGAACCCTTCCCTGGGCGCTACTTTTGCCCTGCTTCGCTCTCGTATCCTGCTCCGCTTGCAGGTCCGGTGCTGGCCATCCATGGCCAGCCCGTTCGGAGCAGTGCTCCTCACCCCTGGCAAAAGCCCCCCTCCGGGCCTGCCTCCGGCGCTGCTCACCATAGCGAGTGCTGCTTCGAGCTTCGAGCTTCGAGCTTCGAGCTTCGAGCTTCGAGCTTCGAGCTTCGAGCAGGATGATGACTCCGCCCTGCCCGAGGCCCGAAGCCCGCCGCTCGTGGCTTACACCCCCAGATAGTCGAGGATGCCCTCGCCGGCCTGACGCCCCTCGTAGATGGCGGTGACCACCAGGTCGGAGCCGCGCACCATGTCGCCGCCGGCGAAGATCTTCCGGTTGGTGGTCTGGAAGGGGTAGGCCCCCTTCTCCGGCGCCAGCACGCGACCGCGCTCGTCCATCTCGATGCCCACCGTCTCGAACCACGGCGAGGGACTCGGCTGGAAACCGAAGGCCACGACCACGGCATCGGCTGGTATGACCTCCTCGGAGCCCGGAACGACCTCGGGACGCTGGCGACCGTTCTCGTCGGGTTCGCCGAGACGCGTGCGCACTACCTTGACCCCCTCGACCTTCTCCTCGCCGATCACCGCCACGGGCTGGCGGTTGAACAGGAACTCGACGCCCTCCTCGCGGGCGTTGGCCACCTCGCGCTTGGAGCCCGGCATGTTCTCCTCGTCACGACGATAGGCACAGGTCACGGCGGCCGCACCCTGACGAATGGCGGTGCGGTTGCAGTCCATGGCGGTATCGCCGCCGCCCAGCACCACCACTTTCTGGCCTTCCAGCGAGACATAGTCGGCCGGGTTCTTCTCGAAGCCCAGGCAGTGATTGACGTTAGCGATCAGGTAGTCGAGGGCCTTGTGCACACCGGGCAGGTCCTCGCCGGGAAAACCGCCCTCCATGTATTTGTAAGTGCCCATGCCCAGGAACACGGCATCGAACTCCTCGAGCAGGGCATCGAAGGCGACATCCTTGCCCACCTCGGTCTCGAGGCGGAACTCCATGCCCATCTCCTCGAATACCGCGCGGCGACGTTCCATCACCGTCTTGTCGAGCTTGAACTCGGGGATGCCGAAAGTGAGCAGCCCGCCTATTTCCGGATAACGGTCGAACACCACCGGGCGGACGCCGTTGCGCACCAGGATGTCGGCACAGCCGATCCCCGCCGGTCCGGCACCGATGATCGCCACCTTCTTGTCGGTCCAGGTCACCTGGGACATGTCCGGGCGCCATCCCATGGCGAAGGCGGTATCGGTAATGTACTTCTCCACCGAACCGATGGTCACCGCACCGAAGCCGTCGTTGAGGGTGCAGGCCCCCTCACAGAGGCGATCCTGCGGACACACCCGGCCACACACCTCGGGCAGCGAGTTGGTGCGGTGGCACATCTCCACGGCCTCGAGGATGTTGCCCTCGTTGACCAGCTGCAGCCAGTTGGGGATATAGTTGTGCACCGGGCACTTCCACTCGCAGTAGGGGTTGCCGCAGTGCAGGCAGCGGTGCGCCTGGCTGGCCGCTTCCTGGGGCTTGTACGGCTCATAGATCTCGGCGAACTCCCGGGCACGCGTTCGGGCGTCCTTTTTCTGCGGATCCTGGCGACCCACGTCGATGAACTGGAAGTCGTTGTTCAAACGGTTGGCCATGCTGTCTCTCCTGAAATTCCGGCTGACTCAGGGCGCCGGTCTCGCTCGCTGCGGCCGGCGCCGCCTCACTCATTCCGGTTGGCGTCGGGATTGCGCCAACAGGCTGTTGAGGCTTGCCGCCTTGGGCTTCACCAACCAGAAATGGCGAACGAAGTCGCTGAAGTCCTCGAGAATGGCCCTGCCGCGCGGCGAGTCGGTCTCGGCAACGAACTCCTCGATGACCTCCCTC
Organism: Pseudomonadota bacterium; assembly: GCA_051749645.1. Taxonomy (GTDB): domain Bacteria; phylum Pseudomonadota; class Gammaproteobacteria; order Pseudomonadales; family Halomonadaceae; genus Halomonas. Next base: position 195,969 of record JBNJIT010000005.1, read on the forward strand.
AGGTGGCGCCTGTAGGCCTCCATGGCCTCGGTATTGATGCGGTGGATCTCCACCAGCTCATGGTTGTAGCGATCGACGAAGGAGCGGTCTTCGTCGAGCACGTAGGCAAAACCGCCGGTCATGCCGGCACCGAAGTTGACGCCGGTCTCGCCGAGTACGGCGATCAGCCCGCCGGTCATGTACTCGCAGCAGTGATCGCCGGCACCCTCGATGACCGCATGGGCGCCGGAGTTGCGCACCCCGAAGCGCTCGCCGGCGGTGCCGGCGGCGAACAGCTTGCCGCCGGTGGCACCATACAGGCAGGTATTGCCGACGATCGCCGTCCTGTGGGTCTCGAAGCGGCTGCCCGCCGGCGGCACGATGACCACCTTGCCGCCGTTCATGCCCTTGCCCACGTAGTCGTTGGCATCGCCCTCCAGATAGAGATGCAGACCCCGGGCGTTGAACACGCCGAAACTCTGGCCGGCCACACCGGTGAAGCGCGCGATGATCGGCGTCTCTTCCAGGCCCGCCTCGCCATAGCGTTTGGCGATGGCGCCGGACGTCAGCGCACCCACCGAGCGGTCGCAGTTGGTGATGGCGAAGGTGAACTCGCCGCCGCTCTTGGCTTCGATGGCCGCCTCGAGCGCCTCGAGCACTTCCTGGTTCTTGGCGCCCGGATCGTGAGGCACGTTGCGGCTCACCTGACAGAACTGTGGCGCGTCCGCCGGCGCATAGTCGTTGACCAGCAGGTCGGTCAGATCGAGCTTGCGCTGTGAAGCGGTCTCGCCCTCCAACACCTCGAGGAGGTCAGTACGGCCGATCAGGTCGGTGAGCTTGCGCACCCCGAGCAGGGCCATCATCTCGCGCACCTCCTCGGCGATGAAGCGGAAGTAATGCTTGACCATGTCCACGGTGCCGCGGAAGTGCTCGTCGCGAAGGTACTGATGCTGAGTCGCCACGCCGGTGGCGCAGTTGTTGAGGTGGCAGATGCGCAGGTACTTGCAGCCCAACGCCACCATGGGCGCGGTGCCGAAGCCGAAGCTCTCGGCGCCGAGGATCGCCGCCTTGACCACGTCGAGGCCGGTCTTGAGGCCGCCGTCGGTCTGCAGGCGGATTTTGTCACGCAGGCCGTTGATGCGCAGCGCCTGGTGCACCTCGGGCAGGCCCAGCTCCCAGGGGCTGCCGGCATGCTTGATCGAGGTGAGCGGGCTGGCCGCAGTGCCGCCGTCGTAGCCGGAGACGGTGATCAGGTCGGCGTAGGCCTTGGCCACGCCGGTGGCGATGGTGCCGATGCCCGGCTCGGAGACCAGCTTGACCGATACCTGGGCATCCGGGTTGACCTGCTTCAGGTCGAAAATCAGCTGCGCCAGATCCTCGATGGAGTAGATGTCGTGGTGCGGCGGTGGCGAGATCAGCGTCACCCCGGGCACTGAGTAACGCAGCCGGGCAATCAGCTCGTTGACCTTGCCGCCGGGCAGCTGGCCGCCTTCGCCGGGCTTGGCGCCCTGGGCGACCTTGATCTGCAGTACCTCGGCGTTGACCAAGTAGGCCGGGGTGACGCCGAAGCGCCCCGAGGCGATCTGCTTGATCTTGGAGGAGCGGATGGTGCCGTAGCGCGCCGGATCCTCGCCACCCTCGCCGGAGTTGGAGCGGCCCCCGGCCTCGTTCATGGCCTGGGCCAGCGCCTCGTGGGCCTCCGGAGACAGCGCACCCAGCGACATGCCCGCACTGTCGAAGCGCGGAATGAGATCGTCCACCGACTCCACTTCTTCCAGGGACAGCGGCGTTTCGGAGGCCTTCAGCTTCAGCAGGTCGCGCAGCGTGGCCACCGGCCGCTCGTTGACGAGCTGGGCGAATTTCTTCCACTTCGCGTAGTCGCCTTCCTGCACCGCCTCCTGCAGAGCCTTGACCACATCGGGGTTGTAGGCGTGGTACTCGTGGTCGTGGACGTACTTGAACAGCCCCCCCTGTGCGATGGGCTTGCGCGGTATCCAGGCATCGCGGGCCAGCAGCTCCTGCTGCAGTTGCAGCTCACTGAAGCCACTACCCTGGATGCGCGAAGCCATGCCGGTGAAGCATAGGTCCATCACCTCTCTGTCGATCCCCACCGCCTCGAAGAGCTGCGAGCCGCGGTAGGAGGCGAGCGTGGAAATGCCCATCTTGGAGAGGATCTTGTAGAGCCCCTTCTGTAGCCCCTTGCGATAGTTCTCGCGGGTATCCGCCGGATTGCCGGTGAGCTCGCCGGTACGATGCATATCGGCCATCACCTGATAGGCGAGCCAGGGGAATATCGCCGTGGCGCCTACGCCGAACAGCACCGCCATCTGGTGGGCATCGCGGGCGTAGCCGGTCTCCACCACGATGTTGGCCCGCGGGCGCAGCGCCAGCTTGCCCAGGTGCTGGTGCACGGCCCCTACCGCCAGGGCCGCCTGAATGGGCAGTTCGCCCTTGGCCAGCTTGGCGTCGGAGAGCACCAGAATCACCTTACCTTCGTGCACCGCCGCCTCGGCCTGGCGGCAAAGCTCGAGCACGGCGGCCTTGAGCCCCATCCGCTCAGGGTCGTAGCCCAGCGTGAGGGTATGACTGGCGAAGGCGGGCTCGTCCTGATCCAGCAGGGCCGAGAACTTGCGCGGCGAAAGGATGGGGGTGGTCAGAATGATGCGGTGGGCATGCTCCGGGGTCGCCTTGAAGACGTTGAGCTCGGCACCGATGCAGGTCTCCAGCGACATCACGATCGCCTCGCGCAGCGGGTCGATGGCCGGGTTGGTGACCTGGGCGAACTTCTGGCGGAAGTAGTCGGAAAGCAGGCGCGGCTTGCCGGAGAGTACCGCCACCGGCGTATCGTCGCCCATGGAGCCCACCGCCTCCTGGCCGCTTTCACCCAGAGGCCGCAGCACCTGGTCGCGCTCTTCGAAGCTCACCTGGAACATCTTCTGCCAGGTCTTGACCGCCTCCGCATCCATGTTCTGGAAGCTGGCCAGCTCGGTGAGCGCCGACTCCAGGTAGTGCGCCTCCTGCTTGAGCCAGCGCTTGTAGGGATAGGCGGACTTGAGGCGACTGTCGATGTCGTCGGTATGCAGCACCTCGCCGGTATGGGTGTCCACCGCCAGCACCTGCCCCGGACCGACACGCCCCTTGGCCACCACGTCTTCGGGGGCATAGTCGTAGGTGCCGATCTCGGAAGCCAGCGTGATGTAGCCGTTCTTGGTGATCACCCAGCGCGCCGGACGCAGGCCGTTGCGGTCGAGCATGCACAGCGCCTGGCGGCCGTCGGTCATCACCACCCCGGCCGGGCCATCCCACGGCTCCATATGCATGGAGTTGTACTCGTAGAAGGCACGCAGCTCGGCATCCATGGTCTCGACGTTCTGCCACGCCGGCGGCACCATCATGCGCACCGCACGATGCAGTTCCATGCCGCCCATCAGCAGCACTTCGAGCATGTTATCCATGCTCGATGAGTCGGAACCCACGGTGTTGACGATCTCGTCGAGCTCGGTGATGTCGGGCAGCCGCTCGGTGACGAAGTTCTCCTTGCGCGAATTGGCCCAGCCGCGATTGGCCTGGATGGTGTTGATCTCGCCGTTGTGGGCCAGCAGGCGGAACGGCTGAGCCAGCGGCCAGCGCGGTGCAGTATTGGTGGAGAAACGCTGATGAAAGACGCAGATCGCCGTCTCCAGGCGCTCGTCCCCCAGGTCGTGATAGAAGGTCGGCAGATCGACCGGCATCATCAGCCCCTTGTAGGAGAGAACCTGGGAGGAGAGCGAACAGACGTAGAAGTCCTCCTCGTCACGCAGCATCTGCTCGGCACGCCGCCGCGCCATGAACAGGTCGACATCGAAGCGCTCCGGGTCACTCTGCTTGCCCGGCTCGACGAACAGGTGGCGGATGCGCGGCAGGCACTCGAGCGCCATGGGGCCACAGCAACTGGAATCGACGGGCACCTCGCGCCAGCCACGGATCACCAGGCCGCAGGCGCGCAGCTCACCCTCGAGAATGCCGCGTGCCCGCGCCTCGCGGGCGTCGTCGTCGGGCAGAAACACCGAACCCACCGCGAACCGCTCGCCGAGCAGTACGTCCAGCGCCTCGGCGGCGACGTCACGCATGAACGCCTCGGGCATCTTGAGCAACAGCCCGCAGCCATCGCCGGTCTTGCCATCGGCAGCGATACCGCCACGGTGGGTCATGCAGGTCAACGACTCGATGGCAGTGCGCAGCAAGTCGTGGCTGGCCTGCCCCTCCATATGGGCGATCAGGCCGAACCCGCAGTTATCGCGGTACTCGCCGGGATGATGTAGGCCTCGGTTCATGGGGCGTGCCTCTCGCTAGAAACGATTGACTAAGCAGCAGAGAAGTTATATTGTTATCGGTTGCCATTTTTATGGCTTAGGCGCAAAAGCACCCTCTGCTGTGATGGACAAAGGACGGCAAGCATAGCCAGAGCCATGGCCGCCACGCAATCGGCAGCCGCCCAAACACCGCCAAAAACCTCGCCAAATCCATCACTTGCCACCCAGATCACGACAAAAAACACCACCACGTCAAGGACTTGCAGTCTCGGTCAACGAAGTTCAAACGAGCTGTAAAAATCATTAGACTTTAGTCTTATATGCTGACTTTTCCCCATACCGATCCGGCATGAGGCATGCGGATTGATGCGTGAAAGCGTGCCGTAAACGGCGATGCCCGCGAGTCGCGGGCATCGATAAAGCAAGCCGATCGAACGATCAGGCCTGGCGGGGAAAATCGTCCAGCAGGGACTCGAGGGTCTCCGGTGGAGTGGCGTCGTGGACACAGGCGTCGCCCAGGGCACGCAGCAGCACCAGGCGCAGCCGGCTGTCGACGTTCTTCTTGTCCAGGCGCATGCGCGCCAGGAAGTCATCGGCCGTCATGTCGGCCGGTGCGGCGAGCGGCAGGCCGGCCGCGGCGATGACCTCGCGTACCCGCGCGACATCGGCGGCCGGCAGCCAGCCGAGACGGGCGGAGAGCTCGGCGGCCATCACCATGCCCATGCCCACTGCTTCGCCGTGCAACCACGCTCCATAGCCCTGATGGGCCTCGATGGCGTGCCCGAAGGTGTGGCCGAGATTGAGCAGCGCACGCACGCCCTGCTCGGTCTCGTCGGCGGCGACGATCTCGGCCTTGAGCGCACAGCTGCGCTCGATGGCCTGCGCCAGTCGCGAGGCGTCGAGGGCACGCAGCGACGGCATGGCGTTTTCCAGCCAGGCAAGAAAGTCGACATCGCGAATCAGGCCGTACTTGATCACCTCGGCGAGGCCGGCAGAAAGCTCGCGCTCGGGCAGGGTGGCCAGCGTATCGGTGTCGATCAGCACCGCCCGCGGCTGCCAGAAAGCGCCGATCATATTCTTGCCCAGCGGGTGGTTGACGCCGGTCTTGCCACCCACCGAGGAGTCCACCTGGGCCAACAGCGTGGTCGGCACCTGGATGAAGGCAACGCCGCGCTGGTAGCACGCCGCGGCGAAGCCGACCATGTCGCCGATCACTCCACCGCCCAGGGCGATCAAGGTGCAGCGGCGATTGAAACCGGCTTTCAGCAGGGCGTCCCAGATGCGCGAGACGTGTTCGAGGTTCTTGGTGGCCTCGCCATCGGGCAGCACCAGCTCGCGCACCTCCAGCCCCTCCGGCAGCATAGCGCGACAGCGCTCGAGATACAGCGGCGCCACGGTGGCATTGGTGACGATCATCACCTGGCGTCCGGCGAGATGAGGAGCGAGCCACTGCGGATCGCCAAGCAGACCGGGGCCGACGTGAATGGGATAACTGCGGTTGCCCAGCGCCACCTGCAGGCGGCAGGGCGATTCGGAAGCGAAAGAGGCGGACATGATTTTCAGGCCTTGGCTTGGAGGGGGTCGACCAGGCGCTGTACGCGGCGCACGATCTCACCCACCACGCCGCGCGGACTGCGTCGATCGGTGCGCACCACGATATCGGCGGTGGCGCGGTATAGAGGGTCGCGCAACTTGAACATCTCGCGCAGCGCGGCTTCGCGATCGGGCCGCTGCAGCAGCGGCCGGTTGCGATCCTTGGCAACGCGCCTGAGCTGCTGCTCCACGGTGGTGAACAGATAGATGACCGTGCCCCGCTCGCGCAGCCGACGGCGATTCTCTTCCCGCAGCACGGCGCCGCCGCCGGTGGCGATCACCACCTCATCGCGGGCGGTGAGCTCCTCGATCATCTGCGCTTCGCGCTGGCGAAACCCGGCTTCGCCCTCGACATCGAAGATCCAGGGAATATCGGCACCGCAACGAGCCTGGATCTCGTGGTCGCTATCGTAGAACTCACGTGACAGCTCGGCCGCCAGGAGGCGGCCGATGGTGCTCTTGCCGGCCCCCATGGGGCCAACGAGGATCAGATTGGGTAGTGCCTGCATCAGCGAATGGCCAGGTTATCGTCCAGTATGCGGGGCGTGATGAACACCAGCAGCTCGACTTTCTGGTTGTTCTGCTCGTTGTACTGAAAGAGCTTTCCCAGCACCGGCAGATCGCCCAGAAACGGCGTCTTGGCCAGGCGGCGGAGCTCTTCCGTGGTGAGGATACCACCCAGCACCACGGTTTCACCATTGTCCACCAGCACCTGGGTCTCGATCTGATTGGTGTCGATGGCCGGCACCCCGCCGAACGCCTCTTCGGCCACGGTATCGTTGTTGATCAGCAGATCCATGATGATGCGGTCGTCCGGCGTGATCTGCGGAGTCACCTCCAGCGACAGCACCGCCTCCTTGAATTCCACGTTGGTCGCGCCGCTGGAGGTGGCCTCCTGGTAGGGGATCTCCTGGCCCTGCTTGATCACCGCCTTGCGCTGGTTGGCGGTGATCACCCGTGGCTGAGAGATGGTCTGGCTCTTGTTCTCGCTCTCCAGGGCACGCAGCTCCAGGTCGAGCAGGATATCGCCGGAGAGATAGCCGAAGGAGAGACTGGTCATCGGGTTGGCCCCACCCAGGTCGACGGCTAGCCCGCCGCGCTCGAACTGGCTGCCCGCGGGATCATCGAAACCGCCGGCAAACTGGCCGCGGGATTCGCGCTGACCGCTGAATTCGTCGCCGTAGGTGGCGACCGGAGTACCGGTCGACGCCCCGCCCAGGTTGAAGCGGCTGCCCTCGCCGGAGGCCCCCCAGTTGACGCCCAGTTCCTTGGTGACGCCGTCGCGGGCAATGACGATGCGCGCCTCGATCTGCACCTGGCGTACGGCGATGTCCAGTTCGTCGAGGGTGGCAAGAATCTCCTGCACCTGGTCGGCGGTATCCTGGATCAACAACGTATTGGTGCGCTCGTCCACGGCCACCCGGCCACGCTCGCTGAGCAGGCCGAACCCCTCCTCGCCTCGCAGCAGGCGGGCCAGCTCCTCGGCGCGGGCGTAACGCACCTGCACGTACTCCGTGGTCAGCGGAGCCAGGGTCTCCATCTCGGTACGCGCCTCGAGCTCCTGACGTTCGATATTGGCAAGATCCGAGGCCGGTGCCACGACGATGACATTGCCCTCCTGGCGACTGGCAAGGCCATGACTCTTGAGCACCAGATCGAGTGCCTGATCCCAGGGCACGTCTTCCAGATTGAGCGTGACACGCCCCTGGACGCTATCGCTGGCCACCAGGTTGAGCCCGGTGAAATCGGCGATGATCGCCAGCACCGAGCGCACCTCGATATCCTGGAAATTGAGAGTGATGCGCTCACCGGTATAGGGGAACTGCTCGCGCACGCGCTCTTCGCGTTCCCGCTGAGTGACCGGCTGCGCCTCGATGGTCAGCTGTCGACCGCTTTGCGTGGAGACCATCGCATAGTCGCCGTCACCCCGGATGTCGAGGGTGACGCCGTCGCCACTACGGCGCGGCGTGACCCGGGTCAGCGGCGTGTCGAAATCGCTGACGTCGAGCACCTGATTGTGCGCCTCCGGCAGCTCGACTTCGCGCAGCTCGGCGGTGATACGCTGACGACTCTCTTCGCGCACCCGGGCGTCGACCCCTGACCGGTCGAAGGTCACGATCAGCCGTCCGGCCCCCTCGTCGCCGCGGCGAAAATCGATGGACTCGATGGACGGCCCCTCTCCCGATGGGGACGGGCCGTCAGCGGACTCGGCTTCGGAAGAAGCGCCGTCGGCCCGCGCCAACGAGGCATCGCCTCCGATGGAGAGACGCAGACGATCGCCCAACGCTTGAGTACGGTAAGGCAACGCACCGTCCAGCTCGAACACCAGTCGCGTTCGGCTCCCCGCCTCCAGAGCGGTGACTTGCGCCACACCACCGAGCCCCAGGTCGAAGCGTCGCTGATCGAGACGATTGCCGGTGGCCATGAGGTCGATGGTCAGCCGCGGCGGCTCGTCGAGGCGATAGCCGCGCACTTCCGGCACCCTATCGTCGAAGTGCAGATCAACCTGCAGCTCCCCCCCCTCTCCTTGGCGAAAGTCCAGGTCGGTCAGCGTAGTGGCCATGGCGTTGGCAGCAACCAGCAGCAGGCAGAGCCCCACCAGTGCACGCATCATTGCAATCATTTCTTCACCCTCCTGCCGGACACCGGCCAACGTCGTCTGGTCGCCACAGTGCTGCCGTCATGTATCGTCATCCAGCGTGAGTCGCGTGGTGCGCTCCACCCAGCCACCGCCTCCGGTCGGCACCAGCTCCACCAGCTGCACCGATGAGTGAGTGATGGCGACGATGCGTCCATGGTTGCTGCCCAGGTAGTTCCCTTCGCGCAACCGGTGAACCTGGCCGTCCGGCGTTCGCACCAGTGCCGAACGCTCGCCTCCCACCGTCAACACGCCCACCAGCGCCAGCTCCTCCAGTGCAAAACCTTCCAGCGGTTCTTTCCGTCGCTCCGGGTCTGGCGCCAGCTGACCTTCGCCCGACGCTTCAGGGTCGGTTTCCGGCCGGTGCGGCCGGAAAGGGCTGCGACTATCCGCCTCCCGGTAGGGCGTGGCCTCGTAGTTGGGCACCTCGGGCATCTCGAAAGAGGGCGTCGACCCCGGGTCGTCGCGAATCGCCGTCAGCTCGCGATCCAACGACTCCAGCTGCGGATCGGCACAGCCGGCGACCAGCCCTACCGTAACGGTCATGAGGATACCCTGCAGCCATCTCATGGCGCGCCCTCCCCTTCGGCCTGGTCAGGGGTGCGGTAGCTGTAGGTGCGCGCCAGCATGGATAGCGTCAGCGTATCGTCCTCTTCGGCCGGGTCCAGCGAAAAGTCATGCTGGGTGACGATCCGCGGCAGAGCCGCAATATCGGCCAGAAAGGCAGCCAGACGATGGTAGTCGCCCTCGACCTGAATATCGAAGGGTCTTTCGATGTAGAAATCGCGAGTTTCGGGGCTGCGCAGCCGGATGGCATCGATCGACAGCTGGTGATCGAGGGCGATCTCGCTGATGCTGTCCAGCAGCGAGGGTATTTCGGCACCGGTGGGCAGCATGGCCATCAGCGCCTCCATGCGCGCTTCGAGCACGGCCATCTCCTCGAGCATGGTGGGCAGGCGCGAAGCCTGGGCCGCCTTGAGACGGTAGTCGCGCAGCAGCGTGCGCTCCTCGGCTTGCGCCTCGCTCAGTGCCTCGACCTGGGGGCGCGCCAGATACCAGTGCATTGCAGCGAGCGTCAGGCCGAACACCAACCCGCAGCAGATCAGCTGCAGCGACCAGGGCCAGCTTCCCGACTCCTTGAGATCCAGCTCCCGCCAGTCGAGCTCACGCAGACGACGCCACTCTCCCCGAAAGCTCATCGCTCACCTCCTTCGGCTTCGTCGGATACCGCATCGACCGATTGCTGAGTGACGCTGAGCGCGAAGCGTCGCTGGGCACCGTCCGTCGACTCCACTTCGGAGAGCACGGGTTCGGCCAGCGAGGGCACGGCCGCCAGCGCGCGCAGCTGGTCGGATACCTGAGAGTCGGTCTCGGCCAGGCCGGTGAGACGCAGTCGCTCGCCCTGCCGAGCCAGGGAGGTGTAATGCACGCCCTCCACCAGACTGCGGGTCAGATCGCGAAACACGGCCACCGTTTGCGAGCGCCCCTGCTGCAGCTCGCCGAACACGTCGAGCTGGCCGGCCATGCGCTCGCGAACCGCCTCGTACTCGGTGATCGAACGGATGTCCTGATCGAGCGTGGCTATCGCTTCACGCACATGGGCATTGCGCTGCTGCTGTGCACTGAGCTCCGCTTGATATAAGTGCGTGATCCCCAGTCCTCCTCCGGCACCTAGTCCCACCATCAAAACCAGGGCCAGATAGAAGCGGCGGCTACGGCGCGCACGCTGCTTCTCGCGCCACGGGAGCAGGTTGATCTCGATGCTCATGAGCGAGACCTCATCGCCAGTCCGCAAGCGGTGAGCATTGCCGGGGCGTCGCCGGCCAGCGTCTGGACATCGATACGCGGATTGATGCGCATGCGCAGGAACGGATTGGCGATGGAGACCTCCATGCCGCTGTCCTGGGCAAGGCGCTCGGCGAGGCCCGGGATCACGCTGGAGCCCCCGGCCAGCACCATGCGCTGCACCTCATGCTTGCGCCCGGCGGTGTAGTAGAGCTGCAGGGAACGCCCCACCTGTTGCACCAGCGTGTCCAGGAAAGGCTCGAGCACACTGGCCTGATAATCTTCCGGCAACCCGCCCCGCTTCTTGGCCAGCCCCGCCTCCTCGAGGCTCAACCCGTAGCGATTGCGGATTTCGTCGGTGAGCTGGCGTCCTCCGAACACGGTATCCCGGCTGTAGGTGATGCGCCCATTGCGCACCACATGGAAGGCGTTCATGGTGGCCCCGATATCGACCAGCGCCACGCACTCTTCGCTGCCAGTCGAAGAGGGCAACTGGGCGCGAACCTCTTCGAAGGCGCGCTCCATGGCGAAGGTTTCGACGTCGACCGCAGCCGGAGTCAGCCCGGCCTGGAGGAGCGCATCGGTCAGTTGCCGCACGTCCTGCTCGCGGCAGGCGACCAGCAGCACGTCCTGCTGGTCGCCGTAGCGGGCATTGAGGCCGAGCCGCTGAAAATCGAAGGCGACTTCGCTGAACGGAAAGGGAATGTGCTTGTCGGATTCCAATTGAATGCGTGCGGAGATCTCGTCGTCATTCAGCGAGGCTGGCAGGGTCAGAGTCTTGGTGATGGCGGCACTGGCCGGCACCGCTACCGAGGCATTGCGAGAGGCAGGGCGAGCGCTTTCCACTGCACGACGCAGGGCGTCGGCCACCTCACCCATGTCGCGGATGCGCCGCTCGACCACGGCGCCTTCGCGCAGGGGACGCACTGCGTAGCTATCGATCTGAAAGGTGCCGCCGACACGGCGCAACTCGATCAGTTTGACGGTGGCCGACGTGATGTCGACACCGATCAATCCCTTGCCGGAGGCCCTGAATCGCATCTACTCATGCCCCTGCCCAATCATGATGCGGTCATCCGCGCGTTGTGGTTCGGTCAGCCCAGCGCAACGTACCAGGAAAGTCATACCTTGCCCTGCGACAAAGAGGTTACCTGATATTCCCCCGCGAAGGGACAACGACGTCGCAATGTCCCGTCAACGCTGGTGGCGAGCGGCCCGGCTTCCTATAATGGCTGGCGCCAGTGACGGCATCCCATCGCACCCGCCTTACCCTACGGATTTCACCACGGATATCGTATTTTCATGAAGTGGATCAAAACCCTGACCTTTTCCGTCATCTGGCTGCTGGTGTCGCTATTCACGGCTTCGCTGCTGGGCGTGGCCGGCGCGGCCCTCTACTTCTCCCCGGGACTGCCCGACGTGCGCCAGCTTCAGGACTTCGAACTGCACACCCCGCTGCGCATTTTCACCCGCGACGGCAAATTGATCGGCGAATACGGTGACGAGCGCCGCATGCCGGTGGAGTTCGACGACATCCCGGCGGATTTCATCGAGGCGCTGCTGGCCGCCGAAGACGATGCCTATTTCGATCATCGCGGCGTCGACCCCAAAGGGCTGGCTCGAGCCGCCCTGGAACTGGCCGTCAGCGGTGACATCCAATCAGGCGGCTCCACCATCACCATGCAGGTGGCCCGCAACTACCTGCTCAGCCTGGATCGCACCTTTACCCGCAAGATCCGCGAGATTCTGCTGGCGCTGCAGATGGAGCAGATCCTCTCCAAGGAAGAGATCCTCGAGCTCTACGTCAACAAGATATTCCTTGGCCACCGCGCCTATGGCATCGCCGCCGCCGCCGAGGTCTACTACGACAAGCCCCTGGCCGAGCTGACGCTGGCACAGAAGGCGATGATCGCCGGGCTGCCCAAGGCACCGTCGTCGTTCAACCCGCTAGCCAACCCCGAGCGTGCGCTGATCCGCCGCAACTGGATCCTCTACCGCATGCGCGAACTCGGCTATATCGATCCTGCCACCTACGAAGACAACGTCCAGGAGCCGATCACCGCCCGCCGACATCGCGCGCAAGCCGAAGTGGAAGCCGACTACGTGGCGGAAATGGCCCGCCAGTACGCCATCGAGCGCTTCGGCGACAGCGCCTATACCGGCGGCTACCGCATTCACACTACCATCGACAGCGAACTGCAGCCCCAGGCACGCCAGTCGCTGGCCCGCGGCCTGATCGACTACGACACCCGCCACGGCTGGCGTGGCCCCGAAGAGCGCGACATCCCCTCCGGCCTGGTCGAGGCCCAGGCGCGTACCGAACGACAGGGGCTGGAGGAAGAGCTCGACGAATCGCCGGAAATCATGGAGACCGCCCAGCAGGCCGCCGAGCGCAGCCAGACCGAAGTCGAAGGGATCGACGGCGACGTCAGCAACTGGCTCGGCGTGCTCGAACGCACCACCAGCTATGGCCCGCTCAAACCCGCCATCGTAGCGGAGAGCGAAGGTCGCGAAATGCGCGTCATGACCCGCGGCGGCGAGCTGGTCACCCTCGACTGGGAGGGGTTGAGCTGGGCTCGAGCCTACCGCAGTCCACGCTCACGCGGTGCCGAGCCCAGCTCGGCCGCCGAGATCGCCGAACGCGGCGACCTGGTGCGCATTCTCGAAGACGCAGAGGGCAACTGGCGTCTCTCGCAGCGCCCCGGTGCCGAAGGCTCGCTGGTGGTACTGGAGCCCGACACCGGTGCCATTCTGGCCCTGCAGGGCGGTTTCAGTTTCTCGGCAAGCAAGTTCAACCGCGCCGTACAGGCCGAACGTCAGTCCGGCTCGATCTTCAAGCCCTTCGTCTACCTGGCAGCGCTGGACAGCGGCCTGATGACGGCCTCGAGCGTGGTCAACGATGCCCCGGTCGTGGTCGAGGACGGCAGTAACGAGCTGTGGCGCCCGGTCAACTCCAGCGGCGACTTCCTCGGCCCCACCCGGTTGCGCGAGGCGCTGGCTCGCTCGCGCAACCTGGTCACCATCCGCATTCTGCAGACGCTGGGCCTGGACACCACCATCGAGTACCTGCAAGGCTTCGGGTTTGCCTCGAGCCGGCTGCCGAACGGACTGTCGCTGGCACTGGGCAGCGCCAACCTGACTCCGCTGGAAATGACCAACGCCTATGCCGTGCTGGCCAACGGAGGCTTCCAGGTTTCGCCCTGGTTCATCGAGCGCATCACCCGCGGCAGCGATAGCGAGGTGGTCGAAGAGGCAAGACCCGCCGTCGCCTGCCGCGACTGCGAAGACGGTCAGGAAGAAACCGAGCGTGACGGCAAGCGCTACCCGGTAGCGCCGCGCGTCGCCGACCCGACGGCGGTCTACATCCTGCGCGACATGCTTCGCGACGTCATCGAGAACGGCACCGGACGCGCTGCCCTGTCCCTCGATCGCCAGGATATTGTCGGCAAGACCGGCACCACCAACGACCAGCGCGACGCCTGGTTCGCCGGATTCAACAGCGACCTGGTGGCCACCGTGTGGGTAGGCAAGGACGACAACGACAGCATTGCCGAGTACGGTGCCAACGCCGCCCTGCCGGTATGGATCGATTTCATGGAAGATGCCTTGGCGGATCGCCCCGAAGCCATGCCCGAACCGCCCGAGGAACTGGTGCGCGCTCGCGTCGACGCCGACACGGGACGCCTGCTGGCCGAAGACCAGCCCGGCGGCATCCGTGAGATTTTCCACCCCGACCACCTGCCGGACCGGCAGCCGCGGCGCATCGAGCAGGAAGTCGAGCAGCGCAGCGGCTCCGAAGGCAGCGGCAGCTACGAGGCCATCTTCTAGACGATCGGGCGACCGCGATGCCGCCCGACCCACACTATCCGCTCGCCGCCGCTCGCCCGGCGGCGATGCCAGATCACGGCAGACGAAGAGACCGACATGTGCGACTCCACGACGCGCCGGCTACGGCACCAGTGGTTGGCGCTCACGCTAGCTGGCTTGCTGACGATCACCGGCGGTGCGGCTGCCAGACCCTTCTATGCACCGCCTGCTCCCGAGGAGGACGCCGACGCTTTCAGTGGCGAGGCCGAGCTCGGCTACACCCATCTCTCCGGCAACACCGACAGTCAGACGCTGATCGGCAAGGGTCGCCTGACCTGGCTGACCGGCAACTGGATGCACACACTGCGCGGCGAAGTGCGCAACGTCGCACGCGATGGCGAGACCAGCGCCGAGCAGTACTTGGTTTCCATGCGCGAGCGTTACGACTTCCAGGGCCCCCACTACCTGTTCGGCTTCGGCCGCTGGGAGAAGGATCGCTTCAGCGGCTACGATCAGCAGCTCACCGCCATCGCCGGCTACGGTCGTCATGTTCTCGACGGCGAACGCCACCGTCTCTCCCTGGAGGCCGGCCCCGGCTTTCGCGACGACAATATCAGCACCGCCGGAGACGAGACTCTCGCGGTCGCCTACAGCGCTCTGGACTACCGCTGGGAGATATCCGATACGGCCAGTCTCGACCAGGAGGTCTCGATCGAGGCAACCGACGACAACACGACGTCGCGCTCGCTCAGCGCCATCACTGCCCGGCTCAACTCGCGGCTGGCACTGAAGCTATCCCATGAGATCAAGCACAACTCGCAGCCACCGGAGAGCGCCGACGCCCTCACCGACCACACCACCAGCGCTTCGTTGCTCTACCGTTGGTAAGCGCCGCCTCATGACAAGCCGCCGCCGGCCCGAGGGCCGGCGGCGGCATATTCCCAGCGAAGCTGCAACGGGCGCTATCCGTTGCCGTAGACGTCATCCACCGATTTCAGCGGATAGTGCGCGGGATAGGGGCGCCGCGCCACACCGGAATCCACCGCTGCCTGGGCCACCGCCGCGGTGACCCGCTCGAGCAGCCGCACATCCACCGGAGTGGGGATGATGTAATCACGACCGAAGACCAGGCTCTCCTTCTCGTAGGCCTCCAGCACCGCCTGAGGCACCGGCTCCCGGGCCAGATCCTTGAGCGCATGCACCGCAGCGACCTTCATCTCTTCGTTAATGCGCGTGGCGCGCACGTCGAGCGCGCCGCGGAAGATGAAAGGAAAGCCCAGCACGTTGTTGACCTGATTGGGATAGTCGGAGCGGCCGGTGGCCATGATCACGTCCGGGCGCGCCTCGCGAGCCACCTCGGGGTCGATCTCCGGGTCCGGGTTGGTACAGGCGAAGACCACCGGATCGTCGGCCATCTTGCGCAGGTGATCGGCGCTCATCAGGTTGGGGCCGGAGAGCCCGATGAAGACGTCAGCCCCCTCGATGGCGTCGTCCAGCGTGCGCTTGTCGGTGTCGATGGCGAACATCGCCTTGTAGGGATTGAGACCCTCGCGATCGGAGTGGATCACCCCGCGGCGATCCAGCATCACCAGATTTTCGGGACGCGCGCCGCACGAAACCAGCAGCTTCATGCAGGCAATCGCCGCCGCCCCGGCGCCGAGACATACGATTTTCGCCTCTTCCAGGCGCTTGCCGGCAATCTCCAGGGCGTTGAGCATACCCGCCGCGGTGACGATGGCGGTACCATGCTGATCATCGTGGAAAACCGGTATGCTGCACTGCTCGATGAGCGTCTGCTCGATCTCGAAGCACTCCGGCGCCTTGATGTCCTCGAGGTTGATGCCGCCCCAGGTGTCGGCGATGCGCGCCACGGTGTCGATGAACGCCTGGGGGCTCTCGGCATTGACTTCGACGTCCACCGAGTTGATACCGGCGAAGCGCTTGAACAGCACGCCCTTGCCTTCCATGACCGGCTTGCTGGCCAGCGGCCCCAGGTTACCCAGCCCCAGGATGGCGCTGCCATCGGAGATCACCGCCACCAGGTTGCCTTTGCCGGTATAGCGGTAGGCGTTCTCCGGGTCGCGGGCGATCTCGCGTACCGGCTCGGCCACGCCCGGGCTATAGGCCAGGGAAAGGTCGCGCGCGGTGTCCGTGGGCTTGGTCAGCTCCACCGAGAGCTTCCCGGGAATGGGCTTGGCGTGATAATCCAGCGCAGCCTGCTTCTTGGCGTCTGTCATGCTGTGATCCGGTATCCGTGTCATAACGTGAAACGAGCGGGCAATCTAGCGTATAGAAAAACTTTCCACATCTCAACGCACCCCCGTGACTCCCCCGTTCGGCGTCATTCCATGATGATCGGTGCCAATTACCGTAATTTAGCACCTCTGGGAATTACCGCTTCGACGAGGGGCCCCAGTAGCAGAAAACCCGCCTGATGGCGGGTTTTCCGGGATGACGCTGAGCGGGTATCGCCAATGGCGCGGCATTCAGCCGCGCTTGAGGGCGGCACCGAAGCGCTTGTTGAAGCGCTCGACGCGACCGCCCGTGGTCGCCTGCTTCTGCTTGCCGGTATAGAACGGATGGCACTGGGAGCAGACGTCCAGCGCCAGGTCATGGCCGGCCGTGGAGCCGACTTCGAAGGTCGCACCGCACGAACAGGTTGCGGTGACCGTCTTGTAATCCGGGTGGATACCTTGTTTCATCTTGAGCCTCTTGAGCGGTATGCCGCCACCTGATCGTTGCCAGGCACCGCATACGGGTTAATCAGTCGTGGTAACCGTCACTAGCTAACCGATAGCCGCCGCAACGCCCCTGCGCCACGGCGGCGGAGCATTCTAGCAGACCCCGGGCCGGAGGCCAATTGCACGACTCCCCTACTCCAGGCGCTCTCCGCGTGCTGCGCGTGGCCGTTCCCACGCCGCTGCGCCGGTTGTTCGACTATCGCGCCGACGCGCCCCCGTCCGGCGGATGGCAGCCGGGCCTGCGCGTGCGCGTCCCCTTCGGCCGACGCCAGGTAGTCGGCGTGGTGGTCGAGTGCCGCGACGTGGGCGAGCTGCCCCTCGGCGAGCTCAAGCCGGTGGCGGAGTGCCTCGATGAAGCGCCGCTCCCGGCGGACTGGCTATGGCTGTGTCACTTCACCGCTCGCTACTATCAACACCCGCTCGGCGACACCCTGCACCAGGCATTGCCGGTGCTGCTGCGTCAGGGACGGCCGCTAGCCGGCCGCATGCGCGAGCAGTGGCTACTGACCGACAGCGGCCGTGGCGTGGACGCCGAGCGACTCAGACGCGCTCCCCGCCAGGCCGAACTGCTGACGATGCTCGCCCAGCACCCCCACGGTCTCGCCACCCCGGCGGTTCTGGCCCAGGGCTTCACCCGCGAACAGCTCAAGGCGCTCGACGCCAAGGGGCTGGTGACACGCCGCGAGACCCCGCGC
The DNA here is from genome assembly GCA_051749645.1 of Pseudomonadota bacterium. Classification (GTDB taxonomy): domain Bacteria; phylum Pseudomonadota; class Gammaproteobacteria; order Pseudomonadales; family Halomonadaceae; genus Halomonas. The sequence continues at coordinate 213,499 of JBNJIT010000005.1, forward strand.
ACTGCGGCTGCCGACCCTGCCGCCGCCCGCCTGCTGGGCGAGCCGGCCCTGCCGCTCAATCGCGAACAGGCCGCCGCTCTAGCGGCCCTCCACGAGGGTCTCGACGCTTTCCACCCCTGCCTGCTGCACGGCGTCACCGGCAGCGGCAAGACCGAGGTCTACCTGCAACTGATCGAGGCCGTGGTGGCGCGTGGCCGCCAGGCGCTGGTGCTGGTGCCGGAGATCGGCTTGACCCCCCAGACCCTGGCGCGTTTCCGCCACCGCTTTCGCGTCCCCGTCGTCGCCCTGCACTCCGCACTCACCGACCACGAACGCCTCGATGCCTGGGAGGCTGCCGCCAGCGGCCGCGCGCTCATCATCATCGGCACCCGCTCGGCGATCTTCACCCCACTGGCCCGGCCCGGAGCGATCATCGTCGACGAGGAGCACGACGGCTCCTTCAAGCAGCAGGAAGGGCTGCGCTACCACGCCCGCGACCTGGCCGTGGCACGCGCCCAGCGACACGCCATCCCGCTGCTGCTGGGTAGCGCCACGCCGTCGCTGGAGAGCCTGCACCACGCGCAACGCGGCGACTACCGCCACCTACGCCTGACCCACCGCGCCACCCGCCACGCCCCGGCACGCCTGGAACTCGTCGACATGCGCGGCCGTCCCCGCCAGGGCGGCCTCGTTCCCCCCGTGCTCAAAGCGATTGGCGAGACGCTGGCTGCCGGTCACCAGGTGCTGGTGTTCATCAACCGCCGCGGTTTCGCCCCGACGCTGGCCTGTCACGCCTGCGGCTGGCTCGCCGAATGCGACCACTGCGACGCGAGGCTGACGCTGCATCGTCAGCCGCCGCTGCTGGCCTGTCACCACTGCGACCGGCGGCGCTCCCTTCCCGACGCCTGCCCAGCCTGCGGCAGCGCCGATCTGCGCCCACTGGGCAGCGGCACCGAACGCACCGAGGAGACGCTTGCCGCGCAGTTCCCGCAGGTGCCCGTACACCGCATCGACCGCGACAGCACGCGGCGTCGCGATGCCCTGGAACGGATGCTCGCCGAGGTGCGCCGTGGCGAACCCTGTCTCCTGGTGGGCACCCAGATGCTCGCCAAGGGCCATCATCTGCCCCATGTGACGCTGGTGGTCGTGGTCAACGCCGACGCCGGCCTCTACGCCAGCGACTTTCGTGCCCTGGAGCACAGCGCCCAGTTGCTCGAGCAGGTCGCCGGCCGCGCCGGCCGTGCCAGCCATCCGGGGCGGGTGCTGGTGCAAACCCTGCATAGCGACGACGCCCACCTGCGCTTGCTCACGGATGCCGGCTACGACGCCCTGGCCGCCCAGCTCATCGAAGAGCGCCGCGCCGCCGGCCTGCCACCGTTTCGCTTCATCGCCCTGCTGCGCCTGGAGAGTCCCAAGGAGCCGGCCGTCACCGAACTCGGCCGCCACGCCGGCGAGTCGCTGCGCGCCTGGCTGGCCGAACGCGAATTGGCCGTCGACTGCCTGGGGCCTGTGCCGGCCCCCATGGAGCGACGCCAGGGGCGCTACCACCTGCAGTTGATGCTCGGCGCCGACAAGCGCAGCCGACTGCATGAGGCCGGCGCCTGGCTCGTTGCCTGGCTCGAGGCAACGCCCGAGGCGCGCCGGGTACGCTGGTCGCTGGATATCGATCCGCAGACGCTTGCCTAGCCACGAGCCACGAGCTACGAGCTACGAGCTAGGCTGCTGCCCGAAGCCCGAAGCCCGGCTGGGCTTTAAAGCCCGCCTCCGATTGCCGATAATACCCCACCATGCCAAGCGGACGCCGAGGGCGACCCGCGCCACCCGATACCGGACGCTTCATGAAAGAGACCATCGTTGCACTGCTCGAGGACGCCCTCGAGACGCTCAAGCAGCAAGGCACGCTGCCCGCTGACATCACCCCCACGATCAAGGTCGACCCTGCCCGCGACAAGGCCCACGGCGACTATGCCACCAACCTGGCGCTGGCGCTGGCCAAGCCGGCCGGCTGCAAGCCCCGCGACCTGGCCGAGGCACTGATCGCGGCGCTTCCCGCCAGCGATGCGGTGGCGAAAGTCGAGATCGCCGGTCCCGGCTTCGTCAATTTTTTCGCCGCCACGGATGCCGCCGCCCAGGTCGTGCGCCAGGTGCTCGACGCCGGCGATGCCTTCGGGCGCAGCCTCACCGGCCAGGGCCGGAAAGTGCAGGTGGAGTTCGTCTCCGCCAACCCCACCGGCCCGCTGCACGTCGGCCACGGTCGCGGCGCGGCCATCGGCGACTGCCTGTGCCGGCTGCTCGAAGCCACCGGCCATGACGTCACCCGTGAGTTCTACTACAACGACGCCGGCGCACAGATCGCCAACCTGGCGCTCTCCGTACAGGCACGCGCTAGGGGCATCGAGCCAGGCAACGATGCCTGGCCCACCGACGGCTACCGCGGCGACTACATCGCCGAAGTGGCCAAGGACTACCTGGCCGGCCAGACCGTGCACGCCGATGACCGCCATGTCACCGCCAAAGGCGACCCGGAAGACCTCGACGCCATTCGCGAGTTCGCCGTGGCCTGGCTGCGCCGCGAGCAGGATCTCGACCTCAAGGCCTTCGGCGTCGAATTCGACGTCTACTTCCTGGAGTCCTCGCTCTACGAAGAAGGCAAGGTCGAGGCAGCGGTGGAGCGCCTGGTCGCGAACGGCCACACCTACGAACAGGACGATGCCCTGTGGCTGCGCACCACCGACTTCGGTGACGACAAGGATCGCGTCATGCGCAAGTCCGATGGCAGCTACACCTACTTCCTGCCCGACGTGGCCTACCACCTGGACAAGTGGCAGCGCGGTTTCACCACCGTGATCAACGAGCAGGGCGCCGACCATCACTCCACGGTGACCCGGGTGCGCGCCGGCCTGCAGGCGCTGGAAGCCGGCATACCTCAAGGCTGGCCCGACTACGTACTTCACCAGATGGTGATGGTCACCCGCTCCGGCGTCGAAGTGAAGCTTTCCAAGCGTGCCGGCAGCTATGTCACGGTACGCGACCTGATCGACGAGGTGGGGCGCGATGCCACCCGCTTCTTCCTCGCCGCGCGGCGCGCCGACTCGCAGCTCACCTTCGACATCGACCTGGCACGCACGCAGTCCAACGACAACCCCGTCTACTACGTGCAGTACGCCCATGCGCGGGTGTGCAGCATGCTGCGCCGCGCCGAGAGCGACGGCCTGTCGTTCGATCACGACCTGGCGATGGTCAGCCTGGCCCGCCTGGACGCCGACCAGGAAAAAGCGCTGTTCAACCGCCTGGCTCGCTTCCCCGAGGTGGTGTCCCATGCCGCCGCTTCTCGGGAACCTCAGCAGGTGGCCCAGTACCTGCTCGACCTGGCCGCCGACTTCCACACCTGCTACAACGCGGTCAAGGTGATGGTCGAGGATGACGAACTGCGCAACGCTCGCCTGGCCCTGGGCCTCGCGACCCGGCAGGTGCTGCGCAACGGCCTCGACCTGATGGGCGTCAGCGCACCCGAGGAGATGTGATCCATGGCTCGCCGTCCTGCCCCCAACAAGCGCGGTGCCAGCACCCGCCGGCGCACATCTCGGCGCCGTGAAGGCTGGCGCCTGCCCGGCTGGGCGTGGGGCCTCGGTGGCTTGGTAGCGGGCTTCCTGCTCGCCCAGCACCAGCACGGCACGGCTCCCTGGCAGGAAGGTCACGACTCGCCGCTGGCCACCCTGCTGCCACGTTCGGCACCGCCGGAGACGCCCGAGCCTACGGCGCCCCCCCAGGAAGCCAGCGAGCCGCGCATGCCTACCTTCGAGTTCTATACCCTGCTGCCGGAGTCGGAGGTGATCGCCCCCCGCGGCGAAGTCGGCGCTCCGACGCCCCCGGCTTCACCCGACCGAGAGTCCACCAGCGACCCCGCAGAGGATGATCCCATCGCCCAGATCATCGCTGCCAACCAGGTTCCCGAGGCCTCACCGAATCGCGATGCCTCCGAGGGCAACGACGGCGCCGATGAAGCGGGCACTCGCTACATGCTGCAGGCCGCGTCCTTCCGCGAGTCCGCCGATGCCGAACAACTGCAGAACCGCCTGCGCAACCTCAGCCTGGTGGCCCAGGTCAGCCAGGTCCAGACCGGCGGCGGCGAAACCTGGCATCGCGTACAGGTGGGCCCCTACGACGACACCCGCGAACTCAACCGCGCCCAGGATCTAATGGTGACCCAGGGGATAGAGCCGCTGCTGATCCGCCTGCAAAACTAGGAACGTCGCGATGCATTGCGGCACTCGGTTTCCTTGAATTCCACCCCCGCCGCCCACACTTCATTTGAAGTTCACTCAAGGCGTCCGCAGGCGCCGAAAGTCATCGGGAGCCGGAATCGAGCTCCCCGTTTCGGAGTTCTCTGAATGACCACCATCGTTTCCGTGCGCCGCGGCGATCAGGTCGCCCTGGCGGGTGACGGCCAGGTATCGCTGGGCAACACCGTGATGAAGGGCAACGCCAGCAAGGTACGGCGACTCTATCGCGGCGAGGTACTGGCCGGCTTTGCCGGTGGTACCGCCGATGCCTTCACCCTCTTCGAGCGCTTCGAAGCGCAGCTCGAGAAGCACCAGGGCAACCTGGTCAAGGCGGCCGTGGAGCTGGCCAAGGACTGGCGCACCGACCGTGCCCTGCGCCGTCTCGAGGCGCTGCTCGCCGTGGCCAACAAGGACGCCTCGCTGATCATCACCGGCAACGGCGACGTGGTGGAACCCGAGCGCGGCATCATCGCCATCGGCTCGGGCGGCAACTACGCCCTGGCCGCCGCCCGAGCCCTGCTCGAGAACACCGACCTCACGGCCCGCGAGATCACCGAGAAGTCGCTCGATATCGCCGGCGACATCTGCGTGTTCACCAACCACCACGTCACCCTCGAAGAGCTCTGATCATGACCCAGATGACCCCTCGCGAGATCGTCCACGCCCTGGACCAGTACATCATCGGGCAGCAAGAGGCCAAGCGAGCCGTGGCCATCGCCCTGCGCAACCGCTGGCGGCGCATGCAGCTCGACGACGACCTGCGCACCGAGGTGACGCCCAAGAACATCCTGATGATCGGCCCCACCGGGGTGGGCAAGACCGAGATCGCCCGCCGCCTGGCCAAGCTGGCCCGCGCGCCCTTCATCAAGGTCGAGGCGACCAAGTTCACCGAGGTGGGCTACGTGGGCCGCGACGTGGAATCCATCGTGCGCGACCTCACCGAGGCGGCCTTCAAGCTGGTGCGCGAACAAGCCAAGGAAGAGGTGCGTCACCGCGCCGAGGACGCCGCCGAGGATCGCATCCTCGACGCCCTGCTGCCGCCGCCCCGCGGTCAGGAAGACCAGCCCCGCCAGGACAGCGGCACCCGCCAGACCTTTCGCAAGAAGCTCCGCGAAGGGCAGCTCGACGACAAGGAAATCGACATCGAGATCACTCCCCAGGGCCCGGGCATCGACATCATGACGCCGCCGGGCATGGAGGAGATGACCAGCCAGCTGCAGAACCTGTTCGCCGGCATGGGCAAGCAGAAGACCGAGACCCGCCGCGTGGCGGTGAAGGACGCCTTCGCTCTGCTGCGCGACGAGGAGGCCGCCAAGCTGGTCAACGAGGAGGAGATCAAGCACCGCGCCATCGAGGCAGTGGAGCAGCACGGCATCGTCTTCCTCGACGAGATCGACAAGGTGGCCAAGGGCAGCGGACAGTCGAGCGGCGGCGAAGTCTCCCGCGAGGGCGTTCAGCGCGACCTGCTGCCGCTGATCGAGGGCTCCACGGTCTCCACCAAGCACGGCATGGTGCGTACCGACCACATTCTGTTCATCGCCTCGGGCGCCTTCCATCTGTCGCGCCCCTCGGACCTGATCCCCGAGCTGCAGGGCCGGCTGCCGATCCGCGTCGAGCTCGATGCGCTCTCCCCCGGAGACTTCAAGCGCATCCTCACCGAGCCTTCCGCCTCGCTGACCAAGCAGTATCAGGCGCTGCTCGCCACCGAAGGGCTCGAGGTCGAATTCACCGGTGACGGCATCGAGCGCATCGCCGAGATCGCCTGGAAGGTCAACGAAGGTACCGAGAACATCGGCGCACGGCGGCTGCACACGGTCATGGAGCGCCTGCTCGAGGAAGCCTCGTTCCAGGGCTCCGGCATCGGCAGCCCCCTGACCATCGACGCCGCCTATGTCGACTCGCAGCTCGGTGAACTGGCCATGGACGAAGATCTGTCGCGGTACATTCTCTAACCCCAGCTTTAAGCCGTAAGCTATAAGCTGTAAGAAACCCCGAGGGTGCAGTGCTCGTTGCCCACGGTAGCGAGCCTGCACCTCGTTGAAGTTGTAAAAGCCACGAGCGAAAGTCGTCACCGCCATCCGGACCACAAGGTCTCAAACCGAACGGAGGCGTACTTACGGCTTAAAGCTTACAGCTTGCGGCTCACCGGAGGTGCTCATGCCCGCCCCCATTCCCAGCAACGTTCACTACCACAAGCAGGCCCGCGAGCTGGAACTGACTTACCCGGATGGCACCCGCTACCGGTTGTCGGTGGAGTATCTGAGGGTCTTCTCGCCCTCCGCCGAGGTACGCGGCCACGGCCGCGGCCAGGAGACGCTGCAGGTCGGCAAGAAGTTCGTGGGGCTCAAGAACGTCACGCCCACCGGGCGCTATGCGCTCAAGCTGCACTTCGACGACGGCCACGACAGCGGCCTCTACAGCTGGGACTACCTGTGGTGGCTGATCGAGAATCGCGAGACCAACTGGGCTGACTACCTGCAGCGCCTGGAGGAAGCCGGCGCCAGCCGCGAGCCGCTGGGCATCGAGATCAAGCAGCTCTGAGACGCAAGGCCCAGCCTCTCCCTCGGGGCTGATCCGGCGCCCCTCGGCATTCAACACCCAGTCCTTGCAAAGGGACCCGCGTCAAGACAACCACCGCCGGAGAAGGCTACAATATCGCGCATTCGAGGCCGGCAGGCCTGTCGATCACCGCAGCGATTCGGGAGCCCCACGGCATGAGCCCCAGCGACAAGCGCACCACCCACTTCGGCTACCAGGAAGTCCCGGTCGAGGAAAAGGCCTCGCGAGTGGCCCATGTCTTCCACTCCGTGGCGGCCCGTTACGACGTCATGAACGACCTGATGTCGCTGGGCATCCATCGCCTGTGGAAGCGCCTCACCATCGAGCGCGCCGGCGTGCGCCCCGGCCACAGCGTACTCGACATCGCCGGCGGCACCGGCGATCTGACGCTCAAGTTCTCGCGCCTGGTCGGTCCGCGCGGGCGCGTGGTGCTGGCCGACATCAACGAGTCGATGCTGCGCGTGGGGCGCGACAAACTGCTCGACAACGGCGTGGACGGCAACGTCGAGTACGTCCAGGCCAACGCCGAGACCCTGCCGTTTCCCGACAACACCTTCGACTGCATCACCATCGCGTTCGGGCTGCGTAACGTCACCGACAAGGATGCCGCGCTGCGCTCCATGACCCGCGTGCTCAAGCCCGGGGGACGCCTGCTGGTGCTGGAGTTCTCCCAGCCGGTCAATCCGCTGCTCTCCAAGGCCTACGACGAGTACTCTTTCCGCCTGCTGCCGCGCATGGGCCAACTGGTGGCGGGCGACGCCGACAGCTACCGCTATCTGGCCGAGTCGATCCGCGTGCATCCCGACCAGGAGACCCTCAAGGGCATGATGGAAGCCGCCGGACTGGAGCGGGTGGAATACACCAACCTCACTGGCGGCATCGTCGCCCTGCACCGCGGCATCAAGCTGTGATGTTGTTGCTGGCCGGCATCGAGCGCACGCTCAACGCCCTTCTCGCCCACGATCCTGCCGCCCCTGCGCGTCTGGCCCGGCTGGCCGGCAGCCGCATCGTGCTGCGTCTCGAGCAGCCCCGATTCGAGCTACTGATGGCCTTCCATGCCCAGGGCGTGGACCTGTTGCGCCTGGAGGCCAACGCCGAGACGACCGCCGATGCCGTGGTGGAACTCGACGCCGAGGCCCTCGGCGAGCTGCTGGGCGGCGCCTCCGTGGAGCGACTGATGTTTCAGGGCCGCATCGTCGTACGCGGCCAAGTCCACCGGCTCGAAGCGGTTCGCGAGCTGCTGCTCGACCTCGATCTGGACTGGGAAGCCGAGCTTGCCCATTGGCTCGGCGACGTGCCGGCTCACAGCCTCGCCGAGGGACTGCGCGGACTGGCTCAATGGGGAGCACGCACGCGTCGCGAGCTTACCGCCGATATCGCCGAATACATCTTCGAAGAGGCACGCCTGCTTCCCGGACGCCATCAGCTCGAGAATCTCCGCGATCACCTCACCGAGCTGGAAGTGACCACCGACCGGCTGGAGGCACGCCTGGCCCGGCTACGCCGCCGTCTCGACGATGGGGTCGACTCATGATGGCCCTGCGACTTTTCCGCATCTTCTGGGTGATCACGCGCTATCGCCTCGACACCCTGCTGCCGATGGAGCGTCTGCCCTGGCCGTTGCGCATGCTGTTCGCCCTCTCGCCGCTGCGGTTGATACCGATCGGCCATCACTCCCGCGGCGAACGCCTGCGTCTGGCCCTGGAATCGCTTGGCCCCATCTTCGTCAAGTTCGGCCAGTTGCTCTCGACGCGCCGCGACCTGCTGCCGGAAGACGTCGCCGACGAGCTCAAGCGCCTGCAGGACCAGGTTCCCCCCTTCCCCGGCTCCGAGGCCCGCGCACTGGTCGAGGAGGAGCTGGAATTGCCGCTGAACCTCGCCTTCGCCCACTTCGAGCCCGAGCCACTGGCCTCGGCGTCCATCGCCCAGGTGCACGCCGCCCGGATGCACAGCGGTGAGGAGGTGGTGGTCAAGATCATCCGTCCCGGCATCGAACGCGTGATGCGCCAGGACATGGCGCTTATGTTCCGCTTCGCCGCCGTTCTGGCACGCATTCCCGAAGCGCGTCGGCTGCGTCCCGTGGAAGTGGTGCGCGACTACGAAGCCACTCTGTTCGACGAACTCGACCTCTACAAGGAGGCCGCGAACACGTCCCAGCTCAAGCGCAACTTCAAGGATTCGCCGCTGCTGTTCGTGCCCGGCATCCACTGGACGCACACGCGGCGCCGGGTGATGGTCCAGGAACGCATCTACGGCATCCCGGTGGCCGACACGGCCGCGCTGAAGGCCCAGGGTACCGACCTCAAGAAGCTCGCCGAGCGTGGCGTGGAGATCTTCTTCACTCAGGTATTCCGCGACAACTTCTTCCATGCCGACATGCATCCCGGCAACATCTTCGTTTCCCGCAAGCACCCTGCCGATCCCCAGTACATCGCTATCGACTGCGGCATCGTCGGCAGCCTCACACGTGAAGACCAGGACTACCTGGCACGCAACCTGCTGGCGTTCTTCCATCAGGACTACTACGAAGTGGCGGCCCTGCACATCGAGTCGGGGTGGGTGAGCGAGGATACCCGCGCCAACGAATTCGCGGCCGCCATTCGCACCGTGTGCGAGCCGATCCTCGAGAAACCGCTCAAGGACATCTCCTTCGGGCAGGTGCTGCTGGGTCTCTTCCAGACCGCGCGGCGCTTCAACATGGAGGTGCAGCCGCAACTGGTGCTGCTGCAGAAGACCCTGCTCAACATCGAGGGGCTGGGACGCCAACTCTATCCGGACCTCGACCTGTGGACCACCGCCAAACCCTACCTGGAGCGCTGGATGAAGGAGCGCGCCGGTGTCGGAGGCCTGTGGGAATCGCTCAAGCGCCAGGCCCCGGAACTGTCGCGCCAGTTGCCGGAGCTTCCGGTACTCGCCCACCAGGCGCTCACCCAGGTCGAACACGAACGGCGACAGCGCCATCATCAAGCCAACGCCGTGACTCGCATCGGCGCCGAACTCCAGCAGGGGCGTCGCAGCCGGCGCCGCCTGCGCCTCGGGCTGGTGCTGATCGCTCTCGCTCTGGCCTGGCAGCCACTGACCCAATGGGCCGCCGATCAGCCCTTGGCGGTACTGGGCGCCGGCATCATCGGCGTTGGCCTGCTGCTCTGGCACTAGGCTCTGTCCGCAAAGTCGGCGAGCGCGACCAGTTTTCGGGCGAAGCCGAATCTTGATCCACCGCAATCGGAGCGTCTGACATGAGTGATATTCTCGACGAACTCTTCGACGTGCTGGCAAGCCGCCGCAGCGCCGATCCCGCCGAGTCCTACGTCGCAAGCTTGCATCACCGCGGGCTGAACAAGATACTCGAGAAAGTGGGCGAAGAAGCGACTGAAACCCTGCTGGCAGCCAAGGATGCCGAGGGGGGCGGCAATGTCGAGCGCCAAGCGTTGATCGCCGAAACGGCCGACCTGTGGTTTCATAGCCTGGTGATGCTGTCGCATCTGGGGCTCGACCACCGCAACGTTCTCGACGAGCTGGGCCAACGCTTCGGCATTTCCGGGCACGAAGAGAAGGCCGCAAGGTCAAAGTGAACCCGACGTTCCGGCATGACCGGAAACCCGAACCAGAGGAAACCTTCATGTTAGGTGGCATCAGTATCTGGCAACTGCTGATCGTACTCGGCATCATCATCCTGATCTTCGGCACCAAGAAGCTGCGCAACGTGGGCAGTGACCTGGGTGGCGCCGTCAAAGGCTTCAAGCAGGCCGTCAACGAAGAGGACAAGCAGAAAGACGAAGAGAACTCCCAGGCCAAGGTCACTCACGAAGAGACACCCAACACCTACGACGTGCGGGCCGAAGAGAAGGCCGAGGACAAAGTCGAGGACCGGGAAGAGCGCAAGTAAGCCGCCATGTTCGATATCGGCTTTCTCGAACTGCTGTTGCTCGGCATCGTCGGGCTGCTGGTGCTCGGTCCCGAGCGGCTGCCCAAGGCCGCACGCACCCTCGGACTGTGGGTCGGCAAGGTCAAGCGTACCGTGTCGGGCATGCAGAAGGAGATCAATTCCCAGCTCGAAGCCGAGGAACTGCGTCAGAAGCTCAAGGAGCAGCAGAGCAAACTCGACGAGAGCCTTGGCAAGGCCAAGCGCGACGTGGAAAGCCTCGCCGAGGAGCCAGCTCCCAAGCGGCGCGACGACGACAACGCGCCCAAACCGGCTGCGGAACGCCTCGACGACGCCCTGACCGGCGTCAAGGACGACACCGCCTCCGCTGACGACAAGAGGGATGCCACGTCCCGATGAGCGACTCCAACGAAAAACCGGACCTGGCCCAGGCTCCGCTGATCGAGCATCTGGTGGAACTCCGCTCGCGCCTGCTCCGCGCGGTGGTGGCGATCCTGGTGATCTTCCTGGCGCTCTACTCTTTCGCCAACGACATCTACACCTTCGTGGCACAGCCTCTCATGGCGCTGCTTCCCGAGGGCTCTCAGATGATCGCCACGGAAGTGGCATCGCCGTTCCTGGCCCCCTTCAAGCTGACCCTGGTGGTGGCCGTGTTCGCCGCCATTCCTTACGTGCTGCACCAGGCCTGGTCCTTCGTGGCGCCCGGCCTCTACGACAACGAAAAAGCGCTGGCCATGCCGATACTGGCCTCCAGCGTGGCGCTCTTCTACGCCGGGGCCGCCTTCGCCTACTTCGCGGTCTTCCCGCTGCTGTTCGAGTTCTTCACCCAGACCGGGCCGGAGGACGTGGCAGTGATGACCGACATCAACCAGTACCTGAACTTCGTCCTCAAGCTGTTCTTCGCCTTCGGGGTGGCCTTCGAGATTCCCATCGCCACCTTCCTGCTGATCGTCTCCGGCGCCACCACGGTGGAAAGCCTCTCCAAGAAGCGGCCCTACATCGTGCTGGGCTGTTTCGTGGTGGGCATGCTGCTCACCCCGCCGGACGTGATCTCGCAGAGCCTGCTGGCAGTGCCCATGTACCTGCTCTACGAGATCGGTCTGCTGTTCGGCCGTTTCGCACGCCGCAAGAAGAACGAAGCGGAAGAGGATGAGACGTAAGCTGGAAGCTGCATGTTGCCACCAATACTGGTGTCAAGGCCTTTCTTCTAGCTTCAAGCTTCCAGCTTAAGTCCGCGAAGCGGACGTTCTTATCGCTCCCGGGCAACGCCCGGGGTCACAGATCCATCATTTCGTCGATGCGGTCGACCAGCTTGAAGATGCCGGTAGCCGCCTCGCTGATGCGGGTGGCGAGCATGTAGGCCGGGGTCGACACGACACGATTCTCGAAGTCCACCACGATGTCCTCCACGCCGCAGCTGCGGTGCAGCCCGCCCATGGCACTGATTGCGCCGGCAACGCCGGGATCGTGCCCCACGGTGACGGCGACACCGGGGCCCAGCAGCTTGGGAGACAACGCCGGTGCGATGCACATCAGGCCGATGGGCTTGCGAGCGGCGTGAAAATCGCCCACCACCTCCGCGAGCGCCTCGAGCACCTCCATGTCGCTGCCGGCCGCGGCGAAGTTCGACAGCGTCTTGGCAGCGCCGAAACCGCCTGGCAGGATCACCGCATCGTAGTCTTCGGCATCCAGCGTCTCGAGAGACGCGATATCGCCACGCGCCAGACGCGCCGCCTCGACCAGCACGTTACGGCTTTCCCCGTCGGCCACTTCGCCACGGCAATGGTCGACCACCTCCTGCTGAGAAACGTTCGGGGCGAAACAGTGATACCCGATACCCAACTGGTCGAGCCGCAGCAGCGTCAGCGTCGTTTCGTAGATCTCCGAACCGTCCTGTACGCCGCAGCCCGAAAGTATGACCGCCACCTGTTTACTCATGCTTCTCTCCTCCACTGAACGGCCCGCCCGAGGGAAGTCCGCAACCGTCGCTTTAAAGCCAACACTGTAGAGAGTCATGCCGGGTGCGACAAGGCGCGGCTTCCGGCACTCTGCGACACTGATATACTCGTTGCCACGATCCACTTGTCATCGAATCGTCATCCTCAACGCCTAGACTGGCCGGGTGGCGTTTCGAGACACCAGCCGGAGAAGCACCTTGAGTTTCCTGATACCGCGCCAGTTTCCTGCCACACGCATGCGCCGCATGCGCCGCGATGATTTCTCCCGCCGTCTGATGCGCGAATCCACCCTGACTGCCGCCGACCTGATCTGGCCGGTGTTCGTGCTGGAGGGCGACGCTCGACGCGAGGCGGTACCCTCCATGCCCGGCGTCGAACGACTATCGCTGGACCTGTTGATCGAGGAGGCTCGCGAAGCCTACCAGCTCGGCATTCCTGCCCTGGCCCTGTTCCCGGTGGTCGACCCGGCACAGAAGAGCGAGCTGGCCGAGGAGGCCTATCATTCGGGCGGCCTCGTGCAGCGCAGCGTGCGCGCCCTCAAGGAAGCCGTGCCCGAGCTCGGCGTGATCACCGACGTGGCACTGGACCCCTACACCAGCCATGGCCAGGACGGCATCATCGACGACAGCGGCTACGTGCTCAACGACCGCACCGTGGAAACGCTGCTCAAGCAAGCGCTCTCCCACGCCGAGGCCGGCGCCGACGTCGTCGCCCCCTCGGACATGATGGACGGGCGTATCGGAGAGATCCGCCAGGTGCTGGAGCGGGAGCACCTGCCCAACGTGCGCATCATGGCCTACAGCGCCAAGTACGCCTCGAACTACTACGGTCCCTTCCGCGACGCCGTGGGTTCGGCCGCCAATCTGGGCAAGGCGGACAAACGCACCTACCAGATGGATCCGGCCAACGGCAACGAGGCGCTGCACGAGGTGGCCATGGACATCGCCGAGGGCGCCGACATGGTAATGGTCAAGCCCGGCATGCCCTACCTGGACGTGGTACGCCGCGTGAAGGAAGAGCTCGAGGTACCCACCTACGCTTACCAGGTGAGTGGCGAGTATGCCATGCACATGGCCGCTTTCGAGAACGGCTGGCTGGATGCCGACTCGGTGATCCTCGAATCGCTGCTCTGCTTCAAGCGTGCCGGCGCCGACGGCGTGCTGACCTATTTCGCCAAGCGCGCGGCACGAATGCTCGCCCAGTGACCGGAAGGCTGTGCCCTTCCGGCTCGACGATGAGAGGAACCATGGAAGACTCGCACAGCCATTCTGCGTCCGGTACGCCATCACAACGGGCCAGCGATGCACCGCCGCCGGTCGATACCGCCGGCGAACCGGTCACGCCCCGACTCAACCAGACGGGAACCGGGATAAAGCCCAAGGCAATTCCCGACCCAGAGGCCGATCTCGGCGACCCGAGCCTGTACTTCAATCGCGAACTCTCTCACCTGCAGTTCAATATCCGCGTTCTGGAACAGGCCCTCGACGAGGCTCACCCGCTGCTCAACCGGCTGATGTTCCTGCTGATCTTCTCGTCGAACATGGATGAGTTCTTCGAGATTCGCGTGGCCGGCCTCAAGCACCAGATCGCTCTCGGAGACGAATCCACCGGTGCCGACGGCCGCTCCCCGCGCTCGGTCCTGAGCGAGATCAGCGAACTGGCCCACGCCCAGGTGGCACGCCAGTACCAGATCCTCAACGACTCGCTGATTCCCGCGCTGGAGGCCCACGGACTGCGCTTCCGTCGTCGGGGTGAATGGAATGCCGAACAGCGTGCCTGGGTACGCGACTATTTCGAAGCCGAGATCATGCCGGTGATAAGCCCCATCGGCCTGGATCCCTCACACCCCTTCCCGAGGCTGGTCAACAAGAGCCTCAACTTCATCGTCGAACTCGAGGGAAAAGATGCCTTCGGTCGCGAGGGGGGCTTGGCCATCCTGCCCGCACCTCGCTCGCTGCCGCGGGTGATCGCTCTGCCGGACGCCTTGTGCGCCGACGGCTTTCGCGAGTTCGCGTTTCTCTCGTCGATGATTCACGCCCACGCCGAGGAGCTGTTCCCCGGCATGGCGGTGCGAGGCCTCTACCAGTTCCGTCTGACCCGCAACGCCGACCTCTCGGTGGATCCGGAGGAGGTTTCCGACCTGGCCTCGGCACTACGTGGCGAACTGCTGGCCCGCCGCTATGGCAGCGGGGTACGCCTGGAAGTGGCCGACAACTGCCCCGAGGAACTGGCCGCCTTTCTGCTCAAGCAGTTCGAGCTCGAGGAAGCCGACCTCTATCGCGTGAGCGGCCCGGTCAACCTGACGCGCATGATGTCGGTGCTCGGCGAAGTCGACCGCCCGGACCTGCTCTATCGCCCCTTCACGCCCGGCATTCCCAAGTCCTTGCTGCGCAAGGAGAGCCTATTCGCCGCCATCGCCGCCAGTGACATCCTCCTTCACCACCCTTTCCAGGCATTCACGCCGGTCGAGGACCTGCTGCACGAAGCGGCACGCGACCCCAACGTGCTGGCCATCAAGCAGACGCTCTACCGTACCGGTGCCGACTCCTCCATCGTCAACGCCCTGGTGGAGGCCGCCAGCAACGCCAAGGAAGTCACGGTGGTGATCGAGCTGCGTGCACGTTTCGACGAGGCCGACAACCTGGCGCTGGCTTCGCGACTGCAGGAGGCTGGCGCCATCGTCATCTACGGGGTGATGGCCTACAAGACCCACGCCAAGATGGTGCACATCGTGCGTCGCGAGCGCGGCAAGCTGCGCCACTACGCACATCTCGGCACCGGCAACTACCACGCCAAGACGGCCAAGTTGTACACCGACTACAGCCTGCTCACAGCCAATCCAACGCTGTGCGCCGACGTGCACAAGGTCTTCCAGCAGCTTTCCGGCATGGGCCGTGCCCGACACATCGAAACGCTGCTGCATGCGCCCTTCACGTTGCATGAAAGACTGGTGGCGATGATCGACCGCGAGGCGGAGCATGCCCGCCGCGGCCGGCGCGCCCACCTGATCGTCAAGTGCAACTCGTTGACCGAGCCCAAGCTGATTCAGGCGCTCTATCGCGCCTCCCAGGCCGGTGTGGAATGCGACCTGGTCATCCGCGGCATGTGTTGCCTGCGCCCCGGCGTACCCGGCATCTCGGAAACCATTCGCGTACGCTCGGTCATCGGCCGCTTTCTCGAGCACACTCGGGTCTTCCACTTCCACAACGACGGCAAGCCGGAAACCTGGTGCTCGAGCGCCGATTTCATGGCACGCAACATGTTCCATCGCGTGGAAACCGCCTTCCCCCTACGTGACAGGAAGCTCGCTGCCAGGGTGCGCAAGGATCTGGAAACCTACCTGGTGGACAACTGCCAGAGCTGGCTCTTGCAGCCCGACGGCACCTATCGCCGCCCGCAACGCGGCGACAACTCGCCGATCAGTGCCCAGGAGACACTGCTCTACGCCTACGCCGCCAAGGCATGACGCTCATTTCTTGCGGAAGGCGCGCAGATCCTCCGGATCGAACCCCTCGACCCGTTCGGGCAGGCCCTTTTCATGGCGCAGTTGCCGCACACGCAACCGCTCGGCCAACAGTTCGCTGTCGTCGTCGAGGGTGCGGCCGTTGAGCTCGGCGAGCTGGGCCATGCCCTGGTGGTAGACGGTCAGCAGGTGCAAGGCGACATCGTTGCCCTCATCCACGCCCCGGCGCAGGCTCGCAAGGTAGCCGCTGATGCGCGACAAGTGGTGCTTGAGCTGCCACACGTAGCGCATTTCCGCCATCCAGGGACGCTCGCGCAGCACGGCGAATACCAGGCTGGTGGCCATCAGGCCGAGCAGCACCCCCAACGCATTGAGCCACAGGCTGGAGCCGAAGGCCGTGGTGAGCAGCTGCGCAAACAACAGGCCGAAGACGATCAGCTGTCCGGCCATGGCCACGCTGATGATGCGCGCCTTGCGCCGGTAGGTGTCCGGGTCGTGGTCCTCGAAGGTGAACGGCATGTCGGGTTCCTTGGGGCGGTCGGGAATGGCGCGATTATCCCGACATCGTCCGCCCGGGTACAGTCGCCCGGTCGGCACTTCACGGGAGTCGACGTTAGATATGAGCGCCGGGGACAGGTCAAAGAGGAGGTCCGATGCCAGGGGTGAGGAGCATTGCTCCGAACGGGCTGGCCAGGGATGGCCAGCACCGGCCCTGCAAGCGGAGCGGGACACGAGAGCGCCGCAGGGCATCGGTAGCGCCCAAGGAGGGGTCCACAGCGCCTCCTCGCAGACCTGTCGACGGTGCTAACGCAGTTGCTCGGCAGCCTCGCACAGCAGGGCTGCCGTCTCCTCCCAGCCGAGACAGGCATCGGTGATCGAGACCCCGTAGCGCAGCCGGTCGCGCTCGAGCGACTGCTTGCCCTCATGCAGGTGGCTCTCGAGCATCACCCCGGCCAGCGCCATCTCGCCGGCCCGGCGCTGCGCCAGCACGTCACGCAGCACCGCCGCCTGGCGGCGATGGTCCTTGCGGGCGTTGGCGTGGCTGCAGTCCACCATCAGGCGAGGGTTGAGTCCGGCGGTCTCCAGCGCCTCGCGGGCGGCACGCACCGACTCCATATCGTGATTGGGACCGCTGCGCCCGCCGCGCAGCACCAACTGGGCATGAGCATTCCCGGCCGTGTCGCGCACCACCGGCCGGCCGGCCGCATCCAGGGCGAAGTGCTGATGCGGGTGAGCCGCCGAACGCATGGCATCCAGCGCCACCTGAATCTCCCCACCCGTGGCGTTCTTGAAGCCCACGGCGGCGCCGAGGCCGCTGGCCAGCTCGCGGTGCAGCTGCGATTCGGTAGTGCGCGCACCGATCGCCACCCAGGCCAGCAGATCGTCCAGGTAGGGAGCGAGCATTGGCTGCAGCAGCTCGGTGGCCACCGGCAGGCCCAGGGCGGCGATCTCGCGCATCAACTGACGCGACAGGGCCAGGCCACGAGCCATGTCGCCGCTGCCATCGAGGCCGGGATCATAGGCGAGCCCCTTCCAGCCCACGGTGGTGCGCGGCTTCTCCACGTAAACGCGCATCACCGGCAGCAGCCGGTCGGAAACGTCGGGTATCAACTCGGCGAGACGCCGGGCGTACGCCAAAGCCGCCTCCGGATCGTGAATCGAGCAGGGACCGACGACCACCAGCAGCCGGTCGTCGTCGCCGGCCACGATGCGCTTGACGGCGTCACGCTGCGCAGCGATGCGTTCAGTGAGCTCGGGAGAACGGGGCAGCCGGGCATGCAGCTCGGCCGGGGTGGGCAATCGCGTCTCGCGACAAGTGGCGGAAGCGGTGTCGAGTGGCTGGCGCTCGGCCAGGGAAAGCGAGGCGTTCATGGCGATCAACTCCGTGAGGTCGGTAAACATCGTGTCGAGGTCATGCCACCGGCAGTCTCACGGTCGGAGGTGGCGCACTGGACCGACCGCGCTTCGCTAAATCGCCAATAGCCATAGTAGCCAGCGAAACCGGTCTGCGGGCGATGGGCGTAAGCGGTGGATGCGGTCATGCTACCTCTCCTGTCGTCTCTCACGTGGGTATCGGTCACCCCAAATGCAGAACCCCCGAGCGGGCTAGCCGTCCGGGGGTTCTGTGCGGAGGCGGCCCTGGTGGTGTGCCGCCCGGCGATGTCGCGTCTTGCGTTCAGGACATGGCCACCGGCACACCGGTCGTAAACCAATAGCCAAACCAATAGCCACGCACACCGTCAGCGACGTGAACGTCGTCATGCGCAGACTGAGCGTGGAATATTGGGGTCATGGCTCTCTCCTGATACGTCGCTTCATCCTGCCGCAATGCAGAACGGCTGGCAAGGGCCTCAAGCGTTGTCTGAAAAGTCGGCGAGCGCAGCTAGTTTTCGGACAACACCTAGCCGGCAAGCAGCAGATAAAGACCGATGGTGCCCGGCAGACAGCTCATGCTCACCAGCACGAGCAGGCCCATGATGATGCTGAGCAAGCCGCTGTCGTCACGAAAGTCGTCATGATGCGCCATGGGAATACCTCTTTTTCTCGTCAGGGGGCATCAGTTTATCCCAGGCGACGCCGGTCATCGACCGAGCGGGGCGGTCAGCGCAGGTGGCGCCCGCCATCGACCGGCATGGTGATGCCGGTAACATAGCGATTATCGAGCAGGTAGCGCAGGCTCTGGTAGATCACCCCGGGCCCGGGAACCATCTCCATGACCGACTTGGCCTTAGCCTTTTCCACGTAGGCATCGCTGTCGCCCTCATTCAGCATGATCAACGCCGGAGCAATGGCGTTGACCTGGATCGACGGCGCATACATGGCCGCGAAGGAGAGCGTCAGGTTGGCGAGTCCTGCCTTGGTGGCAGCATAGGCGGCGTGCTTCTTCGACCCCTTCTGCACCACATGGTCGGTCAGGTGCACGATGTCGCGCTGGGGTTCGCCACACGCCTCGAGCAACTCGCGTCCATGCAGGTTGATCAGGTAGGGCGCCAGCATGTGGATGCGAAAGAGCCGTTCGAAGTTGGCCCCAGCCTCGTCGCCGGTGGAGTCCGGCGCCCAATCGCTGGCATTGTGCACGATGGCGCGCAGTGCCCTGGTCTCGGCCTTTAGCCGTGCCAGGAAGTCGAAAATGCCCGCCTCCGTCGCGAAATCGGCCTGCAGGGTCACGATGCCCCGCTTGCGCAGTGCCGTCAGCTCGTCGCCGCGTTCGCGGCGGTAGCTGACGATCACCGGATGGCCGTCGTCGACGAGCCGCTCGGCACAGTGGCGCCCCAGTCGCTGGGCTCCGCCGGTGATGAGAATCGGGGCGGCGCTCATGCACCGGCCTCCCGCCTGAGGCTGCCCAGGGTGGGCACCAGGGGGTCGCGCGGCGCATAGGCGAACACATCGGAAAAGGTGCGCGATGCCACCAGACCGAAAGAGGCCAGCACATCCACGCAGGCATACACCATGCCCGGCGATCCGGAGAGATAGACGTCATGCTCGCTGACGTCGGCGAGCGTTTCCGCCAGCGCCTGGTCGATGCGGCCACGGTG
Organism: Pseudomonadota bacterium; assembly: GCA_051749645.1. Taxonomy (GTDB): domain Bacteria; phylum Pseudomonadota; class Gammaproteobacteria; order Pseudomonadales; family Halomonadaceae; genus Halomonas. The sequence goes on from JBNJIT010000005.1 coordinate 233,160, forward strand.
GGCGACGATTCGATCGCCGACGACCGGCGTCTCCGGCGCCCGCTCGGTGACCAGGTGAAAGCGAAAGGCGGGATGCGCTGCCGCCCACTGGTGCGGCAAGCTCTCAAGGTAGAGGTCGCGTCGCTCGCGGGCCGCCCACCACAGCTCAATGGGGCGTTCGGGAGCCTCGTGCAGCGAGGCTTCGATGATCGCCTTCATCTGCGCGAAACCGGTGCCGGCAGCCACCAGCAGCAGCGGGCGTGTGCTCTCGCTGTCGAGCACGCAGTCGCCGCCAGGCAGATGCAGGGTGAGCTGTTCCGCCGTCTGCACGAGATGCCGCAGTTGGGCCGAATTCTCCCGCTCCGGCCAGTGCTGAATGTGCAGTTCCAGCCTGCCGTCGCCCACATGGGCATTGGCGATGGAGAAGGGCACCCAGGTGTCATCGTCGAGCTTGAGTTCCAGATACTGGCCCGGCGCATGCGCCATGGCCTCGGCGCGACCTTCCAGCCACACCCGCAGCACATCGGGGGTCAGATCCTCCACCGCCGTTACCCGGCAGGTCAGGGTCCTTGACGTCATGAATGCCTCTTGTGATCAGGAGATTGGGGGAGCGCGATTCCCAGTTCGTCCCAGCGTTCGCTGACACGGGCCTTGACGGCCGCGTCCATGACGATGGGCGTGCCCCATTCGCGGTCGGTCTCGCCAGGCCACTTGGCCGTGGCGTCGAGTCCCATCTTGGAGCCGAGCCCCGCCACCGGCGAGGCGAAGTCGAGGTAGTCGATGGGCGTATTCTCGACCATCACGGTGTCGCGGGCCGGATCCATGCGGGTGGTGATGGCCCAGATCACGTCCTTCCAGTCGCGGGCGCTGACGTCGTCGTCGAGCACCACCACGAACTTGGTGTACATGAACTGGCGCAGAAAGCTCCATACGCCCATCATCACTCGCTTGGCGTGGCCCGGATACTGCTTCTTCATGGTCACCACCGCCAGGCGGTAGGAACACCCTTCCGGCGGCAGGTAGAAATCGACGATCTCGGGAAACTGCTTGCGCAGAATCGGCACGAACACCTCGTTCAGGGCCACGCCGAGGATCGCCGGTTCGTCGGGAGGCCGGCCGGTATAGGTCGAATGGTAGATGGCGTCGCGCCGCATCGTCATGCGTGTCACCGTGAACACCGGGAAGTGGTCCACTTCGTTGTAGTAGCCGGTGTGATCGCCGTAAGGGCCTTCCGGAGCCGTGTCGTCGGGATGGATGAACCCCTCGAGAATGATCTCGGCGGAGGCCGGTACTTCCAGGTCGGCATGGGTGCACTTGACCAGCTCGGTACGCGAGCCTCTCAAGAGCCCGGCGAAGGCGTACTCGGAAAGCGTATCCGGCACCGGCGTCACCGCACCGAGGATGGTCGCCGGGTCGGCACCCAGCGCCACTGCCACCGGGAAAGGCTCGCCTGGGTGGGCCGCCTGCCACTCCTGAAAGTCCAGCGCCCCGCCGCGGTGCGACAGCCAGCGCATGATCAAGCGATTCCTGGAGAGCTTTTGCTGGCGGTATATGCCGAGGTTCTGCCGGGTCTTGTGCGGCCCGCGCGTGACTACCAGCGGCCAAGTGACCAGCGGCGCGGCATCACCGGGCCAGCAGTGCTGGATGGGCAGGCGGTCGAGGTCGACGTCCTCCTCCTCGAGCACCACTTCCTGCACCGGAGCGCTGCGCACCGTCTTCGGGCCCATGTTCATGACCTGCTTGAAGATCGGCAGCTTCTCCCAGGCATCGCGCATGCCCTTGGGCGGGTCGGGTTCTTTCAGAAAGGCGAGCAGCTTGCCCACCTCGCGCAGCGCCTCGACCGACTCCTCGCCCATGCCCAAGGCGACCCGCTCGGGGGTGCCGAACAGGTTGCCGAGCAGGGGCATGGCGTGGCCCTTGACGTTCTCGAACAGCAGCGCCGGACCGCCGGCCCGCAGGGTGCGGTCGCAGATCTCGGTGATCTCCAGGTAAGGGTCGACCTCGGCACTCACGCGTACCAGCTCACCCCTTTCCTCGAGAGCCTTGATGAAGTCGCGCAGATCCTTGTACTTCATTCGATTTCCCGTTTCCGGAACGACGAAAGGGGCAGCTTAGCATGCCGCCCCTTATCGCTTCGCCCTACGAAGCTTCTGACAATCCAGTCTCACCGTTCTTGAACCGCGGCTGTTCCGTCGACAGGACTATCCGCCGACTCATCCATCAACAGCTATCAGCGCCGCTTCATAGCCTCGAAGAATTCCAGGTTCGTCTTCGTGTCTTTCAAGCGGTCGATGAGGAACTCAGTGGCCGCGGTGTCTTCCATGGGATTGAGCAGCTTGCGCAGGATCCACATGCGCTGCATCTCTTCGTCGGAGGCGATGAGATCTTCGCGGCGGGTGCCGGAACGACGAATGTTCATGGCCGGGTAGACGCGGCGCTCGGCGAGCTTGCGGTCCAGGTGGGCCTCCATGTTGCCGGTGCCCTTGAACTCCTCGAAGATCACCTCGTCCATCTTGGAGCCGGTGTCGACCAACGCCGTGGCGATGATGGTCAGGCTGCCGCCTTCCTCGATGTTGCGCGCCGCGCCGAAGAAGCGCTTGGGCTTCTCCAGGGCATGGGCGTCGACGCCGCCGGTGAGCACCTTGCCGGAACTGGGTACCACGGTGTTGTAGGCGCGCGCCAGGCGGGTGATGGAGTCGAGCAGGATCACCACGTCCTTCTTGTGCTCGACCAGTCGTTTGGCCTTCTCGATCACCATCTCGGCGACCTGCACGTGGCGTGCCGGCGGCTCGTCGAAGGTCGAGGCGACCACCTCGCCACGCACGGTGCGCGACATCTCGGTCACCTCTTCCGGGCGCTCGTCGATCAGCAGCACGATCAGATGGCATTCGGGGTTGTTGCGGGTGATCGAGGTCGCGATGTTCTGCAACATCAAGGTCTTGCCCGCCTTGGGCGGGGAGACCAGCAGGCCGCGCTGCCCCTTGCCGATGGGCGCCGTCAGGTCGATGATCCGCGCCGTGATGTCCTCGGTGGAGCCGTTGCCGATCTCCATGCGTAGCCGCTCCTGAGGGAACAGCGGCGTGAGGTTCTCGAAGAGGATCTTGTGCTTGGCATTCTCCGGCCGGTCGAAGTTGATCTCGCTGACCTTGAGCAACGCGAAGTAGCGCTCGCCCTCCTTGGGGGGACGAATCTTGCCGGAAATGGAGTCGCCCTTGCGCAGGTTGAAACGGCGGATCTGCGACGGCGAGACGTAGATGTCATCGGGCCCGGCCAGATAGGAGCTATCGGCGCTGCGCAGAAACCCGAAACCATCCTGGAGAATCTCCAGAACGCCGTCCCCATAGATCGCCTCGCCGCTCTTGGCGTGCTTCTTCAGGATGGCAAAGATGATGTCCTGCTTGCGCGAGCGAGCCAGGTTGTCGATGCCCATTTCCCGGGCGGTTTCCAGGAGTTCCGGAACGGGCTTTTGCTTGAGTTCGGTGAGATTCATCGGTGCGTTCGGAGGTTGCTCATATCAGCGTGACGGCACGGCGCCGCGAAAACGACGGGAAAAGAACGGTACGCCGCAAGGGTGCGTTCAGAACCCAGGAAGGCATCCAATCTGTAGCGATGACTTACGGGTGATGAACTCGGCGCTCGACATGGTCCAGCCGGAAGTATCGGCTGATGGACGCAGACCGCAAGGCGGTATCTTGGTCGAGGGAGCAGCGCTAATGTCGCCTGGACTGCCATCGCCTGTACTCGGCTCACGTGCCTTCAATATGCCGGCACGGATCGAGGACGACAAAAGGGACTGACTGACGACTTGAGTTGACCGCGACGCGAAGGCCGTGTCTCGGCCGGAAAGCATTCGGAACAGGCGAACGTCACGATGGTAGACAAGCCCGACGGGGAACGCAACCCCTGTGATGGCCGCCTGCAGCACGGCGATTGACAAGCTCCCGATGGCGCCGCACCCTTTTGCCCACCTGCCGCCAGGACATTCCCATGACCGACGTCACGGACCGCAACGCTTCCCTTGCCGCACGCCAACCTGCGCTGACCCGCCTGGCAGCCATCGACTTGGGCTCCAACAGTTTCCATCTGCTGGTGGCCAATGCCCTGGGCGGCCGCCTGCAGGTCGTGGCACGCCGCGGCGAGAAGGTACAGCTGGCCGCCGGTCTGGATGACACCGGCCAGTTGGATGATGCCGCCTTGGAACGTGCCATGGCGTGTCTGGCACGCTTCGCGCCCTTCGTCAGCGACATCGCCCCCGGCAACCTGCGCGTAGTGGGCACCAACGCCCTGCGCGATGCCGCCAACAGCGAAGCGCTCATCGAGCGCGCCGAGGCGCTGCTCGGCTGCCGCGTGGAGATCATCGCCGGCCGTGAGGAGGCGCGCCTCATCTATCTGGGGGCCGCCCACTCCCTGGCCGAGAACGGGCGACGGCTGATCGTCGATATCGGCGGCGGCTCCACGGAGTTCATCATCGGCGAGCGCTTCGAGCCCCTGGCGCTGGAAAGCCTACAGCTCGGCTGCGTATCCTATGCCCGCCGCTTCTTCGCCGACGGCGCCATCACCGAAAAAGCCTTTCGCCGCGCCGAACTGGCCGCCCACTCCGAGCTGGCCAATATCCAGCGCCCCTATCGCGAACTGGGCTGGAACGATCCCGTCGGCTCCAGCGGCACCATCAAGGCCGCCGCCGCGGTGATCGCTGCCGCAGGCGATGCCCCGGAAGGAACGATCACTCGCCAAGGCCTCGAGCGGCTCCGCCAGCGACTGCTGCAGTGCAAGCACGTCGACAAGCTCGACCTGACCGGGCTGAAGGCCGATCGCGCCCGGGTCTTTCCCGCCGGCGTGGCCATACTCGGCGCCATTTTCGAAGCTTTCGAGCTGGCCACGATGCGCTACGCCGACGGCGCCCTGCGCGAAGGCGTACTCTACGACATGGTGGGTCGCAACAGCCCGGAAGACACCCGACTCAAGACCATCGAGGCGCTCGAGCAACGCTACGGCATCGACTCGCGCCAGGCCCGGCATGTCGCCACCACGGCCACGGCGCTGCTCGGCCAGGTACGCGAATCCTGGGGACTGGACGAGGAACAGGCACGCTTCCTCGCCTGGGCGGCGCGCCTGCATGAGATCGGCCAGGCCATCTCCCACAGCCAGTTCCACCGTCACGGCGCTTACCTGCTGGAGCACTCGGATCTCGCCGGCTTCTCACGCCCCGAACAGCGCCGGCTGGCGTTTCTGGTTCGCGCCCATCGGCGCAAGTTTCCGGTCAAGGAGTGGCAGGCTCTCCCGGCAACCGAGAAACCCGCCCTCGGCAAGCTGGCCCGACTGCTGCGGCTAGCGGTCTTGCTCAATCACGCCCGTCCAGAGCGCCTTCCGGCGATGCCGACTCTGTCCACCAGAGGCGACGACCTGCACCTGCTTCACGAGTCCGCCGAGGATCCCTCGCTGCTGCACACCGACCTGGAGCAGGAAGCCGACTACCAGAATGCCGCCGGTTTCACCCTCAAGCTGGAGTGACGAGGGGCTCTCCCCGCCACCCCTCGCAGACCAGCAGCCACGCACACCGCTCCGGCGCCAGCACGGCCACGGGCTGCTCGCCGTGCCAGGCTACCAGCAGTTGCTCTCGCACCCAGGGCGGTACCGCCATCTCCTGCAGCAACCGCTTGAGGTCGCGCGTACCGCGACCAGGCAGGTGCAGCCGCTCGCCGCCTCGGCGGGCACCCACGCGCAGGCCCGCAATCGCTGCGCCGCTCGCCGGCACCAGCGAAACCCGGCACTCGCCCAGCGGTGACGACAGAGGCGTCAGACCATCCCAGTCGACCTGCCAGCCGGCAGGAACCCGGGCGGGCGGTGCCAGCAGATGCAGGATACCGCGCCAGACTCTCGCCTCACCGCCGCGCCAGACCACCTGAACTTCGGCATCGCGGCGCGCATCGAGCTGACCGAGCAGCGTTTCCAGACGCGCCGCCGGCGGCATCGCCAAGTCCAGGCGTTCGCAGCAGTAGCGAACCAGCAGCCGTTGGCGCGCCAGCGAAAGTGCCGCCAGTCCGGCCACCTCGAGACGAGCCGGCTCGTCTCCCAGCGCTGCCAGGTCCTGCGCCGCGAGTTCGCCGAGCAAGTCGTCGGCCTCGCCCGCCCGGTCGGCACTTTGGGCAAGGGAGCGCTCGGCCCGAGGCCAGCGCGCTTCGAGCAGCGGCAGCACGCGATGGCGCAGGAAGTTGCGATCCAGCGACTCATCGCGGTTGGACGGGTCGTCGACCCAGGCTAGCCCAAGCGACCCGGCCTCCGCTTCGAGTGCGCTACGCGCCTCGCCCAGCAACGGCCGCTCTAGGCGGCGCATCCGCCAGTTGCGGCATGGCGGCATGGCGGCCATGCCGCGAATGCCGCTGCCGCGCAGCGCAGCAAGCAGGAAGGTTTCGGCCTGGTCATCGCGATGCTGGGCCAGCCACAGCGTCTCGCCGGGCGCCACGCGACGGGCAAAGGCAGCGTAGCGCGCCTCGCGCGCCGCCCCCTCCAGCCCCTGGCCATCCGCGACATCGACGGCCACGCGCTCCACGAAGAGAGGTACCCCGAGCCGCGAGCAAAGCTGCCGACAGTGGCATTCGAAGCCATCGGCAGCCGCTTGCAGGCCGTGGTGGACGTGCACTGCATGGAGGGGCCGGGGGTGGCGGCGGCAGGCTCTCGCGGCGAGCGTCAGCAGCAGGCTGGAATCCAGCCCGCCGGAGAGCGCCACCCAGACGACACGCCCCGGCGGGGTTTCCGCCAGGGCGTCGTCGATCAGAAACTGAAGAGACATGACCGGCAAGCGCTGTCGCCTCAAGCCGATCAGGCAGGGGCGCCGTAGCTCATGAGCCTCTCATAGCGACGCTCGAGGAGTTCCTCCGTCGCCATGCCATCAAGGCGCGCGAGGCTGTCGAGCAGCGCCGTCTTGATACGCTCGGCAGTGGTCTGCGGATGGCGGTGAGCGCCTCCCAGGGGCTCGGGGATCAGGGTATCGACCAACCCCAACTCCTTGAGCCGCTCAGCGGTGATACCCATGGCCTGAGCCGCCTCGGCAGCCTTTTCGGCGCTCTTCCACAGGATGGAGGCGCAGCCTTCCGGCGAGATCACCGAGTAGGTGGAGTACTGCAGCATGGCCAGCTCGTCGCACACGCCGATGGCCAGTGCCCCGCCGGAGCCCCCCTCACCCACAACGGTAGCGATGATCGGCGTCTTGAGCCGCGACATCACCGCCAGATTGTAGGCGATCGCCTCGCTCTGGCCGCGCTCCTCGGCATCGATGCCCGGGTAGGCGCCGGGGGTGTCGATGAAGGTCAGCACCGGCATGCCGAAGCGCTCGGCCATCTCCATCAGGCGGCACGCCTTGCGGTAGCCCTCGGGGCGCGGCATGCCGAAGTTGCGGCGCACCTTCTCCTTCACTTCGCGGCCCTTCTGGTGGCCGATCACCATCACCGGACGCTCGTCGAGTCGGGCCACGCCGCCGACGATGGCGGCGTCGTCAGCGAAACGCCGGTCGCCGTGCAATTCATCGAAGTCGGTGAAGACGTGCTCGAGATAGTCGAGGGTATAGGGGCGCTGGGGATGGCGTGACAGCTGCGAGACCTGCCAGGGGGAGAGATCCTTGAAGATCGACTCGGTGAGCTTGCGGCTCTTCTCCTCGAGACGGCCGATCTCGTCGCTGAGGTTGACCTGGCTGTCGTTGCCGACCAGGCGTAGCTCCTCGATCTTGGCCTGGAGTTCGGCGATGGGCTGTTCGAAATCGAGATAGTTGGGGTTCATTGGCTGGAGGCCTTGTTGAGTTTCACCGCCCGGGCCCGAACCGGGCCGACGGCGCGAAAAGTGAAAGTGGCTGGCATTATCGCACCCTCAACGCGCCACGCAAGGCGGGCCGCATCCGCGACAGGCCAGCTCGATCCGCAGCCCCGTTCGAGGCTGTTCCGGCGACAGGTCTCCGGCTCTTCTCTGGCAGCCCGCAGCCCGCAGCCCGCAGCCCGCAGCCCGCAGCCCGCAGCCCGCAGCCCGCAGCCCGCAGCCCGCAGCTAGTTTATCGGTACTTGAGCCGCACGCCATCCTGCCCCTCGACGTCGCGCAGCCCGCTCAGCAGCTCGTCGCAGGGTGTGACCCGCCACTCGTCGGCCAGCTCCAACCAGCCGGCTGCCGTGGCGTTGCGGTAACGCAGGCGCACCGGCAGACCCCCGACGTCTCGATACGGGGCCAGACTCGCCTGCAGGCTCTCCACTAGCCGGCCGTTGCCGCGAGCGCCGTCGAGAGAGAGCTCCACCGCTTCGCCATAGCGCGTGCGTGCCGCCACCATGGGCGTGACCTCCTTGCCGCGCAGGCGCAGCCCGCCGGAATAGTCATCCGTCGACACCTCGCCTTCGACGATCAGCACTTGGTCGGCCTCGATCTGCCCTCGCAGCGTATCGTACAGCTCGCCGAACAACGACGCTTCGATGCGTCCGGTACGATCGTCCAGGGTGACGAAGGCCATGCTGTCGCCGCGCTTGGACTTCATGGTGCGCACGCCCACTACCAGGCCGGCCACGCGCTGCGGCTCCCGCGACGGCTTGAGGTCCACGATGCGCGTGGCCACGAAACGCGCAAGCTCACCTTCGTACTCGTCGATGGGGTGGCCGGTGAGATAGAGCCCCAGCGTCTCCTTCTCGCCGGCCAGCCGCTCCTTGTCGCTCCAGTCGCGTACCCGGAGGTAGTCGGCATAGGCATCGCTGGCCGTGTCTTCATCGACGAAGGCTTCGCCGAACATGTCCATCATGCCAAGGTTCTGGTTGGTCTGGGTCTGGGCGGCAGCCTTGAGAGCGTCATCCAGCGCCGCGGTGAGCACGGCTCGGCTCGGCCCCAGGTTGTCCAGGGCGCCGGAACGAATCAGTGCCTCCAGGGTGCGCTTGTTCATGCGCCGCGGGTCGACACGCCGGCAGAAATCGAAGAGGTCGCTGAAGGCCCCTTCCGCCTCACGCGCTTCGACGATGGCGCCGATGGGCCCCTCGCCCACGCCACGAATGGCGCCCAGGCCGTAAACCACCCTACCCTGGTCGTCCACGGTGAACTTGTAGCCCCCTACGTTGACGTCCGGCGGCGTCACGGTGAGCCCCAGGTGACGGCACTCCTCGATCAACGGCACCACCTTGTCGAGGTTGTCCATTTCGGTGGACATCACCGCGGCCATGAAGGGGCCCGGATAATGGGCTTTCAGCCAAGCCGTCTGATACGAAACCAGCGCATAGGCCGCCGAGTGAGACTTGTTGAAGCCGTAGCCGGCGAACTTCTCCACCAGGTCGAAGATGTTGCCGGCGAGATCCTTGTCGATGCCGTTGGCGGCACAGCCCTCCATGAAGCCCGCCCGCTGCTTGGCCATCTCCTCGGGCTTCTTCTTGCCCATGGCGCGGCGCAGCATGTCGGCCTGGCCCAGCGAGTACCCCGCCATCACCTGGGCGATCTGCATCACCTGCTCCTGGTAGAGGATGATGCCGTAGGTGGGAGCGAGCACCGGCTCGAGCAGTTCGTGCTGGTAATCCGGATGCGGATAGGATATCTCGGCACGGCCATGCTTGCGGTTGATGAAGTCGTCCACCATGCCCGACTGCAGCGGGCCGGGGCGGAACAGCGCCACCAGAGCGATCATGTCCTCCAGGGAGTCGGGCAGCAGGCGCTTGATCAGTTCCTTCATGCCCCGCGACTCGAGCTGGAATACTGCCGTGGTCTCGGCGCGCTTGAGCATCTCGAAGGTCGGCTTGTCGTCCAGCGGGATGCTGTCGATATCGAGCGGCCCCTCCCCCGCTGCGGCACGCACCTTGTCGACCATGGCCAACGCCCAGTCGATGATGGTCAGGGTACGCAGGCCGAGGAAGTCGAACTTGACCAGCCCCGCCTCTTCGATGTCGTTCTTGTCGAACTGCACCACCAGCCCCGAGCCATCGTCGTCGCACAGCAGTGGCGCGAAATCGGTGAGCTTGGTGGGCGCGATCACCACCCCGCCGGCGTGCTTGCCGGTGCCGCGGGTGATGCCCTCGAGCTTCTCCGCCATCTCCCAGATCTCGGCGGCCTCCTCGTCGGCCTCGAGAAACTCCTTGAGCGCCGCCTCGGCCTCCAGCGCCTTGGCGAGCGTCATGCCCACCTCGAAGGGGATCAGTTTGGAGAGCTTGTCGCCCAGCGAGTAGGGCTTGCCCTGGGCGCGGGCCACGTCGCGCACCACCGCCTTGGCGGCCATGGTGCCGAAAGTGACGATCTGCGATACCGCGTCGCGACCGTAACGCTCGGCCACGTACTCGATCACCCGGTCGCGCTTCTCCATGCAGAAGTCGACGTCGAAGTCGGGCATGGAGACCCGCTCGGGGTTGAGGAAGCGCTCGAAGAGCAGATCGTAGCCGATGGGATCGAGGTCGGTGATCTTCTGAGCATAGGCCACCAACGAGCCGGCACCGGAGCCGCGCCCGGGGCCGACGGGGACGTCGTTGTCCTTGGCCCACTGGATGAAGTCCATCACGATCAGAAAGTAGCCGGGAAAGCCCATCTGGATGATGATGTCGAGCTCGAAGTCGAGCCGCTCCCGGTAGCGCCGGTCGATGGCCTGGTACTCTTCGCCGTCACGCGGGTACGCCTCGGCCGGGTAGAGGAAGTCGAGGCGCTCGGTGAGGCCGTCGTGGGAGATTTGACGGAAGAACTCGTCCTGGGTCATGCCCTCGGGAATCGCGAACTCCGGCAGGAATATCTCACCCAACCGCACGTCGACGTTGCAGCGAGCGGCGATCATCACGCTGTTTTCGAGCGCCTCGGGAATGTCGGCGAACAGCTCGGCCATCTCCGCCGGGCTCTTGAGATACTGTTCCTCGGTGTATTTTCGCTCGCGGCGCGGATCGTCGAGCGCCTTGCCCTCGCCGATGGCCACCCGTGTCTCGTGGGCCCAGAAGTCGTCGCGTTCGAGAAAGCGCACGTCGTTGGTGGCCACCACCGGCGTTGCGCTCTCCACGGCGAGTTCCACCGAAAGGTGCACGCACTCCTCCTCCAAGGGCCGGCCGGTGCGAGTCAACTCCAGATAGAAGCGCTCGGGGAAGGCGGCGTTCCACTCATCGAGCAACGCCCGCGCTTCCTCCCGATGGTCGCTGAGCAGGTGACGACCGATCTCGCCCTCGCGACCGCCGGAAAGTGCGATCAGTCCTTCGCTCTGGTCGAGCACCCAGGCCTTGTCGAGCACGGCGCGCCCCTGCTGCTGTCCCTCGACCCAGCCGCGCGAGATCAGCTCGGTCAGGTTGCGGTACCCCGTGTTGTTCATGGCCAGCAGCGTCAGGCGATAGGGGTGCGCCTCGTCGTAAGGGTTGGTCAGCCACAGGTCGGCGCCGATCAACGGCTTGAGTCCCGCCCCCTCGGCACTCTTGTAGAACTTGACCAGCGCGAAGAGATTGGCCTCGTCGGTGACCGACAAGGCCGGCATGCCCCGTTCGGCCGTGGCCTGGATCAGGGGCTTGAGGCGCACCAGGCCGTCGACCAGGGAGTATTCGGTATGGACGCGAAGGTGAACGAAGGGCGTGGTCATGGTGGACTCGAGGCTTGACGGTAAATGGTCGGCACGGAAATGAAGCGATGGCACTGGCGACATATGGCAGCCTCGCTCGGAGCTACCCCGGCGACAGGCCTGCGGGGAGGCGCTGTGAATACCTCCTTGTACGCTACCGATTCCTTCCCTGGAATCGGACCTCCCCTGCGGCCTGCCCCCGGCGCTCCTCGCCATCAGGGCTATTCGTTGGCCTAGAGCAACGCCAGTTGGCGCCTGACCGGACCGAAGGAGCGACGATGCTCCGGCAGCGGCCCCAGGCGTTCCAGGGCGGCCAGGTGCTCGCGTGTCGGGTAGCCCTTGTGACGGGCGAAGCCATAATTGGGATACCGGGCATCCAACGCCACCATCTGGGCGTCGCGAGCCACCTTGGCGAGTATCGAGGCCGCGGCGATGGCTGGATGGCGGGCGTCGCCCTTGACCACCGCCTGGCCGGGAACATGATGCCCGGGCAGGCGGTTGCCGTCCACCAGCAGGTATTCGGCAGCGGGCGTCAGGGCATCGATGGCACGCCGCATGGCCAGATGGGTAGCGTGATAGATGTTGAGCGTGTCGATCTCGTCGGGCGTGGCCTCGGCAACGGCGAAGGCCAGCGCATTGTCACGTACCTCACTGTCCAGGGTTTCACGACGCCTGGCGCTCAGTGTCTTGGAATCGCCGAGCCCGGCAATGGGTCGCGCCGGGTCGAGAATCACCGCCGCCGCCACCACGCTCCCCACCAGTGGGCCGCGCCCTACCTCGTCGACGCCAGCCAGTCGCGATCCCTGGTAGTCGACCACCAGTGGCGGCAGCTCAGTCGCCATCAGAGTGCGCCTCCTCGACAGTTTCAGGCACGACGCTGGATGGCAAGGGACGCCGGGCCACCAGCGCTTCGACGGCCTCGGCCGCGCGACGGCTGGCATCGCGCTGCAGGCCGGCATGCATCTCGGCGAAGCGCGCCTCCTGGGCGACGCATCCGGCGCGGTCATCGAGCATGGCAGAAAGCCGCCGGGAGATCCCCTCGACACTGGCCGCGTCCTGGATCAGCTCCGGCACCAGCGTCTCGCGGGCGATCAGGTTGGGCAGCGAGATCCACTCGCTCTTGACCAGCCGCCGGGCCAACCAGTGGGTGGCCGGGGCCATGCGATAGGCCACCAGCATGGAGCGGTGGCAGAGCATCGCCTCCAGCGCGGCGGTGCCCGAAGTGAGCAGTACCATGTCGCTTGCCACCATGGCCTCATGCGCCTGGCCATCGAGCAGGGTGACCCGCCCCGCCAGCGCAGGCCGTTCGGCCAGCAGCGCCTCGATCTCCGAGCGACGCTCCGGAGTGGCCGCGGGGATGACGGCGTGCAGCGACGCCCGAGCCTGGCTCAGCCGTTCGACGACATCGAGGAAGGGCCCTCCCATGAAGCGGATCTCGCTGGCCCGCGAGCCGGGCAGCACCGCCAGCACTTCGGCCTCGGGAGGCAGGGCGAGGCCGGCACGCGCGGTCACGCGATCGTTCTCCAGCGGCAGCTCGTCGGCGAGGGGATGACCGACGAAGGCCACCGGCACACCGTGCCGGGCGTAAAAGGCTGCCTCGAAAGGCAGGAAGGTGAGCATGGCATCCACGGCACGGGCAATACCCTTGACCCGCCCCTGACGCCACGCCCACACAGAGGGGCTGACGTAGTGCGCGGTGGGAATGCCGGTCTCGCGCAGCTGGCGCTCCAGGCCCAGGTTGAAGTCAGGAGCGTCGATGCCGACCATCACGTCCGGCCGCCAGGCCAGGGCATCCCTGCGCAGGGCGCGGCGCACCCCGACGAGACGGGGCAGGTGTCTGAGGACTTCCACCAACCCCATCACGGAGAGCGTCTCCAACGGGAAGCGACCGTCGATACCTTCCGCCAGCATGTGCGGCCCGCCAATGCCGCGGAACTCGACATCCGGATGGCGCACCTTGAGCTCGCGCATCAACCCGGCACCCAGCCGGTCACCGGACAGCTCGCCGGCCACTAGATAGACCTTGAGCGGCTCACCAGCCATGATCAGCGCACGATGCCGCGAGTCGAGATCTCGATGGAGGCGGCAAAGGCTTCGGTTTCCGCCAGCCGGTAGCGCTCGCGGATCTCCAGCAGCGCCTGTTCCACGGTCAGCCCCTGGCGATACACCAGCTTGTAGGCTTCGCCCAGCGACCGAATCGCCTCCTTGGAGAAGCCCCGCCGCTTGAGGCCCACCAGGTTGAGGCCATGAACCTGAGCCGGGTTGCCATTGATCATGACGAAAGCCGGGGTGTCCTTGGTGATGATCGAGCCGCCGCCGGCCATGGCGTGGGTGCCGAAGTGGCAGAACTGGTGCACGGCGGCGAGACCGCCGAGAATGGCAAAGTCCCCCACGGTGACGTGGCCGGCCAGAGTGGCCTGATTGGCCAGGATGCAGTCGTTGCCGATCACGCAGTCGTGGCCCACGTGCACGTAGGCCATGAATAGGTTGCGCGCGCCGATGGTCGTCTCGCCGCGATCCTGGGCCGTACCGCGATGCAGCGTGGCGCATTCACGAATGACATTGTCGTCGCCCATCACCAGGCGCGTCGGTTCGCCGGCGTATTTCTTGTCCTGGCAGTCTTCACCCACCGAAGCGAACTGGAAGATGCGAGTACGTGCCCCAAGCACCGTGGGGCCCTTGATCACCACGTGTGGACCGATACGCGAGCCGGGCCCGATCTCGACGTCCGGGCCAATTACCGTGAAGGGCCCGACCTCGACGTCCTCGGCCAGACGCGCCTCGGGATCGACGATGGCAGTGGGATGGATCAAGCGACTTTCCTCTCGGCACAAATGATGTCGGCCTCGCAGGCCAATTCTCCGTCCACGGTAGCACGGCAGGCAAATTTCCAGATGCCGCGTTTCTCACGCACCACGTCGGCCTGCAGGACCAGACGGTCACCGGGCATCACCGGACGCTTGAAGCGTACGTTGTCGCTACCCACCAGGTAGTAGACGTAGCCATCGGCCGGCAGCTTGTTGACGGTCTTGAAACCGAGAATGCCGCACGCCTGGGCCAGTGCTTCGATGACCAGCACGCCAGGCATGATCGGATGGTGCGGAAAATGACCGTTGAAGAACGGCTCGTTGATGCTGACGTGCTTGTAGGCAACGATGGATTCGCCGAGCGCCAACTCCGTGACCCGATCCACCAGCAGGAACGGGTAGCGGTGCGGCAGGTACTCACGAATCTCGTTGATGTCCATTACCATCGTAGCGACCTCTGAGGTGTGGGGATGAGACCGGCGGCGGTAGTGGCTGTACCGGCTTCCCGGAGGCCCCGCCTGCGCTGCGACCGGTGCCTGGGCGCAGCCAGCCAGACGGGCGAGGGATTATAGCGTCACCCGCGCGGCACTCAAGTGTCGCGATCGCGTTTCTCGAGACGAGACAGGCGCCGCGCGATGTCATCGAGCTGCTTGAAGCGCACCGCATTCCGACGCCACTGCGCGTTGGGCATGGCTCCGGTGCCGGATGAGTAGACGCCCGGCGCGTCGATGGAATTGGTGACCAGGCTCATGCCCGTCACATGGACCCCGTCGCAGATCGTCAGGTGGCCAGAAAGCCCCACGCCGCCGCCCAGCATGCAGTGTTTGCCCACTCGCGTGGAGCCAGCGATGCCTACGCACCCCGCCAGGGCGCTGTGATCGCCGATACGCACGTTGTGCGCGATCTGCACCTGACTGTCGATCTTGACGTCATTGCCGATCACCGTGTCGTCCAGGGCTCCGCGGTCGATGCTCGAGCAGCTGCCCACTTCGACATCGTCACCCAGCACCACGCCACCCAACTGAGCAATCTTGTGCCAACGCCCGCCATCGTGAGCGAAGCCGAAACCATCGCCGCCGATGACGCAGCCGCTGTGCAGGATGGCCCGCGCGCCAATCACTGCCCCCCGGCACACGGTGACATTGGCATGCAGTCGAGAACCGGCACCGATTCGTGCACCGGCCTCCACCACGCTACCCGATCCGACCACCACCTCATCGCCCAGAACGACACCGGCCTCGATCACGGCATTGGGACCCACCTCGACGCCATCGCCCAACACAACATCCTCGGCCACCACCGCAGACGCATGGACCCCGCCAGTCGGGCGAGCCAGAAAAGGGTCGAACAGCTGTGACAGCTGGGCATAGGCCAAATAGGGGTTGTCCAGCACCAAGCGTGCCACGGGACACGCCTCGGCATGCTCGGGCTGGATCAGCACTGCAGCCGCACGGGTGGCGACAAGGTCCTTGAGGTAGGCGGCATTGGCCAGAAAGGCGACATCCCGAGGCCCGGCATCCTTCAGCGTGGCCAAGCCGTATACACGTCGCGATCCATCACCCTGGATGCGTGCGCCGAGACGCTCGGCGAGCGCATCCAAAGTGAAGCCGGAGGATTCGTTTGGGATCATGGAAGCCTGGTGCAAGCAGGGGCGTCACGCGCCGAAATCAGAGAAGCGTATTCAGAATCTCGGTCACTTCCGACGTCAGATCGGGCAGATCGACATCGGAATGCAGCACGCCCTGCGGCTCCACCAGCACCTCGACGCTGTGCCGCGTGATCACTTGGTCGACGGCCTGTTCCAGTTTGGGTTCGGCCTCGGACAGAAAGGCCTGCTCCGCCTCCTGCTGCGCCTGCATGATCTCGCCACGCAGCTGTTCGAAGCG
This sequence comes from Pseudomonadota bacterium, assembly GCA_051749645.1. Lineage (GTDB taxonomy): Bacteria > Pseudomonadota > Gammaproteobacteria > Pseudomonadales > Halomonadaceae > Halomonas. Next base: position 249,353 of record JBNJIT010000005.1, read on the forward strand.
GCTGCCCTTCTGCTGGAATTCCTGCATCAGCGCCTGTCGCTCGCCTTCAGGTAGGCTGTCACCTTCCTGCTGCAGGCGCTGCTGCATCTGCTGGAGCTCCTGACCCAACGACTCGGCCTCCCGCTGCTGGCCGCCGATGCGGTTCTCGAGATCGCCCATGGAGCGCTGAGCGGCATTCGACTCCATCAGCGCGGTGCGCCAATCCAGCAGAGCGACCTCAGCCGCCTGAACCTGAGTCGAAACGGCAAGGGCACTCAGCAGGCCGAGCCAGAATACAGCGAAGAATTTACGCATACGGGTCACCTCACTCAACAACGGTCAGAATGTCTGGCCCAGAGAGAACTGGAACGCCTGGGTATCATCGCCGCTTTCGTCGTTCAACGGCTCGGCAATGCTGAAGGTCAGCGGCCCCACCGGGGTCAGCCAAGAGAGCCCCACGCCGGCGCTATAACGCAGGTCGCCGAAATCGACGCCGCTGCTGCAGCGGGAAGGGCCATCACTGTCGACAACGGGATAGCAGTCGGTCAGGAAGGTGTTGCCGGCATCGACGAAGACGGCGGCCTGCAACGAGCGCTGATCTTCCACGAAGGGCAGCGGGAAGAGCAGCTCGGCACTGCCCTCGATCAGCACGTTGCCGCCCAGGGTACGATCGCGGTCCGACCCTTGCGACGGCGTGGTCGGCTGGCCCAGGGTATTGCTGGTGAAGCCGCGCACCGAGCCCAGGCCGCCGGCATAGAAGTTCTCGTAGAACGGATAGGGGTCATTGCCGATGGAATCGGCATAGCCCACGGAGCCATCGAACTTCAGCCCCCAGGTCTGCTCCTCGTTGAACGGGAACAGCTGCTTGGCATTGGCCCGCAGCTTGTAGTAGTCGGCATCGCTGCCCGGCACGGCGGTTTCCAGCGAGATCCGCTGATAGCTGCCATCGGTGGGCATGACACCGCGATTGAGATTGTTGCGCGTCCAGCTAGTGGTGAACTTCAGACTCTGGGCGTCCTCGCCCTGCTCATCGGCATAACGCATGATTTCCGAAGCGGTATCGCGGTACGTCTTGATCGTCAGATCCTCGGCGCTGAGCCCGAAGTTAAGACGCGACAGCTCACTGACCGGATAGCCCATGTTGATGCCGCCACCGTAGGCATCGGTGGAGTAGGTGGAAATGTCCGAGTCTTCGTAGTCGGTTTCGCGATAAAAGAGGTTGTAGCCCAGCGAGATGCCGTCGAGGGTCCAGTAGGGGTCGGTAAAACCGAAATTGATATTGGTGAAGGTGTCGCTGCGCTGGGCACCGACGTTGACGCGGTTGCCGGTCCCCAGGAAGTTGTTCTGCGACAGCGCGGCCCCATAGATGACGCCGGCACTCTGCGAGTAACCGATACTGGCGGAAATGGAGCCCGACGGCTGCTCTTCCACCTCATAGGTGACATCGAGCTTGTCGGGTTCCCCGGCAACCGGCTGTGTCTCGACTTCCACCTGGCGGAAGAAGCCCAGGCGCTCGAGACGCTGGCGCGACTGGCTGATCGACTCGGTGGAAGCGGGTGCGCCTTCCATCTGAATCATCTCACGGCGCAGCACTTCATCCTGAGTGGTGGTATTGCCGACGAACTCGATGCGCCTCACGTAGGCTCGCTGGCCCGGATCGACGCGGAAGGTCAGGTCCACGCTGTCCTCATCGGCGCCCGGCTGGGGCACCCCTTCGACATTGGCGAACGCGAAACCCTCCGCTCCGAGTCGATTGCGCAGCGCCTCGCTGGACTCCGTCACGTCACTGCGCGAGAAGATCTCGCCGCTCTCGACGGTCAGAAGATCCCGCGCCTCGCTTTCACTGATGTGCAGGTCACCCTGGAAGCGAATATCGCCAAGCCGATACTGCTGTCCCTCACTGATGTTCACGGTGACGAAGATCTGCGACTTGTCGGAGCTGATCGATACCTGGGTGGAATCGATGGAAAAGTTCACGTAGCCGCGATCGAGGTAGAAGGAACGCAGACGTTCGAGGTCGCCGGCGAGAGCTTCGCGGGAATACTCATCGCTGGAAAACCAGCCGAACAGCCAGCCGGGTTTGTCCTCGAGCTCGAAGGCTTCACGCAGCTCGTCATCGTCGAAGTCGCGATTGCCGACGATGTTGATCTGACGAATCTTGGCCACTTCGCCTTCGTTGATGTCGATATCGACCTGTACACGACCTTCATCGATCTCGCGAACCTGGGCATCGATTCGTGCGCTGTAGCGCCCCTGGGCCTGGTAGACACCTTCTAGCTCACGCTGGATCTCCTCCAGCGTGGAAAGCTGCAGCACCTGGCCCTCGGCCAAGCCGGCCTCGCGCAAGCCTTCACGCAGCTGCTCGTCCTCGATCTGACTGTTACCCGAGATGTTGAGCCGCGAGATGGTCGGCCGTTCGACCACTTGAATGACCAGCACGTCACCTTCGCGTGCCAACTGAACGTCCTCGAACAGGCCGGTTTCGAAGAGGCTACGAGCCGCCTCGGCCAGCTCTCGCTCATCGACCCGGTCGCTGGCGCTGACGGGGAAGGCATTGAAGACGGAATCCGGTGAAATGCGCTGCAGGCCTTCCACGCGAATGTCGGAAACTTCGAAGGGTTCGGCCTGCGCAGCCTGCGCACCGGCCAGCAGCAGAGCCGCCAGTCCAAGGGTCTTGATATTCATGCAGTCGCTTCGCTCGCGTTGATCCGCCTGTCAATCCAGACAGGCACCTTATACATTTGTGCGGGTGACTGACAAGGTGGGCACCCGTTGGTGCCCGTCCCCATACCCCCGACCGGGACCGAGGGAGTCGCTCGCTACCAGAGCCGCATCAGATCGAAATAGAGCGCCATCACCATCAGGGTGACGACCAGTGCCAGGCCGATACGCAGCCCCACGGCCTGAGTACGCTCGGAAACCGGACGCCCGCGCAGTGCCTCGACGAAATAGTAAAGCAGGTGACCGCCGTCGAGTACCGGAATGGGCAACAGATTCAGCACTCCCAGGCTAATCGACAGGTAAGCCATGAAACTGACGAAACTCTCCAGCCCGGTTCGTGCCGTATCGCCGGCCACCTGAGCAATGGTGATGGGACCTGACAGATTCGACGGCGAAATCAGCCCCACCAGCATCTTGCGAATGGCGTCCAGGGTCAACAGCGACATTTCACCGGTTCGCGAGAGCGCCTGTCCCACTGCCGCCACCGGACCATAGCGTATCTCGCGGCGATATTCGTCCGGCCATGCCACCGGCTCGACGCCGGCGCCCACGTAACCGATGGTCGTACCGCCTTCGACCTCGCGCTCCCCGGGAGTGAGGGTCAGTTCGAGACGCTCCTCCCCGCGGGCAACGTCCAGGGCCAGCGACTCGCCAGGACTCGTCCGTACGCGATTGACGAAATCCATCCAGTCGGCCACCGGTTCGCCGTCCACGGCGACCACCTCGTCGCCCGGCTCGAGCCCTGCCTCGGCAGCCGCCTCTCCATCCATCACCTGGCCAAGCACCGCCGGGATATCCGGCTGCCAGGGGGTGATACCCAGCGTGGCAAGCGGCCGGGGCGGATCCTGGCGCACCAGATAGTTCTCCACCGGCAGGCGGTATTCACGCGGATCGGCGGCAGCACCGTCACGGGCCTGCAGGCTCAGCTCGCCGTCGACGCCGATCGCCGCCACCAGCTTGAGGTTGATCTGATCCCAGGAGCGCACCGCATCGCCGCGCACCGTGACGATCTCTTCGCCACCGGACAGTCCGGCGCGTGCCGCGGGTGACTCGGGTTCGACATCCCCGATGACGGGCACGATCGCCGTGGTACCTGCCACGAACAGCGCCCAATAGACGGCGATGGCCAGCAGGAAGTTGGCCAAGGGCCCGGCGGCCACGATGGCGATCCGCTGCCACACGGCCTTGTTGTTGAACGCCTGATCGCGCTGATCGGGCGGAACGGGCGCCTCGCGTTCATCGAGCATCTTGACGTAGCCACCCAGCGGAATGGCGGCCACCGCGAATTCCGTGCCGTGCCGGTCGTACAATGACCAGATCGGCCTGCCGAAGCCTACCGAAAAACGCAGCACCTTGACACCACACCGCCGCGCCACCCAGAAGTGACCGAACTCATGGAAGGTAATCAGCAAGCCCAGCACCACGATGACGGCCAGCACGTTCTGGATCAGGCCCAAGTCACTCTCCTCGTTCCATTGACATCACGGCGTTCTCTTCAGTCATCGCCCAGCAGGCTCGTGGCCATGCCGCGCGCCAGGGTATCGGCCTCGAGCACGGCCCCCAGGTCATCCGCACGTTCTACCGGAAGCGCATCGCAGACACGCGCCACCAGCTCGCCGATACCGGTGAACCCGAGCCTCCCGGACAGGAAGGCATCCACCGCCACTTCATTGGCGGCATTGAGCACCGCCGGGGCCGTGCCGCCAGCCGCCATTGCCTGGCGTGCCAGGCGCAGACAAGGGAATGCCGCTTCGTCCGGTGCCTCGAAGTCGAGATGCGCGACCTGGAAGAGGTCGAGCGCCTCGACGCCGGCCTCGATGCGTTCCGGCCAGGCCAGCCCATAGGCGATCGGCGTGCGCATGTCGGGATTGCCGAGCTGGGCGATCACCGAGCCGTCGCTGTAGGCGGCCATGGAGTGGATCACGCTCTGCGGATGCACCACTACCTGCACCTGGTCGGGGCGCGCATCGAACAGCCAGCAGGCCTCCACCAGCTCCAACCCCTTGTTCATCAGGGTCGCACTGTCCACCGAAATCTTGCGCCCCATGCTCCAGTTGGGGTGAGCGCAGGCCTGATCGGGGGTCACCGTGGCCAGGCGCTCGGGCGTCCAGCCGCGGAATGGCCCACCCGAAGCGGTCAACAGCAGTTGGGTCACACCGTGCCGGGATAGCCCGCCGCGATGCTCCACGGGTAGACACTGGTAGATGGCATTATGTTCGGAATCGATGGGCAGCAGGGTCGCGCCGTATCGCGTCACGGCATCCATGAAGAGCGCGCCGGACATCACCAGCGCCTCTTTGTTGGCCAACAGCACGCGCTTGCCGGCACGCACGGCGGCGAGCGTCGGCAGCAACCCTGCAGCACCGACGATGGCCGCCATGACCACGTCGACGTCACTGGCCTCGGCCACCTCGACCAGCGCCGCAGCGCCGGCACGCACCTCGGTGGTCAGCCCTTCATCGGCGAGCCGCGATCGCAGCCAGACGGCATCGTGCTCCTGATCCAGAACCGCCACCTCGGGGCAGTGCTTACGACACTGTGCCAGCAGCGCCTCACGGGAGCGGTGAGCGGTCAACGCATGCACCCGATAGCGGTCGGGGTGGCGAGCGATCACGTCCAGGGTACTGGTGCCGATGGAGCCGGTGGCCCCCAGCACCGTGACGGCCTGTCGGCAACGGGCTGTGCCCGGGGTATCGAGGCTCATGTCACAGCACCCCCAGCGAGAACAACGCGAACAGCGGCACCGCGGCGGTCAGGCTGTCGATGCGGTCGAGCACTCCGCCATGGCCGGGCAGCAGGTTGCTGGAATCCTTGATGCCGCGGTGGCGTTTGAGCATGCTCTCGAGCAGATCGCCGAGCACCGACACCAGCGTCACCACCGCCGTCGCGGCGAGCAGTGCCACGCCACCGCCCGTCCCCAGCCCCTGCCAGGCGGCAAAGACAAGAGCCAGCGCCAGCGTTACTGCCAGTCCCCCGGCCACGCCCTCCCAGCTCTTGCCCGGGCTGACCGCCGGTGCCAGCTTGCGACGTCCCCAGGCCCGGCCGCTGAAGTAGGCGCCGATGTCGGCTCCCCATACCAGCAGCAGCACGAAGAGCAGCCACACGCTGCCGAGTTCCCGCAATACGTTGAAACCGACCCAGGCCGGCAACAGCACCCATAGCCCCATGGCCAGGCGGCGCGCAGAGGGCTGCCACTGCTCCCGGCGGGCGGGGTAGTGGATGACCCAGTAGAGGTTGAGCAGCCAGCCGACCAGAGACAACCAGAGCGGCCAGGTCGCATGGGCACTGCCAGCGAGCCACAGCAGCACCATGGCCACTGCCAAGACGGCGACCAGAACCCCGCGCGTACCTCGCCGAGTCACGCCTGCAAGATTGGTCCACTCCCAGGCGGCAAGGAGCACGATGCCACCGGTGAACAGTCCATAGGCGGCACCGCTGAGGCCGAACAGCCCCCCAAGGGCAAGCGGCACCAGCCACAGGGCAGTGAGGATTCGCTGTCTAAGCACCGTCGGCCTCGACCTGTTCGTCGGTTTTGCCGAAACGCCGCTGCCGGCCGCGGAAGTCATCGAAGGCGGCATCGAGCGCTTCGCCGTCGAAGTCGGGCCACAGCCGCGGCGTGAAGTAGAGCTCGGCATAGGCCATCTGCCACAGCAGGAAGTTGGATATCCGCTGCTCGCCGCTGGTGCGGATGCACAGGTCGACCGGCGGCGCATCGGCGAGGGAGAGGACTCGCTCGACGGCCGCCTCGTCGATGGCTTCGGGAGCGAGCTCGCCGGCGGCGACACGCTCGGCCAGCCTTCGCGTCGCCCGCGTGATGTCCCAACGCCCCCCGTAGTTGGCCGCAATCACCAGATGCATTCCACGGTTCTCGGCGGTCAGCGCCTCGGCCTGCTCGATGTAGTTCTGGATCGAGCCCGAGAAGGCACTGCGATCGCCGATGATCGAGAGACGAATGCCGTGCTCATGCAGCTTTCTCACTTCGCGCTTCAGCGCCAGCAGAAAGAGCTCCATCAGGGCACTCACTTCGGCTTCGGGGCGCTTCCAGTTCTCGCTGGAGAACGCGAACAGCGTCAGTGTCTCTACGCCGCGCTCGCCGGCACGACGAATGACGGCCCGCACGGCCTCGACGCCGGCGCGATGGCCTCGCACGCTGGACATGCCGCGCGCCTTGGCCCAGCGGTTGTTGCCATCCATGATGATGGCCACATGGCGTGGCACGCCGGCACTGTCGGGTGCCGAGGGCGCGGTGGTGTGCGTTGACGTCATGGTGTCTCACATCGCGGGATGGACGGAGTCAGGCCCCAAGAGGCCCCGGCCTGGCAGAGTCACACCTGCATCAGGTCGTGCTCCTTGGACTCGAGCGTCTTGTCGATCTCGGCGATGTACTTGTCGGTGAGCTTCTGGATCGCCTCCTCGCCCTGATGCTGCTCGTCCTCGGTGACCTCCTTCTCCTTGAGCAGCGCCTTGATGTCTCCATTGGCATCGCGACGCACGTTGCGCACTGCCACGCGGGCGTGCTCGGCTTCGCTGCGCGCCTGCTTGATGTAGCCCTTGCGCGTTTCCTCGGTGAGCATCGGCATCGGCACGCGAATCACGTTGCCCGCACTGGCGGGATTGAGCCCCAGGTCGGAGCTGATGATCGCCTTCTCGATCTTGGGCACCATGTTCTGCTCCCACGGCACCACCGTCAGGGTGCGCGCATCCTCGACGTTGATCGAGGCGACCTGATTGATCGGTACCGGGCTGCCGTAGTAATCCACGGTCACCGAATCGAGAATGCTCGAATGGGCGCGGCCGGTACGAATCTTGTTGAAGTTGGCATGAAGCGACTCGAGGCTCTTCTTCATGCGGCTTTCGGCGTCTTTCTTGATGTCATCGATCACGGTATCAACCTCTGTCTATCAGGGTGCCTTCCTTGCCGCCCACGACCAGATTCAGCAGGGCGCCCGGCTTGTTCATGTTGAAGACGCGAACCGGCATATCATGGTCCCGTACCAGGCAGATGGCGGTCAAATCCATGACGCCGAGCTTCTGGTCGATCGCATCGTCGTAGGTCAGCCGCTCGTACTTCACCGCCTCGGCGTGCTTGACCGGATCCTTGTCGTAGACGCCATCCACCTTGGTGGCCTTGACCACCACGTCGGCATCGATCTCGATGCCGCGCAGACAGGCCGCCGAATCCGTGGTGAAGAACGGGTTGCCGGTACCGGCAGAGAACAGTACCACGTCGCCCGACGTCAGGTAGCGAATGGCCGTACGACGGTCATAGTGCTCCACCACGCCACTCATGGGGATGGCCGACATCACCCGCGAGCGGATATTGGAGCGCTCCAGAGCGTCGCGCATGGCCAGCGCGTTCATCACCGTAGCCAGCATGCCCATGTGGTCGCCGGTGACCCGATCCATGCCGGCCTCGTGCAGCGCCGCACCGCGAAACAGATTGCCGCCGCCGACCACGATGCCGACCTGCACGCCGATGCCGACCAGTTGGCCGATCTCCAGCGCCATGCGGTCGAGCACTTTAGGATCGATGCCGAACTCGGCATCACCGGTCAGCGCCTCTCCGGAGAGCTTGAGCAGAATGCGCTTGTACTTCGACTTGTCGTCACGCGATTTTTCCGCTCGGCCGGCGTCGGGCCGGGGCGGGGTTTCACTGCGATCAGCACTGGGCATGGGCGTCTCCTGTATCACCGTCGAATGGGTTGCAAGGTGGGCTCGTCCGGACGTACCGCCCGGATACGCAAAGGCGTGCGCTCATGCGCACGCCTTCACGCGCTGGATGCTCAGACCTCAGCTACGACCAGCCTGTTCCATCACTTCCTTGGCAAAGTCGACTTCTTCCTTCTCGATGCCTTCACCCACTTCGAAGCGGGTGAAGCCGACCACCTCGCCACCGGCGTCCTTGACGAACTCGGCCACGCTCTGGTTGGGATCCTTGACGAAGGGCTGCTCGGTCAGGCTGTTCTCGGCCAGGTACTTCTTGAGGCGGCCTTGAACCATCTTCTCGGCGATGTTTTCGGGCTTGCCGGCCATGTCCGGCTGCGCCAGGATGATCGCCTTCTCTTCGTCGAGCTTCTCCTGCGGCATTTCATCGGGACGCGCCACGGTCGGGTTGATGGCGGCCACGTGCATGGCGACGTCCTTGGCCACCTCGGCGTTGCCGCCATTGAGCACGGTCAATACGCCAATGCGGCCGCCGTGAACATAGGCACCCACCAGGCCGCCTTGCGGCGCCTCGACCACGGCGCAGCGCCGCACGCCGATGTTCTCGCCGATCTTTTGCACCAGTTGCTCGCGGGCGACCTCGAGCTCACCGTCCATTACCGCGGCCACATCTTCGCTCTTGGCGGCGAAGAAGGCATCGGCAACCTTGTCGGCGAAAGCCCTGAAGTTGTCGTCGCGGGCGACGAAATCGGTCTCGGAGTTGATCTCGACCACCACACCGTAGCTGCCGTCGTCGGCGACACGCGTGACCACGGCGCCCTCGGCGGCGGTACGGCCGGCTTTCTTGGCGGCCTTGAGGCCGGAGTTCTTGCGCAGGTTCTCGATGGCGACCTCGATGTCACCACCAGCTTCGGTGAGTGCCTTCTTGCACTCCATCATGCCGAGCCCGGTACGCTCGCGCAGTTCCTTGACCTGGGAGGCGCTAATCGCTGCCATGGTAATTACCTCTGGAATGATTCGACCGATGATGGATCGCGTGAACGCAGCGGGCACCCGGGCGCCCGCTGCGGCAATCGCGGTTACTCGGCGGCGGCGGCGTCGCCGCTCTCGCCCTCGGTGACCTCGACGAACTCGTCGGGACGGCCTTCCTTCGCGCGCGCACAAGCGTCGGCGACGGCCTTGACGTAGATCTGGATGGCACGGATGGAGTCATCGTTGCCGGGGATCACGTAATCGACGCCGTCCGGGTCGGAGTTGGTATCCACCACGCCGATGACCGGGATGCCCAGCTTGTTCGCCTCATTGATGGCAATGCGCTCGTGGTCGACATCGATCACGAACAGCGCATCGGGCAGACCGCCCATCTCCTTGATGCCGCCCACGCTGCGCTCGAGCTTGTCCTGCTCGCGGGTCGCCATCAGGACCTCTTTCTTGGTCAGCTTGTCGAAGGTGCCGTCTTCGTGCATCGCTTCGAGTTCGCGCAGACGCTTGATCGAGACGCGGATGGTCTTGTAGTTGGTCAGCATGCCGCCCAGCCAGCGATGGTTGACGAATGGCTGGCCGACGCGAGTGGCCTCTTCCTTGATGATCTTGCTGGCGCTGCGCTTGGTGCCAACGAACAGGATCTTGTTGTTGGCTGCAGCCATCTTCTCGACCACATCGATCGCTTCGTTGAGCGCCGGCAGGGTATGTTCGAGGTTGATGATGTGAATCTTGTTGCGGGCGCCGAAGATGAACTGGCTCATCTTCGGGTTCCAGTAGCGGGTCTGGTGACCAAAGTGGGCGCCTGCCTTGAGCAGGTCGCGCATGTTGACATGTGCCATGGATGACTCCTGAAAAATCGGGTTAGGCCTCCATGCACCCCATGGATCCGACTGCCGGGGAAGCCGCGGCAGCACCCGGGACCATGTGCCGGTGCATGTGTGTTTTCAAGGCTTGAGGTTCACGGCGCAAAAGCGCCAACGCCGTCGCTGCGGCCGAGACGCGATCGGGGCTGGGCCCACCGGGTCGACATTGCAGGAAAGCGCGCGGCTTTATACCATAGTTCGCCAGCGAGATGAAGTCGCCCGCCCCGCTCCCGCCGCATTGCCGGGCGATCCACCCCTGTGAACCGAGATTCCATGAACATTCCCATCAAGACGCCCGACGAGATCGAGAAGATGCGCGAAGCTGGCCGTCAGGCCGCCAGCGTGATCGAGATGATCACCCCCTACGTCACGGCTGGCATCTCCACCGGTGAGATCGACCGTCTGTGCCACGACTACATCGTGAACGAGCTGGGCTCCACCCCCGCCCCGCTCGACTATCACGGCTTCCCCAAGTCGGTGTGCACTTCCATCAATCACGTGGTTTGCCACGGCATCCCCGATGACGCCAAGAAGCTCAAGAACGGCGACATCATGAACCTGGACATCACCGTGAAGACCGCCGACGGCTACCACGGCGACTCCAGCGTGATGTTCGTGACCGGCGAGACCATCCAGGGCGAACGGCTGTGCCGCATCACCCAGGAATGCCTGTACCACAGCATTGCCCAAGTGCAGCCAGGCGTACGCCTCTCGACGCTGGCCCGCGCCATCCAGTCCCACGCCGAAGCCAACGGCTACTCGGTGGTACGCGACTTTTGCGGCCACGGCATCGGCGCCAGCTTCCACGAGGACCCGCAGGTGCTGCACTACGACGGCTATGCCCCGGAGGCCGACATCGTGCTGGCCGCCGGCATGTGCCTGACCATCGAGCCGATGATCAACATCGGCGGTCATCAGACCAAGGTACTGCGCGACGGCTGGACTGCAGTGACCCGCGACAAGAGCCTCTCCGCCCAGTGGGAGCACACTCTGCTGGTCACCGAAAGCGGCGTCGAAGTGCTCACCGCCCGCGGCGACGAAGACCTCGCCTTCCTCGACCGCTGAGTCGATCGCCCATGCTCCTGCATCACTACCGCTTCGTGCCCGACGAGTCGCTGTTCGACGCCGAAACCTTTCGCACCGAACTGGCCGGCAGCCGCTCTCCCATCGCCCCCTTCAAAGACGCCCTGCACAATATTCAGGTCCGGCTCGACGAGCGCTTTCGCGCCGGTGCCGACATCCGCGACCTAGTGCATGGGCGAGCCTGGTGCCTCGACCGGCTGCTGGCCATCGCCTGGGAGCGTCACGACTGGCCGGACGACGGCGTAGCCCTGCTTGCCGTCGGCGGTTATGGACGCGGCGAGCTGCACCCGCACTCCGACATCGACCTGCAGTTGCTGCTCGAGAGAGACGATGACGTGCCGTACCGCGAGCCATTGACGGCCTTCATCACCTTCCTGTGGGACATCGGCCTGGAGATCGGACACAGCGTCCGCTCGCTGTCCGACTGCGAGCGCGAAGCGGCCGACGACATCACGGTGATGACCAATCTGCTGGAGTCGCGCACCCTGGCCGGCCCCGAGCGGCTGCGCGATGCCATGAAGACTCGCCTGGCTCCCGAGCGGCTATGGCCGGCGGACCGTTTCTTCGAGGCCAAGTGGCAGGAGCAGATCAGTCGCCACTACCGTCACAACAATTCCGAGTACCACCTGGAACCCAATCTCAAGAGTTCACCGGGCGGGCTGCGCGACATCCAGATGATCGGCTGGGTGGCCAAGCGCCATTTCGGCAGTCAGCGCTACGAAGACCTGGTGGCCAACGGCTTCATGAACGATGCCGAACTGCGCATCCTCAGCCAGGGCCAGGCCTTCCTGTGGCAAGTGCGCTATGCCCTGCACATGCTCACCGAGCGTGCCGAAGACCGCCTGCAGTTCGACCATCAGCGCACCATTGCCGAACTGTTCGGTTTTCGCGACACCCCCGAACGGCTGGCCGTCGAACAGTTCATGAAGCGCTACTACCGTCATGTCACCGCGCTGGCCGGCCTCAACGACATGCTGCTGCAGCACTTCGACGAGGTCATCCTGCGTGGCGGCGAGCGCCTGGAGTCGGTGCCGATCAATGAGCGCTTCGAAATCAAGGGTGGTTACATCCAGGCGCGCTCGCGGGCGATCTTCCGCGAACAGCCCTCGGCCCTGCTCGAGCTCTTCCTGCTGATGGCAGAGCACCCCGAGATCGAAGGCGTGCGCGCCGACACCATTCGCCTGATCCGCGACCACCGCCATCAGATCGACGACCTCTACCGCGACGACCCCCGCCACCAGCAGCTGTTTCTGGACCTGCTGCGCTCCGGCGGCAACGTCCCGCGCCAGCTGCGACGCATGAACCGCTATGGCGTGCTCGGCAAGTACCTCCCGGAGTTCGGCCAAGCCGTGGGCCTGATGCAGCACGACCTCTTCCATATCTATACCGTGGACGCCCACACCCTGCGCCTGCTCAAGTGCATCCAGCGTTTCCGCGAGCACGAGGCGCGCGACGAGTTCCCGGTGGCGACGGCGCTGGTTCACCAGCTACCCAAGCTGGAGCTGCTGTGGATCGCCGGGCTCTACCACGACATCGGCAAGGGGCGCGGCGGCGACCACTCGGAGCTCGGCGCCCGTGACGTGGCGGATTTTGCCGAGCGTCATGGCCTGCCGGCGCGCGACACCCGCCTGGTGAGCTGGCTGGTAGAGCACCACCTGCTGATGTCGATGGTCGCCCAGAAGCGCGACATCACCGATCCCGATGTGATCGCCGATTTCGCCAGCACCGTGCGTGACGAAACCCGGCTCGACTACCTCTACGTGCTGACGGTGGCCGACATCAACGCCACCAACCCCACGCTGTGGAACGGCTGGCGGGCATCGCTGCTGCGCCAGTTGCATGCCGAAACCAAGCGCGCCCTGCGCCGCGGTCTGGAAAATCCGCTGGACCGCGAAGACTGGGTACGCGAGACGCGTGCCGAGGCGCGCTCGCTGCTGGCCAGCGTCGGGGTGGACCTGGCCCGGGTCGAACGGCTGTGGGAGTCGCTCGGCGAGGACTACTTCCTGCAGTACGCCCCCAGCGAGATCGTCTGGCAGACCCAGGGCATCCTCGCCCATGGCGAGAACCAGCTGCCGCTCATCCTGGTCAGCCCGCCGGCCGACGAGAGGGACGATGGCGGCACCAAGGTATTCATCCATACCCGCTCGGTGGAAGATCTCTTCGCCGCCACTGCCGCCGCCATGGAGCAGCTGGGACTGTCGATCCACGATGCCCGCATCGCCACCTCGAGCAACGACTGGACCCTCAACACCTTCATCGTGCTGGACGATCAGGGGCGCGCCATTCGCGACCCCGAGCGCATCGAGGCGATGCGTCGTCACCTGGTCGAGGAGCTCGACGACCCGGACGACTACCCGCAGATCGTCACTCGCCACACTCCGCGCCAGCTGCGCCACTTCAAGGTACCCACCGAGGTGCGCATCGAACAGGATCCGGCCAACGAACGCACCCTTCTGGAACTGACCGCTCCCGACCGCCCCGGACTGCTGGCCCGGGTCGGGCGTATCTTCATGGAGCAGGACATCGCCCTTTCCGCCGCCAAGATCGCCACCCTGGGCGAGCGGGTGGAAGACGTCTTCTTCATCACCGACAAGACCGGCGCGCCGCTCACCGACCCCGATCGCCAGCAGAGCCTGCGCAAGCGGCTCGTCGAAGTGCTGGACGTGTCCGGCTAAGGCCGCTCAGTGCGCCGAAGCCCCTGACTCCGTTTGAGGCCGCTCCCGGGCTTCCCTATAATCAACCCCCTTCCGATCACGACAATGACGCCCGAGGCCATGGCCAGCAAGGCGCGCCTGGACACCGATGAACCCCGATCTCGACGCCCTCAAGCCCTACCCCTTCGAGCGGCTGGCCGCGCTCAAGGCCGGCGTCACGCCGCCCGAGGGGCTCGCCCCCATCCCCCTGACCATCGGCGAGCCCCGGCACGCGCCTTATGCGGATGCACTGAAAACGCTGGGCACCCACCTCGCCGAGATGGGCCGTTATCCAGCCACTGCCGGCCTTCCCGCACTGCGCCAGGCCATCGCCGACTGGACGAGCTGGCGATTCGGCCTCGAAGGCCTAGACCCGGACACCCAGGTGCTGCCGGTCAACGGTACCCGCGAGGCCATCTTCGCCTTCGTCCAGGCAGCGCTGGACCGCAACTGTCCGGCCAAGGTGGCGATTCCCAACCCCTTCTACCAGATCTACGAGGGCGCCACCCTGCTGGCCGGCGGCACGCCCCACTACCTGGCGTGCCACGCCGATACGGGCTTTCTGCCCGACGTCGGCAACGTGCCTGCCGAGGTATGGCGCGACGTGCAGATTCTCTTCGTCTGCTCGCCGGGCAACCCCAGCGGTGCGGTGATGCCGCTGACCGACTTCCAGGCGTTGCTCGCACTGGCCGACGAACACGATTTCATCATCGCCTCCGACGAATGCTATTCGGAACTCTACCTGAACGAGGACGCTCCGCCGGCAGGGCTGCTCGAGGCCTGCGCGGCCCTCGGCCGCCACGACTACCGTCGTTGCCTGGTCTTCCACTCGCTCTCCAAGCGCTCCAACCTGCCAGGGCTGCGCTCCGGCTTCGTCGCCGGCGACGCCGAGCTGATCGGCTCCTTCAAGCGCTACCGCACCTATCACGGCTGCGCCATGTCGCTGCCGCTGCAGCACGCCTCGATCACCGCCTGGACCGACGAAGCCCACGTTCGCGACAACCGCGACGCCTACCGGGCCACCTTCGCCGCCGTCACCGAAGTGCTAGCACCGGTCCTTGATTTTCCCGACCCCGAAGCCAGTTTCTATCTATGGCCGGCAGTTCCCGGCGGCGATGATGTCGCCTTCGCCAGGCAGCTCTTCGCCGAAACCCACGTCAGCGTGCTGCCCGGTTCCTTCATGGGCCGACCCGGTACGAATGGCATCAACCCCGGAGTCGGGCGGGTACGACTGGCCCTGGTCGCGGAAACGGCCACTGCCCGGGAAGCCGCCGAACGCATTCGACGGTTCATCGAAAGGAGCGCATGATGCTGACCCTATTCGTGATCAAGAACTGCGACACTTGCCGCAAGGCACGCCAAGCCCTGGATCGCAAGGGCATGCCCTACCAGGTGCATGACCTCCGTGAAGACGGTCTCTCGGCGCCACTGCTCGAGCACATCCTGCACCACGTACCCTTGATGACGTTACTCAACAAGCAGAGCCGCACCTGGCGCGAACTCGATGACGAGACCAAAGCCGATATCGATGCCAACACGGCGCGAGAGCTGATGCTCGCCAACCCCACCCTGCTCAAGCGTCCGTTGCTGGATACCGGTGACGATATCCTCGTCGGCTACCGCGAAGGCGACTACGACAAGCTTTAGGTCGGCCGGTCTTCTCCGCCAGCCGCCCGTTTCCGAACCCACGACCCATGCCAGAGGACACCACCCCATGCTGAGCTTTGCACTTGGAATCGGCACCCAGAACACCCAGGGCGACTGGCTGGAGATCTATTACCCGGCCCCCATGTTCCAGCCTGACGACGCCCTGATCGACGCCGTCAAGCGCGTACTGGACGTGCCGGAAGGCAACGCCGCCGTGAGTTTTCTGCCCGAGCATTGCGCCGAGCTGGCCGGTGCTCTCAAAGCTGCGGGACACGCCGACCAGGCCGAGCTGGCAGAGACCCTAGCCACGAGCCAGCGCCCGCTGGTGGCCATGCTCCTGGCCGAAGACCTGCCCCCGCAGAGTGCCCCGGAAGTCTATCTCAAGCTGCACCTGCTCTCGCACCGCCTGGTCAAACCCCACGAGCTGGACCTCACCGGCATGTTCGGCCTGCTGCGCAACATCGCCTGGACCAACGAAGGCCCCATCGACATCGAGGAACTGCCGGCACGTCGCCTCAAGGCGCGCCTGGCCGGCCGTACCCTTTCGGTGGACTGCGTCGACAAGTTCCCCAAGATGACCGACTACGTGGTACCCGGCGGCGTGCGCATCGGCGACACCGCCCGAGTGCGCCTGGGCGCCTACCTCGGCGAGGGCACCACGGTGATGCACGAAGGCTTCGTCAACTTCAACGCCGGCGCCGAAGGCCCCGGCATGATCGAAGGCCGCATCTCCGCCGGAGTGGTGGTCGGCAAGGGCTCCGACCTGGGTGGCGGCTGTTCCACCATGGGCACTCTCTCCGGCGGAGGCAACATCGTCATCAAGGTCGGCGAGGGCTGTCTGATCGGCGCCAATGCCGGCATCGGCATCCCGCTGGGCGATCGCTGCACCGTGGAGGCGGGGCTCTACATCACCGCCGGTGCCAAAGTGACGCTGCTCGACGATCAGGGGCAGGAAGTCGAAACCGTGGCGGCACGCGAACTGGCCAATCAGAGCGATCTGCTGCTGCGTCGCAATTCCCAGAACGGACGTATCGAGTGCCTGACCAACAAGAGCGCCGTGGCACTCAACGAGGCGCTGCATGCCCATAACTGATCCCGCCAGCCTCTCGCCCACCCTACAGCTGGCTTTCGAGCTGCTGCGCCGCCCCTCGGTGACGCCGGACGACCTGGGCTGCCAGGACCTGATGATCGAGCGCCTCGAGGCGCTCGGCTTCCATGTCGAACGCCTGCCCTTCGGCGACGTGGAGAATTTCTGGGCGACCCGTGGGCATCACGGCCCGCTGCTGGCTTTCGCCGGTCATACCGACGTGGTGCCCAGCGGCCCCCACGTCCGCTGGGACTACCCCCCGTTCGAGCCGTGCATCGATGATGACGGCATGCTCCGGGGGCGGGGTGCCGCCGACATGAAGGGCAGCCTGGCAGCCATGGTCACTGCCGTGGAGCGCTTCGTCGCGGCCCACCCCGACCATCACGGAAAGATCGGCTTCCTGATCACCTCCGACGAGGAGGGCCCGGCGGTAGACGGCACCCGCGCCGTGGTCGAACATCTGCGCGAGCGCCACGAGCGGCTCGACTACTGCATCGTGGGCGAGCCTTCGTCCACCGAAGCGATAGGCGACGTGATCAAGAACGGCCGGCGTGGCTCGCTGGGCGGCGTGCTGCACATCAAGGGCATTCAGGGCCACGTTGCCTACCCGCACCTGGCGAACAATCCCATCCACCAGGCGATGCCGGCACTGAACGCCCTGGTGAAGGAGCACTGGGACGGCGGCAACGACTTTTTCCCTGCCACCAGCTTCCAGGTTTCCAACTTTCGCGCCGGCACCGGCGCCACCAACGTGATTCCCGGCGAGGTGGAGGTCGTCTTCAATTTTCGCTTCTCCACCGAGGTCACCCGCGGCGAACTCCAGGCACGCACTCGAGCGATCCTCGATGCCCACGACCTCGACTATCACATCGACTGGACACTCAACGGCGAACCCTTCCTCACCGCCGAGGGCGAGCTGGTGGAGGCCACCCTGCACGGCGTGGAGGCGGTAATGGGACGCCAGCCCCGGCTTTCGACCAGCGGCGGCACCTCGGACGGGCGCTTCATCGCTACCCTGGGCAGCCAGGTAGTCGAGCTCGGCCCGTGCAATGCCACCATCCACCAGAGCAACGAACGCGTCCGTGCCACCGACCTGGACGAATTGAGCCGCATCTACGAGGCGGTTCTGACCAAGCTGTTCGTCAACGGTAAAGCCCAGCCCTGAATGCCACGAGAGAATGCCATGACGTCCAGTGACGCCGCCTATCCGGACATCGAGATCTACCTGGCCCAGGCCCCGCGGGAGCCCCTGAACGCCTGGCTGGGAGAGTTGCTTGACGCCGCCCCGTTGCGCGGTGCCGGCCGCCACCAGTGGAAGACCCACGGCCATCGCGGGGGCCACTCCATTCCGGTGCTACTGGTGGAGAACGCAGCCGACGGCTTCGCCAGCCTGTGGTTCGACAGCGCCCACACGCCCTGGCCGCGCGACACCGACTGCGCGCGGGACGCCGCCGCCCGACTGGGCTGCGAAGTGCGCTGCTCGCTGGGCAGCTGGCAACCCGGCGACGACCCCGACCGCTTCTGGCAGGTGCTGCCCGACGGCACGGAACGGGCGATCGACTGGCCCGACTCCGGCCGGTAGCCGGAAACGACATCACCCCGCATATTCTGGAACATGCGGGGTGATGGTAATCAAGTGGAGCCCACGTGGAAGAAGCTGCCGAGCGATGGCCAGGCGCTTCGTTCAAGTAATCACGGTAACGTCGTCGGCCTGCAGCCCCCGCTCATTCTCGATCACGTGATAGCGCACCTTCTGGCCTTCGGCCAGGGTGCGATGGCCGCGTCCGCGGATGGCACGAAAATGCACGAAGACATCTTCACCGCTGTCGCGCTTGATGAACCCGTAGCCCTTGTTGACGTTGAACCATTTGACCTCACCGATTTCACGGTCGTCGTTCTCGACCTCGGCGATATTGGCAAGCTGCGGAGTCAGTGTATTGACCGCCAGGGTAGCGATCAGCAATAGCAGGAAGACGGCGGCCGCGGCTGCCACGTAGACGACGGCGATGCCACCGACCTCGAGGCTGGCGAAAAGACGACGCGCCAGATCGCCGCCGGTAAGATGAACGAACAGAGCGATCAGCAGCGGGGCCGGCGCGGCCAGCAGCAGGCTGATGAGACTGCAACGAATGATAACCTTACGATTCATGGAGGGGAAATGCTCGCTTTTGATGGTGAAACGACACGACTGGAGTTGCGATGACGACACGGCATGGCACCGCGCCGCCTACCGAGCATGTCGCGGTCAACGGCGACACGCAGCGCGACGATTCTAGCACGAGCGATGAGCCATCGCCCGCCCGGCTGGCAACCCGCCTGGATGCGCTGGAAAGCCGCATCGCCTACCAGGAGCACTGGCTCGACACCCTGGATGAGGCGGTAGCCGCCCAGGAGCGGCGCCTCGTCCAGCTCGAACGGCTCAATGCGCTGATGCAGCAGAAGTTGCGCGAGCAGCAGCAGGCACTGGAGGAATCCGATGCCGCGTCACCCCACCCGCAAGACGAAGTGCCGCCACATTACTAGTCACTTCGCGACAGCTGGAAGCTGGAAGCTGGAAGCTGGAAGCTGGAAGCTGGAAGCTGGAAGGCAGCTTGAATTTGCCACCAAAGATATCAGCCCTTTCTTCTAGCTTCAGGCTTGAGCCCGCGGAGCGGGCGTTCTTCCAGCTCCGGGCAAAGCCCGGTCAAAGCTCGTCGAGATAACGCTCGGCGTCCAGCGCTGCCATGCAGCCGGTGCCGGCGGAGGTGACCGCCTGACGGTAGACGTGATCCATGACGTCGCCGGCGGCGAACACACCCGGCACGCTGGTGGCAGTGGCATTGCCGTCGAGGCCGGACTGGACGGTGATGTAACCGCCGCGCATCTCGAGCTGACCTTCGAAAAGACCGGTATTGGGGCTGTGGCCGATGGCGATGAACACCCCCGGTACCGCCAGTTCCTTCGTCTCGCCGGTCGCGGTGGACTTGAGCCGCACCCCCGTCACCCCGGTGTTGTCACCCAGCACCTCGTCGAGGGTATGGTTCCATTCCAGCACGACATTGCCGTTCGCGGCCTTCTCGAACAGCTTGTCCTGGAGAATCTTCTCGGCGCGCAGGCTGTCACGACGGTGCACCAGCGTCACCTTGGAGGCGATGTTGGAGAGGTAGAGGGCCTCCTCCACGGCGGTATTGCCGCCGCCCACCACGACCACCTCCTGGTTGCGGTAAAAGAAACCGTCGCAGGTCGCACAGGCCGATACGCCCTGGCCCATGAATTGCTGTTCCGACGCCAGCCCCAGATAGCGCGCACTGGCACCGGTGGCAATGATCAGGGCATCACAGGTATAGGTGCCGCTGTCGCCCTTCAGCGTGAAGGGGCGGCTGCGCAGTTCGACCTCGTTGATATGATCGAACTTCACCTCGGTATCGAAGCGCTCGGCATGACGCTGCATGCGCTCCATGAGCTCCGGCCCCTGAACGCCGGCGTCGTCACCGGGCCAGTTGTCCACGTCGGTGGTGGTGGTCAGCTGGCCGCCAGCCTGCATGCCGGTGATCAGCAACGGCTTGAGATTGGCGCGGGCCGCGTAGACGGCGGCAGTGTAGCCCGCCGGACCGGAACCAAGGATGATCAGGCGTTCGTGACGCGCTTCGCTCATGGGGAAACCTCGTGACTCGCGGAAAAAGGTCATCGGAAATAGGGAGACGACAGCCCAGGGCACTGTCGGCTGGCCGTCCACCGCCGGTAGCGACTCGCCATTGTATCAGCCTCCCGGCCCGGGCTCGACGCCCTACAACACCTCGTCGTCACGCCCCAGGGTCAGCTCCTCGAGGTCCCCATCCACCGAGGAGACGGCGATGCGCACCTGGATCGGCGCACAGCAATGAGGACAATCCTCCCACGTCTGCTGGTCGCCGCCAGAGAGATCGACCAGCAGATCGAAGGGAGCGTCACAGTACGGGCAGTGAACCATTCGGCTTTCCAACCACTCCTCATGCATGACGGACTCCTATCGCCGAACCTATCGTCACCACTGTAGTTCAGTACAGCGCGCGGTGTCGTCGCTGGCGACCGGCACTGCCCCATCCTTGCTTGAAAATGCCAGCGATCATGACCATGTGTTAATGGTGGCGCCAGGAAGGTTCGTCCACTCTCCCAAGGCGAGGCCGCAAAGGAGGACAGCAATGAGCAACGATCCCACCCCCGAGACTCTCGACACACTGCAAGCCGGCGGTACCAACTACCACTACTACAGCCTGCCCAAGGCTGCCGCCGCATTGGGCGATATCGAGCGACTGCCCAAGACACTGAAGATACTGTTGGAGAACCAGCTGCGCTTCGCCGACGACGACAGCGTATCCCGAGAAGACATGCAGGCACTGGTGGACTGGCAGAAGGAGGCCCATTCAGACCGCGAGATCGGCTACCGCCCTGCGCGGGTATTGATGCAGGACTTCACCGGCGTGCCCGGCGTCGTGGATCTCGCCTCCATGCGTGCGGCAGTCGAAAAGCTCGGCGAAGATCCGGCGCGCATCAATCCGCTGTCGCCGGTAGACCTGGTCATCGACCACTCGGTGATGGTCGACAAATACGGCAATCCCACGGCGTTCAAGGACAACGTGGCCATCGAGATGGAGCGCAATCGCGAGCGCTACGAGTTCCTGCGCTGGGGCCAGGACGCGTTCGACAACTTCCGCGTGGTGCCGCCGGGTACTGGCATCTGCCACCAGGTCAACCTCGAATACCTGGGCAAGACGGTGTGGACCAAGGAGGTGGACGGCAAGGCCTACGCCTATCCCGACACCCTGGTCGGCACCGACTCCCACACCACCATGATCAACGGCCTGGGCGTGCTGGGCTGGGGCGTGGGCGGCATCGAGGCCGAGGCCGCCATGCTCGGCCAGCCGGTGTCGATGCTGATTCCCGAGGTGGTGGGCTTCAAGCTCACCGGCAAGCTGCGTGAAGGCATCACCGCCACCGACCTGGTGCTGACCGTCACCGAGATGCTGCGCAAGAAGGGCGTGGTGGGCAAGTTCGTCGAATTCTACGGCGACGGCCTGAAGGATCTGCCACTGGCCGACCGCGCCACCATCGCCAACATGGCCCCGGAGTACGGTGCGACCTGCGGCTTCTTCCCGGTGGACGACGAGACGCTGACCTATATGCGTCTGACCGGTCGTGACGACGCTCAGGTCGAGCTGGTGGAAGCCTACAGCAAGGCCCAGGGACTATGGCGCGACCCCGGCGACGAACCGATCTTCAGCGATACCCTGGCGCTGGACATGAACGAGGTGGAAGCCAGCCTGGCCGGCCCCAAGCGCCCCCAGGATCGCGTCGCCCTGAAGGACATGAAAGCCACCTTCGCCAAGGTGATGGAAGACGACGGCAAGCCGCTCTCTTCCACCGAAAACGGCAAACTGATGTCCGAAGGCGGCCAGACCGCCGTGGGCATCGACGAGAGCTACGATCACCATGACAGCCAGGACGTCGACCTAGACGGCGACGCCTTCCGCCTCAATCCCGGTGCCGTGGTGATCGCCGCCATCACCTCCTGTACCAACACCTCCAACCCCAGCGTGATGATGGCCGCCGGTTTGGTGGCGAGAAAGGCCCGCGAGAAGGGGCTGACCACCAAACCCTGGGTCAAGACCTCGCTGGCGCCGGGCTCCAAGGTGGTGACCGACTACCTGGCCGCCGGCGGCGTGCAGGAAGACCTCAACGCCCTGGGGTTCAACCTGGTGGGCTACGGCTGTACCACCTGCATCGGCAACTCCGGTCCGCTAGACGGCCCGATCGAGGAAGCCATCGATAACGGCGATCTCACCGTGGCCTCGGTGCTCTCGGGCAATCGTAACTTCGAAGGCCGCGTGCATCCACTGGTCAAGACCAACTGGCTGGCCTCGCCTCCTCTGGTGGTCGCCTATGCGCTGGCCGGCAACGTCCAGGTCGACCTGAGCCGCGACCCCATCGGCACCGACCGTCACGGCCAGCCGGTCTACCTCAAGGACATCTGGCCTTCCCAAGCGGAAATCGCCAAGGCAGTGGAGCAGGTCAACACCGAGATGTTCCGCAAGGAGTACGCGGAAGTCTTCGACGGCGACGAAGTGTGGAAGGCCATCGACGTACCGCAGAGCCGGGTGTACCAGTGGTCGGCGGACTCCACCTACATTCAGCACCCGCCCTTCTTCGAGGGCATGGGCAGGACCCCGGCGCCGGTGGAGGATGTCGCGGATGCCCGTATCCTCGCCATGCTGGGCGACTCGGTGACTACCGACCACATCTCGCCGGCCGGCGCCATCAAGCCCGACAGCCCCGCTGGGCGCTACCTGCAGGAGCGCGGCATCAAACCGGTGGACTTCAACTCCTACGGTTCGCGGCGCGGCAACCATGAGGTGATGATGCGCGGCACCTTCGCCAACGTGCGCATCAAGAACGAAATGCTCGATGGCGTGGTCGGCGGCGAAACCCGCCACGTGCCCTCCGGCGAGCAGATGGCGATCTACGATGCCGCCATGAAATATCAGCAGGAGGGCACACCGCTGGTGGTGATCGCCGGCAAGGAGTACGGTACAGGCTCCTCTCGCGACTGGGCGGCCAAAGGCACTCGTTTGCTCGGCGTGCGCGCCGTGCTGGCCGAATCCTACGAGCGCATCCACCGCTCCAACCTGATCGGCATGGGCGTGGTGCCACTGCAGTTCCCCGAGGGAGAGAGTCGCAAGACGCTCGGCCTCACCGGCGACGAACGGGTCTCCATCACGGGGCTCGGCGAGCTCACCCCCGGCGGCAAAGTCACGGTGACCATCGCCTCCGACAAGGGCGAGAAGAAGGTCGAGGCGCTGTGCCGTATCGACACCGCCAACGAGCTGGAGTACTACCGCCACGGCGGCATCCTCCACTACGTACTGCGCAAGATGATCGGTTCGGCCTGACCGGAGCAGCCTGACGGCGAAAGGCGTCGGGAACAGGCCGCAGAGGGAGTCCTATGCCAGGGAAGGCATCGGTAGCGCCCAGGGACGGGTTTACAGCGCCCCCTCGAAGGCCTGTCGCCGAAACAGCCTTGAGCTTCTACAGTTGAGGCAGATCTCAAAAGGCCCTGCCGGGTAACTAACCCGGCAGGGCCTTTGTCGTTCCAGGCGAAGCGTCAGAAGGAGCGGCGACGATAGCGCCTATACTCCGGCGTCCAGCAGTTGCGCTCGATGGCCGCACGCAGCTTGATGCCATCGGTCTTCAGCGCCACTCCCTCGCCCTGGGCCTGGGCGGCCACGTCGAAGGCGATGGCCTTGGAAAGCTCGCGAATCTTGTCCAACGGCGGTAGTAGCGCCCCCTTCCCCTCCTTGACGATAGGCGCTTCCCGGGCCAGGGCACGTGAAGCGGTCATCAGCATGTCATCCGTCACCCGGCGCGCGCCGGCGGCCACCACGCCGAGGCCGATCCCCGGAAAAATGTAGGCATTGTTGCACTGCGCGATGGGAATCTTGCGTCCCTCATACTCAACAGGCGGGAAGGGGCTGCCTGTCGCCACCAGGGCCATCCCCCCGGTCCAGCGGATGACATCCTCGGGCAGCGCCTCGGCCTGGGAAGTGGGGTTGGAGAGCGGCATGATCACCGGCATTTCACAGCCGGCATGCATGGTACGCACCACTTCCTCGGTGAAGATGCCCGGCCGGCCGCAGACACCGATCAGCACCGATGGCTCGAGCTGGCGAAGCGTCTCCACCAGATCCTGCCCCTGCCAGCCCTCGGTGAGGGCGGAGTCGTGGGCCAGACGACGCTGGAAATCGCGCAGCCAGACCTGATCGTCGGTGACCAATCCCTCGCGGTCGACCATGTACACCCGACTGCGGGCCTCCTTCTCGGAGAGACCTTCGGCCTGCATAGCCACCACCACCTGCTCGGCGATGCCGCAGCCGGCCGACCCCGCACCCACGAACACCACGCGCTGCTGGCCGATGCTCTCGTCGCGAGCCTGGCAGGCCGCCATCAAGGTACCCACGACCACCGAGGCGGTACCCTGAACGTCGTCGTTGAAGCAGCACAGTTCGTTGCGGTAGCGCTCCAGCAAGGGCACGGCGTTGGCCTGGGCGAAATCCTCGAACTGCAACAGCACATTGGGCCAGCGCCGCTTCACGGCCGCAATGAACTCGGCCATGAAGGCATCGTACTCGTCCTGGGAAATGCGTGGATGCCGCCAGCCCATGTACATGGGGTCGTCCAGCAGCGCCTGGTTGTTGGTGCCCACGTCGAGCATGATCGGCAAGGTATAGGCGGGGCTGATCCCGCCGCAGGCGGTATAGAGAGCCAGCTTGCCGATGGGAATGCCCATGCCGCCGATGCCCTGGTCGCCGAGGCCGAGGATGCGTTCGCCATCGGTCGCGACGATGACCTTGACGTTGTCCTTGGTAGCGCTGCGCAGGATGTCGTCCATGTACTCGCGGTCGGTGTAACTGATGAACAGCCCGCGATGGTTGCGATAGATGTTCGAGAACTCCTGGCACGCCTTGCCGACCGTCGGCGTATAGATGATCGGCAGCATCTCCGCCAGGTGCTCCGAGACCAGTCGAAAGTAGAGGGTCTCGTTGTCGTCCTGAATGGCACGCAGGTAGACGTGCTTGTCCAGGTCGTTCTGGCACTGCTGGTACTGGCGATAGGCCCGCTCGACCTGTTCGTCGATGGACTCCACGTTCTGCGGCAGCAGGCCGATCAGGTTGAACTCGATGCGCTCCTCCCGGGTGAAGGCACTGCCCTTGTTGAGCAGTGGCATCTCCAGAAGCGGAGGTCCGGCATAAGGAATATAGAGGGGACGCTTGGGTTCGGTGGTCATCTCTTCTCTCGATGCGGTGACTGGAACGTGCCATAGGCGGTGTCTGAAAAGACGGCGAACGCAGCCGGCTTTCGGACACAACCTAGGCGCTCTGGAGGCGCATTTTGCGACACTTTACCACGCCTGAAACGGCCGCGCCCCGGCCAGGGCCGGGGCGCGGCATCGCTCGTCAGGTCCGCCGCTCAGCAACCCTTGGCAACCGGCTGACGAGCCGCCTCGCCCTCGAAGAACAACGGGCGCAGCTTGACCCCGAGCATGTTGCCGGCAAAAGCTGCCACCAGCCACACCCAGCCATGCAGACTGCCGGAGGCGATGCCGCTGAAGTAGGCACCGATATTGCAGCCGAAGGCCAGGCGCGCCCCGTAACCGAGCAGAATGCCGCCGAGCACCGCAGCCAGCACCGACTTGGCCGGGATACGGAAGTTGGGAGCGAACTTGCCGGCCAGCGAAGCCGCCACCAGGGCGCCCACCATGATGCCGACGTTCATCACCGTGGTAATGTCGCTCCATGCGCTGGCCTCAAGGGCCGCGGCGTTGCCCGGCGCTTGCCAGTAGCCCCAGGCGGAGACGTCGCCGCCCAGGAACTCGAACCCCTTGGCCCCCCACAGCGCGAAGGCCGAGGTGATGCCCCAGGGCCGGCCGGCCAGAGCCAGGGTAGTGAAGTTGAGCAGCGCCAGTGCCACTGCACCGGCCAGCAGCGGCCAGGGGCCGGTCAGCCAGCGGCGGTTGCCGGCGTCGATACGCGGCGCCTGCTCCAACTGACCGTGACGGCGCTTTTCCATCAGCACGGTGAAGGCGGCGATGGCGGCGAACAGCGCCAGGCTCACGACGATACCGCCGCCAGCGCCGAATTCGCCGACCAGCGAGACGGGACGAAACGACGGCAGACTCTGCCACCAGCTGAAGTGGGCCGTGCCGATCAGCGAACCGACGATGAAGAACAACAGAGTGATCAGCATGCGCGCGTTGCCGCCGCCGGCGGTGAACAGGGTGCCGGACGCGCAACCGCCGCCCAGCTGCATGCCTAGGCCGAACAGAAAGGCACCAACCACCACCGAGACGCCGATGGGCGCCACGAAACCGTAGACCGACTGGCCGAACAGGCTGCCGGCGCCGAGAGCGGGAAAGAACAGCAACACGGCGATGGTCAGCATCACCATCTGCGCTCGCAGGCCACGCCCGCGACGCTCGACGATGAATACCCGCCAGGCCGCGGTGAAGCCGAAGGCGGCATGGTAAAGCACCATGCCGAACAGGCCGCCGACCACCATCAGCCAGCCGGTGCGCGCGCCAAAGGCGGCACCCACGGCCAAGGCGCCCAGCAGCAGGGCTCCTGCGGCCATGGCAGGTACGGAAAGACGGGGCCGCTGGGTCAGGGCGAATTCACTCACGGTGTTCTCCTGAAGTCGTCAGGGGCTAGTGCCCGATTGGCCGGCAGGATAACCATAGAGACAAAGCACGTAAAAGCATTTAAAAAAAGATATCAATTCTCCAAAGGAATAAAGGACGTTTCCACAAAGACAGCGGGCGCCCGAAGGCGCCCGTAGCATGGTTGGGCTTCACCCGCCGAGTCAGACGAAACGACCGAGGCCCGCCGCCTGACGCAGGCGATCCATGGTGGGTGCCGCCTGGGCCCGGGCCCGTTCGGCGCCCTTCATCAGCACCGCCTCGATATGCCCCGGATCTTCCAGCAGCGCCTGGTAACGCTCCCTGGGCTCCCTGAGATGCTCGTTGAGGTATTCGAACACGCGGTTCTTGGCCTCGCCCCAGCCAATGCCCGCCGAGTATTCCGCGCGCATTGCCTCGCGCTCCTCGCGGGTGGCGAAGGCAGCATAGATCTGGAACAGCGTACAGGTGTCGGGATCCTTGGGCTCGCCGGGTTCCAGCGAGTTGGTCTTGATCTTGCGAATCAGCTTGAGCAGCTTCTTCTCGGACACGAACAGCGGGATGGTGTTGTTGTAGCTCTTGGACATCTTGCGCCCATCGAGGCCGTTCAGGGTCGCCACGTCGTCGTCCACCACCGCCTCGGGCAGGGCGAAGTAGTCGTCCTTGTAGAGATGGTTGAAGCGACCGGCGATGTCACGCGCCATCTCGATGTGCTGTATCTGGTCGCGGCCAACCGGCACCTTGCGGGCGTTGAACATCAGGATATCGGCGGCCATCAGTACCGGGTAGCCAAACAGGCCCATGGTGATGCCCTTGTCGGGAT
Organism: Pseudomonadota bacterium; assembly: GCA_051749645.1. Classification (GTDB taxonomy): domain Bacteria; phylum Pseudomonadota; class Gammaproteobacteria; order Pseudomonadales; family Halomonadaceae; genus Halomonas. The sequence goes on from JBNJIT010000005.1 coordinate 277,080, forward strand.
CCTGATTGCCGGCGGCCTCGTTCTCCGCCACCGCCGCCTTGTAGGCATGGGCGCGATTCATCAGCCCCTTGGCGCAGACGCAGGAGAGCAGCCAGGTCAGCTCGGGGATCTCGGGGATGTCCGACTGGCGGTAGAAGATGGCGTTGTCGGTATCCAGGCCCAGCGCCAGCCAGGTGGCGGCGATCTCCAGGCGCGACGCCTGCACGCGCTTGGGATCCTGGCACTTGATCAGGGCATGCAGGTCGGCAAGGAAGTAGTAAGACTGGACGCTGGGATCCTGGCTGGCCGCAATGGCGGGTTTGATGGCCCCGACATAGTTGCCCAGGTGGGGGGTGCCGGTGGTGGTGATGCCGGTGAGAACGCGTGTCTTCTGGGAAGCTGCACTCATGGGAAAGCGGACTCTGCTGACGGAAATGCCCGCTATGGTAACGCGCGGGGACAGGCAAGGCGACCTGACGGACAGCCCCACAGGGCTGATCCGGCGGCAAAGGTCGCCGATGAGGCGCTGTTAATCCATCCCTGGACGCTACATTTGCCATCCATGGCAAATGACCTCATCGGCAACCTGCCCCCGGCGCCCCGCGATCTCTCGAGTCTTTGCTATACAGCACCCAGCAAGGCTCCCGGGCGAAGCGGCCCTCTCCTACTTCACCAGGCTGGCCGGATCGACGCTCTCCAGGCCGAAGGCCTCGGCCACGGCCCGGTAGGTCACCTGGCCGTCGTGAACGTTGAGCCCCGGCAGGAAGTGGGCATCGTCGGCCAGCGCCCGCTGCCAGCCCTTGTCGGCCAGAGCGATGACGTAGGGCATGGTGGCATTGGTCAGCGCCTGAGTGGACGTGCGCGCCACAGCGCCCGGCATGTTGGCCACGCAGTAGTGGACGACGCCGTCGACGATGTAGGTCGGTTCGGCGTGGGTGGTGGCGCGACTGGTCTCGAAGCAGCCGCCCTGGTCGATGGCCACGTCCACCAGCACGCTGCCGGGCTTCATGTCGGTGAGCATGGCGCGGGTGATCAGTTTGGGTGCGGCGGCGCCGGGAATCAGCACCGCGCCGACGATCAGGTCGCTCTCGCGCACCGCCTCGTCGATGGCGTCGGCGGTGGAGAACACCGTCTTCATGCGCCCCTGGTAGCGGTCGTCGAGGGTCTCCAGACGCGGAATCGACTTATCCAGCACCGTCACCTCGGCGCCCAGACCCAGCGCCATGCGGGCGGCGTTCTCGCCCACCACACCGCCGCCGATCACCGCCACCTTGGCCGGGGCCACGCCGGGCACGCCGGGCAGCAGCACGCCAGACCCGCCCTGGGCCTTCTCCAGGCTGTGGGCGCCGGCCTGGATGGCCATGCGGCCGGCCACGGTGCTCATCGGCGCCAGCAGCGGCAGACCGCCCTGGCGGTCAGTGATGGTCTCGTAGGCGATGCAGGTGGCACCGCTGGCCATCAGACCGCGGGTCAGGCGCTCCTCGGCGGCGAGGTGCAGGTAGGTGAACAGAGTCTGGCCGGCTTGCAGGCGCGCGACCTCTTCGGACTGCGGCTCCTTGACCTTGAGGATCAGCTCGGCGGCGTCCCACACCTTGGCCACATCGGCTTCCAGAGTCGCGCCGGCCGCTTCGTAGGCGGCATCGGGGAAGCCTGCGCCTTCGCCGGCACCGGCCTGCACGGTCACCCGGTGGCCGCGTGCCACCAGCTCGCGCGCGCCCGTGGGGGTCAGGGCGACGCGATATTCATGGTTCTTGATTTCCTTCGGGACGGCGATCTGCATGGGGACCTCCTGAGCATCTGCTGCGTGTTGTTAGATAGGACACGCGCATTACAGCACAGGCAGTCAAAACATGAAGGAGTCAAAACGAAAAACGGTAATAAACTCCAAATATCAAATTTTCATCAGAAGATCGTATCGACAGAAAAAAGGCTGACAAAAAAAACACAGCCTCACTCGGCAATGCGCGCACCGCCGTAGATGGCAACGTACTCATCCGGCAGTCGCCGCGGCCGACCGCTGGAGAGTTCGATGCAGGCGAAGCGTGTGCGCGCCCGTAGCAGAGTACGGCCGTCGGCGAGACGTATCAGTTGGAAGCGCCGAGTCAGGGTGAGGCGACCATCGCAGCCGACGATCCAGGTCGCCAGTTGCAGGCGCTCTCCCTGGAAGGCCGGGGCCAGATAGTCGAGTTCGTGACGATGCACCGCCATGGCGCGGTCCAGCTCGCGGTAGCGCGCCAGATCGAGCCCCAGGTACTCCGAGTGGGCCCAGCTCACCCGTTCGACCCAGCGCAGGTACTCGGCGTTATTGGCGTGGCCATACTCGTCGATGGCCGCGGCGGCCACCTCGAGCTCGATGACGAACGGGTCGGGAAGGTCCCATGCCTGCGACATGACGCTCTCCTTGGCTGGGTTGATCCTGATGGAGTCAGGCTCTCGGCGTGCCACAGCGCCAACAGGTATCGAACGCTCCCTCCAGTGCCTCGCCGCAGCCGGGGCAGGTCCAGCCCGGAGCCTCGCTGATGCCCGTCATGGCGGCGTGGATCAGGGTCTCAGCGCGTTCGCAATTGTGCGGCGCCACCCAGATTTGCGGTTCGCACTCGGTCAGCGGCAGCTCGCCGGCGCCGCCGCCAAGCGCCAGATTGTGCCGCTCGACCGGAATGCCGGCTGCCTCGAGCAGATTGCCCACATGGCTGACCAGCAGTGCATTGGAGTGGGCGAAAACGCGAACATAGGAAAAATGATTCATAGGCGTAGAGACAGCAGCGAGCGCCGCCGTTCCCTGCTAGTCACGAAACACTCTGACGCCCAGCGCCTTCAGGTAGGCGGTCTCGGGAATCGCCGGATGCACCGGATGATCCCCCGCCTGATGGCCCTGGAAGATCACTTGGCCGTGACGGTCCTGGTGGCGCACGGCGCCGCGCACCACCTCCACGAGACGCTCCGGGGCCAGGTGCATGGAGCACGACGCCGAGAGCAGCAGGCCATCGCGCCCCAGCAGGCGCATCGCCTCGCGGTTGAGCCGTGCGTAGGCGCGTTCGCCGCTGACGATGTCCTTGCGCTTCTTGATGAAGGCGGGAGGGTCGAGGACCACCACGTCGAAGCGCTCGCCTTCGGCGCGAAGTGCCGACAGGGCCTCGAAAGCGTCACCCTCGCCCACCGCCACCCGTTCGTGCAAGCCGTTGAGTGCGGCATTCTCGGCCACCCGCTCCAGCGCCGGGGCGCTGGCGTCCACGCACAGTACTTCCGAGGCGCCATGGGCCGCCGCCTGCACGCCCCAGCCCCCGACGTAGCTGAACACGTCGAGCACCCGCTTGCCGGGCACCAGGGCGTTGAGCCAGGCGCGGTTGGATCGGTGGTCGTAGAACCAGCCAGTTTTCTGGCCATCGAGCACCGGCACCGCGAAGCGCACGCCGTTCTCCTCCAGCAACACCGGGCCATCGAGCGTGCCCTTGACCACCTCGACGCTCGTCTCCAGCTGCTCCTGGCGACGCCCCGAGGAGTCGTTCTTGAAGACGATGACACGCGGGGCGAGCACCTTGTCGAGAGCGGCCACGACCTCCTCGCCGAGGCGCTCCATGCCCAGCGTATTGAGCTGCACGACGACCACGTCGTCGAAGCGGTCGACCACCAGCCCCGGCAGCAGGTCGCCCTCACCGTGAACCAGCCGGTAGAAGGGCTTGGCATAGAGCCGCTCGCGCAGCGCCAGTGCCTGGTTGAAGCGGTGCACCAGCAGCGAACGATCCAACCGCACGCTCGGGTCGCGCGAGACCACTCGCGCGCAGATCAGAGAATGGGGATTGACGTAAGCGATGCCCATCGGCTTGCCGCCGGCCGCTTCCACCAGCGCCTGAGCCCCCGGCTCGAAGTTCTTGAGCGGCGTGGCGTCGGTGTCGATCTCGTTGGAGTAGAGCCACAGATGGCCGGCCTTGAGTCGGCGGTCGGCGTTCTTCTTCAGGCGCAGCGCTTGGGTCATGATCCATCTCGCAGAAAAGGGGTTCAGGTCTGGCAGCGGGCACAGAAGACGCTGGCCCGCTGGCCGAGCGTCACCAGACGCAGCTCGCCGCCGCAGCGCCGACAGGCCTCGCCATGGCGGCCATACACGTTGAGGCGCTGCTTGAAATAGCCCGGCTCGCCGGTACCGCCGACGAAGTCGCGCAGCGTCGTTCCGCCCTGGGTGATGGCGGCGGCCAGCACCTCCTTCACCGCCGCGGCAAGGCGTTGATATCGCACCAGCGAGATGCGCCCGGCACTGCGGCGCGGATCGATTCCGGCCAGGAACAGCGCCTCGGCAGCGTAGATGTTGCCGACGCCGACCACCACGGCACTGTCCATCACGAAGGGCTTGACGGCAAGGCGACGTCCGCGCGACAGACGATAGAGCCGCTCACCGTCGAAAGACTCGGACAGCGGCTCCGGCCCCAGCCGCGCCAGCCGGCGGTCGGCCTCCACGCTGCCGGCCAGCCAGTCGACGAAGCCGAAGCGACGCGGGTCGTGGTAGCGCAGGATGCCGCCGTCGTCGAACACCAGGTCGAGGTGGTCGTGCTTGCGCGGCAGCTCGCCCAGACGCGCGATGCGCAGACTGCCGGACATGCCCAGGTGCCACAGCAGCGTGCCGGGCTCGTCGCCCTCGACGGGCACCAGCAGGTACTTGGCGCGCCGGCCGAACGGCCCCAGGCGCGCCCCCACCAGCCGGTCGACGAGGTCGGCCGGCACCGGCACGCGCAAACGCGGCTGGCGCACGACCACCTCGACGACCTCGCGCCCCTCCACATGGGGAGCGATGCCGCGGCGGGTGGTCTCGACTTCGGGCAGCTCGGGCATGGTCTCATCCGTCGATACGCAAGAACCCGACCACAGGGCCGGGTTCAGGGACAGGTCTCGCTACCTGCGGAAGGATGCCATCAAGCGTTACTTGATCTTGGCTTCCTTGTACATCACGTGCTTGCGGACCACCGGGTCGAACTTCTTCATCTCGAGCTTGTCCGGAGTGTTCCGCTTGTTCTTGTCGGTGGTGTAGAAGTGGCCGGTACCGGCGCTGGACACCATTCTGATCTTGTCGCGCATGACTGCTCTCCCTCAGGTGAACGCTTGGCTTAGACGGCTTCGCCGCGCTTGCGAATGTCGCTGAGCACCGCCTCGATGCCCTTCTTGTCGATGATGCGCATGCCCTTGGAGGAAACGCGCAGCTTGACGAAGCGGTTCTCCGACTCCACCCAGAAGCGATGGGAGTGCAGGTTGGGCAAGAAGCGACGACGCGTCTTGCGCTGGGAGTGTGAAACGTTGTTACCAGTCACCGGGCGCTTGCCGGTAACCTGACATACTTTGGACATGGGAGCCTCCAACCGCTTGGCCAGGTATTCGCGACCTGAGTGTTCAAAACCTGTCGGGCAAACCGGGAACGACCCCGTTGTGATTTGACCCAAGGGAATTCAAAGGCTGCACTTTATACCAGAGCGCACCCTTACAGGCAAGCCCATCCGCAAAGACTTAGGGTCATCGCCGTTGGGCACGACGGGGAAGAGGAGGTCTAAAGCCAGCCGCGTTCGGCGAACGACACCACCTCCCCATCCCCGACCACGAAATGATCCAACACCCGAATCTCGAACAGCGCGAGCGCCTCGCGCAGCCGATCGGTGATGCGGCGGTCGGCATCGCTGGGCTCGGCAACGCCGGACGGGTGATTGTGGGCGAAGATAACCGCTCCAGCCCCCAGCTCCAGCGCCCGGCGCGCCACCTCCCGGGGGTAGACCGAGGCGCTGTCCAGCGTCCCGCGAAACAGTGACTCGAAGCGGATGACCCGGTGCTGGGTGTCGAGAAACAGCGCAGCAAACTCCTCGTGGCCCAGGTGACGCAGTTGGGAAGCCAGGTAGGCCCGCACCAGGGTCGGCGAGGTCAGTGCATCGCCCCGGGCCAGTTGGCTCGCCAGATGCCGCCGCGACAGCTCCAGCGTCGCCTGCAACTGGACGTACTTGGCGTTGCCCATGCCCCGCGCCGTACAAAAGCGTTCGCGATCGGCTTCGAGCAACTGGCGCAGGCCGCCGAATTCGAGGAGCAGATCGCGAGCCAGATCCACCGCCGAGCGGCCGGCCACGCCCACGCGCAGAAAGATCGCCAGCAGCTCGGCATCGGAGAGAGCCTCGGCTCCCAGCGCCAGCAGTTTTTCCCGGGGGCGCTCGCCCTCCGGCCAGTCGCGAATCGACATCCCTGTCTCCTTCTCGATGATGGCTTCAGCGTTGCGAGACCGCCTCACGGCATTCCCACCGCACCCACCAGTGTAGCCGCTCGGCCAACGTCATACCGCGGCTGCGCGACATTCGCCAGAGTGGTAAGGTAGATGGCTGGATTCCAGCGCGGGAAGCCGTCATGTCGTCCTCTTTTTCCTCCGCCAACCGGCACGCCGGGCGGCGTTACCTGCTCGGCATCAGCGCCGGCATCGCCGCCTACAAGAGTGCCATGCTCGCTCGCCTGCTGAAGCAGGCCGGTGCCGAGGTGCGCGTGGTCATGACCGAGGGTGCCCAGGCCTTCATCACCCCCTTGACCCTGCAGGCCCTCACCGGCGAGGCGGTTCGTACCTCGCTGCTCGACCCCGACGCCGAAGCCGGCATGGGCCACATCGAGCTGGCACGCTGGGCCGACACCATCCTGATCGCCCCGGCCACCGCCGACCTGATGGCGCGACTGGCCACCGGCCAAGCCGACGACCTGCTCACCACCCTGTGCCTGGCAAGCGACGCAGAACGGATCATGGCACCGGCAATGAACCAGGCGATGTGGCGCCATCCGGCGACCCAGCGCAACGCAGACCGGCTCATCGCCGACGGCTGGCAACTGCTGGGCCCGGACAGCGGCGACCAGGCCTGCGGCGACACTGGACCCGGGCGTATGCTCGAACCCGAGGCCATCGTATCGGCGCTCGGCGAGCCCGCCTCGACAGCCGATACGCACGCCGCCGAGGGACTGCACGTGGTGATCACCGCCGGCCCGACCCGCGAGCCGCTCGATCCGGTGCGCTACCTCTCCAACCACAGCTCCGGCAAGATGGGCTATGCGCTGGCCGCGGCTGCCGCCGCGCAGGGGGCTCGCGTCACCCTGATCAGCGGCCCGGTGGCGCTGGCCACGCCTCCGGGCGTGGAGCGCCTCGACGTGGAGACGGCTGGCGAGATGCACCACGCTGCCCAACGGCTCGCCGACGAGTGCGATCTTTTCATCGGCTGCGCCGCCGTGGCCGACTATCGCGCCGAGACGCCGGCCGAGCACAAGATCAAGAAGCGCGAGGGCGAGGAGAGTCTGACCCTCAGGCTGGTCAAGAATCCCGACATCATCGCCGAAGTGGCGGCACGCCCCGACCGCCCCTTCGTGGTCGGTTTCGCCGCCGAGACCCGCGACCTCGAGGCCTACGCTCGCGACAAGCTAAACCGCAAGGGCCTCGACATGATCGTCGCCAACGACGTCTCCGCCGCCGGACTGGGCTTCGGCGCCGACGACAATGCCGCCCTGCTGCTGTGGCGCGACGCCGACGGCGATGGCGGCGAGGCCCTGCCGCCCCAGCCCAAGGCCGCACTCGCCCGCGCCGTCATCGAGCGCGCCCTGGAACGGCGCCGAGCCGCTGCCGCCCACTAGCCACCTTTCCAACCTTCCTTACCAGGAGCCGCCAATGCCCGACTCACACGCCGTCGTGTCCACTCCCCAGCTCGCCGTCAAGCTGCTCGACGAACGCATGGCCGACTTCCTGCCGCGCTACGCCACCACCGGCTCCGCCGGCATGGACCTGCATGCCCTGCTCGATGCCCCGCTGACACTGCAGCCCGGGCAGTGCGAGCTGGTGCGCACGGGGCTCGCCGTGCACATCGGCGACCCGGGCCTGGCCGGCCTGATCCTGCCGCGCTCGGGCCTCGGCCACAAACACGGCATCGTGCTCGGCAACCTGGTGGGACTGATCGACTCCGACTACCAGGGCGAGCTGATGATTTCCACCTGGAACCGCGGCGACCGTCCCTTCGTACTGGAACCCTTCGAACGGCTGGCGCAGTATGTGCTGGTTCCGGTCGTGCAGGCCGAACTCCGGGTCGTCGAGGACTTCGACGCCAGTCGGCGAGGCGCCGGCGGCTTCGGCAGCTCGGGACGCCGCTGACGCGTTCCACACCCAGCTTCCCATCACGACTGATCGTCAAGGAAACGCCATGAGTCAGGTACCGGCTTCCATCTTTCGCGCCTACGACATTCGCGGCATCGTCGATGACACCCTGACCGAGGCGGGGGTCGAGGGGATCGGCCGTGCCATCGGCAGCGAAGCTGCCGCCCGCGGCGAAACCACCGTCGTCGTGGCTCGCGATGGCCGCCTCTCCGGGCCACGACTCAAGGATGCCCTGGTACGCGGTCTCACCGCCGCTGGGCGCGACGTGGTCGACATCGGCATGGTACCCACGCCGGTACTCTACTTCGCCACCCACCTGCTGGACGACACCGCCTCCGGGGTCATGGTCACCGGCAGCCACAACCCGCCCGACTACAACGGCTTCAAGATCGTACTGAGAGGTGAGACGCTCTCCGGCGCGGCGATCACCGACCTGCATCGCCGGCTCGAAGAAGACGACCTGGCCGAGGGCCAGGGAAAAGTTCGCCAGGAGGACGTGCGCGATGCCTACCTCGAGCGCATCCTCGGCGACGTCAAGCTGACCCGTCCTCTCAAGGCGGTGGTGGACTGCGGCAACGGCGTGGCCGGCGAACTGGGGCCCAAACTCATCGAAGCGCTCGGCGCCGAGACGCTACCGCTGTTCGCCGAGATCGACGGCACCTTCCCCAACCACCACCCGGACCCGGGAAAGCCCGAGAACCTCCGGGACCTCATCCGCACGGTGCAGGAGAGCGGTGCCGACATCGGCCTGGCCTTCGACGGCGACGGCGACCGCCTGGGCGTGGTCACTCCGAGCGGCACGCTGATCTATCCCGACCACCTGCTGATGGCCTTCGCCGAGGACATGCTGGCGCGCAACCCCGGCGCCCGAGTGATCTTCGACGTCAAGTGCACCGGCAACCTGGCCCGGGTGATCGATGCGGCCGGCGGCGAGCCCGAGATGTGGCGCACCGGCCACTCGCTGATCAAGGCACGCATGAAGGAGACTGGCGCGGCGCTTGCCGGCGAAATGAGCGGCCATATCTTCTTTCAGGAGCGCTGGTACGGCTTCGACGACGGGCTCTACGCCGCGGCCCGGTTGCTGGAAATCCTGTCGAAGCAGGCCGTCGACGCCGACGCCTTCTTCGCGCGCTTCCCGCAGGATATCGGCACCCCCGAGATCAACGTGCCGGTCAGCGACGAGACCAAGTTCGAGCTGGTGGACAAGCTCGCCCGCGAAGGCGATTTCGGCGAGACCGGCGTGAAGACCACGCTCGACGGGATCCGCGTCGACTATCCCGACGGCTGGGGACTGTGCCGCGCCTCCAACACCACGCCGGTACTGGTATTGCGCTTCGAGGGCAAGAGCGACGCGGCCCTGGCGCGCATCCGCGACCGCTTCGTTGACGCCCTGAAGCAGGTCGACCCGTCGCTGTCGCTGCCCAACTGACGGCCGGGCACGGCGCGTGCCCACTGGGCGTCTTTCGTACCCGTTAAGGAAGGACCATGACCGAAACGACTCGTGACCCGCGGCTGGTGGTGGAAGTGCTCTCCGAGGCACTGCCCTACATCCAGCGTTTCTCCGGCAAGACCGTGGTCGTCAAATACGGCGGCAACGCCATGACCGAGGACGCCCTGATCGACTCCTTCGCCCGCAACATGGTGCTGATGAAGGAGGTCGGCATCAATCCGGTGGTGGTCCACGGCGGCGGCCCGCAGATCGGCGAGCTGCTGGAGAAGCTCAAGATCGAGTCGCGCTTCGTGGGCGGCATGCGGGTCACCGACGCCGAGACCATGGACGTCGTCGAGATGGTGCTCGGCGGACTGGTCAACAAGGGCATCGTCAACCTGATCAACCAGTGCGGCGGCAAGGCCATCGGCCTGACCGGCAAGGACGGCGCCCAGATCCGCGCGCGTCAGCTCCGTGTGGAGCACCAGACCCCGGAGATGACCGCCCCCGAGATCATCGACATCGGCCATGTCGGGGAGGTCGAGCACATCTCCACCGAGCTGATCGAAATGCTCGCCGCACGCGACTTCATTCCGGTGATCGCCCCCATCGGCGTCGACGCCGACGGGCGCAGCTACAACATCAACGCCGACCTAGTGGCCGGCAAGGTCGCCGAAGCGCTCGGCGCCGAGAAGCTGATGCTGCTGACCAACGTCGCGGGCCTGATGAATGCCGCTGGCGAGGTGCTCACCGGGCTCACCACCGCCCAGGTGGACGCCATGATCGCCGACGGCACCATCCACGGCGGCATGCTGCCCAAGATCCGCTGCGCCCTGGAAGCCGTGAAAGGCGGTGTGGCAAGCGCCCACATCATCGATGGCCGCGTACCCCATGCCACCCTGCTGGAGATCTTCACCAACGCCGGGGTGGGCACCCTGATCACCGACGAGGGACGCGAGGACCTTCCCGATTAGGCGCCGCTTTTTTGCGCTGCCGCCGGGCGCCCATTAGGATGCAACGATACCCATAAAAGAATCGAACGACATGACGCAGGAAACTCACCCACCCAGCCGACGCGAGCAGATCCTTCAGGCGCTCGCGCTGATGCTGGAGGAAGACAGCGGCAAACGCATCACCATCGCGGCACTGGCCCGACAGGTGGGCGTTTCCGAGGCCGCGCTCTATCGCCACTTCCCGAGCAAGGCCCGCATGTTCGAAGGGCTGATCGCTTTCATCGAGGAGACCCTGTTCGAGCGCATCACGCGCATTCTCGAGGAGGCGCCCGACGCCGTATCGCGCTGCGGCCAGATTCTCACCCTGCTGCTCGCCTTCGCCGAGAAGAATCCCGGCCTTTCGCGGCTGCTCGATGGCGACGTGCTCACCGGCGAGACGGCGCGGCTGCGCCAACGCATCCATCAGCTCTTCGAACGCCTCGAGACCCAGCTCAAGCAGGTGCTGCGCGAGGCCGAGCTGCGCGAAGGGCGTCGCCCCACCCTGCCCGTCTCGGCAACAGCCAACCTGCTCATGGCCCAAGCCGAGGGGCGCATCGCCCAATACGTGCGCAGCGACTTCCAGCGCCGCCCCACCGAACACTGGGACGACCAGTGGGCACTGCTCTCGGCGCACCTGCTGCGCCCTGCCGCCCAAACCGCCTGAAGCCACGCAAAGGCACACCCCAACGGAGAGCGTGTACCCAGTTCGCGAACGTCGCTGGTAAACGCCTTCAACGCACGACGCCCCGGCCAAGACCGGGGCGTCGTCGTGTGCCGGAGGCTATAAGCGCTACCGCTCAGGCAGCCAGCGTCTCGCCGAGCTGCTGGCGAATCTTCTTCATGGCGTTCTTCTCGAGCTGGCGAATCCGCTCGGCGGAAACGCCATATACATCGGCCAGCTCGTGCAGGGTCGCCTTGTCCTCGGCCAGCCAGCGGCGCTGCAGAATGTCCCGGGAACGCTCATCGAGGGCTTCCAGGGCCAGTTGCAGCCGACGGCTGGCGTCATCTTCCCAGTCGCTGTCTTCGAGCTGAGTGGCCGGGTCGCCGGTGGCATCGTCCAGATAGTGCACTGGCGCCTGATAGGCCGACTCATCGTCGTCGTTCGGCGCCGCATCAAAACCGGCATCGTGGGCAGCCAGGCGCCCTTCCATCTCGCGCACCACCTCGGGCTTGACGTCAAGGTCCTTGGCGATGGCCTCCACCTCGTCGCCGTTGAGCCAGGCAAGGCGTTTCTTGGCGCCACGCAGGTTGAAGAACAGCTTGCGCTGGGCCTTGGTGGTGGCGATCTTGACGATGCGCCAGTTGCGCAGCACGAATTCGTGGATCTCAGCCTTGATCCAGTGCACGGCGAACGAGACCAGCCGCACGCCCTGGTTGGGGTCGAAGCGCTTGACCGCCTTCATCAGGCCCACGTTGCCCTCCTGGATCAGATCGGCCTGGGGCAGGCCGTAGCCGGAGTAGCTGCGCGCAATGTGCACGACGAAGCGCAGGTGCGACAGCACCAGACGGCGAGCCGCTTCCAGATCGCCCTCGTCGTGCAGACGAAAGGCCAGGTCACGCTCCTCGTCGGCGGAAAGCATGGGAATGCCGTTGACCGCCTGAATGTACCCGTTGAGGTCATGTCCCGGCGATAGCTGACCTACCGGCAGAAGACTGGTGCTCATATGCAGATTGTCTCCCTCGAAGCCCAATGTGCTGTTCACGAAAACCGGTTCACCACCATAGCGTATCGGTCGCCCGATGGCCTTCGTCGCCATCTTTGACGGCCAGGACCGGAGAATGTTCCGTCATTGTCGGCTCGGTCGGCGGATCGTGACGCCGACGCTGCCATTCGTGCGAGCATCCACTGGGCAGGCGGCCAATTCCGCTACCGTGGGCGCACTTCCGACAAGTGCCGGCTCACGGCGATCCAGGCACCGAGCCAGCCCAATAGTGTACTGCAGATCAATAGCGTTGCCGACCCCATCAGCCCCAGCTGCGGCATCGAGAAGTTCGCGCCATAGCTCGCCGCCAGCGCACGCACCGGTGAAGCCAGCCACTGGTTGCCGAGTGCCAGCAAGGCCCAGGCCAGCAGACCGCCACCCAGACCGTACCAGGCTCCGCTGTAGAGAAAGGGGCGGCGCACGAAGGCGTGGGTGGCGCCGATCAGCATCACTACCTCGATCTCCTGACGGCGGCTCTCCACGGCCAGACGGATGGTGTTGCCCACCACCAGCAGCACGCCAAGGCCGAACAGCACGCCCAGCGCCAGGGCCGTGCGCCGTCCCAGCTCGGCCAGTTGGCGCAGCCGCTCGAGCCAGGCGAGGTCGAGGCGCACCTCGTCGACGCCGGCCAGTGCCTCGAGCTCACCGGCAAGGGGGCGCACCGACTCTGGGGCCGGGTCGACCGGGGTGATCACGATGCTCGCCGGCAGGGGGTTGTCATCGAGCCGAGCCAGCGCATCATCCAGCCCCAGCGCCTGCTGGAATTCGGCCATCCCCTCTGCTGCAGTGACCAGGCGCGTAGCGGCGACTCCCGGCTGGGCGGCGATCGCCTCGTCGATGCGCCCCGCCTCTCCCTCGCCCACCCCGGTTTCCAGGTAGGCGGTCAGCGTCGCACTCTCGTCGAGTTCGGCATCGAGCAGCCGGGCGCTGTCCAGGGTGAGCCACAGCGCCGCCGGCAGCACCAGGGCGATGGCGATGGCCAGCATGGTCAGCAGACTGGCGATGGGGTGGCGAAGCAGGCGGCGGGCACTATCCGCGCTCATCGCCCGATGATGGCGCAGCCAGGCGCGCAGTTGACTCGACGAGCGGGTGCGCTGGGTTCGGGCACCGCGCTGCGCCGCGGGAGGCTGACGACTCATGCGGCCTCCTCGTCGGCAACCAGCCGACCTTCGCGCAGGCGCAGAGTCCGGTGGCGCAATCGGGCGATCAGCGCCAGGTCGTGACTGGCGATCATCACCGTGGTACCGATACGGTTGAAGTCCTCGAACAGTGCCATGATGTCGGCGGAGAGCTGCGGGTCGAGATTGCCGGTAGGCTCGTCGGCCAGCAACAGCGACGGCTTGTTGACCACCGCCCGGGCGATGCCCACGCGCTGCTGTTCACCTCCGGAGAGCTCGATGGGCAGGGCACGCTCACGATGCAGGAGCCCCACCTTGTCGAGCGCGGCACGCACGCGACGTGCCGCTTCCCGGGGCTCCATGCCACGGATCTCCAGCGGCAAGGCCACGTTGTGATAGATCGAGCGATCGAAGAGCAGCTGGTGGTCCTGGAAGACCACGCCGATCTGACGACGATAGAAGGGAATCTGGCTCGAGTGCAGGCGCCCGATGTCATGCCCGGCGACCAGGATACGCCCGCGGGAGGGCCGCTCGAGACGCATGATCAATCGCAGCAGCGAACTCTTGCCGGCCCCTGAATGGCCGGTCAGGAAAACCATCTCGCCGCGATGCACGCGAAAATCGAGGTTGGCGAGGGCCTCGAAGCGGCCGCCGTAGCGTTTCCCCACGTGCTCGAAGACGATCATGCCGAAGCACTGTCTCGCGTGTCGCCCTGATCGAAGAGCGCATCGACGAAGTCCTTGGCCGCGAAGGGCCGCAGGTCATCCAGCGACTCGCCCACGCCGATGAAGCGGATCGGCGTACCCAGTTGCTTGGCCAGGGCGAAGATGATGCCACCCTTGGCCGTGCCGTCGAGCTTGGTCAGGGTGATACCGGTGACCGGCACCGCCTCGTTGAAGGTATTGGCCTGGGAGAGCGCGTTCTGGCCGGTACCGGCATCGAGCACCAGCATCACCTCATGGGGCGCACTGTCATCGAGCTTGCCCATCACGCGGCGCACCTTCTTGAGCTCCTCCATGAGGTGCGCCTTGTTGTGCAGGCGCCCGGCCGTGTCGGCAATCAGCACATCGACCCGTCGCGCCCGGGCCGCCGCCAGGGCATCGTAGACCACCGAAGCGCTGTCGGCCCCGGTATGCTGGGCGATCACCGGCACCTCGTTGCGCTCGCCCCACACCTTGAGCTGCTCCACCGCCGCGGCACGGAAGGTGTCGCCGGCGGCGAGCATCACGCTGCGCCCCTCGCGCTGGAAGCGCTGGGTGAGCTTGCCGATGGTGGTGGTCTTGCCCACGCCGTTGACCCCGACGACCAGGATGACGAACGGACCCTCCCCCTTGGGAGGCAACTCCAGCGACTGGGCCACCGGGTCGAGCATGGCGGTGAGCTCCTCCTGCAGGGCACGGTAAAGCGCCTGGGGATCGGCAAGCTCCTTGCGCGACACCCGCTCGGTGAGACGGTCGACGATGGCGGTGGTGGCCTCGATGCCCACGTCAGCCATCAGCAGCTGGGTCTCGAGCTCCTCGAGCAGCTCGTCGTCGATCTGCTTCTTGCCGAGGAAAAGCCCGGCCAGGCCGTCGGTGAGGTTGGCGCGGGTCTTGCCAAGGCCTGCGCGTATCCGCGCGAACCACCCCTTCTTCTCGCCGGCCGGCTTCTCCTGAAGCGGCGGGCGCACCGCTTCGGGTTCGGGTTCGGGTTCGGGTTCGGGTTCGGGTTCGACAGCAGCCTCTGGCTCCACCGGCACGTCGTCAGCATCCGCCGCCTCGCGTAGGGGCTCCGCGTCTTCCGTTTCAGGCGCGGGCTCGGCCGGCGTTTCCGTCGCCTCCTCCGATTCCGGCGCCTGCCGGGCCTGGTCTTCCTGCTCGTCGTCCTGCTGCTTCTTGCGCTTGAAAAAACCGAACATGGGGGAATTCAGCCTCGCGGGTGAATGATCGCCACATCCTACCACCGCGCATCATGACTGTGGATAAAGCGGCAGGTACAATTCCCCCTCATGAGTCGTCGCCGCCCTCCTTCCCGACAGCGCCACCAGCCCCACCGCACCTCAGGTGGCGGCGGACAGCTGCGCCTGATCGGCGGCGACTTCAAGCGCCGGCGGCTGCCGGTGCTCGACAGCCCCGGTCTCAGACCGACCCCCGACCGGATACGCGAGACGCTGTTCAACTGGCTGACCGCCGCCACCCCCGGCGCCCGCGTGCTGGATCTGTTCGCCGGTACCGGCGCCCTGGGGCTGGAGGCACTCTCCCGCGGCGCCGTCGAGGCACACTTCGTGGAGCGCGACCCGCGGGTGGCCCGCCAGCTGACGAACAACCTCGCCACCCTGGATGCCGCCGCACGCGGCCGGGTGATCACTGCCGACGCGCTGGGCTTTCTCGCCGGAGAGCCCTGGCCCTGCTCGCTGGCGTTTCTCGATCCCCCTTTCCGCCAGGGACTGGTCGCCCCCTGCTGCGCACGTCTCGAACAGGGCTGGCTCGCCACCGACGCCTTGATCTACGTCGAGATGGAGTCGGAGGCACGGCCGGAAGTGCCGGCCAGCTGGGCGCTGCACCGTGAAGTGCGCGCTGGCGACACCACCGCCCGCCTGTACCGGCGCCACATCGAGTCGCCAACCCAAGGCAGTCGCAGTTGAACACGACGAGGGCCGCCGGGGACAGGTCGAAGAGGAGGTCATTCGACAGGGGTGAGGAGCGCAGCTCCGAACGGGCTGGCCATGGATGGCCAACCCTGGCCCTGCAAGCGAAGCAGGATGCGAGAGCGCAGCAGGTCGAATGTAGCGCCCAGGGAGGGGTTCACAGCGCCTCCTCGTAGACCTGTCGACGGACCAACACTGAGTAAACTTGCTAGATGCGATAGCCCTGGTCGCCA
Source organism: Pseudomonadota bacterium (assembly GCA_051749645.1). GTDB lineage: Bacteria > Pseudomonadota > Gammaproteobacteria > Pseudomonadales > Halomonadaceae > Halomonas. The sequence continues at coordinate 293,294 of JBNJIT010000005.1, forward strand.
ACCGGCGACGCTTGCTGAGCTCTCGCCGCGGCGTTACGCTGCCAGCTCCAATTCCCGCCCCATCATGATGGCCGGCCCGGATCGCCAGAAAAACGTCAGGAGAAAAGGATGAGCAGCGAACTCTTCAACCGGCTCGAACAGAAGGTCGCCAGCGCCGTGGAGGCCCTGGAGCTGTACAGGATGGAAGCCGAGGAGCTGCGCGAAGAGAACCGTCGCCTCAAGCAGGAGCGCGAGGAGTGGGAGCGCCGCCTCAGTGACCTGCTGGGCAAGTTCGACGATGTCGAGACGGACCCGACGAACAGCGAACGCTAACCGCTCAACCCAGCGGGAGGGAGAGGAGTAGCGCATCTTCCCGCTGGTCCATCCCTTCCAGCGGCGGGTAGTAGGCGGAGCGACGACCGTCCTCGACGAACCCGGCCCGCGCGTAGAGAGCCCGGGCGGGTGCATTACCCTCACGCACCTCCAGCAGCAAGCGCTCGCTTGCCCAGGCGTGCGCCTGATCTATCACGGCGTCGAGCAGTAGCACGGCAACCCCCCGACGACGCCAGTCCGGCGCCACCAGCAACGCCTGAAGCTCCGCATCGAAGGGTAGCCGCGCCACCACGGCATGCCCCACCAATACGCCCTCGCTTTCCACGCCTAGCACGAGCGTCGCCGGATCACTCAGCGCCGCCAGCAACTGCCGCGAACGCAATGCCGGCGGCTGTGTCGCCTCCTGCGCCTCCAGCGTCGCCGCGTCTGTCTCGTCCAGCCGACGCAGCCGCCGCTCAGCCATGCTCGTCATGCCAAGCGTGTCGCCAGCCGGCCAGTCGCGGCCACAGTGCCCGCTTGGCGTCAGCACTGGCAGCCAGCTCATCGAGCGAGGGCCCCTGCCAGCCGGGCAGCCCCAACAGCGTACAGCGCTCCTCCGTCATGCCCAGCAGCGGCACCAGAATGTCATCATGCCCGAAGAGCAGCACCCGCTCCGGCGACCAGCCGCGCCACCCGGCCCCCTCGATGAACGCCTGCAAGCCCTGCCGCGCTTCCTCTTCAGGCTCGGCGACCGGCATCCCCTCCGCCAGCGGCCAGCCAAACGCCTGAAACGTCGGTGCCTCGCGCAGGTCGATGCCGGCTGCGGAGAGGATGTTGCCGAGCAGCCTCACGCCGACCGCACCGGGAGGCCGATCGCCGGGCAGCAGCACCAGCCAGCGCCCATCCAGGCAGGCAATCTGCACGGTGAAGCGCAGCGGTTCGCGGAAGGCGTCCGTCATCGCCTCGTGAATCGACTCGCTAGGCGATGACGCCTCCTCGTTCGCTGCTGGGGTCGGCTCCAGCAACTGCCGCGCTCGTCCGGGGGCGGCGGCCTCCGGCGCTGCCTGCTGAGTCGGTTCGCTCTCCTGCAAGGACCGAGCGGGCCGCTGCTGCGCTTCGCGCTCGGCCTCGTCGAGCAGCTCGTGAAGGCGTTGAGCCGGTGCAGCGCTAGGCTGCGGCGTCGCAGGCGCCCAGTCGCAGGCCGCGCTCGCGCGGGCATTGGGCAGCCGATAGCGCGGCACCCAGGCCGTCAGCCCCATGGCCTCCAGGTACTGGAGGCGCTGCGGTTCGCCGGTCACGCCCCAGCGCCGCGACAGTTGGGTGAATCGGGGCGCATCTGGCCGCTCGCCTCCCACTCCTGCGGGGTGTAGAGGTGCAAGGCCAGCGCATGGACCGGGCCGGAAAGTTCGTCGGCCAGCAGCGCGTAGATACGCTGGTGACGCTTGACCGGCATCAGCCCCTCGAAGCGCTCGGAGACCAGCGTCACTTTGAAGTGGGTCTCCGAATTGGGCGGCACAGCATGCCGATGACTTTCATTCTCCACCGCCAGCACACTCGGTTCGAGGGCCTGCAACTTCTCTTCAATGACGGCTTGAATGCTCATGAGGGCTCCTCGATGATGGGTTTGACACCATTGTACTCCCTTGCCCGGACACCGACGATGGCGTCATCCGGGCCCGAGTCAGAGCGGCACCCGCCAGCGGCATGCGTGCCAGGCTGGCGACGAGGGAGAGCATGCAGGCAGCCCCTCCCACCCACAGTGTGGCCTGCACGGGCGCACCGGCAGCCAGAAAGGCGCCCACCAGTGCCACGCCCAACGACTGCCCGACGGTGCGCGTGGTGCTCATCACCCCGGAGGCGCTGGCGCTGCGTTCGCGTGGCACGCTGGCCATCATTTCGCGGTTGTTGGGCGGCTGAAAGAGCCCGAAGCCGAGACCGCACAACGCCGTACGCCACAAGCCATCGACGATGCCCGCCTCACCCTCGAGCCGCGCCAGAGCGATGAGACCGCCGATCAGCAGCACCAGGCCGGCACTCGACAGCACGCTGGGATTGACGCGGTCGGCCAACCGCCCCGCCAGTGGCCCCACCAGCATGATGGCCAGCGGCCAGGGAGTGAACAACCACGCCGTCTGCAGCGGCGAGAAGCCCATCTCCTGCTGGTAGAGAAACGACAGCGCCACGAAGGCGAGTCCCTGGCCGATGAACGCCAGCCCCGAGGCGGAGACCGCCAGGCTGAAGCGAGGCTCGTCGAACAGCGATAGCGGCAGGAGCGGATGCGCGGCGCGACGCTGGCGACGCAGAAAGAGCCACCCGGCGCCCAGGCCGAGCGCCAGCCAGCCCAGCGCCTGCCAGGCTGGAGCGCCATGCCCCAGGGTATCCATGGCGAGAAAGACGCTGGCCAGCGTAGTGATGGAGAGCAACGCACCGGCAGCATCGAAGCCACGATGCCGACGCGACTCGCGGGGCAACGCGCGACGCGCCAGCCACAGTGCACAGAGCCCGAGAGGCAGGTGCAGGGCGAAGAGCCAGGGCCAACTGGCCATGGAGAGCACCAGCCCACCCAACGCCGGGCCGGAGGCATAGCCCCCCGCCACCACCAGAGCGCTGAGCCCCAGTGCGCTGCCCAGCAGCCGAGAGGGGAAGATCGCCCGGTACAGCGAAGGGCCGATGGAAAGCGTCGCCGCCGCCCCCAGGCCCTGCAGGGCACGAAAGACCAGCAACCACTCCAGGCTGCGCGATAGTGCCGCACCCAGCGAAGCCGTCACGAAGAGCCCCAACCCGGCCATGTACAGCCGCCGCCGTGTCACCAGCTCGCTGAGCGCCGCGCACACCAGCAGGAAGGCCGCACAGGTGACCTGGAAGAGGTTGGTCACCCAGACGGCGCGTGACTCGGCCACGCCCAGATCGCGGGCGATGCTGGGCAGCGCCAGGTTGACCATGGTGGTGTCCACCACCGCCATCAAGGTTCCCAGCACCAGAGCCAGCACGGCCAGGCGTCGTTCCGGCCCCGGCAGACCGTCGTCGCCGGGGCGGCTCTCGAAGAGTCGACTCATGCCGTTTCCATCGCTGCGGGGGCCATCAAAGACGAAACCGGCCGAAGCCGGTTTCACTGTGCGGGAGGGGCCCGTTACAGGCTCAATCCTGATCGACGTCCATCAGCAGACTATCGTCCACCTCGGAGATTTCCAGTGCCGCCTCGTCATCCAGGTCGATGGCCAGGTAGCTGTGTTCGAACTGCAGGAAACGCTGGAAGAGCGCCCAGTCCAGCGTTTCGGGCCACTGACGTTCGTCTTCCTCCCAGGCACGCAGCTCGGTCTCGAGGATCTCAAGATAGCGCTCGCGCACGAAAGCCTCCAGGGCCTCGGGCGTGTCCATCTCGGGAATCAGATAGACGGTGCTTTCGCGTTCGACATCGCCAAGCGTCAGGTCGTCATCGCCCACGGTGGGCTCCAGCGCATTGATCCACTCCACGAAGTGGCGGGTCGGCCGGACGCTCAGGGCGGAGCGGTTGAGCAGTTTCATCGGGGTCTCCTCGACGTCGAAACGCTGACCATTATGGGCGCTGGTCGCGGCGTTTACCAATGCTTCCGCCCATCGGCGCAGCACAGCTCCGGGGCTGGTCCGAGGGGCAGGCCTTCGAGGAGGCGCTGTGAACCCTTCCCTGGGCGCTACATTCGCCATCCATGACGAATGACCTCCTCTCCGGCCTCCCCCCGGCGCCCTTCGCTCAGCCACCGCTTCTAGCGGAAGGAGGCGAGCAAAGGCCAGGCTAGGCACTCAGGTGTTCGCCCTTCCCCCTTAGCAACAACGCCTGGCCGAAGCGCAGCCCCGTCAATCTCCTTCAGGGCGCATCGCCGGGAACAGCAGCACATCGCGAATCGAGGCGCTGTCGGTCAGCAGCATCACCAGGCGGTCAATGCCGATGCCCTCGCCGGCGGTGGGCGGCAGACCGTACTCCAGCGCGCGGACGTAGTCGGCATCGAAATACATCGCCTCGTCGTCGCCGGCCTCCTTCTCGGCCACCTGCTCGCGGAAGCGCTCGGCCTGGTCCTCGGCGTCGTTGAGCTCCGAAAAGCCGTTGGCGATCTCGCGGCCGCCGACGAAGAACTCGAAGCGCTCGGTGACGAAGGGGTCGCTGTCCTTGCGACGCGCCAGCGGGCTCACCTCGGTGGGATAGTCGGTGATGAAGGTGGGCTGCTGGAGACGATGCTCCACGGTCTTCTCAAAGATCTCGATCTGGACCTTGCCCAGGCCCCAGCCGTCCTTGACGTCGATATCCAGGCGCTCGGCGATCTGACGGGCGGCGGATTCGTCCGCCAGCGCCTCGGCGTGGATGTCCGAATTGTACTCGAGGATGGCGTCGAACACCGTCAAGCGTCGCAGCGGCTGGCCAAAGTCGTACTCATAGTGCTCGACCACCTCGCCTTCGCTGTTGCGCACGGTGTTGATCACGGTGGTGGTGCCCAGCACTTCACGGGCGATCGTGCGCAGCATCTCCTCGGTGAGGTCCATCAGGTCGTGGTAGTCCGCGTAGGCCTGATAGAACTCGACCATGGTGAACTCGGGATTGTGGCGCGTGGAGAGGCCCTCGTTGCGGAAATTGCGATTGATCTCGAAGACCCGCTCGAAGCCGCCCACCACCAGGCGCTTGAGGTAGAGCTCCGGCGCGATGCGCAGGTACATGTCGAGGTCGAGCGCATTGTGGTGGGTGACGAAGGGTCGCGCCGTGGCACCGCCGGGAATCGGCTGCAGCATGGGTGTCTCCACCTCCATGAAGCCGCGCGCCTCGAAGAAGCGACGCATGGCGCTGATCACCCCGGCACGGGTTTCGAACACCCGGCGTGAGTCGGGGTTCATGATCAGATCCACGTAGCGCTGGCGATAGCGAGCCTCCATGTCGGTGAGGCCGTGGAACTTGTCGGGCAACGGCCGCAGACTCTTGGTGAGCAGCGTTGCCTCGTCCATCTTCACGTAGAGGTCGCCCTTGCCTGACTTGTGCACCGGCCCCCGGCCGGCGACGATGTCGCCGATGTCCCAGCCCTTGATGTCCTCGAGCGTCTCGGCCGGCAACCCCTTCTTGTCGACGTAGAGCTGGATCTGGCCACTGACGTCCTGGATGACGATGAAGGGGCCGCGCTTGCGCAGGATGCGTCCGGCCACGCAGGCCTGGCGATCCAGCGTCTCGAGCTCGGCCTTGTCCTTGTCGCCCAGTTCATCGATCAGCTCGGCGGCATGGCTGTCGCGGCGCACATGATTGGGAAAGGCGCTCGCGCCACGCGCCGCCGCCTGCTCACGCCGAGCGGCGAGCTTGGCGCGCCGCTCGGCGATCAAGCGATTCTCGTCGGTTTGCGGGCTATCCGGTGAAGAGCTCTGGTTGGCCATGTCGTTACCTGTGAAGAAGTTGGGCTTCGGGCTTCGGGTACGGGCTACGAGCGAGACGGTGCCACTCACCCGCTCGCAGCTCGCCGCGCGCAGCCCGTGGCTACAGGCCCTGCTTGAGGCTGGCTTCGATGAACTGATCCAGATCGCCGTCCAGCACCTTCTCGCAGTTGCTCGTCTGCACGCCGGTGCGCAGATCCTTGATGCGCTGGTCGTCGAGCACGTAGGAGCGGATCTGACTGCCCCAGCCGATGTCCGCCTTGGCCTCCTCGGCCTGCTGCTTGGCGGCGTTGCGCTTGTCCATCTCGTGCTCCCACAGCTTCGCCTTGAGCTGCTTCATGGCGAAGTCGCGGTTGGCATGCTGGCTGCGCTGGCTCTGGCACGCCACCACGATGCCGGTCGGCTCGTGGGTGATGCGCACGGCGGAGTCGGTGGTGTTGACGTGCTGGCCGCCCGCACCGCTGGAGCGGTAGGTGTCGACGCGCAGGTCCGCCGGGTTGATCTCGACCTCGAAGCTGTCGTCCACCTCCGGCGACAGGAACACCGAGGCAAACGAGGTGTGGCGACGCCCACCGGAATCGAAGGGGCTCTTGCGCACCAGGCGGTGAACGCCGGTCTCGGTGCGCAGCCAGCCGAAGGCATAATCGCCCTGTACGTGCAGGGTCGCCGACTTGATGCCGGCCACCTCGCCGCCGGAGAGCTCGATGATTTCCGCCTTGAAGCCGTGGTGCTCGCACCAGCGCAGGTACATGCGCAGCAGCATGTTGGCCCAGTCCTGGGCCTCGGTGCCACCGGAACCGGCCTGGATATCCAGGTAGGCGTTGTTGGCGTCCATCTCGCCGGAAAACATGCGCCGAAACTCGAGCTTCTGCAGGTTCGTCTCGAAGCCTTCGAGCTCCTTTTCGACCTCGGCGACAGTACCTTCGTCCGCCTCCATCTCGGCCAGCTCCAGCAGGTCGCGGCTGTCGCCGAGCCCCTGCTCCAGCTCGTCGATGGTAGCGACGATCGCCTCGAGCGTGGCGCGCTCCTTGCCGAGCTTCTGGGCGTAGTCCGGATCGCTCCAGACGTCCGGGTCCTCGAGCTCGCGGGTCACTTCCTCTAGCCGATCCTTCTTCTCGGCATAGTCAAAGATACCCCCTCAGGACGTCTGTCCGCTCAGACAGGTCCTTGATGCGGTTGTGGATGGCGTTGGTTTCCAGCATGGATCGCTCACCTGAATCGTCAGTGGCAAAACGGCCGCCGCGGCACTGGTCGAATACCAGGCCCCGGCGGCACGGAAAAGACGGCCATTGTAGCGAATGTGCCGCGCCATCGCATCATGGTGACATCGGCCAGACGCAGACGACCCGGCCGAAGCCGGGTCGCCTGCATCGCGATGAACGGGCTCGCCGTCAGAAACGGTAGGTCAGCTGTGCGCCGAAGCCATGGGCCTCGTTCTTGTAGTCGGCGGAGTACGCCAACTCCGTTTCTGAAGCAGTACCTTCATGATCAACACGGCTTTGGTCCACACGAGTGCTGCGCTCGGTGAGGTAGGAGTAGGCAAAATCCAGCGTCAGATTCTCGGTTGGCGTCCAGCCGGCCCCCAGCGAGAAGATGCGGCGATCGTCCGAGGGAATGCGGGCACTGCGGAACTCGTCGCTGGTCGGCGTGTTATCGAGGGTCACCCCGGCCCGCAAGACCCACTGCGGATTGAGCTGGTATTCACCGCCCGCGGCAAAGGCCCAGGCATTGGAGTAGTCCTGTTCCTCTTTGGTGATCTCATCAATTGCCTCTCCCTTGACGAGGATCTGATCGAACCGACTCCAGCGCGTCCAGGAGGCGCCGAACATCAGTTTGAGGTTGTCGCTCATCTGCTGGGTGATGGAGAAGTTGATGGTTTCAGGAGTGGTCAAATCAAGTCTGGCGGAATCTTCCTGCCGTTCGACACCAGGAACACCGGGGTCAAAAACGCTGCCATCTGGACCTTTAGCTCGATAATCACCTTCCAGCGTGTAGGTCACCTTTGAGCGATAGGTCAGACCCAATGTGGTTTCCGGCACAGGCTGGAAAATCACGCCCAGATTATAGCCCCAACTATCGTCGTCACCCTCTACACGTGAATCAAGGTCAGTGGAAGGATCATTCGGTGTGAGGGGGTTAGGCACCTGACGATGCAGCTCTCCATCTACGCGATTGTAGGTAATGCCGGCACCCACCGACCACTGGTCGTTGAAGCGATACGACACCGTGGGCTGAGCGCTCACCACCTTCAGCTGGGTGTAGTTGCCCAGGTTGCGGCCGATGAAACCATCCTCGTACTCCGTTTCGGAGCCGAAAGGTGCATAGACACCGAAGCCGAAGGCCAGTTTGTCGGTCACCGGCTGGGCGTAGAAAGCATAGGGAATGAATTTCCCAGGCACCATATCGCCATCAGCAGACCCATCAACTTCAACCGGACCCATGCCAAAGTCGCGAGTCGCCTCGGCATTATCGATATCGCTACTGACGTTGAGATAGGTGCCACCCGCCGTCATCTGGGCGCGATCGAGGAACGACATCCCCGCCGGGTTGCCGAACACGATGGTGGCGTCGTTGACGTTGGAACTGCGCCCGGCGTGGCCGTAGCCCTGGCCGCTGACGCTCTGCTCGTTGACCTGGTAGCCGCCGGCGTGAGCCTGACCGGCGATGGCGGCAGCAGCGATGGCCACGGCCCAGGACAGCTTGTTGAACTTGTTGTGCATGGTCTCGATTCCTCTTGCTCGTAAGCTGGCACGCATTGTTGTCTGACCCTCGACGGGGCGCTCTGCATCCAGTTGTCGCTTATCAGCCCTTTCGGATCAAGGGCAAACGTTCGTTTTAATCTTGAAATCGCTCATACTTTAGTGGCACTGGTATCTAAGTCCTTGAACACTCGTCGGCCGGCGAGGATTCGACGCTCGCTTGCGGCTCACTTGACCTTTGTGTAACACAAAGGTTTTACACTCTGCGTAGATTGACGAACCAAGCGAGTCACCATGAAAGTCAGCGAACTGGCCCGGCATGCCGGCGTCACCGGCGAGACGGTGCGCCACTACACCCGCGAAGGCCTGTTGAACCCGACGCGGCAGCCCGACAACGGCTACCACCGCTACGACGGCAGCGACCTGGAGCGGCTACGTTTCATCCAGCGCGCCCGCACCTTGGGCTTCAGCGTCGCCGAAGTGCGCGACATCCTCGACCATGCCGATCATGGCGACTCGCCCTGCCCCATGGTGCGCGACCTGCTCGCCGCCCGGCTGCCGGAAATTCGTCGCCGCATACGCGAGCTTCAGGCGCTGGCCGCGCGCATGGAGCAGGCACTCGACGCCTGGGCCGACATGCCCGACGGCACGCCCGACGGCCATAGCCTGTGCCGGTTGATCGAGAGTTTTCCCGAACCGCTGCGAGGCGACGAGGAACACCCCGCCAAGGAGGCCCGATGAACGCTAGACGAACGCTGGTTCGAACCGTGCCCGGCATGAGCTGCCAGGGCTGCGTGGCCAACATGCGCCGCGCCATTCTGGCGCGTGACCCAGAGGCCGAAGTGACCGGCACGCCAGCCGATAAGCGCCTGGAGGTCACGGCCGCTCTCGACGCCGAGACCCTGGACGACGTGCTGGAAGATGCCGGCTACCCTCCCGAGACAGAATCCGACGACGCCGACGAGCGACGCCAGCGCACCCGCAGCGTGCCGGGCATGAGCTGCCAGGGCTGTGTGAAACGCATGCGCGAGGCGATCCAGGCCCGCGATCCGCATGCCGAGGTGACCGGCATGCCGGAAAAGAAGCGACTGGAAGTGGCCACCACACTCGACGACGACGCCCTGGACGAAATCCTGCACGAGGCGGGCTATCCCCCCGGCGAAGCGGCGGAGCAGCCAACCGACGACACACCGGAAGCATCGCGCGAGGAGGCCCATTCGCCCGCGACCGCCAGCGATGCGCCCATGGAAGGTGCCACCACCCAGCGGCTATCGATCAGCGGCATGACCTGCGCCAGCTGCGTGAAGAGCGTACAGCAGGCGCTGGAGCGCACGCCCGGCGTGGCCACGGCCAGCGTCAACTTCGGCACCCACGCCGCCCAGGTGCACGGTACGGCCGAGACCGACGCCCTGGTGGCGGCGGTGGAGTCCGTGGGCTACGGCGCCGAGCCCATCGTCGACCTGCGCCAGGCCGAAGCGACTCGTGCGGAAAAGGACGAGAAGACCTATCGCCAGCGTCTGCGCGGCAGCGCCTGGTCGCTGGCACTCGCGGTGCCGCTGATGGCCAGCATGTTCGTCTACCATCCGCACCCGATGGGGGGCGGGCGCCTCTACTGGCTGGTGGTCGGCCTCTTGACCCTGGCGATCATGGCCTTTCCCGGCCGCCACTTCTTCGTCAACGCCTGGAAGAATTTCAAGCACCATCAAGCCAACATGGACACCCTGGTGGCCATGGGCACCGGCACCGCCTGGCTCTACTCCATGGCAGTGGTGGCCTTCGCCCCCTGGCTGCCCGAAGTCGCCCAGGGTATCTACTTCGAGGCCTCGGCGATGGTCATCGGCCTGATCCTGCTCGGCAACGCCATGGAGCTCAAGGCGCGCGGCCGCACCAGCGAGGCGCTCAAGCGCCTGCTCGACCTGCAAAGCCGCACCGCCCGAGTGATCCGCGACGGCCAGGAGCAGGAGGTCGATGTCGATGCGGTGCGCGAAGGCGACCATATCCGCGTGCGTCCCGGCGAGCGTCTGCCGGTGGACGGCGAGGTCACCGAGGGCTCGAGCCACATCGACGAATCCATGCTCACCGGCGAGCCGGTGCCCGTGGCCAAGGGCGAAGGCGATGAGGTGAGCGCCGGCACCGTCAACGGCAAGGGTGGCCTGGTCTACCGCGCGACCCGAGTGGGCAGCGACACGCGCCTGGGGCAGATCACCGAACAGGTGGCCCGCGCCCAGAACTCTCGGCCCCCCATCGGCGAGCTGGCTGACAAGGTATCGAGCGTCTTCGTGCCCTCGGTGATGATCATTGCCGTGATCACGGCGCTTGCCTGGTTCAACTTCGGCGCCGAGCCACGGGTGATCCACATGCTGGTGACCGCCACCACGGTGCTGATCATCGCCTGCCCCTGCGCCCTGGGCCTGGCCACGCCGATCTCCACCATGATCGGGGTGGGCAAGGCTGCCGAACACGGCGTGCTGGTGAGAAGCGGCGAGGCACTGCAGACGGCGAGCAAGCTCACCACCCTGGTGGTGGACAAGACCGGCACCCTCACCGAGGGCAAGCCGCGAGTCACCGAGGCGGAGTTCCTCGACGGCGATGAGCGCCGGGTGCTGGGATGGGTGGCCGCCCTGGAGCGAGGCTCCGAGCACCCGCTGGCTGCAGCGCTGCTGGCACATGCCGAAGCGGCCGACGCCGAGGTCGCCGACATCCACGACTTCGACAGCATCACCGGTGGCGGCGTAACGGCACGAACTGCCGACGACGAGCGACTGCTGCTGGGCAATGCCCGGCTTCTGGAGGACGCCGGCATCGACCTTGGCAGCGGTCGCCAGGGGGCCGAGACGCTGGAGAAGAAGGCACGCACGGTAGTGTACTTCGCCATCGACGGTCGGTTGGCCGCCATCTTCGGCGTCAGCGACCCCCTGCGCAACGATACCGTGGCTGCCGTGAAACGCCTGCAGGCCGATGGCCTCAAGGTGGTGATGCTCACCGGCGACAATGCCCACACCGCCGCCGCCATTGCCCGGGAAGTGGGCATCGACGACTACCGCGCCGGTCTCAAGCCCGAGGACAAGCACGCCGAAATCGAGCGCCTGCAGAGCGTCGGCGAAGTGGTCGGCATGGTGGGCGACGGTATCAACGACGCCCCGGCGCTGGCCCGCGCCAACGTCGGCTTCGCCATCGGCCAGGGCACCGACGTGGCCATCGAGAGTGCCGGCATCACGCTGATGCGCGGCTCGCTTCACGGCATTGCCGACGCCATCGAGATCAGCCGCATGACGCTTACCAACATCAAGCAGAACCTGGTCGGCGCCTTCGGCTACAACGTGCTGTGCATCCCCATCGCTGCCGGCGTGCTCTACCCGCTCACCGGCATGCTGCTCTCGCCGATGATCGCCGGGGCGGCCATGTCGCTGTCGTCGATCACCGTGGTCAGCAACGCCAACCGGCTGAGGCTCAAGCGCCCGCAGGGCGCCGACCATGACCCGAACGCCGTTCGTTCACCCCAGGAGGCCACCGCATGAGCTGGATCGTCAATTTCGCCGGACTCGCTCTGATTGCCGCCATCGCCTGGTGGTTCTGGAAGCCGAACTGACGAGCCGAGCTGCTAGGCTATAGAGGCAATCGTGTCAGGAGTTTCGCCATGCCCAAGCTCAACGGCGTGCTGGAGACCGCGCTCTACGTGGAGGACATGGACCGGGCGCGGATCTTCTTCGAAGGCGTGATGGGGCTGGAGCCGTTCAACGCCGACCATCGCTTCACCGCCTACGATGTCGGCGCCAGCACGGTCCTGCTGCTGTTTCGCCAGGGAGAGACGCTGGAAACCGTTCACCTGCCCGATGACATGGGCACCATCCCCCCCCACGACGGCAAGGGGCGGGTGCACGTAGCCTTCGCCATCATCGCCAGCGAACTGCCCGCCTGGGAGCGCCAGCTCGACGACCATGGCATCGTCATCGAAGGGCGCACCCACTGGCCGCGTGGCGGCGAGAGCGTCTACTTTCGCGACCCCGATGGCCACCTGCTGGAGCTGGCCACGCCCGGCGTCTGGCCGACCTACTGACCGAACGCCCATGCAGCGGATAATAAGCCACCGCTGCCGAAAAATCGGCGAACGCCGCCACTTTTCAGCTCACGCCCATGTAGCGTCCGGGCTTATGATTCAGCGCAATGATCAGGTTCAGGGCCACCGCCCCCAGTACCGAGAGGCCGACGCGCTCCAGCGGCAGCACCCACAGGGCCGCGAGCATGATCAGCGCGTCGATACCTAGCTGAACGTAACCGGCACGCCAGCCATAGCGGTCCTGCAGGTAAAGCACCAGGATGTTGACCCCGCCGAGGCTGGTGCGATGCCGGAACAGGATCAGCATGCCAATGCCGATCAGGCTGCCGCCCATCAACGAGCCGTAGAGAGGGTGCAGCCCCTCGATGGCGATCCAGGTGCCGGTCAGCTCCGAGAAGAGCGATACCAGGCCGATGGCGACGAACGTTCGCAGCGTGAAAGAGACGCCCATGCGCCGGATGGCAAGCCAGTAGAACGGCAGGTTGATGAGGAAGAACCACACGCCGAACCGCCAGCCGGTAGCATACTGCAGCAGGAAGGCCAGGCCGGCGGTACTGCCGGTTAGCAGCAGCGCCTGAGTGTAGAAGGTGACGCCGAGAGCCACGAACAGTGTACCCACCAGCATCGCCATCACGTCCTCGTAGGCCCGGTGGGGATCTGTCGGCAAATCCTGCGGATCCATAATGATGTCCTTTATCGACTGCGTGAGCGCTGATTTCCGTCATGAGCGAATAGAGACTGGCCACCGGAGCGAAGCGGCCGGAGTTGACTGGCGGCTCGATGAGGATTGCGACATTCTGCCGGCGGCCAGGCTATCGAGCGCGCTAGGAAATCAGGGTTCACGCTCGGCATGCTCCACCATCAGTTGCAGGCTCTCCCTCCCCCGCCAGCGGTTACGATTGAGCTTGTAGGCGCAACGCAGCCTGTCGCCCACCGCGAAATCGGGCAGCTCGCCGGGAGTGAGGGCGCGAAACCAGATGGCGCGATGGCTGACGGCACCGGCCGAGAGCTCCAGCATCAGGTGCGTGCCGTCGGCACCGACCTCGCGCAGATTCTCGACCAGGAACTCGCCCTCGAACAGCGGCGCATCGAACTCACGACCGTAAGGGCCCAGGGCGTCGAGCTCGGTCAGCGTCGCCAGATCGAGCTGGACGATGCTGAGTTCGCCGTCGGTGAGGATGCGCGGCCCCAGCTCGGCATCGCCCAGCTGCTCGCCCACCGCCTGCAGAAAGGCGGCACGGAACTCGTCCAGCCGCTCATGCGGCACGCCAACGCCGGCGGCACCGCGATGGCCGCCAAACCGGGGCAATGCTTCGGGAGCGAGATCATGAGCGCGCTGGAGGGCATCGCGCAGGTGCAGCGCCTCGATGGAGCGCCCCGAGCCGGTCAGCATGCCCGGCTGGGCGGCCGGGGTGAGTACCAGGGTCGGCCGGCCATAGGCCTGTACCAACCGCGAGGCGACGATGCCCTGCACGCCGGGGTGGCCGCTCTCCAGAAACACCAGGATGGCCGGGTGGTCGGCGGACAGCGCCGGCAGAGCGAGGGCCTTGGCCTCCTCCACCATCTCGGCCTCGATGGCCTTGCGCGACTGATTGTCCTGATCCAACGTGGCCAGGTGACGCGCCGCCGTGGCGTCGTCTTCCGCGAGCATGTACTGCAATGCCGCGTAGGGGTCGTCGAGCCGCGAGCGGGCATTGATGCGCGGGCCCATCTGGAAGGCCAGGGTCTCGGCGTCGAAGGGCACGCTGTCCTCGCCCAGGCGGGCAGCCATGGCGCGCCAGCAGGCGGCATCCATGCGATTGATCAGCGTGAGGCCGTGGCTGACCACGGCACGGTTGGCGGGGCTGGCCCCCAGCGACACGCAGTCCGCCACGGTTCCCAGGGCCACGTAGGAGAGCCAGGGCGAGAGCTTGGGCGTGGCCTCGGGCAGCACCCCCCACTCGATCAGCACGCTGCGTGACAGCGACATGACCAGCCAGGCGACCATGCAACCGGCGATGGTCGGGTCGGGATAGGGGCAGTCGTCGCGGGTGGGGTTGACCACGGCGTGGGCAGACGCCGGTGGCCCTTCCAGTGGCAGGGCATGGTGGTCGCTCACCACCACGTCGATCCCCTCCGCGGCCAGTCGGGCGATACGCGGCTCATCGCTGCTGCCGCAGTCGGCGGTAATCACCAGGCTAGGTCGCGGCCTGAGTGCGAGCGTGCGCTCCACCAGCGGCAGGCTGATGCCGTAGCCATCGTGGATGCGGTGGCCGATCAGGCTGTGCAGGCGCGATTCCGGCACCCCGAACAGCTCCACCAGGGTGCGCCGGATCACCACGTGGGAGGTGATGCCGTCGACGTCGTAGTCGGTGAGAATGCCGATGTGCTCGCCGTCGACCACCGCCTGGGCGATGCGCTCGGCGGCCCGGCGCCCGTCGGCAAGCCGCTCGGGGTGCTCGAGGTAGCGCAGGCTGGGTGACACCAGCGGCGCCAGCTCGCCCGCATAGTCTCCCAGGCGTCCGGCCAGGATGCGAGCTTGCAGCTCGGAAAGCCCCTCGCGCTGGGCCTGGGCATAGAGCGCCGCATTGCGCGGGCGGGGCACCAGACGCGGGCGCAGGCGTGCGTGAAGGTCGGCGGATTCGGTCACGGCGTCCAAGCCTGGCTCCTATGGTTTGCATCCATTGGTACATGTCGCCGGGAGCACCAGGGTGCCGGGGCATTAAGGCACTCTGTACACCGCTGGTGGCAGATGCCCGCTCCGGGCTGATCCGGCGACAGACCTATGAGGAGGCGCTGTAAATACGTCCCTGTACGCTACCGATTCCTTCCCTGGAATCGGACCTCCTCTTCGGTCTGTCCCCGGCGCCCCTCGCTTCTAGCTTTCAGCTTTAGCGACGATTCTCGGCGACGAACTTCTGCACCTCGGCCAGCTCCGCCGGCAGCACGGTGTAGCGCTCCTCGCGCTCCAACAGGTCGTCCATGTGCGGCGGCAGCGGCACGCCCGGGAAGCCGGCCTTGACCACCGCCTCAGCGAATTTGGCCGGATGCGCGGTGGCCAGCGTTATCATCGGCGTGGCGGCATCGGCGCGCGCCTGCTCGGCGGCACGATAGCCGGTGGCGGTGTGCGGGTCGAGGATCTCCTGGGTACGGTGGTGCGCTTCGCGGATCACCTCGAGAATGGTGGCGTCATCCACGCTGTGGCTGGCGAACATGTCGCGCAACTTGGCCAGCGGGGCCTCCGCCAGTGCTGCCGGCTCGGCCTGGAAACGCTCGAGCAGCGCTGCCACGGCGGCACCATCGCGCTCGTAGGCCTCGAACAGCAGACGCTCGAAGTTGGACGACACCACGATGTCCATGGAAGGCGCCAGTGTCGCTTTGAGTTCCCGCTTGGAGAAGTCGTTGTCGGCCAGCGTGCGGTGCAGGATGTCGTTGGCATTGGTGGCGATGACGAACTGCTTCACCGGTAGCCCCGAGCGGTATGCCATGTAGCCGGCAAAGACATTGCCGAAGTTGGCCGAAGGCACACAGAAGCTGACCTGACGATGCGGGGCCCCCAGAGCCACCGCAGAAGCCACGTAGTAGACGATCTGGGCCATGATGCGCGCCCAGTTGATGGAGTTCACCGCCACCAACCGCGTGCCGTTCAGGAAGCCCTGGTCGGCGAAGCTCGCCTTGACCATGGCCTGGGCGTCGTCGAAGTTGCCTTCGATGGCGATATTGAAGACGTTGTCGGCCAGCACCGTGGTCATCTGACGGCGCTGCACCTCGGAAACGCGGTCATGCGGGTGGAGGATGAAGATGTCGAGGTTGTCGCAGTGGCGGCACCCTTCGATGGCCGCCGAACCGGTGTCGCCCGAGGTGGCGCCCATGATCACCGCCCGCTCGCCGCGCTTGGCCAGGAAGTGGTCGAGGATGCGGCCGAGCAGTTGCAGGGCCACGTCCTTGAACGCCAGCGTGGGGCCGTGGAACAGCTCGAGCAGGAAGTGGTTGGCATCCAGCTGATTCAGCGGCACCACGGCATCGTGGCTGAAGGTGGCATAGGCGTCGCGTACGATGCCGCGGAAGGTGTCGTCGTCGATCTCGCCGTTGACGTAGGGCTTCATCACACGAAAGGCGATCTCGGCGTACGACAGCCCGGCCATGGCGGCCAGGTCGTCATGGGAGAACCGGGGAACGGTCTCCGGGACATAGAGACCGCCATCGCTAGCCATGCCGGTAAGCACGACCTCCTCGAAACTGAGCGCAGGCGCCTGCCCGCGGGTACTGATATAGCGCATCGTTCGGTTCCCTTGCTCGCTCGGAGCTGATCCGGCAACAAATCTTCGAGGAGGCGCTGTGAACCCATCCCTGGGCGCTACCGATGCCATCCCTGGCATCGGACCTCCTCTCCGACTTGTCCCCGGCGCTCCTCGCTGAAGACAGCGACACACAGCTCGCAGTTTATCTGTGTCGGCCAGTTTGCCCTTCCAGCTTCAAGCTTATGGCTTACAGCTCCGGGCGCAGCCCGGATTACTCCTGCTCGTCGAGACTCTCCACCCGAATACGGGTGACCGAACCGGCGATGTCGGCCATCGACTCGATCTGGCGGATCGCCTCGTTCATGTGCTTCTCACGACAACTGTGGGTGAGCAGGATGATCGGCACCAGCTCGCCCTCGGTGGCCTCTTTCTGCACCAGCGCCTCGATGGAGATGCCCTGCTCGGAGAGGATGGTGGCCACCCGCGCCAACACACCCGGGCGGTCCACTGCCAGCAGGCGCAGGTAGTAAGCGGTGACGATGTCCTCCATGGGCAGGATCGGCTGACTGCCGTCACCCTCGCCGATGCCGCTGAAGGCCAGGTAGGGCACGCGATAGTGGTGATCGGTGGCGATGTCCCGGGCCACGTCGAGCAGATCGGCGACCACCGCCGAGGCGGTCGGCTCGGCACCGGCACCGGCACCGTAGTAGAGGGTCGGCCCCACGGCATCGCCCATGATGGCGATGGCGTTCTTGACGCCGTGTACGTTGGCCAGCAAGCGGTCCTTGGGAATCAGCGTGGGGTGCACACGCAACTCCAGGCCGGCGTCGGTACGCTTGGAGATGCCCAGGTGCTTGATCACGTAACCCAGGTTGTCGGCCTGCTCGACGTCGTCGAAGGTGACCCGCGAGATCCCCTCGGTGTAGGCCTTCTCGAACTGCAGCGGCACGCCGTAGGCGATGGATGCCAGGATCGTGAGCTTGTGGGCGGCGTCGATGCCTTCGACGTCGAAGGTCGGGTCCGCCTCGGCGTAGCCCAGTGCCTGGGCCTCGGCCAGCACGTCCTCGAAGGCGCGCCCTTCGCTGCGCATGTGGGTGAGAATGTAGTTGCCGGTGCCGTTGATGATGCCGGCCACCCACTCGATGCGGTTGGCGCCCAACCCCTCGCGCAGCGACTTGATCACCGGAACGCCGCCGGCCACGGCGGCCTCGAAGGCGACGATCACGCCCTGCTCGTGGGCGGCCTGGAAAATCTCGTTGCCGTGCACGGCGATCAACGCCTTGTTGGCGGTCACCACGTGCTTGCCGTTGGCAATGGCGGTGAGGACCAGTTCACGGGCCACCTCGTAGCCGCCCACCAGCTCCACCAGCACGTCGACGTCGGGATTGCGTGCCACCTCATAGACGTCGGTGGTGGTCTTGATGCCGGTGAGGTCACACTCCGGGTTGAGGCTGCGATGCGCGACCTGTTCGACGACGATCGGGCGGCCGGCCCGCCGGGCGATGTCGTCGGCATTGCGCATCAGCACGTTGAAGGTGCCGCCACCGACGGTCCCCAGACCACAGATTCCCACTCTCACCGGTTTCAATGTTCTGCTCCCCTGATCGTTGCGTGTCCAGTTGGTGAAGGGCGTGTCGATGCCTGGCATCGACCGCCCTTTCGTCAACGGCGTCGTTGATGCGCCGCTGCTGTCAGTCTTTCAACCCGAGCATGCCGGCCAGCCGCTCCGCGGGCACATAGCCCGGCACCAGACGGCCGTCCGGCAGCACGATGGCCGGCGTGCCCTGCACGCCGAGCGCCTGCCCCAGATGATACTGTGCCTCGACCGGATTGTCGCAGTCGGTGCCATTTTCCAGCGTTTCGCCGCGCTTGGCCGCGGTCATGGCAGTCGCCGGATTGTCGGCACACCATACCTGCTCGAGCAACCGCGCGCCCTCGGCATTCAGGCCGGTGCGCGGAAAGGCCAGGTAGTGTACCTCGATACCCAGTTCGTTGAGGCGCGGCACCTCTTCATGGAACTGCCGGCAGTAAGGGCAGGTGGTGTCGGTGAACACCACTACCTCGGCCTGGGTATCGGCCGTGCCCCGAAAGACCACCCGCTCTTCCTCGGGCACTTCGGCCAGCCGCTCGGCACGCTTGCCGTTGCGGGTCCGTTCGCTGAGGTTGACCAGCCCTTGCTCGCCATTCTCGTAGATATCTCCAACCAGGAAATACTCGCCATCGGCATCGCTGTAGAAGGTCTCGCCGTTTTCCAGGTGCACTTCGAAAAAGCCCTCAAGAGGCGTCTCGCGAACGCTCTCAACCGGCATCAATTGACCACGCACTTCGAGGCGCTCGGCCAGGCGTTCGGCTTCATCGGCATGGACGACGACGGATAGGGTCGAGCTTAGGGCCAGGACGGCAGCGGTGCGAAGCAAGGACGTTTCAGACATGATCAACCTCGGGGGTGATGGGCGGAGTGCAGGGCTTCGAGGCGCGCCTGCGCCACATGGGTATAGATCTGGGTCGTCGAGAGATCGCTGTGACCCAGCAGCAGCTGTACGACACGCAGGTTGGCACCATGATTCAACAGATGCGTGGCGAAGGCATGACGCAAGGTGTGTGGCGATAGTGGCCGCTGGATGCCGGCAGTGCGCGCGTGCGCCTTGATGCGGTGCCAGAATGCCTGGCGGGTCAAGCAGGCATCGCCACGGCCGGGAAACATCGGTGGACGCGCTGCATCGTGCATCAGCGCCCTTCGAGCCGTACGCAGGTAGCGCGTGAGCCAGTGTACGGCTTCCTCACCCAGCGGGACCAGCCGGTCCTTGTCGCCCTTGCCACGCACCCGCACCACTCCCTGGCGCAGGTTGACGGCATCGGTGGTAAGACCGACCAGCTCCGAGACGCGCAGCCCGCAGCCGTAGAGCACTTCTAGCATGGCCCGGTCGCGCAGCCCCAGATCGGTGGTGACGTCAGGAGCGGCCAGCAAACGCTCGACCTCGTCCTCGTCCAGAGTATCCGGCAGGGCGGGCCGAACCCGCGGCAGACGCACCTCTGACAAGGGATCGCCGGCAATGTGCCCCTCGGCCAGCGCCCAACGGTAGAAACGGCGCAGGCTCGATAGCAACCGGGCATTGCTGGCCAGCTGGTAGCCGGCCGCGCGGCGCTCCTCGAACCACGCCGGCAGTGCCGCCGCCTGAGGAGCGAGCAGAGTGCCGCCTGCCGTCTCCAGGTGGGTGGCCCAGGCCTCCAGGTCACGACGATAAGCGGCCAGGGTGTGATCGCTGGCCCCCTGCTCGAGCCATAGCGCGTCAAGAAACGTCTCGAGCAACGGGATGTCTCGATTCATGGCCCCTTCCTCCAGGCCGAAACCACGAAACCCCGCCCCGCGAGAGCGGTGGCGGGGTTTCCAGCCTGTGCAACGAATCCGTGCAACGGTTCGTTACGACAGCTTCTCCTTGATGCGGGCGGACTTGCCGCTGCGCTCGCGGAGATAGTAGAGCTTGGCCTGGCGCACGTCGCCCCGACGCTTCACTTCGATGGAGTCGACCAGCGGGCTATAGGTCTGGAAGGTCCGCTCGACGCCCACGCCGTGGGAAATCTTGCGCACGGTGAAGGCTGAGTTGAGGCCGCGATTGCGCTTGCCGATGACGACGCCCTCGAAAGCCTGGAGGCGCTCGCGGTTGCCCTCCTTGACCTTGACCTGAACGACCACGGTATCGCCGGGAGCGAACGCCGGCACCTCTTTGCTCATCTGCTCGGCTTCGAGCGCCTGGATCACCTTGTTCTTGCTGCTCATGACATTGACTCCTTGATAACCTGAATCACCGGTCAACTTGGTTGCCGGCGAATCGTGACCCCGGCGCCCGAGCGAGCTCGAGAGCGCGGGTGCTTGGTTGGTGACACAGGTGCACGGTGACTATTGCCGCGCCGTGCCCTGCACCTCCGCCTTGTCGGCGTATTCTCCGATGAACTCCGCGAGCAACTCACGCTGCTCGTCGCTCAACGCCCTGCCCTCCAGCAGGTCGGGGCGCCTTAGCCAGGTCCGCCCCAGCGACTGCTTCAACCGCCAGCGGCGGATGACGCCATGATTGCCGCAGAGCAGCACATCCGGCACCCGTCGGCCGTCGATCTCCTCGGGCCGCGTGTAGTGCGGACAATCCAGCAGCCCTGCGTTGAAGGAGTCCTCGACCGCGGAATCCCGATGCCCGAGCACGCCGGGCACCAGCCTAGCCGCGGCATCGATCAGCACCATGGCCGGCAGCTCGCCGCCGCTGAGCACATAGTCTCCGATCGACCACTCCTCATCGATGTCGGCTTCCACGACCCGCTCATCGATGCCTTCGTAGCGCCCGGCCACCACCACCAGAGGTGGGCCGGATGCCAGTTCCTGCACGCCTTGCTGGTCCAGCCGCCGCCCCTGGGGCGACAGGTAGACCACCCGCGGCCGCTGGCCGGTAGCCTCGGCCGCCCGCTGCCTGGCGGCGTGAATGGCCGCGCGCAGCGTATCCACCTTCATCAGCATGCCGGGGCCGCCACCATAGGGGCGGTCGTCCACGGTGCGATGACGGTCGGTGGCATAGTCACGCGGGTTCCAGAACTCCAGCGCGATGTGGCCAGCAGCCACGGCTCGTCCGGTAACGCCGTGGCTGCCGATCGCCTCGAACATCTCCGGAAATAGCGAGACGACGCCGACCCACAGCCCCGCTGACGTTCGATCAGTCAAAACGTCGGATCCCAGTCGACCGTCATTCGGCCCGCTTCGCGATCCACGGCAACGATCACGTCTTCGGGCAGAAAGGGCAGCAGCCGTTCGCGGTCGTCGATGGCCGCCGGCTCGCCATGAGGATCCCCCCGGACCACCAGGACGTCGTTGGCACCGGTCTCGAACAGGTACTGAACCTGGCCGAGCACCTGGCCGTCGCGAGTGACCACTGTGAGCCCCTCGAGCTCGTACCAATAGTAATCGCCGCTCGGCAGTGCCGGCAGCGCCGACTTGGGCAGCAGAATCTCGGCACCGGCCAGCGCTTCGGCAGCCTCGCGGGTGTCACAACCCTCGAGTCGGGCCACCAGCCCCTTCCCGTGACGGCGCCCCTGAACCAGGCGAAGTCGGCTGAGCACGCCATCCTGTCGCACCACCCACTCGCCATAGTCGAGAATGCCGTCAATGGGACTGGTGTAGGAGTAGACCTTGAGCCACCCCTTGACGCCATAAGGGCTGGTCAACTTGCCCAGCACCACATGGTCGCCCGCCTCATGGCGTTCGGCCTGCGCGTTCATGATGCCACCCCCGACAGTCAGGCTCAGGCCTGCTTGCGGGCTTCCTTGACCAGTTCGGCCACGCGAGCCGACAGCTGAGCGCCATGCTCCTGCCAGTGGGCGATGCGATCCAGATCGATGCGCAGACGCTCTTCACCGCCGCGCGCAATGGGGTTGAAGAAACCCAGGCGCTCGATGAAGCGGCCGTCCCGCGACTTGCGCGAGTCGGTCACGGTGAGATGATAGAAGGGACGCTTCTTGGCGCCACCACGTGCCAGACGAATGGTAACCATGGCCTAGTCTGTCCTTCGGTTGTGTTGGATTCGGTCACGACGATGGCCGCGGTGTTCGCGGTCCTGCCAGTGAAGACGCAGCATTCTACGGAAAACAGCCCCGCTTGGGAACCTTTTTCGGGCCCAGGAGCCTGCTGGGCTAGACCGACCGTCGCGTGAAACTCGGATTTCGCAGCAGATCGGCGTCGAGCCCGGCAGGCTCCTACCGCCAGGGCATCCCGCCGGGGCCGCCCATGCCTCCAGGACCGCCAGGGCCTCCCGGCCCGCCGCCGCCCATCATGCCGGACATGCCACGCATCATCTTCTGCATGCCGCCCTTCTTGCCGGCCTTCTTCATCATCTTCTGCATCTGCTTGTGCTGCTTGAGCAGACGATTGAGGTCGGGGACCTGCAACCCGGCGCCAGCGGCGATGCGCCGCTTGCGCGAGCCGTTGATGATCTCCGGACGGCGTCGCTCCTGGGGAGTCATCGAGTTGATCAGCGCTTCGAGCTTGCCGAACTCCTTCTCGGGGCCAGGGCCCTGGGCCATCTCGGCCATCTGTCCCATCCCCGGAAGCTTGCCCATCAAGCCCCCCATGCCGCCCATCTTCTTGAGCTGCTGGAGCTGGTCGCGGAAATCCTCGAGATCGAAGCCCTGCCCCTTCTTGACCTTCTTGGCGAGCTTCTCGGCCTTGCCCTTGTCGACGGTGCGCTCGGCCTCCTCGATGAGCGACAGCACGTCACCCATGCCGAGAATGCGCGACGCCACGCGATCGGGGTGGAAAGGCTCCAGGGCATCGACCTTCTCACCCACGCCCATGAACTTGATCGGCTTGCCGGTGATGTGACGTACCGACAGCGCCGCCCCGCCGCGAGCATCACCGTCGGCCTTGGTGAGGATCACCCCGGTCAGCGGCAACGCTTCGCTGAAGGCCTTGGCCGTATTGGCGGCGTCCTGGCCGGTCATGGCGTCGACCACGAAGAGCGTTTCCTGAGGTGCGACGGCCTCATGCAACGCCTGAATCTCCGCCATCATGGCTTCGTCGATGGCCAGACGACCCGCGGTGTCGACGAGCACCACATCGTGAAACTGGATCTTGGCGTGCTGGATCGCCGCCTTGGCGATCTCCACCGGCTGCTGATCGCTGCGCGACGGAAAGAAGTCGACTTCGACCTCTTTCGCCAACGTCTCGAGCTGGTCGATGGCCGCCGGGCGATAGACGTCAGCGGAGACCACCAGCACCTTCTGCTTCTCACGCTCGCGCAGGTAACGAGCCAGCTTGGCCACCGACGTGGTCTTGCCCGCGCCTTGCAGGCCGGCCATCAGCACCACCGCAGGCGACCCCTTGAGCACGAAGCCTTCGTTGGCCTCGCCCATGACCGCTTCCAGCTCCTGCTGGACGATCTTGACGAACTGCTGGCCCGGCGAGAGGCTCTTGGAAACCTCCTGGCCCACGGCACGTTCGCGCACGCGCTCGATGAAGATCTTGACCACCGGCAAGGCGACGTCGGCCTCGAGCAACGCACGCCGCACCTCGCGCAGGGTATCCTTGATGTTGTCCTCGGTCAGACGCGCCTGACCCTTGATGGACTTGAGCGTCTGCGACAAGCGCTCACTGAGATTCTGGAACATGGGCCTCTCCGGCGACGAAACGGGTAGACATCGCCCCTGACTGGCGACTGACGGACCGACTGCGACGATCCACCGCAGAAACCGCGCCTACCCGTACGCAAAGCGGTGACAGCCTGGCTGGCTCGGCCAGCCGGCTCTCCTTTGGGTGGGGATTATACGCGCAGTGACCGCCAGTCTCCATGCATGACGGACGTCATCGCTGTGCGACTGAGCGCGGATTGGGTATAGTATCGACGCAATTCACTTTCGAGATGCATTGACGCCGGCAACGGCGCACGGACGGCAACTGATGCAGGCGCTTCCACTAGCCATCATGGCTTTCGTACTCTATTTGGGTGCTGCCTCCTGGCAGGGGCTCACGCTAATGCGGCGGGTACCGCCTCGGACCGCCCTCGTGCGCGTCCTGGGGCTCATGGGGCTGCTGTTCCACGTGCCTGTGGCGGCCAAGCTGCTCGGCCAGACACCCGGTCTGCTGCCCGGCCTGTCGGCCAGTGCCGTGATCGTTACGGCGCTCATGGTCTTCCTGCTGCTGACGGTGAGCCTGGCCAAACCGGTGCTCAACATTGCCGTGGGGCTCTTCCCGCTATCCGGCGTAGCGCTGCTGTTGGCGGTGGGGCTGCCCAGCCCGGCGGGCAGCAGCGGCATGACACCCGGCATCGCCTTGCACGCCATCAGTTCGGCACTGGCCTTCGGCGTGCTGGTGATCGCCGCCATGCAGGCGGTGCTGCTGGGCGTGCAAAACCAGGCACTGCGTCACCATCACACTCGCGGCGTGGTGCAGGCGCTGCCCCCGCTGACCACCATGGAGCGTTTGCTCTTCGAGCTGATCTGGGCCGGCATGGCAATGCTCACGCTGTCGATCGTCAGCGGCTTCGTGTTTCTCGACAGCATGTTCGCCCAGCACTTGGCGCACAAGACCATCCTGTCGTTGGCCGCCTGGGTCATCTTCGCCATTCTGTTGATCAGCCACCACATCCTGGGCTGGCGCGGCATGCGCGCGGTGCGTTGGACGCTGGGCGGCTGTGCCGTGCTGCTGCTCGCCTACTTCGGCAGCAAGTTCGTGCTGGAAGTCTTGCTACGCGGCAACTAGCCTGCCTCGACGAGGCGGCTCGCGACACGGACTGACGCGGAAGTCGCCTTGACACTCCCCGAGCGAACCCCTACAACACGGGGCTGACACGCCTGCGAGGATCCTTCGACTTGAGCGACGAATTCCCCTTGGGATTACTATTCGGCCTGCTTGTTCTTCTCATCTGTCTGTCCGCCTTCTTCTCCAGTTCCGAGACCGGCATGATGTCGATCAACCGCTACCGCCTGAGCCATCAGGCCAACAGCGGTGAGCGCGCAGCCAAGCGCGTGCTGCGCCTGCTGGCCCGGCCCGACCGTCTGATCGGCGTGATCCTGATCGGCAACAATCTGGTCAACAACCTGGCGGCAGCCATCGCCACGGTGCTTGCCATCCACTTCTTCGGCGAAGTGTCGGGGCCGGCCATCGCTCCACTGGTTCTCACCATCGTGATCCTGATCTTCGCCGAAGTGAGTCCCAAGACCTATGCCGCCATCAAGCCGGAACGCATCGCCTACCCGGCTTCGTTGGTGCTCGAACCGCTGCTCAAGCTGCTCTACCCGCTGGTGTGGCTGGTCAGCGCCCTGTCCAACGGACTGCTGCGCCTGGTCGGGGTAAAACAGATAGACGGTAACGCCGACAACCTGACCCGTGACGAGCTGCGTACCGTGGTTCACGAAGCCGGTACGCTCATCCCACACCGCCACCAGGCCATGCTGCTGTCGATTCTCGACCTGGAGAACGTCACCGTGAACGACATCATGGTGCCGCGGCACGAGGTGGTCGGCATCGACCTGGACGACGACCTGGATGACATCCTCGTCCAGGTACGCACCAGCCAGCATACCCGTGTGCCGATCTACAAGGGCGACATCAACAACATCATCGGTATGCTGCATCTGCGCAATGCGGCACGTTTCCTGTCACGACCCGAGGTGACCAAGGCAGCTATCGTCCAGGAGGCACGCGAGCCCTACTTCATTCCCGAGTCGACGCCGCTGCATACGCAGCTGCTCAATTTTCAGAAGCAGAAGCGACGCATCGGCATCGTGGTGGACGAATACGGCGACGTAGAAGGGCTGGTGACCCTGGAGGACATCCTCGAAGAGATCGTCGGCGAGTTCACCACCGACATGGCCAGCCAGGACCAGGAGATCTACCGACAGGACGACGGTAGCCACGTCATCGAGGGGACCGCCAACATCCGCGATATCAATCGCCTGCTTGGCTGGCAGCTACCCACCGACGGCCCCAAGACCCTCAACGGGCTGATTCTCGAGCACCTGGAGTCCTTCCCCGACGGCGCCGCCTGCCTGCAGATCGGCAACGTGCGCATGGAGATCCTCGAGGTGCGCGACAACCTCATCACCGCCGCGCGCTGCTGGCAGGCGCCGCAGCGCCGCGCGCGTCATGGGTGAACGACCGCCAGAGTCAGTTCAGGCGGGTTTCCGCAGCCCGGCAAGTATGGTGGTCAAGAGTTGGTCGATGAGCTCCCCCACTTCGAGCTGCTGCCCCTGCCAGTACCCTAGGCGCTCGTTGAGACCCAACTGAACCAGGCCGTGCACGCTCCCCCACAGGGTACGACTCAAACGCCGTGCCTCAAGGTCGTCCAGCGCCGGCTGATACTCCTTGAGCGTTGCCTCGACGCGCACGAACAGCGCTTCGATCATATCGGACTGGCGTCGGTCCAGTTCGCCTTCCTGGGCCAGCGGGAAGTCGAAAAGCAGCTGCCAGCGATAAGGCTCACGCTGGGCAAACTGCCAGTAGGCCAGAGCCAGCCCCTTGAGGCGTGACTCGGGCCCGGCATCTTCCAGTGGCGC
The DNA here is from genome assembly GCA_051749645.1 of Pseudomonadota bacterium. Lineage (GTDB taxonomy): Bacteria > Pseudomonadota > Gammaproteobacteria > Pseudomonadales > Halomonadaceae > Halomonas. The sequence goes on from JBNJIT010000005.1 coordinate 319,972, forward strand.
TATCACACCACGCAGTAGGTCCAGTGTCTCCAGGTTCACGTGCTGGAGCAGATTGCCGAAACTGCCATAGAGCTTGAGCAGGGTGCTCGGAGCACAGCCCACCTGGCGGGCCAGAGCGCGCAGCGACAGCGAGTGGACCGGACTGTCCTGCAGCCATGCATCGCAGGCGGACATGACCTGGGCATGGAGCGCTTCGGGCGCATGCTGTCGTGGACGGGCCATGGGATTCCTCGCCGGAAAGGGAGTGACGGGTGCCTCAAGGCCACCCATGAGCGTAGAATAGCGCAGACCGAACACTGTTTTCGAGCTCTGCGAGCTCCCTCGGCAGCTCGGGAGGCCTTTTCATACTCCAGTAAGTCAGCCACCCTGGGGCCGCCATCATCTGGAGGCGTCATGCCCGGTCGCCTGTACGTTCCCGCATTCGATCCCTCTAGCCTGCTGCCCGGCCTGTGCTGCCGGGATGCCCTGCGGCACTCGCCCAACCTGGCACCACGCCGCCCACTGTCGATTCTGCGCAGCGAGCAGGGTGAAACCTGCCTGAGGGATGCCTTCTGGGGGCTCACGCCGCCATGGCTGGAGGTGCTCGACCAGGCTCCCCACTGTGCCCGAGCGGAATCGCTGACCTCACGCCCCATGTTCCGCGACGCGTTTTCTGCACGGCGCTGCCTGGTCCCGGCGGGCGGCGTCTACCTCTGGAAGCCCCAGCCTCGCTTCAAGCAGCCCTTTCTGGTCGTGCGGGTCGACCGAAGCCCGCTGCTGCTGGCAGGCCTGTGGTGTCGCTACCACACCAGCCTGACCGAACATGCCGACTCCATGGCACTGATCACGGTGCCCGCCAACGCCTTGCTCACCCCTCTCGGCGACCGGCTCCCGGCCGTCATCCCGGCATCGGCGGCATCCCGTTGGCTGGCCCCGGACACCCCGGAAACGGAGGCCCGGGCACTTCTCGCCCCACCCGACGAGGAACTGTTGGGCGCTTTTCCGGTATCAAGACGAGTGAACGATCCCGCGAACCAGGACCTGGCCTGCGCACACCCCACAGGGCCCATGCTGCGCCGGCCTCGCGATCAGGAGAGATGATGCACATCGCAACCCGTTATCCGTCACGCCGTCATGGCCTCGGCCTGGCACTGGGTCTTGCCGGCCTCGTGATGCTGGCGTCGAGTTTTGCCGTCACGGCTAGCACCGAAACCGAGGAGGTCGCCGACGTCACCACGCCGCGGGTCAGCCCCCACGACAGTCGCGACTATCGGGTATTGACCCTGGAAAACGGCCTCACCGCCCTGCTGGTCAGCGACCCCGACGCCGACCGCGCCGCCGCGTCGATGAACGTAGGGGTGGGCAGCGCCCAGGATCCCGACGACCTGGCAGGCCTGGCGCATTTCCTCGAGCACATGCTGTTCCTCGGTACCGAACCCTTTCCGGAAGCCGACGCCTATCAGTCCTACCTCCGTCGCCATGGCGGCGATCACAATGCGTTCACGGCACCCCAGGACACCAATTACTTCTTCGACATCGACCCCGAGGCCCTGCCCGGAGCCCTGGACCGTTTCAGCGCTTTCTTCGTCTCGCCGCTGTTCAACGCCGACCAGCTGGAAAGCGAACGCAACATCGTGAATTCCGAATACATGGCCCGCATCCGCGACGATGGCCGACGCGAGAACGATGTCCTCAACCAGGTGCTCAACCCCGACAATCCCACCACAGGGTTCGCGGTGGGCAGCCGCGAAACCCTCGCCGACCGCCCCGAAGGAGAGCCATCGCTGCGCGAGCGGGTCATCGACTTCTACGAGCGTCATTACGACGCCGATGTCATGCACCTGACGGTCATCGGGCCGCAACCGCTCGATGAACTGGAACCCTTGGTGAGCGAGCGCTTCGCCGCCATCGCGGGACGTGGTGCCGAACGCCCGGTGATCGAGGCCCCTCTGGTCGAGGAGGACCGACTGCCCAGCTACCTCGAGATGCAGTCGGTACGCGACAGCCGCCAGGTGCGCTTCCTGTTCCCCATACCCGACCCGACTGACGAGTATCGCCTCAAGCCCGTCGATTACCTGGCCAACCTGTTGGGCCACGAAGGTGAGGGCAGCCTGCTCGCCATACTGCGCGAAGCGGGGCTGGCCGACGGCCTCTCCGCGGGGGTCACCCGGCACGACGGCCGCCATGCCCTGTTCGCGGTGAACGTGAGCCTGACCCCCGAGGGCGCCAAACGCCTCGACACCATCGAGGCCACGCTGTTCGAGGCCATCGGACAGCTGAGCGAAACGGGCCTCGATGCCTGGCGTTACGACGAGCAGGCCAAGCTCGCCGAGCAGGAGTTCCGCTTCCAGCAGCACGGCTCGCCACTGCAGGGGGCCATGCGCCTGGCCATGAATCTGACTCGCTTTCCCGTCGAGGACGTGCAATACGCTCCCTACCGAATGGATGGCTTCGAACGCGAACGCATCGCCTATTACCTGGATCGGCTCACCCCCAAGCGGCTGATCCGACTCTACAGCGGCCCCGACGTCGACAGCGAGCAGCGCTCTCCCTGGTTCGACGCCCCGTGGCGCGACGTGACGGAGACGGTTACGTCGGAGGCTACCCCCCTGACAGGTCTTGCACTGCCCGAACCCAACCCCTTCATCGCCGAAGACCTCACGCTGCTCGACGTCGAAGACGAGCGCCCCCGGCAACTGATCGACGAGCCGGCCTCCGTGCTGTGGCACAAGGCGGACAGCACTTTCGATACGCCCAAGGTGGAATGGCGACTGGGGCTGCTCCACCCCGAGGCCAGTACCAGTCCGCGCCAGACGGCGCTGTCGAACCTGCTCGCAGGCTGGCTGTCGGACAGCCTCAACGAACGCTTCTATCCAGCACGCCTGGCCGGTCATCATGTCGACCCGTACGCCCACGCCCGCGGTCTGACCCTGGCCTTCTCTGGCTGGCGCGACCGTCAGCAACGCGTGATCACCGATACGCTGGAACAGCTGCGGTCAGGCGAGATCCGTGCGGCCAGCTTCGAGCGCGTGCGCTATCGCCTGCAGCGCGAGTGGCGCAATGCCCCACAGGCTTCGCTCTATCGTCAGGGACATCGCACGCTGGGTGATGTACTGCTACGCCCCAGCTGGTCGAGTCAGGCGCTGCTGGACGCCAGCCGCGAGATCACCCGGGAAGACCTGCAAGCGTTCCGCGACGACTTCCTCGCCAAGCTGCGCCTGGAGGCCATGGCCGTCGGCAACCTCGATGCCGACCTGGCGCAGCGACTGGGCACCCGGGTCGCCGAAGCGCTGACTCCGACCCTCGGCAGCGAGGCGATCCCGGAGCTCACGCCGTTGCGCGCAGCGGACGAGCTACCCGACCTGCACCCGCACAGCAGCCGCGAGGAGTCGCTGGTGCTGCGCTATCTACAGGGCGAGGATCGCTCCCTGGAGACTCAGGCGCGCCTCACCATGATCGGGCAACTGATCAATACCCCCTTCTATCACCGCCTGCGCACCCAACAGCAGCTCGGCTACGTGGTCAACGCCAGCTACTCGCCGCTGATCGATGCCCCCGGCATCAGCCTGCTCGTGCAGTCGCCGGACACGCCGAGCGAAACCATCGCCGAGCACATCGAGGCATTCATCGACGACTTCAGTGACCAGATCGCCGCGCTCGACGAGGGGCAGTTGGCGATCCATCGCCAGGCCGTGCATGACGAACTGCTCAAGCGCGACACCAGCCTTTCGGGCCGCACCGACCGTCTATGGCGATCTCTCGCCTACGATGACACCGACTTCGACCGGCGCGAACGGCTGGCCGAACGCGTGCTCACGGTATCGCCCGACGCCCTTCGGGAGAGCTGGAACACGCTACGTAGCGGACCGGGCGTCAGCGTGACCTTCGACCCCGGCGACGAACCCAGCGATGTCGCCGCCCTGGTCCAACGACTGGAGCCGCTCCCCGAAGGCGATGACTGAACGCTCAGACATGACAGCGCCCGGCCAGTAGGCCGGGCGCTGTCGGCAAGGAAAGACGCAACGCTCAATCGAATGCCTGGGGCGGCAGCATCGCCTCCACGTGCATCACCAGCTCCTCGAGCAGCTGCCGGTCACGCTCGCCAAGCGCGACCTGATTGAGCCGCTCGATCTCGCGAGCGAAGTCCTTGAGCGTGAAGCCGGCGAGCAGTGGATCGTTCATGCGCTCCCAACGGTAGGCTTCCCAGCGGGCCTGCTCCTCGTCAGTGAGGGTCTCCGGATAGCTGCGTGCCCGATAGCGAAACAGCATCTCCTCGAGCCGCGGATCCTGGAAGGCGAAACGCGCCTCGACCAGCTCCCAGGGGTCGGTGTCACGAACGCGCTGCATCTGCTTGCGGTCGGCAGGAGAAAAGAAGCCGCCCGAGTAGAGCATCAGATCCGGGTCCTGCGGCCCCTCCGGCGGCGGCTCGGCGAACACCGCCGCTGCCTTGCGGGCTGCCTCGCCGTCGCGACTGAGCGCTTGCCAGTGGCGGCGACAGGCGTCGAGGTCGAGCCCGAGTCGGTCGACGATCTCGCCATACTCGCCCTGATGCGGGCCGTGGCTGTCCTTGAGGGCTGCAGAGGGCAGCACCACCGGGCTGCGATTGATGTGAATCACCTTGAGCGGCACCCGCACTTCGCCTTCGGCCAGGTCATCGCCGCTGACGAAGACGCGCTGGCGAATCTGCTCGGCATCGAGCGTGAGCAGCGGCTCGGGATCCACCGACAGGTCGTAGACGATCACCCCGTTGGGGTTGGTGGGATGCTCGGCCAGCGGCATCACCAGAGCGCTGCAGCCGCGGCTAGCCGGGTAGCGCCGCGATATATGCAGCACCGGCTTGCGCGACATCAGGTCAAGGCGCTTGGCGACTTCACGCTTGCGTCGCAAACCCAGGAGGTGGTCGAAGAGCTTGGCGTTGCGGCTGCGCAGCAGCCGCGCCAGGGCGATGGTGGCACGCACATCGGCCAGGGCGTCGTGAGCGCCAGCGTGCTCGATGCCGTTGGCGGCGGTCAGGTCCTCGAGGCGAAAGCTCGGTGCGCCGTCGTCGCGCTTCGGCCACTCGATGCCCTCGGGACGCAGAGCATGGAAGGCACGCACCGCATCGATCAAGTCCCAGCGCGAGTTGCCGTTCTGCCATTCTCGCGAGTAGGGGTCGAGCAGGTTGCGGTAGAAGAGATGCCGGCTCACCTCGTCATCGAAACGCAGGCTGTTGTAACCCAGAGCGCAGGTGCCGGGTTCGCTCATCAAGGCATGCACGGCACCGGCGAACTCGGCTTCGGGTACGCCACGACGGCGGGCCTGCTGCGGAGTGATACCGGTGATCAGACACGCCTGGGGATGCGGCAGGTAGTCGTCTGCCGGCTGGCAGAACCACTCCACCGGCTCGCCGATCTCGCGAAACTCGCTGTCGGTACGGATGGCGGCGAACTGGGCCGGGCGATCGCGCCGCGGATCGGCCCCGAAGGTCTCGTAATCGTGCCACAGGAAGGTCATGGGGGCGGCATCGGGCTTCGCCATGCGAAGGCTCTCCTGCTCGGCTCGCAAAGCGCCTCAGCCCAGCAGCCTGGCGGACTCGGCGCGGATCGACTGGGAAACCCGGTCTTTCTCACGACGAACGGTCAAGTCCGGCAGGCTGCCAGCCAAAGACGACATGAATGTCCACGCGGGCTCGGCGCTGCAACGGCCGGTGGCGCTGCCTGTGGCCGGCGCGCCGTGCCGGCTGGGCCAGCCCTGTCGCTCAGGTTCTCGGCAGGGTGACGTTGAGCTCCAGCACCGAGCAGTTGTCTTCGCTGTCCAGGGTGATGTTGATGGCATCGTCGTCCACCTGGACGTAGCGGCGGATCACCTCCAGCAATTCCTTTTCCAGCATCGGCATGTAGTCGGGCTGACCGCGCTGGCTGCGCTGGTGGGCAACGATGATCTGCAGCCGCTCCTTGGCGACCGAGGCCGATTTCTTGCGCTCGCGCTTGAGGAATTCCAGCAGCTTCACCGACGACCTCCTCCGCCGAACATGCGGCTCAGCAGACTCTTTTTCTGGATCTCGTGGAAACGCAGCGGCACGTCTTCACCCAGCAAGCGCGACACCGTATCGGCATAGGCCTGGCCGGCGTCGCTGCCGTCGTCGTGGATCACGGGCACGCCCTGGTTGGAGGCGCGCAGCACCGCTTCGGACTCGGGAATCAGGCCGATCAGGTCGATGGCCAGTATTTCGCGGATGTCCTCGAGGTTGAGCATGTCGCCGTCGTCGACCCGTGACGCGTTGTAGCGGGTGATCAGCAGGTGCTCCTTGACGGGACTCTGGTCGTTTTCTGCCCGGCGCGTCTTGGAGGCGAGCAGGCCCAGGATACGGTCGGAATCGCGAACCGAGGAGACTTCGGGGTTGGTCACCACGATCGCCTCGTCGGCATGGTACATGGCCAGTTGGGCACCGCGCTCGATGCCGGCCGGCGAATCGCACAGGATATAGTCGAAGTCGCCGCTCAGTCTTTCGAGCACCTGCTCCACGCCTTCCGCGGTCAGCGCATCCTTGTCGCGGGTCTGGGAGGCGGGAAGGATGTGCAGATTGTCGACGCGCTTGTCGCGAATCAGCGCCTGATTGAGCCCCGCCTCTCCCTGGATGACGTTGACCAGGTCGTAGACCACGCGCCGCTCGCAGCCCATGATCAGATCCAGGTTGCGCAGGCCCACGTCGAAATCGATGACCACGGTCTTGTTGCCTCGCAGCGCCAGGCCGGTGGCAATGGCCGCTGCACTGGTTGTCTTTCCGACCCCACCCTTGCCGGAGGTCACTACGATGATCTTGGCCAAGTTGTGCTTCCTTTCGAACGGTTCGAAAACGGGGAAAATCGCGCTTGCTCAGCGATGGCGCCCTACGTCAGCGGGGTGATCTCGAGCTGGGCATCATCCAGCACGACCTGAACCGACGTCCCCAACAGCTGCGGGTCGATGTCCTCGAGCCGCTTGTAGTTGCCGGCCACCGACAGCAGCTCGGCGCGAAGCTCGCGACAGAAAATGCCGGCCTGGGCATCGCCATGAATGCCAGCCAGTGCGCGACCGCGCAAGGCACCGTACACGTGCACGCTGCCCGCCGCGAGCACTTCGGCACCGGCGTTCACCGCACCGATGACCACCAGATCACCCTCCGGTGCCGTCACCTGCTGACCGGAGCGCACCGTACCTCGGTAAATGCGCCCGCTGCCCACGGTTGCCTGGGAGGAGGCGGCGGCCTCGTCGGCAGGCTCCGCCGCAGCCGCCGGTGCCACGCTCTCGAGGGGACGCACTCGGCTGCCGTCGCTGGGAGGAAACCAGCCCAGACCCAGCGCCCAGGCCGACTGCTTGACCGGATCCTGGCCGCCCCGCACCGCCACGGGCAGCAGCTTGTGAGCCCGGCACACCGCGCAGATCCGCTCCAACGCCAGATGCGGCTCATCGAGCCGCTCGACGCTCAGCACCACCGGCGTATGCTGGAAGAAGGCCGGCGACTGACTGAGCTTGCCGGCAAGCTGCTCACGGATGCGCTCGGGGTCAGCGCTGGTCAGCTCCATGACCGTCATGGGCAGCATGCCCCCCTTGAAGGTGAATGCCATGCTCGCCCTATCCACATTGAGACTCATTGCCGGACTCCAGTCGATGATGTCGGGTCGTGGGTCTAAAGCTAAGCGACTCCTCTGGCCCCTGCAACCGATGATACGTCCAACACCGGTCCAATGACATTGTCGCCGTTTGGCCACAGTCTGCCATGCCACTGGCTTTTCTGCCGACGTAACGCATGCTTAGATAGCCATGACGAATCCTGCCGAGCCCACCGCGACACGCCGACGCGCCCGGGCCGGTATCCCGCGCTCGATCAGGACAGCCCATGCCCGGATTTCTTCGCCACCTTTTCGCCCCTCGCTGGCAACACCCCGACGCCGACAAGCGTCGCCAAGCCATTGCGCGACTCGATCCCGCCGACTCGCAGCAGCGGCAGGCTCTCGAACGTCTCTGTCTGGACCCCGTGCGTGAAGTACGTCACGCCGCCCTGGCACGCATCGATGACATCGAAACCCTGCTACGCCTGTACCGCGCCCAACCTGACGACCGGGAACTGCACCAGCGCTTGGCCGAGCTGCTGTCCGGCTCGGCCGGTAACGGAGACCTTGCCCACCGCCAGGCGATCGTCGAAACCCTCGACGATCCAGCGCTGCTCAGTGCCGTGGCGCTGAAAGGCGATAATCAACAGCTGCGCCTGGCCGCCGTGGAGAGGTTGCAGAGCGAGGATGAATTGATCCGCCAGGCTTGCGAGAACGGCATCGCCGCGGTGCGCCATGCGGCTGCCGCCCGCGTGGAAAGCGAGGCTGGCCTGCAGCGGCTGACCCAGGAGGCGCGTCGCGACCGTCAGGTCATGCGCCGGGCCCGCGAACGGCTCAACCGGCGACGCACCGATGCCGCCGAGCTCGCCGCCACCCGGGAACGGCGCGAAGCGCTGCTCCGCGACCTGGAGGCCCACGCCCATGCACCCTGGGAGCCGCTCTATGCCGGCCGCTATCGCCACCTGATACGCGAATGGGAGTCTCTCTCCGACCTGCCGGACGGTCACCAGGAACGACGCTTCCAGGATGCCAGCCAACGCTGCCGCAAGGTGATCACCGACCATGAGGCACGCGCCCATGCCGAAGCCGAGATGGACCACCGGCGCGAGCAGGCTACCCAGGCCCGCGAATCCCTGCTCGAAGCGCTGGAGGAAAGTCTCGCCGCCCTGCCCAAAGGAGACCGGGTGACGGCCCAGGACATCGCCAGCCTGCGGGCTCAGAAGCAGCTGCTGGCCAATCGCTGGCAGGCCCTCTCCGACCGTCACGTGATCGATGCGGCACTCAGCGAGCGCTATGCCGCCGCGCTCACCGACTACGACCGCCTGCTCACCGCCTGGGAGCGCCTCGAGGCCGAAGCCCCGGCCATCGAAACCGCTCTCAAGGAACGGGACCCCGAGCGCCTGGCAACCTGCCTCGAACGAGCCGCATGGCCCGACGACCTGCCCCCGACGCCCTTGCTTCAGCGCGCCCGACTCACACTGAGTAGCGCCGAGTCGGCCCCAGAAAACGACCTCGACGCCCGCTTGGCACGCTTTACCGACGATTTGAAGCAGTTGGAGACGCTGCTCGAACGCGGTGCTTTCAAAGGCGCCAGCCGCCTCTACCAGAGCCTGCGTCATCGCGCCGAAGATCTGCCCCGGGAACGCCTCGGCAACCATCGCGCCACCTTGAAGCGGCTCGGCGCCCAGCTCGCCGAGCTGCGTGACTGGCGCAGCTTCGTCGCCGGTCCCAAACGCGAGCAGCTATGCCAGGCCATCACCGCTCTGGCCGAAGAACAAGGACTCAGCGATGCCGAACTCGACCGTCGTCACCGCCAGCTAGTCAAGGAGTGGCGATCCCTGGGCGATGCTGCCGCCAACCAGGCATTTTCCGACCAGTTTCGCACCGCCTCCGAGTGCATTCATGAACGCCTGGCCCCTTGGCATGAGAAACGCGCTGCAGAGCGCGATCGCAACCTGGCGGCCCGCATCGCGCTGTGTGAACAGCTCGAGGCGCTGCTCAGCTCGCCAGCCAGCGATGCCGACCCCGACGCCCTGCGCCAAATCCGTGACCAGGCCCGGGAGGAGTGGCGCCGCCACGCTCCCGTGCCCCGCGACCAAGCCCAGTCCATCGGGCGCCGTTTCGGCAAGATCCGCCACGATCTGCAGGCGCTCATCGACCAGCGCGCCCGTGACATCGCCGACGCCAAGCAGGCGCTGATTGCCGAGGCCCGCGCACTGCTGGAGCAGGATATCTCCGCCGAACGCCGTGCCGAAGCCGCCAAAGCGCTGCAGCAGCGCTGGCGAGCGCTGGGGCGCGCCCCGCGCGGCGAGGAGCAGGCCCTGTGGCGCGAGTTTCGCGAACTTTGCGATCACGTCTTTGCGGCCCGCGAGGCGCGACGCGACGATCATGCCCAGCGAGCGCGCCACCGACTCGAAGCCATGCAGGCGCTGATCGACCGCCTCGACGCCTGGCAGCCGACCAACGCCAGCGAGCATGACGTACTGGAGCGGGCGATCGATGAGGCAGCCACCCTGGAACCGCTGCCGTCGGGACGACGCAGCGAAGGCATGCGGCGTCGCTGGAGCGGCATCATCCGCGCTCGACGCGAACGCTTGGCACGCTTGGCCGTGGCCAACGAAATCCAGCATTGGCAGACACTGCGCCCCCTGCTCGACGCTCACCTGGCCGCCGATGCCGAGCGACTGGCCGGTGGCCAACTGCGGGACGTGATGCCGGAACCCGGCCTGACTCTGCCCGACGACATGCAGAGCGCCCACGAATCGCGCAACGCCGCCCGCCATGACCCGCCCAGCGCCGATGACGTCGCCGAACGCCTGGCGCGGTTGCGCGTGCACCTGGCGCTACTCGCCATGGGGCGCATCGATCAACGCGATGAGCCGTTGCGTCTGGCCATCCAAGTCGAACGGCTCAACGAGGGGCTCGGGCGCGACCTGAATCGTGCCGAGGAAGTGCGTGCCATTCTGCGCAGCCTGCTTGCCACCGGCCCTGTCTCAGTGGACCAGTGGAACCGGGAAGTCGGGGAACTCGACGCCCTGCTGACACACCTGAGCCACCTGCCACCGCCCTGAGCCAAGGGGCGCACTACGCAAACGGGAGGCCAAAGGCCTCCCGTAAAATCAGTTCGGCAGCGGCGTGCCCTTTCTGGGTTTCACCCCATGAACTGCCCCCCATTGATATCGATGTTGGCGCCGGTAATGAAACCAGACTCCTTGTCGGCCAGGAACACCACCAGACGAGCGATCTCTTCCGGCGTACCGAAACGCTTCACCGGAATCGTCTCACGAATTGCTTCACGCACTTTCTCCGGCACTTTCATGATCATGTCCGTGGCGATATAGCCCGGCGACACGGTGTTGACGGTGATTCCCTTGGTTGCCGTCTCCTGGGCCAGCGACATGGTCAGGCCATGCATACCGGCCTTGGCCGCGGCATAGTTGACTTGACCGAACTGGCCCTTGCGGCCATTGATGGAAGAGATGTTGATGATCCGGCCCTGGCCGTGCTCGAGCATCCCCTCGATGACGCTGCGGCACGTATTGAAGACACTGTTGAGGTTGGTATCGATGACCTCGTTCCACTGATCGGGGCTCATCTTCTTCAAAGTACCGTCACGCGTGATGCCGGCACAGTTAACGAGCACGCTGATGGAACCATGCGTCTCCTCGATCTCCTTGACGCCGGCAACGCAGGCATCGTAGCTGGTCAGATCGACACCGGAGAGCGCGATGTTGTCGAAGCCGTCGGCTTTCTGGGCCTCGAGCCAACTCTTGGCCTTTTCCGGGTTGTGATAGCCCGCCACGACCTGATATCCCGCCGCAGCAAGCGCACGGCAGATCGCCGAGCCGATGCCACCGGTTCCCCCGGTAACCCAGGCAACGGGTGCTGTTTGAGCCATAGTAAACCTCCCTGATCATGACGTTCATGCGTAAGAGCCTGACGCAGCGCGAAACAAGCCCGCCTAGACAGGATGCGACCCGAAGCGTCGCCCCTGCAAGGCTCCTTATTGATTATGGACGCTGGGGCACAACCTGCACGAAGCAGGAGCGTTGACACTTCGCTTGACATGACACCGACATTGCGTAGAATAGCGGCACGTTGATGCGGGGTGGAGCAGCCTGGTAGCTCGTCGGGCTCATAACCCGAAGGTCGTCGGTTCGAATCCGGCCCCCGCTACCAAACATCGAAAAAGCCAGAACCCAAAGGGTTCTGGCTTTTTTCATGCCCAAGCGCTTCACAAGCTCGACCTCAGCCCAAACGACGTCCTCTGTCACGTACGCTGCAGCCCCGCCAGCCTCAATGACCAAGCGCCACCCGCTTGCCGGGCAGGCGAACCCGCGGTCAGTTCATTGAAAACCTCGCCAAGACCCCGGTGGAGTTCGTCATTCCACCGGGCATGCCCGCCCAGCGTCGCAATGGCAGCAGCCAACTGAGCTCTAAAAATTGCAACACACCCCGCCTTTCATTAGTCCAGGAGGCTTCACAATACTCCGATGGGTACGCTGCTGGCATAGCAACAACCACAACCTGACCAGGAAGGACGACCCATGCCCCTTTCCAAACTTCTGGACTGGCGCCTCCATGCGCTGGTCATCCTCGTCTCGCTGATCTCCGAAGCCATCGGTATTCTGCGGGTGCCCATGGGCCCCGGCACCCTACTGCTGCTGCCGCTGTTCTACGCCTTCATCATCGGCGTGATCGTCAATCCCAACGTGACACGCACCGCCGGGAAGTTCATCCCCGGTAGCATCAGCCAGGCGGCCGGGCCGCTGATCCTGCTGTCGATCATGCCGTTCATCGCCCGCTTCGGCTCCACCATCGGCCCCGCCATCGAGGACCTCATCAATGCCGGGCCGGCACTGATCCTCCAGGAGCTGGGCAATCTGGGCACCATGCTGATCGCCCTGCCGGTGGCCGTGCTGGTGTTCAAGATGGGCCGCGAAGCCATCGGTGCCACCTACTCCATCGCCCGCGAGCCCAATATCGCGGTGATCTCCGACAAGTACGGCCTCAAGGGCCCCGAGGGTATCGGCGTGATGGGCACCTACGTGGTGGGCACCATGTTCGGCACCCTGTGGTTCGCGCTGATGGCCGGCTATCTGACCTCACTGGACATCCTCGATCCGCGTGCCCTGGCCATGGCCTGTGGCGTGGGCAGCGGCAGCATGGTCGCCGCCTGTTCGGCGGCCATCGCCGGCTCGCTGCCGGAGATGAAGGATGAACTGCTTGCCTTCGCCGGCGCCAGCAACCTGATGACCTACGCCACCGGCCTCTACTTGACGCTGTTCGTCGCCCTGCCCATCGCCGAGAAGCTCTACACCCTCCTGACCGGCAAGCGCCAGGTCAAGCCCGTGGGAGCCCAGGTCAATGCCACTGCCGAAGCAAGCGAGGTGCCTGAAGAGGAACGCCCCGAGAAAAACCTCGGCAAGACCGCCATCGTCATGGCCGCGGCCTGTGCCGTCGCCTGGGTCGCCAACACCATCAACGGCGCCGGCCTGATCGAAGCACTGCCGGGCATGCTGATTCTCTACGTGATGACCATGATCGGCCTGGTAGTGACCCGCTACGCGCCCTTCTATCTGCCAGGGGTGGCCTGGGTCTCGCTGGTCAGCATCCTGCTGACCCTGCCGTGGATGCCGGGCAACGCTTGGCTGGTCGACCAACTCAGTGCGGTCAACTTCCTGGCCATCGTCACTCCGGTGCTGGCCTATGCCGGCCTGGCGCTTTCCACCCGCGAACTGGCCATGTTCCGCCAGGCCGGCTGGAAGCTGGTGATCATCGCCCTGCTGGTGTTCACCGGAACCTTCGTCGCCTCTGCCATGATAGCCGACCTGCTGCTGTGAACGAGGACTGAATGACCATGACCGCAAACGCCGTGCCTCCTATCGATGCCGAGACCCTGCTCGAATGGCGGCACGATTTCCACCGCCACCCGGAAACGGCCTTCGAGGAACACCGCACCAGCCGGCGTATCGCCGAGATTCTGCACGAGGCGGGATTCGAGTGCATCACCGGTCTGGGCGGCGGTACCGGCATCGTCGCCACCCTGGAGGGACGCCTCGGCCCGGGCCCGACCATCGGCCTGCGTGCCGACATCGACGCCCTGGACGTCACCGAGGCCAACGCCCTGCCTCACACCTCCCGAACCCCGGGAAAGATGCACGCTTGCGGCCACGACGGCCACACCACCATGCTACTGGGCGCGGCCTGCCGCCTCGCCCGGCAGCCCGACTTCGCCGGCCACGTTCGTTTCATCTTCCAGCCTGCCGAGGAAAGCGAGGGTGGCGGCCGGGTGATGGTCGAGGAGGGCCTCTTCGAGCGCTTCCCGATGGAGGCAGTCTACGGGGTACACAACTGGCCGGGGCTGCCGGTAGGCGAGGCCGCGGTGCACGACAGCGCCGTGATGGCCGCCTTCGATGTATTCACCCTCAAGCTCAGGGGCAACGGCTGCCACGCGGCCATGCCCCACCTGGGCTGCGACACCATCCTCGCCGCCTGCCAGTTGGTCAACCAGCTGCAGGGGCTGATCAGCCGTGAGACGCCGGCCCACCAGACGGCGGTGCTCAGCGTCACCCAGTTCCACGCCGGCGATGCCTTCAACGTCATCCCCGAAGGCGTGGAGCTGCGCGGTACCCTGCGCTGCTTCGATGAGACGCTACGCCAACGCCTCGCGCAACGCTTCCGCGACGCCGTGGAAGCCCAGGCGCGCTTCCACGGCCTGGAGGCCAACCTCGATTACCAGCCGCGCTACCCGACGACCTTCAATACTCCCGAGCACGCCCAGCGCTGTGCCTCCGTGCTCGAGGCCATGCCGGAGATCACTCGGGTGCATCGCGACCTGCCGCCCAGCATGGCTTCGGAGGACTTCGCCTTCATGCTGAACGAGCGTCCCGGCGCCTATATCTGGCTGGGCAACGGCGAGGACAGCCCTGCCTTGCACAACCCCCATTACGACTTCAACGACGCCCTGACGCCGCTCGGCGTGGACTACTGGGTGCAGCTGGTACGCACCCTGCTCGCCCACCACCCGGACACCCCCTGACAGGAGTTCCCCGTGATCAAGACCGTTACCGTCATCGGCCTGGGCAACATGGGCCGCGGCATGGCCCTGACCCTGCATCGTGCCGGCTTCACGGTACAGGGCAGCGATATCGCCACCGAGGCTCGCGAGCGCCTGGCCGCCGAGGGCATCGCCACCGCCCCACCCGAATCTCTCGAAGCCAGCGAAGCCTATATCCTGTCGCTACCCACTTCGACTCATGTGCGCGAGGTGCTCGAGCAACGCCCCGGACTGCTCGCCCGGGCGCCCACCGACAGCCTGATCATCGACACCTCCACCAGCGACCCGGTGGAGTCGCGCCAGCTGGCCAAGCAGGTGACAGAGGCCGGTCTATGCTGGTTGGACGCCCCGGTGAGCGGCGGCCCTGGCGGCGCCCACAGTGGACAACTGGGCATGCTGGTGGGCGGCACGACGGCCACCCTGGAGCGTGCCCGTCCGCTCCTGGAAGCCATGGCGGCACGCATAACCCATGTTGGCGAAGCCGGCAGCGGCCACGTAGTCAAGCTGGCCAACAACTATCTGTGCGCCGCCCATCTGCTGACCACCGCCGAGGCGGTAGCCATGGCTCGGCGTGCCGGGGTCGACCCCGAAGCCTGCCTGAACGGCCTCAACAGCGGTTCCGGCCGCAGCGCGGTCAGCGAGGTCAATTTCCCGCGCTGGATTCTATCCGGCGACTTCGATTCCGGCTTCACCACAGGGCTGATGCGCAAGGATCTGCGCCTGGCGCGGCAGACGGCCCAGGATCTGGGTCTAACCGGCGGACTGCTGGAGCAGGTTGTGGAGAGCTGGCACGACGAACGCCAGGGCCTCGACGACGCTGAGGACTTCAACCGCATCACCGCCCGGCTGCTGGAGTCGGCTGACCGACATGCCGCCAGCCGAGAGGAGGAGAACCCAGCATGAACACCCTGAACCAGCAGGCCCGGAAGCGCCTGGCCCAACTTCTCGACGCCTATGGCATGGACATGCCCCAGCCTAGCGCCAACTGGGTGAACGGGAGGCTCACCGCCGGCACCGGCGACACGATCAGCTTGCTGGATCCGGTCACCGACCTGCCGCTGTTCGACTACCGGGATGCCGGTGAGGACGTTGTGGCCGTGGCGGTGGAAACCGCTCGGCGCGCCCAGCAGGAGTGGATGGCACTGAGCGCCAGCGAGCGCGGCCGCCGGCTGCAACGCGCCGCAACCGGTCTGGACGGACACGAGGAGAGCCTCGCCGAGCTCGAAAGCCTGATCGCCGGCAAACCGCGACGCGACTGTCGCGGCGAGGTCGAAAAGGTGCGCGAGATGTTCGAGTACTACGCCGGCTGGTGCGACAAGCAGCATGGCGAGGTAATCGACGTACCGAGCACCCACCTCAACTACGTGCAGCGTGTGCCCTTTGGCGTGGTGGGGCAGATCACGCCGTGGAACGCACCGCTGTTCACTTGCGGCTGGCAGCTCGCCCCGGCCCTGGCGGCAGGCAACGCCGCCGTGCTCAAGCCCTCCGAGCTCACCCCGATCACTTCGGTGCTGCTGGCCATGTTGCTGGAACGCGCCGGCGGCCTGCCGGCAGGGCTGATCGGCATCGTCAACGGTTTCGGCCACACCACTGGCAGCGCTCTGACCAATCACCCCAATGTCGCCAAGCTGGTGTTCGTGGGCTCGCCGGAGACCGGGCGACTGATCGCCGAAGCCGGCGCCCACCGCCTGGTGCCCAGCGTGCTGGAACTGGGCGGCAAATCAGCCAACCTGGTCTTCGAGGACGCGGTGCTGGACGACGCCGTGGCCGGCGCTCAAGCGGCAATCTTCGCCGCCGCCGGTCAGAGCTGCGTGGCCGGCTCGCGGCTGCTGCTGCAGGAGAGCCTGGCCCCCGATTTCACCGAACGTCTCGCTCGAGCAGCCGACTCCATTGCCGTAGGCCTGCCGAGCGATGCAACGACGCGGATGGGCCCGTTGCAGAACGCCGCCCAGTATCGACAGGTACGCCGGCTGATCGACGAAGCGCTCGCCGAGGGAGCGCAGCTGTTGACCGGCGGCGACCGCCCCGAGGGCCTGCCCACGGAGGCCGCCGACGGCTACTTCCTCGCTCCCACCATCCTCTCCGGCGTGACCCCGGAGATGGCCATCGCCCGCGAGGAGGTATTCGGACCGGTGCTGGTGGTGATGACCTTCCGCGACGAGCAGGAAGCCATCGAGCTGGCCAATGGTACCCGCTTCGGGCTGGCCGGCGCGGTATGGAGCCGCGACACCGGCAAGGCCCTGCGCGTCGCCCACCAGCTGCGCGCCGGCACCGTATGGGTGAATGGTTACAAGAGCATCAACGTGATGTCACCCTTCGGCGGCTTCGGCGACAGCGGGTACGGGCGCTCCAGCGGCGCCGACGGCCTGCGCGAGTACACCGCCACCCGCAGCGTCTGGGTGGAGACCGCGCCCAACGCCAGCGCCGCCATGGGCTACGGCAGCGGCTAGGAGCCTGTCGGATTTAACCGATCGTCACGAGAGATTCGGATTTCGAGACACGTTTATCGATCTGATGAGGCGAATAGTCCGCTATTTAACGAATCAAAACGAATGAAATTGGCCGAAAGACCGGATCTAGTAGTAGATCAGCGTTAAGTCCGACAGGCTCCTAGGGGTAGTGCCGGAAGGCACTCATCCAGTGCTGCAGATGCCGCAGCAGTTGCAACCCGGCCCGCGGCATGCGCCGTCCGATGCGGGTGACCATGTGGGCATTGGCCTGGCTGAAGTGCCTGCCCACCACGTCGCGCGCCACCAGGGTGCCCTCTTCCAGCTCCCGGGCGGCGGCAAAGCGCGGCAACAGCGTCGCGCACAGCGAGGCCCGCGCCGAGTGCTTGAGGACCTCAAGCGAGCCGGTCTGGATGCCCACGATGGGGCGATGACCGGCCTCGCGAAAGGCCAGGTCGACCAGTTGCCGCACCCCGTGGCCCGGGTGCCATAGCGCCAGCGGGTGCTCGGCCAGGGCATCGAGGGTAAGCGGCTCGTCGCTTGCCGCCAAGGAGTGCTGCGGCGCCATCAGCACTACCAGCGGCTGGCGGGTGGAATGCCAGAAGCGCAGGTGAGGATGCACCTGCTCGTGGTACATCAGGCCGATGTGCGCCTCGTCGTTGACCACCGATTCGATGATCTGCCGAGTGCTGCCGGTGTCGATCTCCAGGCGGATGCCACGATGCGCCTCGGTGAACTCGCGCAGCGGATGACCGATCAGGTCACCGACGAAGCCTTCTCCCACACACAGGGTGATCTGACCGGTCTCCAAGCGCTGGTACGCATCCAGTTCATCGCTGAAGCGCCGGTCGAGCATAGTGCGCCGCTGGCAGTAGTCGAGCAGCATGTCACCCACTGGCGTGGAGCGCACGCCATCGCGCCGCCGCTCCAGCAGGGTCGCATCCAGCGCCGATTCCAGCAGCCCGATCTGCCGGCTCACCGCCGAGGGGGCGATATCCAGCCGCGAGGCGGCGGCACGAATCGAGCCGGTTTCCACCGTCAGTTGAAAGTAGATCAGGCGCTGGTGGGGTATCTCCATGGTCTCGCCTCCTAGCCGCCCGAACCTGTCTGTGATCGCCCGGTCAGTTGTTCGTCCGCTATCCGGTCCGAGCGTTTCAAGAGGCCAACGGAGCCGACCACCAGGAGGCTCTGACGGACAACCGCAAGAATGAACGTTTGGCGCTGCATGGGCGAGCGCTTCTGATCGCGGTAGTCGCTCCGTTCATTCGGCGATCGCCCTGGCCGCCAGGGCGATGCCGCGGTCGTCACCGACCGTGCCCCGGCAGAACGCCTCGCTGTAGAAGCGTCGTATCAGGTCACGCTCACGCAACCGACCGCCGCGTAGATCGTCGAGCCAGTGGCTGAGCTGTCCGGCGACGCGACTGCCGTCATGGGCAACCAGTTTTTCGGCGGCGCCATCGCTCATCAGCGCGATGCCGGTCACGCCATCCATGCCCAGGCACCCCGACTGCACCTGTTCGGACGTCAAGCGCTCATCCACGAAGGTCGTCTGGTTGGCGAATTCACCGCGCCCCGATTCGCCGAGCAGGCTCAGCAGCGGCATGAGCGCCGGATCATCGGACGACTCGGCCTGCGGATCCGGCACGGCACGCTCGACGACGATGGCACCATCCCCGACCTTGAGCCACAGCAGGCGCGCACGCCCTACCACGGCCAGAAGCAGCGTGCAGCGCAGGTCGCGCACTTCGCGGCGTTGCATCTGCGCCGCATCTGCCAGTACTCCCTGGGCATGCCTGACCAGCAGCAACGCAAGATCGCGGCAGGCATCATCGTCGGGCGGGTGGGCAGTATCGAGCAGTGGTGCCACCTGGCCTTCCAGCGTGACGAGCAAGCGGCGCAATGCGCCGGTCACCGCCTGAGCTCCATGCTCGGAGGCAATCGCACTGCCGGCTCCGTCGGCCACAGCCAACAGCGGGCGCGGAACCACCGCGGTCAGGGCGGCATCCTGACACGGCACGGAAGGTTCAGCCTCCAGATGCGCGAGCCCGGCAACGGCGATGGCCAGGCCCCGCCAGTCATCCGTGGTATCGTCGACGGACGGCTGGCTGTCATCAACGCCCACGCTGCGCACTCCCGCCGACCTTGCCGCCGGTCACGACCAGTTCACGCAGGCACTCGCCACTCTCGAGCTGCTCTCGATAGGCGCTCAATGTTTCGTGCCATTGCGCCAGCGTGGTGCGCTGGGCGGGATTGTCGGCACCTTCGGTGAAGGTGGTGATGAAGGACTCCTGCACCGCACTGGGCAAAGCCTGCCACAGCGCGTACCAGTCGCCCTGCGGCACGCTGCGCTGACCGCGTCCATAGGCGAAGTTGCCGCGCCGAAGGTTCCGCACTGGGTCGCCACCCCCCACGATGTCGTAGGGGTGACGCCCCAGCATCAGGCACTTGAAGAGCACGATGGCCAGCGAGAAGGCCTCGCTGCGCGGCGTGCGAACGATGTCGCGAAACGCTTTGCCCTGGTGCTCCTTGGGGGTCATATCGGGACTGCCCACCGGGCAGGGGTAGAAGGTGCCACCCACGCGCAGTTGGTAGCTGTCGCAATCGATGAGGGTCACGCTGTCGCTGCGCGGCACGCAGAACACGTTGTTGAGATTGTAGTCGCCGATGCAGATACCGGCACGATGTAGCTGCTGGACGATCTCGATATAGCGCAGCAGGTAGCCGACGATCTGGCGACGATCCAGATTCGGGAAGTGGCGAGCATACAGCAGCGTATGGGCCAGACACCCCATCTTGACGCCCTGGGCCCGATACATGGCGAAACCGATCCAGCGATGCTGGTGGTCGAAGACGCGGATCAGCGGCCAGCATACATCTTGGGTGGTCTGGCTATCGCGCAGTTCGCGCATCGCCTCCACCTTGCGGTGCAGCAGCTCGCCGCGCTTTACCAGCACCTCGGGGTAGTACCACTTGACGATGACATCGGTGCGGCCACGCAGGGCGTAGATATCGCCTTCCCCACCGCTGGCCAACCGCTGCCCCAGTTGGCGCGGTTTGCCCAGCGAATCCATCACGATCTTGCCGCGCACCGCTGCGTCTCCTTTCGACCAAGCCTTCGATGCCCTGCCTCCCGTCCGCAGACCAACGTTCATGTCAAATGCTGTCCCAGCTGTCGGTCGGCGGCAGCCTCACCTGCTCGGTGGTCGAGGACGAGGCCGACACGCGGCTCATGCTGGCCGACAACCACTGGAAGAACTCACGGAACTTGAGGCCGTCGAGCCGCTTGGCAGGCCGTGAGGAAAATGCACTGAGTGCCTCCAGGTCCGCCTCTTCGACCCCCACCGGTATCACCACCGTCTTGCGCTGCTGGGCCAGGGTGCGCGAGCGAGCGGCCGCCCGCTCCCAGGCATCGGTGGGCACGCCGTCACTGATCACCACCAGCCACGGCTGATAGTAGGCGACACCGGCCTGGCGGTAAGCCGCGGTACGTGAGTCGAGACGATCCAGTGCCAGCTCCATGGCCTCGCCC
Organism: Pseudomonadota bacterium; assembly: GCA_051749645.1. Taxonomy (GTDB): domain Bacteria; phylum Pseudomonadota; class Gammaproteobacteria; order Pseudomonadales; family Halomonadaceae; genus Halomonas. The sequence continues at coordinate 340,558 of JBNJIT010000005.1, forward strand.
AGCGGCGTCATGCCGGAAGCGGTGAACTGTCGGCACTGGGAGATGTTCATGGCCGTGGTGAACGGCAGTTGCTCGGTGACATGGCCACCCGCCGTTATCACCCCCAGCTCCACCGAACAGGCCGCCATGTCGTCGTCCTGAATGGCGGCGATGAACGACTGCACGCCGGCATTCAATTCACGCATCGGCTCGCCGAACATCGAGGCGGAGGTGTCCAGCACCAGCATGCAGGCGCAGCGCGGAGAAGGGTTGTCTATCAGGTCGCTATCGCGGTTGAGTCGGTATGTTGCCATCGACGGTTCCTCGTATCCGGTCGCCCCGGCCCATGTCCACCGGCCGGCAACGAGCGTACCACAGGTGGCATTGCCGTTGCCGCGGGACGGGCCGAAAGTCGTTGTCGAGACCTTGAATCGCTGCGTCATCACCCGCATCTTCGCGGTACATCCACCATCACGGAACGCATTGCCCATGGCCATCGTCGACCCTCATAGCGGTGCGCCGCTGACGCCGGAACCGGACACGTCCAGCGAATCTTCGGCACAGGCGGATATCCCCGATGAACAGTTGATCATCGATGTCGACCGCAACAGCATCCAGCAGGTGCTAGAATTCTCCATGCAGGTACCGGTTCTGCTCGACTGCTGGGCCCCTTGGTGCCAGCCGTGCAAGACGCTGACCCCGGTGCTGGAGAAGCTCGCCCGCGAGTATCGCGGTACTTTCCTGTTGGCCAAGCTCAACATCGACGAGAACCAGGACATTGCCGCCCAGCTTGGCGTGCGCTCGGTGCCCGACGTCAAGTTGATCAGTCAGGGGGGGCTGGTGGACCAGTTCCAGGGCGCACTGCCCGAGAAGGAGATCCGCGAGTGGCTGGGTCGCTACTTCCCCGCTCCCGAAGAGGCTCCCGCGAGTCCCGAGGAGCAGGCCGCCGAGGCACTGTCCGCCGGTGACACCGAAACGGCCGGCGCGCTCTACGAGCAGCTGATCCAGCAATACCCACAGCACTATGCCTACCAGGTGGAACTGGCGCGGGTACGGGTAGCCGAGGGACACCACGACGCGGCACGCCATCTGCTCGACGACCTGCCACCGGAAGAGCGCGATGCCCCTCCGGCACGTGGCGTTCGCGCCAGTATCGAATTCACCGAAGAAGCCCCTTCCCGCGAGGAGATCGCCGCCCTCGAAGGGCGCGACGACAGCGAGGCACGCTTCAAGCGAGCCCTGCGCCAAGTGGCCGACGGCAATTACGAGAGCGGGCTCGAAGGGCTGCTCGAACTGCTCAAGCACGACCGCGCCTATGGCGACGATGCTGCGCGCAAGACACTGCTGCGGGTCTTCGATGCACTCGGTGCCGACCATCCGCTGACCGTGGCCTATCGGCGCAAGCTGTTCACTCTGCTGTACTGAAACCCATCGCGGCCGAGCCTTGGCTCAGCCGCACAGCACGCCATCCAGCCGCAACAGGGCCTGCTCGAGCTGCAGTGTCGTGGTGCCGAAATTGAGCCGCACGAAGCCCGGCCAACCGAAGTCGGCACCGTCGGAGAGCGCCACACCCGCCGTCTCGAGCAGCACCTTCCCGGGTGCGCCATCACGCCCCGCGAGTCCCTCGGCCTGGCGCAGGTCTAGCCATGCCAGGTAGGTCGACTCCGGCGTGCTCATGGCCACCCCGGGCCAGGTGGCGACGCGCTCGACCAGCGCCTGGCGGTGGTGGCGCAGCACCTCGAGCAGCGCCCGGCGCCAAGGGTCACCGTGAGCGTAGGCCGCCTCGGCGGCCACCAGGCCAAGCACGTTGGCATCCGGCACCAGGCCCTGAATCCCGGCAACGAAGCGGCGGCGCAGCAGACGGTCGGGAATCACCGCACAGGCGGTAGTCAGCCCCGCCAGGTTGAACGTCTTGGAAGGCGCCCATAGCGTCAGGGTGCGTTCGGCGAGTTCGGGAAAGGCTGCGGCCAGCGGGCGGTGGCGCGCGCCTTCATCGAGCAGCAGGTCGCAATGCAGTTCGTCGGAGACCACCAGCAGATCATGGCGCCGCACCAGTTCGGCCAGTCCCGCCAGTTCGTCGTGGCTCCACACCCGACCGGTGGGGTTGTGAGGGTGGCACCACAGCAGCAATCGTGTCTCGGAGGTAATCGCCGCTTCCAGGGCATCCAAATCGAGCCGCCAGGGCGCACCGGGCCCGGCCGGCTCGGCCAGCGCCGCCTGCTGGGGACGACGCCCGGTACGTTCGGCCACCTTGAGGAACGGTGGATAGATGGGGGTTACCGTCAGTATGCCATCGCCTGGCTCGGTCAGCGCCAGGCTCGCCAGATGCAAAGCCGGCACCACTCCGGGCAGCCAGCGCTGCCAGTCGGGCTCGATGGCCCAGCCGTAGTGCTCCTGACTCCACTGGCAAAGAGTGTGACGCAGGCTATCCGGGACCAGGCCGTAGCCGAAAACCCCGTGGTCGACCCGTGCACGCAGCGCCTCGACCACCGCCGGAGGAGAGTGGAAGTCCATGTCGGCCACCCATAGCGGCAGCACGTCATCGCCGTAGCGATGCCATTTCTGCGAAGGCCAGGCTCCCTCGGTGGGGTGGCGACGCTCGACGGGCGTGGCAAAATCGAACTCCATGTCCTTTCCTCGACTCAGGGAAACCGCCAATGATGACCGAGACCATGCCGCAAAGCGGCTTCTATGCCAAGGCACGCCAGGGAATGCCGGCGCTGATCGACCAGTGGCGTCGTCTGGGCCGCGGCGATGCCGACCGCCTCGCGCTGATCCTCGCCGAGACGGCGCGGGTGGCACGCCTCGGCGAGCCGGAAGCGACCCCCGACGGCGCCACCCTCGCAGCGTGGAGCCAGCCAGACGCGCAAGATGGCATTCCCCTGTGGGCGGCGCGCACCGCCACCTTCCTGCTCATGCAGATGCCGGCCCGTCCGACGCCGAAGAACGAAACGGAAGCCTGCGCCTGGGCCTACTGCTGGCTGCTCAATCGCGACTTCGACAGCGTGGAAGCGGCGCGTGAAGCACTACCGGAGCACCTGCGCAAATGCCTCAATCATGCCGTCGGTGCCGCCTGGGCCGACCGTCAGGGCCTGCGTCTGATCTGAAAGGCACAGGGCGGCGCCGCCCCATCGCCCCCCACTCCACGCGAGAATGACACATGGACGTTCCCCTGAGCTGGCAGCTGGCCAAACTGCTGGTCTCCATCGCTATCGTGCTCGGCCTGTCGGTGATTGCCGAACGGGTCAGCACCCGAGTGGCTGGGCTGCTGGCCGGCTATCCGTTGGGCACCGCCATCGCGCTGTTCTTCATCGGCCTGGAGATATCGCCGGGTTTTGCCGCCGAAAGCGCCGTCTTCAGCCTGGCTGGCTTCACCGCCACGCTGGCACTGGGCGGCGGCTATCTGCTCGGCGGACGCCGCGAGGGCCTGCCCGGCGTACTCGGCGGTACGGCCTGCGGCCTGGCGGCCTGGCTGCTGGCTAGCCTGCTGCTGACCCGCATCGACTTCACTCGGCTCACCGGCACCCTAACCACCCTCATCGCCATCGTCGGCTTCATCTGGCTCTACCGTCACCTGCCCGACACCCGGGCGACGACGGTACGCGGCGGTTTCCGTTGGCCGGCATTGGCAATCCGCGCAGGGCTGGCCACTGGCATCGTCTTCCTGATCACGGCACTGGCGCATCTGCTGCCCGCTTCCTGGTCAGGCATGCTCGCTGCCTTCCCCATTTCCATGTACCCGCTGCTGGTCATCCTTCACCTGACCCATGGTGCCGCACCGGCCGCCACGGTGATCAAGCACTACCCGGCCGGGTTGGGAGCGCTGCTCTGCTACACCCTGTGCGTGTCGCTCACCTACGCCCCTTGGGGGCTCGCCATGGGTACACTGGCCGGATTCGGCGTCGCCACCCTGTGGCTGCTCGGATGGACGCAGCTGCAGACTTGGCACGCCCGGCGCGCTCCAGCCGGCACTTGACCTAGCGTTTGCTCGGGGCAATGCTGTCAACCGACAAGCCCCCTTCCCAACGACACCATGACAAGTACAGGATACGCTCATGTTCGTGCGCACCATCGAACCCGCCTTCTACGACACCGACGCCCTCGGCCACGTCAACAACACTCGCCTGCCGGCCTGGTTCGAGCTGGCCCGGAACGATCTGTTCAAGTTGTTCACCCCGGATCTCGATCCGGGAAAGTGGCGACTGATCATGGCCCGCATGGAAATCGACTACCGCGCCGAGCTGCACTACGGCCACGAGATCGAGCTGCGCACCTACCTGTCCCGGCTGGGCAACAGTTCCTTCACGGTGGCACAGGAAGCCTGGCAGAAAGGCGAGCTGACCAACCTGGGCCACACCGTGCTGGTGCACTTCGATCACGCCACGAAACGTGCCGTACCCATTGAAGGCGAACTGCGGGCAGCCCTGGAATCCCACTTGCAGCCCGTCGAGGAAGCGGAGCAGGCATGACACCGGCCGTACAACGACTGAAGCGCGACGGAACCGACTTCACCCTGCTGCGCTACGCTCATGACCCGCGCTCCCTGGCTTATGGCGAAGAAGCCATCGATGCGCTGGGGCTCGACCCGGACAGCGTGTTCAAGACGCTCGTCGCTCGACTCGACGACGGCCGTCTAGTCGTGGCCATGGTGCCGGTGCGCGCCCGACTGGACCTCAAGGCGCTGGCGCGAGCGGCGGGAGCGCGCAAGGCGGCAATGGCAGAGGCCGAGGCGGCCGAACGCGCCACCGGCTACGTATTGGGCGGAATCAGCCCGTTGGGCCAGAAGCAGCGCTTGCCGGCCTTCGTCGATACCAGCGCCGAAATGCTCGATGCGCTCCATGTCAGCGGCGGACGGCGTGGTCTGGAGATCCGCCTCACACCGCGCAACCTGATTCGCTTGACCGAGGCGCGCCTCGCCCCGATCGCTCGCCGCGAAACGGCCTGAGCCGAAAGCGCTGTCTCGCTGTCTCAGCCCACATGCCCCACCGAAACGGGCCACATTCTCGTCACCAGGAGCCGTCATGGCCATTCGCTACACTCTCTGGCTCGACCCGGACAACGTGGCTCAGCATCGTGCCGTGGAGGCGGATCTCGAGCGCTACTTCATGGAGCGCTTCGCCGACTACCCCCACATCCGCTTGTTCGGGGCCGACCCCTACGATTATGATGCGCCGTTCAACCGCCTCTACGACGTGTTGATGGCGCGGGCCAACGAGTACTGCGAGCGGCAGTGGTGTTACGTCCCCACGCCGGAGCAGCTCAACCGCACCTTCTTTCGTGCCGTGGGCCGCTCCAACAAGTTCGTCCGGGATCCTGCCGATGGTGATCAACGCCGATCAGACGCCTGATGCTCGCCAGCTGGCTCTCATCACCGAACAACTCGGCCGCCCCCCGCGCGGCATCGAGGCGGTGGCGGCCATTGACGGCGAAGGCACGCCGCTGGTGCTGCGCATGGCGCCCATCGTCGATGGCAAACCCTTTCCTACCCTGTATTGGCTCTGCGATACCCGACTGAAGATCGAGCTGTCGCGCATCGAGGCCGCCGGCGTGATCAAGCAGTTGGAAAATCGGCTGCGCGAAGACCCCGACTTCCTCACCGCCTACCACGAGAGTCATCGCGACTATGTCGCCACCCGCTGGCGCTGTATGAGCGACGCCCAACGCGCCGAGGTAGCGCGCCTCGGCTACCAAACGGTATTGACCCAACGCGGCATCGGCGGCATCGGCAACTGGGACCAGGTTCGTTGTCTGCACACCCAGTACGCCCACCATCTATGCGGCGACAACGTCATCGGCCGGTGGCTCGATGCCGAGTTCAAGGTGGCCGACTGCCTGGCGTGACCCTCCTGCCGCTGTGCGATTCCTGCTAGGATATTCTCCTTTTCAAGGAAATACGCATGGCGAGATTCTGTGTCTATCTAGGTTCGCGCGAAGGACGCGATCCGGCTTACCTGGCAGCAGCCCGCACCCTTGGTACGGAGCTGGCCAGACGCGGTCATGGCCTGGTGTATGGCGGTGCCCGTATCGGCCTCATGGGCGAACTCGCCAATGCCGTATTGACGGCCGGTGGCGAGGTGATCGGCGTGATGCCCGACCATCTGGTGGAGCAGGAACAGGCTCACGAGGGGCTGCCGACGCTGGTCCGCGTGACCAACATGCACGAGCGCAAGGCCAGCATGGCCTCGCATGCGGACGCCTTCATCGCCCTGCCCGGCGGAATCGGCACTCTGGAAGAATTGTTCGAAGCCTGGACCTGGCAATATCTGGGTCTGCACGACAAGCCCATCGGGGTGCTGGACACCGCCGGCTTCTTCTCGCCGCTGCTCGACTTCCTGGACACGACGGTGGAACAGGGCTTTCTCAATCCCACGACCCGCAACTGCCTGCTGGCGGCCGAAACACCGCCCGCACTGCTGGACGCCCTGGAGGCGCGGCTCGGTAGCGAGCGACTACCCTGAACGTCGTCATACCCCCTCGCTGAAGCGGGCCGTTCACTGCCGTGCCGCTAGCTCTCGGGTCCGTACGTAGGTGAGCTGCAGCAAGCGAGCATCGTCACCGGCACGATGTCGGTGGATGTCCAGCTCCTGGACCAGCGCTTCGCGGGTGGCATGCCATAGCGCAAGCTGACGCTCGTCAAGCAACAGCCGCAGCGCCTCGAGACGAAATGCCGGCAACAAGCCGGCATGATGGAAAAGCAGCGACAACCAGGTGTTATCGTAGCCCCAGCTATCGCTGTAGGCCACGCCAACCTCCCCCAGCTCATCATTGAGCCAGCGCGCCACCTGGGCCACGGGCAAACCTTCACGCGCCAACCTTGCCCGGGAAATACCGTGCAGCAATTCCGCCTTGGGATCCCAGTGGATCCACTCGGCCAGCGGCTGAACGAGAAAGGCACAGCAACTCCCATCGGTGCGTGCCAGGCCGATTTCTATCGGGTAGCTACCGCGTCCGAACCCGGACGCTTCGATATCCAGTAATGTCGGAAGCGTCACGGGTAATGGAAGTCCTTGCAGCCAGGGTCACGAGCGCGATACCGCCAAGTGGCGAACGAACGGTCAGTGTCGCGTCTGGATGTGCTCGCTGTCCAGTTCGACCGCATCGAGCGGCAGGTGCTGTTCGGCTAGCGCCTCCCAGTGAGCCGCCTGTGCTGCGTCCACGGGCAGCCCCAGTTCACCATTGCGATAAGCCTTGCCCAGGCGAGTTGCCGCCAAAGCGTGGCCTGCCTCTCCCGCACGGGCATACCAAGTTACAGCGCGATCCTCGCGGCGCGGATACTGGACGCAGCCGTGTTCGAAGATCAGCCCGGCCTGGTACTGGGCCTTGAGATCGCCGCCTTGAGCGGCTTCCAATACGTAGCGGGCGCCGCGCGCCTTGTCCTGTGGACTCACGCCGCGATGGAAGAGCATATGCCCGTACAACGACAGCGCCGCCGGATGACCCGCATCGGCACAACGCTCGAACAGATGCAGCGTCAACCGTTGCGTGCGCGGTGAGCGTGGCAGCCAGCGCGTATGAAAAAGGTGTTGGGCAAGACGGTATTCGAGCCGGGTGAACAGTGACGATGCCTGCATCATGGCAAACAACCTTGCATCCCGTATGGTATGAACCTGACCCCCGCACCATCCCATGGGCGTGGTCATGGTAAGTCGTCGCTCGCCATCCGGACTCCGCCGGGGCCTGAGAAGGGTGGCCAGCATACGCCCGCCTCAGCGGCGACTCAACCCTTGTCGTTTGCTGCTTCGACATGCCCCGGCTACCATTGGCTAGCGACACTGATGACCCCTTCCACAGGAGTGACGGATGCAGACACGACCGCTGGGCAACACGGGCATCGAAGTCAGCCGACTGTGCCTTGGCACCATGACGTTCGGCGAACAGAACAGTGAAAGCGAAGCCCACGAGCAGCTCGATCGCGCCGTGGCCTTCGGCATCAACTTCATCGATACCGCCGAGATGTATCCAGTCCCTCCACGGCCCGAAACTCAGGGCCGCACCGAAGCTTACATAGGCAGTTGGCTCAAGACACGCACCAGCCGTGACGATGTCATCATTGCCACAAAGGCAGCCGGACCGGGGCTCGATCATATTCGCGGCGGGCCACGCCTGACCCGCAAGCAGCTCCACCAGGCCATCGACGACAGCCTCGCGCGTTTGCAAACCGATTACGTGGACCTCTACCAGCTGCATTGGCCGGATCGGCGCAGCAATTTCTTCGGGCGGCTCGGTTACGTGCACGACGAAGAGGAAGACGCCACTCCGCTGGAGGAGACCCTCAGCGCACTCAAGGAACTCGTGGATGCGGGCAAGGTTCGCGCCATCGGCCTTTCCAATGAAACGCCCTGGGGGGTCATGCGCTGCCTGCAGCTGGCTGACTCGCTCGGGGTGCCGCGCGTCGCCTCCGTACAGAATCCCTACAACCTTCTCAACCGTTCCTTCGAAGTAGGCTTGGCCGAAATCGCTCATCGTGAAGGCGTCGGTCTGCTCGCCTACTCACCACTGGGCTTCGGCGTACTCTCCGGCAAATACCTGGATGGCGCTCGTCCATCCAACGCACGCTTGACGCTCTTCGAGCGGTTCCAGCGCTACACTGGCCCCCAAGCCGAAGAAGCGACCCGCGCCTACGTGGCCATCGCCCGCGAGCACGGTCTCGACCCGGCCCAGATGGCACTCGCTTTCGTCAACTCACGGCCATTCCTCACCAGCAACATCATCGGCGCAACCAACATGGAGCAGCTGGAGAGCAACCTTGAGAGCGAGTTCCTGAAGCTCGACGACGACGTATTGGAAGCCATCGAAGACGTCCACGCACGCCTCTCCAATCCCTGCCCCTGAATCCGACGGGCATGGCCTGGCTATGACCTCGATAGCCCAAGCCCGTCGGGCGGCTTGGTATACTGACTGCCGATCCACCGGCCACAGGAGCGCCCCATGCTGAGCGTGATCTCGCCTGCCAAGTCCCTGGACTTCGAGACGCCCCCCACCACGGCTCACCATACCCAACCCGACTTTCTCGACCGCAGCCAGGCACTGGTCGATATCCTGCGTGACTACTCACCTCAACAACTCAGCGAGCTGATGGGTATCAGCGACAAGCTGGCCGGCCTCAATGCCGCCCGCTTCGCAGAATGGCAACCCCCCTTCACACCCGAGAACGCGAAGCCGGCAGCCCAAGCCTTTCAGGGCGACGTCTACCAGGGCCTGGCGGCCGATACCTTCAGCGATGCCGACAACGCTTTCGCCCAGGATCACCTGCGTATACTGTCCGGCCTCTATGGTCTGTTGAGACCTCTCGACCTCATCCAACCCTATCGGCTGGAGATGGGCACTAGGCTGGAAAATCCTGCCGGCAAGGATCTCTATGCATTCTGGAAACCGCTGCTGACCGAAGAGCTGGACAAAGCCGTGGCGACCAGCGGCAGTCCGGTACTGCTCAACCTGGCATCCAATGAGTACTTCAAGGCCATCGACCCCAAGCATCTCAAGGCCCGAATCATCACACCGGTATTCAAGGACGAGAAGAATGGCAAGTTGAAGATCATCAGTTTCTACGCTAAGAAGGCGCGCGGCCTGATGGCGGCATGGGTGATCCGTCAGCGTCTCGACTCCCCGGATGGACTGAAGGACTTCGACGTAGCCGGCTATCGTTACAACGCGACTCTCTCCGAGGGCGATACCCTGGTCTTCACACGTGCCGAATCAGCCAGTTAACTCTGCCCGCCTGCCCGTCAGCAAAAACGCAATGGCCGGGTGGCTCTGGGCTTGAGAAAGCGGCGGTGAACCGACTTGAACCGTTCGCCATCACAGCGCTCCAGCCACTCATAAGCGACCATATCTGCGCTGACCGGCACCGCCCCGGCCTGCACCATGCGCGACCTGGCCAGGGCGGCCTCTTCAGCACGCCGGCTGGCAGTGGCATCCGTCAGCCAGTAGACCTCATAACCCGCTTCGAGCAGACCTAGCCCCGTCTGCAGTACGCAGATATGGGCTTCGGTACCACATAGCACGACTTGGCGCCGACCGCTGACTGCCAGCCCATCGGCAAGATCCGGCTCGGACACGGCGCTGAAATGAATCTTATGCCACAGGCGGTGCTTCGGCACTGCCTCTAGCAAGCGCGGATCGCTGCCTCCCAGAGCGTCAGGGTTCTGCTCTGTCAGCCATACCGGCACGCCGAGCGACTCGGCCACTCCGCCCAGCCAACCAGCCTCGGCTACCGCTTGCTCCCCTCCGTCGATCACCGGGAGCAACCCCGCCTGGAGATCGACGATCAGCAACAGACTCTCTTCTCGCTTCAAGCGCATCAGGCATTCCTCTCGGCAGCAGCCGTTATCGAGTCGGACCCCCTCAGCATAGCGGTTAAAGTCAACGATCTCGAGACATCTTCCCGATGCATCAGCCCCACAGATCCGCGACTCGGCCAAGACCGTTTCCCAAGACTGCTGGTTTCCTTTACCCCGAACCCGGTTCGTGAACCGCAAGCCGGCTAGCCATCGTGCCTGCAGGAGACCAAGCCATCCTCTGCAGCCTATGGTCATAAGGCATCGACGAGAAAAGGCCGGAGCTAACCCCGGCCTTTGATTTGACGACTGAGCTGACAAGATCAGTTATCTTCAGCGGACTCCTCAACCGACTCGCCCATCTCTTCGATCTCTTCTCCTGTCTCTTCCATCGTCTCGTCGATATTCTCACCGGCTTCCTCGGCTGGCCCTTGCTCGTCTTCACAAGCCGCCAGACCAACGCCCAGCATAGCAAGCATGAGTACCAGTCCCAGCTTTCGCGTAATCGCATGCCGCATCGCGGACCTCCTTTTCGCTGACAAGTTAAATTGCCCTCCCTTCAGGCTGCCACTCCCCAGCCTAGCGGCTCATTTCCATGTCGACCATGTTTGTCACGGCAGACCTCGCCGACAACGAAAAAGCCCCGACCATCGCATGATGA